>NZ_JBHZRZ010000004.1:0-444503 GCF_043642145.1 Alteromonas gracilis
TGCCGCCAGCGTTCAATCTGAGCCATGATCAAACTCTTCAATTAAATATATCGAAATATGAATCGTCGTTGTGACACTCTTAACGAGTGCCCACACAGATTGTCTTGTCTAAATTTTTAAAGAACATTCACTAGAAGCTTCGCTTCTTAGTGACTCACCCTGTTCGAGTGAGGTGCGCATTATACGCTGGAAGTTTTCGTTGTCAACACTTTTTGAAAATTTATTTTCTGAAGCGCTTCTTCTAAACCCCCGTCTTTACTGGCCTATAAAGGTAGTAGAGACTTACTTCAGGAGGCTTGCTGTTTTGCTTTTCCCCCGAAGCGGATGCGCATTTTAGGGAAATGAGCGCTCACGTCAACACTTATTTTAAAAAAAGTGTCACATTCGTTTTGAATGCTTAAAATGCGCGCGTTTTACCGCGATATCGTGCAGTATTCGTACTAAGAGTACTTACTCGCAATACCCATTCCTCGCGAGATACTCATTCCTTGTCACGCTTTACCTTTTCTTTGCTCCCCTATTTATTAATACGGTAATTAAAAAGTATCAATTAACGCGTCTTCTCTCTTCTTTTAATTATCGCTTTATCATTAATACCTTTTATCTATTTTTATAATACTGCTTCGTATGTACACACCTTTCGCTATTACTGTTACAGTTCTTGTTAATAAAGAAGTCCATCCATGCGAGTGTGTAATGCATAAATCAGTTGATAGTTTTAAAGGTGTCTCTCCTATATTAGGAAAGAATGTTTACGTTGATGCCTCAGCAAGAATAGTCGGTGATGTCGTATTAGAAGACGATACGAGTATTTGGCCACTTGTTGCAGCGCGGGGCGACGTAAATAAAATCCGTATTGGCGCTCGTTCTAATATACAAGACGGCAGTGTTTTACATGTTACCCGTATATCTAAGCAAAACCCGGAAGGATTCCCTCTTATTATTGGCGAAGATGTTACCGTTGGGCACAAGTGCATGCTGCACGGTTGCCAACTAGGGAATAGAATATTGGTTGGCATGGGCGCTATTGTAATGGATGGCGTTGTGGTTGAAGACGATGTGTTTATTGGTGCAGGTACTTTAGTTCCACCAAACAAAAGATTAGAAAGCGGCTATTTGTACGTAGGTAACCCTATGCAAAAGAAGCGACCGTTAAAAGAAAGCGAAATGGCTTTTCTCAGACAGTCTGCTGTTAACTACGTTGTATTAAAAGATGAGTATCTGGAAGAAGCGAACTAGTTTCGCTTCTCACCTTGCTCAACGATATCTCTTACTCGCTTTACAATATCTGACGTATCCGGGCGTTTTTGCGTCCATATGTAAAACGCTTCTGCCGCTTGCTCAACCAGCATTCCTAAACCATCTATCTGGTTTTCAACACCAGCTTCAGCGGCTTCTCTCATAAAACGCGTGGGAGAGTTTTTATAAACCATGTCGTACACCACGTCACAGTTTCGTAAAACACCGTTGTTTAGACTGCACGGCAATTCATTGCTTAAACTGGCCGCTGTTGAGTTAATGATAATATGAGGCGCTACACTTGCGATATCTTCAAGCGCGACGACTTGTACTTTTGAGTTTGAAACAGCGTTCGCCACTTGTTCCGCTTTCGCTTTTGTTCTGTTCGCTATAGTCAGTGATGCAGCGCCTGCTTCTATTAAAGGAGAAATCACTCCACGCGCTGCGCCACCGGCACCGATAAGCAACACTCGCTTACCTTGGATTTCAACGTCATTATTTAATAAATCGTTTACTAGCCCAATGCCATCCGTGTTATATCCCAACACTTTACCGTTGTCATCATTCATTAATGTATTAACAGCTTGCGCATCTTTCGCTGCTTGATCATCAACCTTTGCAAAGTTAAATGCATCCAGTTTAAACGGCATGGTGACATTGCAACCTATTGCACCATCTTGCGCTAAAAACGTTGTTGCTGCTTCTACGAAGCCATCTTCTGGCGCAAGTATCTTTTCATAAGAAATCGTTTCTCCAAGTTGATCAGCAAACATTTGGTGAATAGTTGGTGATAAACTCTGCGCAATAGGATTTCCGAATACAGCGAATTTTTTCATGGGAATACGAAACTTATTTAATATAAAAAAGAAAAGCGATAAACAAGCTAGGCAGGTTACACCATATGAACGCATAGGTGGAGAGGAGAAAGTACGCGAATTAGCAAATGGGTTTTACGACATAATGGAAACCGACCCATTAGCAAAAGAGCTGCTTGCTATTCACCCTCAGCCATTAGATAGAATTCGCCACGTGTTCTTTTTGTATTTAAGTTTATGGCTTGGTGGGCCAGATGACTATCAGCAGCAGTTTGGCCACCCGCGTTTACGTGCTCGTCATTTACCTTATACCGTAACGCCAGAGCTTAAGGCTCAATGGATGTACTGCATGCGAAAAGCAATGTTTAAGACAGTTGACGATATTGCTTTAGCACAACAGTTACTAGATGCTCTTGATCAGCTTGCCAACCACATGGTGAACACAAAATAAAAAAGCGCGTTAGAAGGATTTAACCTTTTAACGCGCAAGTCCCCTGTTACTGTCTACGCTCTTTATGGCGCATAAAGTAGTGCAATTGTGAAAGCCAACGGATTTTTACGGCCAGGGCTTTGAAGTATCAACTATAAGTTGCCAACTAGAATGTATAGCCAACAGATAGTGTGTATACCCATGGATCTATTTCAATCTCGTTCACTTGTCCGCGAGCCTCACCAACATTGAATGTTGCTTCTGTATCTATATCTATAAAGCGGACTGACGCGTTGACATGCCATTTCGTATCTATTTGATAATCCATTCCAACTTGCGCTGACAAACCAAATGAATTGTCGAGTGATAAATCACTTAGACCTGCACCTTCATTCGCGCCAGTAAATTCCTCATCGAAGATAAAGGTGTAGTTAATACCCGCACCGATATAAGGCTGAAAAGCAGAGCTAGCATCATTGAAGTAGTAGTTTGCAGTTAGCGTAGGAGGCAAATGCGTTACCTCACCAAGCTGATTACCCGTTCCAAGCGGATCGGACACTGAAAAATTAACGTCATGTTTAAACGGCGTCGCTGCAAGCAACTCTATATTAATGTTGTCGGTAATGAAGTACGCAACGTTTAAGCCCAGCTGAGTGTTGCTGTCGATGGTTAAGGCAACGCCTAGGTCTGCACCACCAGCAAAAATATTTGAGCTAGATTCATCAGGTGCAACAGTTGTAGCACCACCTCGAACAATCCAATCACCTTGTTGGTGAGCACTTGCTAGAGGAGAAAGAGCAGCAAGAGTAAGACAAATAGCAGATAAAGTGTGTTTGCGCATGATGTGTCTCTTTAATGTTTAACTAAGATGGCGCTACTGTACGCTCTCGTGCAAAAGAAACATTGATCCAGCGCAAGGTTCATAACCTGCTGAAACACTGATGATATTCGAGATTGATGTAGATCAAAAGAAACGCCGCAGAGTGCTTATTTAAGCGCTTTATTGCGGCGTTGTTTATATAAGTTAAGGCTAGTTTTTGTGGGCTTAGTTTAAAAAAGAGTAAGCACCTATACGTCTGGGTGACATCACCAGTTCGTTGGCTTAAGCCAATCTGCTAATTTAGCCTCTGCACTGCCTGGCGCAGGGGTATAACAGTATTCCCATCGTGCTAGCGGCGGCATTGACATTAAAATAGACTCTGTGCGCCCACCAGTTTGCAAGCCAAATAAGGTTCCACGGTCGAACACAAGATTAAACTCAACGTAGCGACCTCTTCGATAAAGCTGAAAATCTCGCTCTCTTTCACCAAAATCAGTTTGCTTTCGGCGCTCGACAATGGGCACATAAGCGTCGATAAAGCCATTGCCGACAGCTTGCATAAATGCGAATGACTGTTCGAAACCCCATTCATTGAGATCGTCGAAGAATAACCCGCCTACACCGCGCGTTTCGTTGCGATGTTTTAAATAAAAGTAGTCGTCGCACCACTTTTTATATTTAGGGTATACGTCTTCACCAAACGGCTTACACAATTTCTTTGCAGTATCATGCCAATGCACAACATCATCTTTGAACGGGTAAAACGGTGTTAAATCGAAACCACCACCAAACCACCAAATAGGTGCCTCACCCTCTTTTTCTGCAATGAAAAAACGTACGTTCGCATGAGAGGTAGGAATATAAGGGTTATGAGGATGTATCACTAACGATACCCCCATTGCCTGAAAGTTTCTTCCTGCCAGTTCTGGTCGATTGGCTGTTGCTGAAGCAGGCATTTGACTGCCGAACACATGAGAAAAGTTAACGCCACCTTGCTCAATCACCGCACCGTTTTTCAGTACACGAGAGCGCCCACCGCCCCCCTCTTCGCGCTGCCAGCTATCTTCAACGAACTGACCTTTCCCATCGGCAAGTTCAAGCGTTTGGCAGATAGTGTCTTGTAAGCCCAATAAATAGCTTTTAACCTGCTCAATGACTTCGGCGGCATTTTTTCCATCAAGTAACCCTGCTGATGTCATGCTCTTATTACCTCTGCTGTGTCACCATCGCGGATTGTACTTGGTTTGGACGCCCCACCCACATTGCCTTCAACATAGAAAACAGAGTCTGCGAATACGGCTTTTGCTTCCTCGGTTGTGATTGCAGGCGGCTGTCCGGTTAGATTGGCGCTAGTAGAAACCAGAGGCTTGCCTAGTTTATTACAAAGCTCTACTACGACTGGATGATTAGTCACTCGCACCGCAATTTTGCTGTGTACTCCGGTTAACCATTTGGGAGCAGAGGCCGATTTGGGAAGCAACCAAGTATTTGGGCCTGGCCAGCTAGAGAAAATATCAGTGCGTCTGTCAGGGCGAATTGCATTGTCGTCAACATAAGGCAAAAGCTGGCTGTAATTTGCTGCAATTAAGATAACGCCTTTTTCCACAGGGCGTTGTTTAATTTCTAACAGCGCGCTTACCGCCGCTTCGTTGTCTGGGTCGCACCCTATGCCCATCACCGCTTCGGTTGGATAAACAATTAAACTTCCCGCTTCAAACGCGGCAACTACAGGGTCTACTTCAGATGAATTGGCCTCAACGGGGGTAAACGTGTTTACGTTCCCATTTTGGATATCAGACATGGTTTTAATCTCTACGTATGACTACTTTTTATAGCCGCAAGTTGGCTGAGGGCACTGCAATCGCCCTTTTTTGTCAATCAACACTCCCCAACCGCAGTCTGGGCAGCTTTCATTTACTGGTGTGAAATTTAGCACATATCGGCATTGTGGATAATGGTTACACGCAAAAAACTGTTTGCCGTATTTATTGGTGCGTGAAATAAGATGCCCTTTCTTACACTTAGGGCAATCAACCAAGGTGTCTTCTTTTTCTTTAATGGGTTCTATGTGATGGCAAGAAGGAAAATTGGTACAGCCGATAAACATACCAAATCGGCCTTTCTTTATTGCTAAGTCAGAAGCGCATTCTGGGCAGGCAACACCATCTAGTGTTTTGAGTATGGTGGTTTGCTTATCGTGAAGTGGCTTACTGAAGCTACACTGTGGGTAGCCAGTACACCCAATAAATGGGCCCGACTTACTGTTTTTTATATGAAGAGGCTTACCGCATTCGGGGCAGTCTCCGAAGTTGTCCTCTAGAGCATGCTCGTGTGCTGAGAAAAGTGAATGGTCTATTTTAGACATAAGAACCTTAAATGCGCTGCTACCTCACAACGCATTTAGTTAAATACAGAAAACCAAAGACTTGGGAAATTAAAAGGATGAACTGGCTGCATTAGTGCAGAACACCATCAGGCTCTTCAAACAATAAATCTTCCATTTGTGCATAGGCCTTCTCTTTGCCTGGTACGTTAAATAGCACCATTAGCACAACCCACTTTAAGTCTTCTAAACAAAATTCGTTAGAATCAATTTCCATAACGCGATCTATCACCATCTCACGCGTAGATGCATCAAGAACATTAACCTGTTCAAGAAACATTAAGAAACCTCGGCATTCCACATCTAAACGCATTTGCTCTTCGTGCGTATATATACGACTTAAGCTCGTGCTAATGCCTTTGCAAAAATACGGTTTAATATCCGTTTCTTGAAGAGCCGCTAATTTTTCTAACCATGCGAGGGCTTTATAAATCTCATCGTGATGAAAACCTGCGCGCACAAGCTCTTCTGTCAACTCGTCTTGGTCAACACGAATTTCCGTTTCACTGTGAATGAAGTTTTCAAACAGATACATGAGGATATCGAACATATTATTTTCCCCTCAATTTAACGTAACCACCAGGGACAGCGGCTACTAAACCACGCAACTCATATTCTAATAATGATGCCATTGCTTGCGATACAGATATGGCATTGCGCTGGGCTATAACATCAATAGCGGTGATGTCATAATCCACACTAGCTAATAATTTATCGGTTGCCAAGCTATTCGCTGTACTTTTTTCGTTTTGCTCGTCAACCTGTAAGCTTATTTGCGCTGGTTGAACGCCAATTTCAACAAGAATATCGTTAATATTAGTTACTAATTTGGCGCCTTGTTGGATTAACCAGTGGCAACCTTCAGAGTACGCGTGAAAGATACTACCAGGCACAGCGAATACTTCTCGCCCCATATCTGCGGCCAAATTCGCAGTTATCAAGGTGCCACTCTTAATTTTTGCCTCTACAACCAGCGTACCAAGAGATAAAGCAGCAATTATCCGATTTCGCCGAGGAAAATGCCAAGGCTTAGGCCCCTGCCCAGGAAAAAACTCAGTAATAGTGACGCCACCTTCGCTGTTAATAAGGTCATAGAGCTTGCTATTTTTGGTTGGATATATCTTATCTGGCCCAGTGCCCATAACAGCGACGGTACCGGTACTTCCAGACATGGCGCCTTGATGCGCCGCGCTGTCTATTCCCATGGCAAGTCCGCTTGTTACCGCAATACCACTACTGGATAACCCAAAGGCAATATCGTTTGCTATTCGCTTCCCTTGAAGACTGGCCCTTCGGCTGCCGACAATGGCAAGTTGCGGTTTCTGCAATAGTTGCTTATCCCCAGTTGCAAACAATACAAGAGGCGGGCTGTCTAGCTGTTTTAATAGCTGTGGGTAGTAAGGTGAGGACAGCGTAATAATATGCCGGTTGCTGCTTGCCTGACACCAACGCAACGCTGCATCGATAAGAGGTTGAGATATTTGGCCAGTAAGCGGCTTTACGTCTTCAGGAAGTGTCTTTGAATCATTGGCGAGCGCAAACGGGGAAAGCTGGAGGCGTTTCAACGCTTCTAACCAAAGCTTTGGTGATACGCGCTGCGCCGATGCCAGTGTTAGCCACGCAGTAACGTCGTTGTTTTGAAGGTGTAATTGTGAATTCATTGTCGCTCCTTTCTGAGCGACAATGAATCACGCTGGTTTTACGCTACACCTAAGGCTTTGCGACAATAAAACCGCGCTTAATTCCTTTATTAGCTCGCGTTATCAAACCGTAACTTGCCGCATCAAACGTTTTAAACACCACAACTTCGCCTACTTTAAGTGCAGGCTGCGATACCGTATCGATAAACCACTCACCACCATTATTAGCGCCTGGCTCATCGACATAACGCGGGCTGTCTTCGTCGATGATTGCTGGGCCTTGCGCGTAGAGACCTAACACTGTGCCTGGCGTAACGTTTGTCTTACCTAAATCAAGAATAACAACGTCATACTTTCCAAGGAGATCATGTTCGTGTAAGTCGCCCACCACGGCGCCGCGTTGAGTAGTGGCAGGCACTAATGCAAAGCTATCAGGATGGACAAAACCACCCGACATTAACTTATCCCCGCGTTTTGCTTCTTGGTTGGCATCATCGATGAAGAGCAACATTGTATCGTCTGCTTGGCCTTTTTCGACCAGCGAAGCCGTAGATACATGTGTAACCTGTATTCCCAAGGTTTCTCCATCTAGGTTTTTTATAGTAGCGTGCTTTCTGACGACTCTATACTGATCGTCGGTACTGAATTGTTGTTGGCTCAATACAAAGTCATCTGACGCAAACCTTACATTTCCGTCTTGGTTGCCCAGCAACTTGGGTAACGCCATATAACTGTCTTCATCAAGAAGCATATGCTGTCTTATAAACGGCGAGATAGAGGTCCACGACAACATATCGACAGGTTTTGGCTTCAAACGCTTATCGGTGGAAGGTGATAATGTGTAGGAGGGTTTCTCACGTTTTACTGTTAGCACTGGTTCGCCATCGACATACCCAACAATAATAACGTCGCCCGGGTAAATTAAATGCGGGTTATCAATTTGCGTATTGGTTCGCCATAGTTCTGGCCATAGCCAAGGCTCATTGAGAAATATATTTGCAATAGCCCACAGCGTATCGCCACGTTTCACCGTGTAAGTTTCAGGGGCGCTCTCTTTCAGTTGAAGCGCAAATGCAGGCACAGACAGCATCACACCAAGGATAAATGTTGCTGCTCGACGCGCGTCAATTAATCGCTTTTTCAAATTAACCACCTGCAAATTATTCACTGTCACTTATTGTTGATTTTTCAGACAATAGCACTATATCGGCATAAGTACGTATTCTAATAGGGTTTCGGTAAAAAACTGCACGAAACAGCCCGATATACGTTAGAATAGTAACTTAATAGGCACTGTAAAGTGTGCTGGCAATTAGATCGTATATGAATTTATACAGCGAAAAGGTGAAGTAAGCGAGAAATGGCAATTTTAGACGTATTAAGTTTTCCTGATGAACGTCTTCGCACGGTAGCTAAGCCGGTTGAAGTCGTTAACGACGAAATTAAACAATTGGTGTCGGACATGTTCGAGACCATGAAAGACGAGAACGGTATTGGTCTTGCTGCTACGCAAGTTAATCGCCACGTTCAAGTTGTTGTAATGGACGTATCGGAAGATCAAAACGAGCCTCGCGTATTTATAAATCCTGAAATTATTCGCAGAGACGGCGTGACGATTAGCGAAGAAGGCTGTTTATCTGTACCAGGTAACTACGCCAAGGTAGAACGTTCAGAGACAATTACCGTAAAAGCGCTAGACCAAAATGGTGACACGTTTGAATTAGATGCTGAAGGTTTGTTGGCTATTTGCATTCAACACGAACTTGATCATTTAAAAGGCAAACTGTTTATTGATTACCTATCGCCGCTTAAGCGCCAACGAATTCGTAAAAAGTTAGAGAAAGAAGCACGTCTTGCTGCCAAAGCCTAAGGAATAACGTGACAACTCCATTGAAAGTGATTTTTGCCGGTACTCCGGATTTTGCAGCTAAACACTTATCAGCACTGCTTGATAGTGAGCACGAGGTTATTGCGGTTTACACGCAGCCAGACAGACCAGCAGGACGCGGTAAAAAGTTAACCGCCAGCCCTGTTAAAGTACTTGCTCAGGAAAATGGCATTCCCGTTTATCAACCTCAGTCATTGAAAGCGCAAGATGCACAGGAAGAATTAGCCTCACTCAATGCCGATTTAATGGTGGTTGTTGCTTATGGCCTAATTTTACCAACAGCAGTATTAAACGCACCTAAGCTAGGATGCATTAATGTTCATGGTTCTATTCTGCCCAAGTGGCGCGGTGCAGCACCAATACAACGTTCTATTTGGGCGGGTGACGCTGAAACCGGCGTGACCATTATGCAAATGGACGAAGGCTTAGATACCGGTGATATGTTGCACATTGCAACCTTGCCAATACTGCCCGAAGACACCAGTGCGAGCTTATATGACAAACTTGCAGAGCTAGGCCCAAAAGCGTTGGTTGACGTAGTTAACGACTTTGAGCGCTATACGCCAACGAAACAAGACGATACGCAAGCCACCTACGCGAAAAAGCTATCGAAAGAAGAAGCGCTTATCAATTGGGCAGATGATGCTAAGCAAATAGAACGTAATATTCGTGCCTTTAACCCGTGGCCAGTGGCGTGGATGCAAGTAGAAGATCAAAATGTGAAAGTGTGGTCAGCCAGCGTTGTAACGTTGGATAAAGATGTCGCGCCAGGTACGGTAATTGATGCCACCAAAGAAGGCATTACTATAGCTACAGGACGCGATGCTCTTTGCATCACATCACTTCAAATTCCAGGTAAAAAGGCGCTACCTGCTGCAGACGTAATTAATGCTCGCCAAACGTGGTTTGAAGTGGGTCGCTGTCTGACGCAAGCGGACAAAACGTGAAACCATTACCCCTACCCAAACAAAAAAACCTGCGCGCGGATTGCGCGTGGGTCATTTACCAAATTTTAGAGCAAGGCAAATCATCGCGTGAGTGCTTAGAGCGAGTTCAGCGAAGACATAACGCTAGAGATAACGCGTGGCTTCAAGAAATGTCGTTAGGGGTAATGCGCCGCCTTCCCCTTTTACAGCATTGGTTGCGCTCTTTGCTTGATAGGCCGTTAAAAGGCAACAAAAAGGTTATTGAACACCTTATTCTTCTTGGCCTGTACCAATTAAATTTTTCACGTGTGAGCAAACATGCGGCGGTTGGTGAAACTGTGGCCGCAGCATCATATCTAAACGCTGCTGCCTTAAAAGGTTTGGTGAATGCGGTATTACGCAATTTTCAGCGAGAAAACCTTGCTGACAAACCGGTAGACGATGCCATTATAAATAGTGGCTTACCTAAATGGCTGTATAAAGCTATTGAACAAGCCTATGGCGGCGATGCCGAGCAGGTTCGTAGTGAAACAAATGCGATGGCGCCAATATGGCTTCGCGTGAACCGACAACAGGTAAGCTTCGAAAACTTCATTCAAGCTCTGGATAAAGCCAACGTTAAGTACACACTTAGCGAAAGCCATCCTGATGCCGTGATACTTACAAACAGAGAAGACATAACCGCTTTACCTGGGTTTGAAAAAGGCCACTTTGCGGTACAAGATGGGGCAGCTCAACTAGCCGCACACTACTTGCAGCCGCAAGCAAACGAGCGAATATTAGATTGTTGCGCCGCTCCAGGTGGAAAGACGGGGCACATTGTAGAGCGCGCACCTGATACGCAGTACGTGTTAGCACTGGATGCCGATGCCACCCGCCTGAAACGTGTTGAAGAAAATATGACACGTCTTAAGCACGTAGTAGATATTAAACAAGGTGACGCGGCCAACCCCGATTCATGGTGGGATGGTCAGCTTTTCGATAGAATTTTATTGGATGCACCTTGCTCTGCAACAGGCGTTATTCGTCGCCACCCCGATATTCGCTGGCTTCGAAAATCAACGGATATTGACAACTTAGCGCAGCTGCAGCGTAGTATATTAGATACGCTTTGGGGCCTTTTAAAGCCAGGCGGTACGCTACTTTATGCAACGTGCTCTATATTGCCAAGAGAGAATATAGCGCAAATTAAGCAGTTTTTAGAAGACACCCCTAGTGCTACGTTATCGCCCATACTAAAAACAGAAACCCTAGATAAACCCGGACGTCAGATAACGCCAGGTGAACAACAAATGGATGGTTTCTATTATGCGAGGCTGGTAAAGTCAGAAGACTGAGTTGGATAGCTGTGCAATGTCACAAAGTTAAGACCAGCACGAATATGAAGGCAAAATAATAACGATGAAAATCATCATTTTAGGGGCCGGCCAGGTAGGCGGAACACTTGCTGAAAACTTAGTGGGTGAGAACAACGAAATCACGGTAATTGACTCTGACCCCACTATATTGCGCGCACTTCAAGACCGTCTTGATTTACAAGTAGTTACAGGTGTGGGCTCTCACCCTGACGTGCTTCGCAAAGCCGGTGCAGAAGATGCCGATATGCTAATAGCCGTAACTAACAGCGATGAAAGCAACATGCTGGCCTGTCAGGTGGCTTATAGCCTTTTCAAAACGCCAACCAAAATTGCCCGCGTTCGCTCTGAACAATACATTATTTACCAAGAGCAGCTGTATAAGCAGCAAGATATTCCTGTTGATCATATTATTGCCCCTGAGCAACTGGTTACCAAAGCTATTAAGCGTCTAATCGACTACCCAGGCGCACTTCAAGTTGTAGAGTTTGCTGAAGGTAAAGCGAGCCTTGTGGCCGTTAAAGCCTATTACGGTGGCCTGCTAGTAGGTCACGCGTTATCTGCACTTAAAGACCATATGCCTAATGTTGAAACCCGGGTTGCTGCCATTTACCGTCGTGGCCGCCCTATCCGTCCGCTGGGTACCACAGTTATTGAAGCAGACGATGAAGTGTTCTTCATTGCCGCTACTAAGCACATTCGCGCAGTAATGAGCGAGCTTCAAAAACTAGAGTCAAGCTATAAGCGCATCATGATTGCTGGCGGTGGGCTTATCGGTGCAGGCCTTGCAAAAAAGCTTGAGCACAATCACAACGTTAAATTGATTGAGTACAGCCCAGAGCGTGCTAAGTATCTATCGGCCAACTTAGATAAAACCATTGTATTCAGTGGCGACGCATCTGACCCAGAACTACTCAGCGAAGAAAATATCGAGCAGGTTGACGCCTTCATTGCCGTCACCAATGACGATGAAGCGAATATCATGTCAGCCATGTTGGCTAAGAGAATGGGCGCGCAAAAGGCCATGGTACTTATTCAGCGAAGTGCTTATGTAGACTTGGTTCAAGGTGGTGAGATAGACATCGCATTTTCACCTCAACAAGCCACCATTTCAGCACTACTTACTCACGTGCGCCGTGGTGACATTGTTAACGTATACTCATTACGACGAGGCGCAGCTGAAGCCATTGAAGCCATCGCACATGGCGATGAAAATACGTCTAAGGTAATAGGCAAGCAAATTGGCGATATTAAGCTGCCGCCAGGTACCACAATTGGCGCAATTGTTCGCGACGACCAGGTAATCATCGCGCACAGTGACACCAAGATTGAAGCCAACGATCATGTCATTCTGTTCTTGGTAGATAAGAAATACATCAACGATGTGGAAAAGCTATTCCAACCAAGTGCTTTCTTCTTTGGCTAGCGCTTTGTAAACTTGATAAGTGCGATGATTAAAGAAAACAGTTATAGAAATAAACAAGGGCGATAAATATCGCCCTTTTTTGTAAATTGTTATCTTCAACACCTACTTAGCTACGCTATTCATAAACTAGCTTCGCCAGAACGTTGGCGAGAATAATACAAGCAACGAGAATACTTCGAGTCGTCCAAACACCATTGCTGTAACCAAAATCCACTTCCCCGCATCGGTTACATCAGCGTAGTTGGCCGCCACACTTCCAAGGCCCGGGCCTAGGTTGTTGAGCATTGCAGCTGTGGCGGTAAAGGCGCTTAAGTTATCAAGGCCAGTTGCAATCAGGCCTATCATAATTATCACAAACACCACGGCGTAGGCAGAGAAGAACCCCCATACCGCCTCAACGACTCTATCAGGCATTGCACGATCACCAAACTTAACGCTGTAGACCGCTTTAGGGTGAATTAGCCTGTCTACTTCACGCTTACCTTGTAGAAATAGTAAGCATACTCGCACCACCTTTAAGCCTCCCCCCGTAGAGCTTGCACAGCCACCAATAAAGCTGGAGAAAATAAGCATTATTGGCAAAAACGTTGGCCATACAGAGAAGTCGGTTGTGGCGAAACCTGCAGTAGTGCTAATTGATACCGCTTGAATCATTGCTTGGTCTAACGCTTGTTCTGCAGAACTGTAATAGCCTGATAGGGTTAGCACTAAAAAACAAATACCGATAAGAGACGCCTGAATAATATAGAAAGCTTTAAACTCAGGGTCTTTAAAATACCCTTTCACGGAACGAGAGCTAACCGCAGCGTAATGCAACGAGAAATTTAGTGCAGCGATCAGCAAAAACACGGTACATACCACGTTTACAACGGGGCTACTAAAGTAGCCTAAGCTTGCATCATGAGTAGAAAATCCGCCAATCGCTACGGTAGAGAATGAATGGCAAATAGCATCAAATACACTCATTCCAGCAAGCCAATACGCCCCCGCACACGCGATAGTTATTGATAGATAGATGTACCACAAATGTTTTGCCGTATCGGCAATACGTGGCGTCATTTTGTTATCTTTAACGGGGCCAGGTGTCTCTGCTCTGTAAAGCTGCATGCCCCCTACGCCAAGAATAGGCAGTATTGCTACGGCAAGTACAATGATACCCATTCCACCTAACCACTGAAGCTGCTGGCGGTAAAACTGTACCGAGTGCGGAAGAAAATCTATACCTTCGATAACCGTTGCCCCAGTGGTAGTCAGGCCTGAAAACGATTCAAAGAAGGCATCTGTCACCGTCATGCTGGGCTGTTCTAACAGAATCAGGGGTATTGCACCCACACTTGCCAGTACCGACCAAAATAGTGCAACAATAAGAAACCCTTCTCGCGCTCTTAGGTCATTTTTTTGCTGACGGTTGGGATACCACAAGGCCATACCACCAATAACGCATAATATAAAAGCAAGAGTAAAAGGTAAGCCACTGCCATCTTGATAAACTAACGATACAATAGCGGGTGGGATCATGGTCACACTAAAAAGCGCAATTAATAGACCAAGTATTCGTATGATGGCACGGTAGTGCATTTTCTTGTTATGCCTTTATTTTTATAGTGGCGCAGTAGTTACGTAAGATTTTTGATTATAGGACTATAATCAACGCGGGGAAACCTTTGTCTCCCCACATTCGTATTCCCTATACACGCTGTTTTTATATGGTTGCGTTATTTCATTGCCAACACGGTTTTCACCATTTTACTAATGCTCGCGTTAGCTTCACTAACGCTTTGCGCTAGCATGTACGCTGGCGTAGTGACCAACTTCGCATTGTTGTCGATAACCACTTCATCAACCGCGCAGTTTACGTGACTTGCGCCCAATGCATTCAATCCGCTGGCCGTTGCTTCATCATCACCTATGGTCAACTTAGTTTGATTACCGTACACTTTTGCAGCAAGCGCGGGGGCAATACACGCGTAACCCGCCGGCTTTTTCGCTTGAGCGAACGCCTTACAAACCGCCAATACGTCTTCATTAAATGTGCAGTTTTCTCCGTCTACTGCAAACGTACACAGATTTTTCGCAGCGCCAAAGCCGCCTGGTAAGATAAGCGCATCGAACGTATTTACGTCGCACTCGGTAACAGGTTTAATGTTGCCTCTAGCAATACGTGCCGACTCTACCAATACGTTACGGGTTTCACCCTCCGACACTTCACCCGTTAAATGATTGATCACATGCAATTGGTCTACATCGGGTGCAAAACACTGATAAGAGACGCCTTCTTGCTCTATCGCTAAAAGTGTTAATACAGCTTCATGCAACTCTGCTCCGTCGAACACACCACTACCACTTAAAATAACGGCTACTTGCTTCATACTGTCCTCCCAGACGTTATGCCATCTACTTATTCAATATTTGGCTATTAAATACACAATCGTTCAAAAAAAGTTCTTAGTAATACGTATATACATTGTTAACGGTTATGCTACATTACTTGCCCAACTTGGTTAAACCAAAAATAAACGTACACCAAGTTATCCACAAAAAATGGAATGGTAAGTAGCAGGTACGCTGTTTTCACACCTTAGTCTCATTCCCTTATTTTTCTTGATTTGAAAGGTGATCTTTAACTTGACAAAGATCATCCGGATCGTCGTGCGCAAAACTTTAGATCACAAACTTATCCACAGGTAAAGTACGATCAACTATCGACCTTAATGTTCCTTCATGATATGGCGATCTGCCCTTGCCTGTGGCATCCTTGCGCTCATATTGTACATTGGAAAATCGCCATCTATGCCTGATTCTAAAAAGCCTCCATTTATTCTTGTCGATGGATCGTCATATCTCTTTCGTGCCTTTCACGGTTTACCACCCTTAACCAATTCAAAAGGCCAAGACACCGGTGCTATTTATGGTGTTGTGAACATGCTTAAAAGCTTGATCAAACAGTATAACCCCACGCACATGGCGGTGATTTTTGATGCCAAAGGCAAAACCTTTCGCGACGACATCTATAAAGAGTACAAAGCGAACCGTCCGCCTATGCCGGATGAGCTAAGAAGTCAGATTGAACCATTACACGCCATCATCAAAGCAATGGGTTTACCCGTAATTGTTGAATCGGGTGTAGAAGCGGATGATGTAATTGGTACATTAGCCAAGCACGCCACAGAAAAAGGTATTGATACCCTTATCAGTACCGGCGATAAAGATATGGCTCAGCTGGTAAATGAACATGTGACATTGATCAACACCATGACCAACCAGCTTATGGATGTCGAAGGTGTGAATACCAAATTCGGCATTCCACCAGAGCTTGTAATAGACTTTCTTGCGCTTAAAGGCGATAAGGTCGACAACATTCCTGGCGTACCGGGTGTAGGCGATAAAAGTGCCCAAGCATTGTTAAATGGTATTGGCGGTATCGACGACATTTATAAGAACCTAGATAAAATTGCAGATCTGTCGTTTAGAGGAAGTAAGTCGATGGCGGCTAAAATGCAAGAGTATGAGGAACAAGCTCGCCTTTCTTATACTCTAGCTACCATCAGCATCGATCTAGATCTCGACTATGATGTTGAAGCACTGATGCCCTGTCAGGCTGATAATGAACAGCTTCGCGATTTGTTCGCAGAGTACGAGTTCAAACGCTGGCACGCAGAAGTAAGCGCGCTTCTAGCAGGCGGTGACACCACAAGTGCTCAAGCTACCACAAGTAAAGATAGCAGCGACAGCGCGCAAGAGGACGAACAAGGCGCTTCAATAGACATCGACAAGTCGCGGTACGAAACAGTACTTGATGAAGAACGCTTTAACGCGTGGGTGGCAAAACTAAAAGACGCAGAGTTAATTGCGTTTGATACCGAAACCACAAGCCTAAATTACATGGATGCAGAGTTAGTGGGCGTATCGTTTTGCATAGAAGAAGGCGAAGCCGCATATGTACCCGTAGCCCATGATTACCCAGATGCACCGGCGCAACTGTCACGTGAATACGTATTAAAAGCATTAAAGCCAATTTTAGAATCGGACAGTGTGATAAAAGTCGGTCAACATATTAAGTACGACAAGAACGTGTTGGCTAACTACGACATTACCTTGAACGGTATTGGCTTTGACACTATGCTTGAAAGCTATGTGCTAAACAGTACCGCGCAGCGTCATGACATGGACTCACTTGCCCTTGCCTACCTAGGTCATAAAACCATTCACTTTGAAGAAATTGCAGGCAAAGGCGCAAAACAGCTTACGTTTAACCAAATTGCGCTTGAAGAAGCAGGTCCATATGCCGCTGAAGATGCCGATATAACGCTTCGTTTGCACAATGTAATTTGGAGTAAATTGAAAGACATTCCTGAGCTTAAAAGCTTGCTAGTTGATGTCGAAGTACCGCTTGCCTGTGTGCTTTCGCGTATGGAACAGGAAGGGGTATTGATTGATAGCCAAAGGCTGCGTCAACAAAGTCAGGATCTTGCTACGCGTATTTCAGAACTTGAAAAAGAAGTACACGAAGAAGCAGGCGAAACCTTTAACTTAGGCTCAACCAAGCAGCTTCAGCAAGTTTTGTTTGAGAAGATGTCGCTTCCTATTATTAAAAAAACGCCTAAAGGTGCGCCTTCTACCTCTGAGGACGTGCTACAGGAACTTGCGCTTGAGTATTCATTACCTCAAAAGATTATGGAATATCGCGGTTTAACCAAGCTTAAGAATACCTACACCGATAAACTTCCAAAAATGATCAACCATCGCACGGGCCGAGTTCATACTTCTTATCATCAAGCAGTAACCGCAACGGGGCGTTTATCGTCAACCGATCCTAACTTACAGAACATCCCAATTAGAAACGAAGAAGGTCGCCGCGTACGTCAGGCGTTCGTGCCACGAGAAGGCAATAAATTTGTAGCAGCAGACTACTCACAAATTGAACTGCGTATCATGGCTCACCTTTCTGGCGACAAAGGATTATTAGACGCGTTTGCCCATGGCAAAGACATTCATAAAGCAACAGCGTCTGAAGTATTTGGCGTGCCGCTTGAAGAAGTGACAACCGAGCAGCGTCGCAGCGCAAAGGCAATTAACTTTGGTCTTATTTACGGTATGAGTGCGTTTGGTTTATCAAAGCAGCTAAATATACCGCGCAATGAAGCACAAAAGTACATGGACCTTTATTTTGAACGCTACCCAGGTGTGCTTGAGTATATGGACTCTACCCGTGAAAGCGCGAAAGAAAAAGGTTATGTAGAGACCGTATTTGGTAGAAGACTTTATTTGCCCGACATTAAAGCAAGTAACGGTGCACGCAGAAAAGGCGCAGAACGCGCAGCGATTAACGCACCAATGCAAGGCACAGCAGCAGACATTATTAAGATGGCAATGATTAAGGTTGACGACTGGATTAGAAAAAATGCGTCAGACGATGTCAAAATGATGATGCAAGTGCACGATGAATTGGTTTTTGAAATAAAAGAAGAAAAGGTCGAGACTTATGTTTCTACCATCACTGCGCTAATGGAAAGTGCTGCTACGCTTAACGTACCGCTTGTTGTCGAAGCTGGCGTGGGAGAGAACTGGGACGAAGCCCACTAGTTTGGTAATTAGATTACAGTTTTAACATTAAAAAGCGTGTTATCTTGATTAATTTTGGTAATTTAATTACATATCACCCTTGCCTTTTCCCAACTTTGTTGTAATATTACGCATGTAGGGTACAGAGGTGAGAAAGCTGTTTTCAAACCTTTGCTTTAACCCCGACAGCTTTGTCGGGGTTTTTTTATGCCTGAAAAAAATAAATTATTGTTAAGTATCAACAGCTTAAATTTTTAAGCGTAATTAATTTCTTATGTTTTTGAACTTCTGAGTTTCTGACTACTCTATATATTCGGTTTTTATGTGTTTTCTCTCAGTTTACGCCTCGCATTATGCGGGGCGTTCTTTTTTCTAACACCCCACTCTTATTACATGGCGTCGAGTGCGCGTTTAATTACTCTGACTCACTGTCAGACATCCCCTCGTTTTCAACTTTATTTAAACCAAACCACGTATCCAGAATGCGTTCTAACTCAGGTAAACCGTGTTTGTTGAGTGAAGAGAATGTTTGAACCGTTACATCGCCCATAAATGCCATGGCCGCTTCTCGCGCCATAAGCAGCTGCGCTTTACGCTTACCGCTTTTTAGTTTGTCGGCTTTAGTTAACAGCGCAAGCACTGGAATGTTTGACGCTACAGCCCAATGAATAAGGTCTTGGTCTAAGTCTTTAAATGGATGACGAATGTCCATTAACACCACCAAACCTTTAAGTGACTTACGCTTCTGTAGGTACTCACCTAAAGACGCCTGCCACTTTTTCTTCATTGCCACAGGGACTTTAGCGAAGCCATATCCTGGTAAATCAACCAAACGTAAGTCTTCTTCTAATTCAAAGACGTTGATTAATTGAGTACGACCCGGCGTTTTACTGGTTCTCGCCAAGTTCTTTTGACGAGTTAATGTATTGAGCGCACTCGATTTGCCTGCGTTTGAACGACCAGCAAACGCAACTTCAATTCCGGTATCATTCTTTAAATGACGAATATCTGGTGCACTCGTAAAGAATTTTGCTTTGGTGTAATACGACATCTAGACTTACCTCCACATGCGTCACAACCTTCGGTTTACAGTTTTTTAATGAATAAACCAGCTAAAAACCATAGTTTTATCATGGAATAGGTTTTTCTGACGCGTTAAATGTGTAAAATACGCATGATATCACGTATATCACGCGAGCCGTTGGATCCATTTAAGAGATTTATTATGAAAAAACTGTGTTTGTTGGTATGTATGTCTTTAGGTTTAAGCGCAACTGCTATGGCAGAAGGCGACGCCGAGGCAGGTAAAGCGAAATCTGCAGTATGTGCAGCCTGTCATGGCCCTGATGGCAACAGCATGATTGACATGAACCCCAAAATTGCTGGCCAACATGAGAAGTACATCGTTAAGCAATTAACCGAATTTAAACTTGCCTCGCAAACAGGTGGCGAGGAAGGTCGTAACAACGCCGTTATGAACGGCATGGCTGCTCCACTATCAGAGCAAGACATGAAAGACTTAGCGGCATATTTCTCAAGCCAAGAGCCAAAAGCAGGTGAAACGCCAGAACAGTATGTTGAAGCTGGACGCGCACTTTACCAAGGTGGCGACGAATCTAGAGGCGTAACTGCATGTATTGCATGTCACGGCCCTAAAGGTAACGGTATGGCGCTGGCAGGCTTTCCTGATATCAGCGGTCAGCACGCAACGTATACTGCATCTCAGTTGAAAGCATTCCGCTCAGGCCAACGTCATAACGATATGAACGGCATGATGCGTGATATTGCGATGAAATTAACTGATGAAGATATCGAAATTTTATCTAACTATATCGCGGGCTTACACTAAGCATTACCGTTTTAGCATATTGTTGTTAAAAAATTGTTACCAGAAAAGTTGTATTTTGAAATTATTCGTGTAATCTAACGGCGTAGTTTGTAGGTGCCTTTGAAAAGCTACAAGCTAAATAACAAGAATAATAATAAAAATGCAGCATGGAAGATGGGATAAAGAGCCACGAGGGCCAAAAACAACAATACAGCTCTGCTAAAAACAAAAATAAGGGGAGCACAGCTAGGGAAGCCAGCTACACATAGAGGTGTATAACGGGAGAGGTGTCATCTGACACTCATACAATGTAAGGTGATGGTGAAAACCATCGCCTTTTTCTTTTTTTAGTCCTTTATATATTATTGTTCACCCTTCTATGTCTTGCCCTTTATGTTTAAGCGTTAACCCGCCATCTCATTATCACAGTGACAAAAAGCGTGATTACCTTCAGTGTAACCAGTGCGAATTAGTTTATGTGGCTCCTGTTTTTTTGCCATCGAAAGACCGAGAGAAACAAGAATACGACCTTCATGAAAATCACTTTGAAGACGAAGGTTATAGAAAGTTTTTAAGAAAGGTTTTAACGCCACTTTCACCTTTCATTGAGGCGTCTAAGCCAAATGAGCTGCACGCTTTGGATTTTGGCTGTGGGCCAGCACCTGTTTTGGCGAGCATGCTTGAAGAGTTGGGCGTTCAAACACATGTATACGACCCCTTCTATGCTAACGAGCCCAAAGTATTAGCCCAGGCATACGATATAGTTACATGCACAGAAGCTATTGAGCACTTTCATACTCCACATAAAGAGTGGAAGCTGTTTAATGAACTACTTGCTACAAACGGCATGCTTGCCATTATGACAAAGCGGGTGCTTGATAAAACCCGTTTTGCTAACTGGCATTACAAAAACGATATCACCCATGTTTGCTTTTTTAGTGAAGCAACCTTCCAATTTTTGGGGCAAAGAGATGGCTTTGATGTCTCTTTCCCTGCGAACGACGTTGTTCTTATGAAAAAACGCTGAAACAGATTGTCGTATTAGTTTACGTTTTCCGTATTGATTTTACACACCTCACCCAAAGATCAATACGCAGGCACGAATTCGCGCTATAATAGCGTTGTTTTTTCACTCTCTTTGTTATTTGGAAATTATGGCACGTTCAAAGAAATCACGAAAAGTCGGCCTCATCGGCGTTCGTAAAGATCCAGACTTTAAACCAAGCGAAAACCGCAAATCAGAAGCGCCTCGCCCTAAAAAACATAAAGGCAAGCCAGCTGGTAGTCGCCACAATGTTGAACAGAAAAAAGTAACGGGCAAAAAGAGTGCAGAGAATAAAGACCCTCGTCACGGCAGTAAAAAGCCAATACAGCTGGTAAAAGCGGTAACACCTACACCAGCGCAAAAGAAGAAATATGCTACGCCTGCGCAAGAGCTAGCGGCACTAGAGGCAGATCAACGTTTGTCTGATTTACTCGACAAATTAGATGATGACAAGCCGTTAACCCGCGAGCAACAAGCTTATGTAGATGAAAAAATGGCGCGCCACCGTATTCTTTGCGATTTATTAGGCATAGTAGAAGATGATGATGAAGACGACGATATAGATCCGTTTAACGATTTAGACGCTATTAACATCGACGACTTTAAGCATTAATAAAAACGGGAAAGAGTCATGCTTTGGGCAGTACTTTCTGGCATTGCGCTATTAATCATTATTGGGCTTGGCTTTTATGCCGGTAAGCTGTTGTTTCTACTGAAGCAGCAAAAAGCACGGCAAGAGGCGGCAAGACAGTCTCGTATCACTAACATCACCGACAGTATTATCGTGATTGCCAAAGCGATGGACCAGCAGCAGTGTGATTTATCAGAAGGCGTTATCCGCATTGTTAATTTGCTGAACGCCCTTCCAATAAATACCCCGCCTGACTTCAAAGCGCAGTATCCACACATTCATGCGCTATTCACAGAAGTCAGTGGTTTCGCTATTTTAGAAGCACGGCAACAGTTACCTAAAAGCGAACGCAAAAAGCAAGATATGGCCCGTGAGCAAATTGAGTCAGAATACGAATCAAAGGTTCTAGCTGAGCTACCGCCACTACAGGCCTATTGCGAAACGCTTATGACAGCGAAATAACGCCCGGTTATACACCGCTTATTGTTTTAAGAAATAAGGCCGCATACTCATTAGAACGCGGCCTTTTTTGCTTTACGCTTAGTCTCTTTTGCCCACCTTCATATTTACTTTATGGCAAGCTTACACGTGCGCTCGTAACAGTGACACCCTACTTCGTGATCGTTAACCATCCCTACCGCTTGCATAAATGCGTAGCAGATAGTTTCCCCCACAAAATTAAATCCACTCTTTTTTAAGGCTTTAGACATTGCTTTTGACGCATCGGTAGAGGTAGGTGCTTGCCTAAAATCATCCCACGCGTTGATGACTGAGCGTCCGTCTGTAAACTGCCAAATGAACTCGCTAAATGGCTGTGACGCTTCAATGGCAAGAAAGCCTTTAGCGTTTTTGATGATCGATTCTATTTTAAGCTTATTTCTAATAATGCCGCTATCTTGCATTAGCCTTTCCACATCAGAAGGCCCCATGAGCGCAATTTTTTCAGGGTCAAACTGATGGAAAGCGCGCTCAAAGTTTTGCTGCTTTTTTAAAATAGTAAGCCATGACAAGCCAGCTTGCTGACCATCCAAACACAGCTTTGCAAATAAGGCTCGGCTATTTAGCTCAGGTACGCCCCATTCGTTGTCGTGATAAGCAAGGTAAATGGGGTCGTTACTCACCCAGCCACATCGTTGTAATTGTTCATTTTGTTGTATTTTCGTTTGATTGGGCATACTTAAAGATTAAATCCTTGTTGTGAACAGGTATATTGCCTTTATTCGTGACGTTTTTTCACCCTTTACACCTACATACTATGCCTCACAAATTGTATACTATCCCACCTTTATTTTAAGTCAGATAACTAATAAGCAGCGGATGTATGCAGAAATACGATATTAAGACCTTTCAAGGGTTGATCCTTGCGCTTCAAGATTATTGGGCGCGTCAGGGCTGCGTTATTATTCAGCCTCTGGATATGGAAGTGGGTGCCGGTACTTTTCACCCTATGACGTTCCTACGTTCTCTAGGTCCAGAGCCAATGAGTAGCGCCTATGTTCAACCATGTCGTCGACCTACCGATGGTCGCTACGGCGAGAACCCAAACCGCTTACAACATTACTATCAATTCCAAGTAATGCTTAAGCCTTCACCTGATAATATTCAGGAGTTGTACCTGGGCTCTTTGAAAGAGTTAGGCTTCGATCCGCTGGTTCACGACATTCGCTTCGTAGAAGATAACTGGGAATCACCAACGCTAGGTGCGTGGGGTCTTGGTTGGGAAGTATGGTTAAACGGTATGGAAGTAACTCAGTTCACCTACTTCCAACAAGTAGGTGGCCTTGAATGTAAGCCTGTGACCGGAGAAATCACCTACGGTTTAGAGCGACTAGCCATGTATGTACAAGGTGTAGATAGTATCTATGACCTCGTTTGGACAGATGGTCCTATGGGTAAAGTAACGTATGGCGATGTATTCCATCAAAACGAAGTAGAACAGTCTACCTACAATTTCGAACACGCCAACGTTGAAGCGCTGTTTAGAACCTTTGACGAGTGCGAAGCTGAGTGCCAGAAACTTATTGAAAACAGCTTGCCGCTTCCTGCTTACGAACAGGTAATGAAAGCATCGCATGCTTTTAACCTTCTAGATGCACGTCATGCAATCTCTGTTACAGAGCGTCAGCGTTACATACTTCGCGTAAGAACACTTGCCAAAGCATGTGCAGAAAGTTATTACCAAGCGCGTGAAGCATTAGGCTTCCCACTATGTAACAAGGAGGCATAAGCGTGCGTACCGAAAATTGTTTAGTTGAATTAGGCACTGAAGAGCTTCCACCAAAAGCGCTTAAATCTTTAGGTGAAGCATTTGCCGTACAGTTTGAAGCAGCGTTAACACAAGCAGACTTGAGCTTTGACTCGGTAAGCTGGTTTGCTGCACCTCGCCGCCTTGCGGTTTATGTGTCAGGCTTAGCTGAAGGCCAAGCAGATAAAGTCGTAGAAAAACGCGGCCCTGCCGTTGCTGCCGCTTTTGATACCGATGGTAACCCAACTAAAGCAGCACAAGGCTGGGCCCGTGGTAACGGTATTGACGTAGCCGATGCAGAACGCCTGGTGACAGAAAAAGGAGAATGGCTGCTTCACAAAGCGCACGTTCCGGGTCAATCGGTTGCTGAGCTTTTAGAAGGGCTTATTAATCAAGCGGTAAGTAAATTGCCGATTCCAAAGCCAATGCGCTGGGGTAACTACAACACGCAGTTTATTCGCCCGGTTCATACTCTTTGCGTGCTGTATGGAAGCGAAGTGGTTAATGTTTCTGTACTCGGTTTAACAAGCGGTCGTACAGTTCAAGGTCACCGTTTTCATGGCGAAGGCCGTTTCGAGCTTGATCACGCTGATAACTACGCGTCAGCGCTTGAGCAGCAATTTGTTCTAGCCGACTTTGAATCGCGTAAAAATAAAGTTCGTCAACAGTTAGAAGACGCGGCAAAAGGCTTATCGTTAACACCTGACTACAACGAAGACCTACTTGAAGAAATTGCGTCACTTGTAGAGTGGCCTGTTGTGCTTCAAGCGGGCTTTGATGAAGCTTTCTTAGCCGTGCCTAAAGAAGCGCTGATTTACACGATGAAGGACGACCAGAAATACGTACCACTGCTTAATAGTGACGGTGCGCTCTCTAATACGTTTCTGTTCGTGACCAACATTGAAAGCAGCGATGCTTCGCAAATTATCTCAGGTAACGAAAAGGTAATTCGCCCTCGCCTTGCAGACGCTGAGTTCTTCTTTAATAGCGATAAAAAGGCAACGCTTGAAAGCCGCCTTCAAAGCTTAGAAACCGTGTTGTTCCAAAAACAACTTGGTACGCTCAAAGAAAAGTCCGAACGTATATCAGCGCTTTCTGCTTTCATTGCTGCTCAAATTGATGCTGATGAAGCACAAGCTGCGCGCGCAGGCCTACTTGCCAAAACAGACTTAATGACCAACATGGTCATGGAGTTCCCAGATGTTCAGGGCGTTATGGGCAAGTACTATGCGCTTAATGATGGCGAAGACGCACCAGTTGCAGAAGCACTGTATGAACAATACATGCCACGTTTTGCTGGTGATGCACTTCCTAGCTCAGGCGTTAGTGCCTCTGTTGCGCTAGCTGATAAGCTTGACACCCTTGTAGGTATCTTCGGTATAGGGCAGCTTCCAAAAGGCGATAAAGACCCATTTGCGCTTCGTCGTGCTGCTATCGGTGTTCTACGTATTGTCACTGAATTATCGCTACCTTTAGATTTAGAAACCTTAGTAGCTAAGTCTATTGATGTGTATGGTGACAAGCTTTCAAATGCAGAAACGCAAACACAAGTAGTCGACTTTGTACTAGGCCGCTTTACTGCACTACTTCAAGATCAGGCTATTGCGATAGATGTTATACAGGCAGTGGCGGCTCGACGCCCAACTAAGCCTGCGGACTATTTAGCACGTGTACATGCCGTTGATAAGTTTAGAGCGTTAGAAGAAGCTGAAGCCCTTGCCGCAGCGAATAAACGCGTAGCAAATATACTTGCCAAGCAAAACGTTGAAGTGACAGATACCATCAATATTGATGCATCGTTACTTTCAGAAGATGCAGAAAAAGCCCTTTATGCTGAGCTTACAACAGCGCAAAAGGAAGTTGAAAATGCTGCGCCTTCACAAGACTACACACGCATATTAACAGCGCTTGCCACGCTGCGTCATGTCATCGATAACTTCTTCGACAACGTAATGGTAATGTCAGATGATGAAGCGGTTAAGAAAAACAGACTTGCTTTGTTGTCGCTTTTAAGGCAACTTTTCCTTACTACTGCGGATATTTCTATCCTAGCAAAGTCGTAGGCTAGTAAAAATTAATGCGGGTTAATAGCCGCAACGAAAAAGAGCCCAGCCTTCAGTTGGGCTTTTTTATAGATGGAGACGCTGTGAAAAAGTCATTTATAATTGCTACTGTATGTTTTGCACTTTCTGCCTGCTCAAGTAACGGAAGCTTTAAAATTCCTGAAATTGCTCCAGAAGCCCCTCGTATACAATTCGAAAATTTATTTTTACGAGGTGTATTTAATTGGTGGGAAGCAGACCCTAGCTATAAATTTAAGCGTACTAACACGGGATGGAGCGTTGAAGTTGAATTGATTGCAGACGGCCAACCGTACGATTTTCGTATCTCTGATGCGAAGTGGACCCCTTCACAAAGCTGCGGTGGAAAATATAAAGGCCAACCTGTTATGCTGGGTTCTACGGTCTATTTGGTCTGCGAACAAGACTCAGAAAACCTTCAATTCACGCCTTCTTCCACTGGCATATATCGCTTTACTGTAAACGCAGCAAGTGCCGGTGAAGTCGCGCTGATGGTTTCAAAAATCTAACTCACAAATTTTGCCTGCAAACTAAGAGCATAGAGGCAAAAAAAAGCGACCTTACGGTCGCTTTCTAAAAAGTATTTTAGTGAACAAAAGTCTATACGTCTAAGTTTTCCACTTTAAGCGCGTTGGCTTCAATAAACTCTCTACGCGGCTCAACTTGGTCACCCATTAATGTTGTGAACAACTGGTCACAACCAATGGCATCTTCAATAGTTACTTGAAGCATACGACGGCTTTCAGGATCCATCGTGGTTTCCCAAAGCTGATCTGGGTTCATTTCACCTAGTCCTTTATAGCGCTGGATGTATTGGCCACGTTTCGCTTCATTCATTAACCACTCTAACGCTTCTTTGAACGACTCAACGGGCTGTTTACGTTCACCACGCTGAATATAAGCGTCTTCACCCATCATATCGTTGATAGCCAGGTTAAGTTCTTTAAGACGCTGATATTCAGTCGATTCGATGAATTCGTGATCGATAATATATTCGTAGTCGATACCGTGCATACGCATAATAATCGTAATGTAGTATTCACTTAGCTCAGCGTCTGTACGAATTTCATAGCGGTAAGTCGCACCGTCGTTTTCACGCTCTGTAAGCTGCTCTACGAAGTGTTTAGCAACATGCTCTAGTGCAGCTTCATCTTTCAGGTCTTCAAGGTTCAGCGTAGGCGTGTAAAGCATTCTGTAAAGGATAGATGCAGGCATTAGACGTTTCATACGTGCAATCATTTTCTCTACTGACTGATATTGCTTAACAAGGTTTTCTAACCCTACACCACTAATACCTGGGTCCTCATCACTAGTATGCAAAGAGGCACCATCGATAGCGATTGAAGTTAGGTAATTAGTCAAAGCATCGTCGTCTTTAAGATACTGCTCTTGCTTGCCTTTCTTTACTTTATATAGCGGAGGCTGGGCAATATACACATAGCCGCGCTCGATAATCTCAGGCATTTGACGATAGAAGAAAGTCAGTAGCAACGTACGAATGTGAGAGCCATCTACGTCAGCATCGGTCATGATAATGATGCTGTGATAACGTAGTTTATCTGGGTCATATTCATCGCGACCAATACCACAGCCTAGTGCAGTGATAAGCGTCGCAACTTCTTGTGAAGAAAGCATCTTGTCGAAACGGGCTTTCTCAACGTTTAGGATTTTACCTTTAAGCGGCAAAATAGCCTGATTTTTACGGTTTCGACCCTGCTTAGCCGAACCGCCTGCAGAGTCACCCTCCACTATGTATAGTTCGCTTAGTGCAGGATCTTTTTCCTGACAGTCAGCTAGCTTACCCGGTAGACCGGCCAAATCGAGCGCACCCTTACGGCGAGTCATTTCACGGGCCTTTCGCGCTGCTTCACGAGCACGTGCAGCATCGATAATCTTGCCAGCAATGATTTTACTTTCAGCCGGATTCTCTAATAAGAAGTCCGCTAGCTTTTCATTCATCGCCGACTCAACAGCAGGACGCACTTCTGAAGATACAAGTTTGTCTTTAGTCTGTGAGCTAAATTTCGGGTCTGGTACTTTAACTGAAATTACAGCAGTTAGACCTTCACGCGCATCGTCACCACTGGCATTAGTTTTGGCCTTTTTATTCAGCCCTTCTTTTTCCATGTAGTTATTCAATGTACGCGTTAACGCACCACGGAAGCCGGCTAAGTGTGTACCACCATCGCGCTGAGGAATGTTATTGGTAAAACAAAATACGTTCTCTTGGAAACTATCATTCCATTGCATCGCAACTTCTACAGCAATACCGTCTTCTTGTTCACTGCTAAAGTGGAACACCTTTTGGTGAACTGGCGTTTTCTTTTCATTCAGGTATTCAACAAACGCTTTAATACCACCTTCGTACATGAAGTGGTCTTCTTTACCATCGCGTTCGTCTTTCAATCGAATAGACACGCCAGAGTTCAAAAATGACAGTTCGCGAAGACGCTTGGCCAAAATATCGTAGTGATAAAGCGTGTCTGTGAAAGTGTCTGAACTTGGCCAGAAACGGATCATCGTACCGGTTTTGTCGGTGTCACCCGTTACCGCTAGTGGTGCTTGTGGAACACCGTGATGATATTCTTGTTCGTGTGCTTTACCGCCACGACGAATTCGTAGCTTCAAACGGCTAGAAAGTGCGTTTACTACCGACACACCTACTCCGTGAAGACCGCCCGATACTTTATAAGAGTTATCGTCAAACTTACCGCCTGCGTGAAGTACCGTCATGATAACTTCAGCTGCTGACACACCCTCTTCTGGGTGCAATTCAGTAGGTATACCACGTCCATCGTCAGACACAGATACTGAGCCATCGCTGTGAATGAGCACAGTTATCTCAGAACAATGTCCAGCCAGTGCTTCATCGATAGAGTTATCGACCACCTCAAATACCATGTGGTGTAATCCGGTGCCATCATCAGTATCACCGATGTACATACCCGGACGCTTTCTTACGGCATCTAATCCTTTAAGTACTTTAATACTGGACGAGTCGTAGTTGTTCTCTTCTGACATACTAGCTTTTACTCCTCTTTCACGCTTCCATGTTCCACGTGAAACATTTTCTTTTCGTTGTATTTTTGTATAAAAGCGAGCTGCGTGGATTCTATTGCAGTAACGAAAACCTGCGTATCCATTTTGAGCAACCCATCAATAAATTGTTCTCTTTTATCGGCATCTAACTCTGCACCCACATCATCAAGTAAGAAGATACTCTTACGCTGCGTGGCCGAGTTGAAGAGCTTAGTCTGTGACATCTGTAGCGCCGCCACGGCCATTCTAAGCTGCCCTCTCGATAAAAGCTCCTGAGCATTGACGCCATTCACTTTGAGCCTTAAATCAGCTTTATGGGGCCCAGAAGAAGTATGTCCTATTTTACCATCATACTCGCGCTTTTTAACTAGGCTTTCTGATAAAGACACATCTTTTTCCCACCCTTTATAGTAACTTAATTCAACGTCAAAGTTAGGAAGAAATTCTTGTGCGTATTGTTTGAAAATGGGCGTTAAATTCTCAACATATTGTTGGCGTGTTGCACTTAACGATTCACCTAACGTACTGAACTGCGATTCCCAATATTGGTTTTGTGGTGCATTTAAGTTTGCTTGCTGCTTCAATAATGCATTTCTATGTTTTAGAAATTTTCCATATTGATTAGCTAACGCTTGGAATTTATGTTTCACGTGAAACAATCCCCAATCACAAAAACGTCTTCTTTCTGACGGTGAACCAATAATAAGATCTGTGCTCTGAGGCGTAAAAAGTTGGAGTGGCACTAGACTTACTAAATCTGATAGCTTATTAGAATGCTCACCATTAATGCTGCATGTAAATGTTTCGTTTCTACCGCGTTGGAAGCCAAGTTTTAATAAATCCCCTTCTTCCGTTTTGCACGAAGCAAACACACTAAAACTATCTTTTCCATTTTGAATCACAGAGCTGTGTTTATTGGTTCGAAAAGAACGCCCAAATCCTAAATAATAAAGCGCCTCTATAAGCGAAGATTTACCGCTACCGTTCACACCTTTAATAATTGTTAAAGAAGGAGACGGAGAGATAGATACAGAATTTAGATTACGAAACTGTGTAATCTGGACACGGTCCAGTTTCATGAAATCACACTGAAGATAAAAAAGAAGCGAAAAGCACCATTACTAATCGCTTCTGAAAATGGGGATTAACTAACAAAACAAGAGTGTTTGTGCGAAAACGTTAAGTAGTGACTGCTACAGTCGCATCGGCATGATTACGTACAACGCTGCGTCATCAGCTTCGTCCTCGATCAACGCACTGGCATTTGAGTCTGACAAACTAACCTTTACGTTATCAGAACCAAGCGCATTTAGGACATCAATAAGGTAAGCTACGTTAAATCCAATTTCTAAATCATCACCTTGATACTGTACGTCAACGATCTCTTCCGCTTCTTCCTGCTCTGGGTTGTTAGCGGTTATTTTTAGCTCGCCAGACGACAAGTTTAAACGTACGCCTCTAAATTTTTCGTTCGACAAAATAGCAGCACGCGAAAATGCTTCTTTAAGTACCGCTTTACTGGCAATGACTTCTTTATCGCCATTTTGAGGAAGTACACGACGGTAATCAGGAAATCGACCATCGACTAATTTAGACGTGAAAATAAAGTCGTTTGAAAATATACGCAGGTGATTCGCACCAATCTGTACTTTAAGTGATTTGTCATCCTCGCTAATAAGGCGTGAAATTTCTAAAACGCCTTTGCGAGGAATAATGACTTGTCGTGACGGCAATGCGGTTTCATAGTTTAAACGACAAAGCGCAAGGCGATGCCCATCTGTGGCAACAGTACGAATAACATTTTCTTCGGTTTCAAGCGACATGCCGTTTAAATAATAACGAACGTCTTGCTGCGCCATAGAGAAGCTCGTTGCATCTATCAAACGCTTTAAATCACTGCATGTTAATTCAAACTCTACCTCACCTTCCCAATCTTCAAGGTTCGGATAATCGTTTGCTGAAAGCGTTGATAGCGTGTAGCGACCTCGCCCTGCACGAATAAGCGCTTTACTTCCATCTAGCGAGAAATGAATATCTGTTCCCTCAGATATACCGCGAATAATATCGAACAGCTTTTTAGCGGGAACGGTAATCTCACCTTCCGTAAAATCGCCTTCTAATTTCACACTGGAAATTAATTCCACTTCTAAGTCTGTGCCCGTAAGCCAAAGTGCGTCCTCACTAACCTTAATAAGGACATTCGAAAGGATGGGCAGTGTGTGTCTACGTTCTACAGCACCTGATACCAACTGTAGGGGTTGTAAAAATTGTTCGCGGCTTATAGTAAATTTCATCGCAGTGCTATCTCGCCTCTAAAGGTCGTGGTGTTAGGAAGACAAAGTCCTAATGAGGTTCTTATAGTCCTCTTTTATATCATGACTTTCTTCTCTTAGCTGCTCTATTTTTCTACATGCGTGCAAAACGGTAGTATGGTCTCGCCCACCAAACGCGTTTCCTAATTCAGGAAGGCTGTGATTAGTGAGTTCTTTTGCAAGGGCCATCGCCACTTGGCGAGGACGCGCCACACTGCGACTACGTCGCTTAGACAAAATATCAGCTACTTTAATCTTATAATAATCTGCGACAGTTTTCTGAATATTATCAACGGTTACTAACTTTTCTTGAAGCGCCAATAAATCACGTAGCGCTTCGCGAACAAAATCGATAGTGATAGGACGGCCAGTAAAGTTTGCGTTTGCGATAACGCGGTTAAGCGCGCCTTCTAATTCACGAACGTTTGAACGTAATCGCTTAGCAATAAAGAACGCCACTTCGTTAGGCAGATGAATACGATTCTCCGCCGCCTTGCGCATTAAAATAGCAACACGAGTTTCAAGTTCAGGCGGCTCTATAGCAATGGTTAAGCCCCAACCAAAGCGCGACTTCAATCTGTCCTCTACCCCGTCAATTTCTTTTGGGTACCTATCAGAGGTAAGAATGATTTGTTGGTTACCTTCTAAAAGCGCATTAAACGTATGGAAAAACTCTTCCTGTGAACGCTCTTTGTTAGCGAAAAATTGAATGTCATCGATAAGCAATGCGTCAACGCTGCGATAAAACCGTTTAAAATCTTCAATAGCATTGTTTTGAAGTGCTTTAACCATGTCCTGCACAAAACGCTCAGAGTGCATATAGACAATTTTGGCATCGCCATTGTTCGCAACGATACCATTTCCAACAGCGTGTAATAAGTGAGTTTTACCTAGACCTGTACCGCCGTAAATAAACAATGGGTTGTAAGAACCACCAGGGTTATTTGCAACCTGAGTAGCAGCAGCCCGTGCAAGTTGATTAGATTTACCTTCAACGAAGTTATCAAATTGATACGTAGGGTTGATGTTACTTTTGTGTTTCATCGCTTCGGGGATCGGGATCACTTTTGGTGGAGTGGACGATCTCGGCGTTGCTTGGGCGTAATTGTTGTTCCCATTGCGATCTTGGTTTTGCGAGCTCAGATCATTCTGATCTGGATTCTGCGGATAAGATGTCGATTTATTGAATGAATTAGCATTCGCCTGATCGTTTAGACCAGTTCCTTGGGAAAACCCCATGGGCGTTGTACTAGCTCGTGACGCTGAAAACTGACCATGGCTATTAGAAGAAGGCTGATGAGGTGAATAACTATTATTGCTTCCTTCATAGCCTTGACTTCCCATTGGGGTAACTGGCTTACTGCCGCTATTGCTAAACGGTGCACTTGAAGAAGGCGCTGATGCACTGTTACTTATAGGCTGTGAGCGGTTAACATTATGGCGGCTCATCACCTCTAGACGCAATTGGGGTGCATCATTTCCTGCAAACTCTTTAAGTAGCGCAGTTATATTATTGAGGTATTTATCTCTTACCCAATCAAGTACGAAACGATTTGGGGCATATAGCGCTACCACGCCTCCTTGTTCTTCACAAACAAGCGGCCGTATCCACATACTAAATTGCTGCGTTGGTAATTCTTGACGCAATCTTTCAAGGCATTGGTTCCACAAGGACATGGTACGTAAGTCGCTCCCGTAACTCGCTAGAAAGCCAACTCCGAAAAAGCCAAGCAATAATATGTAGGCACTAAAAAGCGCCATTAGTAGAAACAGCGTTGGATGTGTTGGGTAGCAGCGAGAAATTAAGTTATCGTTTTATTCGCTGTGGATTATCTAACGTTATCAACACAAAGTAAATGGCGATCCCGATCGATCTTTTCGATCAAAAAAGCAAGCCACTGAATTAATTAGATTTTTCTTTTAGATCAAATCTTGCTATGGCGAGAAAAAATCAGTCTAAATTCTGCGTAAAAAACCGATAGATCACCTTGCAATTTAGACTTAGCGCAAGGTTTTTCACAATATACTGTGGATAACCTAACTCATTTTAACGCGTTATTCACAGTGAATTTGTACAAATAAAAGCGGTATCGATTAAAAAACAGCAAAAATTGTTCACTTATTCATCCGAAAAGCGAGAATATGCATTGACAGCACGCCCCGAGATCTCTAGAATTCAGCGTCCTTTTTCGATGGGCTTTTCTGGTGAAAACACCACATTGTTCTGGCAACAGCGCACTGTGTTACCAAAAACGCCTATGTTTAACTAAATATAAGTGAGACTTTGGTCATGAAAAGAACATTTCAACCGAGCAATCTAAAGCGCAAGCGTTCTCACGGTTTTCGTGCTCGTATGGCGACTAAAAATGGTCGTAAAGTACTAGCAGCTCGCCGTGCAAAAGGCCGCGCTCGTCTTTCAGCTTAATTAGAAAGACGCCAAAGTGGGCGAGAATAATTTTTCAAGGGAGTTACGTCTGTTAACTCCCACCCACTTTACTTATGTGTTTGATAACGCAACCCCTGCTGTATCCCCTTCTTTTACTGTTCTAGCCAGAAAAAATACGCTCTCTACACCACGCTTAGGCATTACGCTTGCCAAGAAACGCATTCGTAAAGCACACGACAGAAATCGATTAAAACGATTAGTTAGAGAAAGTTTCAGGCATAAGCAGCACAACTTACCCAATGTCGATATTATTGTTATTGGAAAGTCTGGCGCTGATAACCTTAGCAACCAAGAAGTATTCGCTACATTGGACAAGCTATGGAAAAAATTAAACAAGCGTTGCGGCAACTCTTAATTGCAGTGCCATTGGCCTTGATAAAATGTTATCAATGGTTCATTTCGCCTATATTAGGGCAACGATGTCGTTTCCATCCCTCCTGCTCTTGGTACGCTATAGACGCATTAAAAACGCACGGATTGGTAAAAGGCGGTTGGTTATCTATTAAACGCATATTAAAATGCCACCCTTTGCATGCCGGCGGATATGATCCAGTGCCGGAAAAACAACAAGATAAACACTCAAAATAAAGAGACCTCTATGGAATCGCAACGTAGTTTTCTGATAATTGGCCTTGCGCTAGTTAGCTTTTTGCTTTGGCAGTCATGGCAAAAAGATTATGGGCCGCAGCCAATTGTGCCTGTTGAACAGCAACAAACACAAGAAACATCACAAGGCGTGCCGTCATTTAATGACAATGGCAGTGAAGATGTACCTAGTGGCGATAGCGTTCCGGCAGCACAGCCTGTTGCAGCGGCGCAAAACACTAACCGCATTATTGAAGTAAAAACCGATACGCTAGATTTACGCATCGATTTGTTAGGCGGTGATGTAGTTTCAGCAGACCTACTTAAATTTCCCGTAGAACAAGGTTCTGATATTCCTTACAGCCTACTGCGTTCAGGTAATGGTCTTTATGTTGCACAAAGCGGTCTTATTGGTGCACAAGGGCCAGATGCTAGCAGCAGTGGTCGTCCTGTTTATAACGCACAAAGCGATTTTTATGAAATGACCGGCGACTCGCTTGTTATTCCACTGACGTGGAAAAACAATCAAGGCTTGTCAATTACCAAGACGTTTACATTTACAAAAGGTCAGTACGACGTAAATGTAAGCTACAGCGTTGAAAACGGCACTGGCGGCTTAGCAACGGTACAACCTTATGCGCAGTTAAAGCAAGTGATGGAGTTTGAAGACGACAGCAACATGTTTATGCCGACATACCGTGGCGCAGCTTATTCAACGGAAGATGACCGCTATCAGAAATACACCTTCGATGAAATTGAAGACGACAACCTTCGCGAAACCACAAAAGCGGGTTGGGTTGGCATGCTTGAGCACTATTTTGTTTCGGCATGGGTTCCTTCACAAGAACAGACGAATACGATTTACTCACGCAACTTAAAAAACCAATATGCTGTGATTGGCGTATTGTCGCCTTCTGAAAGCGTTGCGCCAGGCGAAACGAAGACAATTGCGTCTACCCTTTACATGGGCCCTAAAGACCAAGAAAGCCTAGCGAAAATTGCACGTGGTTTAGACCTAACGGTTGATTACGGCATTCTTTTCTGGATTTCTCAGCCTCTGTTTGCTCTTCTAACGTTCCTTCATAGTCTGGTGAATAACTGGGGTGTGGCGATTATTCTTATCACAATTGTTGTGAAAGGTGCCATGTACTGGCTAACCAAGAAGCAATACGAGTCAATGGCACGTATGCGCAACCTAGCACCTAAAATGCAGCAGCTGAAAGACCGCTTTGGCGACGACAGACAAAAAATGTCTCAAGCCATGATGGAACTGTATCGCAAAGAAAAGGTGAACCCTATGGGTGGGTGTTTACCGCTGCTTCTACAAATGCCTATCTTCCTAGCACTTTACTGGGTGTTAATGGAAAGTGTTGAGCTACGTCATGCAGACTTTGTACTTTGGATCACTGACCTATCGGCAAAAGACCCGTACTTTGTGCTACCTATTCTTACTGGCGCAAGTATGTACCTGTTGCAAAAGCTTCAGCCAACCACCATTACAGATCCAATGCAGCAAAAAATCATGCAGTGGATGCCTGTGGCCATGAGTGTATTCTTCCTATGGTTCCCTGCAGGTCTGGTACTATACTGGCTAATAAGTAACGTTATTACCTTGGTTCAAGCCAAAATGATTTATGCTTCTATGGAGAAGCGGGGCATCAGCAGTAAGTAATACGCTGATCTATGAATTACACAGCCCGCCTTTGCGGGCTGTTTTGTCTTAAGAGGATTAAACTGTGCCATCATTTGATATTGTTTCAGAAATCAATATGGAAGAAGTGCGTAACGCCACTGAAAATGCTAGTCGAGAACTGTCTACACGATTCGACTTTCGCGGTGTTGAAGCAAGTTTTGAATATAAAGATAAAACCGTGCTAATGACTGCCGAAGCAGAATTCCAGCTTCAGCAAATGGAAAGTATGTTTAGAACCGCCATGTCTAAGCGCGGTGTAGATACGTCATCGATGGACGTTAAGCCATACGATGCCCACGGTAAAACCTACCGTCAAACTATCGCGTTTAAAGAAGGCATTGAGCAACCTACCGCAAAGAAAATTGTGAAGCTGGTTAAAGACGCGAAAATTAAAGTTCAAACCGCAATTCAGGGCGAAGAGCTACGTATCACAGGTAAGAAGCGCGACGACCTTCAACAAGTTATTGCACTGGTGAAAGAGTCGAACTTAGGCCAGCCTTTCCAATTTAAGAACTTCCGTGATTAATTATGGAATCACTCACCCTCTCTACCGATACCATTACTGCACAAGCCACGGCACCAGGTCGTGGCGGTGTGGGTATTGTGCGCGTCTCAGGCCCTAACGCAAAAGCAATTGCTGAAGCATTAGTACCCAGCGCCCTTACGCCGCGTCTTGCTACCTATACGCCTTTTGTCGACGCTAACCAAAGTGTTATTGACCAAGGCATAGCGTTATTTTTTAAGGGCCCGAATTCGTTCACCGGTGAAGATGTGCTTGAGCTGCAAGGCCACGGCGGTCAAGTCGTTATGGATATGCTTATTGACGCCGTACTCGCCACAGGCCACGCACGACTAGCCAATCCAGGTGAATTCAGTGAACAAGCATTTTTAAATGATAAATTAGACCTTGCACAAGCCGAGGCAATAGCCGACCTAATTGATGCCAGTTCTAAGCAAGCAGCCAAAAGTGCGCTGCGCTCGCTGCAGGGTGAGTTTTCTACACAAATCCAGACCTTGTCTGATCAAATCGTGCACCTTCGTATGTACGTCGAAGCCGCCATCGATTTTCCTGAAGAGGAAATCGATTTCTTATCTGATGGCAAAGTATCGGGCGACTTAAGCGCCATCATGCAAAGTCTGACCAAAGTGCGCGAGCAAGCCAAACAAGGAACCTTGCTGCGTGAAGGTATGCAGGTGGTTATTGCGGGGCGACCTAATGCCGGTAAATCTAGCTTGTTAAACGCCTTAGCAGGCCGAGATAGTGCCATTGTTACCGACATTGCAGGCACCACTAGAGACGTACTGAAAGAGCATATACATATTGATGGTATGCCAGTGCACATCATCGATACCGCGGGGCTTCGTGAAAGCCCCGACAAAGTCGAACAAATTGGTATTGAGCGCGCATGGCAGGCCATTAATGAGGCCGACCATGTGTTATTCGTTGTCGACTCTACAACGACAACTGTCATCGACCCCTACGAGATTTGGCCAGAATTTATGGCCCGGCTACCTGAGGGCATTCCCGTTACGGTAGTTCGCAATAAAGCTGACCTCAGCACACTAGATATAGGTCAAAGCACGGTGGCAACAGAGCATGGCGATATTTCGGTGATAAATTTGTCGGCCAAAGAAGGCCACGGCGTCGATACGTTAAAGGCACATTTAGCCAAAACCATGGGCTTTGACACAACAACTGAGGGCCAGTTTATTGCCCGTAGACGTCATATAGATGCACTCGATCAGGCTTACAGCTACGTAAGCACAGGCGAGCAGCAGTTACACGACGCCATGGCAGGCGAGTTACTTGCAGAAGAACTGCGCCTAGCGCATCAAGCACTCTGTGAGATAACGGGTGAATTCACCTCAGACGATCTGCTTGGTAAGATATTTTCGTCATTCTGTATTGGTAAGTAAGATTGGCGGCACGGCCGCTAAACACTATCGTTGAAAGAGAAGTAATGTATTAATGAGTAAGCACTTTGAAATTATTGTTGGCACCATGTTAGGTGCAGCAGAGTATGTTGCCGACGCTATTGCCGAAAAACTCGACGCAAGCGGACATACGCATACAATTCACGCCGAGCCGAATCTAGACGACGTTAACACCGAATCAACGTGGATTGTGTGTACTTCTACCCATGGTGCAGGCGAATTACCAGACAATATTCAACCCTTTGCTAAACAGCTTGAAAGCGCGGATTTAAGCGCCGTAAAAGCGTATGTTATTGGCCTTGGCGATACCAGCTACGATACTTTCTGCTTTGGCGCTAAAGAAATGGAAAAACACATCGTAAACGCTGGTGGTAAACTAATTGCTGACGCACTTTATATCGATGTACTTGAGCATCCAATTCCTGAAGATGCAGCAGTAGAATGGTTCGACGACAAGCTAGCCAATGGTCAATAACCTTTTCAACGTGGACGCTTTGCTATGAACAGCAACCTCACCCAAGCTGAAATTGCTGCTTTGCAATCCCCGCTTTCTAACGATTGCCGGGTGTTGTATTTGCTGGGGCTTCGCTTGGGTGCGAACACAGCCACCACGTCTTCTGCGCCTATCGATTATAAACAACTGCTGAATTTGCTAAACGGTGACAGTAAAGACGAGCCCTATCAGCGGGGTCGTCAGGTCAACAGTTTGGTAAAGCAACTTGAGCAAGTGGGTTTAGTTGCCCTCCCCCTAGAGCTTGATCTTGAACACACGATTAACGGTAAAACCCTTCTGCTACCACTTTTAAGCGAACCACAATCAGACTTTGAACAGCTGCATGCACGTCATAGCGCCATGACCGCCAGCTGGACACCAAATAAAGCCCTGTTTGAAGAAATGGCTGCGCTACTAGGGCTCATCGACAAAACATATGATGACAATGAAGTGGGTGAATTCATTGCCTATTGGCTGGGAAGACCAAGTTCCGTGTTTAGCGAGTTTCAATGGACTCAAAAATTTGCCAACAATATCAAGCGAAAGCGATTGGCTTCTGGCTATGCTCCCACAAAAGTGGTCGGTACACAGCAAGTGAAAGTTGCAGCGGGCATTGAAGCAGATGATAATGCGAGAAAGCTGGTGGAAAAATATGCCGCAACCAAAAAGAGTTAATTCGTTATGGATCGTATAACCGATAAAATTGCCAATTTAGCGAGAGCGCTCAAGAAAGACGTCGATCCCAATCGTGAGTATATCGACTACAAAACACTGCGTAAGCAGTATGAAGCGAAAGCTAACGAAGAAGTATCTCAACTACAGCAACGCAGCAAGAAAGCGCGCGTTGAGGCCATTCACGGCCGCTCTGATCTAAACCCTAAATGGACCTTTGCTAATTTAGTTGAAGATAGCGACGATGTCATTGAAGCGGTATCTATTGCGCAGTCATTTATCGCTGCCCACGATGACCCGGCGTGGCGTCAAAGTGGCTCGCATATGATGATTTTTTACGGCGATTACGGCCGTGGTAAGTCTCACATTGCCGGCGCTATAGCCCATCAACTTATTGAGCAATATGAGATCTCTGTCCTCTACCGACAGCTTTCCACCTTACTGGAAATGCGTAATTTCTCGTTTGACTTTGCTGCAACAGACAACGCCAGTCAGCGCTTTAGAGAGATCAATCAAGAGCTTCTTGACGTTGATTTACTTATTCTTGATGAAGTGTGTGTGAATGAGTCAGCGCTTAAGAAAAACGCGCAAAGCTGGTTTGGCAACTTACTGCGTCAGCGATTAGTGAACAAGAAAAATTGTATTTTGATCACTAACCACAACTTAGCCGAACTTGAAAATGCACTCGGTCGCTATTGTTTTGAATCAATAAAAGAATACGACACCTACAAGGTGAGATTCCAAGGCCCTAGTCGCCGTGAAGGATTAACGATAGAGCAAGAAGACATGCAGGGTTCTGTAGCTCAACCACGCTATCAACCAAACCAGGTGCGCTAATAGCACCTGGCCTAGCCACTTAGCCAAAATTTAAGCCATAGCCACGCTTTGATTTAACACAAAGCACTCTTTCACTAACGTTCGATACTTATGACAACGTCTTTCTTCAAGGCAACAATGGCAGTAGTAAAACGTCAGCGCTAGCTTTCAGTCATGTATTCAACGAAAAGCATCTACCACTTTCGATACCAAAACGAATACCTGCAAAGGATTATCGATAACTGCTGCTCGAACTTTGCTTGCCGTCATTGTCCTTCGTGGTGATCTTGCGCCCCTATATTTCGCTGCGTTAAATGGTAGTAAGAGGATGAAAATAATAATGTTGATCCCAATTCATCGAAAAGATGCCCCTTTTTAATCTTGGTCGAAGCCGACAACCATCATGATCTAACCAACAAGTATTCGCTTTGTCAGGCGCTTTTTATTGCAAATAATGGTTGTAATCTAGACAGCCATAATAAACTTTTTGCTGATGTGTGCACTAATTCCAAAAAAATAATGCTGTCATAGGTAAATATTGTTTGTCTTAAATTAATGAATGAAAATGTGATCAGGCGATCTAGTCACAGTTTTTTTAAAAGATCTCTTCCACAATGTGATCGCCCTATAACACGCGTGAATACACGATCTTTCGATCACAATACATAATTAGCAAACATTTTATCCCCAGTTGGATCACATTTTGATCACCCCTGTGGATAGGATCCTACAAACCACTGTGCATAAGCTTTGATCGAAAAAAGAATAACTTTTCAAACAAATCAGGGTGTGGATAAAAAGGCTACTTATACACAAGTTTGAGGTAGGGTTATGGATCGGGGTTTCCCAATGTTATTGATCGCGTAACTTGATGATCTTTATGTGCTTTGATCGGTTACCCACAGATCTTGAGGATCCTAATAAAAGTAAAAATAAACAGATCTAAAAGAGATCTTAAGATCTTATAATTCGATCACACCTTTTCAAAAACAGGTTTTGAGGAAAATTTAATCATTTTCTTTATCCAATAAGTCAGATAAAATACGCCCCCTTTTTTCAGCAGACTCTGCTTGAGAAAAAATTAGTTTTAATAGGCTTATCGTAAGTTAATAGTGAGGTTTAACCATGTTTTATGCTGAAGCATTTGATGTCATCGTTGTTGGTGGTGGACATGCAGGTACAGAAGCGGCACTTGCAGCTGCTCGCATGGGTGCAAATACACTTTTGCTCACTCACAATATTGAAACGATAGGTCAAATGTCGTGTAACCCTGCCATAGGCGGGATCGGTAAAGGTCACCTTGTAAAAGAGATCGATGCGTTAGGTGGTGCAGTGGCACTGGCTATCGACAAAGGCGGTATTCAATTTAGAACGCTTAACTCATCTAAAGGCCCTGCGGTACGTGCAACGCGAGCACAAGCCGACAGAACGCTTTACAAAAACGCCATTCGTGACATCGTTGAAAACCAAGAAAACCTGACGCTGTTTCAGCAAAGCGTTGATGATCTGATAGTTGAAAATGATCGTGTGTGTGGCGTTGTAACGCAAATGGGTTTGAAGTTTAAAGCAAAGTCGGTAGTGCTAACCGTGGGGACATTCCTTGGCGGTACTATTCACATCGGTCTTGAAAATTATCGTGGTGGCCGTGCAGGTGATCCTCCGTCAATCGCCCTTGCAGATAGACTACGCGCGCTTCCGTTTCGCGTAGACCGACTAAAAACTGGCACGCCAGCTCGACTCGACGCGCGTTCATTAGATTTTTCTGTGATGCAACCTCAGCCTGGTGACAATCCAACGCCAGTGTTTTCGTTTATGGGTGATAGAACCATGCACCCTACGCAGATCCCGTGTTACATCACGCATACCAATGAAAAGACTCACGATATCATTCGCGGAGGCTTAGATCGCTCGCCAATGTTTACTGGCGTAATCGAGGGTATTGGGCCGCGCTATTGCCCAAGTATTGAAGATAAGATCACGCGATTTGCCGACAAAACATCGCACCAAATTTTTGTTGAGCCGGAAGGGCTAAACAGCATTGAAGTTTATCCGAACGGCATTTCGACCAGTTTACCGTTTGACGTACAAATGAATCTTGTGCGTTCGATTAAAGGTTTCGAAAATGCACATATCGTTCGCCCGGGTTATGCCATTGAGTATGATTTCTTTGATCCGCGTGATTTGAAACAGACGCTGGAAACCAAGTTCATTCAAGGCTTGTTCTTCGCGGGTCAGATTAACGGTACTACGGGTTACGAAGAAGCCGGTGCACAGGGCTTGGTAGCAGGCGCGAACGCGGCGCTACAAGTTCAGCAAAAAGACCCGTTAATTCTACGTCGCGATCAGGCTTACATGGGCGTACTTATCGACGACTTGGCGACCATGGGGACAAAAGAACCCTACCGTATGTTTACTAGCCGAGCCGAATACAGACTGCTTCTTCGTGAAGACAACGCTGATAGTCGCTTAACGGCCATGGGCCGTGAAATTGGCCTTGTCGACGATGCGCGTTGGGCAAAATTTAATGACAAAATGGAAGCGGTTGAAAGTGAATTGCAGCGTTTACGCGGTCAGTGGATCCATCCCGATCACGCGGCAACACCACAGCTAAATACGGTACTTAAAAACCCAGTTAGCCGTGAACACTCGCTTGAAGAGTTGATCCGTCGCCCTGAAATGACCTATCGACAGTTGATGGAAATTGAAAGTGTTGGGCCGGGTCTTAACGATCCTATCGCAGCTGAACAGGTGGAAATTCAAATTAAATACGCCGGTTACATTGCGCGCCAAATGGATGAAATTGCTAAAACACAGCGTCACGAGAATACGTTATTGCCTGTTGATATGGATTTTAGCAAGATCTCTGGTTTGTCGAACGAGGTCGTAGCAAAGTTAACCGAAGCACGGCCTGAAACCATTGGTAAAGCGTCGCGTATTTCTGGCATTACGCCAGCGGCCATTTCACTACTTCTGGTTTACCTCAAAAAACACGGCATGCTGCGTAAGCAAGACAAAATTAGCGCGTAAAATACGCGCTTGAGCCAACAGGCAACGTACAGCGCTTAGTTTTTCTTAGTTATTCGCGTATCATGGTATTGATACAACAGAAAAGTAGAAGTACTTGGCGCTTTTCAAACCGTCCAAATGCCTAACAACGTTATGTTGACACCGCTTACTTTGCTTCACGCTTATTGTAAAACGTGAATTAGCATGCAACGAGCGACGATACACGTTAAGCACCGTGGATCTACGTAAAGCAAATCTATCAACGCGAATAAACAGACTTTTCGATGACTATACAGCAAGAATTGCACACCATTTTGGTCTCTGGACTAAACGCTCTTTCACTTGAGTTAAGTGATAAGCAACAACAACAATTAGTTGATTATGTGTTGCTTATGGATAAATGGAACAAGGCGTATAACCTCACATCTGTGCGCGATCCTAAGCAAATGATGGTGAAACACATTCTAGACTCGTTGGCTATTGTGCCATTTTTAGATGGTAACAATGTCATAGATGTTGGTACTGGCCCTGGCTTGCCAGGTATGCCACTGGCCATCGCTTTTCCCGAAAAGACATTTACGCTACTCGACTCGTTGGGTAAACGCGTGCGCTTCATGACCCAATGTGTGCATACGCTTGGTTTAGCAAACGTAACACCCGTGCAAAGCCGTGTTGAAGAGCATAATGGCGACACGCCTTACGATATTGTGCTAAGTCGCGCCTTCGCTTCACTAAAAGATATGTTGCACTGGTGCCAACATCTGGTAGATTCACAAGGTCAGTTTTTGGCGCTTAAAGGTCAGTTTCCACAAGATGAGATAGACGAAGTGAGTGATCACTTCCACGTGAGCAAAACGGAAAACCTCACTGTGCCAAATTTGATAGGCGAACGACATCTGGTTTGGCTAAAAAAGAAATAGCCGAAGAATAGAAATAGACGAAAACAGGATCTAACGTGGCTAAGGTAATCGCGATCGCGAATCAAAAAGGTGGTGTTGGAAAAACAACCACTGCAGTTAACGTGGCAGCGTCAATGGCAGCAACGAAACGCAAGGTGTTGCTTATTGATCTCGATCCACAAGGCAATGCCACTATGGGAAGCGGCGTAGACAAATACGAAGTGGAATCTACGGCATTCGAATTGTTGATTGAAGAGAAACCAATTAACGATGTGATCGTAAAAGCGACCAGTGGCAAATACGATCTCATTGCTGCCAACGGTGATGTTACCGCGGCCGAAATCAAATTGATGGAAATGTTTGCCCGTGAAGTACGACTTCGCAATGCTTTGAAGCCGGTGATGGATTACTACGACTTTGTTTTTATTGACTGTCCACCTTCACTCAATCAACTAACCGTTAACGCATTGGCCGCCGCAGATTCTGTAATGGTGCCCATGCAGTGCGAATATTACGCGCTAGAAGGGTTAACTGCCCTAATGGACACTATTCAAAAATTAGCGTCGGTGGTGAATCCTGAATTGAAGATTGAAGGCGTATTGCGTACTATGTACGACCCGCGCAACCGCCTTGCTAACGACGTTTCAGAGCAATTGAAGCGCCACTTTGGCGAGCAAGTTTATCGCACGGTTATTCCGCGTAACGTTCGCCTTGCTGAAGCCCCGAGTTTTGGCACGCCAGCGATGTACTATGATAAGTCGTCGACAGGTGCAAAAGCTTACCTCGCTTTAGCGGGCGAAATTTTGCGTCGTAGGGACAAAACAACGCCTGCACAGGCAAAAGCAAGTTAAACGATAATAAGCTGAATACCATCAGCACATGCCATAGAGGACACTATGTCAGCACGTAAAAGAGGCCTTGGCCGCGGTTTAGATGCGCTACTCGCAACCAGCCAATCATCTGCTCAAAAAGAACAAGATGCCGCCGAGGTAAATTCAACCAACGGTGAGTTAAGCAAGCTCCCTATTGAATACTTAGTGCCGGGCAAGTATCAGCCTCGTAAAGACATGTCACCTGAGGCGCTAGAAGAATTGGCATCGTCCATTCGTGCGCAGGGCATCATTCAGCCTATTGTTGTGAGAAAAGTGGATGAGCACCGCTTTGAGATAATTGCCGGAGAGCGACGTTGGCGCGCTTCACAGCTAGCGCAGCTAGATGAAGTGCCTTGCTTAGTTAAAAATGTACCCGATGAAGCTGCGGTTGCGATTGCGCTTATTGAAAATATTCAGCGTGAAGACTTAAACGCGATGGAAGAGGCGCAAGCCCTTGACCGCTTAATGAACGAATTTTCGCTTACTCACCAAGAAGTGGCTGAAGCAGTGGGTAAATCCCGTACCACGGTGACCAACTTACTTCGTCTGAACAATTTGAACGATGACGTAAAATTGTTGGTTGAGCACGGTGACATTGAAATGGGCCACGCACGAGCGCTGCTAGCGCTTGAAGGTGAAACACAATCTGAAACCGCGCAAGTGGTATCGGGCAAAGGTCTAACCGTTCGCGACACTGAAAAACTCGTGAAAAAGCTTCTTGAGCCCGCGAAACCAAAGCCTGAGAAGAAAGTTGATCCAGATGTGCAAAACCTTATAACGCGACTTTCAGAAAATTTAGGCGCTCAGGTGAGCATAGACCATAACGCTAAAGGCAAAGGTAAACTTACTATTAGCTTTAGCGACCTAGAGCAATTAGATGGAATTATCTCTAAAATTCAATAGGTTAAACATAAAAGGTTTAAGATAGCTTCCTTGCCTACCCGCAATTGACAGGTTGTTTGGTTCACACACCGGACACTCTCCTTTCCGGTTATAGCAATAGAAAATTTTCAGAATAACTTTCAAAATGCGTTGTACTGTTGAAAATTGTCGGTAAAACAGTATACTTCTGACGCTTTTTGTAAGACGTGAACAAGCTGCGAGTAAATGTGACGAATAAGTTAGCAAAACGTGGGATAGAACTCGCAAAAAAAGGGCTACTTTTTCAGGCAATCACTGCCCTTTTCGTTACCGCTTTCGCAGGCGCTGCTGGGGGGAGTCATTCCGCCATGTCAGCCGCCGCAGGTGCTTTGATTAGTATCTTGCCAAACAGTGTTTTTACGGCCTTCGCGTTTCGCTACGCAGGGGCGAGTAAAAACCAGCTTGTTGCACGTAGTTTTAGCCAAGGCTCAAAATTGAAGCTGGCACTGACAATCATTTTATTTGTAATTGCTTTTAAGGGCTTAAACGCCGCGCCATTAGAGATTTTCATGGCATTTGTGATTACAACGGCTAGCCATGCGTTAGCTATGTTTCATTACGGTACCAAAGAATAAGACAACGCCTTGCGTTGCGATAACGAGAACGACTTAACGGGCCGATTGAGACAAAAGAACCAGTCACCAAATTTTTACACTTTACAACTTGGGTTAAACAATGGCATCTGAATACACTACCTCAGAATACATCAAGCACCACTTGACCAATGCCACCATGTGCTCAACTGACAACGGAATTGCTTTTAATAAAGCGTGTTCTGATGCCGGTTTTTGGGCATGGCATGTTGATACACTGGCATGGTCTATCGGTCTTGGTCTTCTTTTTCTAATCATCTTTAGAAGCGTTGCGTCAAAAGCGACGACAGGCGTACCTGGCAAAATGCAGGCGTTTGTTGAGCTAATCGTTGAGTTTGTTGACGACAACGTGAAAAGTACCTTCCACGGTAAAAGCGCGCTTATTGCGCCATTAGCACTGACTATCTTCGTATGGGTGTTGCTAATGAACTTGATGGACCTAGTGCCAGTTGATTTAATTCCATGGGTGTCAGGTCTAATTGGCCAAGCTGCTTTTGGTATGGATCCACACGACGTTTACAACAAGGCAGTACCAACCACTGACCTTAACCTAACGTTTGCACTGGCTTCAGGCGTATTCATTCTAATTCTTTTCTACTCTATCAAGATGAAAGGTATTGGCGGCTTTGCGAAAGAGCTGACCATGCAGCCTTTTGGTCACCCTGTTTTTATTCCGGTGAACTTCATTCTTGAAACGGTTACGTTGCTTGCACGCCCGCTTTCACTAGCACTGCGTTTGTTCGGTAACCTTTATGCGAGTGAGCTAATCTTTATCCTTATCGCAACGATTGGCTACTTCCAGCTTCCACTGCACTTTATGTGGGCTGTATTCCATATTTTGGTACTTCCGCTTCAGGCGTTTATTTTCATGATGCTAACCATCGTGTATTTAAGCCTGGCGTGTGAAGACCACTAAGCATTAATGGCGTGGGTTTGAATTTTAATCGACGCCGTTTTTACAGAGTTTGACTTTTAAACATTAACTTTAAATTTAACTTAAATCGGAGACGTAAATGTTATACATCGCTGTTGCACTACTGATTGGTCTTGGTGCCCTTGGTACCGCTATTGGTTTCGGTCTACTAGGTGGTAAATTCCTTGAATCTGCTGCTCGCCAGCCTGAACTAGCACCTCAACTACAAGTTAAGATGTTCATCGTAGCGGGTCTTATCGACGCCATCGCGATGATCGGTGTTGGTATCGCTCTATACCTATTGTTCGCTGTTGGTGCCTAATTCTACTAAACACTTTTTTAGCGAACTTTAAGAGGAGGGGCGATTGTGAATTTTAACGCCACTTTTATTGGTCAATTAATCGCCTTCGCTGTGTTCGTGGTGTTCTGCATGAAATATGTATGGCCTCCACTAATGGCAGCGATTGAAGAACGTCAGAAGAAAATTGCCGATGGGCTTGAAGCTTCTGAGCGTGCAGAGAAAGACCTAGAGCTTGCTCAAGCAAAAGCTACTGAGCAATTGAAAGATGCGAAAGCGCAAGCAGCTGAAATTATCGAGCAGGCTAAAAAGCGTGCCAACCAATTGGTTGACGAAGAAACGCAAAAAGGCCATGCGGAACGCGAGAAAATTGTCGCTTCTGGTTATGCCGAGATTGAAGCTGAACGCAATCGTGCCAAAGAAGATTTGCGCAAGCAGGTTTCTGCCCTTGCAGTAGCTGGCGCACAGCAAATCTTACAACGTGAAATCGATGCAAACGCACAAAACGACATTGTTGAAAAACTTGTCGCTGAGCTTTAATAGGGAGATGAGCCATGTCTGAATTGACAACCGTTGCTCGTCCTTATGCTAAAGCTGCTTTCGATTTTGCTGTCGAGAAAGACGCCGTTGCAAAATGGCAAGAAATGCTAGCCTTTGCAGGCGCTGTAGCAGCGAACGATGACATGCACCAGATTTTGTCTGGTGCGGTTGCTGCTGACACGCTTGCCGACATTTTTAACAATGTTTGTGGTGAGCAACTCGACGAACACGGCCAAAACCTTGTGAAGGTTTTGGCTGAGAATAAACGTTTAGCCGCGTTGCCTGAAATTTCTACTTTGTTCGATGCGTTTAAAGCAGAGTACGACAAAGAAGTAGAAGTGGACGTAACCTCAGCAACTACGCTGACCGATGCACAACAAAATGAGTTGATTGCATCTTTGGAAAAACGTTTGGCACGTAAAGTGAAGCTTAATTGTAACGTGGACCCTGCCCTTATCGCTGGAATGGTTATTAAAGCCGGCGATACAGTAATAGATGGTTCCGTAAAGTCGAAATTGAACCGTCTAGCAGACGCGTTGCAAGCATAACGGGGATAAGAGCATGCAACTTAATTCCACTGAAATTGCTGAACTGATCAAGAAAAGAATTGAACAGTTCAATGTAACCAGTGAAGCACGCAATGAAGGTACTATCGTAGCAGTAACTGACGGTATTATCCGCATTCATGGCCTTGCAGATGTAATGCAAGGTGAAATGATCGAGCTTCCTGGAAGCCGCTACGCAATTGCACTAAACCTTGAGCGAGACTCAGTTGGTGCGGTTGTAATGGGCCCATACGCTGACCTACAAGAAGGCGTAAAAGTACAATCTACCGGTCGTATCCTTGAAGTACCAGTTGGTAACGCCCTACTAGGTCGTGTTGTAAACACACTTGGTGAGCCTATCGACGGTAAAGGCGCAATTGATGCAGCGGGCTTTGAGCCAGTTGAGAAAATTGCACCTGGTGTAATCGAGCGTCAATCAGTAGACCAACCAATCCAAACTGGTTATAAGTCAGTTGATGCCATGATCCCAGTAGGTCGTGGTCAGCGTGAGCTTATCATCGGTGACCGTCAGTGTGGTAAAACAGCTATGGCTGTTGATGCTATCATCAACCAAAAAGGTACAGGCGTTAAGTGTGTGTACGTAGCGGTTGGTCAGAAAGCGTCTACTATCGCTAACGTAGTACGTAAGCTAGAAGAGCACGGTGCACTTGCGCACACTATCGTTGTTGCTGCTTCTGCGTCTGAGTCTGCAGCGCTTCAATACCTAGCGCCTTACTCTGGCTGTACAATGGGTGAATTCTTCCGTGACCGCGGTGAAGATGCGCTAATCGTATATGATGATTTGTCTAAGCAAGCTGTTGCTTACCGTCAAATCTCACTACTACTTAAGCGTCCACCAGGCCGTGAAGCTTACCCAGGTGACGTATTCTATCTTCACTCGCGTCTACTAGAGCGTGCTGCACGTGTAAACGAGCAATACGTTGAGCGTTACACAAACGGTGAAGTTAAAGGTAAAACTGGTTCACTTACTGCGCTTCCAATTATCGAAACGCAAGCAGGTGACGTATCAGCATTCGTACCTACTAACGTAATCTCAATTACTGACGGTCAGATCTTCCTTGAAACTGACTTGTTCAACGCAGGTATTCGTCCAGCGGTTAACGCTGGTATCTCGGTATCTCGTGTTGGTGGTGCTGCACAGACTAAAATCATCAAGAAGCTTGGTGGCGGTATCCGTCTAGCACTTGCACAGTATCGTGAACTTGCGGCGTTCTCGCAGTTTGCGTCTGACCTTGATGATGCTACTCGTGAACAGCTAGAGCACGGTGAGCGCGTTACTGAGCTAATGAAGCAGAAACAGTACTCTCCGCTATCTATCGCTGACATGGGTGTTTCACTGTTTGCAGTAGAGAAAGGGTTCCTTAAGGACATCGAGCTTCCTAAAATCCTAGATTTTGAAGCTGCTCTTCACTCATACATGAACAGCGAACACGCTGAGCTGATGAAGACTATCAACGAATCAGGTAACTACAACGACGAGATTGCCGGCAAGTTGAGCGACGCTTTAACTAACTTTAAAGCGACACAAACTTGGTAATCAATGGTGCTGGTGTTCAACCACCAGCACATTTCGTTGAGTAATCGGAGAGATAGTCATGGCCAGCGGTAAAGAGATTAAAGGTAAGATTGGGAGTATCAAGAATACTCAAAAAATTACCAGTGCGATGGAAATGGTTGCCGCGTCTAAAATGAAAAAGGCGCAGGAACGCATGGCCTCTGGCCGCCCATACGCACAAAACATGCTAAAAGTGATTGGTCACATTGCTAACGGTAACCTTGAATATCGCCATCCGTATTTGGAAGAGCGTGAAATCAAGCGTGTTGGTTACATTGTGATTTCTACTGACCGAGGCTTATGTGGTGGTTTGAACACCAACGAATTTAAGCTGGTAACCCAAGACGTTAAGAAATGGCGTGACCAGGGTGTAGAAGTAGATTTTGCTGCATTAGGTTCTAAGGCGTGCAGTTTCTTTAACCGTTTTGGTGGCACATTGTTAGCTGCCGAATCAGGTTTGGGCGACAAGCCGTCTGTAAGCGATGTAGTAGGTGTTGTACGCGTTATGCTTAAAGCGTACGACGAAGGAAAATTAGACCGAGTATTCTTGGTATTCAATGACTTCGTTAACACCATGACACAGAAACCTGTGATCAATCAGTTATTGCCTTTGCCAAAGTCACAAGACGAAGAATATCAACATCGTTGGGACTACATTTACGAGCCAGATCCAAAAGAAATTTTGGAAGCATTAATGGTGCGTTACATTGAGTCTCAGGTGTATCAGGGTGTTGTAGAAAACGCAGCGTCAGAGCAAGCTGCGCGAATGGTTGCCATGAAGGCAGCAACCGACAACGCCGGTAACCTTATTGATGAGTTACAACTGGTATATAACAAAGCGCGTCAGGCCGCAATCACACAAGAAATCAGTGAGATTGTTGGCGGTGCCGCAGCGGTGTAGGCAAAGGTTTAAAAGAGATAACGAGGACAAATTATGAGTCAAGGTAAGGTCGTCCAAATCATTGGCGCCGTTGTGGACATTGAGTTTCCACAAGATGCGGTACCAAGAGTTTATGACGCACTACGAGTTACCGAAGGTGACTTGTCAGGTCTAACCCTGGAAGTGCAACAGCAATTAGGTGGCGGTGTTGTTCGTGGCATCGCACTAGGTACTACTGATGGACTAAAACGTGGTCTTGCAGTAGAAAATACCGGTAACCCAATCATGGTTCCAGTTGGTACGAAGACACTAGGTCGTATCATGGACGTATTGGGTAACCCAATCGACGAAGCAGGCCCAATTGGTGAAGAAGAGCGTATGTCTATTCACCGTGAAGCGCCTAGCTACGAAGATCAGTCTAGCTCGGTAGAACTACTAGAAACTGGTATCAAAGTAATCGACTTGGTTTGTCCATTCGCTAAGGGTGGTAAAGTTGGTTTATTCGGTGGTGCGGGTGTAGGTAAAACCGTAAACATGATGGAACTTATCCGTAACATCGCAATCGAGCACAGCGGTTTCTCAGTATTCGCAGGTGTTGGTGAGCGTACGCGTGAGGGTAACGATTTCTACCATGAAATGAACGAATCAAACGTACTTGATAAAGTATCGCTTGTATACGGTCAGATGAACGAGCCACCAGGTAACCGTCTACGTGTTGCACTTACTGGTCTAACAATGGCTGAAAAGTTCCGTGACGAAGGCCGTGACGTACTATTTTTCGTAGATAACATCTATCGTTATACCCTAGCAGGTACTGAGGTATCAGCACTTCTAGGTCGTATGCCATCTGCGGTAGGTTACCAGCCTACACTAGCAGAAGAGATGGGTGTACTTCAGGAACGTATTACGTCAACGAAGACAGGTTCAATCACTTCAATTCAAGCGGTATACGTACCTGCGGATGACTTGACTGACCCATCTCCGGCGACAACCTTTGCTCACTTGGATGCAACGGTAGTACTTTCTCGTGATATCGCGTCTCTTGGTATCTACCCTGCGGTAGACCCACTAGATTCAACGTCTCGTCAGCTAGACCCACTAGTAATTGGTCAAGAGCACTATGACGTAGCACGTGGCGTACAGACTGTTCTTCAGCGTTATAAAGAGCTGAAAGACATCATCGCGATCCTAGGTATGGACGAACTGTCTGAAGAAGACAAGCAAGTGGTATCACGTGCTCGTAAGATTCAGCGTTTCCTATCTCAGCCGTTCTTCGTAGCAGAAGTATTTACTGGTGCACCTGGTAAATATGTATCGCTAAAAGACACAATCAGTGGCTTTAAAGGCATTCTAGACGGTGAGTACGATCACCTTCCAGAGCAGGCCTTCTACATGGTTGGTTCTATCGAAGAAGCGCTAGAGAAAGCCAAGAAAGCATAATGACGGGGCTAGCAGCTGCTAGCCTAGCATCATGCTAACGTACCTAATCAGGAGGTTCACATGGCAATGACAGTACATTTGGACGTAGTAAGCGCCGAGAAATCAATTTTCTCTGGTCGCGTTGAAACGATTCAGGTGACAGGTAGCGAAGGTGAGCTGGGTATTCACCCAGGCCACGCGCCACTTATCTCTGCTATTAAACCTGGTATGGTGCGTTTGGTTAAACAGCACGGTGAAGAAGAAGTAATTTATGTTGCTGGTGGTGTACTTGAAGTACAACCTGGTAACGTTACCGTACTGGCTGATACCGCGGTTCGAGCTGAAGATCTTGACGAGCAGGCAGCAGAAGAAGCCAAACGACGTGCAGAAGAGCACATCGCCAACCCAGGCGCTGACTTTAACTACGCAGAAGCAGCTCACGAGCTTGCAGAAGCTATTGCACAACTTCGCCTTATTCAGAAGTTACGCAAGTAAAAAGCACAGCTTTGAAAAAACCCGCCATTTGGCGGGTTTTTTATTGGCGAACGAAAAGTACTCGTTCACATTCGCTTACGTTTATTTCTATTGCTATAACACCATACAAAGCTTATCGTTAGAGCGCTTTCGCCAATTTAAAATTAAAACGAACTGTGCGGCAGGTTTTTTGCCGTTTTTGCCTGTAACGAATTTTATAAATGAAGCTCAACCCGTATTCCAATATGCATAAAGGTGCATCTATTGGATTTTTTCCACTCCTCACCACGCTGATTTTACTTTCGGTGCATTACTTCACGGGCGCGTTAGACTGGCCGGAAGCGGGAAATATTCGCGCACAGCGCGATTTTAACTCTGCAATTGGTATGTCGCTTATAACTGGCTATTTTTGGTTTGCTTTGCGATTAATGCATCAAAACGTAGCTAGCACGCTAATTTCGCTTCTTGTTAAAACTAATCGATTAAGTCAGTTTTCTGCTCACAGACAAGAGCTTAGCTCTGAATTCAAACACCATATTTTTAACGCTGCGATCACGTCTATCATGATCACTGTTGTTTACTGCATTTTTGAGGGGTTGATAACGGTCAAGCAGGAAATTCATGTTTTGTTTCTTACGGTAACCGCCGTTCCCTTTTGGTTTCTTGCCATACTATTTTTGTTTCAGATTTCCTCTAACATTAAATACCTTACTACCAAGGTGCTACCTCAAGCGGGTGGCAATATCGATAGATTACAATCAGTCATGACCCTATTAAAGCTAGGAACCACAAACAGTATTTTTGCCATGGGGGCGCTCGCAATCTTTCCTATTTTTTGGTTGAAAAAGGATATTCCATCTATTGATGTATTGGTGGTTACGTTTTTCACAGGGGTAGTAAGTTTTTATTTGTTTTGGCCTGTGATTAAACTAAGACGAATGCTTGATGACGAGCAAAAGCTTGCTGTAGCGCATCTTGAAGAAGACATTGAAGATGGTATTAAGCGTTGTGCTAAAGGCGAAGAATCGACAGGTTCAGCATCGATTGAACAGTTAGAGAGCGAAAAAGAACGCGTATTAAAAATGGGTGCGCGCATTTTCGCGCCAAGGGATAAGGCCAGAGTAGCAGCGTGTATTGCTTTAATCCCAATCTCTTGGGTTCTTTTATTTATTGTTGAGTGGTTAATACAACTTCCCCGCTATCATTAATCTCGCTTGAATTTATTCTGCTTGAGTAATAACGTAGTTTGAAACACTCTTCTTTTTACCCTCGTTCAATTTGAGATTGTCGCTGGCACCTTGGGTTGTTATGGTAGGTCTATCCACTTTAATGGAATACCCTTGTGCGAATATACGGCGATAAACGTTCTGGGAACTGTTATAAACTTCAGCTTCTCCTGTCCCTTCTTGGTAAAAGTTGCGAATGGATCGATGTAGATATCATGAAAGGCGATACAAGAGCGCATTCATTTCTTGAAAAGTCCCCCAATGGTAAAATTCCAATACTTGAATTAGATGACGGTAGAGTCTTGTCTGAATCTAACGCTATCATGCATTATCTTGCGTCAAATACGTCTTTTGTGCCCTCCTCGACCTATAGTTTTTCACAGTTATTGCAGTGGCAATTTTTTGAGCAATACAGCCATGAACCCTATATCGCGGTTGCGCGTTATATTGCTGTGTACCTCGGCCTTCCCGACGAAAAAAAAGCGGAATATGAGTCTAAGCAAGCCGGTGGCTATCGCGCGCTTGCTGTCATGGAGCACCAGCTAAAAGTGACACCATACCTACTGGGTGACACAATTAGCCTAGCTGATATATCGCTTTTTGCTTATACCCATGTGGCACATGAGGGCGGCTTTGATCTTGCGGCGTATCCAGCCATTCGAAACTGGATAACCTTAATAAAAGATCAGAAAGGCTATATTCCAATGAATGCGTAAAAACCTCTGAGCGCTATTTTACGCTACACTTTTCGCCTGTGAGATGTTGGGCCTTGCCACACACTTTGTAGAGCGCTCTGTGCCTTGTGAAGCGCAGAAACGTCAACCTTATCTATACAATGCAGGGCATACGCTGTAGCTTCTAACGTTGAAAGGGCGTTATCCAAGGACGTATGGCGGATGAAATAGTTCGAACTAGGGGCTGAAGCAAAGTGAAAAGCACGAAGCTTTTCTAACCATGGGTTCTTCTTGACGATTCCAAACGCTTGTTTCCAGCTCCCATCAATCAGCACAATGGTGGAAATTGTACTTGCAGTGGTTGGCGCTATCGCCTCAATTGGGTGACTCACATCGCTTGGGTAAATAAGCGCAGAATGTTCAATTGAACATCTTTCCAAGAGGCCCTGCATGGCAACGCTATCATTTGCACATACAATTTCCGTGTGTGGAACACACAAAGAGATGAGTCGGGCCGTATTTTTGGCATGGAGGGCTTCTTTCTCGTGTTGAACAATAATGATATTCAGTGAAGTATTGATTATAGAGATATGTGAGCAAATGCACGTTGTTTGGGGGTATCGACATTTTTCACAATAGCGGCGCATGGCTTAACTTCTTTCTCTTGATAGTTGTTTTGATACTACGGGTTTACTGAATAATTTAACTTACCAGATAGGATAATATACAGCATGCAACGTGAAGCAGTACAATCTCGCGTCGAGAAAACCCTTTCCCTTGTACCTGAGGGCAATGTTGTAAGTTATGCGCTGCTTGCAGACTTATGCGGACTACCTGGTAGGGCGAGAATGATGGGCAAGTGCCTTAAAGAAATTGGCAACAAAAGCAACTGGCATCGCGTGTTGCGTGCCGATGGCAAAATTGCCTTTCCTGCAGGTTCAGAGAAAGCGGAGGAACAGCGAGCGCGTTTACTCGCAGAAGGTGTGCTGGTTAAAAACTACCGAGTGAATATGAGAAACTTCGGTTGGACACCAGATTTACACACTATACTGGTAGAGTTAGAGTATTAAAGGCGCAGTTGATAGGCGTTGTTGCTTAGGGTTGAAATAGCAAATAGATAACGGTGCAGTGCAGGTGAAATGATAAAAAAGATTACTATTGATCAGTTAGAGCTAGGCATGTTTGTTCATCAAATTTTAGAGCAAAAAGGCGCGTTAACTGTTAAAAGCCAAGGACGTGTAACCTCGAACGATGTCATCAAAACACTTAAAAAACGCGGCGTTAAAACGCTAGCGATTGACACCGATAAGGCATTTATTGTTGATCAAAAAGTGCCTTCTTCTAAAGCGTCGGAAGAGTTACCCAGTGCCTCTGATAATAAATATAAATCGAAAAAAGTATCACTGGAGAATGAACTTGTAAAAGCGGTTAAGCTGCATGAACAAGGTAAAGCCATTCAAAAGTTACTGCTTGAAAATGTTCAAAAAGAGACGCCTTTTGATGCAAGTATCCCTAAAGCCTTTTCAAACAAGCTAGTTGAGTCTGTAGACAGAAATCCGGATGCCCTTCTTTGTCTAACGAAAATTCGTGAAAAAGACGATTATTTGTTAGAGCACTCGCTGAATGTAGCTATTCTATTGGCGAATTTTGGTAGTTATTTAGGTATGTCTGAGGAGGAAGTGCAAGATCTCTCCTATGCAGGCTTTTTACATGATTTAGGCAAAATAAAAATTCCTGACGACATTCTTCATAAACCTGGTCGCTTAACGGATAGCGAGATGGAAATCATGAAAGGGCATGTAAAACACGGTGTAGATTACCTGAATGAGACAGACATTGCGCCACTACTCATCCAAACTATTAGTGAACATCACGAGCGTTTAGATGGGTTGGGGTACCCTGCCGGAAAGAAAGGCAAAGACATTAGCCAAGCAGGCCGTATGTTGGCCATTGCCGATATGTACGACGCGCTGACCGCCGATCGCGTGTATAAAGCTGGGATGTCGAGCCAAAAAGCATTTTCTATATTAATAAGTGACGCACCTTCTCGCCTCGACCAATCACTTGTGATGCAGTTTATTAAATGTTTGGGCGTCTACCCCGTAGGAAGCTTAGTTTTACTCTCTAATGAAAAGCTAGCCATGGTGGTTGAGCAAAAAGATTCGCCACTAACACCTTTGGTCAAAGTATTTTACTCTGTACGCAACAGCCATTATCTGACGCCTAAAGACATCGATCTTTCAGTGGATAAAGCAATAAGTATCGCGAAAGCCGTAGTCGCTTCCGATTATAAAATAGATGTGAATGCATTTTTTGAACGGTCTGTTTCCATCGGCTAAAACGTTACTTTTTGGCAACACAGTGTAGAGTTTACACTGTGTTGTCTCTAACTTCCCTGCTCGTAGGCTTTACCTGCCACATATTCATTTAGCTTGTGTTCAGGTTTCGCCCCTTACTATTAGACATAATTAACGAAGGGCAAAAACTTGCTGGCCCTTAACACGTGGCGTTTACCAACATGGCTTTAAATTAGCCTTTAAACATCAGATAAACGAGCAATGTTCCCACGTTCTTAACTTTTACGGATGGAACACTAATTGCTAACTTGTATTTAAATTAACGAAAATTTACGACAAAGCTTGTTGGGAGATGCAATGGACAACGGCAATTTCTCAACAATGAGCTTTTAAATGGAAAAAGAGGACGTTATGAAAAAGACTCTTGCTGTAAGTTTGATAGCCGCTTCATTAACAGTGGCAGGCTGCGCGACAGACCCAAACAATACTCAAAAAGGTGCTGCTATCGGCGCGGTAGTGGGGGCACTACTGGGTAAAGCTACTGGCGATAACGATAAAAGTCGTTATGCGTGGGGCGCAGCAGTAGGAGCAATTGCTGGTGGTGCAATTGGTAACTACATGGACAAACAAGAAGAAGAGCTGAGAAATGAGCTTTCTGACACTGGCGTGCAAGTAGTGCGTGAGGGTGATAACTTGCGTCTCATTATGCCGGGCGACATTACCTTTGCTACGGACAGTTCAAGCATTAGCCCTAACTTCAACCCCGTGTTGCAAGATGTCGCAAAAGTAGTAAACAACTACGAAAAAACCGTATTGATGATCAAAGGTCATACCGATGACACAGGCTCAGAGCAGTACAATCAGTCTTTATCTGAGCGCCGTGCGGGTGCAGTGAAAAACCTACTAATTAACTATGCCGTTAATCCAACGCGTATTACCACAGTAGGTATGGGCGAGTATGCACCTAAAGTGCCTAATAACAGCGCTGCGAACCGTTCAATGAACCGTCGCGTTGAAATGGAAATTCAGCCGCTGACCCAATCTAATACCTAATACGCAGCCAAATAGAAAGAAAGCCTAGGCAGTTGTCGGGGCTTTTTTTATTTCGCGCTTTTAATTTGTTCAGCAATCGAGTCTGCGAGTGCATTAGGTATAGGAATGGTTAAGTGATATTGCGTGACCCTCCATACATCCCCTTCCTTAACTAAAACACCAGTACCTCTCGTTTCACCCAAACTGTCGTTATCAAGAAGTTCATCAAACCACGCCACATCTTTATTCGATGAAAAATAGATGTGTCTATCGCGAGGGTGATAAGTCCAACCCTTACCCTTATCGAAGTGAGGTTTAGCGTAGGCTTGAAACTCTTCTTTGCTCCACACTTCCGATGCGTCTGTTCCGATAAATACCGCGTTGTTATGGTACAGATTGAAGTATTCCTCAAAGTTGGCGGTTGACGCGTTGTGGTGCAAAGCGTTTAGTGTCTTATCGACCTGCTCATAATTGCTTTCAGCATGCGCTGTTACACCAAGTAATAAAAACAAACTTAACAAAATGTGCTTCATGTTCTCTCCATGAATTTAGGGAATTAAGTCATTATGCTGTTAAAGGCATTATTTGCATAAGTTTATACATCTCACGCAATTTAAAACTAGGTGTTTTAATCTATCTTATTAATATGTTTCACATGAAACCGCGCTCGCTTCCACGCGCCAAATCGTTGCAGCGCACGCTGACATGCTAAAAAGTAATCAGTAGCCTTGATATTGCACGGTTGAGTCTCTTGGCACTATCGACGGCTCAAGGGCAAATTCAACATCATTATTCTGCGCGTAAACTCTATTTAAAACATATTTCGCTGCCATTTCTGCCAGCTTCGCAGTGGGCATATCTATGGTAGTGAGGCGCGGAAAAACATGTTGAGCGAATGCAGCGTTATCGCCCCCTACAATGGATAAATCTTGCGGTAGGCTCATGCCTAACTCACGAGCGCAGCTTATAACCCCTGACGCCATCAGATCGTTAGCGCATACTATTGCCGTAAAAGGCAAGTCTTGTGACAGGAGCTCTAACAGCCCAGCCTTTCCACCATCTTCTGCGTTATCACCATTAAAAATAAGCGGCTGCTCAATGGGTATTCCTGCCTCTGACAACGCACGCTTATACCCTTTAACTCGTATAGCGGATTCAGAGAATTCCGCTGGCCCTGAAATGTAAGCAATATTCTGGTGACCTAATTCGAGTAAGTGGCGGGTGGCTAAATAGCCGCCTTTTTCATGGTCGAAGTTAAAAGATGCATTAGGCAGGCTTTCAACATGCTGGTCTATAAAGGCTATGGGAAGTTTCGATTCACTAATGCCTTTTAAATAGTCGTCGGTTACGGCCTGAGCGTGAACAATCAGCGCATCACAATTTCGACTAACAAGAAAATCCACCGCCTTTTTTTGCGAATCGGTACATTTGCCACCAACGGCAATAATGATGTGTTTGTTTTCTGCACGAAAAATGGATTCAAGCGACTGAACGATCTCACTGAAAAACGTTGTATCTAGTTCGGGGACCAGCACGCCAACGCTATCGGTTCGGCTATTAGCTAACGAGCGAGCCACAGTACTAGGTCGATAATTTAGCTCCTTTACTGCTTTTTCTACGCGTTCTCTTAGCGCGGCATTCACCGAAGCTTTACCGTTCAAAACTCGGGACACCGTTGATAAAGATACACCAGCCCGCTCAGCAACTTGGTAAATGGTTGGCACGTAAAAAATCCCATTTTTAAAGCGATAATAATGTTGGCTATATTATGCCGTTATCAACACCGCTTCGCCATGCCAAATGAGTGAAGTAACTGTCGCGTGCGACTTCGGGCAAAGGCTTCTTTTTTTAACTAATACGGTAGTTAACTTTGAAAATAATTTAGTAGTCAGTTGTTTAGCTCTCTTTTGCTATTTGAGAAAGCCCTTTCTCGGGCCATGTAGAATGCATAAATTTACAGGAAAGGGCTTTCTCTGTTCTTTGTGTTTGGTATTCATAGGCAGCTGTATTCAAAAATGGTGGTGAAGGTTTGGAAAGATAAAAGCATCCGCAATACATCACCGATAGCAATGATGTATTGCGTCGTATTTACGTTTTGACAATAAGCTGAACTAAATTAAGAAACGAAGCATTCAACGTGTTGGATGGCTTACTCAATATTCTGAATTTGCTCGCGCATTTGCTCAATCAACACCTTCAGTTCAACCGCTGACTGCGTGATATCCGTGCTGATTGATTTCGACCCTAACGTGTTAGACTCACGGTTAAACTCCTGCATCATAAAGTCTAGACGACGACCTACTGCGCCACCTTTCTTTAGAATATTGCGGGTTTCTTTAACATGCGCGTTAAGGCGGTCTAGCTCTTCAGCTACATCCACTTTCTGGGCAAGCATGATCATTTCTTGCTCAAAACGGCCTGGGTCTAGCTCCACTTTTGCTTCTTCAAAGCGCGACTGCACTTTTTCACGCTGCCATTGCATAATTTCAGGCATGCGTGTGGCCACTTTTTCTGCTTCTACTTCAATGGCATCTAAACGTTGTGTAATCATGCCTTTAAGCGCTTCACCCTCGGTGGCACGAGCGCTAATAAAGTCATTTAAGGCTTGGTCAAAGGCGGTCATTACGTCAGCATGAATGGTGTCCATGTCTGCTTCTTCAGCAGCAATTACGCCAGGCCAGCGCAATACGTCTAGTGGATTAACGCCGGTTGACTGTCCATGAGACTGTACCCAGTCTGCAGCGTGAAGTATCTGTTTGGCTAGTTCTTCATTTAAACTTAGGGTGGTTACAGCAGCGTCGTTGGCAGTAAAACGCAGCGCACATTCAACTTTCCCGCGCGCTAGTTTTTTGCGAAAACGTTCGCGTAAAACAGGCTCAAGTGATCGAAACTGTTCAGGTAGTCGAAAATAAGTTTCCAAAAAGCGTTGGTTAACAGAACGAATTTCCCATACCGCCGAGCCCCAATCTTTTTTCGTTTCTACACGCGCAAACGCTGTCATGCTGTAAATCATAAATATCCTTTGTCGTAACTGAAAACCTGCAAAACAACCCGAACATCGTGTTGTAAATGTTTATATCCAGCGCAAGTTTTCTTGTAACTTGTATATTAGCGCACATTTACCTAATTCAATAAGCAAACATGTAAAGTTCGTTTTTAACGGCTACGGGTATTGCGTTATACTTAGGCGCAATTTCGTAGCTTCATCGAATTTACGAGGTTTTACTGCGAATTTAGTTTTCTTGTCACATTTCGCAGAAAAAACCTGTAAAACGCTACCCTTTTTTAAGCACTTACGTTGTGGAGAACACTATGCGTCCAAGCGGCAGAACCGCCAGTCAAATTCGCCCTGTTACTATTACTCGCCAATATACTTGTCACGCAGAAGGCTCTGTTCTTGTAGAGTTTGGTAATACCAAGGTGTTGTGTAATGCGACGGTAGAAGAAGGTGTGCCACGCTTTATGAAGGGTCAAGGCAAAGGCTGGATCACGGCTGAGTACAGTATGCTTCCGCGCGCGACACATACGCGCAGTGGCCGTGAGGCTGCACGCGGTAAACAAGGTGGTCGTACACTAGAAATACAGCGTCTTATCGCACGCTCATTGCGCGCAGCGGTAGACCTAAAGTTACTTGGTGAAAACACCATAACCTTAGATTGCGACGTTATTCAGGCTGATGGCGGTACGCGTACGGCGTCAATCACTGGTGCGTGCGTTGCCCTTGTTGATGCGCTTACGTACATGCGTGCAAAAGGTATTATCAAAACAAACCCTCTTAAACACATGATTGCTGCGCTTTCAGTGGGTATTTATGAAGGTATGCCAATTGCTGACCTTGAATACACGGAAGACTCTGAAGCTGAAACAGACATGAACATCGTTATGACCGAGACCGGAAAACTGATTGAAGTTCAAGGCACCGCTGAGGGCGAACCGTTCTCGTTTGAAGAGCTAGATGAAATGCTGAAAATTGGTAAGCACGGTTTACGTGAGTTGTTCGACATTCAAAAAGCTGCGCTAGCTTAAGTTTAGAAGCAAAGCGTAATTGAGTATTTAAGAGGTCATCATGAAAGCGTTTCAACGTGATTTTATAGAGTTTGCCATTGAGCGTGGCGTGTTAAAGTTTGGCGAATTTACCCTAAAATCGGGGCGTGTTAGTCCATATTTTTTTAATGCTGGCTTGTTTAATCGCGGTGGCGATTTAGCTAAGTTGGGACGCTTTTACGCCGATGCTCTGATTGATGCGGGCGTAAGCTTTGACGTTCTGTTTGGCCCTGCCTATAAGGGTATTCCAATTGCGACTACAACCGCTGTAGCGTTGGCCGACAGTCACAACCTTGATGTACCTTATTGCTTTAACCGTAAAGAGGCCAAAACTCACGGTGAAGGTGGTAACTTAGTGGGCAGTCCGCTGGAAGGCAAGGTTATGCTGGTGGATGACGTGATCACCGCTGGTACTGCTATTCGTGAGTCTATGACGTTAATTGAGCAGCAGAAAGCGAGTTTGTCTGGCGTACTGATCGCATTAGACAGACAAGAGCGTGGTAATGGCGAGCTTTCAGCTATTCAAGAGGTTGAGCGTGACTTTAGCACCAAGGTAATCTCTATTGTTTCCCTTGCTGATGTTGTTGCTTTCCTATCTGAAAAAGGCGGCTTCGAAAGCGAAATCAACGCAATAAACACCTACCGTGAAAACTATGGCATCTGATTTTGATAGCGCATTTGACGCAGCCAGTCAGCATCTAGACGCTCTGGGGCTGCGCTGCCCAGAGCCCGTTATGATGGTGCGCCTAAATATTCGAAAGCTGGCCGATGGTGAAACCTTGTCGGTCACAGCCGATGACCCTTCAACGGCCAGGGATATTCCAAGCTTTTGTCGGTTTATGGACCACACGCTAGTGGCATCGCAAACTGATGAGATGCCCTACCAATATGTCATTAAAAAGGGGCGCGCTTAGCGCCTCTTCTATTCTAAGTCGCGGTATTTGGCCTCTAGGCCACAATAAAGTCCAAACATTACAAACCCTGCCCCTACGCCAGCAATTAGATACGGTCCAAATGGCTGTTCCATTAGAGTTGATAGCACTTTCTGTAATCCTCCTGCCTCAGATGGGTTGCTCACTAACGCCGCAAAAATAAAAAATCCGCCTACGACTAAATACACAATGCCCCGTGCGACATAACCCGCGCGTCCACTAAATGAAATACTTTTCTGTACCCTACTACTCAGTGAGCTCATAGTAAATTTTTCTAAAAAGTCTTTCGTATATGCGTGTTTGAATTGAATACCAGAGAAAACAATGATGCCTACTCCGATGGCGGCGACCAAAAACAGGCCCCACTCAAATTGCATTAAATAACTAGTGACTTCTTGGCTGTTACCTTGTGACCCACCTGACTGGCTTTGACGCCACGAGAAAAGTACTTTGGCGCCTACAAATGCGGCGGCCATATAAAAGAGTCCGGATATAAAAAAGAAGCATTTAGTAATAACGGCTTTAAGTTTAGTATCGTCGTCGGACGATGATTCAGTGAAGGTTTGTAGCCACCGCCACAAGGCGTAACACGCCAGGCCTAGAACCAGGCCGCCGAGCAAGAGCTGCCCGAAAGGTTGTTCTTTTAGGGTTTCAAAAACTTGCGATTGAGTCGCCTTTTCACGATTGAGTGAATTTATTACCGATGACAGAATGAATGTACCTAGCATAACGTACATGACTGTTTTAGCGCTGTAGCCCGCTCTCGCTATGCGATGATACCATTTTGAATCGTTAGTCATTGGTCTTCCTTACGTAGTGAGTCCATCTAAAATAAGGCGTCGTTTCCAAATGACCTTCAAGTTTCGATCCAAATGTGTCTGTTTTTTAGGTATTCCGCACTATTTGCTTGTACTAACGGCTTGCAGTAAAAGCCGTTGTAACGCTTGTTTGCTTTGAGAGCAGGTACAATGTATGTCACTCATGTGTAAGTTCTCACCGCTGAGCATCTTCTTAAGCACGGAAGCTCTAACGTTTAACGCAATAAAGTTGTCTTCGTGCTCATGCTGTTGTGAAGGCATAGTGTTCTCCTTGCTATATGTCTTTTACTTAAAGAATTTTAGTGACTAGCCCCGTTTGGTATAGGAAGTGTATTTGGCGGTAAGCCCTTGCTGTCAACACAATGCTGAACAGCGTTTATAAGACGGCAAACAGAAGGATTGGCCGCATGCAGTGGCATCACCGCAATTAGGAGCTGATGACACTCTTGTAACACCTCGTGAGCTTCATGTTCCTTGTATGCACGCTGAAGTAAAGACGACAAATACATACCCAGAGCGCCAAATGAAACGATGTCGTTATAGGCGGTGCTAAAATTGCTTTTCGACACCGGTTGCAATGCGGTTAACACGACCTTTGCTGTTTCAAATGCTTGATAACACATGTCACGGGCAAACGCGCTTTTACCTTGTTGATGTGCTTCTTGTGCCTGAATTTGTAACCTGAGTCGATGCGCGCGAGCGTTAGCTGGGTGTAGCTGTAACCACTTTCGGTAAACAGGGCATAATCGCTGGGAATTCATATTTGCACCTCCTTTTTTCTTACATTAATGCAAATAAGAATCATTATCAAATGCAAAGTTAAAAAAAAGCGATGCTTCTAATTACTTATTTCTTTTAATCTAAAGAAGTGTTTTGTAGTGATGCGCAGCTCTACAACTCAAAGAGAATCAAAACTTAATCAGAGATAGTGGAATTAATGCTATTGACTAAGCACATTTGAAAGCCACCACAACATAACTACGGCCAGCGTTATTGCGATAACCGCTTTCATTTTATAGCGCCTGATAAGCTGCTCGGCTCTATCGCCGGCGTAATAAACCACTACTGCAAGCCCGAAGTAGCGAATAGAGCGCGCGATAACCGTTGCGAGTAAAAAAAGCGGCAAAGAGTACTTTGTGGCACCCGCTGCTAACATGGCAACTTGAAAAGGAATTGGCGCAATACCTAGGGTCATTACGAACCAGAAACCTTGGTTTTCCATTTGTTGTTTAACGCTATCGAACTGTTGCTGACTGAAAAAGGTGTCAATTAGCCACTGGCCTACCATATCGAAAAGGTAATACCCTAAGGCATACCCAAAAACAGCACCAATTACACAGCCAACCGTGGCCATTAATGCAATTTGCCACAGCGACTCTCGCCTGGCTTGCATTAACGGCACCATCACAGCTTCAAGTGGAATGGGCACGATGGTCGATTCTAAAAACGAGGCTAATGTAATACCTCTAAGCATATGTTTAGAATCAATAAGCTTTTTGGTTTTTTGCTTTACCTTTTTACCCAGTTCCATGTAACCCCTACCGCATTAAAAGTTTTACTGCTTATAAACAACGCCGTCTTTCATTACAAATGACACGCTTTCCATCAGTGAAATATCTTCAAGCGGATTGCCTTGAACTGCCACAATGTCGGCTAGTTTGCCCTCCTCTAACGTGCCAAGAATGTCGCTAATACCCAATAAACTTGCGCTATTTACCGTTGCGCTTAGCAGCGCATCAGCGGGTTTCATGCCGGCTTTTACCATAAGCGAGAATTCCTGTGCGTTATCGCCATGAGCAGATACGCCACTGTCTGTTCCAAAAGCAATTTTTACGCCTGCTTTGTGCGCCTGTTCAAAGGTATTTTGAATCAGTGGGCCTATAGCTGCTGCTTTAGGGCGAACCAGTTCTGGGAAGAAGCCATCAATTTTCGCCTTATCCGCCACAAATTTGCCCGCCAAAATGGTGGGTACGTAGTATGTGCCATGCTTTTTCATCAGGTTGCGTATTTCATCGTCCATGTACGTGCCGTGCTCAATAGAGTCGACGCCCGCTTCAATGGCGCGTTTCATGCCCTCTTTCCCATGCGCATGCACCGCAACCGTCATACCGTAATCTTTCGCAGTATCAACAATAGCGTCTAACTCATCGGTCATAAATTGTGGGTTTTGTCCGCTTTTTGCCACACTTAATACGCCGCCTGTCGCAGTAATTTTTATCAGGTCTGCGCCATCTTGATAACGTGTTCTCACTGCTTCACGGGCTTCAACTTTTCCATTTACCACTCCTTGCTTTGGGCCTACATCAGGCCGTAATAAATGAGATAAACCGTTACTAGGGTCGGCATGTCCGCCTGTTGTAGCGATAGGCTTTGCCACAGTATAGATACGCGGTCCGGTAGCGTAACCTTTGTTTATAGCATTTCTAAGGGCAACAGTTTCATTGAAGCCGTCGCCAAGGTTGCGCACAGTCGTAAAGCCTGAGTCTAGGGTGATTTTGGCGTAATTTGCTGCTCGCAACGCATAATCCGCTTCATTTAAAGAAAATCGGTCGAGATAGGTTTGCGGGCCTCCGTGTTGCATTGACAGGTGAACATGCATATCCATCAGACCGGGCATAACTGTTGACGCCTTTAAGTCTATGACGGTATCGCCGTTTTGTGCTTTAGAAAAACCGTCTTTAACGGCAGTAATTTTGTTGTCTTCTACAACAATCGTCACGTTTTCTTGAAGACCATTAGTGGTGCCCGTAAATACTTTACCAGCGTGAATGAGGGTTGCTGCTGTTGCCGAAAAAGACAATGACACTACTGTACTGGCAACGGCCAGCGATGCGAGAGATTTATTCATGATATAGGTCTTCTTGTTGATTGTTTTATGGACTATATCGAATGTAATGCACGCAGCGAGATAACGCAAAATAAAGCACTGCTAACAGCATGATATTAATGATGAATGAATGTAGTGAGTAATAGCGGCACCAGAATGATGCGTTAAGCGCTAGCGGGTTATTTCGCCTAGTACAAAGGTTTTGCCGCTTGACTGAATGCAAAATGACGTGCCTGAGGCATCAGACTGCTCTTTGGCCTGTTCAAGCAGTTGATAATAAACATTTTGATGCAGTCTTGCCCACAAGTTCCTTCGAACACATACATAGGGAATGGGCGTTGCTTGGGGGTCTTGTATGGCTTTTGGCGGCACACGAAGCTCAAGTTGTTCTTCGCGCTCAAGATAAATCTCATCGCCGGTCTGGGTTGTAAACACGAAGGTGTTTAAATTATTGCTTTCAGCACGCTCTTTTCGCCACTGAGTAACAAGAAAAGGCGTGTCTTCTACAGTAATTCCGACTTTCTCAACAGGTGTTACCAAAAAATAACTGTCGCCTTCACGCTTGAGCACAGATGCGAAAAGCTGAACGAGGCTCGCGCGCCCTATGGGGCTGCCTTCATAGAACCACCTGCCGTCTAAAGCAATAGTCAGGTTAATGTCACCACAAAAGTTGGGGTTCCATTTTTCAACAGGCGGCAAAGGGCGCGCCTTAGAAGACGTGCCCTTAAGCTGCTGTTGAAACCTAGTTAGATCCACGCTCTTCAACCAATACTTTGAGTTCGCGCAATTTCGCTTTGATACGGCGCATATTGTCTGGGCCAGTGCGAAGTAGCTGCTTTTGTGGTTCGTTTAAACTTTCTAAGCGCTCATCTGCATATTTGTAGGAAACAGAGTCAGTATACACTTCAACGGGAACTGGCACTTCAGGAGTGTCTAATAGCTGATCAATGGCGCTTAATAACGTTTCATTGAAATCTTGATCAGGATTACCAATTTCCGCATATTTTGCTTGTATATCACCTTTATAAATACCGTAGATATTAAGTAATGCTTCATTATCAAATGATTCCAGCATGTCTACATACGGCGTATATCGCTTATAGCTTGCGGCATCAATCCACTGCTTGCCAGCTTGCGAGTAAACGCGGAAGTTTTGTTCTGGTGGAGTGAGTAGCTGATGGCTAGGCGCCATTTCATCATTTGCTAAGTTGGCTACGGACACTACAAAACGCTGAATTAGCCCTTCGTCAACCAACATGCGATTCACAGTTTCTTCGTCTGCTGAAGAACTTTCAATTAATGAAGATTTTACGGCAGAATCGCTCGTATCAAGTGGCTCAGGTTCTACTGGCTCTGGAAGTGGCTCTACTTCGTCTTTTTCTTCAAGCTCAACAGTAGGTGCTGGCTGAATAGGTTCAAAAACCTCAGGCTCTTGCGGTGTGCTTACCTCAGGCTCCGTAATTTCGGGTTCGCTTGAAACTACAGGTTCGGGTTCTTCGTCGCTAGGCCAAAAAACTACAGCCAGAATTACAATAAGAAGAATGCCGACTATTATAAAATGTGGGCCTAACGATTTCTTTTCTGACGATTCGCTCATAATGACTCCGCTACAAAAATATCCTTTAGATAATACTACCAGAGATAACAACCAAAATTAGATTATCAATCAAGAGAAATATTCACTCTGACTGTAAATTCCTTAATTTGCTCACTTTTTAACGTAAAAAAGTCACTTTTCGATTTCTTTATAGTCAAAGTTTAGTGGAAAAACCTATTTTTGTATTTGCAAATAAGCATTCGACCATGAAACAGATAATATTTTTCAAACAGGTGTTTAATTATTTCGCTTTGTGTACTACTGTGATGAAAAGAAGTCTGAAAGTGTTTGATAGTTGGTGGGTTTTCAGTTTGCCCAACAATATGTTGGGCATCGCAATCCCTTTTGGTTAAATCGCTTTAATAGGACCGTTAGTTTGAATAATTGCAGACAGTATCACCCAAAACTCCATAGCGCTGTTAAGCGGTATAGTCTTATGCAGCACGCAATTATGTTGGGTGTGATGTGTTATCTACTTTTAAATATAAGTAGTCTTCCCACCAATCATCAACTTATTGCAGTGGTCACTGTTGTTGTAATGAGTGTACAAAATAGTTTTATTCTCTCTAAATCTAACATTGCTCTTGCTATTGAATGCCCGCGATTGCTGATATTCCCACTGCTTTGGGTTGCAAGTGGAATGGGGATGGCGGCTTTTGTTTTTGGCGCGTTGTCTTTGGCATCTTTACTGGTTTTGGCCAATGCAGTGCGACACAGAAATCATCGTCGTCCGCTTAACTTGACTAATGAACCTGAAAACCTCGCTTAGCGTATATATTGGGCTTTTTTAATTGTGTTACGCACCAGTTAAAAACAGGGAAAAAAGATAGTGAGGTGAATATAACGCCACAGCTATGTGAACAATGTCTAAAGCTTACGCTTGTTTCATGAGGTAGGTAATGCAAAAGTTTTATTTTCGAGATATTGAAGACACGCCAACAGCAGTAGATTACTTAGAAGTCCAGTCTTACGAGATGAATGTGTACTTAGTTTATCTCACAATTGGCAACGTGAGCGGGATGCTTTACGACAACAAAGACAAACCCATGCGCTTTTTTAGCGCAGGTCACATACGCGAGGCGTTTGCCCATTGCCACGTGCAACAAGCTGTAATGAAGCACGATACCCCTTACGATGAAATGATTGGGAACCCACCCAAAAGCAAAGAACAAATGGCGCTGCCTTTTAGTATGGAGTTGCCCTACTAGTTTACAATTGTGTCTAGGGCGTAAGCCAAGGGCTTGCGGCCTGTCGCATATTAACTTGTGCTTTTAATCGCTTAGCTAAAAGAAATAAGCCTCCTAACTTTCTGTGAATGAACAAGGCATCAACAGGCGGAGTGTGCCAGAAGTTGTGCTCCATCGTCAGGGCCATGCCTTTATCGTGCAGTCGCATAACAAGGTTGCTTTCGCCAAAATCGTAAGACCCTTCATGCTGAATCGCTTCACACGCTTCCATACCAATGTCTAGCACAGCGTCTATTTGAGCTTGTGAATGACTGTCATCAATTAATCCTATGGCCAAGGCTGCTTGTTGCATTTGAAACTTGTCTTCATTCGCCGCACTATTTAGCAGCGCTTTGTACTGCTTTGCTATGTCATCGGGTATGTCCCGTGTTGCGCCAAAATCTAGTAGCACAATTTCCTTGGTATCCGGTTTAAAGCGATAATTGGCCAAATTAGGGTCGCTTTGAAGCAACTGAAACTGAAAAACCTCGTTAAAAAATAAGGTCATTAGTGCTGTCATAGCGGAATTTCTGACTGCTTGCGGCTCATCTAACAGTACGTCTAAATCTTTACTTTCGATAAAGTCCATTGCCAATACTGAGCTGGTGGTAAGGGGGGAATAGGTTTTGGGAATGACAAACGCTGTGTCGCTAAACGTATTGACGTTACTCTCTTCTACCAGTGCGTGATAGCGATTCAGCATATTGGCTTCGCGCACATAATCGGCCTCTTGGTGAAGCTGCGTTTTGGCTTCCTGCAATAGCGGGCCAATATCCAGCGATTTAGGCACTAAGCCAGTCAGCTTTATCAGCGTAGCAACGTTATCAACGTCACTGTCGATGCTCTTTTTCACACCCGGGTACTGCACCTTAATTGCCAGCATTTTGCCATCCATGGTGATAACTTTATGGACCTGCCCTATAGATGCTGCCGCAACGGGAGCAAAGGAAAAATAGAGCAAACTGTCTTGCCAGTCATCGCCCCATGCATCATTTAATCTACTGATAAGCTGAGATTTTGGCATAGGGTCGGCATCATCACGCAGCCGCCCTAAAATGACGGCAAGTTCTTCTGGCAGGAAATCACCCGCATCCATTGAAATAAGCTGACCTAACTTCATGGCCGCGCCGCGCATGCTGGCAAGCTGGTCGGCAATATTTGAAATGTTTTTAGGCGTTAGCAGTAACGACGATAACACTGGCTTTTCGCCTTTAAGCATTTGGCCGGCACCCTGCGTAACCACGTTGCCCGCAATTTTACCGGCCAGCGTCCCTAATTTACCAATTCGAGATAAGCGAGACGATGGCACCGCTTTGCTGATGCGCGTTGAAGATTTACCCGTAGTCTTAGATTTCTCTGCCATAATCTCACTTTAATTCAATTCAAGGCGTGATAAGAACACATGTGTTGAGCGCTTAGCCGTAGCATCGTTGATTGACGTTCTTACTAAACAAAAGCCATTAGCGGTAATGATACAAACAACATTAGCGGTAATCGTACAAACAGTATTAGCCGCAATCATATTAACCGCATGTGTTATCAATCATACTAGCAGAAACGAATGGTGGATCTGGTGTAAAGCGAGGTTTAAGACGTTTTTCATTTAAGGGCTGTGTATGTATGCCTATGTGGTGGCGGCTTAGTCGCGTTAGTTTTTGTGTATTAGTGTTTTATAAAGCAGTGTGCCATTGAGCCCTAAAAGCCTGAGTGTTATCAGCATCGGGATCATCAAAATTGTGTGTGGTGCAGGCGGCTCTCTTTAAATGAATTGAGAAACGAACTGAATCACTAAACCTATTACGCTTCCGTAGGCAAACCCTGCCCAGCCGCTTGCCGCTCTGTATCGGAAAAGCGCAGCGCCAAAAAAACCGCACCATAACATAGCAGAATAAGTAGAAATAAGGCCGCCGCCCATGCCGGTATCTGGCAAAAACAACATTACAATGAAGGTAAGTGCCATGGCCCCACTTAACACTACCCACATAATGTTTTTCTTATCAGCAAATGCGTTGCTCGATGTTTTAGAAGACTGCGATTGTTCGCACTTTGCTTTTTGTTCTGCAACCTGTGATGCTTTAACTGCACGCTTTTTGCGTTCGCTACGCTCGCGTCGTGTTAGCGATTTTTTTACCTGTGAAGGCATTGGCGTTGCAGCGCTGTTGTCCATGATGTACCTCATTGACCCGGTTAGAAACGTGTTTAGTCACCATTAAAGTAGAGCAAATTCGCGAATTTAACCATAAGACTTCGGTCGCACATTGGGCTAAATGCATATAAACAAAAAAGCCCACCTGCTTTCACTGTTTTTGGCTTTCAGTGCGCGGGCGGGCTTTTGAATAGTTCTAAAAAATACTGTTTTGTATTTTAGTGATGGTCGCCGTGATGGTTAGAGAAACTCACTTCCAACAGGTTAACGCTATCTGCAAACGTTAGGGTTTTAATGTCACCTTTACCTTCTACGTTTAGTGTATTGACCTGTTTAGGCCATAAATCGCGTAACGCGTCGTGGCGAATTTTAATGCCCTCTAATACAGGTGGCTCAGCGGTTTCTTGATAAACCCAAAAATGCTTACCTTCAACTTCAAACCCCACATCGGCAAGCTTAAGTGGCTCGCCGGCTGCGTTTAAAATTGCGAAGTGATGAGCCACGTAGTCAGCAAATTGCTGCTGTGTATCTGCGTCATCCATTATGTCAGCATGTTTGTCGAATAGCGCCTTCACTGCGTGCTCGGCGTCGTGCAAATTAAAACGGTGCATCACCTCAATGTTTTCTGTTCTGGGGTTGAACAGCACGGTTGTGATTGCAGCTTTAATTTGGTGCGCGTGTGCAGCAGCGCTGTAAGTTGAAGCACTTACTAGCAAAGCTGCAGTTAAAACAAACGCACACACACTTACTAGCAGAGCATTTCTGCCCCGCTGCAAGTCAGAGAAAGACAACTTACTCGTCATCTTTGTCCTCTTCTTTATCGTCTTTTAGCTCGGTTTTTGAGTCGTGCATAAGGTCGCGGTACTCGTAAGTATCACGCGGCTTATTCTTATACGCTTCAATACGCGATGGAATAATACGACGTGGGTAGTGGTTGTTTTCCACATTCACGTCTGCTGTTTCCCAGTGCGGGTCAACCGTTACGCTAACTAGCTCTTTGTCTTTGTCAGTCACAATAAGCTTGCTTACCGCTTTTGGCGTACGACGCCAAATTTCAGCAGGAATACGCATCTCTTCTTTTGTGCCGTCTTCAAATGTCAGCTCAAGAATAATCGGCATCACCAATCCACCCTTGTTGCTGAAATCTAGCACGTAGTAGTTTTTGTCTTCTTTAACCGCACGCTCAAACGCTTTACGCTCCCAAGGTTCAAGATCTTTCAAGAACTTCTTGTACTTGTTGCGCTCTTTGTTCGTCACGGTGTAACGATCGTTTTCGTCGTAGAAGTCGCTGATATCTTCAAAGCGGTCTACCCAAAGTTTTTTACCTTCTTCTTTGTTACGAATGTCGGTAAGTGACTTAGGTTTTTCCATTTCAGCGTCGCGCTCGCGAGCAAAATCGATATCTGGATCTTCAGTGTCTAAACGTAGTTTGTAAACGCTGTCTAGGCTAATGTCTACGTGGTCTGTGGTATAAAACCAACCGCGCCAGAACCAGTCTAGGTCAACGCCCGATGCCTCTTCCATAGTACGGAAGAAGTCTGAAGGTGTAGGACGTTTAAACATCCAACGCTGTGCGTATTCTTTAAACGCGAAGTCAAATAGCTCGCGACCAAGAATAGTTTCACGAAGAATGTTCAGCGCTACCGCTGGCTTGGTGTAAGCATTCGGACCAAGGCGAAGCACCGAATCAGACTGTGTCATAATTGGCACCTGCGTCTGAGACTTCATGTAGCCTGTGATATCACGCGGCTCTACACCCCATGGAATCGTTGGGTCCCACTCACGACCTGCAACGCCATCTAGAAAGCTGTTAAGGCCTTCATCCATCCATGTCCACTGACGCTCATCAGAGTTCACCGTCATTGGGAAATAGATATGACCCACTTCGTGAATTACTACGCCAATCAAAAAGCGTTTTTCAGCAAGCGAGTAAGTGCGTGAACCATCGTCACGAAGCTCAGTACGCGGGCCGTTAAAGGTGATCATTGGATATTCCATGCCACCTACAGGGCCATTTACCGACTGAGCGACTGGGTATGGATAATCGAAGCTAAAGCGGCTGTATACATCCATGGTGTGGATGATAGATTCTGTTGAATACTTCTGCCACAGCTCACCACCTTCTTTCGGATAGAAAGACATGGCCATTACTAATGGCTGAGTGTCACCACCTTGCTGATAGCCACGTGCATCCCACGCAAATTTACGCGAAGACGCCCATGCGAAGTCGCGTACGTTGTCTGCTTTGAACGTCCAGGTTTTAAGCTTAGATGTGCCTTCTTTTTCATTTTCAATGGCTTCTTCAGGCGAAACGATGAAAACGATGCGGTCTGCTTTTTCTGCCTTTTTCAAACGATCGCGCTGGGTCTTAGTTAGCACGTCTTTAGGGTTTTGAAGCACACCCGTTGACGATACGATGTGGTCAGCAGGAACGGTAATATCGACTTCGTAGTTACCGAATTCTAGCGTGAACTCACCGCGGCCAATGAACTCTTTATTCGTCCAAGCTTCATAGTCGGTGTAAGCCGCTAGACGTGGGAACCACTGTGCTAGCAAGAAGATGTCGTTGCCACCTTCGCGTTCGTCATCAGGGAAGTGCTCGTAACCTGCACGGGCAGATACAGCGTCTTCTTCTACAATGTTAAATGCAAAGTCGATGTCGAAAGTAACGTTATTACCAGGCTTAAGCGGCGTTGCTAGGTCAACACGCATTAACGTGCCAACAATGGTGTGACGCAGATCGTTGCCTGATTTGTCTTCAACGCGAGAAATGGTATAGCCCAGCTCAGTGTCGTCAACAAACTGCTGACGGCGTAGCGCGCCCATGCTTAATTTAGCGGGCTTGTCGCCATCGGCTGCCTGCGTACCTGGACCACGATTACCAATGCCACCGAAAGTAGTGGTAAGGGCTGACATTGAGTCGTCGCGGAATTTGTTTTGATCAAGCTGAACCCACAAATACTTAAGCGTATCTGGAGAATTGTTGTGATAAGTAATGGTCTCGCTTGCTTCAATGCGGCGCTTGTCTTCAAGTAGCTTTACGTCAATATCGTAATCTACTTGCTGCTGCCAATATTGATGACCCGGCTCACCGGCAGCGTTGCGGTATACGTTTGGAGTAGGAAGAACTTCGTCTAGCTGACGGAATTTATCTTCAAAATCGCCTTTAGTTTGTTTAATAGCGGCGGCACTTGGAAGAGAAATCAGCATAGACAACACTGGCGCTAGCCAGAAAAAGTGTCGTTTTGCGGTGCTCATGCAGGTTCCTTGCAACTTGTAAGTTAGAATTGTTATAAGATAACACTCTCTAGTATATAAGTATGCAGAGCACAATCCAATTTTTTGACCGTAAACTAACCATGTTTTAACGCAAAAAACTGTAATAGATCGTTTTGTTTCACGCTTTAACTGTCGTATTCTTAACCTCTTGTTTTCTTTTTTTCTTCCCCGTATGAACCGTTTTACCTGGCAACGTGCCGTTATCAAAGTTGGCAGTGCACTTATTGCGCCTGAAGGCAATGAGTGTAGTGGGCGTTATTTACTTTCCCTTGCGCGATTTATTACCGCCAGCAGGGACGCTGGTAAAGAGGTTATCTTGGTTTCCTCGGGTAGTGTTGCTGCAGGCCGCAGCAAAGTAAAGGTTCGCCATAATGCGTCAATTGCAGAGAAGCAAGCGATGGCAGCTATTGGGCAGAATCTTATGATGGCAAATTGGCAACGCTTTTTCGACTTTCCCTGTGCACAGGTATTGTTAACCGCAGATGATCTTCGCGACAGAACTCGTTATGTAAATATTAAAAATACGCTTCGTGAAATCTTAAACCACAGCGCGCTGCCCATTGTTAACGAAAATGACACGGTAGCGGTTAACGAACTAAAGGTGGGAGATAACGATAACTTAGGGGCTTACACTGCGCTTGTTGCCCAAGCTGATACCTTGATTATTTGCTCAGACATTGACGGTTTGTATACCGCCGACCCTAGAAAAGATGACTCGGCAACACTTATTCCACAGGTAGATAAAATTGATCGTTCAATTTACGCCCTTGCCGGAGGCGCTGGTACGTCGGTAGGTACAGGCGGCATGCGAACAAAAATCGAAGCCGCGGATAAGTGCACCAGTAGCGGCATTCAAACCCTTATTGTAAACGGGCGAAAAGGCGAAACATTTGACGCGCTACTTGAAGGTAACGTACCGGGCACCTTGTTTAACCCTAGCAATACCCCTGCTAATGCGCGTCGATTGTGGTTAACACACACATTAAAAACCGCTGGCAACATACAGGTGGACAGCGGTGCAAAAGAGGCGCTGACTCGAAAAGGGGCGTCTTTATTGCCCTCGGGTATTGTTGATGTAACGGGGCAATTTGTACAAGGTGATGCTGTTGAGATTTCCTGTCAGGGAGAAACCATTGCCAAAGGACTGTGTTTATATAACGCAAAGGATTTACGCCTTATAAGAGGGAAAAAGTCGAAAGATATTGCCAGTGTGTTAGGTTATGAGACAACTGATGTTGCCGTTCATCGCGACGATATGGTGCTTTTTTCATAACACTCATTGCCTATGACGCCGAGGGCTGTAAGAGGAAAAGGAAAGCCAAGCTCCGCTAGTGTAATGAATGAGTTTTGGCTGCTATTTGTTAATGCCTGTAGAACTGCAACAAACGCATAAGCTAAGGGATGATCATGACTGATATCACACCTACACTTGCCGACTATCCATTTAAAGTAACGGTAGCCACTCGTTGGCAAGATAACGATGCTTACGGGCACATTAACAATGTGGTGTATTACGGCTTCTTCGATACTGCGGTAAACCGCTTTTTAATTGAAGAGGGCGGATTAGATATACACAACGGCCAAACAGTAGCCTACGTGGTAAGTAGTCAATGCCAATACATTGCGCCAGCGGCATACCCCGAAGATATTTTTGTTGGCCTACGCGTAACAAAAATTGGCCGAAGTTCGGTTACCTATGGGCTGTCTGTGTATGCAGGCGAAAACAAGCGCCGAGTGGCGCACGGCCAATTCGTACACGTTTTCGTGGACAGAAAAAGCGACAAGGCAATTCCTATCCCTGTCAAAATAAAAACGGCCCTAGAATCGATTTGCGACGACGTGTAGGCACGATAACAATGACAAAGCTAACGATCGATGCGCCGCTGGAAAATACAACGCAAGCCTCAAAAGCGCACGTTGTTTTTCTTGATGCGGAAACCCTGGACTTACCAAGCCTAGATACCAAAGCACTACAACAGCTAGATGCAAACGTTACCTTGTTTCAGCAAACCCCAAAAGCCGAAATAGCTCAGCGCATTCGTGAAGCTGATGCGATTTTAGTAAACAAAGTAGTGTTAAACGCTGAGGACTTACAGCAGGCAAAACAGCTTCGTTATATCGGTGTTACTGCCACCGGAACAAACAATATAGACCTAGACTACTGCAAGCAGGCAGGTATAACGGTGCAAAACGTTGAAGGATACGGCACCGACAGCGTAGCTCAACATGCACTGACGTTAACGCTAAACCTTGCCACCAATTTTGTGGCCTATCAGCGTGATGTTCACAATCAGGCATGGTCGGCGTCTTCTCATTTTAGTTTGCTTAATCACCCCGTTGTAGAGCTAGCTGGAAAACATGCGGTTATTGTAGGGCATGGAGAGCTAGGCAAACGGGTTGAAGCGTTATTTATTGCCATGGGAATGAAAGTGAGTATTGCAGGGAGGCCCGGCAAGCAAGACGACCCTCGCCCTACTCTGGCGTCTCTGTTGCCAGAGGCGGACGTAATAAGCCTTCACTGCCCCCTCACTAACGATACCAATAAACTAATTAATGCCGATGTTTTATCACTAATGAAACCTACAGCCTTTCTTATCAACACCGCGCGCGGCGCTTTGGTTGATGAAGACGCATTGCATAACGCCCTAAAAAGCAAGCAAATTGGCGGTGCGGGGTTAGACGTACTAAGCGTTGAACCGCCTCCTGTTGATCACATTCTACTTAAAGAGCCGTTACCTAATTTATTGATAACGCCTCATAACGCGTGGATAGGCAAAGGGGCAAGACAAAAGCTGCTAGATAAAACCGTTAGCCATCTATCCCAATTCTTGAGTGAATCTAGGTCATGAATAACGCTACATTATTCACGCTATGTTGTCTGATTTGGGGTTCCACGTGGATTGCTATTACTTATCAAATTGGCCACACTTCTGAGACGTTTGCCATTGCGCTTCGCTATTTACTGGCGTCGGCCTGTTTAGGCGCTTATTGCATAATAAGGCGCCTACCGTTAAAACTCCCCGCTCACGTACATGTGAAGATGGCCGCGGTAGGGCTATTTTTATATAGCCTTAATTATACGCTGCTGTACATGGCGCAAGCGCATATTATTAGTGCCCTGTTGGCGCTTATGAGCTCGTGCATCATTTACATTAACGTGGTGCTTCGTCGCTGGTGGCTAAAAGAGCCCATCAGAAAAGAAGTGGTGGTGGGCGCTACGTTTGGTTTATTGGGCATTATATGCTTATTCGTGCCCGAGTTTTCCAAGGTGTCGATGGATGCAGCCCTTGCTACAGGCCTTGCTATTGCATTTGTGAGCTTCTTTTGTGCATCTACCGGCAATGTTATTTCTGAGCGCATACTCACGTCAGGTACCCCTGTTATTCAAATGAATTTTTATGCCATGAGTTATGCGATGGTGCTGTTATTTATGACCTCATTAGCCATGCCTGGCGAATTAATTATTCCAACAAGCACCGAGTTTTATGTATCGCTGCTTTATTTAGCTGTCTTTGGTTCAGTATTTGCCTTTGGCGCGTACATGAAATTGCTGAAGCAGATGGGCGCTGACAAAGCTGCCTATGTGGTTTTGGTTTACCCCATGGTGGCCTTGGTTATCTCTACCTTTTTTGAGGGCTACACGTGGAGTGTGTTGTCGGTGGTAGGGGTTGTTATTGTGCTGCTTGGCAATGCTATTGCCATGGGAAAAATTCCACGGCTTTCGCGTCGCCCTGCTATATCCGGCTAGGGCAACGTTTTAAAGAAAAAAAGACAAATGATAAATAGGTTTCCTTGTGAGTAAGTGCTTACATCGAGCCTATTTCAGTGCATTTATTTTTCTATTAAGCTCGTAAGCTGGCTCAGTAACTATTGTTTCTAGCGTCTCGATGCGTTGCATCAACGCTGCTATCTGATCGTCTTTTTCTTGTAACCGCTGTTGCTGTTTATCGGTAACGCTTTTAATAAACGGGTTACTGCATTCTCCGTTCATCCAGTCGTTTAGTCGCCACTGAAACTTTGCATCTAAGTAGCTTGCCAAAAGTACAAGCGATGTAATGCTGCCAATTAACAAAACTAAATTCAATGTAGACATAGTCTTTCCTCACCCGTGTTCAAATTATTCGTTAAAACCTTGCGTACTAAGCGATTTAAAATTTAAGCAAACACCGCACTTATTTGCTGCGGAAGGCTTGCTCTATTAGTGGTAGTCTCAATGTATGAGAAAAAATTACGGGTTCAACTAAAAAAGTTTGTAATAAAAATCAACGTGGGCAGACTGATAGAAATAACACAATAAAATAACAACAGTTTTTGTAACTAGGAAAGTAAATTTGGGGCAGGGTTTCGAAGATGTTTTTGCGCAATACGGTGCACTTTTAAGCCGCGTAGCCAATAGCTACGAAGCATGTGAAGCCATGCAGCAAGAGTTGTTGCAAGAAATTGCGATTGCCGTATGGCAGGGGTTGTCTCGATTTAAAGGAGACAGCAGCGTGAAAACGTATATTTTGAAAATTGCTCACAACCGCGCAGTGACCCACGTAGCAAGGCAAGTTAAGCGGGTAGATACTCATCAGTATGATGAAGACGAAATAGGTTCAGATAGGTTTGTAAGCCACGCCCACTCTCCAGAAGAGGTGTCTAGTCAGCGTCAATCCCTTGAACGCTTGCTGCACGCTGTACGGGCTTTGCCTCTTCAACCGAGACAGGTGCTTACACTGTCCCTTGAAGGGTTAAGTTACGATGAAATTGCAGACGTATGTGGCCTGACTAAAAATCACGTAGGCGTTATTTTAAAACGCGCCAAGCAAAGTGTCATGCAGGAGCAACCGCATGTATAACACAGATAAAGAAAAACAAAAGACACCAACAGCTGTAGCAGAAAATCCGCAGGACGATACGTTGTCCGCACTGTGGCAAGCACAGCCGATAGCAGCTATCGACCTTGAGAAAGTAAAAGCAAACCTAAGCAGCGAACGGAAAAAGCAGCGCTGGTATATGGCTATTGATTCCCTTGCATTTGTTCCTGGCGCTTATTTACTTGTCACTTACTGGGAAACACTCTCTCTCGTAGCACAGACGATATACCTGCTACTGATATGCTCGGCAATACCTTTGCTTGTTTATCAGCTTTGGCTAAGAAGAGTGGCCGCATTTTACAAAGATAATCGTACCTCTGATCACCTTACCCAGCTAACGAAGCAAATTAAGAACAACGTGAAAATCTCATTTATAACAAAACACTCCACGTGGGTGGCACTGTTATTTGGCTTTGCCTTTATTATGGAAAGAATACTTTTCGGCGAACTAACCCAAGAGAAAGTCACGAGAATGATTGCCGTAATGACATCAATGAGCGTGGCGATGCTTATTTGGTTTATCTGGGCGCATAAACGGCAAAAGCGTTTCGAGCGCCAACTCAAAACGCTTGAAGAGATAGCAGATCAGCTCTGTTAGTGGTGACTATGGTGAGGGATTATCGTCAGCCCTTTCACTTCGATTAGTGTCGCAACTCTCGGGTTGCGCTTCGTCCACGTCTTCATTTACGTTTTCGCTGTCGTTTTTTCGCGTCCTGTCGTCACCTAAAAAGAACGGGTAATAGAGATCCAGTGCAAAGTCAGAACGATTTAACACAAAGGTACTCACCATAAAATGCTAGGCTCAGATATTATTGTGAGTATCCAAAGTGTTTTTTTGAATCTGACGAATAAGGTATCATTTGAGTCAATGGATAGCCGCTATTAGACTCATCCATTTTATCGTTTTTAAAACGTTCTATGTCTTTTTAAGGAGTATTAACGATCATGCAGTATCGTTTCAGGGACTACCTTTTTGATTGCCAACAATATTTGTTGCAACAAAATGGACAGGTTATAAACCTGAATGAAAAGCCCGCTAGACTCCTATCTATGTTCATTCTCAATAGCGGAAAAGTACTTTCAAAAGCAGAAATTCTTCAGGAAATCTGGCCCGACCGCGTTGTGACAGACCAAGTTATATTTCAAAACATCAGTCATTTACGTGCTTTACTGGGTGATGATGCTATCAAGACCTATTCGAAACGCGGGTATCAGTGGCAATTAGACCTTGAAAGCGTTTATGAATCGTGTGACGAAGCATCGCTTTATAAAAATTGCGCTACATTATTAAGGTTTTTCAAAACCAGTTTTAAAAAGTACGTCACAATAGTATTAGCTGTGTTCATTATAGCTAGCGGGTTTCTGTTTCCTCAACTAGGTGATATCAATACACCTACCGAGTCGGTTTTCAAATTTAATCAGGCGCAAACCGAAGCCGTTAATTTAGATTTCATCACCGAAAAAAACGTATTGGTTTCTACACAGTCCGTATTTGATTCGCCATACCATAGTTGGGAAAACTTAACCTCGGAGAATACCGAGCTAGTTGTTGCTATACGTTGGTATCCACTGAGTAAAGGTGGAGTGTTGCGCTTTCTTATTCAGGGGGCACAAAGAAGCTGGCATGACTATATTGAGGCTGGCTCGAAAGAAAGTGCTCTGAGTGAAATGTCAACACTACTTCAAAGCCTAGGAAAAACACAGTATTTCAATCACAAGCGCCAACATCTAGTTCTTGCAGAACTTGCGCTTTTATCGGAGCAAGCAACTATAGGGCCCTTGGTTGCACGTCAGAAAATACAACTTCTATTGGCATCAAAACAACTTCGTCAAGCCTCTGCCTTGGTTGCAATGCAATTGTCTGCTGACAACTCAACCTTCTACAAAGGTTTGCTGCTATTACAACAGGCAAGAATCTTCATGGATAATGACCAGTGGGATCAAGCGACCGAAAGTATTAATACCGCTCTTTCCATTTTCAACGATTTACAAATTGAGCATCTTCAAGCTAGAGCTTTAATAGAGTCGTCATGGTTACACTTTGTTGACAGTGCCTTTGTTAAAGCCATGCAGGCATTAAACAAGGGCGCGGCCAAAGCACGTGTAGCTAGAGAGCCGTTGACTGAAGTTGAAGCGCACTTGATTCAGTCATTTCTGGCGTCTAAAGCCGGCCGTGAAGATTTGATGCAAACTCAGCGTAGCCTTGCAAGAGAACTGTTAACTATTCATCAATTGTTGGATGTGCATCATTTGGAGTTAACTTACAATAAGGCCTGGTCTGCTTCTGAGGAAGAAGACGCTTTAGTCTATTATCGACAGATTTTAGACACACCGTATTCGCAGCAATTTGAGAAGCGTTTTTATTCTGCCGCAGACTTTCTCAGAAGTAGTGCTATAAATCATCGGCAGTGGCAATTGGCAGCGTTAAGTGTAAAAGATTGGCAAAGGCAATCTTACCAATATCTTGGAATGGCCATCACAGCTTTTGCTCGTGAATCCTTTCAACGCGCAACCGAGTTTGCAGAAATGGCATTCCAACAGGCAATGGTCAACCAACATCAGGTCGACGCATTAGATGCCGCTCTTCTTATACTTAGAATTCACCGAGAGGCTCCTAATATAAAATCTGCCAGCCGCTATCGAGATTTTATTTCAAAGAGTGCAACTAATCGGTGGCAAAGCATTAACCGAGGAATACTGAGCGAACTTGAACTAGGCCCCATTGATTTGGAATAAATCAATGGGGCCCGATTCGCGGTTAAACAGGTTATATATCTAAAGAGGTAAACTCCAGCCAAACCAAATTCCAATAGTCAAAGCCTGAGCGCGTTACCTTTACTTCTAATGTATGTGAGCCTTCCTCGAGGAAGACGCTATGGCGATCTGAACTCTTGTCATCGACATTTTTGTTATAGTCGATTTTCCCTATTAGTTTGTCGTTCTGCCACAAGCTGAAAAACTCGCCTTGAACGCGGCTTTTTCCCCTGTAGTTCAACCGATATAGACCGGATTTCTGCACATGTATATTAAAAGTGGCGAGAACCGCATTTTGATCAAAGTCATGACTTACTTTAGATATGTAATGTAATTCTGGGCGTCCATCTGTCGGTTTGCGATAAGCTAAGAGTGACCCTTTAAGCTCTGCCATATCTCTCATGGTCAAACGGCCGGGCAATAGATTCTCTGACGCAAAATCAAGAGCTACAGCTTTGCTTGGCAGGCTGGATATGTCTCTAGCATTCGCAACAACGAGATAGCTTGCACTATTTTCGGAGGCTTTTAGCCTTACTGAGTGCTGACTCGCCGGAACAGTCTTCCATTTTTCAAAGTGGCGTCGGTAATACTGCCCAAAGCGATGTGCTTGATGGGTAGTTGAACGATAGATGTCGTAACTCACTGCACGCTTGTCTTTTATGGGTTGCCAACTCAACTCGGCATGACCTCGTTGTAATGAGACCAGTTTCAGCGCTGACGGCGTATCCAAAATCTGTGTCCGATTGGCACGTCTTTTTTGTTGAGCATGAAGTACAGTTTCCTCAAATGCTTTTAAATTAGCGTGTGTTTGCGAGCTATGGCCGTCGGTCGCTAACCTAAACCCCATCAAAGAACTAGCAGAACGAGGTTCTCGGTCAGTACGGGAGCGCAAAGCATGAGGTTGAGGTGGGAAATGCCAGGAGCTACCTCTGTGCGACAAATGTTCACAGCGTTTAAGATCCATTTCTTCGTTCGAACGTTTTTCATATCCTGGGTAAAAACATGTGGCGAGAAGTTGCGACACGTTGCCAACCATGTCGTAAAGACCAAAGGGATTGGGCCGGTATAGCCCTACAATTGAGATATAGGGCTCACCATCATCACAGTTTGTGTGTCCAATAAAGCCTTTATAACTAGCGCCGTATTCAGACGACGCGAAGTATTCACCTGAGTAATCAGCAAAATTTCCATACTTGCAGGCGTTGGTTAAATTTTCATCATCCCCCCAAAAATATCGACTTGATGTATTTCCTTTGGTGGCATACTCCCACTCTTGCTCGCTCGGAAGCCTGTAATTGATTCCTGCTTTTTCAGAGATCCATGATACGTAGGCGTTGGCATCTTTATAGGTAATGCAGGTAACTGGTTGAAACTCACTCTTCAGATAACGATGTTTGTCCCATTTAGCAGACCCAACCTCCGGTCCCCCTAACCAATTTTCATCGATATAGTCATGACAGGTTGCGGGCATCTGATATCCAGTCGATGCGGTGAATTTTCTGAATTCTGCAACAGTGACAGGGTATTTTCCCATCTGAAATGCTTTTACGCTTACCTGATGCATGGGTTTTGTTTCACTGCCCCCATTCTCTGTTCCCATGAAAAACTGTCCCGCCGGAATGTTGACCATGGGAGGAGGGATATAATCAGCGGTTAACCCTGATGTTGAAATTGTGAGTAACGAAAATGCTGTTACGCAAGTTAAAATGTTGCTTCTACTGCAAAACATGAATATTCCTTTGGTTGAATTTAGTTTCACACTACATAGGAAAATTCTTGATGTCCTAACATTGAGCTAATAATTATCTATTAAATTTATTGTCATATATATCAGTTATTTACAGGTTTTTGTGAGCGTTGTGTTCTACGATGACATTGTCACCATTACTGTGAGACAGTGGCATAGTTTACTCGCTATCACCGTACCCAAATGAGTAAGCGCTTGTATCCACAAATTTATTTAAAATAAAAAGACTGCTTCTTCACCGTTTAATGTGGTCAATACACCCACTTTTTGGTCATGAAGGCCAAGTGTATCTCGCTTTAAATCAGTTAGTTACCATCAAGGCCTTTATATATGGGATGTCATAGTTTGGTGCAGAGATTGCTTTAACAAGATTAATTACAACAATAAGGAAAACACAATGAAAACTAATCTTTTAACTGGAATGGTTTTGTCTTTGGCGCTAGTAACTCAAGTCGTGTTTGCGGAAAACTCAACGATAACAAGCAGTTTAATTCAAATTGATGATACGCAATATGAGGTAAAGCAAAGCGACGAGAAAAAACTGACTGTCGTCTTTGAATCCGGATTTGGAACCGATGCTAATGTTTGGAATGGCATTGCTGAGAGCTTATCAGATCAGTTTCAAACAATTTCGTATTCCCGAATTGGCACTGGCAAAACGGTGTCTTCTAAAACAGCATTATCAATCGATGAGCATGTTGCTGAATTAAAAAAGCTTACTGAACACCTTGACGTTGATCACCCGTTTATTTTAGTAGGTCATTCTTATGGTGGTCTTGTCGCAACAAGATTTGCGCGCCAATTTCCAAAAGACCTTCACGCTCTTGTGCTTGTGGAGCCATCGGTATTATCGCAACGTGTCATTTTTAAAAAAATGGATAAAGAACGCATTCAACAAGATGATCAAATGTTAGAAAAGTACATGCCTCCACACTTCATAGAAAGCTACAAAACACTGAAAGCAGAAATGGATACTGCACCCTACAAAGTGTCTCCGCTACCTTCTAACATACCTACACTGCTAATGACTTCTACACAAGTGAGTGAAAAGCCATTTGTGTTCGAGGAGACGGCAAAAGGCAAAGACGCTTGGTTAGCTATCCATAAAAGCCTGATTGCCCCAGTTAGCCACCAAGAACATATACTGTTTAATGATGCGGGCCATAATATTCATTTAGAACAGCCAGAAAAAATGGTGCACGCTATCGTAAATTTTGTTGGTAACTAGATTAACAAAACACATTATACGCTAGTGTTTTCAGCTCAGAGAAAATTACTAGTTGTATTTGGCTCCAGTGCGTATAGGTTGCTTTTTAGTTATGCAAAATGACAAAAAGCACCTTTACGTACTTTTCTTCAAAACATTGCGTAACAATGGACAAACAAATGGTGGCTAACGCTAATGGCTACTAGAAGCTTCGCTACTAGCATTGTTCGCTTCACTTAGCTCGGTGTCTTCGTCCTGGTCATTTTCAGCATCATCTTTTCGCGTTCTGTTGTCACCTAAAAAGAACTCGTAATAGAGGTCCAGTGCAAACTCAGACTGGTCTTCCAAGGTGGTTTGAATAGCCTCTAGGTATAAGCTTGGCAGTAATTGATATTTTAGCGCCAAGTCGGGGGGCAGTTGTCTGCGTCTAAGTGTACTGTTTGCATCGTTGTTACTCAGTCCAACATCAACATTGTACTCTACTGATAATCGGTCGTTAATTTGCCCGGTTACCGACAGCATATTTTCGTTAGTACTTAAACTAAAGTCATCTATGCCCAGCGCGCTACCAACTTGGCCCGTCAGGGTTTTGGTGTTTGATAGACCAAACCCTAGCAACAGTGCGGCGTAGTTAGGGTCTTGCGTACCAGAGTTCGGGCCTGAGCCTGTGAGCAGGTAAGACAGCACGCCTTGCTGATCCATTGACGGTTCAGAAAACAAATTAATACTGGGCGAGTCGGCGGCCCCATCAATGCGAATACCCGCAATAACATCGTCATCGGTTTTTGCTGGGTCGCGAATTGCCTCAATAAGTAACAACGGTTGGTCGATAGGCCCGTTAAACTGCACTTCACCAGTCTGAATGATTAGCTGCTGACCATAAGCACTGTAGCGGCCATTAAGTATTTGAAGGTCGCCAAAGCCCACCAATGCAGGCTGGGTATTCACTCTAATGCCGCCGTGTAAACTGGCGGTAAGGCCAAAGGCCTCTAGCTTTACTTCTTCTGTTTTGTTTTTGTCGATATTAACCAACACTGAAGCGTGAACAATGTCTAGGGGCTCTTCTCTTCTTGGCTCGCCGCGCAAGTGCACGTCTTTTGATGGTGAAACCGCGCTTTCTGGAAGCGATTCAATTTCAATTCGCGCCCATGGAATGTTTACTTCGCCGTTTACGTCTACCTTCTCTCTTGTTGCTGCTATATCGATATTGGGCGATACCCTAAGTCGAATATTAGGTTGTCGAATTTCAAAGCGACTGCCTTTTAAATTAAATGTAGCGCTTGGGTCGGACGACCAATCTAACTCACCTTTTAACGAACCCTTCCCTCCACCGAGTATGAAAGTGCCATCTAGCGAGGCAGTTTGGTCGTTAAGCACCACTTTCTGATTCCAATCAGCTAGGGTGACGGGGGTATCTTGAATATCAATTGCGCCATTTGAGATGGTAAGCTTGCCATTAAGCGCAGGGTCGTCAATATAGCCGCTCAAGGTTATGTTTCCATCAAGCATGCCTGTCAGCGTTCTAATCGCAGGTGAAAGTGGCTTAAAGGGCGCAACAGTAAGCCCCTGCATTACCAATCTGCCATCAAGTGGTATGCGTTCATCGAAAGGGCGTGTGTTCAACGTAAGCGTCGCGTCGCCAATATCTTGGCTTGAAATGAGTGACGTTGATTCAAGCTGGCCCTGTCTAATGTTGCCTTTTGTTTCTACAGAATTGATAGTAAGCGTAAGCGGTCTTGTTTCGCCTATTTGCCATGCAGCGGTACTCATCGATGCAGTAAACGTGGCATCGATGGGATCGTTGGCAGAATAGCTACCTTTGGTTTTAACCGTAAGCGTTGCGTCGGAAGGGCTTGAAACTGCGGTGGGAGCTAGTTCATTTGCCCATAGCCCAATAGGCAGTGCCGTTGCGCTAACGTCCCAGCTTGCTCTGTTTTCCAGATAATTAATGTTTGAAATGCACAGCTCGCCTTCTTTTCTAGACGTCCAGCAGTGTTGTCCAATTTGCGCTGTTACAGGCGCTGTACCAATATCTACGCTAAACGGGCTTGATAGCGTCCACTGGGTGTTGGCAAGTTTTAATGCAGTCTCACTGACTTCACCAATCCAATGATTATTTGTCCACGCGCCTTTTAATGAAAGCGCTATGTTGTTGTCGGGTATAGCAAGGTCAATGTTTGCGTTGTGATCTTTATAGGTACCGTTAATTTTAACTTCACCGTTTAAAGGTCCCTGCTGTGCAGCTGCTGCATTTAAGTTAGACGAGACGGTGATATCGGAAAGCGAAAATGAGCCGTTAGCGCGCGGATTTTGCCAAGGCCCTTCTGCGCTTATGTTGCCGCTCACCCCTCCGGAAACTTCAGGATAAAGGCTAGCAATGGTGTTCACATTAACAGCAATATTAGCGTTTAAGTGTCGTTTATTAAGAACCTGAGCAACAGCACGAATGGTGTTTTTCTCTTGTTCGTGCTCTTGCATAATATTTACGTTCGTCACAAATAAGTCACTAGGGCCTGCGTAAACCGCATTACCCTTCACTATCAGTGGTTTGCCTTGCAGTACCCCTGACACTGTCATATCGCGAAGGCTCATATGAAGCCCTCCGCGCTCTGAATATTGCAAAATACTGTCTATTTCACCGTTAAGCTTCTCAGGTGCATAGGTGCTGAACTGTCGGCCCGATACATTTTTAAGCGTCGTCTTCCCTTCCCAAGCAATGCTCTCGTTTAAATAAAGGGTACCGGTATTAGTTAAGCTACCCTCCAAGGCGCTGATGTTTGCTCGATTCACGTAAATATTGTTTTTCTTAAATACCACATCAAGCGATACGGGCACGTTGCCAATGTCTGGCAAAACTGCCGCACCAGTGCCTTTTAAAAGGTAATCTCCTATGGTGCCGGTAAGCGATAGGCTTCCTTCTTTTAACGTGGTGTCCTCAATAGTTGGAATGGCTTGCTCCTGCCAATTTGCCGTGAATTCAATGGGCAAATTGCTATCAAGAATGTCTGCTACTAAACTCGCTTGAGCACTGACAGCCCCTGTTGCACTTACCGATAACGTTAAATCATCCAAGGCCCCAGACGCTTTGAGGCTTACAGCTTGAGGCGTATTGTTTATATTAGTTTTTACATCAATCGCTATATTTAGTGGAAAGTTGCCGTCTAAGGTAGCGCTAGCCTCCCCTTTTACTTCCCCCTGATCATGCACTACTGTCATTTCTTCAATGGCTACATCGCTTCCTTTGAACGTAGTTTCCAGCAATGAAATTAGCGACACGCGCTGTGTGCTTTCGCCTTGTGCAATTTGAAGATCTTCCACTAACAAGGTGCCAAGAGACACAGGAATTGGCGTTGTAATAGTGGGTAATTCTGGAACCTTGTAGCTTAGTGAATAAGACGTTGGCAACGCCTTATCAGTACTTTTTTCAATGGTAGCTGGAGCTTGAGGAGACGTTGTTGCAACACGTTGACCTGACGAAGTGCTATCGTCTTGTGGGTTTACGGTTATTCTTACCCCTTTTGTGGCTATACTATCAAGTGTTAGCGCACTGCTGCCCTCAAAATCAGCAAGTTCAAGCTCATCTACTTCTATGGTTGCAGCTAGCAAGGCCAGCTTAATGTTGGTTAGGGCTAAATAACTCACATTCACGGGCAGTGGTAAAACAATTTTTCCGCCAGTTTTATCTTCGTTAGGCGTTTCAGGCGCAGCGGAAAGTTGGGTTAGCGTTGCACTCTCAAGCAATATTTCATTAACGCATACGCTTGGTTCAAATAGGCATCGCCACGTAACATCTATGTAAGCGTATTGGGCGGATACGCGCCACTGTGGGTTTTCCCACTGTACATTTTGCACTTCAAGGCTATCGGCAAAACCGCCGTCAATAGCCTCTATAGTAAGGTTTTCAACAAAGGTGTTGGCTAGTGTTTTTATGAAAGGGCCGCCTAACGGGCTAATTAACACCGCGTAAATGGCAACAAGCAAAAAGACGGGAGCCAGTAAAATGGCCGAAAGCGTGCGTTTTCTCATAGCTCAGGCCCCAACATAATGTGTAATTGCCACGTGTTTTCGTCAGGGGCAAACCCTCTTGCAACGTAAACCCGCACGGGCCCAATAGGAGAGAGCCAGTGTACGCCTGGACCTATGCCATAGGTCAAGGTTGTACTGGTATCATTAGTTGCCGTTCCTGCATCGATAAAGGCGGCTAGTCGCCAGTTGTCAGCTACCTGATAGGCGTACTCTACACTTGACGTTAACAGGTATTTGCCGCCTATAGAATCAAGGACCAGTTCTCCGGTTTCAGGGTCTATAACTTCAGCGGTTGGCGAGATCTCTCTAAAATCAAAACCACGTACACTTCTATCCCCCCCCGCGTAAAAACGCAGGCTTGTGGGGACCTCGTCAAAGCTGTTTGTTTTTATCACACCTGCCTCACCGCGCAACGCTATCCTGTGTACATTGCCGAAGGTTCGAATAAACATGGCTTCAACCACCGCTTTTGCAAAATCGATATCAGATCCAAAACCTTCTTTACCCACTTGTGCCAACATTTGAATGTAGCTGCCATCGTTGATGTTAAGCTCGCTGTCTTTATCGCGATAAGTCAACGAGTAGCCGGGTAATACCAGTGATGTGGTATTGGTGCTGAGTTCGCCTTGATCGTACGTTTCCCTAAGATAGGTTATTGAGCCATCGTGTTGCCACGGCGAGTCGTCGCGTTGCCAATAGCGGTGGGCAGACAGAGAAAGCGTTTCACTTTCAAACGACGTGTTGCTGTACTCAATGAACTGGTAACCCGCTTCGATACTTGCGTAATCGCGAGTGATGTTTTTCATTGGTATGCGATAGTCGGCGGTAACCGATTGTTCTGGGCTTGAAACGAAAATGTCTGATGAAACCGAATGCCCTTTACTATTCACCCAAGGTCGCTCCCAGCCTAAGCGAACGCGCGGCCCAGTGTCTGTAGCGGCCCCGACAGCTACATTAAATGCATCGGTAGGCCTGTGAAGCAGCGAGACTTCTATTGGAACAAGCAAGCCTTCGGCCTCACTTACTACGGGGCGCGCGATGACTCGAGTAAAATAGCCAGATTGGTTTAAACTTCGATTAAAGTCAGCAAGGGTTGCAGACGAATAGGCGTCGCCTGTCTTAAAAGGTTTCAGCCGCTCAATGATCGCTTTTGCTTTGTCTTCACCAATTAGGCGTAGTTCGCCAAATTGATATTGAGGCCCGCTTTGCGCAATTAACAGCACGTTAGCTTGCTTTTCGTCGCGTACTAAGTCGAGCCGGGTGGCTTGCCAAAAATAATCAAAATAACCGTTGGAAAGCGCATAGTTAAACATCGATGACTTAAACGACTCGTAAATAGTTTGATTGAGCACATCACCTTCTTTAAGGTTTAACGAATTGAAGCGCTCTCGAAAAGCTTTGTCTTCGCGGCCTGCGCCAATAATTTCGCGGGTCACTTTGTTGATTGTTAACGGCGCATTTAATGTAACGTTTACCGTTACCTTGTCTCCCTCTTCAATAGTTACGCTGGTATCACTATTGTAGAAACCGTATGGCTGTACGGCTTTGGCAACGGTTTCGCCCACTTCGTCCTGCCAGTAGGGGTCAGTCAACAGCGCCTTTTCCACATCAAGGCTGTTTAAGTGCAACCTAACATTATTGCGCAGCTTATCGTCTTCTATACCATTGATAGTATAGGTAATAGGTGTTTGCTCTTGAGAGAAAACGGCGAACGAAAATGTACACGCAACAGTCCATACCAAAACAGCTACGGCTTTGCGTGTTCTAAACATAAATTGTTGGAATAGCTGGTCTTGCAAACTGGCAAGTACGCTCCAAATTGAAGGCATGAAAAGGCAAAATCCTTAAGATAACGCTGAGCTAAAACGCTTACCGATTGGTGGTAAAATCCATATTATGTATGTGGTTTATCATACCACATTTGCATTTTGTATCCGTAAAGTACGACGAGAGATCAAATTATTGCGCCAATTCAGTGTGCTTGCGCTTATTGGTCATAATACGTGCAGGTTCATTTTTGTACATTCGAGTGCAAGTTTGTATACTCAGCAAGATACGTTACTTCGAGGATATTCCTTGAGCTAAGTTCAACGAATAATAAAAATCACAAAGGATTGTTATGTCTTCTTTAAAGGCCCTCTTGCCTACCTCTTTCATTGTTCTACTGTGCCTGTTAATACCTTTTTCAGCGTTCTCTGCTACGTCAGCTGCGAAAGAAAACGGCTACGAAGCGTTTAGTGCTTTACCTACCTATTGGACGCCGTCTTTATCACCCGATGGAACGAAAATCGCTTTTGTTCAAAATGTGGAACAAGAAGAAGCATTTTCTATGTTAGCCACCTTTGATTTGAAAAAAGGAGAGAAGCACTATCTGCTTCGCTCGGACAACGAGCGCGTGAAAATAAACTGGTACAACTGGGTTAATAACGAGCGGTTGGTTGTAAGCGCGCGTTATGAAACGCGGCGTGGTACCACGAAGGTGCATGACACGCGACTGTTGAGCATTAAATTTGACGGCGAAGGCGGTGCGTTTAACCTTGTTGAGTGGGAAAGAATAAAGCGTAGAGCCGGTAACCCTAGCCACGTTCCACAGTTTCACGATGATGTTATTGACTGGCTACCTAACGATCCCGACCATATTTTAATCGCAATAGACGCCGAGGTATTAGGCCTACCTTCCGTTTACAAAGTGAATGTTAATGACGGTGGGGTAAGGCGGCTTATTCGTGGTAAAAAGCGCATTAGAGATTGGCTAACCGATCAACAGCACAATGTACGTATTGGTGTGTCGCTAGACTTTGATTCCGGTGAACGTGAGGTTTTATTAAAAGAAGACGACGGCTGGCGTACCCTTTTCTCTTATAACGCGATGACTGAGAAAGGTGAATACCCGGCTGGCTTTGCAAAAGACCCTAATATTTTATTTTTCAAAGGCTATAAAGGTGATTATCGCGCGCTTTATACCTTGAACCTTACCACCAATGAGCGTACCGAAATATACGCAGATGATGGTTACGACGTTAACGGGGGCCTTATTTACTCTCCGGTAACCAATGATGCTATTGGAGTGCGTCATAATGGTCGTTTTTATTGGGACGAACGGTATGTCGCCTTACAAAATGGTATCGACGCAGGGCTTCCCGATTACGACAACACATTAGTGAGCTTTAGTGATGATGAGCAAACCTACATTGTTTATGCTGAGTCTGATACGTTGCCTGGCGCTTACTTATTAGGGAATCGTGAACAGGGCACATTAGATTTACTTTTTGAGCAATACGCTCAGATAGATTCTACTGTATTGTCAGAACATGAGTTGGTTGAGTACGAAGCACGAGACGGCATCAAGATTGAGGCATATTTAACCTTACCCAAAGGAAAAGGACCGTTTCCCACTATTATTCACCCTCACGGCGGCCCAGGAGCAAGAGACTTTAGCGGTTTTGATTACTGGACCGCTTACTTCACGTCTAAAGGTTATGCGGTATTAAGGCCGAACTTTCGGGGCTCGAGAGGCTATGGTTATAGCTTTGCGCAAAGCCAGATGAAAGGCTGGGGCTTGGCCATGCAAGATGATATTACCGACGCCGCTAATTGGATGGTGAAACAAGGGTACGCTGAACAAGACAACATGTGCATAGTAGGGGCAAGTTATGGTGGTTATGCTGCATTAATGGCGACGGTTAAAACCCCTGAGCTGTTTCAGTGTGCAGTGAGTTTTGCCGGAGTAAGTTCGCTTAAACATTTGGTTATTCATTCTCGACGTTTCATGAACAATGAGTTTGTTAAAAACCAAATTGGCGATGACTATGATGATTTGGAAGCGCGGTCGCCCTACTACAATGCAAAAAGCATCAAAACGCCCATATTACTGGTGCACGGCGATGAAGATCGCATAGTGCCTCCTCTTCATAGCCGATACATGGCTGACGAGCTGGAAGACTACGATAAAGTATTTAAATATGTTGAATTGGAAAGCGGTGATCACCATCTATCAATTCAGCGAAATCGTCATATTTTCTTTAAAGAAATGGATGCTTTTTTGGAACAGTACTTAAAGCCAGCTAAGACGAATGCAACGACTTTGAGTGTGTCTGGGGCACAGTAACCGCCGTTAAAAGCCGTAGTTTCTACGACAAGATTGCCGCGCGCTGGCGGCTTTTTAAACAGATTTCAGGTATACTCTTCAAGGCGTGACAAATTCACGCCTTTTTTATTCCCTCACTTTTATTCATATTCGAGACTTTATGCCCCAGACATCTAATGGCGTATCTGCGGATACCGCAGTAGTGCAAAAGCCCGCACTTGGCCTGGTTGAATTTGTTGCGTTAATGGCAACAATGACATCACTTGTGGCGCTAAGTATTGACGCCATGCTGCCCGCGCTCATTCAAATTGGTGAAGCACTTAACGTAGCTGAGGCCCATCAAACGCATTTGATAGTAACCGTGTTCTTTTTAGGCATGGCATTTGGGCAAATGTTTTTTGGCCCATTTTCAGATAGCCGCGGTCGCCGCTTAACCATTTTGGTTGGGTTATGCATTTTCGCCCTTGGTACGTTCGTATGTATGCTGGCCACTAACTTAGAAACCATGCTGGTGGGCCGTGTCATTCAGGCGTTTGGCGTATCTGGGCCGCGCATAGCGTCAATGGCAATTATTCGCGATTTGTACGTTGGCGATGCCATGGCAAGAGTGATGTCTTTTATCATGATGGTATTCATTCTCGTGCCCATGCTGGCCCCTATTATCGGACAAACCGTAATGGAGCTGTCGTCATGGTTTCATATTTTCACCCTGTTTCTAGTCGTTGCAACTATGGCGGGCATTTGGTTTTTCTCGCGCCAAGGAGAAACGCTACCCAGGGCTAGGCGAAAAAAATTCTCGTGGGCGCAGTTTTTTACCTCATCAAAATTCATACTCACCAACCCTTGCGTAATGGGATATACGTTGGCTATGGGCTGTATCTTTGGTGCTTTCTTAGCGTATTTAAGCGCCTCGCAAACCATTTTTACGGTGTTCTACGATGTTGGCGAATGGTTCCCCTATATATTTGCCACTCTCGCGTTTTCAATTGGGTTGGCTTCTTATTTTAATGGCAAAATGGTAATGCGTTTTGGCATGCGAAAGCTTTGTCGTTTTGCGCTAAAAGGCGTTAATACGTTTGCGGTGATATATCTAGCGTTGTTGTTCGCCTATGACGGTCTCCCTCCTCTTTTTCTTACTATCGGCGTAATGTTTGTAGGTTTCTTCTTTGTTGGCATTTTGTTTGGCAACTTAAACGCCATGGCGATGCAGCCACTAGGCGAAATGGCAGGATTAGGCGCGGCCATTATCGGTTCTATGTCTAGCTTAATATCGGTACCTGTTGCCTTATTTGTAGACAGTTTTTTAAATGGAAACTTAATGCCCATTGGCTGGGGATTCTTGGTGTTTTTTGCCTTGTCGTATGCATCGGTGCGCTACGCTGAGCGTGTTCGTGAGTGCGGTTAGATGATGCGTAAGAAATGTGAGTGGCTGATGCGTGCCACTTTGGACGTAGATTCTGCGTTACGTCAGGCATAAAAAAGCCCGACCAAAATGGTCGGGCAAGAGGGCTTAGTTAAGCACCTAACGACAGAAACTGTCCTAACCACTGTTCTTACACTACTATGGCTTTCATGTCAGTCATGTAGCCACGTAAGGTTTTACCTACCGATTCCACACCGTGTGAGCGGATGGCTTCGTTAATTTCAACAAGGCGTTTGTTCTCTACTTGGTTAGAAGCAGAAGCCAAACCCTTACCGATAGCGCTGGTATCGATGGTAGGCATAAATTTCTCACGCAAAATTGGAATTGCTGCATTGGCAAACAAGTAGTTTCCATATTCTGCGGTGTCTGAAATAACCACGTTCATTTCATACAAACGCTTGCGTGCGATGGTGTTAGAAATTAGCGGCGTTTCATGTAGTGATTCATAGTACGCTGACTCAGGTAGAATACCGGCTTCAACCATTACATCGAACGCAACTTCAACACCACACTTGATCATGGCAACAAGCAAGATGCCGTGGTCAAAGAATTCTTGTTCACTGATTTCACCGTCGTAAGCAGGCGCATTTTCAAACGCGGTTTCACCGGTTTCTTCACGCCACTTAAGTAGGTTCGCATCGCCGTTTGCCCAGTCTTCCATCATAGTGCGAGAGAACTCACCGCTGATGATGTCGTCTTGGTGCTTTTCAAATAGCGGACGCAATAAATCAGTTAACTGCTCAGAAAGCTCAAACGCTTTCACCTTCGCTGGGTTAGACAGGCGGTCCATCATATTAGTAACACCGCCAATCTTAAGGGCTTCAGTGATGGCTTCTAGGCCGTACTGAATAAGTGCACCTGCGTAGCCTGGGTCGATACCATCATCAACCATCTTTTCAAACGCAAGCACTGCAGCAACTTGTTGCATACCACATAAAATGGTTTGTTCGCCCATAAGGTCAGATTTAACTTCAGCCACAAAAGATGATTCAAGTACGCCAGCACGGTCACCGCCTGTTGCACTGGCAAGTGCCTTGGCTTGATCCCAACCTTTTCCTTCAGGGTCGTTTTCTGGGTGCACCGCGATAAGTGTTGGCACACCGAAGCCACGCTTATATTCTTCACGCACTTCAGACCCCGGGCTTTTCGGCGCACACATAATTACTGTGATATCGCTACGAATCTGCTGGCCTTCTTCAACGATATTGAAACCGTGAGAGTAGCTAAGTGTTGCCCCTTCTTTCATCAACGGCATCACTGCCTCTACTACACTTGCGTGCTGCTTATCAGGGGTTAAGTTGTAAACTAAATCTGCCTCAGGAATAAGCTGTTGGTATGTACCAACGGTAAATCCATTACTTGATGCGCGTTTATAAGAGTCGCGTTGCTCATCAATGGCTGCTTGACGCAGCGCATAAGAAACATCTAACCCTGAGTCACGCATGTTTAAGCCTTGGTTAAGGCCCTGCGCGCCGCAGCCTACGATAACGATCTTCTTGCCTTTTAAAAACTGACAACCGTCAGCGAATTCATCGCGTGCCATGAAACGGCAGCGGCCAAGCTGATCTAACTGCTGGCGAAGTGACAGGGTGTTGAAATAATTAGCCATAAAAATTTCCGAACAACATTCATTTTTGTCAATATCAAACGCCGACCTTGGCGTTGACAGACCTCGTCTATGACGACTTGGTATTGAGACTAAAAGATTTCTTTTGTTTTGGAAAATGATATATTTGCAAGATAATATTGCATTAAGTGAAATGTTTATGGATTTTCGCAGCCTTCAACTCTTTAACCATCTTGCCACTAGCCTGCATTTTGGTGTTACCGCAGAAGCCATGTATGTGTCGCCCTCTACGTTAAGCCGCGTGATTCAGCGTCTTGAAGACGAGTTGGGCTGTACGTTGTTCAAGCGAGATAACCGCAAAGTGGCCCTAACCCACAGTGGTCACAAGTTGTTGTCGTTCTCGAAACAGGCGCTGAAAGATTGGCAGCAGTTAAAAGTCGATTTAAAAGAAGACAGCGATGCACTTCAAGGTGAGCTAAGCGTGTTTTGCTCGGTTACGGCTAGTCAAAGCCATTTACCCGCCATGCTGCGCCAGTTCAGGCAACAACATCCTGGCGTTGATATTCGTCTTATTACTGGCGACCCTGCCCTTGCGATTGAAAAAGTAAAAGGCAAGCAGTGCGACTTATCCATTGCAATTTATACTCCTGACATGCCAACCGATTTACACTTCACGGCGCTTGATAATGTGCCCTTGGTACTTATTGCACCAAAACAGTGGCGATTGACCCAGTTGAACCAGCTAGATTGGACGAAACATCAAGTTATTATGCCGGAAACTGGGCCTACCCGTCGTACCGCTTATCACTGGTTTGCAGAGCACGGTATTCGCCCAAATGTATACGCATACGTGGGCGGTAACGAGGCCATTGTAAGTATGGTGGCGCTTGAATGCGGTGTAGGCTTTGTACCTAAAGTGGTACTTGACCACTCTAGTATGGCGAGCGCAGTAACCCAGATAGCGGTAGAAGACATTGAGCCATATGCTCTTGGGCTATGCTGTTTGCAAGATAAGCAAAACGAGCCCCTTATCAATGCGTTTATGCAGCTGAATTTGCATTCGCATGCTTAGCGAGTAACTAGCTGGCGCTTAGCTGTTTAATTAAGTTATCGAGCGCACGATAGCCTAATGCTTCTGCAATATGAGCGCGCGATACAGCGTTTGCGTCTTCAAGATCGGCTATCGTACGCGCTACTTTTAACGTGCGATGAAACACTCGCATAGACAAATTCAGCTGCTTGGCCGCCGCTTGCAGAAAGCGTAAATCAGCGTCATCAAGCAAGCATATATCGGCAAGCTCTCCGGCGTGCAGTGCGCCATTTGGTTTGCCTTGTCGAAGCCCTTGTTTGTGTCTTGTCTTGATAACTTGCTTCCTTGTGTCAAACAACGAGTCATTGGGTGCATTTGCCCGTTCGGGTAAGTCGTAGTCGGGTAAGCGAGGCACTTCTACTTGAATGTCTATCCTATCGAGCAATGGGCCTGACAAGCGGTTTAAGTAGTTCAGCTGTTGCTGTGGTGTAAGCCGGTTGTCATCAATATCCCCTGTGGGGCTTGGGTTCATTGCCGCGACCAGCTGAAAGTTGGCTGGGTATGTTGCACTACCAGAGGCGCGAGAAAGGTGTACGTCGCCGGTTTCCAAGGGTTCTCGCAGCACGTCTAGCGCTTTTCGTCCAAACTCGGGGAGTTCGTCTAAAAACAAAATACCGTGGTGCGCAAGTGATATTTCACCTGGAACTGGGTTGGAACCGCCCCCGGTCAAGGCAACGGCAGAGCTGGTGTGATGTGGCGAGCGAAGGTGGCGAGTCAGAAATTGCTCGGCTTTAAGTTTTTCGCCCTTTACTGAATGGATCGCGGCGACTTCTAGGGCTTCTTCTTCACTCATGTCTGGTAGCAACGACAGCATACGACTGGCAAGCAAGCTTTTTCCAGTACCAGGAGGACCTACCATTAGCAGGTTATGCGAGCCACTGGCGGCAATAATTAGCGCGCGTTTAGCCTGTTCTTGGCCAATAATGTCATCCCACCCAGTAAGCGTTCGAGGCGTAGCATGACTTGTAAATGGCTGACCCTTGGCAAGTTTTTTGTTGCCGGTAAGGTGTTCATAAACAGACAGCAAGTCAAAGGCAGGATAGCGGGTGGCATGAGAAACTAACGCTGCCTCTACGTCGTTGTCACCCGGGTATACTAGCGAAATATCTTCGTTGGCGGCGGTCATTACTACGGGAATTAACCCGTTTACCGGTTTTATCTCGCCGTTTAAGGCAAGCTCGCCCACAAAGGCAATATTTAGCAAGCTGGTGTCTGCGATATAGCCAGATGCTGCTAATATTCCAACGGCGATAGGCAGGTCGAAACGACCGCCAAACTTAGGGATATCCGCGGGGGCCAAATTTACCGTTATTCGCTTAGCAGGAAACTCGAAGCCGCTGTTTATAAGGGCGCTACGTACTCGCTCTCTGGCTTCTTTAACACTGGTTTCGGCCATGCCCACCAATTGAAAGGCAGGTAAACCATTAGCAAGATGAATTTCTACACTTACTTCTGGCGCAGATACACCCTGCCCTGCAAAGGTCTTAACAACAGCCATACCCATAATGTAACTTACTCCTCACTAGTGTTGCGCGTTTTTTCGCAGCCTTTGACATAAAAACTTTAGGCGTAGCTAAAAAACAAGAAAACGCCCATAGGGCGTAAACTCTAGTGTGAGTGAATTTCAGATGTAACTGTACTTACGGCGGGAATAACCAAGCGGTTATCAAAATACAGCGCGTTCATTGCTGTAGTGGTACTAGGTATAGACTTCTACGCCTAGTGGTGATCGGTATAAAACACAGGTAACTGCCAGTGCCAGCGCATGGCGCCTAGCCTGAACAATACTGTGGTGGCAAGCGCGGCGATGCCACACCATTGTGTGGCGAGGTCCATTTGTAAGCCCAGCCCGTATACCACGCCACCTGCGATACAGGTCATAGCATACAATTCGCCGTTTAATACCAGTGGTACCTCTCGGCAGATAACGTCACGAAGCAGCCCGCCAAATACGCCTGTAATCGTTCCCATTGCAACAGCTACGGCCATACCTGTGTCGTTGGCTAAGGCTTTCTCAATTCCCACAACGTTAAAGAGCGCTAATCCAAATGCATCGGCAATAAGCAGGTAGTGAAAAGGAAAGCGAGGGCTAATACGCAGCCAAATAATAGGAATGAAGGCGGCAATAAGCGTGGTATACAAGTAGTCGGTATCGGCAATCCAAAATACGGGCACATCTAACATCACATCGCGCAGCGTACCGCCGCCAATGGCTGTCGCACTGGCTAATACCACTACGCCAAATCCGTCCATGCGCTTTTGATAAGCCATTAGGGTGCCGGAAATGGCGCACACTGCAACACCCGCTAGGTTCAGCCAATGAAACCAATCGAACATCTTCTTATTACCCTTTTTCTGCCCTTAATAACTCGCTATTTCTACCGCAAAATACTTGATCAGGCCTTGTGTTTCATGCTATTTCTTTGCCCAATATCAACGTGTACCCTAAACTACACGTTGAGATAAGAGGTAAAGCCATAGCCTCTAACGAACAACATTTCATAATTACAGTGCTAATGGAATACAGCATTGTAAGTCGAATATATCATATAAAACAAAGCGCTACTGATATGTTAGTGGTTAAGCTTTGACGCCCTTCGCTTTGAACGACCTGAGATGGTTTAATACACCATCAGTATGACATGCAATAACGCGTAAAGCAGTGTGCAATGAAAAACGTGCCATAGCATTATTGGTTTGCCGCTTATTTTAAAGTTTCACGAAATGGTTTAGTACCTAAATACAACGGGAAGGATTTATGCCCAAGTTACGTTCTGCAACTACCACGCAAGGTAGAAATATGGCAGGCGCTCGCGCGTTATGGCGAGCGACTGGAATGAAAGACTCTGACTTCGGAAAGCCTATCATTGCTATTTCGAACTCATTTACGCAGTTTGTACCTGGGCACGTTCACTTAAAAGATCTCGGCCAACTTGTGGCGCGCAGCGTAGAGGCTGCAGGTGGCGTGGCGAAAGAGTTCAACACGATTGCGGTTGATGACGGCATCGCTATGGGCCACAGCGGTATGCTGTATAGCTTACCTTCTCGTGAAATTATCGCAGACGCGGTGGAGTACATGGTAAACGCACACTGCGCCGACGCGATTGTGTGTATTTCAAACTGCGACAAAATCACCCCAGGAATGTTAATGGCCTCAATGCGCCTTAACGTGCCAGTGATTTTTGTGTCGGGCGGCCCTATGGAGGCGGGTAAAACAAAGCTTTCAGACCAGCTTATTAAGCTAGACCTTGTTGATGCCATGGTAGCGGCTGCCGACGATAAGGTGAGCGATGCCGACTCTGAAGAAATTGAACGCTCTGCGTGTCCCACTTGTGGTTCGTGCTCAGGTATGTTCACCGCGAACTCAATGAACTGTTTAACCGAAGCGTTAGGCTTGTCACTTCCGGGTAATGGCTCGATGCTTGCCACGCATGCCGATCGTGAAGGCTTATTTAAGCACGCGGGCAAACAAATTGTAGAGCTGTGTAAGCGTTATTACGGCGATGATGACGAAAGTGTATTGCCACGCAATATCGCTAATTTCAAAGCGTTTGAAAACGCCATGAGCCTTGATATTGCCATGGGTGGGTCGACCAATACTATCTTGCATTTGTTGGCCGCAGCCATGGAAGGTGACGTGCCATTTACAATGGCAGATATCGACAGATTGTCTCGTAAAGTGCCGCATTTGTGTAAGGTGGCGCCATCTACGCCTAAATACCACATGGAAGACGTACACCGCGCAGGTGGCGTACTAGGTATTTTGAATGAGCTTAACAAAGCGGGATTGCTAAACACCGACGTAAATCATGTGTTAGGTAAACCTTTGACTGAGGTTATAAGCGATTGGGATATCACAAACCCTGAGAACGAAGACGCCATTACTTTTTACCGCGCGGGCCCTGCTGGCATTCGTACCACTCAAGCATTTAGTCAAGACTGTCGCTGGGATACCGCCGACGATGACCGTGAAAACGGCTGTATACGCTCTATTGACCACGCATTTAGCCAAGAGGGTGGCCTTGCTGTGCTTTATGGAAACGTGGCAGAAGATGGCTGTATTGTGAAGACGGCAGGCGTGGACGAGTCTATTTTAACATTCAACGGAACTGCACGTATTTATGAGAGCCAAGATGACGCTGTAGCAGGCATTTTGGGCAACGAAGTACAAGCGGGCGATGTCGTGTTTATTCGTTACGAAGGTCCTCGAGGCGGCCCGGGCATGCAGGAAATGCTGTATCCAACGTCGTACTTAAAATCGAAAGGGCTTGGCAAGCACTGTGCGCTGGTAACTGACGGGCGTTTTAGTGGTGGTACTAGCGGCTTGTCTATTGGGCATTGCTCACCAGAAGCCGCAAGTGGCGGCGGCATTGGTCTTGTAGAAGATGGCGATAAAATTGAAATAGACATCCCTAACAGAAGCATCAACATTGTCATCAGTGATGAAGAGCTTGCTGAGCGCCGCGCAAAAATGGAAGCCAGCGATACGCCTTGGAAGCCTAAAGATAGGGTTCGTGAAGTTTCAACCTCTTTAAAAACCTTTGCGGCGCTAGCAACCAGTGCCGACAAAGGTGCCGTACGCGATGTTAGCAAGCTGGAAAATCTATAATGACAAGTGAGCATGTAAGCGACCACGAGTACTTAAAAAAGATTTTGCTTGCCCCTGTCTATGATGTGGCGGTGGCAAGTGAGCTTTCTTATATGTCTTTACTCTCTGCTGAGCTTGGGAATGAGATTTTCTTAAAACGAGAAGATCAGCAGCCGGTTAAAAGCTTTAAGCTACGCGGTGCCTACAATCGAATTTGTTCGTTAAGTGACAAGCAATTGCAGGCAGGGGTAATTGGTGCATCGGCGGGAAACCACGCTCAGGGCTTGGCCTATAGCGCTAAAATGAAAGGTATTCAGGCGACGATTGTCATGCCTGAAACTACACCAGACATTAAGGTAGATGCAGTAAGGCGCTTCGGCGGTGAAAACGTAAATGTAGTATTACACGGCACCAGCTTCGACCAAGCCAGTAATCATGCAAAGGGTTTGTGTGAAACCCATGGTTATACTTTTGTGCCGCCGTTTGACGACCCAGATGTTATTGCTGGTCAAGGAACGGTTGCGCGAGAGCTGCTAGAGCAAAATCCCAATCTTGATATTTTGTTTATCGCTGTGGGCGGAGGCGGACTAGCTGCAGGTATTGCAGTGTATTTAAAGCAGTTAAAGCCTAGTATTAAAATTGTTGCCGTAGAGTCTGAAGAGTCTGCCTGCTTTATTAAAGCCAAGGCTAAAGGCGAACCTACCGAGCTTGATAGTGTAGGCATCTTCGCCGACGGCGTAGCGGTTAAAGTTATGGGCAAAGAAACGTTTCGTCTTTGTAACCGCTTAATTGATGAAGCCATCACAGTAACAAACGATGAAATATGCGGCGCCATTAAAGATATCTTTGATGACACCCGTGTTATTGCAGAACCGGCGGGCGCTCTGTCAGTTGCGGCCATTCGCAAATACGCCAAGCAGCACGACTTACAAGGCAAGAAGTTAGGCGGAATCTTATGTGGAGCCAACATTAACTTCCATACCCTGCGCTACGTGTCTGAGCGCTGTGAATTGGGTGAACAAAAAGAAGCAGTATTTGCGGTTAAAATTCCAGAAACCAAAGGCGCGTTTAAGCAGTTTTGTGAATGCGTGGGGGCAAAAGCCATAACCGAGTTTAACTATCGCTACGCCAATGAAAGTGAAGCGCATATATTTGTAGGCGTTAAGCTAAAAGGTGGTCAGCAAGAGTTTGCCGCGTTGCAACATAGCCTTCAAGACAAGGGATACGACTGCGTTAACTTAACTGACAACGAACTGGCAAAGTTACACGTGCGTCATATGGTGGGCGGGCGTCCCCCTACTATTTTGAACGAGCAAGTGTTTAGCTTTGAGTTTCCAGAGCGCCCTGGCGCGCTATTAAACTTCCTAAATACTCTGGGCGAGCAGTGGAACATTACTCTATTTCACTATCGCAACCACGGAGCAGCAGAAGGGCTGGTTTTGGTTGGGTTTGATATACCTCCACAAAGCCGTGAAGATTTTAATCAACATGTTGCCGAGCTGGGTTATAAAGTAGAAGAAGTGACAGACAATCCAGCGTATCGCTTTTTCTTGTCACAACCAGACCACATGAAATAGGCAAGCGAACACGCTAACAGTGCTGTTTTCCGCTTTGTATCGCTTCACGATAAGCAATGGTTTTCCGGGGAGCGATACAAAGCGATCCTTAATAGGGGTAGTTGATTGGCAACGCGCAGCGAGTAGCAGAAAATGCGGTCCAGTCGTGATATTTCACATTAAAAAAGCCCATGCAAGTGAATGGGCTTTTACATTTATGCTTTACTGTAAACAGCTAGACATTGGCAAAATAGCAATCAAATTGAAGATGTTGATCGTTAATTGTTACGCGCCACATTCTCTAAATGCTGCGTCATTTCAGGCCATATTAGTGACATAACGTCTGCGCGAAGTGCTTCGCACTCTTCCGAGTATTTCAAACTGCCGTCTTTTTCAGAGTCTAACCAATGATTTTCCTTCAGGGCGCTGATAAAGCTAGACAGCACATTTTTGTCGTAAAACTCAGGGGAGCTTAAGCCATAAAGTGCCGACAAGCGCTCTGCTACTTGTTTGCTTTCCCGCTCTAGCGCGCCGCGACTAATCACCTTCTCTTTATCAAGAATGGTAAGTACCACAGCATAACGCTGCAGCGTTTCTTGCATGCAGCGGCTTAATAACCACGCAGAGTGGAACTGTTTGCAGAGCGCGTCTGGAGGCAATAGCTCATCGCCTTTTTGACGTAATAGCCCGCTGTCGAGCAATGCTGTGATCAATGCATCAGTGTGTGATAGCGCCTCGTCTTGCGTAAGATGTAAGAACAACTCTTTTTGTAGCAATGGATAAAGCGCCGCAATAAGCTGAAGAATGTCGTTTTTCGTTGCGCCTTTTTTGGCAAAAACCGATGCCATTATAAGCCCCGGAATGGCGAACAAATGTAAGATGTTGTTGCGATAATAGGTTAAGTACACAGCAGATTTTGGCTGAGGGCTAATTAAACGGCCATAGTCGTCTTCTTTTATATCAAAACGGCCTAACTTAAGCGTATCGCTAAGCAATTCCTCTGCAGTGGAATCAGGAATGGTTGCATCGTCGCTAAATGGCACGGCTTTAAATAGGTCCATAAAATCGCCAATAGCTTGCTTCAGCTCGGCTTCACTCATGGTTTGCGTTTTAGAAGACAGTAAGCATAATGAAGCTAATGCCATTCCATTTAACGCAGCAGCGCGGTTAATACGCGTCATCACGTTGTTAGCAAGCTCATTTACCGCTGGCGTTAACCAGGCAGGCTTTTTCTCTGGTTCGGCATCGCGACACTCTCTCCAGTCCGGCACATGTGTTTCAAGGAACTGATTGAGGGCAATAGGCTCGCCAAAGTTGACATAGCCGTGGCCATAATTTTTAAGCTTACGAATAGCCGAGAATACCTGAAGATTAGATTCTTTTTTCTTCTTAGAGCCTTTCAGCTCGTTCAAGTAGCTCTTCACTTCCATCACGTTTTCATAACCAATATAAACCGGCACGATACTGACTGGGCGATTCACACCTTTCAGCATGGCTTGAATCGTCATGGCAAGCATACCGGTTTTGGGTGGGATCAAACGACCCGTGCGACTACGGCCGCCTTCGGGATAATATTTAACCGAGTAGCCTTTATTAAACAGCAGTTCTAAATATTCGCGAAAAACAGCGGTGTAGAGCTTATTGCCAGCAAAGCTTCGACGCAAAAAGAACGCGCCACCTCGGCGGAACATTTTGCCCACGGGCCAAAAGTTAAGGTTGATACCCGCTGCAATGTGCGGTGTTACCATGCCTTCGTGATAAATAACGTAAGTGAGCAACAGGTAATCCATATGACTGCGATGGCAAGGCACATAAATAATTTCGTGTCCGTTAGCCGCAAGCTCTCGAATTCGGTCGGCGTGACCTACGCTAATACCGTTGTAAATCTTGTTCCAAATTCGGGTAAGTAGTCTGTCACCAAACCGAATAAGGCCTTCACGATAATCTGCGGCAATTTCAGTAATGTAAGACTGAGCGGTTTCTTTTGCTTTTTCATGGGAAACTTTTTTGCTTCGCGACTCTTCAGCAATGGCACGACGCACCGCATCGGAACCCAACACACTATTATTAAGCTCTTGACGCTCCAATAACGTTGGGCCCGTCATACTTTGACGCTTTCTTTGAAAGTGAGTACTTGCTACGCGTACTAGCTTGTGGGCAATGCTCTGGTCGCTTCCATGTTGGTTAGACATGGCGCGTGCAGAAACGGCTTTCGAGTAGTTTATGAAATTGTCACGGCCTAAAAACAGTACGATAAATAGCTTACGTAGCCAGCTAGGCGCTGCTGCTTCAGTGATAAGGTCGGCAAGACCGGGATTGCCACGCCCTGGAGCACGTCCCCACGTCACATACACAGGAACAACTTGTAAATCGAGGTTTTCATGGTCTCGGTGCAAGTGGAAAAGATCGGTAAATACCTCTTCAATTCCCGTGTCTTTTGCAGATGAACGGAATATAGGCTGCGTTTTTCTTAAAAACAGCGTTGATGAGTATTCTCGGCCTGCTAACGTGAGGGTTTCTGTTGGGCTAGGTAGACCTAGCGCTTCGGTTGACATTCTCAATGCAAGCTGGTCTGTCACTGAGTTGGTCGGGAGTAGATAAACGATAGGTTTACTTTTATCTATTCCTAATTCGGTTTCAACGTTTACTGGAATACTGTGGGCTTTGACCAGTAACTTAACAGGATAATGAAATACCGATAAAAGGGCTTTTCGCATCCACGACATGAATTCTGTAGTCCTATGAAATAAAAACGGGCGCAGTGTAACACAATTGCACCACAATCTCGCGGTGAGCCAATATCACCGCGCTGTTTGCTTTACTGACTTACACTAGTCTAAGAAGTTCAAAAGCGCACTCGTTTACCGATACCTCAATTTTCAGCGCACTTTTGTCATCGGCCGATACAGCGCTTTACCAGGCAAAATAAAAATTTAGAAATCAAATGGTTTGAAGTAATAGCTGACGTAGGATGAATAGCCTTTATGCGTGAAAATTCAATGTTATTCTATGGGATTTCGTTGCCACTCTATAGAAGATAAGTTATAAGGTTAAGCTAATTATAATCGCGAATACTGGTATGCGCTGAACCCATCGTATTGAGGGGCCGCATGCTGTCCAAGTCAGGGAAGATGAATGAAAACTTCAAACCTAGGTTTTGCCGGCCTTTTTTCAATCTTAATTCTTAGTGCATGTGGGGGTGGAGGCGGCTCTGATTCCTCTCCAACCCCAAATCCAGCGCCTGCACCAACACCTCCTCCAGAGCCTACTGCGTTTCAAATTTTGTCTAATCCTTTGGATCATTCGAAAGCCACGCTTGATGATGCTGCTAAGTCTATTGCAGACGCGAGTTACACGGGGGAAACAAAGGTTGCAACCGCTGATATTAATGCCGCTCAAGACGTGTACATTGCGCTATTCGGTGAAAGCACAATTAGTACTCCATATATTGGTGATTATGAACTCTCAGAATTTGTGGATAACGACGGCACGATAAGCGGAACAGCGCAGTGTCATGAAGCGGGTTCTGTAAAATATGCTGGTAAAATAGACCCCAATACGGGTCTTGGTACCATGATCATCGATTACGACCGGTGTAATGACTACAATCAAAACGCTCGCTTTCATGGAAAGTTCACGGTTGTTACTTCTAAGGCTGATGAGACGGGTAATGAAGTTACAACCTACTTTACTTCGCTATCTATAGCTCGGGATGGTGATGTCACGGTGTTAAACGGTATGCTGAGTCTTAGTGGTAGTGTTGAGTCAGGTTACTACACTGAAAAAACTAGTCAGCACCTTACTGCGTCCTTAAATGGCAAAAAATATAAAATTACGGGTACGTCATCGGAAGGCAATGCTGATAATGGCTATATGTCTGAAATACAGGGCTCTGTTTATGTGGCCTCAAAGGGTAAGCTCGATTTCTCGTACTCGTCTGATGATGGAGACTTCCCGTACGTATCTGAGGGTAAACTAGCTATAAAAGGCAGCAAAGCCGTGGGTATTGAAGTAACTTCCGGTGTTATTCTCTATGCAGAAGACACCAATGGTGATGACGAATATGACGTAGGCGTTTACTTCAACTCCTTTGATACATTTGCCTATGGTGAACATAGCGGCCTTGCGTTTTCTGACATCGATCAACTCTCAATACCACCAGTTGTTACGGAACCTAACCTTGATGTATATGGTGATGTTTACACAACTGAAGCAATCGTTGCCTCACCAGGTTATTACTACGATACAGACACGCCAGAGTCAGATCTTACCGTTTCTTACTTGTGGAGAATAAATGGTAACGTGGTAGAAGGTGTTAGTGATGACACGCTTCCTCCTTTTAAAGCTGTTTATGGAGATGAAGTGAGCGTCTCCATGGTGGTATCTGACGGCTTTAATGTGGTCGAGTCGCTTCCGTCTTCATCCATTGAGATTAGTGACTCTCCGATGACGCTGAGCGCAGAGAATATGCCAGATTCAGTGAATGCAGGAAATTACGTTGAGTTTACCATTGCAATGACAGACCCAGACAATATTGACGACGATACTGCAGGTGCCCTCATTTCTGCTCCGCCTGGCGCTACAATGAATGATGAAGGGCTTTTAACGTGGCAAGTGCCAGCGAGTCAATTGTTTAACGAGCAGACATACGTATTTACGTTTGCGAGTTTAGATGAATCAGAAAATCAACAGACCTTAGAAGTCACATCTTTTGCTGACAAGGCGCCAGCTTTCGCTAGAGCTTCCACATTGATACCTCGACGTAGTCAGAGTTTTGCTATTGCATCCACAAACGGTGTCAAAGAACTTGTAGCAGCTAATAACAGAAATGTTGGGACATTTATGGTAGAAGGTAATACGCTTAAAAACTCCTATGTGTACCCGTATAAGTTACCTACTAAAGGTGAAGTGAAAGGCGTTTTTACCCAAGATATTGATGGTAATGACAGCGACGAAATTTACGTGCTGACCGAGCGAGGCTTGTCGGTAATTGAGAACCGACAAAATAACGCTGAGTCTGTATTTACTATTGATGGAAGAGTGTCGTCTGGTTGGTTCTACGACATTAATCAAGATGGACGAGAAGAAATTGCCGTTCTACATGGTGAGGACTACGATGACCCTGCTTCTATTTCTATTTACGACATAGCGTCTGGTGAAAAGTTACAACAATATGATGTAGATGGAGTATCGAATGTTGCTTTCGGCAATGTAGATGACGATGCCTCTATAGAAATGGTAACCAACAACGGTTACGTATTCGATCTAGACAGTGGTGATAACCAATGGCTGTATGGCAGTGGCTTTAGTGAAAATTACGTTGTTGTTGGAGACATGAATGGCAACGGAGTTGATGAAATCGTTGGTGCCGAGCGCTGGGAGAACCTTTCAGTGTATTCTGCTGTATCGAAAACGAGTATTGCATCTGGGGAACCGAGTGATTTTTGCGGAATTATTTATGCCAAAGACGACGCTTCTTCACAAGGAATTGTGATTGCTTCTGATTGTAATTGGGGAGAGGTGAGAGCGCTTACGTTGACTGGCGGACAAATTTCTCAGCGTTGGAATATTACTCACGATGGCTATGAGAGTACTTCACTGTTTGTTGGGGATGTAGATAACGACAATGTAAATGACGTTATCTGGGCTGCTGACGGCAAAGTGATGGTGGCACAGAAAAGCGCGAATGATGACTTTGTTTTGTCAGGCATTGAAAGTGCGTCACGTTCATCAGAATACTTCGCTGCGGGATGGGCACCTTATAGTGATAGTGATGAGCGCGCCGTATTTGTAGGCAAAACGTATAACTACAACACGTCTATTCAGATCTTATCCGTAGACAACAGTGGTAATTTTGCGCAAAGCGACGAAGTTGGAGAGGCGTCGCATGATTACAGTAAACCAGTGGTAACTGACTATAATAATGACGGTGTAGGCGAACTGTTCATAGGCGCTTTAGATTTTGATTCATCATTTAATGTCGTGGAGCTTTCAGACAATTCAGTGCAATGGACGTTAGGAAACAATCAAAACGGTTATGTATCACTGATTGAAGCAGCCGACCTAAATAACGATGGCTTCAAAGACGCGGTTATTGTCGATAACGACCGAATTAAAGTGTTCGATATTGAAAATCAGGTGCTTATCGATTCGGTGGTGAGCAACGTCAATATTTATTCGATGGCTACACTACAAAATGGTGAAACGCACTACATTGCTGCGAGCGGTTATGAATCACTGATGTTTTATAAGATTCAAGACGGTGAAATGAGCAGCGTGAGTGAAACTGAAGTTAATTGTCAAAGTTTAATAACTATCAACATCGATACTGACAGTGCTTTTGAATTTGCGTGTTTAGACGATGGCCAGCGCCTCATCCATATTTTCGAATTAGAAGACGATGCGTTTGCGTTAAAAGAAAGCTTGGCAACACCTTCTTCTCCAAACAAAATAATAGCAAATCCGTCAACTGACGCTAACCAATCAATGCTTAGCGTGCATGTAACAGAAGATTACGACTCTCAGTCCGGGAATTATAACGCTGTACTAAAAGTTGCTGAAATAGCCCATACAGGACATTTACTATGGCGCAGCCCAGGTCTCGATGTTGAAAATGTCAGTGGCTTGCGCGCACACAAAACTGCTGCTGGACAACTAGAGTTACAGATAGGAAACGAAAGTATGGCGTTGCTTGTTAAATAAGACATGAACACTTGCCGCAAACTATTACCAATAGTTAGCGGCAAGTGCTTGTTATTTGTTTTTAGGTGTATATACTTACAGGAACTGTATGAACAGACAGGTCTTTTATGCGCCCACTCACAGCACGACAAACTGAAGTCTTAGAACTTATCAAAACTACCATGCAAGAAACGGGAATGCCTCCCACGCGTGCGGAAATTGCGCGTCAACTTGGTTTCCGTTCTGCAAATGCGGCAGAAGAGCATTTGAAAGCGTTGGCGCGTAAAGGCGTAATTGAAATTCTGCCTGGTACGTCACGTGGTATAAAGCTGAATATCCCTCTTGATAACGACGCTGAGGAAGAAGGCCTACCGCTTATTGGTCGCGTTGCAGCCGGAGAGCCTATACTGGCGCAAGAACACGTAGAATCGCATTACAAGGTAGACCCTGCTCTGTTCCAACCTCAAGCCGATTTTTTACTTCGTGTAAACGGCATGAGCATGAAAGATATTGGTATTTTAGATGGCGATCTTTTAGCGGTGCACCGTACTACTGATGTCCACAACGGTCAGGTTGTTGTTGCTCGCGTAGATGAAGACGTTACGGTGAAGCGTTTAGAGAAACGTGGACGCGAGGTACTTCTTCATGCCGAAAATGAAGAGTTCTCACCGATAAAAGTAGACTTAGCGACTGAACATTTTGCCATTGAAGGTATTGCTGTTGGCGTGATCAGAAACGCTGACTGGATGTAAGGTTTTAACGACTTTGCACAAAAGCGGCACGTTAGCCGCTTTTTTTATGCCTTTTGTACCCGTTTTTCTCGCTTTTTTGCCAAGTTAGTTATTAATTTAACGGTAAACTGACACTGCGATGGGCAATACAATTATGCTAATTTTCAGCACTATTTTCTTTGTGAATGGCTAAAGTCAGCGACATTCTTTTACTTAAAATTTGTTTGAAACAAAAATGAATAACACTGTTACCTGTTTATTTATTAGTCAGTTAACGGCTTTGCGGTTTTAAAAGCTCGTTCAAAATGAGTGTTTAATTTTAGCGCCGTCTGTTATCCCTTTCTTCTCTTTAACAGCTACGCAAACCCGACCTTCCCTTAATGTAATGATTAAAAATTAGTCACTTCGTTAAATTTTTAACAGAAAAGACTAGACGGCACGACATTATTGCGCAATTCTTATACAGAGATTAACAAAATAATAACAATGACTCTAAATTTGTATTACAAGTTGAGGTTATGGGTCAATCGTTCGCAAACCATTTGGTAGGGCAGCTCGCACTTAATTAGCGTTTTGGCCACACCATTCCGGAGGTGCTGAGTGAAACAACTAACGACCGTTTTGGCAAAGTGGTGTGCATGCATACCATGTTTGCTTTTCTCTCCATTGCTTTTCGCGCAAGAAGCAAGTGAAGAAGTCTCTTCACTGAACTTAAGACGCGGCGCTACCGACATCAGTGGTCAGGTCTACGACCTGCATATGTTGATGTTTTTCATTTGTGTTGCTATCGCCGTAGTGGTGTTTGGCGTCATGTTTGCGTCAATGTACTTACATAGAAAATCACGAGGCGCCAAGCCAGCTAACTTTCACGAGAATGTAAAAGTAGAAATAGCGTGGACCGTAATTCCCTTTCTTATTTTAATTTTCATGGCTGTACCAGCAGCCAACACCCTCATCGCAATGGAAGATACGTCTGAACCTGATATGACAGTACTTGTGACTGGCTCTCAGTGGAAGTGGCATTACAAGTACATGGACAGTGACGTGGAGTTTTATTCGCTACTTGCTACACAGCGAGAGCAGATTGAAAACAAATTTCAAAAAACCGACAACTACTTACTAGAAGTAGACCGTCCACTGGTTATCCCAACAGGCAAGAAAGTTCGATTCCTCATTACGTCTGACGACGTTATTCACTCTTGGTGGGTGCCAGACTTTGCCGTTAAAAAAGACGCGAATCCAGGTTTTATTAACGAGTCGTGGGCAAAAGTAAATGAGTCCGGTATCTACCGCGGGCAATGCGCAGAGCTGTGTGGAAAAGATCATGGTTATATGCCGGTCGTCGTTATTGCTAAAGAGCCTGCTGAATTTGATAAGTGGATGAACGAGCAAGAAGAAATTGTTCGTCAGGCCAAGGAAGAAGAGCAACGCCTTCTTTCAATGAACATGTCGATGGACGAGTTGATGAGAGAAGGTGAGCGCGTTTATAACGCTACGTGCGCAGCATGTCATATGCCTAACGGAGAAGGCTTACCGGGTGTATTTCCTGCCTTGAAAGGTAGCAAAATGGCGCTTGAAGATCAGCAAGCTCATATTGACATTGTGCTTCATGGCAAAACAGGTACTGCCATGCAAGCTTTCTCTAAAATGCTAAGTCTTAAAGAGATTGCCGCAGTAGTGACCTACGAGCGAAATGCGTGGGGGAACAACACCGGTGATATGGTTCAGGCGAAAGATGTTAATGCCGTGGCTAACGGAAACTAGGAGCAGATCATGAGCAAAGCAACTGAAGTTATTTCGCCAGATACCACAGTGCCCCACGATGGTTCATCTCATCAAGAACACGAGCATCACGATCATATTCCCAAAGGCATTACACGCTGGCTTTTTACCACTAACCACAAAGATATCGGTACACTTTACCTATGGTTCGCCTTCATCATGTTTTTGGTCGGCGGTGCTATGGCAATGGTCATTCGTGCCGAATTGTTTCAACCGGGCCTTCAAATTGTAGACCCTAACTTTTTTAATCAAATGACGACGGTGCACGGCCTTATCATGGTTTTCGGTGCCGTCATGCCAGCATTCACTGGGCTTGCCAATTGGTTAGTTCCAATGATGATTGGTGCGCCTGATATGGCACTGCCTCGAATGAACAACTGGAGTTTCTGGATTTTACCCGGGGCGTTTTTAATTCTGCTTAGTTCGCTATTTATGGAAGGTGGTGGTCCGGCATTCGGTTGGACTTTTTATGCACCGCTTTCAACAACTTACAGTGGCGACTCTACAGCCCTATTTGTGTTTTCCGTTCATATCATGGGGATCTCATCGATTATGGGCGCGATTAACGTAATTGTGACCATCTTTAATATGCGTGCGCCGGGTATGACGTGGATGAAAATGCCGCTGTTTGTTTGGACATGGTTAATTACAGCGTTTTTGCTCATTGCTGTAATGCCAGTACTTGCCGGTGCAGTCACCATGGTATTAACTGATAAGTTCTTTGGCACAAGTTTCTTTGACGCAGCGGGCGGCGGAGATCCCGTAATGTTCCAGCATATTTTCTGGTTCTTCGGGCACCCTGAAGTTTACATCATGATTTTGCCAGCGTTTGGCATTATCTCTCAAATTGTTCCTACCTTTTCTAGAAAGCAACTTTTTGGTTACGCTTCTATGGTGTATGCCACGGCATCTATTGCACTGCTCTCGTTCGTGGTATGGGCGCACCACATGTTCACAACAGGCATGCCGGTGTACATGGAGATGTTCTTCATGTTTGCCACCATGCTTATCTCGGTGCCAACAGGCGTGAAAGTATTTAACTGGGTGGCCACCATGTGGCGAGGCTCATTAAGTTTTGAAATGCCAATGATGTTCGCCATTGCTTTTATTGTGCTGTTCACCATTGGTGGCCTGTCAGGCTTAATGCTGGCGATAACACCGGTAGATTTCCAGTATCACGACACCTACTTTGTTGTTGCTCACTTCCACTATGTGTTGGTAACAGGTGCAGTCTTTTCCATTATGGCTGCCGTGTATTACTGGCTACCAAAATGGACAGGCAAAATGTACGACACAACACTGGCAAAGTGGCATTTCTGGTGCTCACTGATTTCAGTAAACGTGTTGTTTTTCCCAATGCACTTTGTTGGTTTGGCTGGTATGCCTCGTCGTATCCCAGACTATGCATTGCAGTTTGCTGATTTTAATAAGTGGATAAGCTTGGGCGGTTTTGCCTTTGGATTATCTCAGCTTATTTTCCTTGCTCTGCTAATTAAAGCATGCAAAAAGCAAGGCGACGCCGTGTCAGCACAAGTATGGGATGGTGCTGAAGGCTTGGAATGGGAAATTCCTTCTCCTGCGCCTTATCACACATTCGAAACGCCACCTGTTGTTAAATAACGGTGGGTTTGGCTGTGAGTAGCTCATTTCCTTCAGGTGCTTAAATGCCCTTGAAGGGGGATATTCACACATTTGCAGACGGTGGGGCAGAAAATGTGCTCAATAGGTACAAACTGCCCTCACCTTTGGGTTTACCGGAGGTCGCGTGATGTCTCAGCAAAGTGCAAACAACAAGATGGTGATCAAGCTTGTCGCAATTGTTATTGGCATGTTTGGTTTTGGCTTCGCCTTAGTGCCGCTTTACGACGTGTTTTGTGATGTCACAGGCATCAATGGGAAGACAGAAGGTACGGCAGCGGTTTATCAATCGGTAGAAATTGATGAGTCTCGAGAAGTAACTGTCGAATTCATCACTCGAACCAATTCAGGCATGCCGTGGGAATTTCGTGCTGAAACGAAGCGTGTGAAAGTTCACCCTGGCGAGCTAAACACAGTGTCTTTTTACGTAAGAAACCCTGCTTCAAGCAATATCGTTGCCCAAGCTATTCCCTCTGTGTCACCCGGAACCGCAGCGCTTTATTTGAATAAAACGGAGTGCTTCTGCTTCAACCAGCAACCTTTAGATGCGGGTAGCGAAGCCTACATGCCTATGCAGTTCTACGTAGACCCCCAATTACCTAAAGAAATAACGTTTTTTACATTGCAGTACACACTCTATGACGTCACAGCGAGAGCAAGTGACCTAACGACAACCCCGAATCCCTTTATGGCTTCCACACCCGTCGCTGGTGAATAAACCGAAGGGATAAGGAGAAGAATATGCAACCCGAAATACAAAATCACGACTATCAAAAATATTATGTACCTGCGCAAAGCCCATGGCCTATTGTAGGTGCCGTCGCACTATTTCTCATTGCCGTTGGTGCTGGCAATTACGTAGTTCAAGTGACCAGAGGTGAAACCGGCTACGGAGGTCACATTCTGCTTGCTGGTATAGCAGTATTGCTGGTAATGCTTGTCGGTTGGTTTAAAAATCAAATCGACGAGTCGATGGCAGGCCTTTACAGCGACCAACTTGGACGCTCATACCGACAGGGGATGAGCTGGTTTATTTTCTCAGAGGTTATGTTTTTCGCAGCGTTTTTCGGCGCGCTTTATTACGCAAGGTTTATCTCTGTGCCTTGGCTCGGCGGAGCATCAAATAATGCCATGACCAATGAGGTGTTATGGCCCACCTTTGAAGCCATGTGGCCCCTCGTTACGACACCTGGTGGCATCACAACGCAAGAGATGAGCGCTGCAGGTTTACCAACCATCAACACCATTATTCTGCTCATTTCCTCAATTACGCTGCACTTTGCACATGTTGGGCTAGAGCAAAATAAACGCAAGCAACTCACCCTTATGTTGGGCATCACTATTTTATTGGGTTGCGGATTTTTGTTTCTGCAAGTTGAGGAATACATCCACGCATATCGCGATTTGGGTTTAACCCTACAGTCTGGCATATACGGCAACACGTTCTTTATGCTCACAGGCTTTCACGGCATGCACGTTACGCTGGGTACCATCATTCTCATCGTATTGTTTTTCAGAGTGCTAAAAGGGCACTTTACGCCAGAGAATCACTTCGCATTTCAAGCGGGCAGCTGGTATTGGCATTTTGTTGATGTAGTGTGGGTCATGCTCTACATCTTTGTTTACGTACTTTAAAGGTAGCCCCAAACTCAATATGGCCTCGGGTTTGGGGTAATTAGGCCGGTACCAATAGCGATAAGAATAATAATGACGATGATGGTGGAAGTGAGCACGCGTCGACCGATGTATTTACTCATTGGGCCTTTTGATGTGTCGTTTTTCATCATGATGCGCATAGCCATGAACAAGTTAACAATCATATACAGCACTAAAGCAACAAGGACTATTTTTATTAACATACTCACCTCGGTTTTTATTCTATTTGTGTATGGGGCGAGATAACCATGTTTTCTCGCACAAGCCACGTTATTCCTTGGATACTCACGGGCATCAGTGTGGCGATTATGTGCGGTTTAGGGTACTGGCAACTTGATCGCATGGTCCAAAAGCAACAACGCTTAGCTAGCATAGCGCAAAAGCAAAGTAATGGAACCATGAGTTTAGAAGAGGCGCTGTCGAATGAAGATCCACGAGATATTACGGTATCGTTCAGTGGTTCGTTAGACGCTAATCACATTCTGCTTTTAGATAATCAGATCTACAACCAGCAGGTAGGGTTTGACGTTTTAGTGCCCGCTTATACTAACGCTGGGTGGCTACTTGTTAATTTTGGTTGGGTCCCCGCTCCAGATTTAATGCGCACCATGCCTGATATTCTTTTTACCAGTGAAACTCGAACATTTACAGGCGTCATCAGTGTGCCAAGTAAGAACCCCTTGGTTACTGAAACCAATATGGCGCTCGCAAAAAGTCCTGCGCTGGTTCAACAAATCGAATTTTCTGCACTAAGCAACGCCTTAGAGCGCAAGTTTTTACCTTTTATTCTTCAACTTACAACACCTGACCCTGCCTTTGTTCGCGAGCATCAGGCCGTTGTTATGTCTCCTGAAAAGCACCTAGGCTATGCCGTGCAATGGTTTGGTTTAGCTATTGCGGCTGCAGCTATTGGTGGTTTTGCAATTAGTAAGAAAGGACGTAGTTATGAGTAATGCTGCTTCAAAAAAAACGTTAATAATTATGGTGGCGGTGTTTGTTTTGCCAGTGGTTTTGGCAAAGCTTGCACTTGATAACGATTGGTTTACGAAAGGCGCTACGAACAAAGGGCAACTGCTTGCACCTACCATTGATGTGAGCGCGTTACTTGAAAACGCAGAGCCCAAGTGGCGTTTACTATATGTTATGCCAAATAACTGCGATGCAGTGTGCGAGAACGCACTTTTTAGTATTAACCAAGTGTGGCTTGCGCTAGGAAAAGAATCTGATCGCGCTCAAGCATTGGTGGTTACCACAGCGTCTAGCGACCAAACTGCTATTGCTGCTCTTAGCGAATATCCTTTTGTTGAAACGTTAGCTGTGACCACGCCAACCACGCTTGCTTCGAGCAGCGTTTATATTGTTGATACCCAAAACAATGCCATGCTCTTTTATGAAATTAAAGATGACAGAAAAGAGGCAGTGATGGAAAGCCGCAATATGTTGGCAGACATGAGAAAGCTCTTGAAGCTGTCGCGTATAGGATAATGACCATGAAAAAGTTAACGTTATTTAGCATTTTTCTAGCGGCAGTAGTCATCATTTTGGGCGCCTATACCCGATTGACCGATGCTGGTCTTGGTTGCCCAGATTGGCCCGGTTGCTACGGCAACTTAACGGTGCCGCTTAGTGAAGAAAAGGTAGCTCAGGCGAATGCTGCCTACCCAGAGCGTCCTGTTGAAGCGTTTAAAGCATGGAATGAAATGATTCATCGCTATTTTGCAGGCACATTAGGATTATGTGTTTTAGCAATAGCAGTGATTGCTGTAAGACAGCGCAATAAAGGTACGCCTGTTAAATTGCCATTGTTATTGTTAGGGCTCATCATATTTCAGGCTGCGCTTGGAATGTGGACCGTAACACTTAACCTGCTTCCTGTTGTGGTAATGGGGCATTTGCTAGGCGGCTTTACGGTGCTCTCGTGCCTTTTCGTTCTTTATCTTCGTTTACGTCATGCTTCCAGTTCGCAGCCTCCACGCGTAGCCGAAACCTCAACATTAGATGATAGCGAAAATGCAACAAGCGTTTCAGCTAATGCCAAAGGTTTTCAGTCTTATATTAGAGTGTTCGCATTTTTAGGGTTGGGCGTACTGGTTACGCAAATAGCCCTTGGAGGGTGGACGTCGGCAAATTACGCCGCGCTCGCATGTACAGAAATGCCGATTTGCGAAACCGGGTGGCAAGATAGAATAGATATCTCAGGCGCATTCAGCGTGCCTGATGCCGAGAACTATGAATTTGGCGCGCACGATTACGGCGAGCGCGTCACCATGCACATTGTGCACAGGCTAGGCGCCGTTATTACTTTTTTCTATTTGCTGGCCTTGGGTATTAGCCTACTCATAAGTCGCTATGCTGCACAAAAGCAAAAACGCATCAGCGCCTTTATGCTGCTAGCGCTGTGCACACAGGTGGCACTAGGCGTAAGCAATGTCGCTTTCATGTTGCCATTAGCTGTTGCGGTGCTGCATAACGCAGTGGCTGCTGTACTCCTTCTTTCATTATTGAACCTAATTTTTACGGTTGTACTTACCTTAAAACGCGAACGCGTTGAACGCATTGAAGCACAAAAGGTAAACGCATTATCAAGCACTAGAACACTGCAAAGTGCTGGCGCTTTTAGAACAGATGTATTTTCAAATGACGCGTTAAGTGCGTCGACGTCTTCTCATATTCTTCCCAAGGCTCCAGGAGGTTTCCATGGCTAAATCAGTCTCTATACATGCACGTGCTTCGCGCCAACATCAAATAGTCACATGGCGTGATTATTACGAAATGACCAAGCCAAATGTGGTAATGCTGCTGTTGTTAACCGCGCTTGTGGGGATGTGTTTGGCAACGCCTACTTGGGTAAACGCAAAGGTGCTTATTTGCGGTTTATTAGGTATAGGTATGTTGTCAGCCTCTGCGGCAGTCATTAACCATGTAGTCGACCATAAAATTGACAGTGTTATGGCGCGAACGTTTAACCGGCCTGTGGCGAAGGGAAAAGTGAGCGTGAATAACGCGCTGTGGTTTGCAGGGACACTTGGCGTAGTCGGGTTTGTTGTGCTTGCCCTTTTCGTCAACATGATTACCGCATGGCTTACATTAGCAAGTTTAGTAGGGTACGCGTTTGTCTACACCATGTACCTAAAGCGCGCAACGCCGCAAAACATCGTGATTGGAGGGCTAGCGGGTGCAGCGCCCCCTCTTTTGGGTTGGACAGCCGTAACGGGTGAAATTCACGCACACGCCTTATTGCTAGTGCTCATCATATTTACTTGGACACCTCCACATTTTTGGGCTCTCGCTATTCACAGAGAAAAAGACTACGCGAAGGCGAAAGTGCCTATGTTACCCGTAACGCATGGTGTTTCTTTTACTAAAACGTCAGTATTGCTGTATACAGTGTTATTGGGGCTGGTATGCTTACTGCCCTATCTTACTGGAATGAGTGACCTCATTTACTTGGCTGGCTCAAGCTTGCTTAATATTGGGTTTCTGTACTATGCACTAAAGCTAAAGTTCGATGCAGACTCACAAACGGCAATGAAAACTTTTAGGTTTTCAATTATTCATCTCATGGTATTGTTTGTTGTATTACTTCTCGATCATTACATACCACTGAGTTTATGAATCAACGAATTATTGTCGGTATTGTCGCATTCGTAGCACTGTGCGCAGGCATTGTTGGGGCGCTGTATATCGCGCCCCCCAGTATTGAAAGTGAAAGCGAGCCAAAATACTTTCAAACCTACCCAGAACCAAGGGCAATAGCGCCGTTTACGCTAACGACGCATACCGGACAACCTTTTGATACGTCATCGCTAGAAGGTCAATGGAGCCTAGTGTTTGTTGGTTATACTTTTTGTCCTGATATTTGCCCTACCACTATGGCTGAGTTGAACGGAATTTACCCGGAACTTCAGGCACTAAACTCTGTCGAACCTATTCGTGTGGTCTTTGTGTCAGTAGATCCAAAGCGTGACTCGGTTGAAAGGCTCTCAGAGTATGTGAGCTATTTTAATGAGGAGTTCATCGCCGTGACTGGAGAGCATAAGGCGCTGTTCCCCTTCGTGCGTAACTTAGGGATGATGTACGCCATTGCTGAAAGTACCGATAATCCCAATTATTTAGTAGATCACAGTGCATCCGTCGTACTTATCGACCCCAAGGCAAGGGTGGTAGGAAGATTTAAACCTAAAAGAGAGCCAGGAAAGCTATCGATAAGTGATTCCCAGCAGATATTGGCAGATATGCCGATAATAATCTCGAAGTAGTATTATGGAAATCAGAGTAAGACAAGGCGCGGCACCTGATGCCGTGCAAGCAGCGCCCCTAATATTGAATGCGGCTCAGTCGTTGCTAACGTCTATTTTTGGACACAACAAAGATAAAACAGCTGGTGGATACCTTGCTCACGCTTGGGCACTTGGCGGCGGGCAATATGGCTTTAAAAATCACTGGGTGGCGTATGAAGGTGACGTGATAGTAGGCGTGGTCACCTGCTGGCATAGCAAGCTAGGCGCTGACTTTGACAGAGCAACACTCGATAGTATTACCTCGTACTTTTCGCTTGATGAGGCTATGACGGTGTTAATGCGCAATCAGACCGTTGCCATAAACCTCACCCCACCAAGCAACACTGAATTAATGATCGGCCACCTTTCAGTTGCCGAGAGTGCACGTCGAAATGGCGTAGGTTCACTTTTGATAGACTCGATGCAGGCGCAAGCGGAAAAACTCAAGAAACGTAAGCTAGTATTGGATGTTGAAGTGTCAAATATACCAGCCATTCGTTTTTATCAGCACCAAGGGTTTGTTGAAGAGTCAATTAATAAGGGTTTTATTCGCTTTGCCAAACCTGTCTAAGTAAGCAACGAATTAACTGAGCACGAGCCTTAATGATAAATGCTCGTGTTTAGCCTCAACCCTTTTCTATCAACATACCTTAGTCAGGGTAATTTCCGTTCTCATCAGCAACAAAGAAAGGCGTTGAATACCAATAGTAACGACCAGCTTGTGAGTTGGACGGCGCTGTACAGTTCACTCGCGAACGCCCCACCGGAAGCGTTTCAGTTAAGCTAAACGTAAGCACATTTCCCTTAAGACTGGTATCAATAGGGTCGCCACCAAAGAAACAATTCACTTGGGTTAGGCGAACATCATCGCTGTTTACGGTCAGGCTTATTGGCGATGATAGCTCTCGTTGTGTCATACGCGGGTTTTCAAGCGTTATGTGTGTTACTGGCATGGCAAGGCTATTTAGCTTGGTTTTAAGCGTCGCTAAATTGGCATAAGGGCCAGCCGCAGGAAAGCGAGGGAGCGCTTGCATGTTGCTGTGTGGGCCAACGGCTCCAGAATGCTGTCCGAACCCAATGTAACCTTCAGCTTTCAGTTTGTCAGCCAGTGCAGTGTTGTACTCTCCAAACGGGTATGCCAAATACTTTAGGCTAATTTCTAGCTTATCTTCTATTTTCTGCTCAGCGCTTTCTACGTTGTCCCACACTTTTTCCAGCCACGCACGTTCCCCCATTTCTTTTTCACCGTTTAGCATATGCAGGTGATCTAAAGTGTGGTTGGCGAACACAACCCCGTCGTTGTGCATCGCCGTTACCTGTTTCCAAGTCAGCTGTTGCGGGCCAACGCCAATTTCATCGGGGTTTATAAATACGGTGTATGAAAAGCCTAAATCGGAAAGTATTGGGTGGGCATTTTCTAATATGTTTGCGTAGCCATCGTCAAACGTGATTGCCACCGCTTTTTCAGGTAATGCAGTATTATTTTGTATGGCTGAAACAACGTCTTGTAGTGGCACAACCGTATGGTGCGCGTTTAAGTACTCCATATGAGATTTAAAGGCTTCAGGCGATATACTTGTGCTGGCTGGCGTAGAAGATGATACATGATGATAAAGCAATATTGCGGCGTTGGGTGTTGTAGCCGCGCTAGTGTCGACTTTGGACTCACTCTGACTTTCAGAGCTAGCTGGCGTTGCTGCAAGACCAGGTGCACAGAACAAAACGCTGAGAATTCCTGTGAACATCAACGTTGCGAAATTGCAGCTTGAGCGATTTAACGTTCTCTTTTGTATAAAACTGTAGCTTCTCATATCATCATCCACTGAGTGCCTGAACAAATTCGATAGCATGGTAAACTCCCAAATGCGCGTAGCTTGGCCAAATCGGCGCTAAATCGGCATTTTGGCAAGCACGTGCGCGTTTTACTTATGCCATTGCATAGGTTGATAGTATATAGCGAAACAAACCCCAACTGAGATCATTTATGTCCCGTGACCAAGTAACTAAGCGCGCCATCTTAGACGATCATACTCGTCTATTAGCTTTAGCGCTTCCTATGATCCTAGCCAATATCACCACGCCACTATTGGGGCTGGTAGATACGGCCGTACTTGGGCATATGTCACTACCGGCCATGCTAGCTGGGGCGTCGGTAGGCGCACTCATCTTAACGCAGATATACTGGGTTTGCGGTTTCTTACGCATGTCTTCCACAGGATTAAGCGCACAAGCAAAAGGTTCGCACAATAATACAGAAGAGTCAGCCAAAGTGCTGTGGCAAACGGTTGCGGTTGCGCTGTTATTAGGCGGTTTTATCGTTACGCTTCAGTCTCCAATCCTTTCCTTGGGTTTAGGACTGACTCAACCTAACGCTGAAGTTGCTCTTCATCTTCAAAGTTACTTTTCAGCGCGGGTGTGGGGCGCGCCCGCCGCAATGCTTAACCTTGCACTCGTTGGGTGGTTAGTGGGGCAACAAAAAACACGCAGCGTAATGACAATTCAAATTGTGGGAAATTTATTAAATGCTGCACTTGATGTAGTGTTTGTGTTCGGCTTAAACATGTCGGTAGCTGGGGTAGCGCTGGCCAGTGTTATTGCTGAATATTCCATGGCAATTATGGCACTGGTGGTGGCCTTCAAACAGGTTGGCGGTGTAGCGGTAAGTGCAGCGTGGTTTAACCGTGCAGCCCGCAAGGTGCTGATGAAGCTCAACGGCGACATGCTGCTACGTAATTTGGCATTACAAGGTTGCTTGGCGTTCCTTACTATTCAAGGGGCCCGCTACGGTGAAACATCAGCCGCGGTTAACGCAATACTCATGCAGTTCTTTGTACTAATTGCGTTAGGGCTTGATGGTATTGCTTATGGCGTTGAAGCACTGGTCGGCGAAGCAAAAGGAGCCTCAGACTCCAGTGAAATTAAACGTCGCACTTATCAAGGCCTGGTGTGGTCGAGTGTTTTCGCTCTTGTTTATAGCGTGATATTTTTTGCAAGCGGCGAAGCTATAATCGCTTTGCTAACCGAGCATCGTGACATCATAAATGCTGCACTCCCTTATTTAGGTTTAATGGTAATACTTCCGTTATTAGCACATTGGTGCTTTTTGTATGATGGCGTGTTTGTTGGGTTAACTCGAGCCAGCGCAATGAGAAATACCATGATAATAAGTGCGCTTGGTGTGTATTTCCCTGTGTGGTACTTAACTAAACAGCAGGGCAATGCGAGCTTATGGTATGCATTGCTTGCGTTCTTGCTAGCCCGCGGTGTAACACTGGCATGGAGCTTTTATCGTCTTGATAAGCGCGGTGAGCTAACGACTTCTGCGGCGACGTAAGACTTGGTTATAGCCTGTATTGCTTTATTGTGAATGCCTCATTAGGCTGGCTAAGAATAAGCCGCCTGCAAAAGAAAACAGCGTCTCGTGCAGGCTTGTTTTTATTTACTTTCTTACTATGTGCGTGGCGCAGAGCTTGTTGCCTGCAGGGTCTCGCAAATAGGCAAGGTAAAGCTGGCGTTCACCGTTACCGCGAATTCCCGGTGGATCTTCACATGGTACACCGCCATTCTCGCTGCCTACTTTATGCCATTCATCAACTATTTCTGGCGTACGCGCCGCAAGGCCTAAGGTCGTACCATTACCGTGTGTAGCGGCTTCACCGTTAATCGGTTTTGTAAGCGCTAAAATGCCTTTAGCTGTGTAGTAAAATACTCGGCCGTGTTCGTCGAAAACGCCTGGTTCGTAACCCAGTACACCTAATATGGCATCATAGAATTTCTTTGACGCTTCAAGGTCGTTTGCACCAATCATAACGTGGCTAAACATAGTTGTGTCCTTCAAAAATTAACGTTGAACCCTTTCGACTTACGTTAGCCGCGTCTAACTCCCTAACGCGAAGTCTACCGCAGCGTTAGCGTGAATTGACGTGGTGTCGAATAATCGAATTGGGGTGTGCTTTTGTTGTACTAATAACGCTATTTCTGTGCAGCCTAGAATTATTCCATCGGCACCCTCGGCGGCCAGTGCGTCAATAATCTCAATATACGCGTTACGGGAATCAACACAAATCACGCCCTTGCATAATTGTTCATAAATAATGTTATGAACGGTTTCCCTTTGTTGCGCATTTGGAATAACTACGTCAATGCCAAACGCATCTTGCAAGCGAGAGGTAAAAAAGGTTTGTTCCATGGTAAATCGAGTGCCAAGCAACCCGACTTTTTTTACTTTGTTGTGCTGCAATTCGCGACCTGTCGCGTCGGCAATGTGAATAAGCGGAACGTCAATGTTTTGAGCAATGGTATCTGCAACTTTGTGCATGGTATTGGTACAAATTAACACCGCTTGTGCGCCAGCATTTTCTAAATGCTTCGCCTCTTGGGAGAGGATATCTGCGGTTTTTTCCCACTCGCCTTTGTGCTGAAGCTGTTCAATTTGGGCAAAGTCCACGCTGCTAATGACCAGCGACGCACTATGCAGGCCGCCAAGGCGAGCGTTTACGCCACGGTTAATGGCTTGGTAATAGCTAACGGTAGACTCCCAGCTCATTCCGCCAAGTAGGCCAAGCTTCTTCAATTTATGCATCGCAAACACCCTTTATGCTATTTCGGGAACGTAAAACGGCTTCTAATCTACCTATAAAAAGTACGTGCTACTACCCAAGCCAAGAATAAATTATGAAATGGATACAGCGGCCTCGTAAGTAGACTTATTAACGAGTCTTGCGTAAAACAAGGCGCTTAGACTATTGCTTTAAACGGCTGCTGAGTAGGGATTGTAGTGGGAAATGCGTCAAACAAACGCTAAAGCGAGGCTAGAATTTAGGTGGTGGCTTCTTGTTTTTAATAAATGAAAAGCGCTGAATAAAAATGCCAAAATAACCGAACATGGCAATGGCGAAGCCCACAAGCAATACACTAATGCTGAGGTAGTACAGCGCAATATGAATGTGACTGGTGAGAAATAACAGCAAGACGCCGACAACGAAAATAGCCAAACCTATTTTGAATCGTTGCCAGCTTTTGTTTATGTCCTGCGTTATCATAAGGTCGGCACCCTAATTTGCACCTACGTGCACGCTACAAGGCGCTTAGTAGTAAGAGTGCTCGCCTGCTTGGTGTTCAGTGGCATCGCGAACGCCTTTCAGTTCGCCTGCAAACTGTTCAATCATTTGCTTTTCGATGCCTTCTTTAAGCGTTACGTCTACCATTGAGCAGCCATTACAACCGCCGCCGAATTGAAGTATCGCGTAGCCGTCATCTGTCAGCTCAGTGAGCACGACATTACCGCCATGACTCGCTAGCTGAGGATTAATTTCTGACTCAATCATGTAGTTAATACGCTCAATCAATGGCGCGTCATCGGCTACTTTTCGTGCTTTTGCGTTTGGCGCTTTAAGCGTTAGCTGCGAGCCCATTTGATCAGTAACATAATCAATTTCGGCTTCATCCAGATATGGTGCGCTTTCTTCGTCAACAACCGCGTCGAAACCGTTAAACGGTAAACGCGTATCGGTGTCTTCAACAGCGTCTGGCGGGCAATAGGACACGCCACACTCTGCCGACGAAGTGCCTGGGTTTACGACGAATACACGAATATTCGTGCCAGACTCTTGTTTACTCAACAGTTTTACGAAGTGAGCCTGGGCTTCTTCTGATATAGTTATCATCAGCAAGTCCTACATATTTTGAAATTTAAGCTATTGTATCAAATTTACCTGAGTAAAACAGTCAGGTATTAATTAAATAAATTATTCCAGTGAATCGAATTTGTTGAGTGAGGCATATATAGCAACTCACTATCAACGCTAACAACAAGACGGGAAGCGCTATGTCAGCGAAATTGCATTACTCCGCGAAAAAGAACCCATTCTCATTGGCCCTAATGTTGGCTTTAAGCACACTTACTTTTGGCGTAACCAGCGCTACGTCGGCAATGGCAGCGTCAGTAACCATTTCACCAGATACTGGCGGGCAACCTGTAACGGCCTACTTGCCCGACACCGTTTCCTATAACCCCGATATTCCCACTCCTGAATCGGTGCTAGGTGCGCAAATTGGCGAGTGGCATGTTCGACACGACCAAATCGTGAACTACATGACATTGCTCGCCGAGAAATCAGATCGCATCACCATTAAAGAAACGGGTCGCACGCACGAGAACCGCCCTTTATTGTTGATGACGATTACTGCGCCATCAAACAGAAACAATGTTGAAGCGATGAGACAAAAGCACATCGAGGCCATGGAAAGCGGTAAAAAAGTCGGTAGCGATGCACCACTTATTTTTTACATGGGCTACAGCATTCACGGTAATGAGCCTTCCGGCACCAATGCTTCACTTGCACTGGCCTACTATTTAGCGGCTGGTGTTGGTGAAGAAATTGATGACTTGTTGGATAACAATATTGTGCTGTTCGACCCGTCTTTCAACCCCGACGGGTTATCTCGCTTTGCTCAATGGGCAAATATGCACAAAGGTAAGCAGCTGGTTTCAGACAGTCACCACCGGGAACACGACGAAGGCTGGCCTTCAGGTCGCACAAACCACTATTGGTTCGACTTAAACCGAGACTGGCTATTACTTGCCCACCCTGAGTCACAGGCGCGCATTAAGCAGTTTCATAAATGGCGTCCTCATGTTTTAACTGATTTTCATGAAATGGGCACAGACAGTACCTATTTTTTTCAACCTGGCGTTCGCTCGCGGAAAAACCCGCACACGCCGGATGAAAATGTCACGCTAACCGAAGTACTTGCTCAATATCATGCTGCGGCATTCGATGAACAGGGCGAGCTTTATTTTACGCAAGAGGCGTTTGACGACTTTTATGCGGGCAAAGGCTCAACGTACCCAGACTTACACGGCAGCATCGGAATTCTTTTCGAGCAAGCAAGCTCACGCGGTCACCTGCAAGACTCTATCAACGGCAAACTGGCGTTCAAAGATACGATTGCAAATCAGATAACTACGTCGCTTAGCACGTTCAAAGGGGCATTGGAAAACAAGGCTGCTATTCTTGATTATCAGTCTAACTTTGTGAAAAGCACACAGTCTCTTGCTAGAGAGGATGATCAAGTAGGCTATGTGGTTAGTGCATCAAACGACACGGCACGCTTCAACGCTTTCGTCGACCTGCTAAAGCAGCATCACATCCGATATGAAGTGGTCACCAAAGACTACGAGATAAATAAAATACGTTTTGGTGCACAGCAAGCTATATACGTACCAACCAGCCAACCTCAGTATCGATTAATTAAGTCAATTTTTTCAACGCAGACCTCGTTTGAAAACAACACGTTTTATGATGTTTCAACGTGGAATTTGGCTTTGGCGTTTAATTTAGACTATGCGCCGTTAGATAAAGGCGATGCGCGCAGCCTTGAACGAGCTAAAGATGAAACGCTAGAGCAGGCAGCGCTTAATAGCATTCATCCTGATGCTTACGCGTATGCGTTTTCTTGGCAGCATTATTATGCGCCAGCCATGCTTCAAACGTTGCTTGAAGCTGGAGTGAAAGTGCGAAGCAGTGAAGAAGCTTTCTCCGCTATTAAATACGACGGTAAAAACGTAGAGCTGCAATCAGGCAGCATCGTTATTCCAAAAGGTTTAGGGCAACCCGATAACTTGGCAACCATACTAAGCGATGCACAGCAGCAACTGCAGGTTCCTGTGTTTAGTTTACGAAGCGGCTTAACGCCCACAGGGCACGACTTGGGCAGCAGAAGTATGGCACCTGTTGCGCTTCCTCAAGTACTGATTGTGGGCGGTGAAGGTACGAGTGAGTACGAAGTAGGCGAGATGTGGCATTACTTTGATACAAAAGTGGGGCTGTCTGCGAGTATCGTTGAGCAACAGCACCTCTTGCGAGCATTGCGCGACCCAAGTGTAAATTACACCCATATTCTTTTTGCTAGCGGCGGATTTCGCTTTTCTGAAGAAGAAAGAATGCAGATTGAAGGTTGGGTAAAAGCCGGTGGCGTGATTGTTGGTCAAAAATCGGCCCTGCGCTATTTTGCCAAACATAAGTGGCTAGATATTGAAATAGTAAGTCGTGAGAGCATTGATAACGCATTTGACGAAAGTGAATTAAGCTACAAAGACGGCTCGTCGCTTTATGCCAGAAAGCTGGTGGCAGGGGCTGTGTTTCAGGCGAACATCGATAACACTCACCCGCTCTTTTACGGCTACAACGACGACAACCTTCCCATGTTTAAAACCAATAACATGATAGTGGAAGCGAGCAGTTCGCCGTTTGTTACGCCTGCCCGCTACACCGATGAGCCTTTAATGGCTGGTTTTAGCGACAAAGCAATGGTGGCCCTCATGGCCGAGTCTAGTGCTGTGACCACGCGTAAGATGGGACGCGGCGTTATCATAGGATTTACTGATAACACCCAGTTCCGAGGGTACTGGTACGGCACGAACAAAATGCTAGCTAACGCTATTTATCAGTCTCACTTTATCCGTTAATTTCAACCTTAGCAGACACTATGTTTGCTGGAACAGGCTACTTTTGGGTGGTGGCGTAAATGCTGCCACCCACACCTGTATATGAATATTGGGATAACGCTGCTTTAGCATCTTGCTTAGTGTGTTTACCGTTACGCCAGTAGTCAGCACGTCATCAACAATGGCAACAGAAAAATGAGTACCTAGCTCGTCGTTGCCATTATTTGCGATAGCTTTATCTATACACGGTTTTGTTAGACTAAAAACGCGCTTGGCGTTTTCTGCCCTAGCGGTTTTAGAGAGGTGGTGCTGTACGCTGAACCCACGTCGCTTCGCCCACCCTTGATTGACAGGTATCCCAAGATTGCGGCTTAAACTCTCACACAATACGGTAGCCTGATTATAGTGGCGCTTCGATAGACGCCACGCACTAATTGGTACAGGAAGTAGCACATTGGGCACTGTTAAAGTGCACTGTCGCTTTTTAAGGACAAACCAGTTACTTAAAACTTTTCCTGCGGTAAGGGAATGCGTAAACTTCAACTGGTGAACCAACGATGACATAGGCCATGCGTGAAGGCCCAATACCGTAAGCGCGTCGTAGTGGCTATGCTTTACGTGGCCTGCCACAGGACCGTATTGTAATAAGTTACTTCCGTGCACCTGTGCATCGAAAAAAAACATGTCATCTTCACACCAGTGACATACTGGCGTAGGACTTGCCTGATAACATAGCAAGCATGAAAGGTTCATAGTGTTGATTCCATCAACTTCCTTGAATTGTCGAAGTCGGCTTATTTTCATTATTTCGTGTTTTCACAAAGACACGTTACTGCCTAAGGAGGTGTAAATGGAAAGTTTGCATAGTAATGGCGAGCTTGTCACCCGAACGATGGGTACAGGCGTAGATGTGGTATTCCTTCATGGATGGGGTATGAACAGCGGCGCGTTCACATCCTTTGTTCCTTATCTTAGCGATAATTTTCGTGTAACCACCATTGATCTTCCCGGGTTTGGAGAAAACGCTGAAATAATTCCTTCGCCATATAATGTTGAGGCATTGGCGCAATCAATAATTAACGAATTGCCTGATGAGTGCGTGCTGGTGGGTTGGTCTTTAGGTGGTTTAGTGGCGCAAAAAGTGGCCCTGCTAGCACCTGAAAAACTAACAGGCTTGGTAACTATTGCATCTACTCCCCGTTTCATTGCTGGGCCGTGCTGGCCAGGTATTGCAGCTGATTTACTTAAGATGTTTGAAACCCAGCTTGAGAAGAACTACCAAAAAACATTGGAACGTTTCTTGGCTATTCAAGCGATGGGCAGTGAAACGGCAAAACAGGATATCAAAGCGATTAGGGAGCAGGTGACTCAGTTTCCTGACCCCGCTGAAGAAGCATTAAAAAAAGGGCTTCGCATTCTGTCTACGGAAGATATGCGCCAAGACGTGGGTCGCATTACCACACCTACCTTGCGCCTCTACGGTAGGCTAGATAGCTTAGTTCCAACGAGTTCAATTGACAGAATTTGCGAGCTACACCCGCAGGCAGATACCGTTGTACTGCCTCACGCGTCTCACGCTCCTTTTATTTCGCACCCTCAACAAACCGCTGACATTCTGTTTCGTTTTGCAGCCGGGGTTTATCAACAGAAAGCGTCTTAACCCGTGTAGCGAAGAGTGTATATAGCGCTTCAAGCAAGTAAATAATTGGGTTTGAGGCGCTTTTTAGCGAAGTGTGGTTGAGTTGGTTAGATAAAAAGCGCCGTCTGACAAAGATTTAACCGTGCGGAGTTATACACGACTTTTCATTTGTGTGAAATTGGTTAATAATTGCACATGAGAGAGTAGAGGTAGTGTATGACAAGTATAGATAATAGTGCAGGTTCTGCGTTTTTAGCAGGCCAGTACGGTTTGCAAAATGCCAGTGATGGTATTGCACAAGCCGCGTCGAATATCGCCCAGCGCACGGCTGAAGAGTCGCAAGTGTCTGTACAGGCTGTTCAACCTAATGCTGCGACTTCATCAACAAATAATACTACGTCTGGCGCTACGCGCTTAACTGACGACCTTATCGCGTTAAACGTAAATGAACGAAATGCCCAAGCGTCTGCAAAAGTACTCGGTGTTGCAGATGAAATGCTTGGTACTATTATCGACGTGTTAGCGTAACCGGAGCGATTACGGTGAACATTGTAACGCCAATTCTCAACGCAATAGCCTACCCCACGGCTAACATCAATACGGAATCTGCGCGTAGAGATAATGTTCAGCGAGAAACTATTCCTCAAGCTTCCGATGCCGAACAAGGTGCGTCTCAAAAAGGGCTAGGCTCTGAAGCTGATAAAGCAAAAAGCCCAGGCCAGCCGCCATCACCTGTCACGTACGACCGCCCACAAGTGCAAACCGAGCTGCAAGCCGCGTTTCAGAACGTATTCGGTCAGGCTAAAGACAACGGCCAAGATGAAAGTGCGGGTAAACAGAACGCACAAGATCAACAGCAGTCTCGTAAAGAGGCTGAGCAAAAGCAGCAAGAGAAACAAGATGCTGCTGAAATAGAACAGTTAAAAGCGCGAGACCAAGAAGTGAGGGTTCACGAGCAGGCTCACGCAGCCACGGGTGGCCAATATGCCGGTGCACCAAGGTACGAATATACCACCGGGCCTGACAATAAGCGTTATGTGACCGATGGTGAAGTGTCGATTGATGTTTCTAAAGAAAAAACGCCTCAAGAAACTCTGAAGAAAATGGAGCAAGTTCGTGCTGCCGCACTTGCGCCAGCTGAACCGTCTTCACAAGATTTAAAAGTGGCAGCCGAAGCCTCGCAAAAAGCAACAGAAGCGCGCAGCGAAATAGCGAAAGCCCAAGTAGAGAGTCGAGCCCCCGATAATGGCAGTAACGACGGTGTAAATACCACCAATGACACTGCAGAAAGCGGTCTTGTGACAGAAACGGGGGCTGATGCTGGAATCAATATTGGGGTTAGTGAAAACTCCGCAACCACAAACGAGACGAGCCCTGGCGCTATACAGGATTCCGTGCTCACTGCGCAATCCGTAAATTCAAACTCTACGTTCGCTGGCACTCGTGAAAGCGATGAGTCTGAATTTATGCAAGCGCGAATTGGCCGCATTCAAAACGCCTACCTTCAAGCCTACACACCCTCTCGTGAAGGCCTATCTTTCCAAGCTTAATTGTTGAAGCTTAAGCGTAAAACCTCAACTCAAGACGAAAGCACTTCATCATTGGCGTGTGCTTGCACGCAGTCGCTTACCTATAACAACTACCGCATGTCTTCACTAGGTAAGGGCTACGTACAAGGGCTCTCACAACCTGAACATGCTTATCAGTAATCTAAAATTGCTTTAGTAAAAGGGTATTTAGGCGAGCCGCCAACAATGTCAGAGAGCACCGAATTCATGGTGTCTACGTCGCCATCGAAACCGCCATGAGACGTTGCAGCCGTCGCCTCGCCTTTCTTACCTTCACTGTAATTGAACGTTACGTTGGAAATAGGCTCATTGAATACTGCCATACCTAGTAACGGCATGCCCGACTTAGATTCGAATGCATTAGACACGAGATAAAGCAGTGACTTTTGGTAAATACGCGCTACGTGATCATCTTTTTCTAACGCTTCAGTTAAGTTGTAAACGGTAGTCGAAGCGATCTGCTTACTTTCAATAAAAGGTGCAAGCGTACTTTCAAACAAAGGGTAGCTAATAGCCGGGGCTAGAAGGTGCAGACTTTTCACTTTTAGTGTTTCATCAACTTTGAACAGACGCGACAAACTGTGAGCGTGGAAGATAGAGCCCGCTGAATGACCTACAACATGAAGTTGTATGTGTGCGTTGTCTTTTAAATAACCTGCCAAGCGGGTTAAAAAGTAGGTGCCATCTGAGGTTGCACGAGTAAAAGGCGTGCAAGCATCTGACTTCATCTCTCGCCACAGAGCGCCGCCAACCTTACGTGTTGCCCACTCCAAAATGCGGTCAGTGTAATCGGTAAAGGCGCCAACTTTATCGCTCACTTCTTTGTTCTTAAAGCCTAAAATATCTTTAAGTTCTTCTAACATACCAGTGTCATACATAAAATGAATGGGGAACACGTCATTTTTTAGAAATGTGTCTTTCATCGCGGCTATGCGTTTTGCCGATGCTTTTATGCTGTTTAAGCCACCGTGTGCATACAACATGACGTGGCGGTGATTACACTCTTCTAGCTTTTCTATGATGGCATCGACGTGATTTTTATTGCTCCAATACTTGCCTTTTGTATCGAAGTGCCCATCGTCAAAATGAACGAAGTGGTCTTGAATACTCACCCGAGGCGTAGAGCGTGAGAACAAGCCTTGAGCGATTGAACGTGTGGCTTGGTGATAAGTGCCTGTACCTGAAATTGGAAGTGCTAGCTGCACAACCCATGCATCCATAACGTTAAGCGCCCAGTCGTCGTAGCGCCACAGGGCTAAACCAGACTTCTTCCAATCGGTTCCCCAAGAGTTTTGGATCCAAAAACCTTCATCGTTGTATCCGACTATGGCAAACGCATGACCACCCATGGGTTCGGGCCTAAGGGTTATCGCATCGCCTTCGCTTTCATTCCACCCCTCGTGAATTCTGGCTGAAACAAAGATAACACCCACTTCATTCAGTGCGGCGTGAAAATCGCTGATTTCTCTTTCAATGCGATAGTAAGCGCCAAGTCTGTGATTACTGGCGTTGTTCGCAATCGCTAGTGTCATTTCAAACTCATTACTGTGCTTTAAATCTTCAGTAAGTGAGTAGTTACAAACGCCGCTGTTGTACCAGCCTTTAATTGCGCCTCGACAACTAGAGCCTTCATAGGCTTCGCCTAACCATTCATCGTGACGTTTTGCCATGGCATACAACATCCATGGGCTAACCGTGTGCTTTCGACTTTGCTTGCGGTAAATAAAGTTAATGGTTGCGGCTAAAGCAAACCCCGTACATGCCCCATCTTTGCCTTGATCTAATATCACAAGGTTTCCCGGCGGGTCGATAAACGGCTTTAAAGGAGTGAGGTTAGGTTGGTAAACACGATCCCGAAGGTCGGGGTAATCGGCACTTACTTTTAGCATTTTTTTTGAGACAGGCGAGTTCATAAAATCTTCCTCTGATTTGGGGCCTGTTGACCTTAACTGCATAACACCACAAGTTAACAGGCTTAATCTTTTCGTGATCCGAAAGTGCTGCCTTTAAAAAGGTAGTGGTCAAAGACGCAACTGAACCCTCGCTAAACATCAACAACACTTGAACTTCGGAGGAAGAGTGACCGACACCTTTTCATTATTTCCGGTGTTTCAACGTACATGGTTGCTTACCATGCACATTTGCTAATGTAGCAAAAACCGTATGCTCTATGAAGCATGTTCTGTGAAAGTGTAAAAAACAAGGAAGGTGTGACGCGGCAAAAAAATTCTTTGCATGTGTCTTATTGGGCGAGAGTGAGGAGTATTGTGGTGCACAAAAAAGGGATTACCACTAAGGTAACCCCTTGTTATCTCTTTTCGTCAATGTTTACCACTAGGCTAAACCTAGTTGAATACAAAGGTTAAAACTTATTTCTTTGCTTTAGCAAACGCATCGGCAAAGGCATTGCCCATTGCGCTATTTTGCGGTTGATTATTGCGGCCACCACCTTGGTTTGAACGCGCATTTGTTCTTGGGTTACCGCGTGTTTGGCCTTTATTGGCGTGCTTGGCACCACCATTTTTACCCGCACTGCTTTTGTTGGCATTTGGGTTTCCACCTGTATTTGTACTTTGGCTAGGCGTATCGTCTAATCGCATGGTGAAAGAAATACGTTTGCGCGGTACGTCTACTTCAAGCACTTTAACTTTTACAATATCACCTGCTTTAACCACCTCACGTGGGTCAGAGATAAACTTGTTAGTCAAAGCCGAAATATGCACAAGTCCATCTTGGTGTACACCTACATCGACGAACGCACCGAAGTTTGCCACATTGCTAACCACACCTTCTAAAATCATGCCGGGCTTAAGGTCGTTTATGGTTTCAACCCCTTCCTTAAACGCAGCTGTTTTAAACTCTGGGCGAGGATCTCGTCCTGGTTTATCAAGCTCTTTAAGAATGTCTTTAACAGTAGGTAAACCGAACGCATCGCTGGTAAAGGTGTCTGGCGAAAGGCTCTTTAGTAATTCGGTGTTGCCGATAATGTCATTAACCGCTACGGCGGTGGTATCGACAATTTTATCTACAACGGGGTACGCTTCTGGGTGAACCGCAGAGGCATCAAGTGGATTTTTGCCGTTCACAATACGTAGGAAGCCCGCCGCTTGCTCAAAGGCTTTTGGACCTAAGCGTTCAACTTTTAATAGCGCTTTGCGATCAGGGAACGCGCCGTTGGTGTCTCTGAAGTTCACAATATTGTGCGCAAGGGTTTTGTTTAAGCCCGATACATAACTAAGTAGCGCAGGCGAAGCCGTGTTTAAATCAACCCCAACAGCGTTTACACAGTCTTCGATAACACGATCTAGCGACTTTCCTAATTGGCTTTGACTCACGTCGTGTTGATACTGGCCAACGCCAATGGCTTTTGGCTCAATTTTAACTAATTCCGCCAGAGGGTCTTGTAAGCGTCGAGCGATAGAGACTGCACCGCGAATTGACACGTCAAGATCAGGTAGTTCTTTTGATGCAAGCTCAGAGGCCGAATACACTGACGCACCCGCTTCACTTACCATAATTTTCTGTGCACTAAGTTCGCTATTATTTTTAAGCATTTCGCCAACAAGTTTGTCGGTTTCGCGAGAGCCTGTACCGTTACCAATGCTGATTAAATCTACCTTGTATTGCTTGCACAACGTGGTAAGTGTGCGCATAGATTTATCCCACTGATTCTGTGGTGCGTGTGGGAAAATCGTGTTGGTCGCGACCACTTTGCCTGTGCTATCAACCACTGCTACCTTAACGCCGGTTCTCAAGCCTGGATCTAAACCCATAGTGGTTTTTGCCCCCGCGGGCGCTGCCATTAACAAGTCGTTTAGGTTTTTAGCAAATACTTCAATGGCTTCTTCTTCCGCGCGTTCTCTTAGTGCGCTGAAAAGCTCAGTTTCCATATGTAAGCCAATTTTGATCTTCCATGTCCACTGTACAACCTGCGCAAGAAAGTCATCTGCGCCGCGGCCGCGGTGCATAATGTCGTAGTGGCTTGCAATAATATGCTCGCAGTGAGACGGGCCGTTGTCTTCTGACTGTGGGTCGGCATCTAATTGAATGTGAAGCATGCCTTCGTTGCGACCTCTAAACATCGCGAGTGCACGATGAGACGGCACGGTTTTGTACTTTTCGCTGTGTTCGAAATAGTCTTTATACTTGGCTGCTTCTTGTTCTTTACCCGGCACGACAGTGCTTTTTACATAAGCATTTTCAGTTAAGTACTTGCGCACTTTTGCCAGCAGTGCCGCGTCTTCTGCAAAACGCTCCATCAGAATGTATCGCGCACCTTCTAACGCAGCTTTGGTATCGGCTACGCCATTCTCTGCATTTATGTAATCGCTTGCTGCACTTTCAGCGTCGGTCTCAGGATTGTTAAATAAGGCGTCGGCAAGTGGTGCTAAGCCGGCTTCAATTGCAATTTGGCCCTTGGTACGGCGGCGCGGTTTATACGGTAAGTACAAATCTTCAAGCGTGGTTTTGCTGTCTGCACTACTGATGCTGCTTTTGAGCTCATTGGTAAGCTTGCCCTGTTCCTCAATAGATTTAAGAATGACATCGCGGCGTTCTTCAAGCTCGCGCAAATAGGTTAAACGCTGCTCTAGCGTACGCAGCTGCGTGTCATCAAGGCCTTGCGTTACTTCTTTTCTGTAACGTGCAATGAAAGGTACAGTGGCCCCTTCATCTAGTAGTTTTACGGCGGCAGTTACTTGCGAAGGTTGAACGCTAAGTTCATCTGCAATTTTATTGATAATCATAAGTCGCTCTAAGGTACTAAAAATTCGCGTTAGGCAATGGCGAATAAACGGTGTGTGAAAGGCTTATATACACAGCGTTGGTATTGAAAATAGGAGCGGCGAGTATATCACCGCCATGTATGGGAAGTCGTCTGATCATTGTGTTACCAAAAGGCAATTGAACGGAGCATTTGGTTGCCTACAGTTTGTCTGTTGCGTCGTACCAAATACGGTTTATCCACCATTCTTTTGATCCCGCTTCTGTTTTAACAACAAACTCATCATCCTCTTCTTTGCCAAGTAGAGCACGCGCCATTGGTGAATCGATAGATATGTAGTCTTTTCGACCAAATATTTCATCATAACCAACTATTCTAAGCTCCATTACCTCGCCAGCGTCGTTCTCTATTTCAACCCACGCGCCAAAAAAAACCTTCGCTTCTTGTTGCGGATCGTAATCCACCACTTTGAGGTTTTCCAAGCACTTGCGAAGATAGCGTACGCGACGGTCAATTTCTCGAAGCTTCTTCTTGTTATACTGATAGTCGGCATTCTCGCTTCGGTCACCTAAACTGGCAGCCCAAGTAACCTTGCGAGTAATTTCTGGGCGTTCTTCACGCCACAAGAAATCTAACTCCTGCTTAAGCTTTAAATAGCCCTTTCGAGTAATAAGCGGTGTTTTCACAATGTCCTTTAAATAATCCAGCTAATTACCCCTACTTTATGTGGGTAATGCGGTAAAACGCAATCTTTCTGTGCCTTAAAAAGTGACAAAATCGACAGGTTGAATAATTATTGAACATAAACCTTTCACACAATGTCTTAGTATAAATATTATACAGTTTATTAGGGGATATAAATGCGCAACAGAATACCTGTGTTGAACCGACGAAGGTCGGCAAACGATCCGCTACAAACCAGTGGGACAATCATCGGTTTTATGCTGTTTTTGAGTGGTGGAATGTTATTGTTGTATGCTTTTCTTGATATCGTTGTTCGCTTAAATAGTTTACAAACAGTGGTCTATCTTATTTTGAGCTGTGCCATGTACAAGGTGGGGCACTCGCTACTAAACCATTTCGCCACACTAAAGGTGCATACTGAACGGCGACGTGCGCCTCAGCGTTAAAACCTTTAGTTTTAAGCCGAAATTTTTAAGGCGAAATTGTTACAAGAAAGTTGTGTTTTTACCGTGTGATTCTGCAACTTTAGACTATGCTTAATAGTGTAATTCGAGGCACCAAGCATATTGAATAACCCACTTTACTATTTGGGTACGCGCGTGGTGAAAATCCACTGGCTCGTAGGGAAAAGGTAAGCAAGGATCACGCTGACTCACTAAAACTAAAAAGCCGACGTTATGCGTCGGCTTTCTCATTTTTACAGTGTAAAAAACTTACTCTGTTTCTGTTTCAGCTTCTGGCTTAACAACCTCTAGTAGCTCAACATCGAAGATAAGCGTTGAGTTAGGGGTAATAGCGCCCGTTGAACGAGGACCGTAGGCAAGCTCAGAAGGAATGTGGAAGCGATATTTCGCGCCTTCCTTCATTAATTGAACGCCTTCAGTCCAACCAGCAATAACGCGGTTAAGTGGAAATTCTGCCGGTTCGCCACGCTTGTAAGAAGAATCGAATTCAGTGCCATCTAGCAAAGTGCCACGGTAGTGTACTTTAACCATGTCAGTTGCTTCTGGGCTAGCGCCTTCGCCTTCTTCAAGTACTTCATACTGAAGACCCGACTCTGTGGTAACAACGCCTTCTTTCTTTCCGTTTTCTTCAAGATAAGCTAGGCCCGCTTCAATGTTTTTCTCAGCGGCCTGTTCTGCCATTTCTTGCTGCTTAGCACGAAGTACTTCTTCACCTTGCTGAGCAATTTGTTGAATTTGTTCAGGTGTGAATTTAAGTGTGTCGTTTAAACCGTCTTGGAAGCCTTGTTGTAGCGCTGCTTGGTCTAAAGTAAGGCCAAGCTGCTCTTGTTGTTCGGCACGGCTGCTAACAAACAAACCCATGCTTGCGCCCATAGCGTAAGCTTGTTTTTGCGTATCTGTCATTTCTTCTGCTGAAACAGAAGTTGTTTTTGCACTATCAGCGCTTGTAGAAGCGGCCTCATCAGATGTATTTGGCTGGCAAGCGAAAAGGCCTAGCGCAGCAATTGTTGATAAGGCAACGAGCGACTTCTGCATAAAAACGTCTCCATAAATTTTTATCATCATGCGTCTATGTCTATACTGCTGCATCCAAGGCAGTGTGCACGATAGTTAAAGATGCGTGATCCATGCTATGTTAAACCTAGCGTTTACAAAGCGAAACCCATTTGATTATGTTTAGGTCTCAAATGTTCCATAGAATAGTGTTACTCATCGTACTTATAAGTAATTCCATGGGGTGTTCTGTCCCTGATACTACGCCAATACAGCAGTGGCGTCATGTAGAAGAAGGGGCTTATGCCGCAGATATTTCTACCGATGGCACATTGGCAGTGGTATCTGGTGTTGATAATGGCGTAAACGTATGGCGTATGGGCCAAAGCGAGCCTTTATACCACTGGAGTCATCAGGGCGAAGGTAACAACTTGGTGATGTCAGTACATATTAGTGCTGATAAGCGTTATGTGGTTACCGCAGACCGTGAGGCCTTTGCCCTTTGGAGCCTTGAAACCGGAGAGCCAGAAGGGTTTTGGCGCATTGATGAGTCTTCCATTCGAGATGTGGCGGTTACCAATAATGGCAACGGAATTTTGGTGGCCCGTTCAAGCGGCAAGGTGATGTATTTTGAACCTCGCACCTCCCGTCGCCTTGAATTTTTGGGGCATCAAGAGAAAGTTAACTCCATTGATATTTCACCAAACGGTAAGTTTGCTCTAACCGGCGGCAATGACTACATCGCGTATCTATGGAGTACCGAAACCGGGCAAATCATTCATACATTCACCCATCCTACTCGAGTGACAAAAGTAGCGCTAGATGATGACGGACGTTTTGCTTTTACTGCCGATAGCCAAAGCAAGTCACAGGTGTGGAATGTTCAGTCTGGGCAGCCTGTTACTTCATTAAAGTTTATATCCCGACAAAAAATATTTACCGATGCTGAGTTTTCGAAAGACGGCCAATTTTTGTTAACAGGGTCGCCATCCAGAAAAGTGTATTTATGGGACTTGCAAAGCGGTGAACAAGTACAAGCCATTCAGGTTGCATCAAGAGAAACAATTTCGCCGCCAACCGCTGTTGTTTATGGCGTCGCTTTCCTTCCCAATGGTAATATAGTGTCTATAAGCAGTAGTGGTCTTGCCGAAGAATGGCAACGGGAACAATAGAGAATTTACATGACAGAAAAAAGCGCTGAGCACTTACAGCAGCAAATAGACAGTGCCAATCACTATATAGAAGAGCTGCAAACCAAAGTTGCATTTCAAGAACACACGATAGAGGCGTTGAACGACGCGCTGTCATCGCAACAAAAACAGCTCGACGAGCTGGCCTTCAAACTACGCCACGTTGTCGATAGAGTTAAGTCTATCGAACCTTCGAATATTGCTAGGCAATCAGAAGAAACGCCGCCTCCGCACTATTAATTGTCTCGCGTACTTTTAACGTATTGGAACTAGCGCGCATCGGCCTTTGTCGTGATTTTGTCATTCTCACAAGTTCATCTTGTTATGAGTTAGGCTAAGTCGTCATTTAGCCTCGAAGCAAGCATGAATTATACTGTGCGCCATCAATAAAAAGATGCCAGCGTGGGCGTCGAGTTTTCAATTTACAAAGAGTTACTTATGAGCGATTTTGATATGGATGCGTTTGACAGCATCGATTTTGATTCAGTAGAACAGTCAGTGGCAGAAAAGCAGGCCGAAAAAGATAAACAAGAAAGTCAGGAAATTGAAGGCATGCGCGATGGCGCTAACGACTGTGGCGATAGCTGCACAATTTAAACTTGCTTAACTTCTTACTGTTGTTAGTAATACATTAAGCCTATGGTGAAAAGGCGCGTTAACTTTTTGCGCCTTTCACGTCTTCTAGCCTATCTAGCTCAATACTTTCCTCAACATTGCCTTTAAATGCCTGAACGAAAGCATTTTTCAAAATAGCGATAAAAGCATCCCAAGTTTGTGTTTCAGGGCTTGATAAGTCTCCTTCAATGGGAATGCGGGTAGCTATTTGATCTTCGCTTTGGTTCTCAAAAAGCTCGGTGATAAATGCAGAGATAGCTTCTACACTGCCCTCAAAAAAGCCATCGCCATCGCGCACAATGTCGCCTTTCCACGAAAACACCTCTACATTATGCAAAATAGGTTTGATATAGCCTTTTACTTTGCCTTCGTTGGACGCCACTTCTGCCGCTAGCGTCAACGTGCCTGCTTCTAAATCAAAGGGCGCGTAAGTATCGAGTAAGTTTTTGAAGTTTACCAACCCTACATTATCAGCTTGAATGTCTATGTCGAAGGTGGGCGCTTTAGTAGATGGGTTTAGTTTTGCATTTAAAGAGATGGTTCCTTGCTCTGCGGTTTGCCCTTTCGCTTTTGCGGTGGCCACGCGAGAGTCAGATAAATTGTCGCTATTCACTAAATTATTTATTTCAAGTTGGATATCGTGTAGCGCAATGTCGATAGCAGGGGTAGTGTCAGGGTTGTGAAAGGCAACTTTACCTTGATTAATAGCTAGCTTGTCTATGCGTAGCGGAAAAAGCTGGTTAGCAATGTACAGCCAGTTTTCGTTTTTGCCTGACTGACTCTCTTCCTCAGTGTTTCCGTCAACAAAGTTAATTTCAGGGGAATTCACCACAACTCGCCCTACGGCGGCGCCCTTAAATAACTGTGACCACGATAGCGTAAATTCTACGTAATCAGCTTTAAACAAAGGCCTGTCAACTTGTCCATTCGCTTTATAAAGCAACACATGCTCTAAGCTATAAGCACCGCGCCACAGCATTAGATCCACATCGCCTACGCGACCGTCGTAGTTCTTCGACTGGCTTAGCGTAGAGTTGATATAATTTGCTGCGGCGTAAGGAAGATAAAGCCTAAACGCAACCAGCATAATCAATAACCCTGCTAGCGCGTAACAGATTCGTCTTTTGGCATGTTTCATATTCCACTCCTTAAGACTTACAGATACAAGAACTATACCCGTACTGCTTTTAATTAGAATGGCGTCGTAAACGTACGTCTGGCGTACTGTTGGGAGGCATGCAAAAACACCTAAATGTAGAGCTTACGTGTTTTTGCTTTAGAAAAAGGTAAGATTTACCTAACAGTGAGTAGGAATGCTAGTGCGGTTTAAAAATACCGATGACGTTTTCATTTGAACGAGTAGCAGCGCTGACTTTTTCGTCTGTTTGCGCTTCATTGTACCCACACGCCACGCACTCCAGCTTTTCCACGTTATTTTCATAATATAACGAGATAGTATCTAACGCTTGGCATTTTGGGCAGGTAGCCCCAGCGACGAAGCGGCGTTTTACACGTTTTGACATACATACACCTTTGAACAAATTCGCCATTATTATACCTTGAATTGGTATGTGTTGATCAGCTTTTACCTTAAGTTTTTGATACTATACGCGCCCTAGTTTGTTCCATCACAGGTTACTCATGATTAAGCTTTCCAATGTATCGCTACTGCGCGGTCGTAAAATGCTGCTAGAAGAGGCATCGGCGCAGGTGTTCCCGGGCCATAAAGTGGCGCTCATCGGCAGTAACGGCTGCGGAAAATCCACGCTTTTTGCGCTATTGCGCAGTGAATTAAGCGTAGATGCTGGCGACTGCAGTGTACCTAGTGATTGGCGTATTGTAAGTGTGGCACAGGAAACGCCAGCAACGGATAGAACAGCCATTGACTATGTGGTGGACGGCGATAAACATCTACGCGACTTGCAGGCTCAACTTGCGGCCGCTGAACAAAGTGGTGATGGGGTTAAAATAGGTCAAATTCATGGCCATTTAGAGCAGGCGGGTGCCTATGATGTAGAGTCTCGCGCAGCTACAATTTTGTCGGGCCTTGGCTTTACAAATGCCCAGTTAAGCGCGTCTGTAACGGATTTTTCAGGTGGTTGGCGCATGCGCCTAAACCTAGCACAAGCGCTGCTTTGCCCATCAGATTTGCTCCTTCTAGACGAACCCACAAACCACTTAGACTTAGATGCCGTAATTTGGCTTGAGAAGTGGTTGCAACGCTATGCAGGCACGTTGCTGTTGATATCTCACGATAAGGCCTTTATCGACAACACAGTGGCGCAAATCATTAGTGTAGAACAACAAAAACTGATTACCTACACAGGTAACTATTCGTCTTATGAAACGCAGCGTGCTGAGCGTATTCGCCTGCAAAACATTGAGTATGAAAAGCAGCAGCAAAAGGTGGCGCACTTAAACTCATTCATTACCCGTTTTAAAGCGAAAGCGAGCAAGGCCAAGCAGGCACAAAGCCGTATTAAGCAATTAGAAAAGATGGAAACTTTGCTGCCGGCCCATATGGCTAGCCCATTTAGCTTTTCTTTTGCACCGCCAACAGCGCTGCCCAATCCTCTTGTGCAAATGGAAAAGGTTCAGTTGGGCTACGATGATCACATCGTGTTGCAGCAGGTGAAACTTAACTTAGTGCCCGGTAGCCGTATTGGTTTATTAGGAAGAAATGGCCAGGGTAAATCTACGCTTATCAAGCTCTTGGCAGGTGTTCATGCACCAAAGCAAGGCATTTTCAATACGGCTAAAGGCCTGAAAATTGGCTACTTCGCTCAGCATCAGTTAGAAACCTTAGATGCTAACGCTACCCCGCTTCTTCACTTGCAGCGCATAGATGAAAAGGCCACCGAGCAGCAACTTCGCGACTATCTGGGCGGTTTTGGCTTTAACGGCGATGAAGCACTTGCCCCTGTAGCGCCGATGTCTGGTGGTGAAAAAGCACGGCTGGTTTTGGCGTTAATTGTGTATCAAAAGCCTAATTTGTTGCTTCTGGATGAGCCAACAAACCACTTAGATTTAGAAATGCGTCACGCACTTAATATCGCCTTGCAGGGCTTCGAAGGGGCAATGGTACTGGTATCGCACGACCGTTTCTTACTTTCGTCGGTGTGTGAAGACTTCTACCTTGTAGATAGCGGTGAAGTTGAGCAGTTTAAAGGCGATTTAGATGATTATCGCGACTGGATTTTAAAGCAACAGGCGGCAGAGAAAGCCAAGGCCAATAGCGATGCGAAAAGTGCCAACATCGATGCCCAGAAAAACGCGCAGCAAGATGCCACGCTGCAGAATAAGCCAGAACGAAAATTAGACCGTAAAGAAGAAAAGCGCCGCGAAGCTGAGTTCAGGCAAAGCGTTGCGCCGCTTAAAAAGGCCATAGATAAACACGAAAAAGCCATGGAAAAATGCAGTGCGGCCTTGGCTGAAGTGGAAGCGTCTTTATCTGACACATCGCTTTATAGCGAAGAGAAAAAAGCCGAACTTATGGGCTTACTCGACAAGCAAACGAAGCTAAAGCAGCAGCTTGAAGAGGAGGAAATGGCCTGGCTAGATGCCCAAGAACAAATAGAGTTAAAACGAGAAGAATATGACAATGCCAACGCCTAATATCGAAAACAACGCGTTTTGGGAGTATAGCGTTTCTCGGTACACCAAAGGGGATATGGCGCCTCTCGCCCTTTTACTGCAAGACAATCACAATGTTAATGTAAACGTTCTCTTGCTGATTTGTTGGTGTTTAGAGAATAATGTCATTATAAATTTGCCTCAGCTCAAGGCCGTTGTGGGGGCATCTGCGCTAACCGAAAGGGCACTGCAAAGTCATAGAGCAAAACGCAAAGCAGCCAGTCCTGAGAAAGGCGGCGATAAGGCAACGTATGACGCGCTTAAAGCGCAAGAGCTTGACATTGAAAGACAGCAGCAGCGCGATATTGTTGCGTCGTTTAATGAACAGTCGGTTACCCGTTTAGGACAAACCGAAGCACTGTCTACTAATGTATTTAACGCGTCTATTGCGGCGTTTATCAATGCATATGGACTTCGCGAAAACAGCGAAGCTCGTCGTCTTATAAGCCTTGTGATTAATCAATTATCGTAAAAACACAATAAGAAAAAACAATGAGTAAATCAGCGCTATCGCATGGAAAAATTATAAAAAGCAGCTTTAAGGTGCCAAGGTGGGCCAAAAACCGTCATGTGCAAACCATATGGCCGCGTTTTATTCAAAAGCGTTTACCCTTGTCTTATGACATGGAGCGGCTAACTCTGCCTGATGACGATTTTGTTGATGTGGCGTGGGGACCAAAGCCTCAGGAGACCTCGGGTATTGTAGTAATGTTTCACGGTCTTGAAGGCAGTATTCGGTCGCACTATGCCAACGATATGATGGCGCAATTATCTGTGAACGGGTGGCAAGTGGTGATGATGCACTACCGCGGCTGCAGCGGAGTGCCGAATCTTAAGGCGCGGGCCTATCACAGCGGTGAAACTGAAGATCCGAGTTTTTTCTTAGAATGGCTACACGATAAATTTCCCCAAATTCCCAAGGTGGCTATCGGGTTTTCCTTAGGTGGCAACATGCTATTGAAGCTTCTAGGCGAAAACCCCGCGCAAAAATGGCTTAACGCCGCGGTTGCTATCTCTTCTCCACTTAAGCTTTCTGAGTGCGCAAAATCAATTAATCAGGGCTTTTCTCGGGTATATCAAAAGTATTTGCTAACCAGCATGAAAAGCACATTGCGTAAAAAAATGGAGTACATCGATTATCGCAAGCTGATTCAGCTAACTAAAAGCGATGTAGATGACATCACCAGCTTCACGCAATTTGATGAGAAGGTTACAGCGCCACTACATGGCTTTGCTGATGCAGAAGACTATTATGAAAAATGCAGCGCCTATCATTTCTTAAGCGCAATACACTGCCCCACCCTTGTGTTGCATAGCATTGATGACCCCTTTATGAATCATTTGATTGTGCCAAAAGAAGAGGAGCTTGCGCGCAATGTTACGGTAGAACTCAGCGAGCGAGGTGGTCATGTCGGGTTTATGCAAGGGTCGGTATTAAACCCGAAAGTATGGTTGCACGAGCGTGTAAAACGCTTTGTTAGCGACATTTTGCCGGTTAATACAACCTGCAGCTATGTAAGCCGTTAAGCGTGTTTGTTTAACTTAAGCGCTATTTTTATCTGGAGTGTGAATGATTATTCCTATTGATGCCTTAGAGGCTGAGACACTTTACAGCCTTGCCGAGGCTTTTGTATTACGCGAGGGAACGGACTACGGCGAAGAGGAAGTGGCGCTAGACGTGAAGGTTCAGCAGGTGTTAGACAGGTTGAAATCAGGTGAAGCCGTATTGGTGTACTCAGAACTTCATGAAAGCGTAGACATTAAACGAAAAGAAGATGTTCAGCCCAGCGAAGCTTCAGAATAAAAGTTGAAGCTTCAGAATAAAAGTTGAAGCTTCAGAATAAATGCGAGCGCAGCCAAACAGGCACAAAAAAGCCGGGTCGAGCAACCCGGCTGCCGGCCTGAGGAGAGGATGGCTTAAAACGCGTAACGTGCAGTGACTTGCATAATGTCTAAATCATCAATAACTTTATAGTTTGCGCCAATTGCCCACTGTGGTGTGATGTAGTAGTTCGCGCCCACTTTAAATGTTGCTTCACCATCATTAACATCGTAGTAGCCTACTTCACCCGCTAGCTCTACTTGTTCGGTTATCATAGAGCGAAGGCCTGCGTTAATGCTGTAGCCTGTTTCGTCATCTACATCACCGTCAACGCGCTCTAGGTTAGCGCCGAAATACGCGTCGGTTGTGGCGTTTATTGGTAAGCGATAACCAGCACCCAGCGTTAGCATGTCAAAATCGAAATTGCCCTCTTCAAAGAAGCTGTATTCACCGTTTAAATACCAGTTGCTATTAAGTAAGTACTTACCATTTACAGTTAAACCATCTGGCTCGAAAGACTCATTGTCATCAAAGTCCATTTTAGTGTAACCACCTTCTACGTAACGCCAGTCAGGCTTGTCAGCCATTGCTGAAAGAGGAAGTGTTGCTGCAGCAAGTGCTGCCGTAATAAGTGTGATTGATTTACGCATGTGATAACTCCTTAATGTGTTCAGTAGCTTTGTCAGTAACTAAAGCTTTCGTTGTCGTCTGTGACACCTGTTTCCCGTCAACGCCCATGAACGCGCTGAATTAAGCTACCGTGTTTGTCCAGCTTTGTTGAATCAAATAAAGCAAAGCGTTTGCCAATGTCGATAAAGACTAGTGGTTTTAAGTAAAATTAATTGCTTAAGTTTTTGAATTTGATGTTTATTTTTGGTTTTAAGATGTGAGTAATTGCAATTGAAATTGCTTGTTTAATGGCAGAATCGTTAAGCAGAGCGTGCATTGATACACATAACTGTCTCTAAAAAACAACAGTTACCCTCTTGTCTAACTCATCGGTCCCTCTTACACAAATGGAAGAGTAAAACTAAAAGATAAAAGGGATTTATAAAGCGTTGTAATTAAGGTGTTTTGCTGAAAATTGTTATGGAGTTTTCGTGTTGGAACACCTTTTGCTGATGCCATGTTGTGTTATCCAACATTCACTTACGCCGCTCGGCGAAGAATTCGGTTTTTCACGACATCAGTGAATAAAGAAAGGAGAAGAGCGCCTTTCTCGCGTGGTTTCAATCAGTACCGATTAGTTAGCGTTTTCAGGTAAAAAACGTCAGAGGGTATGACTGATGACCATCTGGATAACCATTGTTTTCATAAGGAGAGGACAAATGGCTAAGCCAGTTTCAATTTTCGTAAAAGATTCACACGTTATAAAAAAGCAACGCTGCACGGCAATGCTGTCTCGTATGTTTTTAGCTGTGACCAGCGTCATTGCGCTTATATCGTTTCAACACGCTGGCGCGGTTGAGGTAAATGACAACAATCAGCCTCAAAAAACATCGCCTGTACTTCAATCTATTATTGATGCTGCACGTAAATCGGCAACAGAAAGCTATGAGCAGGACGACCACGGGCTTAATAGCAAATTGAAAGAGATTGATTACACCACCTATCGATCAATTCGTTTTAAGCCCCAGCAAAGCCTTTGGCATGGCGAGAACAACTATGAATTGCAATTTTTTCACCCCGGCTTTTTATATGAGTACCCGGTAACGATTCACACTATTGGCGAAAACAATAAACCCGAGCGCTTGGCCTTTAACAGCAACATGTTTAATTACGATGGTGCTGCTTCTGAATTGGCAGGTTTGATTGATGAGAAATCTGGCTTTGCGGGTTTTCGTGTTCATTACCCCATTAAGAACGAAGAATATAAAGACGAATTCGCGGTTTTCTTAGGGGCATCGTATTTTCGATTAGTGGGCAAAAACCAGATCTACGGTATTTCAGCCCGTGGTCTGGCTATTGATACCGCGTTGGCAAAAGGAGAAGAATTCCCTCATTTTACTGAGTTTTGGGTGATTGAGCCGAGTGAAGGCAAACCCATAACCATTTATGCACGCCTTGAAAGCCCTTCGGTTGCAGGTGCATATAAATTTGTTATTCAGCCTGATATTGATACCAGCGTTAAAGTTGAAAGCTGGTTATTTGCCAGAGATGACGTGAGCAAGTTAGGTATTGCACCGTTCACAAGCATGTTCTTGTACGGTGAAAATACTGAAAAGCGCCACGATGACTATCGTCCAGAAGTGCATGATAGCGATGGTGTGCTTATGGTTACTCACGCCGATGAAGAAATATGGCGTCCATTAACAAATCCTGCTCGCCTTCAAGTTACGTCGTTAAGCGATGCTAACCCCAAAGGATTCGGTATGCTTCAGCGCGATGGAGAATGGGCAAACTACCTTGATGCAGAAGCGAACTATCACTTGCGCCCAGGTCTTTGGGTAACACCGATAGCGGGCTTTGAGAAAGGTCGATTGGAAGTGGTAGAAATACCCACTAAATCTGAAATTCACGATAACATTGTGGCGTTTTGGACTCCCGAAAAGCCATTCAAGTCGGGTGAATCTCTTTATTTTTCTTACGATCTCAAGACAGTAGAGCAGAACCCCTTTGTTAGCGAGCTTGCTTCGGTAGTTCGTACTCGCCAAGGCAAAGCCGTGCTTCCAGGTGATGAGTTTAAAGACGATAGCCTGAATGCTACCCGACAGTTTAGCGTGGATTTCAGTGCGCCTTCTTCAATTGCGTTTAACGGCGAGTCGATGAAGCTTGTGATTCAAGGCGCGAATGGCACGATTTCACAGCAGCGTCTTTACCCTGTTGCAGACGGCCAAGAGTGGCGTGCCACGTTTTTTGTTAAGCCGAAAGAAAAGCAAACAGTTGATATGCGCGCTTTCATCGAAAAAGACGGTAAACGTGTGAGTGAGGTTTGGAACTATGTCTATCAACCGAAATAACGATGCTGGTGTATCGGATTCTCACGGGGCGAAAGCCGTGCCTCAGGTTATAAGTGACAGCGCATCGCGCGGGCCACATTTCACCTTAAAAGGAGAGCATATGCGTTTGTTTATCATGGCAATGCTAGTCATTCCAAGTACGGCACTGGCCGGTTGGAGTTTGTACGAGATATTTTTACCTAACGGCCTTACGAATTTAGAAATTGCGCAGCTAGGACTTGGATTAACCCTTTTTGCATGGCTGTGCATGGCGTTTTGGACAGGCATTATTGGCTTTTTCTTGCAGCTATTTAATGTCGACCCATTAAGCCTTCGCAGAAACCAAGCACAACCTGACGCCTCTGCACCGTTGGCGCAAAAGCACGCCGTAGTTATGCCAGTATATAACGAAGATACGCGCCGCATTATGGTGGGGTTTGAAGCGTGTATTCGAGAGTTGATGGAAAGTGAAAACAGCGCGAAGTTCGACTTTTTCATGTTAAGCGACACGCGAGATATGGAAAAGGCAGATGCTGAGCTACGTGCTTTCACCCGTTTGAAAAAGCGTTTAGGTGCTTTTTCTAGCCAGGTGTTTTACCGCCGTCGCGAGCAAAACCTACATAGAAAAGTGGGGAACCTTAAAGAGTTTTGCGAACGCTGGGGAGCAAATTACGAGTCGATGATTGTGTTAGATGCCGACAGTGTAATGAGCGGTGAGCGCATGCAGGACCTTGCCCGTCGTATTGAGCAAAACCCAGACACGGCTTTAGTCCAGACGATTCCCATGCCCGTACGCCAAAACACTTTCTTTGGCCGATTTGTGCAGTTTGCTGCTCACCTGTATAGCCCAATGTTGGCGACAGGTTTATCATTCTGGCAAACCGACAGCGCGAACTACTGGGGTCACAATGCCATTATTCGTATTGCGCCATTTATGCAGCATTGCGGGCTACCTACTCTTGAGGGGCGCGCGCCTTTTGGTGGTGAAATACTAAGCCATGACTTTGTGGAAGCCGCACTTTTGCGCCGTGCTGGCTGGCAGGCCTACTTGCTTACCGACACCACGGGCAGTTATGAAGAAGTGCCAAGCAATATTGTTGACTACGCCATTCGCGATCGTCGCTGGGTACAGGGCAACATCCAGCATTTAGGGCTACTGAATGTAAAAGGCCTTAAAATGGCAAACCGACTGCATTTCTTATTTGGTGCGTTTGCGTATATTTCTTCACTCATTCTGTTTTGCATGTTGGCCTTAGGTACGGCAGATGCGCTAATTCGCGCCACCTCTGTTCCAGAGTTTTTCGTGTCAGAATATCAATTGTTTCCAAGCTGGCAGGTTGCACGTCAAGATATGATGATGGTGACCATGTGGGGAACCGCGGCTTTACTGTTTTTACCCAAGCTTCTGGGCATAGCACTGGCGTTAATGAAGCGCCGCAGTGAATTTGGTGGCGCGTGGTCTTTGCTTAAGGGCGCAGCAATTGAGCTTGCTATGGCTGTGCTTATTGCGCCGCTAATGATGTTCTATCATAGCTATTTTGTGATAAGCGTATTTGTTGGCCACTCTGTTAAGTGGGAAGCACAAGAGCGCGAGGGCCGCAAAGTGCCGTGGAAGGTGGCAATTAAGCACACGCAGATAATGAGTTGTTTAGCCGTGGCGTGGGGCGTGACCACCTTTTACTTTACGCCGTCGCTATTTATGTGGCTGCTACCTGTACTGGTCGGTATGGTGCTAGCCGCGCCGGTTATTCGCTTAACAAGCAGTGATAAGCTGGGTTTAGCAATGCGCAAGTGGGGCGTGTTTGTCATCGACCAGGAAGTGAATGAGTGCAAGGCGCTTAAGCGCTTGCGCGTGGCCATGGGCTATTTTGCCATTTCTCAACACAAGGCAGAAGTGCCTGCACTGCCAGACAACGTGTGGCAGGTTATGCCCGAACAGGTTTTAGGTAAAGAGCCTTTGCCGATGCGTCACACGCTACCTAATAACGCGCATTAACTTGTTACCATGTACAAAAAACGTTTGCATGTAACCATGAACTAAAAAGTCGCACATGGTGCGGCTTTTTGTAAGCTTTTAGGGCGATTTACTTATAAACAAGAAACGCCATTTACTACTGAGTGAACGTAACTGAGAACGTCACTGGCACAGTGGTAGTAATGCTATTAAGTCCAGCAATTTTTTGAAGTGCAGTTACACCTTCAGCAAGGCCAAACGACTCTGCTTTCACAAGGGTTGGTGATGTTGTTGAAACAGTCAGTGTATCCTCATCAACCTTGCTTGCTTTAATCGAAAATGAGGTAGGCACCGCCTTACCATGCAACGTTAAAATGCCATCGACTTTTCCATTGATGACTTCGCCTGGTTTGAGGTTCATCATCGGCTCTGTTAAGTTGGCGTCAAAGGTTGCTTGCGCGAACTTAGTGACGTTAAACAGCATCTCTTGCATTCGCTTATCACGAATATCAATGGCGGTATTTACTGACGATAAGTCTACCGCAACGCTTAATTTTCCGCTGTCAGATAACGAACCATCGAAGCTGTCAAATTTATGCACTTCTGTAACTTGTGCGTTCTTTGTAGACAAGAAGTGTAGCGCACTTGTTTCGCCGTCAATTGACCAATCCGCTGCAACAGGAAATGCTAGCCCGCTAGCAAGCAATGCTGCAGACAACGAGCGAATACGTGTAGTCATCATAGGTTACTCCTTTCACTGTTCGGTTCCACCTGGCGCGATTAACCGCTACCAGCGTAATGTGGCACAGCAACATTACTACGCTATTATACGTAGGTTAACACGTTGCGCTAAGTAATTTGTTACGTGCTAATGCTGATGAGGGTTTATGAAGTCATCATACTTTACAACGTCTTGCCAAGGCACCCGCTGATCGCCCATTACCACAAAGTCTGGGTTCTCTAGCGAATGTCGTTGATTATACGTTAGTGGCTCGAAGTTGGCTGCGGTAATACTGCCGCCAGCTTCAGAAACAATACATTGCGACGCGCCTGTATCCCACTCGCCTGTAATACCAATACGCATGAAGACGTCGGCTTTACCCTCTGCGATAAAGCACGCTTTAAGTGAACAACTTCCAAGTGGCAGGGTTTGATACACGCGCTTTGCGCACATTCTACTGAGTACTTTTTCTCGTGACTGACGACGGCTAATGGCTATCATCACCACGCTATTGCGTGGGTCATCTAATTTACGCACTTTAATGGGGTGATCGCCATCGGGTGAAGATTTAAAGGCACCTTTGCCCTTTTGGGCGTAGTACAATGACTGCCCTGGTGGCCAAAAAATTACGCCAATGGTTGGCTCGTTGTTTTCAATTAAAGCAATGTTTACGGCAAAGTCACCGCTTCTGGCAATGAACTCTTGCGTGCCATCAATAGGGTCGATAAGCCAATAACGCGACCAGTGCTTTCGCTCTTCTAAACCAGCGTGCTTGTTTTCTTCTGAAAGAATAGGGATGTCAGGCGTGGCGGCTTTTAGGCGCTTATTGATAATGTCGTTAGCTAAGTAATCGGCGCTGGTAACGGGTGATTCATCATCTTTTTGATAAGCGTCGAACTCACCTTTGTCATAAACCTCTAAAACGGCTTCGCCAGCTTCAATAGCAATTTTTTTCGCAATTTCTAATAGGTCGGCATGAGCGTCATCGGGCATTGTTTATTGTTCCTTAAACCACTTTTGAGCTAAAAACAGTGCAGCTATGCAGCGTGCTTCAACAAAGTCTTCTCGAGCAAGTAAAGCATCTGATTCATCTAAAGGCCAGTGAATCACCTCGAGCGGTTCAGGCTCATCACCTTCTAGTTGTTTGGGATACAAGTCGCGTGCCAATACAATGGTCATGTTGGCATTGAAAAAAGTAGGTGCCATGCTGACTTTATGCAGCTCTACAAGGTCGTTGGCAGCAAAGCCAGCTTCTTCTTGCAGCTCGCGGTTAGCTGCTTCTACAGCGGTTTCGCCTGGGTCAATTAATCCCTTAGGAAAACCCAGTTGGTACGAATGTGTTCCAGCGGCGTATTCGCGAATTAACACCATGGTGTTTTCATCTAGCATAGGCACAATCATCACAGCGCCCCTATTTCCGCCTGCCATCCGTTCAAATTCACGGGTAGCACCGTTTGAAAACTCTAGATCTAGACGCTCTACCCTAAAGAGTTTGCTTTGCGCAACGATTTCACGAGAATGAATTTGAGGTAACGGTTTGTTCGGGTCAATTTTTGGCATGTCTATCGCTACAACTTTGTTATCATACTTGTATACACTTTCTTAGCTTACTTCATTATAAGGAAAATCGCTTGCCCTTTCTGCCCTGGAATGAAATAGAAACTGTACTGCTTGATATGGATGGCACCTTGCTAGACCTTCACTACGATAACCAGTTCTGGTTGGTTCATCTGCCCAAACGATTGGCTGAACTGCGAGGTATTTCAGAGGCACAGAGCCAAAGAGAAATGAAAGCGCGGTACGAGGCGGTATTTGGTCAAATTCAGTGGTACTGCTTAGATTACTGGGCTGAGTCGCTCGAGATGGATTTAGAAAACGAATTCATGCCATTAAAGCGTGAACTGGCTCATTTGCTTGCCCTTCGTGACGACACCATTCCATTTCTTGATGCCTTACACGCGTCTGGCAGGCAGGTGATACTTGTGACCAACGCTCATCCAAACAGCTTGGCGCTTAAAATTGAGCATACACAGCTTGATGCGCACATTGATAACCTAATTTCCACCCATGAATTTGGCGTAACCAAAGAGTCGCAGTTATTGTGGGAGCGACTTCAAAAACGCGTGCAATTTGATGCTAGCCGAACGCTGTTTGTAGACGATTCACTGCCCATATTAAATGCAGCAAAAACATTTGGCATCAAGCATTTATTGGCAGTAGATAACCCTGACAGCACGCTACCTAATCGCAATATTAGTGAATTTCCGGCGGTGCGCGATTATCGTCTAATGCTAGACGACATTAAACAGAGCCCTGTGGGCGAAGCATAAAAAGACGTTTTTAAAGGACGAAAACAAATGGTTTCTGACACAATTTTTATAGGGTCACTGAATCCGGTAAAAATTAATGCTGCACTTAATACGCTTTCTGACACGCTAGAGCACGATTTTGACGCCCAAGGTATGGATGTGCCAAGCGGCGTACCCGAACAGCCAATGAATGAAGATGAAACGCGTTTGGGAGCGATTAATCGCGTTAAAGCCATGCTTGCTCATCACCACGGCGGATTAACAGGTGCTTGGTACGTGGCAATTGAAGGCGGCGTTGATGTATTTGAAGATGGGCCAGCAACATTTGCTTATGTAGCGATATATCATGAAGGACACTGGTCTGTAACGAGAAGCGCAAGTTTGCCGCTGCCCGTAAGCGTATTTCAAGCGTTGCAGCGAGGCGAAGAACTAGGGCCTGTTATGGATAAACTTTTTGATACAGTGAATGTAAAGCAAAAGGGCGGCGCCATTGGTTTGCTTACGCTCAATCACGCTTCGCGACAAAGCGTGTACGAAGTGGCGCTTACGCTTGCGATGGCAAAGTTTCATTTTCCTGACTTATACACTGACTAGCCTGCGTTTACCTGAGTGGTAACTTAAAGGCTAAAACGCTTTAGAAAAGCGAATGGTGGCGATCGCAACGGTCGCCCTGAAATCTTTACCGCGATAAGTAATCTTTTCTGATTTTCGTTCTCTTTAAATCCCCCTTATTGCTCTGCTTCAAACTTATCCTGCTGAAATTGCTAAATAAAATATTATTTGTCACCTTGGCTTTTTAGTTGCACCTGTCACTGACCAAACGGATTAAGGAGAGTGACAATGAGTGAGACTATCAATACCTACAACCCTGCCACAGGTGAAAAGATCGATCATTATCATTTGATGTCAGCTGAGGATGCCGAGCAAGCTGTTACACGTTCACAAGAAGCTTATTTAAACTGGCGTCGTACGTCATTTGAAACCCGCGCCGACTTATTTAATAACCTTGCTGATTTGATGGAAGCTCGCATTGATGACCTAGCGAGTTTGATGACCCGAGAAATGGGTAAAGTAACCGCTCAAGGCAAGCAAGAAGTACAGCTATGTGCTGGTATTTGTCGTTATACGGCAGAGCACGGTGCATCAATTCTAGAAGATGAACATCGCATTTTCGAAGGTGGACGTGCCATTATCACGTACCAACCCATTGGCGTCATTTTAGGTATTCAACCGTGGAACTTCCCGCTGTACCAAGTTATTCGTTACAGTGCCTCAAACATCATGGCGGGCAACACGACGGTGCTAAAACACGCTAAAAACGTATTTGGCATGGCAAAAGCAATACAGCAGCTGTACGAAGATGCTGGATTCCCTAAAAATGTTTATCAATCACTGCTTATTGATGGTGGTACGGCAAGCGACTTAATTAAACACAAATACGTACGCGGCGTTACGTTTACTGGCAGCGACGAAGTGGGTAAAGAAGTTGCAAAAGAGGCAGCAAGCTTGTCGAAGAAGACCGTTATGGAGCTTGGCAGTAATGATGCATTCTTGGTACTTGAAGATGCTGATATCGATAATGCGGTGGAAATGTGTATTCAAGGACGTGTAATTAATAACGGCGAGACCTGCGTAGCGGCCAAGCGCTTTGTTATTGTAGACAGTGTATACGACGAGTTTAGAGACAAGTTTGTTGCTCAATGTAAGAAACTTAAAGTAGGCGACCCTACTGATGAGAACACCGACTTAGGACCGATGGCGCGTGAGGATTTACGTGATGAGCTGCACGAGCAAGTGAAAAAATCGCTTGATGCGGGCGCTACCTTGTCGCTTGGTGGAGAAATTCCAGACTCTGACGGCTACTTTTACCCGGTTACGGTACTTGAAGACGTATCGCCTGGCATGCCAGCCTATGACGACGAATTGTTCGGCCCGGTTGCATCACTCATTCGCGTGCGTGATGACAAGCAGGCAATGGAAGTGGCAAATGACTCACGCTACGGCTTAGGTGGCGGTATCTTCAGTACCGATACTGACAAAGCGATTGCGTTAGCGAAAGATGAATTCGACACAGGAATGGTGAACATTAACGGTTATTCTTTAGCACAACCTAACCTGCCTTTTGGCGGTGTGAAAGACAGTGGCTACGGTCGTGAGCACGGTGGTTATGGTATGCGAGAATTCGTCAACATCAAAACCATTATGGTGGCAGAGAAATCTTCAGATGAATAAGGCTGAATGAAGCGTTGTTTTGAGTATTAAGATTCAAAGGCGGGCCAGTGTCCGCCTTTTTGGTGTCTGACCTTCATCAATACGGTTTCTAACGCTAACACTGCAGCGATGACAAAAGTCATCGCAGCGCTTTTGTAAATTCGGATAAGTTGTGTGACGTAGCGTGCCAAGCGTAAACGCGCTGAATAGATTTGTTGTTTTGCGCGGTCATTTAAGAAAATAGGTCTTTTACCAGAAACAGGGTGTATTAAACACAACGGAAAATAAAAGGCGACGACAATGAAAGTGTTAAATGAAAAGCGAGTTAAACCAGGTTCGCAACGTGCCCCTAGTCAGTTGTTTCGCTTTGCCTATAAAAGTGCACTGTCAGCAGCGGCTGTGCTTTTGCTGTCTATTAATGCGCAGCCTGCTTCACTCGCGGCGCAAAGCGACAGCACGTTACATGATGCATGTCATGACGTATCTGTGCAGGTGTTGGGCTCAGGTGGTCCCGAACTAGATGATGGCAGAAGTTCAAGTGCTTATGTTGTGTGGGTAGGGGAAAGTTCTAAAATATTGGTCGATGCAGGTAGCGGTAGCAGCATTCAATTTGGTGCAGCAGGGGCATCGTTTACGTCGTTAGAGGCTATTTTGCTTTCTCATCTTCATACCGATCATGCTGCTGATTTGCCCAGTTTTATAAAAGGCGGCTATTTCACCAATCGAAGTGACGATTTATTAGTGTTAGGACCTGATGGAAACAAGGTTATGCCATCAACCGATGCTTATGTTTCGTCGTTAATCGGCGAAGGTGGCGCGTTCAGTTATTTGTCTTCTTACACTGAAAAAGGGCAAGACGATTACACTATTGCTACTCACAGCATTGCGAACGCAACGCTACAAAAGCCCTTTGAGCGCCGTGTCAGTGAAAGTGTGAGCGTTGAGGCCATGTCGGTTAACCACGGGCCAATTCCAGCGCTAGCCTGGAAAGTAAAAGCGAATGGGTGTGTGGTGGTATTTTCAGGCGACACTAACGACCAACAGGGGGACCTTGCTGGCTTTGCAAACAACGCCGACCTTTTAGTCCTGCACAATGCCATAGACGACCGCGCAGGGCGCGTGGCGAAAAACCTGCATATGACACCTACACAAATTATAGATATTGCGAAGCAGTCTAAGGCTAAACAAGTGCTACTTTCTCATATTATGAAGCGCAGCGAGACCGGACTTGATGCCCTTACCGAAGCGATTGCGGTGGTTGCACCGGGCCGCGTTTATGCCGCTGAAGAGTTGATGAATATAACGCTTGGGGAATAAAAGTAACGGGTACCCGCGCAAACCATCAAAGCGCAGTAAGGCTCGCGGCATACTGCACTTTGATACGGCTTGGGGGCGCGTAGTGAATCAAGAATCATGCAGTGAGTCTTGACTGAGGAAACTCTTTTTTTCCCTTTAACCAGAAGAAAAACGCGACAATTGACGCGACTATAGCTAACACAATGCCGAATTCATCGACAAAAAATAACGACGTTTCTTTTTCAATGGTCATTGGATTAAACACTTTCTGGATAAAAATGTTTGAGCTTGCGTGGTACATCACGGCGGTCCATACACTGTTCGTTTTTAAACGAATGTACGCCATAATTGTACCCGTTGCGATGATAAAAACGGTAAAGCAAGATAGCTGGTAATATATTGATGTCGTTTGATTTCCATACATACCATAGAAAATTAGCGGCCAATGGAACATCGACCAAATTACCCCACTCACCAATATCACGCCCGTGAATGACATGCTCTTAGACAGTTCGGGAACCAGTAATCCACGCCAACCTATTTCTTCACCTAAAATCGTAGGTAGAGAAATCACAAATCCAACTAACGCCGTTAAGGTGAAATGAAACAAAAATATACTAAGATCATTCCAGCCACTCAGGTTATAGCTAACTCTTTTCTCCTCAAGGAAATCTGCATTGTAAAAATCACCAAAACCGAAGGCCCAAATGAGACTGTAAGAAACAAATACAATTAAAAAAGGGAGCAAATAACTCATCCATTGATATTTCGAAGGTCCCCACCCCCAGCCTAAGCTCGACAATTTCTTACCGCGCACCAAACAGGTTGCAATTGTCGCGAATCCTACTGACAACATTAATGGCGTCGCTTGCGCCATGCGAAATATTAACCAAAAGCCAACAAAGTAAAATAGCGTGACAAAGGACAAAAATACAACAAGTGTCAACGCACTTTCTTTTGAGATTTTCATATTAGCGTTCCCTGTTAGTAGAGCTTTGACGGCCAGTGATAGCCGTCGAGGCAGTAAATATCAGCATTTCTAATTCGTTAAATGTTATTTGAATAACTCATACAGAGGCTCGCCGCGGTTTCCACTTGGCGGCTGAATGTTTAATATCATCGCAATAGTTGAGGCAATATCGGTTGGGGACACTCGTCGAACGGATTGTCCGCTATTTAACCCTGCTCCCATGATAAGAAGTGGGACGTGAGTATCATATGCATAGCCGCTGCCGTGTACTGTCCCTTTAACCAGCGACACATGCAGGTCGGAGTCGTCGTCTTGAATAACTCCAGACTCGAAAATTACTACTACATCGCCCGAACGCTTTTGATAATAACCATTTTGCGCCAGGTGTCTGCTGTCATGATTGGTATAGTTTTGAACCCGCAAATTAGTTGCCGTCAATGCTTCACGTATACCATCAAGTTCGACCAAAATATCAGACGCCGTGCGTTGTACATCAGCTAGGGCCAATCCCTTTTCTCTTATTAACGGGCGATTTAGATACACTTGGTTATCACTGAAATGTTGTAACCAATCACCCTGCCCCAACGCTTTATTCAGGCCCTGCTGTAATACGCTTTTATACTGCGAGATCCTTGCAACATCGGTAGGAATACCTACATTTTCTAAATAGGATGCAACAGGAATAGCGCCGTGATCAGAGGTTAAAAAGACCACGTAGCCCTCTTTACCTAAGTGACGATCGAGCTCACTTAACAGCGCTGCAATTTCTCTATCTAAGCGCACGTATACATCCGCCAGCTCCACGGAGTCAGGCCCGAACAAATGCCCTACTTTATCGGTTGCTGAATAGCTAATTGAAAGCACATCCGTTTCACCATTCTTACCCAAGTTTTCGCGTTCAAGTGCTTCTAACGCAAACTCGGTTACAAGCGTATTACCAAACGGGGATAAGCCTAGTAACAAGTATTCCAAATTTCGCGGGCGATATTTTTCTCGCAATACTTTAAAGTCGTATGGAAAAACCGCTCGCTCTTCACCCAAAACTATTTCGTAAGTGTTATCGTCTGCGTAACTTTCGGTATAGCTTTCAATATCGAATAACGGAGTCCACTTTGAGTCTAAATACGCGTCTGCTCGCCCTTCAGCATTAAAGTCTTCAACCCACTGTGGAAGTTCAGCGTTGTAATATGAACTCGTTATGAAGCCGCCGGAACTTGCATAGGTATCTTGCCAATACACACCGTCAGCAAGATGCCCGCCTGAAAGTACTGCGGCTCTATCTTTCAACGAAATGCTGATAACTTTCGAACGAAGTTGGGAGCTGAGTTTGATTTGATCTGAAATTGTGGTTGTCAGCATGTTTTTAGGTGACGCACCAACAGATTCTGCTTGTCGACTGCCCACCGTGCTGTATTCAGTGTCTTCCACGCTTTGTACATAGTTATTACTGGTTCTATCGTACCAGCTGTTCGAAACTATCCCATGTCCTGAAGGTGTTGTGCCGGTGTAAATCGAGGCGTGACCAGCAGATGTTACCGTGGGTGTGTAATTGTATTGGGCGTTTTTATAATTAAACCCATTCGACATAAGTCGCTTAAAACCATCTTGAGAAAATTTACTTTGGTATCGATATAGCTGCTCTGCGCGCATTTGGTCTACAACAATACCAACAACAAGTGTCGGTTTGGGCACTTGCGCAATGGCCGCAAAGCAACTTGTTACGCCAAGCAGCAAGCAAATCGTTTTTCTACAATCAATCGTTATCATATTTCTTTCACTTCGCACTCTGGGTTGTATTCATGGTTTAGACAATTGTTCGTCATAGGAAGAGCTGTTCGTTGGAAAACGCTTTCCAAACGGCGTTTTGCGCAATGCATCAATGGCCGCATTCAATACACTTTGTAAGTTGATACCCACTTCTTCAGACAAACTAGAAAACGCGTTCGCAGCGTCAATACAATACAAATTCAAAACTTGAACTTTTTGCTGACCTGTCGCTGTAAGACTGTATAGGGTTTTTCTTCTATCGTTCTCATCTGCTTTGCCCTCTATCAAGCCTAATTTCAGGAGCATTTTTATTCTTTGTGAAACAAGTTGATGTGTGATGTTCAACGCAGTGGCAACCTGCATGGTGGTAACATTTGAGTATTGAGACAAAAACATCAGGGTAGACGATACTGAAACTGGAAAGCCCATATTTTTTTCAAGATACAACTCATCTGATTGCGCTTGGATAAGGCTGTGGAGATCAAAAACCGTTTTGGCTAAAAAGGCATTATTGTCTTTTAGTTGAATAGAAAACTTGTCTTTTGCACTCATAATCGTAGACCTAAATTTACCCACTGATTTGCTAATTCATTTACGCAAACACTTGCGAAAGTGCTTGCTAAAGTAAATGGGATTATAGTTAACATGCTATTAACGACAAAGCGTATAGATGTAACTATTTATTTCCGTTGAATATTTCTATGGAAATGTCGGTCTCAGGTCTTCAATTTACGACTGGGGGGCGATTCACCTGTTGCGGGGGGCGTTCGGCGTAACCAAACAAGCGTTTAAGGTTAGAAACAAAAATACAGAGCACAACGCTCTGCATTTTTTATCAAACGTAGTGCTGAATAACGTGACTACTGAGGTGCGAAAGGCAGTGGAATTGGCGTTCCGTTTACGCTTGCTTTGCCTTCTTTAAGCTCTAGCTTCGTCTCGTAACCCGCTTCAGTTTCTTTAATTAAGCCTTGTTGCGCAAAGGTGCTTAACATCATTGGCGTTTGCTGATCTACCGCGGCTTGAAGCTCTTCTTCGGTCATATTTTGTGCTTGGGGCGTTGCCAGTAGTTGGCCCATCATATAGCCAGATGCCATGCTTTGCGCAAACGCTTTGTCTGCGGTTATTTGTGCATCTGCTAACAAATGCGTAACCCAGTAAGCCGCATCTTCCAAAGTGCCGGGCAATGCTTCAATATCTACCAACTTTGTATTGGCATGAGCAGTAAACGAACCTTCAGGGACGGTGGCTTTTAGTTTAGTAATATTCAGCTCTGGTTCGGCTTTAAGCTGCGTTAGCAAGTTCGCCTCTACAAACTCCATCATTTTTGCTGGTACTTCCTCAGAAGGTATAAGTAGAGTTGAATTGCTGAACTCTTGGTACGCTTCGATGAAGTCAAGGTCTAAATTATTGATTGCTACGCCAAGCGCGATGTCTGTTGCTTCAAGTTCTGGTCCAACAATTTTATCAAGTGCGTATTCTAAATAGATACTGGCAGTATTAGCGTCTTCATTAATCTTGGTATCGGTAATAAGCGAAACATTCGCTAGTTCAACGGTTTCATTCCCTTCTATACCCGTAATTTCCATGCTTTCGATTAACGCATTAAACTTAGATTCAAATAAGTCGCCTCGAAATATCTCGACAAAGCTACCTTTGTAGCTCATATCCATAGATAGGTTAGAAAGCTCCATAGAAAACTCATCGGCGCTCATACTCAACGATTCACCCGCAGAGGTATATAAAGTGTTATCGCCATCTGGCACAGCCTCACCCGTATAGCCAGAGAAAAGCACGGTAAAGTTATCGTCCTCGCTGGTAACGCTCAGTGCAGGAATCGCATCGGCATAGCTCACGCTACCCAAAAGACCCACCACGCCTTCATTGTGATAAATAGGTAGTTGACCGTCCCATTGAACGTGATCTCTTAGTTCGTCACCATCGACTGATACGGTGTAATGAACGCGACCTAGCCCAATGCCATCACCAAAATAAACAGGGCCGTGGTGGGCTACCAGTGTTGCTACAACACTTGGGTTTTCTTCAAAAGGCATGTCTGCAGAATCGACGTTTTGTGCACTAAGTAGCGCCTTATAGTCTATGGCGAGCTTCACTTCTGCTGTGGTTGAAAACCAGTCTTTTTGGTAAGAGAGCACTTCTGCCGAGTAAATGGCTTGCTCGTTGACTTCTTCAATTGCTGAATTGAAATTAGATTGAACGCTATTGCCGATAAAATAAGGGGCTACGCCAAGTGCAACAAGGGTTAAGCCTGCGCCAGCTAAAAGAGGTTTGTTCATTGTTACAATCCTTTGTTAGAAAGAGTTTCCAGTACATTAGGGCGTGCACACCTTGAAGGTTACGCCCCGCAACATAATGCAAAAGCTATATTACTGCATTAACCAGCCTATGTCAGAGTTTAATGGCAATATAACCGCTGTTATCAGGAGCACCAAATAGGCGAGCAGCCTGATGAACTTCATTTGGCAAGCTCTCGCTAGGTTTAAACTTACCATTTACGGATATGTTCTTCATTGTTGTTGGGATAACGGCGTCCATCGACAAACTAAGTAAATTGGGCTCGCTTACCATAATGCCAATGTCATCACCTTCGCAGCGAAGTTTTGCAGAATAGGTGCCGAAATCGATAGGGCCTTGGGTTCCAGCAACGGTAGCGTTTAACCAGTCTCCGGTACCGTTTAACGACTGACATGTAGGGCCAAAGGTTAAGTCGTCAAGGGATACTTTAAAACGCCCGCCTGCATTAACGGGTAACGGTAGGCGAACTTGGGCAAGTACACGGTCTACAGGAAGGTACAGCGTAAAGTTCTCGGTATTTACCGTTGTTTGGCTAAAAAGCCCAGTTGTAATTGGCCCTTCGAATGCAATGTCGTTTTTATCGCGAATGTTTCCGGCTTTAAGGTCGACCTTAATTTTTCCAATTAACAGGTGAAGCGGGCTTAGCTCCCACTTAACATTGTTAATGGGCAAGCCATTAACTACCACGGTTTGTGCTTTTCCAGAAAACAAAGTGCCGCTAACACCACTTAAAGCAACGTTATTTGGCAACGCCACACGACCAATAACGTGCACTGCCGGCATATAAGCAATGGCAAACAACAAGAAGGCAATAATGCCGCCTATAATCCAACTAACTTTCGACTTCATGCTTTACCTAACTGTAGTCGGCGAATTTTGATATAGCCTGGTGCATCAGCTTCGGCAATATCGGCTTGAAGAATTACCACGCCCATGTTTTCCATGGCCTTAAGCCAGTCTAAAACACTATTAAATGGTGCTTGATCGACCCACACCTGCAGTTCATCACCTTGAGGCTGCATGCGCGCAATCTCAATATCGTGCTGGGCGGTGGTGCGGTTTACTGCCTGAGGCAGTGAACCAGAAAATGCGCGCTTACCGCTGCTGCTGCGACGTAACTGTTGCGCTCGTGCTGCGCTGTCTTTTACCCACACTAACAGCGACTGTTGGTTGTCTAGCAGCTGTTTTTCTTTATCTAGTGCACTGTTTAGCGGCGACCAAATAGTGAAATAAAATAGGGCAATTACAACCACTACTGCCGAAACAACAACAAGCTTTTGCTCGCGTTCGGTCAGTGCCTTGTACTTTTCTAAAAGTGCGTTCATGAAGTACTCCTTACAGACACTGTGCCTACAACACCATTGTCACGGTTATTGATGGCCCCTTGTTCTACCAAGAACCCTGCGCTTTCAGCTGTGCGTTTAAATTGTTCCAATGCTTCGAAATTCTTGCCTTCTGCCTGAATACGAATTTCGGTTCGCGCTGCGTCAAAGCGTAACGTCTGTGGTTTTACATCAGTTGCCGAGAATGCTGGCGCAAGCTGATCTAACATAATTAACATAGAAGCACTGCCACCGCCTTGCTCCAATTTAGTCAATTCACTTTGTAGCTTTAATCGCACATTTCGGTAGGCACCAAGGTTTGGAAAACCGGTTTTAACTGTTGCGTTTATTTCGCTGTTAAGTGCTTGGTTTTGTGCTTTTAACTGATAAAGCGTTACGCCCTTATCGATTAGGCTAGTGCACAGCGCTAGTACAGCCAATACTGCTGCAATGCGCCACTGGCTTAGTACTCCACTGCGTTTGCGCTTAACTTTGTACTCACCTTGGCACAGGTTGAAGCTACTCTGCATGGCCTCTTTTGCAAGCACTTGCATAGGCAGCTCAAGTGGCGCTTGTGCTTCTTCAATATTTGGCAAACTGCTTAAATCGATACCAGCATAATTAGTAATGGTTACTGGGCTTTCCTGCTGCGCTGTAAAATGAACTAGCGTTGGCAGCATCCATGTTGACTCACCCTGCACACCCTTGAAGGTGTCTTGGCGTACAAGAAGCTGCTCGCCCAAAGTCAGTACTGACCACCCGTCTTTTGTCACGGGAACAGCTAAAACGTCGGGAATGATGGTGTCGCAAAACAAACCTGCATCGCTTAGCCATGACCGCCACAATTCCATTTTTTCATGGCTGACAACAGCCACGGCCTGTTCATTGCCGCGTTTCGGGCCAATCGCAAAAAACTGCTGGCTAATGTCGGTTGCAAGCTCATCTTCTAACATGAACGGAATAGCAGAGATAATCTTGCGGCCAGCTTTAGGTGGTAGCTCCACCCACTTAAGCAGTATTTCGCTGCTAGGTGCTAAAGCAATGACGCTTCGCTGCCCTGCGCGTTCAGTCAGTGACGACAATGCTTCTGCATTTGGCAGTTCACCAGACGCAATAATTTCATCTTCTGCGCTTGAATAAACTAACCAGCTAATAGAGTCGGTGTTGTTGGCGCCTAAACGCACCAATAGTTGTTCCATCAATAGGTTCCCCCAAACTCGCGATTCACAATACTAACGCCAGTATCTGCGCTAACGTGAAACACGGTGGAAAGCTTAAAGGTTGCTTTGTTGTATTGTGTTTTTGTATGCAACATAAAATATTCAGTTTTAACCGAAAACCAGTCTTGTCGGGTGCTAGTTAGGTTTAGCGCTTGAATAGACGGTTCGCTTAAAAATGCATTGTTGTCGTCCCACCCGTTCTGCGGGCGGCTGCTAATCAAGCTTGAAGCTTGCTGTAAGTCTAACCCTGTTAAGCCTGCAAGCAGCGGTGCATCTTCCTCTTCTAGCGTGTTAACGTTTATTTTTAACTCGCTGTAATCTGGTATCACGCACACTAAAGGTAAAAGCGCATTTAACCACGTGGGAGATACGCCGTTTATAATACGCAATTCACTTTTTGATGCCAGTGGCCCGTTAGCCGCAAGGTAAGGAAACTCTCGTGACTCGTACTCACTGTCTTCTGCGCCATAAGGACGCATTCTGTCGTCATCGTCTATCCAGTCTGCCAAACTGTCGCGAACTGTATCGGCGGTAAAATTATCTAACCCATCTACGCCAAGTGAAAGCAGCATGGTATGAAAGGCGTCCATCGCCTCTGTGGTATTGCTAGCAGCGCTATTCGAGTTGTTATTGGTTCCAGCACTGCCAGACGTAATTGCATTTAAGTTAAAGCACGCTTGAAGGTCTTCAAGGCTTGCGGTTAGGCCACCGTTTTCTAGCGGATAACTAAACTCTTGCGCCCACGGCTGGTCTATAGAAATGACATTTGGGCTTTCCTCTATTAAACCCTGAATAGACTTCCTTGCAAAAGCTTCTGCGCCCATGGCGTACCAATACGCTTGATTGTTGTCTTTTAAATTCATGGTGCGTTGTACTTGAAGCTGCAAGCGGGTTCCCATTTCAGTAGCAAGTACCGCAACCAGCGCCACAATCATTAACACTATCATTAGTGCTACACCCTGCTGTTTAGCTGGTGGTGTGGTGGAAAGTGCGCTTTGCTTGGCTGACCTAATACTGCAGAACTTCATCAGACTTCACCTGTGGTTAAGGTGAATTCTCGGCGAATTCTGCCGAAGTCTTTACTTACAAATTCAATGGCCACGGCACGCGGCAGTGCTGTGCCCTTGTAGCTTTCACTCCAAGAGCCATCGTCTTCATCATCTAACGAGTTGCTATTTGAAGTGGCAAGAAATTCAATTTTTAAACTTTCAATGTCTTCTAACAGAACGCGCACTTTGGGCTCGTAGCCAATGACGTTATCAACGTAGTTGCTGTACAGGCGCTCTAGTTTGTTTTCACGTAGGCGGTAGGCAACGAACTGAAGCGTACTTCTTGGCAACATTAATTGAGGGTTGTGCCAGCCGCCGCGCACAAAGCCAATGCCATCATCGTCGCTGTCGGCGGTTTCGCCGCCAGCCATTACCACGTCTTGTTTCTCACCATTTACCCGTGATGTACGAGGAACCGCTTGTTGCAGGTCGCGCTCTATAGTGATCATCGCACGCTGTAATAGCTGCAGTTTGGCGAAACGTTCTTCTGAAATGTCGTTGCTGTTGATAACGGTGGTAAGGATATTGGTTGACGCTAAGCCAATCATAGCAAATATCGCCATGGCGATAAGTACTTCAATGAGGGTGAAACCGCGCTGACTGCTCTTCACGTTAACGCCCATTTGTTGGCTTGGCGACGAAGGTGACTACTGAAGTAACAGAATTATTATGAGTCTCATCTTCACCAACAAAAATCGTAACAGAGCGCAAATCATTGTCGTTGGTTTTGGTGACGGTTTGCTTCCAATACCAAGTGCGATCTGCCATTTCCATTGAGCCCTTCGCATTATTTTTAGGGGGCCATGTAGGGTCAAGTTGCAGTTGATTTAAACGATTGCTGGCCACCCAATTGGCAAAGGTAATGGCCTCTATTTTTCCTACACTCGAAAGGTGTTCAGATGCTGATTTCAAAATAGCAATGCCAGCAAGAGCAAAAATAGACATGGCTACCATGACTTCTATTAATGTAAAGCCACGTTGTGATTTTTGAGTGCGCGAAGCTAAAGTCACAGCGGCCGCTCCAAGGGGCCTTCTAAAAGTAGCGGCGGCAGCTCTTGGTTTTGGACACTAAAATATACAGGCTCATCATCAAAGTCGCCCTCGTAGTTAAACGACAAAGTGAAAGGCGTTATCTCGCCGCTAGACATAATCAAAACTTGCGGTGGTGGTAAGCGTTTATCCTCATCATTACCAATTTCTACGCCTTCATCAGATACACTGAGCTGCTCGTCAAACAAATCTCGGTCAAACAGTCTATCTTCTACATCCCACGGTAGGTCGTCTAGTTTAAGTTCAAAAGTGAAAGGCTCAGGAACGGTATGTGTTGCGTACATCTTTTCATCTTCAAGGCGTTGCCACTTATCCTCATCATCAAGGTAGACGAAGTAATATTCGTTGGTTTCATGCTCAAAGCGAATACCAAGCTGCCTTTGGTTAAGTACTGCAAAGTCGCTCGCCATATCGACCAACACTTGCACGCGCTGTGCTTGGCTCTTCAATAAATCAACGTGGTTTGAGCCGAAGGCGTTAAACATCACGTAGCCAGCGGCCAAGCCAATAAGCAGCAATACAACCATTATCTCAATAAGAGTAAAGCCGTGTTGTTTGTTGGGTGTATTGCTGCGCCTTTGCATGTCTATATAGATGCTCTTAGTTGTCCCAATTGCCTATGTCGTCATCTGTGCCAGGCTGCCCGTCAGGGCCATTTGAAAAGATATCAATAGCGCCAACCTCTCCTGGGCTAATCAATGAATAAGGGTTGTCCCATGGATCTTCAGGTAGACGATTAATAAAGCCACCTTCTGGATAGTTACGCGGAATAGGGTCTATAGTGGGCGCACTCACCAGTGCCTCAAGACCTTGCTCGGTGGTTGGATAGCGATTAAGACGTAGCTTATACATTTGTAGCGCACTTTCTAGAGACTGAATGTCGATTTCGGCCTTTTGTCTCTTGGCTTCTTCACCACTTGCAAACATGTTAGGCCCGACCATTGCCACAATCATTCCAATGATAAGAAGTACAATCATTACCTCAATCAAACTGAATCCAGAATTACTACGTAGAGTTTTCATTAAATATTCACCATGTTGTTCAATGCTAAAATTGGCTGCAATATTGCCATTACGATAAACAGAACGATACCTGCCATCGATACAATAAGTAAGGGTTCAAATACCTTAAGTGAGACACCAACAAGCGCTTCGAATTCCCTATCTTGATTATCTGCCGCGCGCGACAACATCTGTTGTAGCTCGCCCGACTTTTCCCCAGACGCAATCATGTGCATCATCATAGGAGGAAACATTTTCGTGTTTTCCAGTGCAGCGCGCAGGCTGCTTCCTTCCTTCACATTTACCGCAGCTTCAGAGACTTGGTTTTTAATGTGAAGATTTTCCAGTACATCACCGGATATTCGCATTGCTTCTAGTAGCGGAACGGCACTGGCATTTAAGATGCTCAGCGTTCGCGCGAAGCGCGCAGTATTCAGGCCTCGTGAAACTCGCCCAATTAAAGGCACTTTCAAGAGCATTTGGTGATAGCGTAGCTTCATGTGTTTTTGCTGCAAAACACGCTGCATTACAATAATGAGCAACACAATGGCGATGAACAAATATAGCCCGTAGTTCTGCAACCATTCGCTGATTGATATAAGCAACTCTGTTATGGCAGGTAACCCCTGACCCGTTTTAGAAAATTGCCCCACAATTTTAGGCACAACTAGAGTAAGGAGCATCACAACAATACCTAATGCAAAAAACAGCATAAGCGAAGGATAAACAAGCGCCTGCGTAATTTGGCTACGTGTTTGCTGTCTGCGTTCGGTGTAGTCGGCTAGGCGGTTAAGCACCGTATCAAGGTGGCCAGATTTTTCACCTGCGGCAACCATGGCGCGGTATAGCTCGTCGAATACGCTGGGAAACTGGCTTAAAGCATCAGCAAGGCCATGACCTTCAACAACCTTACTGCGCACTGCCATCATCATGTTTTTCTGACGGGGCTTTTCGCATTGCTCGGCAACGGCCAATAGAGCTTCTTCTACAGGAAGCGCTGACTCGACAAGTGTGGCAAGCTGGCGAGTAAGTAGTGCTAGGTCAGACGCTGAAATACGGGGTTTGAATAGTGAAAAAGAAAAGCCTTTCCCTTCATTTTGGCTACGCTCTGCAACTTGCTCAATTTCTATAGGAATTAAGCCTTTTTCGCGTAGCTGCTGGCGAACTTGGCGCGCATTATCCCCTTCAAGCACACCATTTTTATTTTTACCGCGGGCATCAACCGCTTTGTAAGCGAATGCCGCCATTTAGTCTTCCCTCGTTACTCGAAGCACTTCTTCAAGTGAGGTCGCGCCAGAGAGCACTTTTCGGCAACCGTCTTCGCGAATACTCGGCGTCGACTGCCTGATATAGCGCTCAATGGCTTGCTCGCCTACGCCCTCATGCATCATTTCCCGCACTTTTTCGTCAACCAACAGTAGTTCGTGAATACCCGTACGTCCGCGATAACCCGTTTGGTTACACGCGGCGCAGCCGTGAGGTTTATAAATAACGGCTTCGCTGGTGGCGTCTTGCCCTAGAATTTCTAGTTCTGAAGCGTCTGGCGAGTGGGGCTTTTTACAGTCAGGGCAAAGGGTACGCACTAATCGTTGTGACAGCACGGCTAACAAGCTGGAAGAAAGCAGAAACGGCTCAATGCCCATATCTTCAAGTCGTGTAATGGCACCCGCTGCAGTATTGGTATGCAGTGTGGACAGTACTAAGTGACCGGTTAAACTGGCTTGCACCGCAATTTGTGCGGTTTCAATATCACGAATTTCCCCTACCATCACTACGTCTGGGTCTTGACGCAAAATAGCGCGAAGGCCCCTAGCAAAGGTCATATCAACACGCGGGTTCACCTGCGTTTGACCAATACCGGGAAGGTCAAATTCAATAGGGTCTTCAACCGTAAGAATGTTTCTGTCTCTGGAGTTTATTTCGGTAAGCCCAGCGTACAAAGTGGTACTTTTACCCGAGCCCGTTGGGCCGGTGACCAAAATAATACCGTGAGGTTTTCGAATAAGGGTAGAGAAGTGATTGCGGTTTTGAAGCGTCATGCCTAAATCTTCTAGATTCAAGCGAGCGTTGTTTTTATCTAAAAGACGCAATACCACCCGCTCACCGTGGCTTGACGGCATGGTAGACACACGAACATCAACTGCCCGACCTGCTATTCGTAGCGTTATACGGCCATCTTGAGGTACGCGTTTTTCAGCGATATCCAGCTTAGCCATAACTTTAATACGCGACACTAGCATTGAAGACAGCTTGCGATTTGGGCGTAATATTTCGCGCAATACGCCATCTACGCGAAAGCGAACTACTAGTTGGTTTTCGAATGTTTCAATATGAATATCAGACGCGCCCTCTTTGATTGCTTCACCAAGCATAGCGTTAATTAGCTTGATGATAGGGGCATCGTCTTCACTATCTAGCAAATCTTCTGTGTCGGGTAAGTCTTCAGCAAGTGCAAATAAATCGCTTTCGTTGCCTAAGTCTTCCATTAACTGTTTGGCTGCAGAACTGTCGCGTTGAAACGCGCTGGTTAACAGACTTTCGAATTCATTTGCTGGAATAGTTTTGGGTACAAAAGGTTCGCCGTAAAAGCGACGTACTTCTGCAAAAACGTCGAACGGTGTGTTTTCGGTAAAATACAGTACCGCTGGTGTTTCGTTGGTTTCAAGTAACACTTGATTGCGCTTTGCAAAGCTAAATGAAAGCTGTTTGGGGCCGGCTTCCTCTTCTGGCAAACCGGCATCGTCACCCATGGCTTCCAAGGCTTCTTCTTGCGCCTCTAAAGCCTGAGTAATTTGTTCGTCTTGCCCTGCCATACTACTCATTACCTTCTTCTATCGCTTCTTTTTGCATTAAGTATTCTTCAAAAGAAGGCGGCAACGCTAACGCATCATCCCACTGAGGAATGCTTGGTGTTTCGGTATACGGCATAAGTGAAACACCTTCTTGCTGACGCTTAAGCTGTAGCGCTCGAATGTAGTTGTATTTGCGATGGCTGATTGAGTTCATAGTTGCGCCATCACGCACGATGGTAGGCTTCAAAAACACCATCAAATTACGCTTGCGCTTGCTGGTAGATGTCGACTTGAATAAGTGACCTAGAACAGGAATATCACCTAGCAGTGGCACCTTAGACACACTTTCTTGCACGTCTTCATCAATAAGACCGCCAAGCACAATTGTGCCGCCGTCATCCACAATAACCGTGGTTTTTATTTCACGCTTGTTAATTGAAATATCTACTGACGTTGCGCCGCTTACGCTAGACACTTCTTGTTCTATTAACAGTTGAACCGCATCACCTTCGTTAATTTGAGGCGTTACTTTAAGCTTTATACCTACCTCTTGACGATCAACAGTTTGGAAAGGGTTCGAGTTGTTCGCACCCGTTGTTGTACCCGTAATAATGGGGACTTCTTGACCTACAATAAAAAACGCTTCTTCGTTGTCCATGGTTGTAAGGTGAGGCGTAGCAAGAATATTTGAGTTGGTGTCAGTACTTACCGCCTGTACTACTGCACCCCAGCCATCTTCGATAATACCTGCAATCATGCCGTTGGCGCCGCCAAGTATGTTAGCCAACGCGGTGAAGTCTCCTTCAATGGTATCTACTGAAGGTACAACTGCTCCGTTCGCTGTTACCGTTGTTCTTCTCACCTCACGATCTTCAGCCTGACGAAGCGCAACTGCCAATGAGCCCACAGGAATAACGCCGTTATTAAACTGTGTGCCGCCACCTTCTTCAGACACCCATTGCACGCCAAGCGATGTGCCGTCACCTTCAAATACTTCAACAATAATGGCTTCAACTTGTACCTGTGCGCGGCGAATATCAAGCTGACGTACCACTTCCTCTAGCGAGCGCATCATGTCTGGCTCGGCAGTAATAACAATGGCGTTTGAGTCTTCGTGTGCGTCAATGCTAATTTCACGGTTTGAACCGCCGCGGCGTTGAGTACCTGTGCCGCCCTGCTCTTCGGCTTGGATACTCGCCGAAACGCCCTGCAGTACCTTAACTAAATCTTCCGCTTTTGCGTAATTAAGGAATAGCACACGGGTATTGCCGTTCGACTCAAGCTCTTGGTCCATGCGTTGAATAAGGTTAATTAGGCGCTGACGCGCTTTAATATCACCGCTTACAATTACCGAGTTGGTTCTGTCGTCGGCCACAACGCGAGGCTCAGACTTAGCTCCGGTGTTGGCTTTACCTTGAGACTTATTGATGCTGTCGATAATACGCACCATTTCAGAAGCTGATGCATAGCGAAGCTTAACAATTTCAACTTCTTCGTCGCCAGCGCGGTCTACCCGTTCAATGATTTCTACAAGACGGTTAACCACCGCAGCTCGGCCAGTTAGCATCATAACATTTGATGGGTCGTGGCTAACTACGTTACCGCCGCCCGCTTGGTCATTCAGCTGGCGCAATATCGGAGCGAGTTCACGCACTGGCACGTTGTATACGGGCACAACGCGAGTGATCATTTCATCGCCGTCGCGATTAGCGCCCTCTACCACAGGAATATTTGACGTTTTTGCGTCTTTAGAACGAACCACCTTCAAAATGCCGCTTGGCATTTCTACTACCGCAAAGTCGTATACCTGAAGTACGTTTAAGAAAAATTGATAATACTGATCTTCATTAAGCATATCGTAACTACGTACGCTTATTTTACCGCGAACGTTCGGGTCTACAATGATGGTACGCTCAAGATTCTTGCCAACGATATTAATGAATTCGTTGATGTCAGTATCTTTGAAATTAGGCATGTACTCAGCGGCTGTTACCGAGAAACACAGAAGCGCTGTACACATAGCTGTGCTCAAGCGAGATAATAATTTTTGGCCAGTGCGCCTTTTCATTCTAACTTCCTTCATTTCCTTACTTGTCGATGGGCGAGTTGCTTTATTATTTATTGTGCTTACCTAGCGATAAAATAGCGCTGTTACCGTTATTGTTTTTACGATTCGGGTAAATCTAGGTATAGCGTTGTTAAGCTGCCATCTCGAATAATCGTTAATTCTATTGTTTGTGCATTGCGTAGCTCAGACAAAGCCTCTTGCGACTGTTGCAAGTCGGTTAGGTCTAGCCCGTTAATTTGTGTAATGACATCGCCTGCCATAAGGCCCGCTGATTTGAACAGTTCCGGCTCTCTTCCTGGGCTTACTTGATAACCAATAAGCTGGCCTTCTTCGGTTTTCGGCGATATTGAAATAAAATCGGTAAAGTTGGCTGGGCGCTCTCGCAGTGCCGCAGTAGCTTCCAGTGCTTCTTCGCTAAGTTCCACTGCATCGCCTTCATTTTCTTCTGGTTCTGGGCGCGCTCTAGCCTGCATTTCGCGGCGTCTGTTAGCTTCTTCGTAATCAATGCCGTCAAGCATCAAGGTTTCATTTCTTACCCCGTTCTTAATAATAACGCGGTCGTTGTACACTTTTTGCAAAGTTGCATTCGTGCCTTCAATCTTTTCGCCTAAGCCATATACCGCTTGGCTGCCACGGTTTTCTATAATGGCGGTGCCCGCTTCTTGTTCTGAGCTTGCCACCACACCTGTAAGCGTTAGGTTTAGTCGAGTCTCTGGGGCATCGGTTACTTCAGCCACTGGCTCTGCAGGCTTGGCTGCTGCATTACCAAATAAATTCAGCTGTTGTATTTTTGCAATATTGACCCCATTTCGGCCTGACGACGAAGAAATAACCGGGGCACGGCTTACTGTGGGTGTCGCAGATAGCTGAGGTTCAGGTATAATTCGCCACACGAGTTTGGCAGCAAATGCAATTAAATACAGGCTGAGCAGAACCACTACGATGGTGTGTAGCTGTTTTTGATGCTGGTTCAGATAAACAACCAGAGATTGTGGGTTGGGTTTATTGAATGTCATGCTGCCACTGATGGTACTGCTTTATTATAATATAATGAATTTTTGGTTAACCGTGCTTTAGCAAACCCATAATAGCCTAGTAAAGGTGAGGGTCACAACACTAATGCCACACCATTACGAAAATATTACATGAGCCAATCGGATAGCAACAATACAACACAAAACGTAAGGCTGGACAAGTGGCTATGGGCTGCAAGGTTCTTTAAAACCCGTGCAATTGCCAGAGACATGGTGCAGTCGGGAAAGGTCCAGTACAACGGCCAGCGAGCCAAACCTGGTAAGCATGTAGAGCTTGGAGCCATGATTAAAGTTCCCTCAGGGTGGGATAATCGTGAAATTAAGGTGCTAGGCTTAAGTGACAAGCGATTGAGCGCACCTTTGGCGCAAGCGCTTTTCGAAGAGACGGTTGAAAGTGTAACAAAACGTGAAGAAAGCCAAATGGCGCGTAAAATGAACGCATTTCACAGCCCAAAACCAGATCATAGACCTGATAAAAAGCAGCGACGACAGATTATTAAATTTAAGCAGCAATAGTAAGCTGCTCAACAGGATTATTTATGAGCGATTTCGACAAATTACACCGCTTTTTATTTACACAAGCTAACGTGCGTGGCGAATTGGTTCGCCTTGATGAAAGCTTAAAGAAAATAGTGCACAGCTACGAATATCCTGTGCAAATTCAAACATTGCTAAGTGAAATGGCGGCCGCTACGTCGCTGTTAACGGCAACATTGAAATTTAAAGGTGAAATTTCACTGCAAATTCAAAGTAAAGGCCCGGTAAGTTACGCGGTATTAAATGCCACGCACGAGCAAACCCTTCGCGGCGTTGCACGTTGGGATGAGTCGTTAGAAACGTTGCCGGAAACGTTTTCTGAACTGCTGTCGCAAGCGGTATTGGTTATCACCATTACGCCAGATGAAGGTGAGCGTTATCAGGGTGTGGTGGCGCTAGATAAACCCTCTCTTGCTGAATGTATTGAAGGCTATTTTGCTCAATCTGAACAGCTTGCCACCAGCGTTCACTTGATGACGGATATGAGCGATGCACAAAACGCAAAGGCATCGGGTGTGCTGCTGCAAGTATTGCCTACCGACGCGAGTGCGACTGATGTGTCTCAAGCTAACGAGTTTGCACATATCTCTAAATTAACGGAAACGCTAACCAAAGAAGAGATGTTTTCTCTTCCTGTTGAAGACATTTTATATCGTCTGTACCACCAAGAAGATGTGGAAGTTTACCCAGCAAAAGACGTGTCGTTTGCGTGCTCATGTTCAAAAGAGCGCAGTGCAGAAGCGCTTCGTCATGTTGAAAAATCAGAACTTCACGCCATTATTGCAGAAGAAGGTGCCGTTAAAATGAACTGTCAGTACTGCCATACTGAATATCGATTTGACAGTATCGACGTGGAAGCCATACACAGCGGTAACTTTGACGTTTCTTCATCAAGTCAGTAATTAAAAACAGTCAGCATGAACTGGTTTGCCCAAGCTAGCAGATGCTAATAGGCATTAAACGTTTACAAAAAGCACTCACTAATACAGAGTGCTTTTTTGTTTGAGCCGCAGCTCCTATACTTCACTTTTGGTTAAAAAATGCCCAGCGGTAAGTGTTTACCTTTCCATCAGTCTATCCCTCTACTCATATTTTCTTTTTGCTGAAAGTTTTCAGAGTTACTTTCTTCTTTTTTTCCTTATTTTTTATTGTGAAATTCGTCGATCAGTTAAGCGTTCATAACCACATTTTTTGCATTTATATCCAAGGAAAAGGCTTTCCTTGTAATTAATTTACAATATTTATGAAATTGCTGTGCGCGATATATTGAATATGTGTTTTATAAATGCGCGTTAGGCCTTGTTTACATTACACTCGAAGAGGTGATACTTTTTTGAAAGTGCTTTTGAAAAATTACATATAGGGTAACAGCCATGAACGCAGCAGCCTCAATTCAAACAGATCTAAAAGTAACGCCGCTGGTCGATCTGCCAAACGCAGAGCTTATCGAACGCGCCGTAAAGCGCGGTGAAGGTGTACTCGATAAAAACGGTGCACTTGTTGTTGAAACGGGTAAACGAACGGGTCGTTCTCCAAACGACAGATTCATTGTTAAAGAACCATCAACAGAAAACGACATTGACTGGGGCAAGGTAAACAAACCTTTTGATGCTGATAAATTTGATGCGCTGTGGGACAAAGTAGAAGCGTATTTGTCTACGCAAGAACACTTCCTTTCTCATCTTCAGGTTGGCTCAGACCCTGAGCACGCATTGTCGCTTGAAGTACGCACGCAAACTGCGTGGCAGCACGTGTTTGCACGCAACTTGTTTATTATTCCTGAGAAATGGAATGTTAAAGGCGATCAGCCTTGGCAAATTCTAAACGTTCCTGGCTTCACTTGTGACCCAGAGCGTGACGGCACCAACAGCGATGGCACGGTTATTATCAACTTCGCTAAAAAGCGCGTACTGCTTGCAGGTATGCGCTACGCAGGTGAAATGAAAAAAGCCATGTTCTCAGTACAAAACTTCCTGCTTCCTGCGAAAGATGTACTGCCAATGCACTGCTCAGCGAACGTGGGTGAAGAAGGTGATGTAACCTTGTTCTTCGGTTTGTCGGGAACAGGTAAAACCACACTTTCAGCCGACCCTAAGCGTTTCTTAATTGGCGACGACGAACACGGCTGGGCGCCTGGCAGCGTGTTTAATATTGAAGGCGGCTGTTATGCTAAGTGTATCGACCTTTCTCAAAAGAATGAGCCGGTAATTTGGAACGCTATCAAGTTCGGTACCATTTTGGAAAACGTAGTGCTAGATGAAGCGCGTACGCCAGATTACACCGATACTTCTTTAACGCAAAACTCACGTGCAGCTTACCCGCTAGAGCACATTGAAAAGCGCGTAGCTGAGAACCGCGGTGGCGAACCTCGTTCGGTTGTATTTCTAACTTGCGACGTAAGCGGCGTACTGCCACCTGTTTCTGTACTTAGTGAAGAAGCGGCGGCATATCACTTCTTAAGCGGCTACACAGCGAAAGTAGGCTCTACAGAAATTGGTTCTACTAGCGATATCGAGTCAACGTTCTCAACGTGTTTCGGTGCACCATTCTTCCCACGCCCAGCTGGCGTATACGCAGAGCTTTTGATCAAGCGCGTTAAAGCGTTCGGTGCGAAAGTATACTTGGTGAATACGGGTTGGACTGGCGGTCCTTACGGCACAGGTAGCCGATTCGATATTCCAACAACGCGCGCCATTATTGATGCCATTGTGTCGGGTAATTTGGCCGATGTAGAAACACAGCATATTGATGCGCTAAATTTAGACGTGCCTGTGGCCATTGAAGGTGTAGACAGTAACTTGCTTGTGCCTCAAAACACATGGGCAGATAAAGAAAAGTACAACGAGTACGCTGAGAATTTGGTTAACGACTTTAAACAGAACTTTGAAAAGTATGACGTTAGCGAGGCTATCGTTAAAGCAGGGCCAGGTAACTAAAAAGTTACAGGTTCTGACCCTTCCCAACGTTCATCACACACAACGTGATTGATGTTTTGCCCGCACCGTGTTGCGGGCTTTTTTTTAGCGAATATTGCCTAGTTAAGCATTCATAACGCTTTCGAGAACTCACTGATTTATTGGCACCTTTAATGTTAGAATATTGAGCTAAACCAATTTGTAGATATTGGCGTAAAGTCGATGTTAGACCTGTACTGAAAAAGCTTGCTCTCCATGTGACTATCTCTAATCCAGTATTGCTGATTATCAACAGAGATAAGTCTTAGGGTGTAAGGTTCGCTATATGGGTTTATGGAAGCAGGTTCGGCGCGCAATCTGTTGATGGCATTACGTAATTTTCTTCCATGATTAATTAACCCCCCTATTTGCATATCTGTTTATACCGGTAAGTCAGCCAAAGCGATACTCATAAATAACGCAATTATTATTAACAATTTTAACATTATGAATACGTATGTTTGTTTAAGTTGAGCGATGCACTGGCTATCATTCATCGTATATTAATAGGCTTCATTAAAACGCGCTTCGCTAATTCAGTGCGCTTTGCTACGAAGCACAAAGAAGGTTTTAAGCATGATAGACAGGAAACAGCGTATAGCACTTGTATGTGCTGGTTTGGCATTTTTCTCGGTAAATACGGTAGCTGAAGTTCAAACAGCAACACTCGAAAAAGCAACGCTAAACATTGATACGGATACCAATGACTTCACGATAAGCGCGTTGCACGATAGTGGCTTTCAAGTAACGTATCTTACAGATAATAATGGCACGCCTTACGCAAATCTGCCGTCTATGGCGCTTCCCGAGCACGCGTTGACTGATGCTACAAAAAACACCGCTAATGATGTAGAGCTAGTTGAAACAGCGACAACCCTAATTTTAAAACTCAAAAATATTGCAGCGCATGTTGATAAGTCGACGCACGCTATCAGCTATTCTGTAAACGGCAAAATTGTCGCGAAAGAGCAAGGCGGGCTAAGCATTTCTGACAAAGGCGTCAGCCTGTCGTTTGCGCTAGATGAAAACGAAAAACTTTATGGCGGCGGCCAGCGCGTTTTAGGTATGGATCGTCGTGGTCATAGCATGCCGCTGTACAACAAAGCACATTACAGTTACACCACGTCTTCAAACCAAATGTACTTTGGTTTGTCGGCGGTGATGTCGTCGAAAAATTACAGTGTATTGTTCGATAACACCGCCTCTGGCGAGCTAGATATTGGCAAAACGAACAGCGACGAGTTGCTATTTAAGGCACAAGGCGGCCGCGCTAGCTACATCATGGTGTTGGGTGAAAACCTAGAAGATACGGTAACGTCTACCGTAACCGTAACAGGTAAACAGCCGCTTCCACCGCGTTGGTTGTTAGGTAACTTTGCGTCTCGCTTTGGCTATAAGTCGCAGCAGGAGGTAATGGATGTTGTCGACCAATTCAATCAACAAGATATTCCTGTTGATGCTGTGGTACTAGATCTTTACTGGTTTGGTAAAGACATAAAGGGGCACATGGGCAATTTAAGCTGGGACAGAGAAGCGTTCCCAGAACCAGAAGCCATGATTGCAAACCTTCGCGAGCAAGACGTTAAAACCGTGCTTATTACCGAACCGTTTATTTTAACTACTTCGAAGCAATGGGAGAGCGCTGCCAATGCTAATGCATTAGCCACTAAAGACGATGGTACGCCGTATACCTTCGACTTTTATTTTGGCAACACAGGTCTGGTTGATGTATTCAGTGAAACCGGCCAAGAGTGGTTTTGGCAATATTACGAAAAGCTTGCTGCACAAGGCGTTGCAGGCTGGTGGGGCGACTTGGGCGAGCCAGAAGTGCACCCCGATGATATTCAGCACATGTGGCAGTCTACAAAAGTAAGCGGCGCAGAAGTGCACAATGCTTTTGGTCATCAGTGGGCTAAAACCGTATACAACAACTTAACAGAGCTTCAGCCCGATACGCGCCCGTTCGTGCTGATGCGCTCAGGCTTCTTGGGTAGCCAGCGTTACGGTATGGTGCCTTGGACAGGGGACGTAAGCAGAAGCTGGGGCGGACTTAAGCCGCAGGTGGAACTTGCACTTCAAATGAGTGTTTTCGGGTTAGCCTACACGCACTCTGACGTGGGCGGATTTGCCGGTGGAGAAACCTTTGATGCCGAGCTTTATACCCGTTGGCTTCAGTTCGGCACGTTTTCTCCGGTATTTAGACCGCACGCGCAAGATAACATTGCGCCTGAACCTATTTTTCACGACGACCCTGTGAAGTCTATTGCGCGCAAATTTATTCAGCTGCGTTACAGCATGTTGCCATACAATTATTCATTGGCGTTTGAAAACGCGCTATTTGGTACGCCGCTTATGCGTCCTTTAGCGATGGCGTTTAACGAAAGCACATGGTTTGAAAACGCTGCAAGTTACATGTGGGGCGATGCGCTTTTGGTGTCTGTGGTAACAAGCCCTAACCAAACCACGTGGCCAACCGAGCTACCGCAAGGTGTATGGTTCGACTTTTTCTCGAATACCAAATACCAAGGCGGTAAAACGGTCAACTACCCATTAACGCAGGATAACTTCCCTGTGTGGGTTAAAGCGGGCAGCTTCATGCCTATGTCAAATTCGCTTTCACGTACCGAGCAGTTCAACGCGCGCGAACTAGAAATGCATTACTGGCACGACAGTTCAGTCACGTCAGCAAGTTATACCTATTATGAAGATGACGGTAAAAGCCCTGAGTCTATAGAAAAAGGCGTATACGCTACATTGCTACTTAGCGCGGCGGCAAACGGCAACGGTGCACTTACACTTACGCTTGATAGTGAAGGTAGCTATATCGGCATGCCTAAGCAGCGAGAAATAACTTATGTAGTGCACGGTTTAGAAGCTAAGCCTAAAAAAGTCTCTGTTGATGGCGCTGTAGTACCCGTAACATGGGATGAAAAAGGGAAAACGCTTTCACTTGCATTTACTTGCGACTATCAGCAATTGGTCGAGATTGTGATCATGTGATAATACGCGGTTCATTTTATGGTTGAGGGTGCGGCGAAATCCGTGTCCTTACGCCTGAATGGGATGTCATTTTAACGATACCCTTTTAACAATTTCAGCCATGGAGCCTAAATGAGCCGACTTCCTGCCACCATTGTTATCTTTGCCGGTTTTTTCTTAATCGGTAAATTGTTTCTTTTATGGGGAATTCTGCTTCCAGACATTGCTGCTGATTTGCAAATGTCTGAAGTGGTGAGTGGTGCGCTTTTTTCTCTCTTTTCTGTGGGCATGATGTTGGGCGCGGTGATTGGGGGTAAGTATGCCAGTCGCTTTGAGTTTATGCCGCTACTGGCCACCCTGTTTAGCATGAATACCCTGCTTTTGCTATTGGTGTCTGTGCTGACTTCTTGGCAGTGGTTTTTGGTATTGGCTGTTTTAATAGGCGTGGTAAGCTCTACAATTTTTACTATCGGGCACACGCTTATAGCTCGAATGTATGCAGAAAAGCGCTTTACTATGATGGGCTTAATGGATTTTATGTTCAGCCTAGGTACTTTTGCTGCTTCATTTTTTGTAACGCTGTTATACGTGGTAGAGCATAACTGGCGCTTACCTATTCAGGTGTTGGCGGGCGTAATGGTGCTACTTTCATGCTATGCGTTTATTGCGGCGCGCTCGCAAGCAAAAGTACTTAAAGGGCAGCCAAAAGAGCCTAAAAAGACCTTGGCGTTTGGCGTTATCATTAAACAGCCTGTTTTTATCTTTCTGATTTTACTTACCTTTGGTTATGGTGCCGTAGAGTTTGGCAATGCAAACTGGTTTGTTAGCTATGCGCAAAATGGCCTTGGGTTTACTGGCGAACAGTCGCGAAACTTACTGGCGTGTTTTACTGCCGGTATGGTTATAAGCCGCCTCACGTTTCCTTTTTTACTGCGCTTTGTTTCGGTGCACCGCATGATTGTCATCATGGCAACGGCTTCGCTAACAGGCGTGTTTGCGCTTAAACTTATGCCTTCATTATATGGAATTGGTGCTGGAAACCTGCTGTTGGGCTTAGGCTTAGGGGGCTTATTTCCTTTAGCGCTGTCAGCGGCGATGAACATTGATAGCGACAATGGCCCTGTGCTGTCAGGTATTGCCATTATTGGCAATTCTACAGGTGTACAGGTCGCGTCTTTTTCAACGGGGCTGTGGGCGAATTTTGTGCCGTTAACTACAGCGTTTTGGGTTATTCCAATTGGTGGCTGTTTATTGTGGCTTGCATCAATCGGATACAGCCGCAAAATAAAGCATCAACCTAGCTAATTAACATTAAAACGCTATACCAAGACACGAATAAGGGCGCTTACAGCGCCCTTATTCTTTGTGCTGAATGTCAGGTAAATGGGGTAGATAGAACTCGGCTACAAGGCCTTGCTGCGGGTGGTTTCTTAGCATTACTTCGCCATCGTGGGCCTCAACGATACGCCTTATAATGGCAAGGCCTAGCCCTGAACCTGACGAGTTACGAGCTTTATCGCCTTGTGCAAATGGCATGAACACACTGTCTAGCTCGTCTTCGGGAATACCCGGGCCAAAGTCTCGTACTTTGCAATACACTCGCTTTTCGTGGCGGTTATAAAAGCTACTAATTGCAATATCATCCGACCCGTATTTAAAGGCGTTTTCAATAAGATTGTCGATAACCCGTTTCATGGCAATGCGGCGCAGCGACAGTAAAGGTACGGTGTTGAGTTTTAGGTCGATATGATGCTTATCGTCTAAGTGTCTAGCTTGCACCAGCTCAGCAATGATTGCGTTTAAATCGGTTTCTTGTGTGACTTCTTCGGTATCGTATCGCGCGTAATCAATAAACTGATCGATAATCGCATTCATATCTTCAATATCATTCACTATGCCGTCTTTTATCCAGTCTTGGTCTTCGGGCAGCATTTCAGATGCAAGGCGAATACGGGTAAGCGGCGTACGTAAATCGTGGGAAATACCCGCGGTCATAATGTTACGGTCGTGCTCAAGCTGCTTAATGCCCTGATTCATTCGGTTAAATGCACGAGTAACCTGAATCATTTCGGTGCTGCCTTGCTCGCGAAGCGGTGCTGGATGCTCACCTTTACCAACGGAAATGGCGGCTTTTTGTAGGGCCGATAACGGGCGTGTCATACGCCTTACAAACAACCAGCCGCCGGCCACACTTAAAATACCAATTACCATTAAGTACATGGTTAAGGGCGATATATTGGCTTCATTAAGCCCTGAAATAGGAATAGAAATCCACGTGTCTGGGTAACGGTTTAGCGATATCCAAACAATATAAGGGGCGTCTTCGTCACTGGCTTGTGAGGTGGTACTGATACGCACATCGGCAAGCTGCCTTAACTGTTCGCTCACCTGCGAAGATATGTAGCTATAATAAACCGCGCTCTCTAACCCATTTTTCTTGGCAACGCTCTCATCGAAAACCTGAACCTGCGTTTTTTGAAAGTAGCGATCGCGAGTTTGTTGATTGGTTACCAGTAAATCGTTGGCCAGAACTGACTTAACTTGGGTCGCCAAAAGGCTGTTAATTTGTTGATAACTGGGCTGAATGAAATAGTAGGTAACAGAGATGTAAGACACTATTTGATTAATAAGCAACAGCACGCCAATAAGCATGACGGTTTGGCCAAACGCACTTTTGGGAATTAAACGCATAGCGTGCTGTCGATTTGTCGCATAAGGTTGCTCTACAGTGGCGTTAAACTTGTTCGCCATCAGGCACAAACACGTAGCCTAAGCCCCAAACGGTTTGTATATAACGAGGGTTAGCTGGGTCTTCCTCTAGCATTCTGCGTAATCGAGATACCTGAACGTCAATACTGCGCTCTAAAGCGCTGTAGTCACGGCCTCTTGCTAAGTTCATCAATTTATCTCGTGACAAAGGCTCGCGAGGGTGGGTTACTAATGACTTTAATACAGCAAACTCACCGCTGGTGAGCGTTAAAGGCGTATCGCCTGCGGTCATCTCGCGGGTAGCTAAGTTCAGCTTGTAGTTGCCGAATTCAACAATTTGCACGTCTTTAGAAGGCGCACCTGGCGCTTCGCTACTGCGTCTGCGTAATACGGCTTTTGCGCGGGCGAGCAATTCTCTGGGGTTAAATGGCTTAGGTAAATAGTCATCTGCACCCATTTCAAGGCCAATAATGCGGTCTACTTCATCGCCTTTTGCCGTAAGCATAATAATAGGCATGTCGTTTTCTTGCTGGCGCAGGCGGCGGCAAATCGATAGCCCGTCTTCACCGGGAAGCATAAGGTCTAGAACCATTAAGTGAAAATTCTCGCGTTCGAGCAGCCTGTCCATTTGCTCTGCATTGGCAGCACTGCGAACTTGATAGCCTTGCTCTAAGAGATAGCGCTCTAACAGGCTACGCAAGCGCATGTCATCGTCAACAACGAGAATTTTGGAGGTTTCCTGACCCATACTCATACCTTTCTTTTTACTTTTGTTTCACTATAACCACAAGATGTGAAATACAAAAGCGAGAAAAACGTAAAAGGTGAGGGATGTTTGTTACAAATAGTGTCTAGAGAAGCATTGGTGAATAATGTAAACAAGCGCGATGGCAGCTTAAGGGCGTGGCCATCGCGTTAGCTAAACGCGTTGTCTTGTACCAGTAAAACGTGGGTAACAAGGGATACTGCTGTAGTTATTTGAAGGTGACTACGTTTAGCGCTTTGGTTGGCGCAGTACCGTTCAGCGTTTCTAAATATAACTGTGTTATTGCCTCTGCTCCGCTATGCGATTGTTCGAAAAATTGATCATTTACTTTTGCCGCAAAGCGCTGCCAAGCACTGGCGTATTTGGCTAAAAAGGTGTCGTGCCCCCACTCACTTTGGCGCAGTTTTACACGCGCAGGGGCGAAGAAAATCTCGGCATTTAGCAGTTTAGGGTTTGGCTTTTCTTGCGCTTTCCAATCGGTAGCGCCAATAAGTGTAACTTCATTCAAACTATCGCCAAGTTGCTTTGCTAGATTATTGATAAGCGTGCCGTTGGCGGCGAAATCCAGCAGCCAATAACGTGCGTCGCTGCCAGCTTTGGTGCTAATTGCCGAAAGGTCATCATAGCTATAGACCGCGTCATAACACCCTGAAGCTTTAACCATGTCGACATTGGCGCTTGACGTTAGCCCAACGACGGAATAGCTCGCCCCACGCGACGATTTTTGATCTTTAAGTAACTGCGCTGTGCCCAAAGCGGTTTTACTCGATGCACTTGAAAGCAGTAGCACTTCGCTATTCGCTTTCTCAGCCACGTAGTCATCGAGCACGAATGACGTCATGTATAGCGGCCTAAAATTTAGCTGCCAGGCTTCACGGTTTGCGTCATAGCCAGGGTCAACAGCGCAGCGAAGGTACTGATCGTAAACTGGGCTGATGCTTTTACGAGTTTCATGCACATCCGAAAAACCATGAGGGGCAACTTTGCCGGCTTTTATCACCCAATGACTAGCCATCGGCAGGTAACCAAATACTTTTTCACCCACTTCAATACCACTGTGGCGAGATGCTTTAACGGTCGCAAACCCCCAAACAGGGACAATACCAAAACCACTCTCATGGTCACTATTATCCGCATCTACTGCAGGAAAAAAGCCCCAATACCCCATCTTAAAACCCAGTGCGGCATAAGTGATGTTATTGGCCGAAAAGCCGAAACTATCTGTTTCCAGTAAAACTTCGTCTTCTTGTAAATCGTTGGTATTTATCTGGCACTTTACTACTTTGGTATTGGCAAGATTTTGCTGGTCTACCCAAATTTGTTGGCTTTGTATGGTGGTCATAATTAGGGCCTGCTCTTTTTTTTAGGTGATAAGGAGGTCAACAAAACCTACATTGACCCAAGCGAGCGGGCATTACGACTTACTGTTTTAAATATATGCCTATAGAAGTGGTGTATGTGTGCTTGAAATTATTCGTCGGTGCTAAGCCAGTCCATTTGATGGCCCGCTCTGCGTTTTTTATTCAAAATGTCTTCAAGCAGCGGGGTAAGAATTAGCTCCATCGCAAGGGCAATTTTGCCGCCCGGCACTACCAGCGTGTTAATACGCGACATGAATGAGCCGTCGATCATTTGTAGCAAATAAGGGTAATCGACCGTTTTCATTTCTCGCCTAAAGCGAACCACAACAAAGCTTTCATCTTGAGTAGGAATTTCTCGCGCGCTGAAAGGGTTTGATGTATCAACAGTAGGCACACGCTGAAAGTTAACGTGGGTGCGCGAAAACTGGGGCGTTATGTAGTGGAAGTAATCGTCTAGCCCTCGCACTATGCTGCTCATTACGGCTTCGCGAGAGTGGCCTCGGTCTGTTGTGTCACGCACAATTTTTTGAATCCACTCAAGGTTTACAATAGGCACCATGCCCACCAGTAAATCGACGTGTTTCGCTACATCATTTTCTTCGGTTTTAACGCCGCCGTGTAAGCCTTCATAAAACAATAAATCGGTGTTTTTGGGCAAATCTTGCCAAGGTGTAAAGGTTCCTGGCATTTGATTGAAAGGCACCGCTTCATCGAACGTGTGCAGGTATTGTCTGAACTGGCCAGTGCCAGAGCTTCCGTACTCCCTAAACAGCGACTCAAGCAGCTCGAAGTCGTTCGCTTTAGGGCCAAAATAGCTAATGTGCCTGCCTTGTTCTTGGGCTTTGCGAATTTCCACTTCCATTTCTGGACGGGTAAAACGGTGGAAACTATCACCACCTACTACCGCCGCATTAACACTTAAGTTCCTGAAAATATGGCGAATAGCATTGGTCGTGGTAGTAGTACCCGCGCCAGAAGAACCTGTTATAGCAATAATAGGGTGTTTAACAGACATAGGAATTCTTTTTGGAAATGACGGTTACTAGTTATAAGCTGATGTGAGCTAAGAATCAAGGGGGCGAACTTTTGCTTGCGGCCTAACTCTTCGTTCTAACCCCGTGTGATTTGGTTTTAGTGCTTTCGGTAATGCTTCGTGTAACTAGGTGTCTAGCCCTTTGTGATGATGCTGTAATAACCGCACAATTAGCCTTGCTTCCTCTTCGTCTAAATCAAGCAGCGCCCTTACGTGTTCAAGGTGATGTACGTCATGTTCACTCAATATTCCGTCGTCAAGCACACTGCGCACCGAGTCTTTGAAGCGGTCGCGTTTTATCTGCATTTGCGCTGTATAACTTGATGATAAAATGCCTGCGGGAAGGGCATAAAAACAAATGCCCATAATCGTAATAATTCCGCCGAATACTTTGCCAAGCGCTGTTACAGGAACTACATCACCATAACCCACGGTAGTTAGGGTAACCAATGCCCACCACAACGACGCTGGGATGCTGCTAAAGACTTCGGGCTGTGCAGTGTGTTCAATATAATAAATGCAGGTTGCGGCAATAACGGTAAATAACAGCAGAACGCTTAGTGCTGCAATGAGGCTGTGAGACTCATTTCTTAACACCGTGACTAAGGTTTGCATAGAACGTGAGTAACGGCCTATTTTTAAAATTCGCATTACCCTAAATATGCGCAAAATACGTAAGTCGAACGCCACGAACACACTTAAATAGAAAGGCAAAATGGCCATGAGATCAATAAGCGCCATAGGGCTTTTCAAATACGCCCAACGCTTTTGCATCGCGGTTTTTTGCTTATGGCTCGCCTGCGTATGATTGGCCTGATTCGGGGCCGATGCGCTGCTGTATACTCGCAGCAAATACTCAACGGTAAAAATTAGTACAGAGACTAGTTCAAGCACCCGTAATTCGTGCTTCCACGTCGGTGAAATATTCGGCACGGTTTCAATCATCATGGCTACAATATTTACGATAACCAAGGTAATAAAAAACACATCAAATACTTTGCTGAGTTTTTTGTATTCGCGGGCTTCGCTAGCCGGAGCGAGAATGTGGTAACACGCGCTTTGAAAAGACATAGTGGGTGCTAGTTAGGAAACGTTGAGCTTTTTATACCAATTACAGCAGCAAATTGGTAATTCTTATACTTGCTTGTATATCTAGCGCGAAAGCTCGCAAAACGTGATAGCGTTAACGCTTAGGCCAGTTATTAAAGAGTGTATTCAATTGAAAAGTCAAAAATACCTTGTAACCGCAATCACTTCGGCATGTATTGTGGCACTGTCGACATCCGCTGTGCAGGCAAACTCTGCTAGTGTGCCTTTTGCTTCAACGCCACCTGTTATCGATGGTGTAGCAAACGATGCCGTTTGGAAAGAGGGCGATTGGCATGAGATGACATCGCTTATGTGGGGAACCGCGCCCGAGCCTAATGACTTTTCGGGCAGATACAAACTGCGCTGGAATAAAGACGCATTGTACCTATTGGCAGAAATCCAAGATGATCATCTTTCAGATACCTATGCAAACCCGCTTGAACGCTATTGGGATGATGACTGCTTAGAGATTTTCATTGATGCTGATGCCTCAGGTGGCGACCACCTTAACAATTACAACGCGTTTGCTTATCATCTTGCGCTAGATAATCAGGTTGTTGATATTGGCCCAAACAAAGCGGGAGAGGCTGTGCCGCAGCTTTACAACAACCATGTTGAAAATAAGTGGCAGCGTGACATAGCAGCGCCTTACAAGGTTTATTGGGAAGCGGCGATACACGTGTTTGACGACTCTTATCAGCATGGCAAAGAAAATACGCCCTTAACGTTAAAAGAAGGCATGGCGCTGGGCTTTATGTTGGCGTATTGCGATGCAGACGGTGGCGATAGAGAGCACTTTTTAGGTAGTCACGACATTGCGCCCGTTAACGGTGATAAAAACCTAGGCTACAAAGACGCGTCGGTGTTTGAAAAAGTGGTGCTCAGCAAATAGCTAACAGCTTGGCCAGAAACCAAGTACGTCATGAGGTTTCTAGAAATAAGCCTTAGGGCTAGTTATAAAGATAAAAAAACGCGGCATTAAGCCGCGTTTTTATAAAACATAAGCTGTTTTCGTGCGCTTACTTCGCTTCAGCTTCACGCGCGATAGCGCGATGAGCGATATCGTTGCGGTAGTAAACGTCTTTAAACTGAATGGTTTTAAGTAGCTCGTACGCTTTTTGCTGTGCTTCTGTCACATTGTTACCCAATGCTGTGGCGCACAACACGCGACCACCTGCGGTCACAACGTTGCCTTCTTGAAGGGCGGTGCCTGCATGAAACACTTTCCCGTCTAGCTTTGCGGCGTCGTCAAAACCTGTAATAACGTCACCTTTGTCGTAGCTACCTGGGTAGCCACCTGCGGCAAGCACTACACCTACCGATGCACGCTCGTCAAACTCAATGGTTTTACCTGCAAGTTCGCCTTTGCACGCAGCTTGGCACAGTGGAACCAAGTCAGACTTTAAGCGCAGCATGATTGGTTGAGTTTCTGGGTCGCCAAAGCGGCAGTTGTACTCAATAACCTTTGGTGTACCGTCGGCCATAATCATTAGGCCAGCATATAAGAAGCCCACGTAATCATTGCCTTCTGCGGCCATGCCGTTAACGGTTGGCATGATCACTTCATTCATAATACGGTCGTGAATGTCTTTAGTTACCACTGGCGCAGGTGAATATGCACCCATTCCACCCGTGTTGGGCCCTTTGTCACCATCTGCTGCACGTTTGTGATCTTGGCTGGTGGCAAAAGGCAGTACGTTCTTGCCGTCTACCATCACGATAAACGAGGCTTCTTCGCCGTCTAGGAACTCTTCAATAACGACGCGGCTGCCCGCGTCGCCAAACGCATTACCCGCCAGCATGTCGCGAATTGCAGCTTCTGCTTCTTCAAGAGTCATAGCTACAATTACCCCTTTACCTGCAGCAAGACCGTCGGCTTTTACTACAATAGGTGCGCCTTTTTCGCGAACATATGCGATGGCAGGGTCAATGTCTGTGAAATTTTGATACTCAGCCGTTGGAATATTATGGCGAGCCAAAAAGTCTTTCGTAAACGCTTTAGAGCCTTCAAGCTGCGCGGCAGCTTGTGTTGGGCCAAAAATCATTAAACCTTCATTTGTGAACGCATCAACAACACCTGCAACCAGCGGCGCTTCTGGGCCTACAATAGTAAGTGCAACATCGTTACCTTGAGCAAAAGATACCAAGCCAGCAATGTCGTTCACATCAATAGCTACGTTCTCAAGCTTGGGCTCGATAGCGGTTCCGGCATTACCCGGCGCCACAAATACCGTTGACACATCAGAAGACTGCGCTGCTTTAAACGCTAACGCGTGCTCGCGGCCACCGCCGCCAATTACAAGTACGTTCATTAATTGTTCCGTTTTGAGTGTTTAATTTTATGATTTTGGTTTTTTGAATTTTAACGTCATGCGATTGCTCTCGCCAATCGCCATGTACTTCTCGCGATCTTGATCATCTAGCGCTAAACGAGGTGGCAATGTCCACACGCCTTTGGGGTGATCTGCGGTATCCATCGCGTTTGCGTTAATATCGCTACTGGCTTCAAGCTCAAAGCCTGCTTTTTCTGCCGCAGCCACCACGTAAGAGCGTTTCATGTAACCACTTTTCTTCATGGCTTCATCGCTGGCGCTTTCAGGTAGCTCATGCTCAACTACACCAAGTACACCGCCTGGCTTAAGGGCTTTGAAGAACGCGCCAAATGCGTTGTCGATGCCTGTGTCACCCTCGCGCATATACCAGTTGTGTACGTTTCGAAACGTTAGCACCATGTCGGCCGTGCCAGCATCAATAACGTCCAGCGCTTTAGTGGGGTGAAATGCCGTCACAGTCGCGCCTTGGTATTGTTGACCCGCTTCAGTTTTCTTTTTAAATGCTGCTAGTGCTTTTTTGTAGTAATCGCTGGTGTCTTCATCAACGTAAAAGTGTGCCGCCACATACTTTCCGCTGTCTCTAACTACTGGATAAAGAATGTCAGTGTACCAACCGCCACCTGGTGAAATTTCTACAATGGTCATGTCTGGTTTAAGGCCAAAGAAACGCAGCGTTTGCTGTGGTTTGCGGTATTCGTCTCTTGATTTAGCGTCTGATGTACGCAGCTCGCTTTTCACTGCATCTGATATGGCATCAGCGCTTGCATACGTTGCAGTTACACCTAAAGTTGCGGCTAACACAAGTTGGGCTAACTTTTTCATTCTTATTTCCTTTTTCTGTCGAGGGTAGAATATTTATTAGTAACACTATTACTACAAATTATCACAGGTCAGATCAAGCCTATCAGCTAAGCTCTCTCTGCACTCAACGTCTTAGCAGAATAAATCGCAACTTTGTCGCTTTGTTTAGCACGTCATTCAATGTGAAAAATACGAACGCGCGTAGTCACACCTCTGCAAAAGCGATGCAGTAAACCTACCAAAGGTAGGTTTACTGAGAATACGCCTTGTGCGTTCGCTATTTCCTACATAACTTGCGTCAGGTTATTAATGACGGAAGTGGCGCATGCCCGTGAAGACCATGGCAATGCCGTGCTCGTCAGCAGCGTCAATCACTTCTTGGTCACGCATCGAGCCACCTGGCTGAATTACTGCTTTAATGCCTGCTTCAGCCGCAGCGTCGATACCGTCGCGGAATGGGAAGAAAGCATCAGATGCCATAACAGAACCTGCTACTTCTAGGTTTTCGTCAGCTGCTTTAATACCCGCAATTTTTGCAGAATAAACACGGCTCATTTGACCTGCACCAACACCTACCGTCATGCCGTCTTTGCAGTAAACAATAGCGTTAGACTTCACGTATTTTGCTACTTTCCAGCAGAACATAAGGTCGCGTAGCTCATCTTCGCTAGGCTTGCGCTTAGTTACCACTTCTAGGTCTTCCATTTCAACCATGCCGAAGTCGCGCTCTTGCACTAACAAACCGCCGTTTACGCGTTTAAAGTCGTAACCTTCAGTAAGCTGACCTGCCCAGTCGCCACATGCTAGAAGACGTACGTTCTTTTTCGCACTTACCACTTCTTTCGCTTCATCGCTTACGGTTGGCGCAATAATCACTTCTACGAACTGACGGTCAACAATAGCCTGTGCTGTTTTTGCATCAAGCTCGCGGTTAAAGGCAATAATGCCGCCAAACGCAGAGGTTGGGTCGGTTTTAAACGCGCGGTCGTAAGCACTAAGAATGTCGTCACCAATAGCCACACCGCAAGGGTTAGCGTGCTTCACGATAACGCATGCAGGTTGTTCGAATTCTTTTACGCATTCAAGGGCTGCGTCGGTGTCAGCAATATTGTTGAACGACAGTTCTTTACCTTGAAGCTGCGTTGCCGTAGCCACAGACGCTTCTTGAATGTTGTTTTCAACATAAAACGCCGCTTCTTGGTGGCTGTTTTCACCGTAGCGAAGGTCTTGCTTCTTAGTAAGCTGCATGTTGTACGTGCGTGGGAATTCGCTGCTATCTTCGCAACAACCTGTTTCGCATGCAGCACTATCTAAACGCGCGCCGAAGTAGTTCGCAATCATGCCGTCGTATTCAGCTGTGTGCTCAAACGCTTTAATGGCTAGGTCAAAACGGGTGCTATAGGTTAGTGAGCCGTCATTGTCATTCATTTCAGCAAGTACGCGAGAGTAGTCAGACGCGTTAACCACAATAGTGACATCTTTATGGTTTTTCGCCGCGGCACGTACCATGGTTGGTCCACCGATATCGATATTTTCAATGGCATCTTCAAGCGTGCAGTCTTCGTTTGCCACAGTAGCAGCAAATGGATAAAGGTTAACAACCACAAGATCGATAGGCGCAATATTGTGCTCTTCCATCACCGCTTCATCGGTACCGCGACGACCAAGGATACCGCCATGAATTTTAGGGTGAAGGGTTTTAACACGACCCGCCATGATTTCTGGGTGACCTGTGTGATCAGACACTTCTTTTACAGGTAAGCCAGCATCAGCAAGAAGTTTCGCAGTACCACCCGTCGACAGAAGTTCTACGCCAGCGTTATGCAGCGCTGTCGCGAATTCGAGGATACCGGTTTTATCAGAGACACTAAGGAGAGCACGTTTAATTGGTTTTGGTGTTTGCATAAATTATAAGTTTCTAAAGTTGTAGTGTTGAAACAAAAAGAGCACCGATTGGTGCTCTTTGGTGGGCAAAGCCCTTGGAATCTTAGTTCATGCCGTATTGCTTAAGCTTCTTGCGAAGTGTGCCACGGTTGATGCCCATCATGATGGCAGCGCGGGTTTGATTGCCGCGTGTGTAAGTCATGACTTCTTCTAGCAGCGGCGCTTCAACTTCAGCCAGTACCATTTCGTACAGGTTGTCGATGTTTGCGTTATCCAATTGCTTAAGGTACTTGTTAACCGCTTGCTTTACAGAGTCACGCAATGGCTTTTGTGCTTGCGTTTGTGAAGGCGTAGTTACTGTAGTAGTAAAAGGTGAAGTCACGTTTTGATCGAACATAATACTGTGTTGCTCTTAAGTTAGTCATCACTATGCTGCGGGAGAAATCTGTCGGGTTTCTCGAGTCTGCAGCGCTTGAAAATATGCATTTAGTGCATCGAGTTGCTCTGTCGCATCATCGATAGCGTTAAACGTTTTACGAAACTGACGATCCGTATCGTGCTCCGCGAGATACCAGCCCACGTGCTTACGGGCAATTCTTACACCGGCAATGTCGCCATAAAAGTCCTGCACATTGGCTACATGCTCGTGCAAAAGCTCATATTGCTCTGACAGCGGCGGTGGTGCTAGGTTCTCGCCGGTTTCAAGATAATATTGGATTTGCTTAAAAATCCAAGGCTTACCTTGCGCGCCGCGACCTATCATTACGCCATCTGCACCAGTGTAATTCAGCACCTCTTGTGCTTTTTCCGGAGAAGTAATATCACCATTTGCAATAACAGGAATTGAAATTGCCGCCTTTATTTGACGTATAGTGCTATATTCAGCTTCTCCTCTGTACATACAAGCTCGTGTTCTGCCATGAACAGCAAGCGACTGTATGCCGTTTTGCTCTGCAATGCGGGCAATATCTACCCCATTGCGGTTTTCTGGGTTCCAGCCGGTACGAATTTTAAGTGTAACGGGTACATCTACCGCATTAACTACGGCTTTGATGATTGCTTCCACTGTGTCTGGGTATTGAAGCAATGCAGATCCCGCTAGCTTCTTATTAACCTTCTTCGCAGGACAACCCATATTGATGTCGATGATTTGTGCACCGTTCTCAACGTTAAATTGTGCTGCTTGAGCCATAAGGTCAGGATCAGCCCCAGCTATCTGTACAGAGCGAATACCTTCCTCGCCTTCATGGTTCATGCGCGCTTGTGACTTAGCTGTGTTCCACACCTTCGGATTACTCGAAAGCATTTCGGATACCACAAGTCCTGCACCTAAGCGCTTACATAATTGACGAAACGGTCTATCGGTTACGCCAGCCATGGGGGCCAACATCAAATTGTTTTCTAGCTCGTAAGGTCCAATTCGCATTGTTCTTTGTATAGCTCGCCATCTAAAACTGCACAGAAAATATACACCCGGCTAAAACGGGGCGCTAAGTGTACGCGTTTTCGCAATACTTGAAAAGGCTAAAAATCGCACAAAATTTCACTTCGTGGTCTTGACAGTGAAAAAAATCTGTCACATTAATAAGCTAACGCAGTTTTTCGGTCTAATTATTGTACGAAAGTCTTACAGCCCCCGATTTGAAAGGGCTGTAATGTGAAAAAAATTAACAATTTTTTAAGAGAATTAGCCAAAACTGAGATTTTTTATTGCTGCCCAAGCAACAATTAAGCAGTAAAAATGTGCACCGTTTTATGTGCGTTAGCGTTTTGTGCCCGAAACTCTGGCCCATTCGCCGTCAATAGCGCTGGGTTCAAGTATGATATCGTTTGCGTAGGCGTCTTCAATTTTTGAGACTTGTTCAGCGAGTATGCCGGAAAGCACCAACAAGCCACTGGATTTACAGTAGTTGGTAATTACACTTTGAAGTTCCAACAATGGGCCCGATAGTATATTCGCCATGACCACATCGGCTTCAAGTTCTGGCTGATCTTCAGGAAGGAATACATCTAAACGTTCTTCCACACCATTACGGCGGGCGTTTTCTTTGGTTGCTTGAAGCGCTTGAGGGTCGATGTCGATACCAATGACTCGCTTCGCGCCAAGCTTTAGGGCTGCGAGTGCTAAAATGCCAGAGCCACAGCCAAAATCGACAACCGTTTTGTCTGTCATATCAATGCCATCTAGCCAACGCAAGCATAGCGCGGTGGTAGGGTGTGTGCCTGTACCAAAGGCAAGGCCTGGGTCTAGCATCACGTTTACGGCGTTAGGGTCTGGAACATCGCGCCAGCTTGGGCAAATCCATAGGCGCTCGCCAAACTGCATGGGATGGAAGTTATCCATCCATTCGCGCTCCCAATCTTTGTCTTCAAGTGGCTCTAATTTATATTTGAAGTCGGGGCCTAGCACTTTGGCTTTACCTAAGCGCTGAAGAATACCTTTCATATCGGCGTCGGCTTCAAACAGCCCTACCACTTGCGTGTCTGGCCACAACAACACTTCCCCTGGCTTGGGTTCATACATGGGGGTGTCTTTAGCGTCAACATAGGTAACGGCTTGCGACCCGTTAGCAGTAAGCATGTCACCAATAGATTCTGCGTGTTCAGAAGATGTGTTAATTCGAAGTTGTAGCCAAGCCATATTTTCAGTTCATTAGTACCTTTATACCTTATTGTACCTTTCGTTTGCAGGAAACAAAAATACAAGGCAGTAAAAAGCACAAAGTAGAGGCTAAACGCACAGTGCCACGTAATAGCATAACTAGCGTTCGCTATTTAATGATTCTTGAATGCGGTGTAATAATTAGCCTTTTGTCGACTAGCCAAATTTCTATAGAAGTTTATATTATGAGGCAGGGCACGTTTAATTTTTAACTTGGTACAATTACAGTATGCGTTCACTATTATTTGTAGTTAGTCTGTTGTGTGTAATTGCACCGCTTAAGGCAAAAGAATTAGATGTGGTTGTAGGTTGGAACAAACCGCCTTATGTTATTACGCGAGAGCATGCAGGATTTGAGGTTGATTTAGTTCGCGCTATTCTCGCCGACATGGGGCACACGTTGTCACCCATTTATGTACCTTTTGGTCGCACTGCACGTTTATTAAAAGACGAAGCGGTTGATATCGCACTTACCCTGAATTCCGCCCATCATGTTGATAAAGCTATCCTCTCTGCCCCTTATATTATTTATCAAAATGTGGCCGTGACTCGCGCAGATAGAAAGATATTAATACAAAGTATCGAAGACTTAAAAAGCAAAAGTGTCATCGCTTTTCAAACTGCTCAGTCTGTTTTAGGTGAAGAGTTTGGGCAAATGATGGCCTCGCAACCAACCTATTTAGAAATGGCAAGACAAGACCGCCAAGTGGACATGTTAATGCGTGGCAGCGTTGATGTAGCCATTTTAGATAGAAACATTTTCAATTACTTTAAATCAGAAAATAGCGCTTATGCCGCAGACAAAACGGTGTTTCATGAACTGTTTTCCTTTTCTGCCTACAGCGCTGCAATCCCCAATGCTGAATTAAGAGCTGCCTTTAACCTTACACTAGAGCAATTCATTGCAGACGGTCGTTATCAATCGCTGCTTGATAAATACCAACTTGAAAATCTGCTTTACAAACTTCACGATAATACGAACGTTGGTGACAGCAAACATTAATAGTAGTCACCACGAAATGCCGCTTATCGCCTAATTCAAAGACACTGAGTGATAAAAACAAAAAAGCCCTTGGATGAACCAAGAGCTTTCTCGTAATCCTGCCTAGTGTTTTACTGCTTTCTGGCTTACTGCATGGGAATCAATAAACTGCACTCTACGCACTTAGCCGATCGCTTTTAATCACGCGAAAGCAGTCGAGACTCCTAGCTTGGCTTTTTCACCCAAGCGCTACACCAGCCGTCAGCATTTACTAGTTTGTTAGGGAAAATGTTGCATGGGCGATACTGCTCGCCATCGGCTCCCTGCACGTACATGCAGTTCGAGCACTTTGCGCCATCAACGGTTGATGATGGCGTGTAGTTCAACGCTTTCGCTGTTGGATCGTCAGCACTTAGCTGTTCTTGTGCTTGAGCACGTAACGCCACACCACCTAGCGTCAGGCCGATCACTGTAGAGCCTGATAGCTTTAGAAAGTCACGGCGATTTACAGATTTCATAACATTCTCCTTAAGAGATAGAAACGATAATGATTCTTTTTTATTCAGTACCTTAAACGCAAAAACCTGCCCCAAGGGGCAGGTTTTGTCTCATGTTTAAATACTATCTCTTTTTAAAAAAAGATCGAACGAAATGTCGCTATTTCTCTTGATCTAGATTAAATAAATTTCAGAGGTCTACAGGCACGCACACCTCGACGTGAAAATATGAGCAATAGCACTAGGACCGCTTACGCAATAACAAGTTCACTTTGTAGTTAACTTAACGTGGGGTTTGGCATAAGAAAATTGCGCAATGCGCGTAGTGCTGTGGTAGCTGTCTAAGCCAGAAATACACACGGAGCTTGCCTGTTCAATGTTTGCGTAACCATCGTCGTCAATAATGCTTTCGGGAATAAACAGCTCTTGGATTTCTCCTATAACCATTTCGGTATCGTTTAATAAGGTAAAATGCTGAGCAACCTTTAACCCCATTTTTATTTCGCTTTCCCGAACATAAGGCGCACTGTACGACTCGCTAAATTGTGGTGTTAACCCTACAGCGTCGAATTCACTTTCTTCTGGTGCATAGCGGGCTGACGTTTGGTGAGCCTTATCGACCCACTCGGTAGAAACATGGTTAAGGGTATAAAAGCCTTGTTGCTTTATATTGCTAAGGGTGTCGCGCGTCACCGTATGTGGGCGCATGATCATGCCAATAAGCGGAGGGTTTGCACCAACGTGCACTATAGAGCTTACAATTGCGAGGTTATTAACCTGCCCGTTGGTACTGCCAACTAAGGTGGCCGATTTAAAACCGGATAGGCTGTTAATTAAATTGGCGCGAAAACGCTGGGCAAGTGAATCAATATCGCTGCGAGTAAATTGCTTAGTCATTCTCTCGTTCTGCCTCAAGTTGTAAGTCTTCTCCGTGCTGGTACACGTTTAATTCGATGGGCTGACAGCATACTTGGCAGTCTAATACTTGTACCTGACCTACATCATTTATCTCATCTATTTCCACATCGTTTGGTGCCATACAGTAGGGGCAGGAGAAGCCCATGGAACGGGTTAAACTCATATTTCATCGCCTTCTTAATCACAATTTGTGTTTATTACGTAGTGCATTGATGACTGGATTTACTTAAAGGGTGACCTAAGAAAGCTTTCAATAAGAAAGCGTAATAAGGACAAAGGAGCCGTAAAAAATAAATCAAAGTAAAAAAACAAAGGTGAAAGAAGTGGCGAATAAAGTAGGCCTATGCCCCTGTTGCAAGCGAGAAACGCGCCTTACGTTTCATCATCTTATTCCGCGAAAGATGCACAGGCGTAACTACTTCAAAAAGCACTTCAACAAATCTGAGCTTCAAAGCGGCATTTATATTTGTAGACAGTGTCATAGCGGTATTCATCGATTTTACGATGAAATGACATTAGCTAAGCACTATCACAACCTACAGCGTTTGCTAGACGACGAGCAGTTAGCGTTGTTTTTTCATTGGGTATCGAAACAACGGGTACGGGTTTAACCCTATTTGGCAGAAATGAAGACGCATTTAATTTGATTATTTAGGCTGTATAAATATACACTATCGTCGATTTCATAGCCAAAGATTGCCCATGCGAAAAGATTTACCGCCTCGTTATTACTTGACCCATTTTCACGAGTTTCTTGCGTTTTTTGAAGGCGCAAGCAGTGCATTGTTAAGTGAAAGTGCCGCTGATTTCATTCAGCGCTTTAAAACGCTTGATGACGATAAGCAGTGTATTGTTGTGCGTGCGGCAAATCGCAAATACGCGGTGATAGACAGAACCCAGTTCAACTATGCAGAAATTAACTATCCCCAGCAGCAAATTGATTGGCTGGTAGCGCAAGGTTGGTTTGGCGATTTAACGCATGCTTCATTTAACGACATCGCTGGTGTACTAACGAAAGAGGCATTGCTAGCAATATTGTCTGAGTATGGCAGTGTACAAGGGCTGGCTTCGCTTACAAAACCAAAACTGGTTGCCTTGTTAAGCGAGCATATAAATACCCGCGGCTGGCCTGAAAGCTTTTCTCTAGAAAATTATCTTGTGTGCTTGTTCGATGAGGCTCTTCGCTTTTTGTTGTTTATTTATTTTGGCAATACTAAAAGCCGGCTTAATCAGTTTTCTATGCGCGATCTAGGCGTTATGAGAACTCGGTCCGACTCGGTTACCGATACTGCGCGCTTTGAAAGTAATAGTGATGCGCAAGCGGCATGGTTTTATGCTAACCATTACAGCCAACTGGCGTTTTACAACGATGATAGGCTGCTTGAGCTAGCGGGCGTAAAATTCCCTCAAACCGAAGAGGTTTCGGCGAGTTTTTATCGCGATCAGCTGCTTTATGCATTAGGTCTTAAAGTACTGGCGTTTGATAAAGAAAAAGGACTAGAGGTTCTGCAACTTGCTCAAAGCGATAAAGCGAAAGAAAAGTGGCTTAGAGAGAGTTACAAAGACGGAAAAGAAGACGAGGTACGACACGAATTAGAGTCGATTATAGATAATCCCCAATCTGACACCTTGCTTGCTTTTGCCGAAGACTTTTATGCCCGTAAATACCATAAAAAGCGTACTAGCACAGTCACCGATATGCTGCGTAATGCCAGTCGCACACTGAACATAGATGTAAGCCAGAATCAGCAAGTGGAACGTGGTGTGCTAGCGCATTATGCCAGAAACGGCATTGAAGGTTGGCGTACTGAAAACCGTTTGTGGCGCAGTTTATTTGGTCTTACATTTTGGAAACAGCTGTACGAAGAAGACACGCTAGTGACTGAGTTTGACCGCAGGCCTTTATCGTTAAAGCAAAACAATTTCTACGCAAAGTTTGAAAGCAGTATTGAAGGCTTGCTCGATGAATTAGACAGCAAAGAGAAACTGCGCTTTCACATTCACAAGATGGCTACCGCTCACTATGGCAAGGTAAATAGCTTATTTATGTGGTCTAGCCATTTGCTGACACCTATCGAGGCGCTAATTGAGCATGGTTCGCTAAGCGCGATTTATTCATTGCTTAGAATGATGTGCAAAGACTTTGAAAGCTTACGAGATGGCTTCCCCGATATTATGGTATTTGATGGGGCGCTTCGATTTGAAGAGGTGAAAGCGCCAGGCGATCAGCTTCGTCGCAATCAGCTGGTGTCTATTCAGCGATTGCAGCAAGCAGGCTTTGACGTTGCTGTTACCACCGTTAAATGGGTTCGTGATCCTGCTCAGCCCTACGTGGTAGTAGACATTGAGACGACGGGCGGTAACAACAGTTATAACCGTATTACCGAAATTGGCATGGTTAAGTTGGTTGGGGGAGAAGAAGTCGACAGGTTTCAAACCCTTCTTAACCCGCAGCGGCGCATTCCAAGCAGTATTACTAGGCTGACTGGCATATCAGATGACATGGTTGCCGATGCCCCACTTTTTGCTGAAGTAGCAGAGCATATTGCTACGTTTACGGAAGATGCGGTGTTTGTGGCACACAATGTAAATTTTGACTATGGGTTTATAAAGCAAGAGTTTGCAAGGCTAGATCAATCGTTCAGGCGACCTAAGATGTGCACGGTCCGCGAAATGCGGCGTACCTACCCTGGGTTGCCGTCTTATTCTTTGGCAAATCTAACGAAGCATTTCCATATAGATATGGAGCAACATCACCGTGCGCTAAGCGATGCTAAAGCGGCTGCCGAGCTTCTAAAACTCGCCTTTGAGAAAGATGATGAACTTACTGCCGCTGGTGATTTGGCGTAGTACATTTTACAACGATATTTGGCGCTTAAAGTTGAACGCAATTGCCGGTTTACAAGTATTTACTGTGTTTACTACATGCACTTTGAGACGTAAGACATGGCATTAACAGAAGAGCAAGAATCACGAATTATAGAAATGGCGTGGGAAGACCGCACGCCATTTGAAGCAATTGAGCATTTATACGGGCTTCCTGAAAAAGACGTAATAAAACTGATGCGCAAAAATTTAAAACAGAAAACCTTCAAAAACTGGCGAGAGCGTGTTTCTGGCAGAAAAACGAAGCATAAAAGCTTGCGCCCTGAAGGTGTGGATAGGGGCTATTGCCCATCTCAGTACAAGGTGAAAAGCGCCAACAAGTAGCGCTTTTATCCCTGCCTGAACAGCAAAGACTTATGCTTTGTCACTATTCTTCGGATGGAACAATCGTTGTTATTGGCAATAAAAATGCGGTGAGCTGTTGGCGTAACGGCGTTGGAAATACAAAGGTGTTTTCAGATTGCGTAACGCTTTTAGCAAGATGCACTTGGCGCAACAGGTTGTTGTAGGTGTCGTTTTGTTGTTGAACCTCTTCCACTTTCGCCATCATCTGCTCGATAAATTCAGCGGGCGATAAGTTTTCTTGTTTCTTTATTTCCATAGCGAGCGATTTAAGTACGTACGCTTCCCACTCTTCTCTGTAGCTGTCTTTTAAACGTTCGGGAAATAGAGCCAAGTCTGCTATGTCTTGAGCCAAGTCGACAATATCGAGAGGGTTATCGAATAAAACACGAAACGCTAGCAGCGTTTCATCTGAAAGTTGAGAGACAGGAAGTTGTTCTTTAAATTGCGAATAACGGCTTGTCATATTAACCCCTACTTTTTTACCACTTAAAACGAGCCGCTGAGCGAATCGTATTAGACTAAAGTTTAATAAAGTTGGGCGTTATATTGAAGGCAGGGATATTAAAAATACGTAATTTAATGTTCTTGAACTACAGACAGATATTGCCCGTATACTATTTTGCACTGTTAAAGTGTGTACGCGTTCTTGCTGTTTGGCCCATCATTTGATGGGCCCTTTTTTTACTTGCTCCACGCTTGGCTAGTTTACAAATTAACCTTTGAAAGACAACTTAATACCCGCTAATAAACGGCTTACGCTGTCAACAACGTCAGTTCTTACAAACCATTCAGCACTAAGCGCTACAGAAGAGTAATAGCGCAAGCGATATTGCTCTCTACTTGGCCGATTAGAACGGTTGTCGTATCTAACTTGTGTGAAAACGGCGGCGTTGTTTGGCTAGCTAATGCACAATACGGCGACGCAACGAAAAATAGTAAACCGATAAAAAGAAAACAACGCACGTAAAAAGCTCAAGTTGGCACAGTTAAATTGGTTGCTGCATTAAACCTAATAAAATCTGACAAATGAATGACGGCGAGATAGAAATAAGCAAAAAATAGCCGGCAAAGGGTGCCGGCATTAAGTGGAGTGGGACTCCAATGAGGGTAAAACTCATAAAAAGGATAAAACACACAATAAGATTCAAGGGAGATGTCTTAAAACTTGTATGCAGTATAGAGTGAGTTTTTAACTAAGAATATCGTTAAAAATTGATTGTACTAATCGTAAAAATAGAATGTGCTGAATAGCGAGAAAATTGGGCTACACAAAAAACTGCGTGTAGCCCAAAGGGGGGATTAGGCTAGACCTAGTTTCTTCTCTAGATAGTGGATGTTAGTACCACCAGCGAAGAAGTTTTCATCGGCCATAATCGTGCGTTGAAGCGGTATATTGGTTTTAATACCGTCTATAACAATTTCTTCCAGCGCATGGCGCATACGAGCAATGGCTTCGTCTCGGCTTTCACCAAAGGTGATAAGCTTACCAATCATTGAATCGTAATAAGGCGGTACGTGGTAACCAGCATAAATGTGCGATTCCCAGCGAATACCTAAACCGCCTGGCGCATGGAACATATTGATTGGTCCAGGGCTAGGAATAAAGGTTTTTGGATCTTCAGCGTTAATACGACATTCAATGGCATGGCCGCGAATTTGAATTTGCGACTGATCAATCGACAATGGTTGACCAGCGGCAATGCGAAGCTGCTCTTTGATAAGGTCAACGCCAGTGATCATTTCAGAAACCGGGTGCTCTACCTGAATACGGGTATTCATTTCAATGAAATAGAACTCGCCGTTTTCGTAAAGGAATTCGAACGTGCCTGCGCCGCGATAGCCAATTTCAATACAAGCTCGGCGACAGCGATCACCAATTTTGGTGCGCATTTGCTCTGAAATACCAGGAGCAGGTGCTTCTTCTACTACTTTCTGGTGGCGACGCTGCATTGAACAGTCACGTTCACCTAAGTGAATAGCGTTACCTTGGCCGTCAGCTAGAACCTGAATCTCTACGTGACGAGGGTTTTCAAGGAATTTTTCCATGTAAACTGTAGAGTTACCAAAAGCTGCGCCTGCTTCTGCTTGCGTAGTTTCAATGGCTTGAATTAGCTCTTCTTCGCTGCGCACAACGCGCATTCCGCGACCACCACCACCACCAGCGGCTTTAACGATAATTGGGTATCCAATGCGCTTCGCAATAGCTTTATTACGTTCAACGTCGTCAGTAAGCGGGCCATCAGAACCTGGTACACAAGGTACTCCTGCTTTTTTCATTGCGTTAATCGCTGAAACTTTATCACCCATAAGGTTGATGGTTTCTGCTTTAGGGCCAATGAAAATAAAGCCGCTTTTCTCTACTGCTTCTGCAAAGTCAGCATTCTCAGAAAGAAAACCGTAGCCTGGGTGAATAGCAATAGAGTTAGTAACTTCCGCTGCCGCAATAATGCGTGGAATATTCAAATAGCTCTCGGTTGCTGATGCCTTACCGATACAAATTGATTCGTCGGCGAGCAACACGTGCTTTAGGTTTTTGTCCGCAGTCGAGTGCACGGCTACCGTCTTGATACCTAATTCTTTACAGGCTCTCAAGATACGTAGGGCAATCTCGCCACGGTTAGCAATAAGTACTTTATCTAGCATGGTTAAGCACTCGCTTATTCAATGATGAACATGGGCTGGTCGAATTCTACAGGGTCTTGGTTCTCAACTAGGATTGCTTTCACCACGCCTGCTTTGTCAGCTTCGATTTGGTTCATCATTTTCATTGCTTCAATGATGCAAAGTGTGTCGCCTACTTTCACTTGCTGACCTACTTCTGCAAACGGCTTCGCAGTTGGTGAAGACGCACGGTAGAACGTACCTACCATTGGAGATTTAACCGCGTGACCTTCTGGCTTAGCTGGCTCGGCCGGTGCTTCTGAAGCAGGCGCGGCTGCTGGAGCAGGAGCCGCTTGTGGTGCAGCAGGTGCGGCAAAGCTATAGTTCATTGGCGCTTGAACACCAGTTGGGCCACGGTGGATGCGTACAGACTCTTCGCCTTCGGTAATCTCTAGCTCGGCAATGCCAGATTCTTCCACTAGTTCGATGAGTTTTTTAATCTTTCTAATATCCATGTTCTGTCTCTGCGTTATTTTTGCGATTTCGGTAAATTGATTGCTGCAGTTAGCGCGAGCGAGTAGCCCATGGCACCAAGACCAACGATGACGCCAGCTGCAACATCAGAAAAATAGGAATGATGACGAAACGGTTCACGGGCGTGAACATTCGACAAATGCACTTCAATAAACGGGATATTGACACTTAACAAAGCATCGCGCAGGGCAACGCTGGTGTGCGTGAAAGCAGCAGGATTAATAATAATGGCATCAACAGAACCCATTGCAGCATGTACGCGATCTACCAGCGCATGTTCAGCATTAGACTGAAAATGCGATAGCGTTACATTGCTTGACTCAGCCTGCGCCTGCAAATCATCGACGATGTCTTGCAAGGTTTGCGTGCCGTATTTGTCTGGTTCTCTTTGGCCTAACATATTTAAGTTAGGGCCGTTCAATAACAAAATATTCATCTAGATTGCTGCTATCTTCGGGAAAAAGTCACTGTAATTACCATTTCAACAAATTTTTGTGACAGTTGCACGAAAAAAAGCCAATTGATTTGCTCGTTTATTGTGTTAATTGCTGATTATAGTGATAGATAAAGATTTCGCAGCAAAATACTGGTCTAATCAGGTGTTTTCGCCGCAAAGTTTGTGGGGTCTTTACGTTTTAAAGCGTGCTGTGCCGCCTTATTGCGCTTAATCGGCAAGTGAGAAAGGCACGCTGAAGTACTTGCCATGGTACTTAGCTACGTAAATACCAAAGTGCAGGTGGGGTAAAGATGAGAAACCGGTATTGCCTGTATAACCAATAAGTTGGCCGCGTTGTACGGTTTGACCACGGCTTACCGCAACGCCCTTGTGCTTAAGGTGATAGTACTCGCCAGTTGTACCGTCGCTGTGCAGAATAACCACATAGTTCGCATATTTGGCAAAGCGCGCAGACGCACCGCCTTTTTTTCCCGTGTCTTTTGTGTCAATTACCACGCCTTCTCTGGCGGCAAGAATAGGTGTGCCCACGGGGGCAGCAAAATCTAATGCATACTGCGAAGCACCGGAATGACTGAAAGCGCCGTTAAAGCCCTGCACAATGCGATATTTGCCTGCCGGCTGTAACGGTGAAAGATAGTCGTAGTTGTTATCGTGCTTGGCGTCTATTTCACCTACCGTCCATTTAACGCGCATAGAATGCCAAAAGTCGTTGGCATTTTTTACCGCGCCTAGCAGCACACTTTTGTCGGTATTCAAAAAGGCATTTGCATGCGCTTTGGGTGTAAGGGCATTCGAATTGGTTGGCACGTCATAAAGCGCTTTGGCGTAAAGGGTAAGCGCGACGGGCAATGAAATTTGCCGCTTTACTGAAACCTTATAAAGTGAAGACGATGAGGATTTCGTTAGCTCAAAACAAAAGCGGTTATTGTCGAAGCAGCCCGTCGACTTAGCATCGGCGGGCTTTGCGACTGAAAACGTAAAACAAAAAAGCGCGAACATAAACATTACGCGCCCTGTTTTAGACAAATGTAAAATAGGAAGGCGAAGTACCGCGTTCCAAGCACTGTGAGTAAAGGTTATTCGCCTATCGGCTTTAGTTAGGGCTAACATTCTTACCGTCATTATCGACAGGTGCATGGTTCAGCCATTCGTTAACGTGGTTTGCAAAGGCGTTGGCCTTCATAAACCCGGTAACGCGCGCTCGCGTTAGTTCGTCTCCGTTTTGGTCAAAAAACAAAATGGTAGGAAGGCCAAGCACCGTGAAGATATCAAATATTTCCTGTCGTTGGGGTGTGTTATCGGTCAAATCCATTTGCATCCAAACCGTATTAGAAAGTGCGCTCACCACTTTTTCATCAGGGAAAGTGTATTTCTCGAACTCCTTACATGCCACGCACCAATCGGCATAAAGGTCGACCATAACGCTTTTACCTTCAGCGTTGGCTGCGGCTATTTTATTGCGTAAGTCTGTTAAATCCTTCGCAATAATGAAGTCAGGATGGTCTTCGTGTGCACCATTTGCTTGTTCGCCCCAAAGACCCACGTTAAGCCCAGCTTGATACGTTAGCCCTGCACTTCCCATAATGCCCATTGCTACCAGTACGGCACGTACTAGCTTCATCAACGAGTTTTGCGTGGCGCGATTAATAACCCAGTAATACCCAAATAGGCCAAAACCAAGCAGTGCCCATAAGAAGTTTGTCATTGGGCTGTTGTATAAACGCTCAATAAACACAATGGCTACTGCAAGCATCATAAAGCCGAATGTCACCTTAACCACATTCATCCAGTTGCCCGCTTTGGGTAACAGCTTACCGCCTGTCATGCCAAACAAAATAAGCGGCACGCCCATGCCGATACTGAGCAAATACAGGGAAACAAACCCTAACGTCATATCACCGGTTTGGGCGATAAATAGCAAAATGCCAGTAAGCGGAGCGGTAGTGCACGGAGACGCTATAAGACCCGACAGTACGCCCATTACAAACACGCCTGCGAAGCTGCCCGGAGTTTGGTTGTTGCTCATATGAGTAAGCTTTTCTTGGTATTTCGCAGGTAGCTGTATTTCAAAGCCACCAAATAAAGCAATGGCTAGAGCTACAAATAGAACAATGAATACACCAAGTACTACAGGGTGCTGCAGGGCTGCCTGAAACTGAGCGCCAGCCACTGCCACCACTAAGCCAAGCAGTGAATAGGTAATGGCCATGCCCTGAACATATACAAACGTAAGCCAAAACGAATGAGACAGGGTTTTAGGTTTGCCTTGACCAATAACAATACCAGACACAATGGGGTACATAGGAAACACGCAAGGGGTAAATGCCAAACCAACCCCCAACGCAAAAAATAGGGTCAGAGTAAGTAATAAGTTATCTTTGTCGATAAGCCGCTGGGCTAGATCAAACTGCTCACTTTGCGACGATGGCGAGCCCCCAACTTGGCCTGCTTTCTCATTGCCACTTTCATCATTACTTTTAGGATCGGCAACTTCGTTTAAGTACACCACTTTTACCGTAGGCGGATAACAAAGACCAGCATCGGCGCAGCCTTGATAACGAATCTTTACCACCCCGTCGCTATCGGCATGGCTGATGGGAACTGAGATAGACACGCTGTCGTAAAACACTTCAGACTCGCCAAAGAACTCATCTTCTATGACCACCCCAGTGGGAAACGTGGGCTCACCAATGTCTGCTTGTTTAGCCACAAACTTGAACTGTTTGCGGTACAGGTAATAACCGTCTGCAATATCGAATGTTAGCGTAAGCATGTTTTCATTCTGATTGAAGTCAAACGCGAACGCCTGCTCTACATCAAGAAATTGAGGTTCACCGACAAAAGGGTCGTCAAAGGCGCTTGGCACTTGCGCAAAAGTTGCGCCGCTAATTAGCGGAAATAAACATAACGCCGTTATCATTAACGTGGTAAATCGACTAAACAGTGAAGCTAACAGCTTGGTAGGCAACAGAAAAACGTTGGTCATAGGTTTACAGTTCATTTAATTGTATTTTTAATATCAGTTATTTGGTTTGGCTATTGTTGTAATACAGTTTGAAGCCATTGGCCGTAAGCGCTACTTGCTTCAGCGTTAAGCTCTAGCCATTCGGGTACGTCATAAGGATGAAGCTCGCTCACCTTGTCAAAAGCTTGCAATACATTTTGTGTATTTGTTTTTATCAGCAACTGGCACTCTGTGTCAGTTTCAATTTGCCCCTGCCATTCATACACAGACTCAACGCCTTTAATAATATTCACGCAGGCGGCAAGTTTGTCTTTCACAAGCGTACTTGCTATCAGCTGCGCTGTTTTTTCATCGGGTGTGGTACACAATACAAGCTTTATGGTCATGAGCTAATCTTACCTTTTCCGCGCTTTCCGCATTCTTATCCTGCGGCCATTTAGTAGACCTAAAAAGTAACAATATTCTTTCATACACAAAGTATATCACGCTTGTAATCGGTCGCTTTTAGTGACCATTTAAGCGAAAGCATGGCACCTTTTCTTGTTATTACGCTCAAAGACCCTATAACAGCTTATGAATACATGAAAGAGGAAGTATTTTGCGGGTTTTATTTTTACTGTTTGCCCTATTACCTATTTTAGAAATTGCGCTACTTATCAATGTTGGCAGCGTGATTGGTGGTTGGAATACCGTAGGCTTGGTTATTCTGTCTGCCTTTATTGGTGCCTATTTTGTAAAACGCGAAGGCATTAATACCCTTCAAACTGCGCAACAGAAAATGCAGCGCAACGAAGTGCCAGGCAAAGAGCTGGTAGAAGGGTTAATGCTTGTTATAGCGGGCGTTTTATTGGTTACCCCTGGTTTTATTACCGACATTTTTGGGTTTTTATTAGTAATGCCGGGCTCGCGCCAGTTCTTTGCATCGCAAGTAAGCAAGCACATGAAAATGCGCGTTGTTGCTCCGGGCATGGGAGCAGGTGCAGGAGGTTTTGGTCATGGGCAATCGCCCTTTGGGCAACACCCATTCGATGAACGCCCTCGTTCTCACCAAAGTGGTGACGATGTTATTGAAGGTGAATATACCGATCACACCACCAACGACCCTGATAAACGCTTGAAATAGCGCCTTCTATTCTTTGTTGCCTTCATACGCCGTTTGCAGTAGCAAACGGCGTTCACCAAGCGCATAGCGCTAAAATAATTCTTCCAATAAAAATAAATATTTAGCGAAAAAACCAATTTTTTTACATTTTTTTGCTTAAAAACCCTTGAAGTTGTCTGGGTACTACCCCATCTATCCGTGCAGATAAGAATTTAACTGCTCATTAATGAGCAATCCAGGCACGCAACATTCAGACGGTCTGAGTGTTGGTAATCACATAAACTTGAATAGTGGAATTTTCAGGAGACTTGAAAATGGCAATTCGTCCTTTACACGACCGCGTAATCCTTAAGCGCGCAGAGCAAGAAAGCAAATCTGCAGGCGGTATCGTTCTGACTGGTTCTGCAGCAGAAAAATCTACACGCGGCGAAGTAATCGCAGTAGGTAACGGTCGCATTCTTGAGAACGGCGAAGTTAAAGCGCTTGACGTTAAAGTAGGCGACACCGTTATTTTCAACGACGGTTACGGCGTTAAAACAGAAAAGCTGGATGGTGAAGAAGTACTAATCCTAAGCGAAAGCGACATTCTAGCGATTGTTGAGTAATAACAACTAACGTTAAAACGAATTTTAGAGGAATTTAATCATGGCAGCTAAAGAAGTACGTTTTGGTGATGACGCTCGTAGCAAAATGCTAAAAGGCGTAAACACACTAGCTAACGCAGTAAAAGTAACACTAGGTCCTAAAGGCCGTAACGTTGTTCTAGACAAGTCTTTCGGTGCACCAACTATCACTAAAGATGGTGTGTCTGTAGCGAAAGAAATCGAACTTGAAGACAAGTTCGAGAACATGGGCGCACAAATGGTAAAAGAAGTTGCGTCTAAAGCGAACGACGAAGCAGGTGACGGTACAACTACCGCTACTGTTCTAGCGCAAGCTATCGTAACTGAAGGTCTTAAGAGCGTTGCAGCGGGTATGAACCCAATGGATCTTAAGCGCGGTATCGATAAAGCCGTTGCAGCAGCAGTTGAAGGTCTTAAGTCACTTTCTACTGATTGTGCAGACAGCAAGTCTATCGCTCAAGTAGGTACTATCTCTGCAAACTCTGATTCAGAAGTTGGCGACATCATTGCTCAAGCAATGGAAAAAGTAGGTAAAGAAGGTGTTATCACTGTAGAAGAAGGTCAGGCACTTCAAAACGAACTAGACGTTGTTGAAGGTATGCAGTTTGACCGCGGTTACCTATCTCCATACTTCATCAACAACCAAGAAAACGGTACTGTTGAACTAGACAACCCGTTCATCCTATTGGTTGATAAGAAAATTTCTAACATCCGCGAACTACTTCCTACCCTTGAAGGCGTAGCGAAAGCTGGTAAGCCGCTTATGATCATCGCTGAAGATGTTGAAGGCGAAGCGCTTGCTACACTAGTAGTAAACAACATGCGCGGTATTGTTAAAGTTGCAGCGGTTAAAGCACCAGGTTTTGGTGACCGTCGTAAGGCAATGCTTCAAGACATTGCTATCCTAACTGGCGGTACTGTAATCTCTGAAGAGATTGGCCTAGACCTTGAAAAAGTTCAGCTTGAAGACCTAGGTACTGCTAAGCGCGTAGTTATCAACAAAGACAACACCACTGTTGTTGACGGTAACGGCGACCAAGAAGCGATTGAAGGCCGTTGTGCTCAAATCAAAGGTCAAATTGAAGACTCTACGTCAGACTACGACAAAGAGAAGCTTCAAGAGCGTCTAGCTAAGCTTTCAGGCGGTGTTGCAGTAATTAAAGTTGGTGCAGCAACTGAAGTTGAAATGAAAGAGAAGAAAGACCGCGTAGAAGACGCACTACACGCAACTCGCGCAGCGGTTGAAGAAGGTGTGGTACCTGGTGGTGGTGTTGCTCTAGTTCGCGCAGCAGCTAAGCTTGCTGACCTAACTGGCGACAACGAAGACCAAACAGTAGGTATTAAGCTTGCACTACGTGCAATGGAAGCGCCTCTACGTCAAATCTCTATCAACTCAGGTGCAGAAGCATCTGTAGTTGTTAACGAAGTGAAGAACGGCGAAGGTAACTACGGTTACAACGCAGGTAACGACACTTACGGCGACATGCTAGAGATGGGTATTCTTGACCCAACTAAAGTAACGCGCTCTGCACTACAGTTCGCATCTTCAATTGCTTCACTAATGATCACAACCGAAGCAATGGTAGCTGAACTACCTAAAGAAGACGCACCTGCAATGCCTGATATGGGCGGCATGGGCGGAATGGGCGGCATGATGTAATCAATTGCTGCCTCTTATAGTCCTTTAAAATCATTAGTTTACATTTAATGTATACGGTTAAGTAAACGCAAATGTAGACACTGATGTAGGACGAAAAGAAGCTTTACTTTAAGAAAGGCGTTGGGTTTATACTCAGCGCCTTTTTGTTTGTAAATAACAAATTAGTTTAGTAGCTTACTTACCAATATAAGGTTGATAGCAAGGAGGCGTTAATGAGCGATGTAGTAGGTGGGATTTTATTGATGCTTTCTATCTTGCTGGTTGTGATTGTTATTTCAGAATTGCTTGGCTTTCACGCTATTTTCAAGTCACTTTTTCGGATAGACCACGCTCCTCTTTTCAAGATAAAGCTTTTCTGGTTCGCTACTTTATTTCCATTAGCAATTGCGCTTGTACTTTCAATACCAATGTTCTCGTCTACTAAGTTCGATTTAACGCCACAAGGGTATTCAAAATTCGTAGAGCTATTCTCGTTCCCTCTCTGGATAGCGTCCGGCTCCATAATTTTTGGCGTACTCGTTGGGAGGTTTCACGGTTCTGTTCAGCGGTATGAGGCTCTTCGTCAAACAGAGAGTAACAATAATTTTAGTAACTTTATCGAACATAAAAAGCTCTTTTTTGAGAAGTTGGATTTTGACGGCATAACTTTTAAGGCAAGGCTTACTGTAGAAAGTGATGAGGAGAATCTTCATTTAAGCGATTACATTATGGACTTTCGCTTAGATAAAGAGCGACTGTACAAGTTTTTCTTCTCACAGAATTCATATAAAAATTTTGACATAAGCAAGCGGGTTAATTTAATTGAAATGTCAGAGATAGATATTTCAGTAGATGCGAAACAACTTGATGAAAAAGCGCATAATATGCTTAAGACTTTGTCTGACATTACGGGCGTTACGTTAAAGAAGGGCCTCAATGAAGAGCAATTTTGGAGTTACGAGCAAACCAACTATCCATACGACCACGCATACAGTAAATTCGCCAATTTACAATGCTTTAGCTTAGTTTTAAGATATCTTGATGGTTTATTATTACCATTGTCTGATTCGGTTTTGAGCGATGATTTTGGCGAATCGGATTTATTTTTAATTAAACCGTTTAAGCCTTGTGAAATCAGCTTTAGTCGTCTCAATTGCTACCGGCACGCAGAACAAAGCAGCTTAAATGCAGCTCTAAAGAATACTTCTTTCGTAAGCAACCGGAGCAACTAAAGGGGGCCTAAAAATGCCGTATCAATGGCAAATATGTATGAGCTTTATAAGTCTGTATGGTCAATAGGGGGCCGTTCTTTCAACAGGCATTAAACACTCACTTTGGTGGACGTTCAGGAAGCCTTGTATTTCTAGTCTCGATAAACTCTGGAAAAATCCATAGCTAACTCTAATTAGCCAACCTCTCAATTTGTCGTTTGGTTCACAGAGTCTTTGTGTTGTCTTCGAGTTTGGTCAAGATGACTACTGCGACTTGCTTGAAGATTGTCTTAGGTGACTTCCTGTGGTGCGTAAAGGCTCACTGCGGGGGAGTAGAGGCTTTATCATTGTCGATTTGGCCCCTAACACTTTTGTAGTCAAAACTTTACTTTTAACTCTCAACCTAATCTTTAGGAGCAGTCTTGTCGTCTTTTACTGCGTTGGACTTCAGATAGTTGATAAAAGATGCACAAGAGACTGTAAAGAATTTTGCGTCAGATGCAGTCAATTCAGGCTCATCGAGCATAGCATGTCTAATTCCTCCCTCATCATTTGTATAACCATACATAGCCGAGAAAGCATCCTTAAGCGCAGGGTGTAGTTTTTTATTTCGCTCTAGCTTAGTAAGAGCCTTGCCTAATGTTGCTTTTGAGTCTCCTGTAATTTCTTTTGCTACGCTTTCTACAGCCGAAATTGCCTCTTTAATAGAGTTGCGATAATCTGGGTTTTCTCTTCTAGACAAATGCTGCACGGCACTTTTCATGTGTGACTGAGCGCCTTTAAAAGGACTCTCGGAAAGTGCCTCTTGCAAAGACTCAATTTCAGCATCATCAGTTACTTGCACTAACATACTGTCAATTATGCGAAAACCTGAAAGCTCTCGTTCAAGAACTAAATTTAAGTTATCTACCAACTCATCGCTTGAAACGGGTGAATTCAGTACGAATTCTATGAACTCGTATACTTCGTACCACTGGCCTTCAAAAAAATGCTGCCTTATTGTCTTCATAATGGCCACAGGATTAATAGGCATGTCGTCAATCGGCCATTTGAAGTAGCCAAGCCAAAGTGATTTTCCGAAAAAAAGTATTGTAGGCTTACCACGCAAAGAGCTTTTAAAATCAGAAGCAGACCAAACCTTCAAGTCGAGAATATTCCATAAGGTAGTTCTCAAGTCTGAAGACATGCTTTCAGTTTGAAGTCCACTTTCAATCGGGCTAATTCCAATTCGCTGACTAAATTTCATAATATTTTAAACCTTCCTTGGGCGATAACATGAGGAGTCATATTCAGGTTGTAAGTTTTTTAAGTCAAGGGTTCATCTAATACTGCTAATTATGGTACTAACGGCTTCAAGCAGTCAGCCTCGTGAACTCTCTCGACATACTGCCAAAGTTCCTCTTTATTTATACATCAGAGAAAAGCGTATGTGCCCTGCTAGTTCGTAGCGATGTCTTCAGGACAACTCATCTGCTTTAGCGCTGTCGCAAAGTGACCTCTAAGCAAGTGTAAGCCTGTCTTGTAGCCTTCAACCTTTGGTGTACTTCAATAACCTTTAAGTTTATTGTTTGGTTTGAAGATCGACCAGCAGCGTCCCTGCGTTGTCTTTGCGCTGCTCATTTAGTGCGTAGAGGCATTCCATTGAAGGAGTTTAGGCTTCTTAATTGTCGTATTAGCCTTACAGCTTTTTGTGATTAAATGAATTGATATTCACTGAAGCTTTGCATGAACCAGCGAAAGTTGGTCATCAATAGTTGTTAAGTTAAAGCCGTTTCTTAAGGTCGACAAGGATTGCATTTTACTGTCACGATATGCTTGCTCTACTAGTTTTATATAACAAGGAAAAAGTGAGCCGGCATGTCTCGAAGTAAAAGCGATAATATCCAAATAGCCGTTATCGTCTATCAATTGAATGTGTTTTTTAGCATTTAGTAACTTTTGGTCGTCTCGTAGAGCTTTTCGCTGTTCTTTATCTGTAGTGCCGTATTTCCTTTTGGCGTATATCTGACGGATGCCTTTGATTATTTCTTCCGTCTTATAAGCGAAAGAGCATATCGTCGGTTTCCAATTGTTAGTTAAGCTATATGCTGTTCTAAATGTAGGTGTCCATAACCCTTCATGAGCAACCTTATTTCTTATGGCCTTACCTATGATGTATAAGCATTGCTGGTCATGCGAGAAGGTGAAGTTGTTGACCTGAGGCAAAGTATCAATGACTTCTTTTATGGCACCAGCATTGATGAAATAGCTCTGAAGCTCCTTGGCAGCCTTGATATATGAACTGCTATTCGTACTGTCAGGTCTTTCGACTTCTTTCAATACATCAATTGCTTCCAATGATACCAATATTCCTTGAAGTACTTGAAAATACTCCATGTATAGGGTTTTCTGCTCGTCAGAATCATAAGCCTGTATTTGTTCGAAGTCTTCCATGTTAAATTTCCCCTAAAAAGCAATTGAGACTGCTTGGTAACTTACGTTCAACCACAATTCTCTTATACTGAAATGTCTTCTCTTCTTCCGACCTGTCTAGTTGAGTATATGAACTATAAATTTCATATGTAAAGCACCAAAGGCTAAAGTTGTGCATTGGAATTGCCTCAAAGCTCTCCGCAGTTCTATATCTCTAGAGCGTGTTGTCTATTCAATAAGTCAAAAATGCAAAAGTCTGACTTATTTAACTTTTATGGTTTAGTTGAATTGTTGATTTAGCGAAAATAGCGAGCAATAAATAACTAGGAAGGAAATAAAATGCACAAAAAACTGAGAAGAAAGCTAAGATATAGCATTGTTTACGTGAGGCTCATCTGTGACCAGTGTACTCAGCTAATAAAGTCGGTAATCAAGTTGTTAGATACCGTTCATGAATTATTACGCAAAAAGTCTACACTTGTTGCGGCTGTCCGTATTTTTGTCAGGTCTCTGAATTTATAAATTAAGAGTTTACATTGGAGGCGCTGCTCTACAAGCAGCGCTTTTTTGTATCAACTACAGTCCAATGATTAATAAACCTTGCCCGCCTTTGTTTCTTACCATGTCCACAAACTGCTGCGTTAGCTTCATTCTTTCTGTTTCCAGTTCCCGAATTGATACAAATACCTGAAGGGTGTTGTCTTGTTGGCTTTGTGTGAATAGTAGGGATTGAAGTGTGCTTAAAAAATCAAAGCTGGTGGCATTGAATGAGAAGCTTCCCACAATGTTCTGGTTAAACGGGTAGGGCGTATGAAGCAAAATATTCGCACCGAATTCATTTACCTCCGTAATGGGCAAATAGCGTCTATACTTCTAATATAAAATGCTCGCGTGTTTGCTTGTGCAGATGCTTACTCGGATTAAGTACAAAAATTTTATATATATTTGCTAAAGCAAACCTTTCTTCCATATAAAGTCTCGACGACTCAAAGCCTTTTTATTTCAATTTGAACAATTACCAGTTCGAAGGAGTAAAAGACTATAGCTCGCCCTGCACATAGTTCGCTTCACTTTGCGATTCTATTTTTTGCAAAGCTTTAGGAGAGTATTATGACCTCTACAACAACGCCAAAGAAAAGGTTTAAAAAAAGAATATCGAGCCTTTTAGCTGGGTCAGTAGTAAAAAAGGTAATGGCTAATGTTGCTGATAAGAAAGTACGTGAGATAAGCAATTATTTTCCTCATTTTTTTACACCTAAGGTGGCCGAAACCGAAGCACAAAGAAATAGTACATTTTCAATTCGTCATGATGTGTTTAGCGAAGAGTTGGGGCTAGAGCAGCGTCGAGAAACATTATTAGAGTCAGATCAATTCGACAGATATTCTATCCATTGCTTTTTGCAACACCGGCCAACAGGAAAGCTTGCCGGTACAGTGAGAGTGGTGCGACCCAAAAACGAAAACCAGCCGCTACCAATGCAACATTACTTAGACGATGGATTTCATGATGAAGAAATTAGCCCTGACGATTTTCGGCAGGACAAAATAGCTGAAATTTCGCGCCTTGCCGTACCAAGAGAGTTTAGGCGTAAGCATGTTAAGTCTGAGTATAAGAGGAGGTTTCGTTCAAGGCGCTCACTGAGCAATGAAATTCAATGTTACCCGTACATAGCCATAGGTTTATACTTCACGGCGATGTCTGTATTGCTTAGAAACAACATTAATCATGCGTTTATCATGGTCGAGCCACGTTTGGCGAAAAGTCTGAAATTCATTGGTTTTCCGCTTGAGCAGGTCGGTCCTGAAACCGACTATTTTGGCCGTCGTGCACCTTTTTATATTCGAGTAAAGGCAACACCGTTCAAGCTCGGCAAAGGGTTTAACTCGTTATTTGAGTCTATTGACCAAACGCTTAATCACCAACAAATTGCACAACAGATAAAGAAACGTCTTCGCTAGTATTACGTTAAGTTAGCTTACGTTTTTCTTCGCAGAACGCATTTCATTCACAGTGAAGCCTATAAAGAGAAGGTTGCTTCACGCAGAGAACCTAAATGATGAGTGGCTAGTTATTCTACTGTCCACTCGTCTTACTCTCTAACCATCTAATACTTTCTGAAAAGGTGTCGGGTACGGCGCTGGCGTGGTCGCTATTAGCTACTATATTTAGCCCGCTAATTGATAAACCTTGCCCACCTTTGTTTCTTAGCAAGTCTACAAACTGCTGCGTTAACTTCATTCTTTTTGTTTCTAGCTCCCCAATTGATACAAATACCTGAGGAGTGTTGTCTTGTTGGCTTTGTGTGAATAGTGGAGATTGGAGTGTGCCTAAAAATTCAAAGCTGGTGGCATCGAACGACGGGCTTCCAAGAATGTACTGATTAAACGTGTCAGGCGCGTGAAGCAAAATATACGCACCGAATTCAGCACCCATGGAATAACTTAAATAAGCTCTATTGTTTGGTGATGTTCTATAGTGCTTTTCTACATAGCCGATGACGTCTTCTTGAATGAAGCGCAAGTGCTTATCGCCTTGCCCAAAATTATATTTAGCCTGTACTTCAGGTTTTTCATGTGCAACAAATGAGTAGTCTTTAAAACGGCTGGCAAATGCCCTTCGGTGCCCGTAGTCGATGTCTTCAGGCATATTTTGTTGCCATGAAATACCCACTAATATCACATCGGGCATAAGGAACTCTGTGACGCCCGACAGTAAGTCCATATGCCACACTGCATCGGTCGTATAAATGACTGGGTAGTGTTTAAGAGGGGCAGAGTCTGATGACGCAGTCTCGTGGGTTTTCTCGTTTACCTTATAGTCTTCAGGCAATTTTATATACAGCTCATACTGCCCGCCTGTTTCTTTATCTTTCAGGGGAACAACCTGCGTTCTTGGCATGGAGTAGGCGGTAGTTGCTGCGATTGCGGGCGGAAGTAAAAGTGGCAATATTGCCAAAAATAAACATAAAGTCAGGCGCATAGAAAACTCTCGTAATGTAATAGTTAGCCTTAACGGCAAAGTCATTACATTACACCTGAGCAATCAGATAGCTTGATGTGCTGCTGATTTTTGGCTGATTTACGCGTATTACACAGTAAGTACGTAGCTTTACTGTACGGTTAGCTCTACCACGTCTTTTCTGGCGGCTACCCGGTGCGTAATCAAAATTACGTTGTCGTTTACATCGGAAATATAGTCAACGGTATCAGGAAGCTGACCCAGTATTTCCAATTCACCTTCTTGAAGCGTGAAGCGCCATAGCTTGTAATCATCATTAACACCGTAAAGCGTGTTGCCTTTGGCAACGAAGTGCCTGTCGCTGCCTTGGCCCTGTAGTGCAGAAATAAGCGCGTACTCTACGTTGCCAGACTGCCAAAATCGCCCAGCTGCATCGGTATAAATGTGTGTGCCGTTGTCCGTTTGTACCGCCCATGTAACGTCTCGGTTGGAAAGCGTTGTGAAGTCTCCCGTTGTTAAATCAATACGCACAAACGTGATCACGCCGCGATGAAGAATATTGGCAAGTGCTAGGTGTTGCTCGCTGTCCCAGTGGAAAAGGCTGTACACAGGGTAGGGTAGGTCAATGTCGCTTACCTTACCCGTTAAGTCGAAACGCTTTAGCTCGGCAGAGGCATTTACTAAAATGCTTGCGCCGTCTTTTGCCCATTGAATATCGCGAACATAAGTATTGGTAGGAAAACGGCTAAATTGCTTACCAGCAATGGGGAATGTTGTGCTTTCAGCCTCGTTCGACACTGTCCATATCTGCGATGTGCCATCAGCTTCAGACGAGTAGGCGATAAGTGAACCGCCAGGCTGATACGAAGCTCGGCTTTCTTCTTTCATTGAGCGTACGAGCGTTGTATGCGCTATTTCCACTTGTTCTGGGTTGCTTATTTGAGCGCGTACTTGTGGTGAAAACTGTGAAAGCGGCACTGCAACAATGTCGCTATCGTAATGCCCTTTTATCGCCAGCATTTTCTTATCGAAAGGGTGGAAAAACGGTGTGCCAATGGCATCGGTTAACGGCATAGAAACACGGCTTATTGAACCGTCGAAGGCAACGGTAAAAAGCTGCTTGCCGGTGCTGAAGATAAGGTGCTCATCAACAGGTGAAAAGTTAGGGTAGATGTAGCTATATTTAGGTATTACGCTTTGGTAATCAATGGGGCTGCTTGAAAGCACATCGCCCGATGTGGTTAGCTTTTCAATATGAAGCTTGCCGCTTTCATGCACGGTTGTTAAAGCAATGATGTTGTCGCGCTTTGCGTAGTCAAACGACACAATACTGCCATTACTTACCTCATACAGCGGCGCGCTTGTATCATCACTTGTCGAGTACCCAATAAGACGCCACCGTCGTTGTGCCTTTTGTAGCAAGGCTATGGTGTCGTCATTAATCCAAATAGGGCTTTTAATTTCAGTGTTCTTACACTCCATAAGTGTAGTAGAAGGCTGGGGAGAGGACAGGGCCTTGGCAAAGTTTAGCGATTGCAGATAGAAGCATTTTTTCTGTTCTACAGGCGCTGTACAGTTGTTTTCCTTTACAAAGCTTAGCGTACTGCCGTCATGAGAAAACGCCAAACTGCCGTATGAACCAAGCGACTGGGTTAGCTGAAATTCTTGTTGCGTTTCAATATGCTTCGCCCACAAATGGCTTCGGCACATCACTTCGGGAAATCGCTGAAAAACAATGTATTGGCCATCAGGCGAGTAGGCACTGGCTAACTCTCGGTTGTCTGTCGAGGTAAGCATACGAATATCGTTTATTTGAAGTACGTTGCTAGGTTTAGATGACGGTATAAACGCTATAGCTATTGTCACCGCCGCTACTAAGCAAACGAGTAAAAGCGATAAAGTGAGCGAGGTCGTTTTTCGGCTGGTGGTAGCTTGTGGTTGGTGTGGAACGTCTGCATTTACCGGAGTGCTATAAATAGGCTTGGTATTAGTAAGCTGAGTGTCAATAGGCGCAGGCTCAATAGAAGTAGGCTCTAAAGAAGAAGTCTCGTCCCAACGAATGTCTGAATCTAAACTGTAGCCCTTCTTGGCGTGCGTTTTAATAAAGCTTTGTGCTTTGCCATCATCGCCGAAAGCTTTGCGTAGCTGAGCAATGCACCGCTGAAGCGTATTTGGAGAGACAACAGTGCCTTTCCACACATGGTTCAACAATTCATCTTGGCTAACTACCTCGCCTTGGCGTTCGGCTAAATACGTTAAAACAGCAAGTGCTTTAGGGGGAAGCGTTTGGGCTTGCTTGTTGTGTGTAATTTGGTTTCTGGGCACATCAACAAAAAAGCCACCAATCCAATATCGTTGTGTCATACGCACTCTAGCCGGTAAAAAAATTCGCGCATTGTGTTTAAAAACGCGCTCTTCATAGGTCATACCGTACCACTATAAGCTGTTGATAAGAATAAGATGTTTGCTGTGCAGGTACAAATCAGCGAAAAATCAGCGCTTTTTCATGTATCTAATGGTTTTGTCTGCAATGTTAACTGTGTCTGCGTTTAAGTGCGAAGCAAGAACATCGTGCTGCGCGCTGTTACCCATGGGCTAAGCGGCTCCTCCAAGGCTCAAAGAGACTATGCCTAAAGAGACTAAGCCCTATGAGAAAAAGCCCGAAAATAAAAAAGGAAAGAACATGACAGCAAGAACAAAGAGAAATTACGTGTCGGCACTTATGTGCTTAATAGGAATCAGCAGCACAGCTTCGGCATTAGCGGGCAGTAAGCAAAATATGCCGCCAACAGCGTCAAAGGAAGAGGCGCAAATTGTTTATTGGCGTATGCCTGAAATCGAAAAACGCTTTATGGATATTTCTGAACTTACCACGCCCTATGTGTCTTCAGCACCTGTAGATTTAAAAGACGGTATCGCCGTTGGCACACTTTCTAGCGCAGCTATTGATGAAAACGCGCTGGTTTCGTTGGCGAAAGAAATAGCCACTGGCGAGCACGGTAACTATGACAGCTTGCTCATTGCACAAAACGGAAAGTTGTTGTTCGAATCGTACTACAAACGAGGGCGGGTAGACTTATCTCATCCTCAGTCATCTGCAACGAAAAGTTTTACTTCTTTGGCATTAGGGCGAGCCATACAGCTTGGCTACTTAACCATGGATGATTTAGACAAACCCGTTCTTAATTTTTTGAAGCAGGTTGACCGAGCTTCATTGATAGACGGCGCTGATAACATTACATTGCGCCATGCGTTAACCATGACAACCGGCATTCGCATTGACGAAGACGGGTGGAAAGCGTTAGAAAAAGACAGCGCGCGAGTAAAAGGCCAAGGGGAAATTCAGGCTATATTAGAGGACAGCGACCCTATTACCAAAGATAGCCAGGTGTTTAAGTACGGCACTGGCCCACAGTTTGTCATGCAGGTAATCGAGTCTGTTGTGCCCGGAACTGCAAAAGCATTTATCGATAACGAACTATTTGGAAAGTTGGGTATTACGAATTACCACTGGCGCACGGCCCCCAGCGGCTTACCTGAATCTGGGTGGAAAGTCAGTGTTACCGCACGCGACATGCTTAAGCTTGGGCTTTTAGTAAGTGATAATGGCAAGTGGAATGGTGAACAATTAATATCACCGGCATACCTTAAACAAGCCACTAAAAGGCAGGTTCGTGTGGGGGATGACGATATTTTTGGTGGCGGTGACCTCATTTCAAATCAAGGGTACGGATACTTTTGGTGGGGAACAGACATGACGCTTGATGGGCAAACACACTACGCGTTTTCGGCGCAAGGCGGCGGTGGCATGTATATTCTGCTTATTCCCGACTTTGATTTAACCGTTGTGGTTACCGCTCACGAACGAGATGACATAACTCAACAGCTTGTCGCAAAGCGTATTTTACCTTTAGTTAAGTCAGCGAAAGAAAGCTAAACCACCCTATTGAGCTAAACACATGAAAAAGGCGCAGCTCTTTAAGCTAGCGCCTTTTTATTATTACCTTGCCACAGGGTAATTAATTAGCCTTTCGACAGTATTTCAACCGGGCCGTGATTATCACAATGGCCGTTGTGCTGATGATGAAGGTGCCCATCAACAATGTAATCGACATGATCGCCGTGCGGCACTGCTTCATGTCCACACCCTGGCCCGTGAATATGACCGTCTTCGTGACCCGAGCACTCATGCCCTCCAGTACACGTATCTGGATTAGTGCTGTTGACGTCTAAGGTGTGTTCATCTACGTGGTCGCCATGCATATGATGCAAGTGCCCGTCATGCAAATAGTCGACGTGATCACTATGCTTTATTGCCGTATGGCCGCAATTAGGGCCATGTTGGTGAGGGTGATTTTTGTGTACATTGCATTCGCTCATCTATCGTTCCTCTTTTCAATACTACATTTCATCAATTGTTGAAATGTAGTATTGTTTATTATGTGAACTTTTACAAGTTTCGCAAAAAAGCCCTTGATGGTGAAGGCGACGACAAAGATGTGCCTCTACTGGGCGCTTAATAAGAAACGGACGAGAAAAAACATGTCTGAACAAGATACAGACTATCATGTGCATGAAACCAAACGTAAGGTACTAGAAGAAAGCGACGCTACTTTTACGCGTGCCGCCTTGCTGTTTAAAGCGCTGGCTGATGCCGAACGGTTAAAATTGCTCTCTATTTTATATCAGGGCGAAGCCTGTGTGTCTGAACTGGCAACCCAGTCTCAAATGTCGACGGTATCTCAACGCTTGAAGATTTTGAAAAGTGAGAACCTAGTGAAAACAAGGCGTGAAGGTAAACATATTATCTATAGCTTAGCTGATAATCACGTTTACTATTTGATGAAAAACGCTTTAGACCATGTAAAGGAAAAACACTAAGCAAATGGGTTTTTTAGATGGGTGTTTTGTCGAACACCACGCAAATTCGGTATAATGTTGCCAACAGCATTAGCATTAGCAACAGCGAGCAGAAACAACCATGGCAACGGCATCCGCAATTCATATTTTGGTAAAAACAGAGAAAGAAGCGCTTTCTATTCTTGAACAACTTAAGAAAGGCAAAGACTTTGCTACGCTGGCTAAGCGCCATTCTACTTGCCCGTCGGGTAAGCGAGGTGGTGATTTAGGCGAATTTCGTCGTGGGCAAATGGTGAAAGCGTTTGACGATGTGGTGTTTAAAAAAGAAGTACTTAAAGTGCATGGGCCAGTAAAAACACGTTTCGGTTATCACCTTATTAAAACCCTTTATCGCAACAAGTAAAACGATACAAAAGTACTGCGGAAGAAAGTAACGCTTCTATTAAAAGCGTTACTTAATGAAGCACTTAAAAACGGCACTACTTAGTTGCCTGGCTCCCATTTTTCACCGCATACCGTGTGCTTTGTGAAAATGGCGTACGGGCTGGTGGCATCGTGAAGCGGGTGTCGAAGCGCAGCACCGTGATCGGCGGTGATAAACGGTGTATCTGATGCCTTACCTTGTTCGTCTAACATAAAGTAGTCGCTGATATAACTGCTTAGCATCATGCGCTTATCATGGCCTATATCGCTTAATCGTACGCGAGTAACGGCTTTAAATTTAGCATTGGAATCTGAAAGGCCCACTATTTTCTTAAAAAAGTAGCCTTTATCTGTCTGCAGCTGCGAAAAACCATTTAACGTGTTTACCAGCGTTTTCAAATCTATCGCTTCGCGCTGAAGCATAAAGTCGTGATGTATTGCGTTACCGTCTTTTCTTACGCTTTCTTTCGACGGTGTTTTTCCTGCCGTATAAGCCTGTTCCGACTCTAGCGACGCAAGGTGCTCTTGCCCTTCTTCGGTATAATGAACCAGCGCGTTAGTATTCATATTGACGTAATAGTCGCTAATTCCCGCTGGCACCACTTCAAATAGCATTACATCGGGTGTTACTGCGCCGCGCTCTTCAGGCGTTTGAGGGCCTTTAGCCTGGCACTTATCAGAAATGAAATAGTAATATTGCCCGGCTTCAATGGCGAATGCCCCATTGCACAGCATGGTGCACGTTATCAACAAGGTAAGCTGAGTGGAAAGTTGTTTTAATGCCGTTGCTGCGCTGCCAATTCGCATATTAAAGAAGCCTTATTGTTTGGTGCATTTTTTAATAAGGCTTTATTGTAAGGTGTCGGTGTGAAAAGCGCGAGTGAAGCTTGAAATCGCGCGTAATGTTTTGTGCCTTGCTATACCTTCTAGATTAAACGGCTATCTAAACGACTGGCTTGAACCAAGGCCTTACCGAGGACGAAGAACAATGGTGTCGTTAGAATAATCAGTAGAAATCTGCAGATTGTCGGCTAATGCCGCAATTAAAGCGTCTACATCATTGGTATTGAATAGCCCCGCCACTTGCATGTTGGCAAGCGCGGAATCCCCTAACACAACGGTTTTGTCTGTATAACGACTGACTTCTTCAATCACGTCAATGAGTGATTCACCGCGAAATACAATTTTTCCCTCACGCCAGCTTAAGTCATTGGTGATATCTTCACGCGATACAGTCTCGATAGCGCTATTTGGTAAAGATAGCAGCGACTTTTCACCTTCTACCAAAGTAAGAGGCGTCGCCTGCGGCGTAATAATAGGGTTTATAATGGTTTTGCCGTTAGCTTTGTTAAGCGTATAGCTAGCTACCTCAACCACACCTTCTGTCACCACAAGCTCAAGGTCACCGCGATGGTACTGCACGTTAAACGCTGTACCTACGGCCTGAATGGCTTTCCCAGCAGCAAGCACATTAAGTGGGCGAGACTTGTCTTTTGCTACTTCAATATGAAGCTCGCCTTTAACTAGCTGAATAACCCGAGAGGTATCGGTAAACGCAATGTTCACCTGAGAATTCGTATTAAGCCAAAGCGTGCTGCCGTCTTCTAAGCTAATACTTTTATGCTCGCCAGCTTTAGTAGATGCTTGTAGCGAGTAGCTCGCCACTTGTGAGATAGGCGGTGTTTGGTCAGGTGAGCTGAATAAATTCAGACCTTGGTAGCTTAAAAAGCCCACCATTAAGAAAGAGGCGGCAATGGCTAAAGGGCGCTTCCATGTAACAGCGCCGCTTCTGCTGTGATGGGCACTGGACTCAGGTGCATGAGGCACGATATCGGCCAGTTCGTTAAGTACCGACATTTTATCCCACAAGGCGACCATTTCTAAAAACGTATCTCGGTGCAGCGGGGTCGCAAGCCAAACCTTAAGTGCTTTAGTTTCACTCTCATCAAGACCGTTATCTAGCTTTACCAGCCACTCACTGGCTTCATCAAGCACATGCTCGTCGCTTTTCAATGGAATAACATTGCTCTTAACGTCTGCTTTTGTAGCATTGGTTTCGGTTGTCGAATTATTCATGGGCGTCTCTCTTTGTTCCCGCCATGCTCTGTTGCCCACTAGCTTTATAAGCGTTAGGCCGTGTGTGCGACACGGTTTGTCGTCGCATAAACAAGGTGCATCTTTTTATACCTTCAGCAATATGCTTTTCCACGGTTTTTTCGCTTATACCTAATTCTTGGGCAATCTCTTTAAGAGAGTAGCCATACACTTTCTTTAATACAAATGCGCGCCTGCATTGCTTGGGGAGGGCGCGCACCGCATCGCAAAACATCTTAAACTCTTGTTGTGTAGCGTTATTGTGAAAAGTCTCATCTTCAACCCCACTAATTGCGCTCTCTAGCGCTGCTACTACTTCTATGCTGTCATCGACCATGCGTGTTTCTGCACGTTTAAGGTGGTCGTAAGCCAGGTTTTTTGCTGTTTTAAACAAAAACGACTTTGGCTCTTTAATATGCTCGGTAGTTTTTGCCTGACACAAGCGCACATACGTATCTTGCAGTATGTCGTCTACTTCTTTGGGCGGCACAAGACGCGATAGCATTTTGGCCATCGAGCTGCGCGCCGACATGTAGGCATTGTGTATAGCTGTTTCTATGGGCATATTGTTATTTTTTATCGTTGTTATTTATTAAGACGACAGCCACTTCATTTTCCCCCAGTATTTTCGACATTATCGCTGAAAAATTAAATTTGTTAATGGGTTGTATATAATGCGACGCTGGTTTAAAACAAGACCAACAAATAAAAGGGAATGTGACGCCCACGTTGCACACTCTTTATAACTAAATAATAACAATAGCGTAAATACGAACATGCCTGTGGCACACAACCCACACAATATAGCGATTTTGCTGCCATTTAAGCCAAAAGCTTTAACGGTGGCGTGTTGTATGGTGTCGTTAGGCATTAGCCAAATAGGGTTGGCGCAGTCGGTGTTGCCCCATCAACAAGCGACTGTTGTCGCGCCAGCAAAGGCTACCAAGCCAGTTATTAACTTCGCAATTCCGCCACAAAGTGCCGACGAAGCCATTATTGCCTTTGCCAATCAAGCCGAGCTCACCGTTGTTTTTCCATTTAATAAAGTGCGGCATATTTTTGCAAATGAAGTAAGTGGTAACTATACGGCGCAAGTTGCTATTGAAAAGCTTTTGGATGGAACTGGGCTGAGTGCTCAAATCGTCGACAATACGCGTATAAAAATTGTACCTGCGAATGAGGCTGATGAAAATAATCATTTACTTGGGCGTCTTTTTAACGCCATAACTGCGCAAGACGACAGCTTAGTTACTGTGCCAGATGAAGCTGGCAGTTACGACATTGAATATATCGAAGTGAGAGGTCTGCGGGCTAGAGTTGCCCAATCGGTTGGCATTAAGCGCAATGCCAGTGTGATTATTGATACTATTCAGTCGGTGGATATGGGGAAATTTCCCGATCAAAACCTTGCCGAAGCGCTGCAACGGGTTTCAGGTGTATCTATTGATCGCGCGGAAGGCGAAGGACAGCTTGTCACCGTGCGAGGCTTTGGACCTGAGTTTAACCGTGTACTGTTAAATGGCAGGCCCATGGCCACTGACAAACTGGGGCGCGAGTTTAGTTTTGATACATTGGCCTCAGAAATTGTAAGCAGTGTTACCGTACACAAGCAAAGCCAAGCCTCTATGCAGTCGGGGGGAATTGGCGCCACTATCAATGTTCAAACCGCCAAACCACTGTCGTTTAAAGGAATGCGAGCGGCCGGTAGCGTTAAAATGCAGTACGACACAAATTCACAAGACTATGCGCCCTCTGCTTCTGCCATGTTCAGCAACACCTATTTAAACAACACCTTTGGCGTTTTAGCATCGTTTACTCAGCACAAAAGGCAAGCGCGGTTAGAAGAGGCCCAAATTGATGGGTGGTTGGTAAATACTAACGTACCTGATAGTGAGCTTCCTGATGGAGTTACAACGTTATATGTGCCTAGAAACTACGACCAGCGAGTACGCTTTGACGATAGAACACGCACAGGCTCAGCGTTGGTTTTGCAATATCGCCCAAACAATAAATTAGAGCTTACCGCTGATTATTTAGGGTCAACGTTCGATGTGGAAACCTCTGCAACGTCAATGGGGCACTGGTTTACGTCAAGCAACTTGGAAAATGTTTCCGTTGATGAAAATGGTACGGCAGTGGCCTTTTCGCAAAATAGCGGTCATGCCACCGACTTTCACGCCAGAACTTTTAATCGCTCATCAAACTTAAAAAGTTTTGGCTTTGAAGCTAACTACCTGGCAAGCGATAGTGTAATAGTAGACGCTGACCTGTCGTACTCAATGGCTAACGTTGATGATAACAACGGTGAGGGAAACTCGCTGTCACTTATTGGTTATTTGAACCGCTCTACATTTGATCACACACAATCTTATATTTTACCCGCCATTTCGGGCTTCGAGGAAGCCAACCCACTACAAGTCAATGCATTGGGCGAACCGGTAGGCGTTTCTCACTATCTCGACCCTGCAAATGGGCGCTCACATGTTATGTTGCGCAGAGGGTGGAGTATTGATGATGATATTGGGCAGGCCAAACTGAATGTAAGTGTGCTTGGCGATGACAGTTGGTATAGCAAGATTGACGTTGGCGCAGCACTTACGCAGCGCGAAAAAGCCAACGAACGAAGAGACAACGAAGCAGACGCAAGACACTGTAGTTTTTGCGGTTACTTCGATTCACCGGATATACCCGACAGCTTTCAAACTGTGTTTGATGCAGGCGACGACTTCTTAGGGTCGATAAGTGGGCATGAAAATATTCCCCATCGTTGGCTAAGGCATGACGGCGATACGCTATTTAGTTATTTAGAAAATGCGGGAAACGTAAACTTAGCTGCAGAAACCCGAGGAAGCTCTTTTGCTGTTAAAGAAACGGTTTATGCAGGGTACATTCAAGCTGCAATAGAAAAAGATTTGGCACCTTGGTTTATCGACATTCATGCAGGGCTTCGCGCCGAGTACACCAACGTACAGGTAAGTGGCGTTGATGAGCAGCTGTCTGCGTTGGTGATATTAGATCAGACCGAACTTGGCCAAGAGTTTGGCGCTTCGGTTGATATTGATGAGTCGTCCAACTACACCAATTTTTTACCCAGTGTAAGCGTAAAAGCCAGCTGGCTTGATAGCTGGGTGTTTCGTGCGGCATACAATCACAGTATAACCCGCCCCACGTTAGAACAAATGGCGCCTGGCGTAACCTATACCACTACGCGTCAAGGAGGCGATTTACGAGCGCGCATTGGTAACGCACAGCTTTTGCCCTTCGAGGCGAAAAATGTTGATGTGGCCATAGAGCACTATTATCAAGAAAACAGTTATATTTCAGCAGGCTATTTCTCTAAAACCGTTGATAACTTCATTATTAACCAGAGCAGTACGCAAACCTTTAATAACGTTACCGACCCCAGCACAGGCAACAACCCTAATGCCGCTGACGAAGCCGACGAGCTGGCGCAGTTTTCTGTTATTTCGCCTAATAATGGCGAGTCTGCCACCGTGGAAGGTATAGAAATCGCAGTGCAGCATTTGTTTGGCGAATCTGGCTGGGGAATACAGGCAAACGCGAGCTTTGTGGATAGCAACGCCGAGTTAGATACTGCCAACACGCGCTCTACTTTCGCACTTACCGGGCTGTCAGGGGCCAAAAACATGGTGTTGTTTTACGAAAAAGATGCCTTGCAATGGCGAGTGGCGTGGAACCAGCGCGAGGGCTTTTTACAGTCGCTAAACCAAACGCAAAGCACCGAGCCAACGTTTGTCAGCCCTTACGAGCAGTGGGATATGAGCCTTTCCTATCAATTTAGCCCACACGTTGCGGTGTTTTTTGAAGGTATTAATTTAACTAATGAGACGGTGCACAAACGAGGCAGATTCAGCAATCACCTACTGCTTGTGCAAGATGCAGGCGCTCGCTACGCCCTGGGCGTAAATTTAACGTACTAAGCTTTAATGTGACGCCTTTACGCGTGAAAAGAGCGCCTTTAAACGTCAATTGGCTTAACTTTTTGACGCTTTCTGTTCCAATTGCTCTATTTCTTTCCACAGTTGTTCTGATTGAGCCGTAAGCAAAGAATACGTTTTAATGTCGCCATTTCTTTGCGCGTGCATGGCTTTTTCAAGCAGCGCGTCATATTGCTTTCGCATCTTTTTTGTCGGGTTGCCTTTAAAGAATCCAAACATTATGAATGTCCTAATAAGAGAGATAGCGAGAAAACGTTTGAAAAGAAATTTTCGATCACCCATTTTTGTGAATAAACTTTCATTAATGCGTAGAAATGAATGCGAGTGCTCGCAGCTTTTAGGTTGAGGGTGAATGCCTTTCACGTTTACCTCCTACGCATTCTTTTTAACAATAAAAGCGGACAAGCAATGCGCTGTCCGCTTTTGTATTTACAATGCCAAAGCGCGCTTTATGAACTGGCCTTATAGCAACGCTTATTTGGCACATGCCTTGGCTTTCTTAAAATTGATAGGTTACATAAGCACTTATGCTTCGACCTGGCTCTGAAAAACGCTGGTAGCCGTTGCCACTCACGCCACCAAAGAAACCGCCTACGCCGTCTCTTACGCTGTTAAGCACTTCCCAACGGTAATATTCTTTGTCTGTAAGATTGTAAATTGCCGTGGTGAATCGCAAGTCTTCGGTAATGTCGTAAAATGCCAACAAATCAAAAACAGCATAGCCTGCTGGTGAATGGGAAGGGCCGTCACCGTTGTTTAATGACGTATAGCTTAGTTGCGTGCTCTCTTCTACATCCTTACTTAAAATAGCAACAAGCTCTGCGCCCCAGTCGCCTTCATCAGATACATAACCTAATGATGCTGTTGCTGTATCAGGTGATACGGTTTCTAGGTCGTCGCCAACATTGTTAAATGCTGATGCGGTGTCGTAGGTGCCGTCTAATGCGGTGTAAGCAAAACGACCATTTAAATTGTTAGTGAAATCGTAAGATGCCGTTATCTCAAAACCATCAACGGTAAGTTCACCCGTATTTTGTGGTTGGGTAAAAATATCTCGATCAGTAACTAAGGTGTCGCAACCAAAGCGACCACACTGCTGAATAGTAATTTCGGTGCCATAAGGCGTTGAAAAGGTCTCGTCTTGAATCACGTTGGTGTATTTTGTTCTAAACACCGACACGCTAACATTACCGTTTTCAAAGTCACCAATATAGGTCAGCTCGTAGTTAGTTGACTCTTGCGCATCTAATTCGCTATTGGCAATTCGGTCAAGATCGATAAAGCTATCGCCCGACACCATATCTGTCACCTCATCCCCCGAGTTTGTGCCAAAGTACAAGTTTTGAAGTGTAGGAGCCTGATAACCCTGTGCAACGCGCGCGTTTATTGAATGACCCTTAGCAAATTCGTACGTTGCGCCTATCTCGCCAACTACTGCACTAAATTCGCTGTCAGTAATACTTAATCCTGTTGGGTCAGAGAAGGTGCTGTCTATGGTTGGGGTGTACTCGGTTGAGTCGTAACGAAGCCCAAGGTTTACACTTAGCTGTTCGTTTAGTTCAACGGTATCGGCGAGATACGCCGTAATAAGCGTTTTTTCTGTTTCAGGAACAAAGCTTTGGTCGCGAATAGGGTAGCCGTCTAAAATGGGTGCATCGATGGTTTGCCCCGCATACCTGCGATCGAACATTACCGCTTTTGCATCAACGTGCTGATAGCTAAAGCCATAGATAATGTCGTGGTTAAATTTACCGGTAATTGACTTCGCTAAGTCAATATTAACGCTAAGTGAATCCTGACTGAAGTTACGGTCTTCGGTACGTAAAATAGCGTCGCCATCGGCGCTACCAAAAAGAAAGTGAGTAACACCCGATGAAAACAGCTCCTGATAATCCAGTCTAATATCTACGCTATCAGCAAAGGATGAATTCACGTTATCGTTATTATAAAAAATACCAACGCGCTCGCGGTTGTTTTCATCTGCCGAGGTAAAATCGAAGTAGGCAGCACTTTGGCGAGAAAGTGGAATGCCGTCAGTTTCTCTGTCTGTATTTTCGTAAATAAAACCAAGTTGTTGGAACTCTGAGAAGTTATAAGCAAGTTTTAGTAGAATAGCATCAACTTGATTGTCCATAGGGTCAGCTTGCCCACGCTCTGGGCCAGATACATCTACCCCATTACTGTGCGCATCTACTTCGTCGCTATCTCGCATGGTGTATTGCAATAATGAGTCAATTTTACCCGTTCTATTTGCAACAGTGCCATGTACCAGCCATTCGTCAGAGCGCGCATCAAATCCGGTTTTTAATTTAATGCCGGTGGCATCGCCTTCTGCGGGCAGAAAGTCGCTGGCGTCGTTAGTGACATAAGTCACCGAGCCAGCTAATGAGCCTGGCCCTTGCGCAACGGCGCTTGGCCCTTTAATTATGCTCACTGCTTTTACGTGTTCTAGCTCAATTTCGCCACGGCTTGAGCCAAACATACCATAAGCGGCGAAATCACCTGGGTTGAGGGTTTCCCCCTGATAAACACCGTCAACGGTGACTGCAACAGCATCGCCTTCTAAACCGCGAATATTAAAACCGTCGTTACCAAAACGGTTACCTGTGTCGTTGGTTTGTACTCCAGGAATGTAGCGTGCAGTGTCTTCAATGTTAGTAATAGAGCGTTTTGACAGGGCTTCGGCATCTAGCACGGCTTCAACAGTGGTGGTCAGTGTTTCTTCGCTTTTTGCCTTTGTCACGGCTAATTCAGATTGTTGAGCTACCGCTGGGAGTGTTAACGCACAGCTAAGCGAAAGCGCTACCGTAGAAAGTTTAAATTTCATTGTTCTCTTCCAATTTTTAATAAAGGTGCAAATAATTAAGATTTACAAAATCGATTTATAGAAAGGCCTAAACGCTATAAGTTTTTGGTGCTTTTACATTCAAGTTATTGTTTTTTATATTCTATAAATCATGCTGTACCAACGCTTAGCTTCCAGTTTGCGTAGGTTGATATCATTCTTCTTTTTGTCTTCCTTTTTTAAATCGTGCCTGTCAAAGCGATTGTCTTCTGACACATCATGCGTCAAAAATCGGACGTAATACTATTGATAACAATTATCATTTGCAATAGTATGTTTGCACTTTTAGGCAACTAGACAATAAAAATTTATGAAAAAACACACGCTCATCAGTTTACCTTTGTTAATTGCAAGCTGTTTCAGCGGTACGTCATTAGCGCATGTCGCTTACTTAAAACCTCTTCAATTCGAGCCCGTTAGAGGCGGAAAAGTAACGTTAGATGCATCTTTCGCTGAACAGTTTTTTGTGCCTGAAGCGGCAATCTCGAATGCGTCGTTTGAAGTAATAACGCCTAGCGGCGACTTAGTGAGCGTGGACAACGTTGTTGATCTTTCCACTCGAAATGTTCTTGAGCACACCCTAGAAGAAGAAGGAACCTATCAGTTTTCAACCGGAAAACGCATGGGCGCAATTTTCAGAGTGTACGAAAAAGACGGCGAGCGCGGCTCTATGCGAGGAAACGATGAGCCGCTTCCTGAAGGGGCTGTGTTAAAAGAGCATTTTCAGTCAGTTACATTTGCTAGTACCTACGTGACTAAAAAAGGGCCCAATGAAAAAGCACTCGCACCTAGAAACGAAGGTCTAGAAATCGTTGCAATTAATCACCCCAACAGTTTGTTTGCTAATGAGAGCTTCAGTTTTAAGGTGCTATTCAACGGTAAGCCTCTTACTGATCACGACGTGGCAATTTATCAAGGCAAAGACCAGTTTGCTGAAGAGTCTGATGTAGAAAAAATAACAACAGATGCTAAAGGGCAGGCGGCGTTTACACCTGCTGCGCAAGACGTTTATCTGATGCAAGTAAGGCTGCGCACCGATGCGCCTGAAGGAGCCGACGTGCCAACCTATAGCTACACCACCACACTTTCATTTGAAGCCTACTAGTTGTTGAGCCAGCAAGGAGATAATTATGTTTAAAGCAGTAAGTTTAGCCGTTGTAACTGCACTTTGTATTAGCGCTTCGGCAGTAGCGGCACCTCACAGTGCCAGTGGCATCATTTTAACCTACGACCTTAATAACGATGAATCACTTCCATTAGAAGAGTTTGTAGATGCAAGGCGCGCTCGATTTATTGCATCCGATACCAACAAAGATGGGGTGCTTGATGAAAGTGAATACGTGTACGAATGGGAAGGGAAAGTAGAAACCCGCCTGGCGGAAGACAGAAAAGCGTCGGTTAAGCAAACCTACATTCGTTTCCATGCAGTTGATAGCAATGATGATGACTACATTACTATTGACGAAGTAAACGCGGTAGGCGAACGCAGTTTCTCGCATATGGACAGCGACAGCGATGGCGTGGTTGCGTTGGGCGACCCTGAGCCAGCACCGCGTCGCGCCGCGTCAAATGATAAAGACGATAAACCAGAGCTTATACAACGTCCTATGTTGCGTATGCCGACCAGTCACAACATTGCGGGTTTTGTTACTTTGTACGATCAAAATGGCGATGAAAGCGTAACGAAAGACGAGTTTCACGCCGTTCGCAAAGCCCAGTTTCAGCGTACAGACGAAAATAGCGATGACAAGCTCACTGAACAAGAATACGTGCTTGAGTTTGAAGACAGGCTAGATGCGCAAATCGAAAAAACTCACGAAGGGCAAATTAAACAAACCTACGTTCGCTTTAACGTGTTAGATAAAGATGAGAATGGCAAAATGACGTTCTCAGAGTACATGGTATCTGGGTTTAACGCCTTTCATCGTTACGACACCAATGGCGATGGCTACCTAACACTAGCCGACCCAGCGCCTGCGCCTCGTGAACAGACGCAAAGCGACAACACCACTGCACAAGTTAGCGAATAATGGCAGCGCGGTTTTTTCTTTGGCTGGCGGTATTTACCGCCAGCTTTGTGGTTAAGGCCGAGTCGTATGTGTTTCCTGCGCCATCAGGGGAAGCAACCCCCTACGTGCATGACACAGAACTAACGCTGTATGCAAACCAGACGCTTAGCGCTATTGCGCAACAGAATATCGAGCTACTGATAAAAGATACCTACCAAACCTTAAACCGATCGAACGCAAAGAGTGCGCTTAGCGAAATTAATCGACGCAATGAAGGAAAACTTCCACCTTGGCTTTTTAGCGCATTAAAACGATGTGAGGCTTGGTTCAATAAGACCGAAGGCAATATTAGCTGTCGCAACGGGGCGCTTTACGATTATTGGGCAACGTATGTGCAGAGCCAACACGGTTTATCTCGTCGCGAAGTAAGGCGGCTTGCGCGTGTGGCGCGTATTGCTGAGGTTAGTTTTAAAAGCGAAAACCGCCTGGAATTTTCGCCACCTATTCAGTGGGATTTGTCTGAGTTTGCGGCTTCGCTTGCCGCAGAGCGTATTGTTGAATACTTAGCATCGCTTGATATCAACTCATACCATATCAGCGCACTGGGGCTTGAGGTTCACGCCTCGAGCGAAGGGATTAGCTGGCAGGGCGAAATAGCCAAAGAGCGTGTAACGCAAGGTGGCGGTATTGCCAGTGCGATTGCACACGTTAGGCCATGGCAGCGCCCCGTGATGTTTACTGGCAATGGAGTGTCTAGCGAAAAAGGGGTATTAAGCCAAAGCGATGGCTGGCCAAGCGCTAAGTTTCAAGCGGTGGCGGTGGCCGATAGTGCGTTTGATGCCGTGTTACTGGCACACTTTGCGGCATCACAAGCAGCGCAACAATCAATGGAAATGGTGAATGGCGAACCGTCACTAGCGCTAAAGCTAATTGACGAAAATGGCAGGGTGTTTACAAGCGATACGTATACGTCGCGTACATCAGGCAAGCGTGTAAAAGACAATAAACACAATGCTGTTGCCATTGATATCACGTTACCAATGTTTGATATTGCTGACTATCGCGGCCCTTACGTAAGCGTGTGGATAAGCGACGAGAAAAATCGACTTATAAAAAGCTTAGCGCTTCGCGGCACAAGCGAACGATGGCTAGGCGAGCTGCGCACTTGGTGGAGAAGAGTAGGCCGTAAAAACGAAGGTCTAGTTGATGGCTTTTCGGGGGCAACAAAGAAAAATGTGCCTTTGAATATCAAGTGGGACGGCTTGGATGATTATGGAGAAAGCGTAGACGCGTCGTCGCTAATACTTCACGTTGAAGTGGCGAGAGAACACGGCAGCAGAAGCTATGAGAAAGTCCCCTTCACGCTAACTGATCTGGCTTCGCCAAAAACGGTGTCGGGCATGGATGAAATCGCGTCTATAACATTGTCTTCGCTAGAATAATCAGCGTTAAAAGACGCTTAGTAAAGAGCACTACCTAAGGCAGCTATCGCAATTGCTCATTTAAGCCCCAAGGGCCTTTATTTAAGGGCTGAGCGTTTTGACTCTTTAAAACGTGATACTGGCGTTTGCGGTTAGCCTGCCTTCTTTCGCATTATCTGAGCTTGAAATATTATTGGGTAAACAGCCGCTGTGTAGCAGATTGGCCGGGTATAGCACGGCGCGGTTGAACGCAGGCTCAATGCGATCAATTTGGGTGAACATAGCGGTATCGCCATTAATGTATGCTTTGGGCGGTAGCCCTACACTGGTGGCCTGACGCTTTAACGTTTTGAAATAGCCGTCGTATTGGGCCGCACTTACGCGCTCTAGCCCAGTTTCAATATGCCTGTAAAAAGCAGTTCCGCCCAATGGCGTGCTAAATAAATAGTGCACCAATGCCCACTCATTATCTTTTTGCGTATCGATATGCGGAATGCATTGAATAGGCGATAAGGTTTTTGGAGCTTGATTGGCGATAGAGAGTTGCACTAAGGGAATGTGAAGCGGCTTGTCTACGCCAAAATCGTGTAGGCTATTTTGCGTAGCAAGCTGGCCAAACACTTGGGAGAGCGAGGTATGAAGATACGCTTCATACCCCTTAGGTGCGTGGCTTCTTACGCCCGGATAAAAGTCGCCCTCTTTTTTTGTAAACTGATGGTTGCAAGCTACCGTCTCTACCAAGCTCAACGGGTTTGGTAAAAAGTCATCAATAACCACAACCGGCGTGGCTTTCTCGCCAACCTTAATTAATTCGTAGTTTGAAACCATGCGTCTGCGTTTTTATTCGCCTTGTTCTTTTTGTCGATAAGGGCATAGATTTGTGCGTTTGATGCTATTAGCGTGTACATGCTTTGCAGCATGTTTTGTGCGTGCAAATCGGCAATCGCGTCAGCGCTCAACGCCGCTAGCTTATCTTCATCAATAGTGTATAACCCTGTTATAGACGTTTTGCTTTCATTTTCAAAGGTAATATCTAGCGTAAACGGCGTAATAAGGTTGTGCTGTTGAAGCGCAGCAATAAAGCGTTGATTCTGCGTCTCACCGTCAAGAAGCTGAGCGAGGATCTGCTGCTTCTCTATTAGATAATTGGTAGGCTCGCCCGTGTTATCAAAAAGCGGCGTTCCCGTTTCTTCACTTACCGAAGCGTTATCCATATCAATGCACAACACGCGGTTACTGCTATCAGCAATTTGCGTTTCTGTTCCCACATAAAACGGCAGGCGTTCAAACTGTGCGGGAATGTAAACCGCCTCCCACGCGCCTTGCTGCCAAAATAAGTTTTCGTTTTCTTCAAAGCCTAACAGGGCAGATAAACCAAATTGTCCAGAGTCGTCGAGCTTGGTGATCACTACAGGGTAATGCACCACAAGTTTGTTAAGCTCAGAAACCACCACAGGCACAAGGTGCTGATTGGCGCTTAGCGACAGGGCATCGTCAGTCACTTTAAGGCCTGCATGCTGTTTATTATTAATGGCAACCATGTGTGTCATACGCCGGTCCTTTTTATTGTTTTACTATCAAACGGCTTGTAGGCCGAATTGGTGAATTTTATTAATAAGCTCGCGATGCTTGGGGAGCTTTTCTACTGCCATCGCGCGGGCTTTCTTATTTTGTAGTAACTGCTGTTTGGCAAAGTCGGCATTCACCCACTGTTGATGTGCACCAAGTTCAGAAGTAAAGCCCATGCCGTACAGCACATACTGATAGCTTGCTGCTGGGAACACTTCATTATTGCTGGTGAAGTCTTTGTCGCTTGGCGGGTGGTATTGCCATAGCGCAAGTAACTCTTTAAGTGAATCTGGAATAGTGTGGCTGTCGCGATTATCTCGCCAAAAAGCGCTGTCTTCCCGTTTGCTTAACATATAGTGCAGCTTTAAAAAGTCGATAATGCGCTGCCAGCGATAAGAAAAGGTCTCGTTGAAACGTTTGGCTACAATATCCATCACCGCGCGATTTGCTGGCAATTGTTCAGCAATCATAGAGGCTGACAGTTCAACCAGTACAAGGGCAGACGCTTCCAGAGGTTCTAGAAAACCTGCTGCTAGGCCAACTGCAACGCAGTTGTTTTGCCAGAAGCGTTGTCTGTGACCGCTTTGAATTGTAATTTCTTTTACGCTCATGTCTCCGATGCCATTTAGGGCGCTGGTTTCACGAACGTAATTGTCTAGTCGGTCATAGGCTGCATCTTTACTTTGGTGCCTACTGGAATATACGTGGCCTACACCGCGTCGAGACTGCAAGCCTATATCCCAAATCCAACCCGCGTCTTGTGCGGTGGAAATGGTGTGTGAAGCAATTGGGCTATGTTGGTCTTCGTAGGGCACATGTACGGCCAACGCTCGGTCGATAAAAAGCACGTCATCGCAGGGAACAAACGGTACTTTGTAGTGTTCGCCAAGTAACGTCGATTTAAAACCTGTGCAATCAACGAACAGGTCGCCTTCAATCACCACGCCTTGCTGAGTATGAAGAGCCTTAATATCTCCATTTTCACTGCTCTCAACGCGATTAACATCGGCGAAAACGTGTTTAACGCCAAGCGTTTCTGTGCAGTGTTTAGTTAAAAAGGCGGTGAACTTGCCTGCGTCTAAGTGATAGGCATAGTTTGCAGTGCCTGCAAATTCTGCGTGACGAATGCTCTTAGGTGCGCAGCCTGCTTCACATATCGCTTCTTGAAAACACACGGCGTGTGAAAAGGATTCATTTAACTCGGGTGCCACAGTTTGCCAATAGGGCCCTAAATTCGTTTGCGAAAACCCTTGGGGCAGCATAAGAGGGTGATAGTAAAAATCGTTGTCTTCACCTGTTGTCCACTTCGCGAATTTTGCGCCTTGCTTAAAAGTAGCATCGCACTCTTTAATAAAGGTAGTTTCGCTAATACCCAATGCAATTAGTGTTGAGCGCATAGTTGGCCAGGTGCCTTCACCTACGCCAATGGTAGGTACATTCGGGCTTTCAACTAAGGTTACTTGAATGTCATTACGGGTAGCGCAATGATGCTGCGCTGCAATACGACCAGCCGTTAGCCACCCTGCGCTGCCGCCACCGACTACTACTATCTGCGTTATGGGAGTTGCTGTTGTCATACTGTATTCCTGAATAAAAACTGTGGCTACCAAAGGGTAGCCACGAATGTAGAGCCAGCAAACGCTGGCCCATATTACGCGAAACTAAAAGTTTCCGCGTACACCGAAAGCCCAACGTCTGCCGCTGTCTTCAACCAACAGCAAGTGATTAGAGAAGCGACCGCGCTTATGTACAAATTCTTCTGTTAGGTTAATACCTTCAAAGAAAATTTCTACATTATCTGTCACGCTGTAGCTACCGCTAATGTCAAGCTGTTGATAAGACTCAACAATGGTTGGGCCGTCACCCTGCCCTTGTGTTAACGACTGAACAAACTCGTCACGCCAGTTGTAGGCTAGTCGAATTTGATAGTCGTCAGTTTCATAAAATGCCACCAAGTTGTATGAATCACTCAACCCGGTTAGCGCAAATACTTGATTGATGTTGAACGGATCTAGCTCTGCATCACTGTCAACAATAGTACCGTTGGCAAGTACACCAAAGCCGTTGTCGAAGGTGTGTTGAAGTGCAAGTTCGAAACCGTCTACCGTGGCATCTTCTCCGTTATTTGGTAGCGTATTGGTAAATACTGCCACGTCATCGCCTGCATCTGGGGCACTGGCGTTAGCGCCGGTAGATGGGTCTGTCAGCAGGCTGCCATCGGCAAGCTCAAAGGTTTTGTCTTCTTGGCTATTAACAATAAAGTTCGATACCAGCTTTCTGAAGTAACCAATTGAGGCGTAGCTTGCTTCGTCGTAGTAATACTCAAGTGATAAATCTAAATTGTCTGACTTAAACGGCTCAAGTGCTGGGTTACCACTCGTTGACGTTAAATCGCCACCTTGACGTGTGGTAGTAATTACCGTTACCGGTGACATGCTGTTAAGCGTAGGTCGGGTAATCGTTGAACTTGCCGCAAAGCGAGCAATTAGGTCGTCCGTCACTTCTAAACGTACGCTGAAATTAGGTAATAGCACATCATAATCAGACTCAGTGGCAATACTTTGCGCATCGCCAAAGCCAGCCAGCATTTCGGTTTGATCTAATATGGTTAAGCCCGTTATAGGCGCTTGCGTGCCGTTAACCGTCACGTCAGTCATTTCATAGCGCACGCCTGCGGTAGCGCTTAAAAACATGTCGGCAACTTCGCCTTCAAAGTCGAACTCAAGGTAAGTAGAAAGAATATCTTCTTCTACTTCGAAACTATTGTTGCGTCGCACCGCGTCAAAACTTATCGACTCGCCATTTACGCTTTGATAGTAAGATTCTAAGAACGCAAAGTGGGCTTCACCATCGTGTGCTAGCCACGATGTTGGCATGCGGCCGCTGCCGCTAACGTCTGATAGGAAGTCGCTACCTGCGTTAAAAACGTATTGGCTTCCTGCAGGAATTTCAGGTAAATCAGGGTAACCACAATATGTACAGTGAATACCAACCCCTTCATTGTCCCAACGGGTAAGCGATTTCGTTTCTGTGCTGTATTGCCCGCCAAAGCGAATTTCAGTTAAACCGCTGCCATCGGTTACGTATTCACCGTCAAAGCGCAGTTGGCTCACTTCATCTTCAACCGCCCATCCGCGGCGCAGCATTACATGGGCACGGCTATTTGCTTCATCAAGGTGGTTGCTTACACCATCGGGCGAAAGGGCAGGGTTGTAAATAGGAAAGCCGTCTGGGCCTGTAACAATAGCGCCGTCCAGCTCTTGCTGACCGCTATAGATATTGGCGTTTGGAGATGCGAACATGCTGGCATTAGGTAGAATATTGTCGTCTACCTGAAAACGCACGCGGTTGGCATAACCAATAAGTGAAAGTTGGTCGCCACCGCCGTTATTGGCTTCACGTTCAGCTTCTGAATGGCTTAAGTCGAAGGACAAGTTTAGGTTATCTGAATATTGATAATCGAAGTTAAGGCCGACGGCATAGGTATCTGTTAGGCGGTCGAAGGTTTTCGCGTGCATATCAGTTGCTAATCCCACTTCTTGATACAAGTCGATAATTGTACCGTTTGCATCTACCGTTGGGCTGCGTCTGTTGCCACTTTCATCGAAAAGGCTACCGTCATCGCCCACACCTTGAATGTTGGGCGCAGTGAACCAGTGACCATAGGATGTAGCTTCTGACTCAACGTCGAAATCTGAGTAAAGTGCGTCAGCGGTAACAACGAGTTTGTCATTCGGGGCATACTGGAACACTAAATTAGCGTTAGTACGGGTGCGTTCTTCAAAGGTAACTTTGTGATCGTAGTTACGCGGCGAAAACACATTGCCTGTCCAGGCTTCGCCTGATTCCGTAACAGGATTGGGCACACCTACGTTTTCTAGCCAGCCATCCATTTGTGCTTGGTTAAGGCGAGTTTCACGCTCTTGGTGTGAAAGCGCAAGCAATACGCCAAACTTATCATCATTGAACGTGTTGCTTATAAGGCCAGAAAATTGTGGCGTCGTTTCTTCACTGTTTTCATCGTAAACACCTTTCACCGACCCCGCCATTTTGAAGCCATTTAAGGCAAAAGGGCGTGCCGTGTTAATGTTTATGGTTGAACCCACACCGCCAGATTGCATAGTTGCTGTTGACGTTTTGTATACATCAAGGCTGCTTACTAGCTCAGAAGCAATAGTGTCAAAAGAGAACGCGCGCGAGTCGTTTTCAGAGGCAATTTGACGACCATTAACCAATACCGTATTGAACTGCGGGCCAAAGCCACGCACGGTAATTAATTGTCCTTCACCGCCCGAGCGGTCTATTGATACACCGGTAATACGCTGAAGTGATTCAGCTAAGTTGGTATCGGGGAAATCGCCGATATCTTCTGCGCTAATGGCGTCAACAACGCCCGCAGAGCTGCGTTTAACGTCCATCGATTTTGCTACCGACGAACGAATACCACTTACCTCAATCACTTCTACGTTACTGTCGGGTTGCGCGTCTTGGGCAAATGCACTATTGGCAGAAATAGCTGAAGCTAAAACTGCTGCCACTGAGCATGCAAGCTTGGTTTTCCTATACATGATGGTGTGTGTCCTAATCGTTAATTGTAATACGCCAAGTGGTGTGCACCCCGCTTGGCTTTTTGTCACAGCGTTACGCTGCTAATTCATCAAGACGACACGATTTGTAAAATCCCCCATATTTTTTTAACAATAATTTAAATATTACTGCTAATGCTTCATTTACGGCCTTATTTACCCCTGACTTTTTTCATCGTTCCACCTTTACGTCTGTTTAAATAACAATCAGTTTTTAATGTATTCACGCAATAAATGCACATTTATTGGTGTCATTTATCGCGTGTATGCCCTTTTTATATAAATATTAGTTATGACTCGTAAGTAAAAGATACTAGTGATGCATACCCACATAGCGTAGGTTCAACAAGGTTTCGCTTGAAAAATGAGCGAAATCAATAGGCTTGTTTAAGGTGAAATAAAAACAGATGTTGCCTGATTTGGTTTTAATTTCGCCAAAAAATGCTAGGCATAAGCGAATAAAATGGCTCAACTCGGTTTAAAGGGTGTCATTCTCGAATAGCCGGAATGTGAGGAGAAGCGTGTGAAAATCATAATATTAAATGAAGCAAAAGCGCCAGATCCGCTAAATAATGTGGAGAAGCGATGTGCAGTTACCCCTAATAGTGCACAGCGTTTGGTGAAAAAGGGCGCGACCTTACTGCTAGAAGCAGGTGCGGGCCAACTCTCAGGGTATTCAGATAACGAATATGAAGAAGCAGGTGTAACTGTCATCGATGATGTGAATGATGCACTGTCGAGCGCAGATATGCTGGTGGCTGTGAATAAACCTATCGATGCTCAACTAGCGTTGATGAAAAAAGAGGCCATTGTTGTAGGTCATCTCGACCCTTTCTTTCAGCAACCGCTTATTGAGTCTTTAGCAGAAAAGGGGTTGACCGCTATTTCTGTAGAGATGATCCCTCGCTCTTCTCGCGCCCAAAAAATGGATGCATTGAGCTCGCAGGCCAGTTTAGCGGGTTACGTGATGGTGATGCAGGCAGCGAATAAATTGCCTTCAATATTACCTATGATGATGACGCCTTCTGGAACAATAAAGCCTGCGAAGGTGTTTATTATTGGCGCTGGTGTAGCTGGTTTGCAGGCTATTGCTACCGCAAAGCGCTTAGGCGCAAATGTACTTGCTTATGACACCCGCCCTGTGGTGGCAGAGCAAGTTGAATCGCTAGGTGGAAAGTTTCTTAAAATTGATATTGGAGAAACGGGCCAAACCAAAGACGGTTACGCAAAAGAGCTTACCGACGAACAAAAAGCAAAGCAGCAAGAAGCGCAGCGCGATGCCATTGCCGATTCAGATATTGTTATCACAACTGCACAGCTGTTTGGTCGCAAACCGCCAGTACTTATCTCAAAAGACACCCTAGCGTTAATGAAGCCAGGCAGTGTCGTGGTTGATATGGCCGCCACATCGGGGGGCAATGTAGAAGGTTCGGTTGCTGGCGAAACAGTTGAAGTGAATGGCGTAACGGTAATTGGTAACGGTTACTGGAGCCAGTTTGTTGCCAAAGCTGCCACCGATATGTATGCCAATAACATCTACAACTTGGTTGATGAATTCTTCGATGATGAAACCAAAAGCTTTGGATTGAACTTAGAAGACGACATTCTAGCCGGCTGTGTTATTACCCACGACGGCAAAATAACCAACGACATGCTTAATAACGCATACAAAGGGGCCTAATCATGGAAATCATCTACTTACTTTTCATTGTTCTACTGGCTGCCTTTTTGGGTTTCGAGCTTATTCGAAAAGTGCCTGCCACCTTACATACACCTTTGATGTCTGGCTCTAATGCCATTTCTGGCATAACGCTAGTTGGTGCTTTGGTTGCGTCGGGCAGTGATAACAATTTGCTTACCACCATATTGGGCACAGCAGCCGTGGCGCTGGCCAGTATTAACGTGGTTGGCGGATATTTGGTGACCGATCGCATGTTAAGCATGTTCAAGAAAAAAGAAAAATAAGGAGTACGCAAGTGAATGATATTGTAACTGTAATAAACCTTGCGTATGTAGTAGCTGCGGCGCTATTTATTCTTGGCCTTAAATTGCTTAGTCATCCAGATACGGCTAAAAAAGGTAACTTCATTTCCGCCATTGGTATGCTGATAGCTGTAGTGGTAACGCTGCTTGATCAGCAGATTATTAGCTATCACTTTATCCTATTGGGTTTTGTGATTGGCGGCGCATTTGGCGCGTGGAAGGCCAAAACCGTTGAAATGACGGCTATGCCTGAAATGGTGTCATTGTTTAACGGCTTTGGTGGTGCAGCGTCATTACTTTTGGGCTGGGCCACACTGGCAGGAATGAGCGTAGTTGCACTTAAAACCGCAAGCACGTTCACCTTCATTACCCTGTTTTTCACTATTTTAGTGGGGGGCATTACGTTTTCTGGCTCGGTGGTAGCCTGGGGAAAACTGTCGGGCAAAATGAACTCTAAAGCCGTTATTTTTACGGGGCTTCGCGAACTCAGTATTTTGCACTTAATTGGCATGGTGGTGATTGGATACTTCTTTGCTACTGACCCAAGCAATCCGCTTTGGATTTATTGTGCAATTGCGCTGTCACTCAGTTTTGGCTTGTGGGCGACCATTTCGATTGGTGGTGCAGACATGCCAGTAGTCATCGCGCTTTTAAACAGTTATTCAGGCGTGGCAGCATCGGCTGCGGGCCTTGCAACGGGCAACACCATACTCATTGTAACGGGGTTACTGGTAGGGGCATCTGGGCTTATTCTGACCAATATTATGTGTAAGGCCATGAACCGTTCACTTATGAACGTGCTGTTGTCGGGTTTTGCTAAGCCTGTGGAAGCGGGTGAAAAAATTGAGGGTGAGATCAAAGTTCTGTCAGCGCAAGATGCATTTTATGTATTAGAAGCGGCTCAAGCGGTGTTGGTGGTGCCAGGCTACGGTATGGCCGTAGCGCAAGCTCAGCATGCCGTTCGTGAACTTCAGTCTTTGCTAGAAGATAATGGCTGTACGGTAGATTATGCTATTCACGCCGTCGCAGGGCGTATGCCGGGGCACATGAACGTGTTATTGGCAGAAGCCGATGTTCCCTACGACCAGCTATACGAAATGGATGACGTAAATCCGCGCATGGAAAACTACGATGTGGTTATTGTTATTGGCGCAAATGACGTAGTGAACCCAGCAGCAAAAGAAATGAAAGGTAGCCCGATTTACGGTATGCCGGTTATTGAAGCTTATCGCGCTAAAACGGTTTTTGTTCTTAAGCGCTCTGCAAATGCTGGTTTTGCTGGTGTTGACAACCCACTCTTTTTCAAAGAAAACACGCGTATGGTGCTGGGTGACGCAAAAGACACAATTAACAATATTATTCGCGAGTTCGGTGATGATTAATACTTAGCACGGTTGCGTTTGACGTACATGTAAACTTGTGTACAGGAGCGCGGCTATTTCTAAATAATTGTGATCACAAAAGAAGTTTTTAAGAGGCCTGCTTAATCGCAGGCTTCTTCGTATTTATGGGAGATTAAACTTCGTTACAAAGTACCGCACGTTTATTGTAGTTGGTGCTTTTCACTACTAGTATGTAAGCGCTATAGCAGCTAAGTGTGATATTCATATAGATGTACGAGCAGATGTCGACGGCACATTTTCATATTGAGCAATTTAGAAATTGCATTTTAATTACGCTTCGAGGAAAGTGGGATATGGCGACGAATATCCAATACCTCGCAAAGCTATCTGAATGCCTAAAAACGCGAAAAGGAAGACCTTTTCATATGTTCGTTGATATGCGTACATGGCAAATCCCCAAGTCTGATACCTTTGCTCAAATAAAAGCGCCAATTAAATTAGATAGGCGAAGCCAATTAAGCGAGATTTGGTTGGAAGATGATGCGACCGATGCCGATCATATCGCCGCAAAGTTTTCAACATCGCCATTGGTTAATCTGGGATTTAGACTTCAACGTACTCAAGACATCTCAGATTTCATAAAACACTGTGAACAAAAAGCAGATGTTGTTGCTTTGGAATATATCCGAACATGGGTAACCACTTAACAGACCATGTTCGATAAACAAAATTAGTCGCGACAATAGATATTTTACATCGCAACAAATGTTGCAATGTCTATAATACGCTGCTTATTTTCGCACTTTACATGCTAGGTAATTGACCTAGCCCACTTACAAATAGGTGAATAAATTGTCAGATTGGAGCATCGAAGAAGCGGAGCGCGTCTATGGCGTGTCTCAATGGGGTGGCGGCTATTTTCAAGTTGGTGAAAATGGTAACGTTCATATTACCCCTGTTCCTGAAGATCCTAGCATTCGAATCGACTTTAATTCGGTAATAGAAGATATCCGTAAAGAAGGCGTACAGTTTCCTGTTGTTGTTCGTTTTCACGATATATTGCGCTCGCAAGTGGCTGGCTTAAACAAGGCGTTCAGACACTCTATTGAAGAAGCCGAATATCAAGGCCAGTATCAAGGCGTGTATCCAGTAAAAGTTAACCAAATGCGCGAAGTGGTTGAAGAGATTGTCGACGCTGGCAAACCTTACAACTACGGGTTGGAAGCAGGCTCTAAAGCAGAGCTACTTACTGTGCTTGCAATGAACACCAACGAAGAATCACTCACCATACTAAACGGTTACAAAGATGACGAAGTGATGCGTTTGGCGCTGTTGGGCAGAAAGCTTGGTCGTCGTATTGTAGTGGTTGTTGAAAAATACACTGAACTTTTACTGCTCGTTAAAATATCGAAAGAACTGGACATAGAGCCAATTATTGGTGTGCGTTCTAAAATGACCGTGAAAGGCCGTGGTAAGTGGGAAAGCTCAGGCGGCGAACGTGCGAAGTTTGGTTTAACCATTACTGAAATTATTAATGCTGCGCGCTACCTTGAAGAGCAAGGGATGGCGCATTGCTTGAAGTTGCTTCACTTCCATATTGGTAGCCAGCTAACCGACATTCGCGCGGTAAAAGAAGCGGTAACCGAAGGGGCACGTATTTATGCCGACCTTCACAAAATGGGTTTCGCGCTAGACTATGTTGATGTTGGCGGCGGTCTAGGCATTGACTACGACGGCAGTAACTCAACCAATGAGTCGTCACGTAACTATAGTATGCAAGAATACGTTGCCGACGTTGTGTATGGCATGAAAGAAATGTGTGATTTAGAAGGCGTTCCACATCCGCATTTGGTTAGTGAAAGTGGTCGTGCAATCACTGCGCATCACAGCTGTGTCATTACTGAGATTGTGGGCGAAATCAAGTCGAATGCCTCTCAATTGGATACGTCTGCTAACGAAGGCGAGCACATCTTTTTAAAGAACATGCGCGAACTGGCAGTCACGTTTGATGAACAAACGAACATGCATGAAATATACAACGATGCGTCGCAGTATAAAGAGCAAGCGCTAGACGCGTTTAAACTGCGTGTATTGTCATTAGAAGAGCTGGGCAAAATAGAGACGCTGTACTGGCAAATTATGGAGCGTTTGCAGAAGTGGTATCGCAACGAAGAATATGTGCCTGAAGAGCTTCAGGAGTTAGACTACAGTCTGTCGTCGCAATACCTGTGTAACTTCTCTATTTTCCAGTCGGCAGCAGATACATGGGCCATCGATCAGCTACTTCCAGTTGTGCCTCTTACGCGCATGAACGAAGAGCCTACGGTGAATTGCTCGTTGGTGGATATTACCTGTGACAGCGACGGGAAAATTGACCAGTTCACTATTGGTCGTGAAATTACAGATGTGTTGCCAATGCACCCACTGAAAAAAGACGAGCCGTATTACGTAGGTTTGTTCTTAACGGGCGCGTATCAAGACGTAATGGGCGACATGCACAATTTGTTCGGGCGCTTAAACGAAGTGCATATTTATAGCTACGACGACGACCCTGAAGATTTCTATATTGAAGAAGTAGTTAAAGGCTCGTCGGTAGAAGATGTACTAAATGTTATGCAGTACAACCCGCGCGCCATGGCGTCGGATGTGAAGCGTCTGATTGACAAGCAAGTGTGGGACGGGAAATTGAACCCGCGTGAGGGCGTTCGCTGGACTGATTTCTACGAAAATTGCTTGGCGGGTTACACGTATTTGAAGCAGTAAGCGGTTTCAATCTTTAAAGAAAAAGTGCCGGTCGACGTTAGATAGTTTGAAAAAGTTGACCGGAGCCAAAAGCTGATGCCGAAATTACTTATCAGCGTCGGCTTTTTTCAAATAGCGTTTCCATAACTCGGCGGTTGTCGAGTTAATCATGTTCGATTCAGCGTTCATCAACATCACATAACCCACTTTACGCTCGGGTGAAAACGCCACATCAGCGCGATAGCCTTTCACCCAGCCGCCGTGATAGTTCAGTTTCATGCCATTTAAGTCGTATATACGCCAGCCTAGACCATAGTGAGCGTCATCTATCATTCCGCGCCAACCTCTACGATAGGTTTCACGCTTTGTTTTCACGCGCTTAGTCGTGACGTAGTCGATCATGTCTTTAGACATCACTGTTGGAAATTCACCAAGCAATGCCTGCAAGTAAATGGTCATATCTGAAATGCTTGCATTCACACCTGCAGCAGGAGAAAAGCGGTAATAGTTACTTTCCACTTTGCCTTCGCGCCATTTATTTCTAGCAATGGCAATATGTGGATGCGCCCAAGACTCTGAGGCAAGCAAGCCACCCTTTCCAACGCTGGCGGTATTCATGCCCAGTGGGGAAAACAAGTTCGCTTGCAGCTGACGTGAGTAAGAGGTGTTGTTGTGGCTAAAGTTATACTCTAGCGCACCGAACAAAGCGTTCTGATAGGTATAGCAGTCGCCTGGGGCGCATAAGGGTTCAAGCTCGCCAAGAGATTTAAGCACTCGCTCTAAGGAATAGTCAGCTTCTATCAGGTTGTCGTAGGCGTTGGGCATAAAACCGCTGGACTGGCCTACAATATGTTGCAACTGCAACGACTCCATTCCTTTGCCTTTAAAAGGAATGTCAGGCAGCAAAGCAGATATTGGGGTTTCCCATTGTAATTGGTTCTTTTCAACCAGCTTTGCAAACAGCAATGCTGTAAACGTTTTTGAAACTGATGCTAGTCTGAATACCGTATTTTCTGTGACCTTTTCACCACCACGCTTACGGGTTTTGCCATAAACGTACACTCTTGGTGCTTTGCCTTGTTCATAAAATACAAACGCATAGCCGGGCACGTTGTACTTCGAGGCTTCTTTTTGGACATAACTAGCATAGTCATCAAGCCAGTCAGCGGAAGCACCTTGGGCTAAAAGTAATAGCGTTGCTATTAGGCAAAATTGTGACAGACGCAACATTGAAGTGCGCAATGAGTTCAGCATACAGTCAGCTCGTTATGCCTGCGATTTAACAACACATCCTTCAGGCGTTCATTATTATTATCGCATTATTATGCGTTTAGCGGCCCCAATGATCAAATGTCGCTAATTATGCTCACTATTAAGGATTCTGATTTTTTATTGAGTTCCGATTTTGTCGCACTAACGACTTGAATGCGCGATACACTATACATAGTGGATAAACGACAACATAGTGCTGCAGATTTATGTCAGATAACTTTATCAGGTTGGATGATCATGCTTCAACCGACCGAGCGTTAGCCGAATCGGTGTTTGCGAAGGCCAGACTTAGCCGAGATCCACGCTTTGACGGACGATTCTTTGTTGCGGTTAAAACAACAGGCATTTTTTGTCGGCCCATTTGCCCAGCGCGACTGCCGAAAGAAGAAAATGTAACCTATTACCAACACGCCACTCAGGCGATGGCAGAGGGGTATCGCCCTTGTTTTCGGTGTCGTCCAGATAGCGCGCCAAGTTCAGCTGCATGGAAAGGTGTGGGCGCTACCATAAGTCGCGCGCTTTCGCTGTTGTCAATAATTCCAATTGAACGGGTGGCTGATATTGCAACTAGGCTTGGTATCAGTGAACGTTATTTAAATAAGCTAGTGGTAAATGCAGTGGGTATTTCGCCCAAACAGTTTCAAAATATGCAGCGTGCCCTCTTTGCAAAGCAGCTTATTCAACAAACGCACCTTTCCATGACCGATGTGGCAGTTACCGCTGGCTTTCAGTCACTTAGGCAACTGCAACGAGCCGTAGAGCAGTATTGCGCAAGCTCGCCCACGCAGTTGAGAAAAAAAGAGCGCGCAGAGCAAAAACATATTTCACTATTTCTTTCTTATCGGCCACCCTATAACTGGCCGTATGTACGAGATTTCTTAGCGACCCGTGCCATTGAAGGAATGGAGCGCGTGACCGAAGACAGCTACGAACGTTACTTCACGTGTGGAAACAACCTTGGCTTTTTCAAAGCGGTACACGATAAAGCGCGTCATGGATTTTCGCTTCACTTAGATATGCCCGATTTAAGCCGTCTTCATAAAACCATTGAGAACATTAAGTGGGTGCTTGACCTTCACGGTGACCCTTTACTGATTGAGCAAAGCTTAATACAAGCTGGCTTGCCTAAAGCGCGTTTAACGAAAGGGCTGCGGCTACCTAGCGCATGGAGTGTATTTGAAAGCGGCTGTCGCGCAATCGTGGGCCAGCAGGTAAGCGTAAAGGCAGCGATTGGGCAGGTTACCCTGCTTGTTCATCAGGTAGGTGCTAAGCCGTCTGAAACACAATCATTGAACCCATTAAATGTTACCGGGAAAGATAAGTACGGCTTTCCTTCACCAGAAGCGGTGGCCAATGACAGCCTTGAATTCTTGCGAATGCCTCAAGCAAGGAAAGATGCGGTGCGTCGCTTTGCACACTTGTTTGTAGGCGATAACGTACCTTCGCATGAAAACATTTTAGCAATAAAGGGTGTGGGCCCGTGGACTCTCGATTATTTAAAAATGCGCGGCGAGCGAAACCCCGATATTTACTTGGGGGGGGATTTAATTGTTCGAAAGATGGCAAAGCAGTTTCCTGTAGAGCCTGAGAAAGCAGCGCCTTGGCGCAGTTATTTAACGCTTCAGTTGTGGCAGCTAAGCAACGAACAAAAAGAGGTATAAGCATGATATACACAGGTTTTGTGAATAGTGCCCAGGGGCGCGTAAGAATAGACGCGTCTGACAATGGCGTAACGGCCATCAAGTTTGTAGAAGAACACTCGGATGAATTACCCGGCTCTGGGTTTTTAGTCGGCTCTGGGCAGTTTAATAGCACCGTACAGCAAGCGCATACAAATGCGATAACCAATGAGGCGTGCAGTCAACTTCAAGCCTATTTTAGAGGAACGCTGCGTGAATTTAATCTTCCGCTTGACCCCAAAGGTACGCCATTTCAGCATCAGGTTTGGCAAGCCTTACAACAAGTGCAGTATGGTGAAACGGCAAGCTATTTAGATATTGCAAAAGCCATAGGTAACCCAAAAGCAGTTCGTGCAGTTGGTATGGCAAATGGTCGTAACCCTATTGCTATTGTAGTGCCTTGCCATCGTATAATTGGCAGCAACAAAACGCTCACGGGCTATGCAGGTGGCTTGCCTCGCAAGCAATATTTACTCAATTTAGAAGGGGCCCAAGGGGTGCTGTGCTAACAAGAAAATGGTAATAACAGAATGGCAATAAGAGACATTATTTCGCTGCTGGTTTTAGCTGGCATTTGGGGCGGTTCATTTATTTTTATGCGTGTTGCTGCGCCAGAGTTTGGCATCTATGTGTTAGTGGCCATTCGCACCGTGCTTGCCACAGCAGTTTTATTACCTTTACTGCTATTACGTGGTTCAGTTAAAGACATAAAGCGCCATTGGCTGGCTATTGCGTTAGTGGGTATGGCCAATACCGCGGTTCCCTTTGTGCTATTCAACTACAGCAGCTTACATTTAGAGGCGGGTGTAAACGCTATTTTAAATGCCACTGCGCCCATGTTTGGCGCTATTGTAGCGTGGCTTTGGTTGGGTGATAAACTAACAAGGTCAGCTGTGGCTGGGCTATTTGTGGGCTTTGTCGGGGTAACAGTAATTAGTCAGCAAAAGTTAGGCGAGGGAGAAATTAGCTTCCTTCCTATTCTTACTGCGCTTTTAGCCACAACAGGGTACGGTATTGCGGCGTGCATGATGAAAAAATGGCTGCAAGGGGTTAAGCCTTTAGTTGTCGCTACGGGAAGTCAGGCTATGGCAAGCGTAATGTTGGCACCCTTTGCGCTTGCAACCTTACCAGATGCTATGCCTAGTATGAATGCATGGGTTAATGCAGTGGCACTAGCTGTAGGTGGCACTGGCATAGCTTACATCTTGTATTTCAAGCTTATTGCCGATATTGGCCCGGCTAAAGCGATTACCGTGGCGTATTTAGTACCGCTGTTTGGCATTATTTGGGGCGTACTTTTCTTACAAGAACACTTGTCGCTACAAACTATTGTAGGCGGGTTAATGATTTTATTTGGTGTGGCGCTAACCACAGGCGTTCTCAAACGAAAACGCCTAAAGGTTAAACCTGCGTGAAGAAGCCAAGTGTCGCTAGTCGATGAGCTGCATTCTTACTAAATTGCTGCCGTCGCGCTTGGCTTGATAGAGCGCATCCTCGGCGTGTGCTGTGACTTCGTGCATAGCACGTGGCGAGGCAGTGTAAGATATTCCGATAGATGCCGTTACAAGTAGCTCGGGTAGCTCTTGTAGCGGTGGCAAGGTAGCAATGCCATGGCGAAGATTTTGCGCCATATCAAAAGCCACATGCGGGCCAGTATGCGGCAATAAAATAATAAACTCTGCGCTACTCCATCTGCCTAATACGTCTTGCTCACGCAAGTGTTCGGCTAAATATGCAACCACTTTATCTAATAAGTCGTCACCCGTATTTCGGCCATGGGTATCAACAATATCAGAAAATTCATCAACGCTAATAAGCATGACACTTAATGACTTATGTTCAGCCAGCAGCGTTTTATAAATTAGCTGTAAGTTTTCTTTTTCTGGTAAGCGATTAGTATGGCGAACCACTAAGTCTGGCTGCATATCTTTTCTGAAGTAGTACAGCAAGTTGTAAATAAGCAAAAACAGCGAGAAAATAACTACCAGAAGCGTTACTACGCTAAAAATAAACGCCTGTGAAATTTCAGCTTGGCGATCTTCAAGTGGGCTTAATAGGAATACGGTCCAACCAAACTGATTTAGCTTCACTTCGGCAATAAGGTAGTCGTTTTGATCTATTGTGACTAGCTTATTGTTTAGCGCTTGTTCGTTTTGAATAGTAAGGGGTAGGCTGGCATACCAAGGGAGTTCTGACAAGTTGGTGAAATCAGAGTAAGACGCAATAAGGTTCGGGTCGGACGACAGCATAATGTCACCTTCATCGTCTACAAACAAAAAGTCGTAGCCGTATTCTTGCTTGTAAGTATCAAAGACCTCGATGAAGCTGCGTAAGCTTTTTCCCACGCCAAAGAAACCTAAAAACCGGCCATCTTCGTCGTGTATTTTTATATCGATGTAAAAGTGGGTGTCTTCCCACTTACCTATATCTGCCACCGCATCGGCAGGGTAGTCTTTAAACTTAAAGTACCAACTAACTTCGCCTTCTATCAGGTTAATAATGCTACCGTCAGAGTTATATTGCTTTCTGTCTGCTTCGCTAGCGATGAAGAAATCTAAACCAAACTCGTTTTCAAGACGGTCCAATGTCTTAAAAACAGCGTCTTGATCAATGGTTTCTCCATCCATCAAATCAACTAGCTCGGTGGAGTGTCCCAAAGCTTCTGATATGTGTAGTGGCTTAAGAAGTTGCTCGACAATTAGTGAAATTGCAGGCGAAAGAGACTGTTGTTGCGCTCGGCTTTGCTCGGCAACAATTTTGGAAATACTAAAATGCACCAGTGTAACAATAGCGATAACCACTACCGCAAATAACACTAAAATGCTTCTATGCAGTGTTCTAAATGTGTTCACAGACTACGCATGCTCCCTTGCCTGACTGAACTTTACCCATTACGGCAAGTATACCTGTTGCAATAATGAACTACTAGGTGGTTTTTTTTAACTTTAGACCAAATTTCTGGGAAGGAAAACACTTAGATTCTGCACTAGGCGAAAGTGTTAAATCACGAATCAACCGCTGACATATCGCTAGGCCTTGGTTACACTATTCGCCGATTTTCATTCTCTTTTCGAAATAAAGGAATTATATGGCTTTCTCAGTGGTTGTTTTAGCGGCGGGTAAAGGTACCCGTATGAAGTCGGCGTTGCCCAAAGTACTACACAAGGTCGGTGGTGTACCTATGGTGCAGCGTATTATCAATACCGTGAAATCACTGGGTGCCGACAATATTCATTTGGTATACGGCCACGGTGGCGATCAGCTGAAAGCAACGGTTGTTGAAGACAACCTAAACTGGTGCCTACAGGCCGAGCAGCTAGGTACAGGTCATGCCGTGCAGCAAGCCGCCCCGCATATTAATGACAATGAAGACGTATTAATTCTGGTGGGCGATGCACCGCTTATTCGCGAAGAAACCTTAAGCGCACTAAAGGCAGCTAAAGAAAGCTGTGACTTGGCGCTGCTTACCGTAAATTTAGACGACCCTACGGGCATGGGCAGAATCATTCGCGAGAATGACAATATTACTGCCATTGTTGAGCACAAAGACGCCACCGATGCACAGCGTGAAATTAAAGAAATCAACACAGGCATGATGATGATGTTAGGTGCTGATCTTAAACGCTGGTTAGGAGAGTTAAGCAATGACAACGCGCAAGGTGAATACTATCTTACCGACGTTATTGCTATGGCAGCCGCCGAGGGCAAACGCATTCAGTCTGCGCAGCCGCAATCGGCTGTTGAAGTAGAAGGTGTGAACAATCGCTTGCAGCTAGCCAACCTTGAGCGAGCGCTTCAACGTCGCCAAGCCGACGAGCTTATGACCAATGGCGTTACATTATTAGACCCCGCGCGTTTCGATTTACGTGGCCAGTTAGAAACCGGCAACGATGTCATCATCGACGTAAATGTGATTGTTGAAGGTAGCGTTACCCTTGGAAATAACGTTGTGATTGGTGCGAACTGTATATTGCGCAACTGCACTATTGCCGACAACGCGGTTATCGAGGCAAACTCAATAGTAGAAGAGGCCACTGTTGGTGAGGCTTGCACGGTAGGGCCTTACGCACGACTTCGCCCTGGCGCAGTTATGCAGAAAAATGCCAAAGTGGGTAACTTCGTAGAAATGAAGAAAGCCGTGTTAGGTGAAGGTGCGAAAGCAAACCACCTGACTTATTTAGGTGATGCTGAGGTAGGTGCGAAAGCGAATATCGGTGCAGGAACTATTACCTGCAACTATGATGGTGTGAACAAATCGAAAACCGTGATTGGCGAAAATGCATTTATCGGTTCGAATTCATCGCTTGTAGCGCCAGTTATTATTGGCAAAGGAGCGACAGTAGGCGCGGGCTCGGTGATTACTTCAACCGTTGATGACGACGCGCTAGCAGTGGCTCGCGGCAAACAGCGCAACATTCCAAATTGGCCTCGCCCAACTAAAAAATAAACGCCAAATTGTTTTGTAAAAAAGGCCTTGCTCAACAAGGCCTTTTTTGACTATGGCTCTTCTACACTGCACCGAGCAAAAAACCACATTGCTGGTCCAATTCCTAATTTGTGTTTTTATGTGCAATCATAAGCAACATAGCGTAAATGCGCACGAATAACACCCTTCTTTTCAAATAGTGAACCTTCTGTGGTTCTCACTATCTATCATTACTGATAGTGTGCAATCACTCACCTAGAACTTATTGTTTCACAAGGAGCTGCAATGATATCTACCTTACTGGTTGGCTTTGGGTTTTCAGCAACCACTTTTCATTTACCTTTTCTCAATTATCTACCACAGTTTTCAGTGGATGTGGTTATCTCGTCAAAGCCAGGTGCAGTGAAAGCAGTGTTACCTAACGCTGAAGTGTATAGTTCGTTAGAAGAAGCATTGAAAATTCACGATGTTGACTTGGTGGTTATTACCACGCCAAATCACTTACATGCATCTCAAGCCAAACTGGCGTTAGAGCACAGTTGTAATGTGCTGGTGGAAAAGCCATTTACCCTAGATAGTGAAGCAGCAGAAGCGCTAGTTGACCTTGCAAAAGCGCAAAACAAACAGCTTTGTGTGTATCACAACAGACGTTTCGATGGCGACTTTCTTACTCTTAAGCAGCTAATAAACGACAAAAAGCTAGGCGACATTAAACGCTTTGAAAGCCGTTTCGACAGATTTCGCCCCATACCGCGAGATAGATGGCGTGAAAATGCGGGCCCTGGCAGCGGTATCTTCTGGGATTTAGGTCCGCATTTAATCGACCAAGCATTACAGCTTTTTGGCGAACCCAAAGAAGTGTCGGCCAATGTTATGGCATTGCGCGAAAACGGACAGTCGGACGACACCTTTGATGTAACGCTTCACTATAGCGACAAAGTAGTAAAACTTGGTAGTTCAGCCTTTCAGGCTGGTGAAACTCTGCGTTTTGACTTGCAGGGCACAAAAGGAAGCTTCCGAAAATTCCATTTAGACCCACAAGAAGACCAGCTACGTGCTGGCCTTTCTTTTGATGACGCCAGCTGGGCAAAGACACCCCACGATGAGCATGGTGTTTTAGCTTTTGCAGATCACAATGGCGAGCTAGCGAAAGAAACAGTGACAACGCATAAAGGCGAGTATCTGACATTCTTTAACCGACTTGCTCATGCTATTGAAGACGGCAAATTTTCACCTGCAGACGCAAGTACTGTGGTTCCTGTGATAAAGGTTATCGAGTTGGCGTTAAATGCCAGTAACCAAAAACAAACGATGCCGTTTAAATAAACAATTATCTTGATCAACGTTTCATTTTAACTTACGATGCTTTCACTTTAAAACTCATAGCTTTCGTTTTGAAAGTTATGAGTTCGCTAAGACCCCTTAAGTTGCGTTAAAACGCTAGCACAACACCTCGGAGTTTTACTGACGCTATTTTGATGTGTCGACGTTAAAACCAGGCGCTAGTGTTAAGCGTTGGGTTTACGAGCTATAGCTGAAAAAGTGACGGCCCCAAAAGCATCGAGGTATCATTGAAAAGCAGTAAATCAGTAGAGCAGCGCAGACAGCAAATAGTGTCTTGGGTTAATCAGCACGGTCAAACGCAAGTTGAAGACTTGGCCGAGCGTTTTACCACCTCTGAAGTGACGATAAGAAAAGACCTCGCCGCGCTCTCGCAGCAAGGTTTGCTTATTCGCCAGTTTGGCGGCGCCGTTCCCGTTCCCGCGGTAGCCTCAAATACTGATTTTCCTCAATCCTCTACCAACGATTCTTCAAATAACCAAGCCAGTAGTGTTGCGGCAAATGCAGCGAACCCTGTGATCAATGCCATAGGCCAATGCGCAGCAAGCTTGGTTAAACCGGGTAGCAGGTTAGTGATAGATTGCGGCTCTACTACGGCGTCGGTGCTGCCGCATTTAGCGCAAATCGACGACTTAGTGGTAATGACCAATACCCTATCGACCGCTAACTTTCTAACGCAAAGCGATAAAGAACCTACCGTGCTAATGGTAGGGGGAACGTGGGATGCGCAGTCTCAGTCATTTCAAGGGGCAATGGCCGAACAGTTGGTTAACGCCTATAGTTTTGACATTGCATTTATTGGTGCAGCGGGCATAGACGTAAACAGGGGAACCACCACATTTAACGAACTTATTGGGGTAACCCGCGCCATGGCCTCGGCAGCTAGCAAGGTTGTGGTACTAGCCAGTTCAAAGAAACTTACTCATAAAATGCCAAACCTTGAACTGGGTTGGAAAAACATTTCTGTGTTGATCACTGATGAAAACATTAGCGATGAAGACAAACTTAATATTGAAAATCAGGGCGTGACAGTGTTAATTGCAGCGCCAAGTGGAGAATAACTATGTGTGGAATTGTTGGCGCTGTAGCCGAACGTAACGTTGTTGAAATCCTGCTTGAGGGTTTAAAAAGACTAGAGTATCGCGGCTATGATTCGGCAGGTGTGGCGCTTTTGCAAAACGACGGCACGTTAACGCGTATTCGTCGTACAGGTAAAGTACAAGAGCTTGCTGACGCTGTAGCAGAAGGTGAAGCATTAGGCACAACAGGTATTGCGCACACCCGTTGGGCAACCCATGGCGGCGTAACAGAGGCGAATGCTCACCCGCATTTTTCAACCGAACGTGTGGCAGTGGTACATAACGGCATTATTGAAAACTACGTTAACTTAAAAGCCCAGCTTAAAGAGAAAGGTTACACCTTCACCAGCGACACAGATACCGAAACTATTGCGCATACTGTGCATGAAGAGCTTAAATCAGGTAAGTCACTATTAGACGCGGTTCAATGTGCAGTAAGAACGTTCCACGGTGCGTACGGCACAGTCATTATGGATAAAGAAGATCCAAGCCGTGTAGTGGTTGCTCGTTCTGGTAGCCCTTTGGTTATTGGCTTGGGCCTTGGTGAAAACTTTATTGCATCAGACCAAATGGCGCTGTTGCCTGTTACTCGTCGTTTTATCTTTTTAGAAGAAGGCGATGTTGCTGAAATTACGCGTCGTGACGTGAAAATTTTCGATAAAGACGGCAACGCCGTTGAACGCGAAGTGATTGAGTCTAATGTAGAGCACGACGCAGGCGATAAAGCAGGCTACCGTCACTACATGCTTAAAGAAATTCACGAACAGCCAACCGTTGTGCGCAATGCGCTAAAAGATCGTATCGACGAGAACGGGCTTACCGCAGATGTTTTCGGCGAGGGCGCTGACGAGATTTTCAAAAAAGTAAAACACGTACAAATTATTGCATGTGGTACAAGTTACCACGCGGGAATGACAGCGCGTTACTGGTTAGAGCAATACGCAAATGTGTCGTGTAACGTTGAAATTGCCTCTGAGTTTCGTTACCGCAAGTCAGTCGTTCATCCGAACAGCCTGCTTATCACCATTTCTCAGTCAGGCGAGACAGCCGATACGCTCGCAGCACTTCGCCTAGCTAAAGAGCAAGGTTATATGTCTAGCCTTACTATTTGTAACGTTCAAGGCTCGTCGCTTGTTCGCGAGTCTGACCTTGCGTTTATGACCCGTGCCGGCGCTGAAATTGGTGTAGCGTCAACCAAAGCATTTACCACACAGCTTACTGCCTTCTTAATGCTTACACTGGCTTTAGGTAAAGAAAACGGCATTGCTGATGCTGACAGTAAAGCCATTGTGTCTGCACTTCACAGCCTGCCAGCTAAGCTAGAAGAGACCCTGGCTATTACAGGTGGTATTGAAGATTTAGCCGAAGAGTTTGCCGATAAGCATCACAGCCTATTTTTGGGCCGCGGCGACCAATACCCAATTGCTATGGAAGGGGCGCTTAAGCTTAAAGAGATTTCTTACATTCACGCCGAAGCATATGCGTCGGGCGAATTGAAGCACGGCCCGCTTGCGCTAATTGATGATGAAATGCCAGTTATTGTGGTTGCACCTAACAACGAACTGCTTGAAAAGCTTAAGTCGAATGTTGAAGAAGTGCGTGCGCGTGGCGGCATCATGTATGTGTTTGCCGATAAAGATGCGGCGTTTGCGGGCGACGAAACCATGCGTGTTATTGACGTACCGCACTGCGAAGCGCCAATTGCCCCTATCATCTATACCTTGCCGCTACAGCTACTGTCTTACTATGTAGCGCTTATTAAAGGTACAGACGTTGACCAGCCGCGTAACTTGGCGAAGTCGGTGACGGTGGAATAAGAAGCGCTGTTTAAGCGATTCATTGTGTAAAAAAGCCTGTCACTGAAAAGTCACAGGCTTTTTTATTAAGCGTAACTCATCCTAAACAACAACAGTCTCAATCGCAGAAAACGGCTATTGAACTTCGGCACTAAGGCACGCCTATACACCCTCAGTTTCATTTCATCGACAAAGCTTCTCCACCCGTCTTACTTTGCCAAAGCAGCCATTGTAAATCTTGAGGTCAGTTCATATTTAGTAGTGACTACACGGTTTAAAGTATTGCGAGGCATCATGGCTATACCCTACTCACTGCTAGATTTAGCGCCAATATCGGAAGGGTTTGGCGTTAAAGACGCGCTAAACAATTCAAAGCTAATGGCAATGGAGGCTGAGCGCAGCGGCTACGAACGAGTGTGGTTAGCAGAGCATCATGGCATGAATGGTGTGGCAAGTTCAGCAACGTCAGTCGTGCTTGCGCATATCGCGAATGCAACATCACACATTAAAATAGGGGCGGGCGGCATTATGCTACCTAATCATGCGCCTTTGGTTGTGGCCGAGCAATTTGGCACGTTGGCAGAATTATTTCCAAACCGTGTTGAGCTGGGGCTTGGCCGTGCGCCAGGTACAGATATGGCAACCGCTCGCGCGCTACGCCGCAACTTACAAAGCGATGTCGACAGTTACCCAGAAGATATTCAAGAACTACAGCATTATTTAGGCGCTGTGCAAAACGGTCAGCCAATAGTGGCGGTGCCAGGAGCGAATACTCACGTGCCGTTGTGGTTGCTAGGTTCTAGTTTATACAGTGCTCAAGTAGCGGCGAAAATGGGGTTGCCGTATTCGTTTGCCTCGCACTTTGCCCCTGATGCACTATTTGACGCGCTGCATGTATATCGCAACATGTTTAGACCTTCACTACAGTTGTCAGCGCCAAAAGTAATGGCTGGCGTAATGGTGGTAGTTGCCGACACCAATGAAGAAGCTGAGTTTCTATTTACGTCGGTAAAGCAACAATTTATGAATATGCGTCGTGGTTTAAACAAACCGTTTGCTAAACCTATGCGTAATTTTAACCAGCATTGCTCGGCAAGCGACGAAGCAATGTTATCGAATGTGCTGAGATATGCCTTGGTGGGTTCAAAGGAAACCGTTAAAAATAAACTGGCGCAATTTATCGAGGCAACAGATGTCGATGAAATTATTGTGTCTATGCCAATTTACGACATAGATGCGCGTTTATTCAGCGTGAAAGCTTTTGCAGAGATAGCGTCTTAGCTAGTAGAAGTGGGCTACCATGTTTGAACATTTGGTTAGAACTTCTTCTATGCTTTATCTACAAATCACTTTATTATACGGCTATATATACGCATTTTTCAGCATTTTGTTGCAGGTTTATGATCATGACAAAGGTCAGCGTTTCCTTTTTCTTTGCCTTTTTTTGTTTCGTGTTTAGCACGAGTTTAGTATTAGCGAAGGAAACGTTAAATGTTGTTATCCTTGAAACCTTACCTGTTCCTATAGTCACTGAATCGCGCGCTGCGTTTGAAGAAGAGCTTTCGCGCATTGTGCCTGAGTACGAAATCAGTGTGACAGTTTACAGCGCTGAAGGGGCTGAAACACAGGCTCAATCTATTCTTGAAGAGCTTGCTCAAAAGCCGAATCCCGACCTTATTGTATCGGTTGCAACCCTTGCCACTCGTGCATTAAATGCCTCTGATGCTTTTATCGAGGTGCCTAAATTATTTATGGTGGTTTCGGCGCCTGTTGCTGAAGGTATTGTGCCAGCTATTGGTGCGACAAGTGGTAGAAATATTACCGGTGAGTCTCATGTGCTTGAAGCAAAAGTTAAGCTCGACATGGTAGATGGGGTATTGCGTGCAGCGAAGCGTACTAAGCCGCTGAATATCGGGCTTATCCACTCAACTTATCCCTCTTCCAGTAATCTCGTAAATCAACTGTTAGCGCTTGACGGCGAGTATGAAAATATAAATCTTGTCGCTGTCAGCACGCCTTATATAGAAGGTGACGATGGGTTAGTTGAAATGACTGATAACATTGTTCATAACCTACAAAGCAAGGCTAATGAGTTAGATGGCTATTGGTTGTCTTCTGGGCCGTTGACAGAAGCGCATGGGTTAATCGCAAAGGTAAAAGAAAAAACGGGATTACTGCCCTTGTTCGCTGAAAGTATTTCGTCAGTGAAGGAAGGTGCGTTGCTTGGTGTAGTATCCGAGCCCTCTAGCATAGGAAAGTCTGCCGCAAGAAAGGCAAAGCAGATACTCGATAAAAAGTCGGCGAGAGACATTCCCGTTGATAAAATGGATACGTACACTGTCGCAGTAAATGTCTCGACCGCAATTAAGTTGCAGCTCCCAATCCCTTCAAATTATTTGAAGTTGTCAAAAAATCATGTGTATCAATAAGGCCTAACTAGAAGTAAGCATGCGAATAAAATCGAAACTGTTGGTTATTTATATTCCAATATTATTAATTGGAATGGCGCTTACAGGGTACTGGGCATATTTGACTGCGTACGACTCGGTACGTGAACGTGAATATCAGTTACTCACTCAAACGCTAACATTAAATGTTTTAGAAATTATTGATGAAAGGCGAGAGTTGCTTATCGAATCAGGCCTTGAAAATGTGCCCGTGTTTCGAGATGCCTATCAAGAAGAAGTGTTCGAGGAATTGAAGTCGTTACAGAAAACCACCGACAGACACTTTGCTATCAGTGATTCAAGTTCTGAAACGGTTATTTTTAGCACAATGGAACAAATGGTTGTGCCCAATGTGGAAAACGCAACTATCTCTACTATAGCCAGCAGACACGTCGCCTTTGGTGAGTCGAATGTAAACGACAGTGACGTTTTATTTGCGTGTTCTGAATTCTCGCCGTGGAACTGGAAGGTAACGGTACTCCAGCCAGCCGACGACTTGCAGTCTTCCCTATCAACAATAGCGTGGCTGACGTTTTTAGTGACACTGTTTGCTGTGGCCATTGTTAGTTTACTGATGGGAAGAGTGACCCAAATATTCGTGGTATCGCCTATCGAAAAAATTAAGTCAGCAGCAAGCCGAATAGCCATTGAGCATAAAAAAGTCAGCATAGATTTACAGCAAAACGACGAACTTGGCGTGCTAGCCAGAGATGTAGAAACGATGTCGGGTAAAATTGAACAGTACGTCGCACAAGCGCAACAAGCTAATCGCGCGAAAACCGATTTTCTGGCGGTAATGAGCCATGAAATTCGCACGCCGCTAAATGGTATTCAAGGGTTGGCAACATTACTTCTTGATACACCGCTGTCTGAAAAGCAACATCGGTACGCGAGTGACTTAAAGTCGTCGGCATCTATACTTGCTGCGGTTATAAATGATGTACTGGACCTATCAAAAATTGAGTCGGGTATGTCAGAGGTTGATGTGACAGAGTTTGATCTCGACTCTATGCTTAACGACTTGATTACGCTACTGGGTACCAACGCAAGCGCAAATAACACGCGCTTGGTTTATTCCAGTAAGAACATGAAGTCAGTTGCGGTTACCAGTGATATTACCAAACTTCGTCAAATCATAATTAACTTGGTGAGCAATGCCATTAAGTTTACTCACAAAGGTACAGTGAGTATTTCTGCCAAGCTGAAGCAGCCTTCAACTACAGTAATCAGCGATAACCGTTTGGTGGTTTCGGTAAAAGACACCGGCATTGGTATCGAGACAGATAGACTAGAGCACATCTTTGATAAATTTACTCAGTCAGATTCCTCCATTACGCGAAAATACGGTGGAACAGGGCTGGGACTTGCCATCGCGAAACAGCTCGCTCAGATATTAGATGGCGACATTAAAGTTGTAAGTATGGTGGGCGAGGGGTCATGCTTCACGGTGACTGCGAAAGTGCAATCAAGATTAAAAGCTGAATTGGCAACTGACAAAGGTTCGGCGCGTTATGCTCAAAGGGCTAGTTTGCCAACAGGGCTTAAGGTGTTACTTGCTGAAGACAACGCGATTAATGCAGTGGTCGCTCAAGCACTGCTAGAGCAACTTCAATGCGATGTAGAGCACGTGGATAACGGATTAAAAGCCGCAGCTCGGGTTGAAGAAGGTGGTGTTGACGTGGTTTTCATGGACGTGCATATGCCTGTTATGGATGGCATTGAGGCAACAAAGCGCATTAGAAAGCTAGAAGGCGAGTTAAGCCAAACGCCTGTAATCGGGCTTACCGCTGAGGCGTTCAAAGAGCGCCATGTATCGTTTAAAAAAGCAGGGATGAACGATATTGTTACCAAGCCTGTCACCGTTGAAGCATTACTAGAAAGCTTGTTAAAACTGGCGCTTGGCGAAGAAGTCATTGATAATAGTTAAAGTAGATAAAGCTTCAGTGTATTGAAGTTGAAATGGCCGTTGGTTAACTTTCTTCACTGGTTTATGAGCGAGTACTTTAACTGCAATTCATTGCGTAAGGTGGCGTGTGCAAATTTATAGACCCAGCGAGTTAATTCGTCTGCGCATTGCGCTTTTTATTGGCGTTGTGCTTGTGCTTACCTTTATGGTTGCCGATCTAATGCTTCTTCCTAGGTCTATGTTACAGTTGTATATAATTGACCGCCTTCTTCTTCAACTTCCCATCATTCTTGCCATCGTTATCTTGTCTTATTGGCAGAAATTTATTCAGTACCGAGCGTACATATTTTCTGGGTTGCTCATAGCCCTTTCTTACAGCAACTATTGGCTTATCTGGGTATGTTGGCAGGAGCAACAATTTGTCTTCCCTTATGAGGGCACCATTTTATATGCCTTCTTTTGTGTGTTCGCATTGGGCATTCAATTTAAGCTAGCGCTCGTGGCATGTGTAATCAATATCTTGGGGTTTGCAGGGCTGATGTGGATAGCGCCAGTTTATGGAGACAGAGTACCTATTTCGATGGCATTTGTTTGCGGCTCTTTATTTATTTGTGTTTACGCGCGCTACCGATTAGATAGAAGCGTACAAATGCTTAAGGAAACTAACGACAGGTTGTTGAAGCTAAGCAAGTACGATCCATTATCTGACCTATTAAATCGACGTGCCATTAGAGAGCAAAGCGAAAAGCTGGTGGCGTTAAGTCGACGTCACAAAGTATCAGTCGCAGTGTTAATGTTCGATTTAGATGACTTTAAAAAATACAACGATAGCTTTGGGCATCAAAAAGGTGATGAAGCGATAAAAATACAAGCGCGGCTTATGAAAGAGGTCTTTCAGCGTCAAACGGATATTGTCGGGCGATACGGCGGTGAAGAGTTTATTGTTGTTTTGAGCGATATCGAAAAGTCGCAGGTAGAAAAGCACTGTAAGGCTTTTTTAGATAAGTGGAAGGACGAAGGATTGAAACATGCCGAAGGCGCAAAGCACCCATTAATGAGCTGCTCTATTGGCGTAGTATTCGCGGAATCGGTGAGTGACTTATCTATCGATAGGCTTATTAATGAAGCTGATAAAGCACTTTACGAGGCAAAGGAAAAAGGCAAAGCCCAGTATGTGTTAGCAGAGGCGCAGTGCAAACAATAACACCACGCCATCTGTTTTTTCGTAGACGTTACCTAAAGCCTCTATAGCTTCAAAATCATTTTTCCGGTGTTCTTGCCTTCAAATAGCATGTTCAAGCCTTTCTCTGCATTTTCAAGGCCTTCAATGGTGTGGGCGCGGTATTTAATTTTGCCTTGTTGAACATAAGGGGAAAGCTTTTGTAAAAGCTGCGGAATTTCGCCCCAGTGGTCGGGCATGGCGAAGCCGCGAATATTGATACGCTTTTTAATAAGCGGTATCCAGTTCGGGCCGGGAGACGGATTTTCAGACTGGTAATCAGCAATCATGCCGCAAACAACAATACGACCGTGAGCGTTCATTCGGTTAAAAATGTGTTGCTGAATGGGACCGCCTGTGTTTTCAAAGAATACGTCGATTTTGTCAGGCGTTAGCTCGGCCAGTTTTTCTTCTAAGTTATCGCTTTTGTAGTTAATTGCGCCGTCGAACCCTAACTCATTCACAATCCAATCGGCTTTATCGTCATTACCCACCACACCAATTACGCGCAGGCCATCTGCTTTGGCAAGCTGACCAACAATGGAACCGACAGAGCCAGCTGCTCCCGTTACAATGAGGGTTTCGCCTTCCTTTGGCTCACCAAAGTTATAAAGCCCCGTTGTGGCAGTTAAGCCGGGCAGTGCAAAAACGCAAAGGGCCATTTCTTCAGAAATGCCAGGCTGAAGTTTGTTAAAACCAGAGCCGTCACTAAGTACATACTCACTCCAGCCGGTCATGCCCATGACCTTATCGCCGACAGAAAAGTTTGAGTTCTTAGACTCGACAACTTCACCCACACCGCTTGATCGCATCACCTCGCCAAGCTCTACTGGAGGAATGTAGCTTTCTCTGTCTTCACTCATCCAGCCAAGCATCGCAGGGTCTAATGACATATGCGTTTGCTTTATCAAAATTTGACCGTCTTGCGGTGTAGGAATATCCAACTCTTTGGTCTCAAATAGGTGTGGGCCTATTTTTCTATCGTGTGGACGTTCAACCAGTGTAATGGCCTTGTAAGTTGACATTGTATCCTCCAGTAACTAGTAAGGTGATTACTTCGTGAAAATGATGCATAGGCGTAAGCCGAGCAACATGCTGTTCTTAGAAAAGGGTGGGGCTTTTCGCGATAAACGCAATAACTACACCACGATATTTATAAATTTGAGTGAAATACTTTAGTAGTTCCAATAGTTGTTAGTGATAGATAATTAAAGGTTAATTAACAGTATGGTGATCTCTCGTTAACTTTATTGTTTCAAACTTGTTTATAAATGCGTCGATATTGCGCCTATAATTGTAAAAAATGCGATAAAAGTGCGTAAATGGCGTTTACTTGCATTGAACAAAAGTACTCATATCCGTAGAATGCGCGGGCAATTTCCCCTATTACTATGAGTATTTTATGAAGCAACAGTTTTCTTTACGTGCCTCAGTTTGCTTAGCGCTTGCTACTTTAGCCTCTTCTTCTGTGCTGGCAGCCGGATTCCAAGTTAATGAACACAGTGCAAATGGCTTAGGCCGAGCTATGGCTGGCCAAGCCGCTAAGCCAGAGAATGCCTCTATTCTGGCAACAAACCCAGCTGCAATTGGTGTATTTAAAGAAGCTGAATTCAGCGCATCTGTCAGCTTTATCGACCCTAACGTAGATGTTGATGGCAACGTAAGCTTTGCATTAGGTGACAGACCCTTAGGGCAACTACCAGCAGCAGAAGACAACATTGCTGATACCGCCTTTGTTCCTGGCTTTTTCTATGTATCACCTATTAATGACGAAGTGTCTGCGGGTGTAGGTATGTTCACTACTTACGGGCTTCGTTCAGATTATGCCGATGACTTTGGTGCGCTTCACTTCGCTGATACAGCGGAAGTTAAAACTGTAACGCTAAACCCTGCTGTGTCTTACAAAGTAAATAAGCAGCTTATGGTAGGTTTTGGATTAAACATTACGTATGCAGAAGCTGAAATTGGTTCTGGTGTGTCAAACACGTTAGCGGGTACCGTAGCTGCTTTAGCACCTATGGCGCAGCAAATAGGCGTTACCTTACCGGCGCTTACGCCTGGTAATTCACTTTTCAGCATGGAAGGTGACGACATAGGCTTCGGCTGGAACGTAGGTGTTTTCTGGCAACCTACCGATATAACAAGCATTGCGCTTTCACATCGCGCAGAGACCAAACTAGAGCTTGAAGGAGCGGTATCTTCACAGACACCAGTATTCCCAATTAACCTAAATCAGCCAGGTAGCCTAGATTTGAACCTTGCGGCTATCACAGAGTTCGCTATTGATCAGAAAATTAATGATCAGTGGTCGGTACAAGCAAGCGCAACGTTTACCGATTGGAGCACCTTCCAGAAGCTTGAAGCAAACCTTGATGATGGCGTTGATTTTCTTATCAAAGAAGAGAACTTTGACGACTCGTGGCGTGGAGCGCTTGGTGTAACTTATATCCTGAACGACGAAATTACGCTTCGAGCAGGCTATGCGTACGACGATGGTGTGGTATCTGTTGAGAACCGTTCACTGAGTATCCCTGATACAGATCGTCACTGGTTTTCAGGCGGTATGACATACTCAGTAAGTGAAGATACTTCTATTGATGTGGCGTACGTTTTCATCGACGGCCGTGAAGCAAACATCAATAAAGATAGAACCATTTTACGTGATGTTGTACCAGGTACTGATTTTACTACTAACTTTACCGGTACTCAGTCTGCTACAGCGCACATTTTAAGTGTTCAAATGAATACGCGTTTCTAATTAAAAAGAAACAGGCGCATTGAAAAAGGCAGCGTTTTACGCTGCCTTTTTTGTTTCAGATACCGATGGGAAGAAGCGAATTCTATTTTACTTAAAGATTGGTAGGCGCTTTTAAGTCGTGTCTTTACATCATACTTACGGTGAGGGTTGTCGCAGAAAATATAGTGGTTAAGCGCAAGGAATAAGTAAATGCTGATGAGTCGGGAAGATGCCCTACTTTTCGATATTTAACAGTCAATTAGAAGTTTCTGTACTTCCATTATCACTTCAAAGTGATAGTTTAATGTTTGACCTAAAGTGCAGACGAGAAACAAACATGAAACCCTTTACCTTAATGATCATAGTATTGCTTGCCACATCGAGCGTAGTTGGTTGTGCTTCAACAAGTACGACTGACCAACCAGCCTATGGCCCCGCCTCGTTTACACAACCTGCTTTTACTGCAATCACAGTGGCGTATGCGCCAGAAATGGAAGGAATTTTAAATCGAATAGAACAAGACCCTAACGCGTCAATTCATTCCACCACACAGATCAAAGGGGTTACTTATCGCTTAGGTAGCTATCACGATGAACCAATTCTGGTGTTTGCTACGGGAATGAGCATTGCCAATGCCGCCATGACAATGCAGATGGCCTTAGACTACTTTCCGGTTAAGCAAGTCGTTTACATGGGAATCGCAGGAGCGGTAAACCCTAAGTGGCAGCCTGGCGATGTGATTGTGCCGGCTCGTTGGTATTACCATGATGAGAGTGTTTACACTAATGAAGATGTAAACTCACCGGGTGAATATATTCTTCCTGAGTACTACGCTACCTTTCTCGAAGAGCAAGACGAACGGCGCGCCAAAGACCCACACACGCCTAACTACAAACCGTTTCATTTTATCCACCCCGATGAAGTGCTTATTGTGAAAGAGGGTATGGACAAACCACAAGACACTGCTTATTTCAGTGCAACACCACGGCTGTTAACGGCGGCAAAACAGGCGATAGCAACCATGCCAACTCAAAGAGTGTTAGATGAACGCGATGCCAAACTGCATGTGGGTGGTAACGGGGTAACGGGCTCTGTATTTATGGACAATCGCGAATACCGTAAGTGGACACGAGACGTATTTAGCGCGGAAGTCACGGAAATGGAGTCGGCTGCCATTGGTCAAGTGTGCACAATTAACGACATTGACTGGGTGATTGTTCGTGCTATCAGCGACCTTGCCGGTGGGCAAGAAGGCGTAAACGTTGAAAACATGTACGACAAAGAAGTATCAAGAATAGGCGCTAATGTATTGTTTTCGGTTCTAGATACCCTGTCAGAGTAATAGGCGCTACAAAAAGATTAATGCGTTAACGTCTACGGTTGCTAAAGGCAAAAAACGCGCTGTTAAAACCAACAAGAAAGAGGGCAGATGAGCGGTTGAAAGAAGCGCGCATTTGTCCTCTTTTCTGATACATTCAATTGCTGTTACAGCGGCCTAGTATGAGGCTGGCTACCTAATAGTGCGAACCATGTTGATGGTGTTAGTGGCCAGTTTTACTTCAACCAAGAAAACTATTAGCGCGCTGATAAGAAACATCATTGCCAATATAAACAACACGATGACGGGCGTTTTTAAGTCGACCACCCACAGTGACCCAGAGAATAAAGCAACAATAACCGTACACACCATTAAGCCCGCAGCCACGCATAGCCCAATGGCCCAGTTAATAACCTTAACCCTGCGCCACAGCACTTTTATTTCTTTCTTTGAGCGGTCGACAATGTGAGGGTCTGACAAGGTATGAATTTGTCGTTCAGCCACCCTAACTCTATCTGAAATGCGCCCTAATCGAGACGACATCACGTTAAGAAAGCCCGCAATACCTGTAAGCAAAAACACAGGTGCAACGGCAAATTCAATAAGTTGTGAAAGGCTAGGAATAAGTGTGTCCAACGGTTCCTCCAGCAAAGGTGGCAATTGAAACGCTAATTGCGGCGTATCAAGACATAGTTTTAAAAACTACAAAAAGCAAAGGCTATACCAAGTAAAAATCAAGGTGTTACCCAACGAACAGCTAAAAACTGCATTAACGACAAGTTTAGCGGTTTTTAACCCCTTTTTTCTAGAATAGCGTTACACTAGCGCCAAGCACTAAAAAAATCTCGCTTCTTCATAAGGATAGGTAATGCATTCACCCTCTTTGTTTTCTTTGTCACTTATTACAGCTTCGCTACTCTCGTCTGTGGCCTTAGCTCAGGAGATAAATGAAATAGAGAGAGTCGAAACCACATCTTCCCGTATAACAGGTCAGATGAATGCGTCTGGCTATGCGGTGTCGTCTATTACGGAAGAAACGCTTTCAATGCTGTCGTTTCAGCATATTCAAGAGTCGTTAAACTACATTGCTGGAGCCGGAGTACAGCGAGGTAACGGGCAGGAGTATTTGCCTGCTCTACGCTCGCCAGTGTTAACTGGGGCTGGCGCCTGCGGCGGTATTTTGGCAGCGGAAGATGGTATACCACTTCGCGCTGCAGGTTTTTGTAATATCAATGAACTGTTTGAGGCCCATGGTGAAGTAGCACAGCGAATAGATGTAATTAAAGGGCCAGCATCGGCACTTTATGGCTCTAACGCTATTCACGGTGTCATTAATGTGATTACCCCTGACACTACGCAGCAACAAGGCCAGCTTAGCTTAGACTATGGCTCGTATGGTTTTCATAGGATTAAACTTCTGGAAGGGAAAGATTTTGGCGACAGCGGAGTAGGTATTGCGGCAAGCGTTACCAGAGACACGGGTTACCGAACGGATGAAGGTGTCGATCAGGAAAAAGTATCGCTGCGTCACAGACTAGAGTGGAATAACACTGTTATCACTAGCGGTATGACTTACACGAATCTCGATCAAGAAACGGCTGGGTACATTGAAGGGTTTGAGAGTTACAAAAATACCGAAATAGCGAAAAGTAACCCCAACCCTGAAGCGTTTCGCAAGGCTGAAAGCTTACGACTATGGAGTAAGTTCGACACTCGTTTTGACGGTGGTCACGCATTGTCAATAACGCCTTATGTTCGCAATCAAGATATGCGTTTTCGCATGCATTTTTTGCCCGGCAAGCCGCTAGAGGAAAACGGTCAAGAAGGGTTTGGTGTGTTGTCTCAATTTAACTATGTGGTTACCGACAATTTTACTATCGACCTAGGCATAGATGCAGAATACACCGAAGGTGAGCTTGTTCAGTCTCAAGAGGGGGCAACACAAGGCTCTGCGTTTTTAGTTGAGACTATTCCTGCGGGCAAGCATTACGATTATGACGTCGATGCTACGTTGCTAGCGCCGTTTTTTACCTTCAACTGGCAACATGAAAAATGGGACATTTCATTGGGTGGGCGTTTTGAGTCAATGCAATACGACTACACAAATAATATGAATGTAGGCCGAGTCAGAGAGGATGGCACCGAGTGTGGTTTTGGTGGCTGTCGTTACTCTCGCCCTGCTAATAGTGAAGACGATTTTAACAACTTCAGCCCTAAGCTGTCGTTGCGTTACGCCCTTAACGCTCAAGTTCAGCTGTTTGGTGGTATAGCTCGCGGTTATCGCGCGCCGCAGGCCACAGAGCTCTATCGATTACAGCGCTCTCAAGCGGTAACCGACTTAGACGCAGTGACGGCTGATAACGTCGAATTCGGTATTACTGGCGCATCGCAGCAAGGCACCTATACGCTTTCCATTTATAGCCTTGAAAAAGACAATGTGATTTATCGCAATAGCGACTTTTTCAATGTAAGTAACGGTGAGACGTGGCACCGAGGCGTTGAGCTTTCATTCAATCAGCAATTAAATGAAACCCTTCGAGTAGACTTTGCGGGAACGTACGCAAGGCACACCTACGAGCATAGCCAAATTTCTGGTGAACAAGATATTAAAGGCAACGATATCGATACCGCACCAAAGTTACAATTTAACACGCGTGTAAGCTATGACATCTCATCGTCGTTACAAGCGCAAGTAGAGTGGCAGCATGTTGCAAGCTATTTTACCGACGCGGAAAACCTTAACAAATATGAAGGTCACGATCTTTTGCATGCGCGTGTGCGTTACAGCGTAAATGACGACATTACGCTTTACGCGCGTATTAACAATTTACTAGATGCCCAGTACGCGGAACGCGCTGACTTCACCAGCTTTACTGGTCCGCGTTATTTCCCCGGGCGTCCTAGGAATTTCATGGTAAGTGCATCATTTACCCTGTAGAAAACAGTAAATGAAAAAATAAACACGTATTACCCTCAAATATTCAGACTATTACAGCGAATAGCTTGTGTGATATCAGCTTCAGGCGTAGTCTGTGAGGGTAAGCATGGGTTTCAGTCATACCCCGTATAGCGCTTCTTAGTGGTTGCATAGGCGATATACGTGGAATGATTGTTAATAGGTATACCCATGCAAAAAATAGTAATTGTTGGTGGCGGTGCTGGTGGTCTTGAATTAGCCAGTCGCTTAAGCCGCACCCTCGGGAGAAAGCAACAAGCCGAAATAACCCTTGTCGACCGCAGTCGAACCCATATCTGGAAGCCATTACTTCACGAAGTGGCAGCCGGCGTTATCGATAAACATTCAGACGGTGTGGACTACGCTATTCACGCTGCGGCTCATCACTATCGCTTTCAACTAGGCGAAATGTGCTCGCTTAATGCACAAGAGCAAACCATCACCCTATCGCCACTCATTGACGAAGATGGTACGCAGGTGTTGCCTGAACGCGAAATACACTACGATCAGCTGGTGTTAGCAATAGGCAGCGTCAGCAATGATTTTGGCACGCCAGGCGTTGCTGAAAATTGTTACTTTCTTGACTCGTTAAAACAAGCCGAGCGATTTCACCGCGCTCTACTTAATCAGCTTATCCGTATTAATCAGCAGGAAGACAAAAACGCCAGAATTGATGTGGCAATAGTAGGCGCTGGTGCCACTGGCACCGAACTAGCCGCGCAGCTGCATCACGTTGCAAACTTATCTAAAGCCTACGGCATGCCAGATATGTCGGCGTCGCGCTTAAAAATTACCATTGTTGAAGCGGGCGATCGTATCTTACCTGCTTTACCTGAACGCATAGCGAACTCTGCGCGCAAAGCGCTGCATAAGCTGGGCGTAGACATTAAAGAGCAAACCATGGTGGCGAAAGCCGATGAAAAAGGGCTGATCACTAAAGATGGTAGCCGCATAGATGCTGACTTGATGGTGTGGGCAGCTGGCGTAAAAGCACCTGACTTTATTACAAAGTTAGACTTGTTTGAGACAAACCGCGCCAATCAAATTCTTGTTGATAAGCAACTTCGAAGCTCAACACACAAAAATATATGGGTGCTAGGCGATTGCTGTGGATTCCAGCAGGAAAACGGTAAGTGGGTGCCACCTAGGGCGCAGTCGGCGCATCAAATGGCAGATATTGTTGCGCACAACATAACCTCGGTATTTACTCAAAAAGGCACGAAAGACTTTACCTACAAAGACTATGGTTCGCTTGTTCACTTAAGTAACTACAGTACCGTGGGCAGTTTGATGGGGTCGCTTTCTAACAGCAGCATGTTTATAGAAGGCCGTTTGGCTAAACTGGTTTACGTATCGTTATACAACATGCATCAGTTTGCGGTACATGGAAAAATAAAAGGTACGCTAAAGCTTTTAGTTAAAAAGTTAAGTAACGCCATTAGCCCCAAACTCAAGCTTCATTAGATTTTCCTATAAAAAAGCCCCGAATACGGGGCTTTTTTAATAGCTAACGCGGAATTACATTGGCATTACTGCTTCACGCCTTCAACATGTAGCTCTAATTCTACGGTTTGTGACGCCGGACCTAAGTCGTAGTCAATGCCATAGTCTTTGAGTGCGATGGTAGTCGTGCCCATAAAGCCTGCGCGATAGCCGCCCCATGGATCTTTACCTTCACCAATTTTTTTCGCTTCGATAGTGATAGGCTTGGTTACCCCGTGCAATGTAAAGTCACCCATAACATCCATCATGCCGTTGCCTTTATCGACAATTTTGGTGCTTACGAACTTAGCTTCTGGGTAGTCGTCTACATTCAAAAAGTCATCGCTTTTTAGGTGTTTATCGCGCTCTGCATGGTTTGAATCTATACTATCTGTATCAATAGTAACCATGATTTTTGCCGCACTGGGTGCGCCATCATCGTAACTAAACGTACCGTTAAAATCGTTAAAGCGACCCGTCAGCCAAGAATAACCTAAATGCTGAATTTTAAAGTTGATAGATGCATGTGCGCCTTTGCTATCAATCACATAATCAGCGGCTTGAGCGGTGCTTAAAGACAGCGCGGCTGCCAAGGCAAGTGTTAACTTCTTCATAATGTCTCCTTTTTCCTAATATCAACGAAGCCTTAACATCTGCTTCAGTGTGTCGTCTTTACTTAAAAAGTGGTGTTTTAACGCGGCCAGTGCATGAACAACTGCTAAAATAATCACTGACCACGCTACGTAAAAATGAATATCGCCTGCTATGTCTTCCTGATTTTCAAATAGCTCACCTACAGCAGGTACGGAAAACCAAGAAAATACGTCAATAGCTCTGCCATCTGCGGTAGAAATTAAATAACCACTGATGAAAAGCGTGAACATCAAAACATACAGTGAAGCATGCCCTAGTCGACTCAATGTTTTTTCGGTGGCAGTGCCATGAGAAGGAGGGCGCGACGTTACAGCACGCATTACTAATCGAAACGCGGTAAGTGCGAGTAAAAGTAAACCTACGCTTTTATGCCAGTGAGGAGCGGTTTTGTACCAGTCACTATAATAAGTGAGGTCAACCATCCACAAGCCCGATGCGAACATACCAATAATGGTAACTGCACTGAGCCAATGAATAATTACAATAAGTCGCGGCCATCTAGGTTTCATATCACGTCCATTACCTTTTAATTGTGATTAGTGTATTTCCAATTATGCCGATTAAACATTGCATTTATTAAGATCCTTTGTTCTTTTTTATAGAACGGTGACTCTGAAGCACTCGACATGCAAAAGGTGAACGGCAAGCAAATCGTAGTCTTGACGGCGATTTAAGCGCAAAGTGTTTGATTGTTTAAATTAAACGCGCCAAAGGCTCTAATAGTTTATATTCAACGTAACAAAGTCATTGGTGTTTTCGCGAAGCGATTTTTGTGGCGCTGCCTTAGCTAATTGCGCGCTAAATTATTCGGGTGATTTCATGCGTTAAGCCGTCCTAAGCCTCAAAGAAATATTCGCATTAAAGTACTCGAAGCAACTTGGTATGCATTTCGCAAAGCCTCATAACATCTACGTAACATTATGCGAAGAATTGAGGCGACACTATGAATAGATCTCTATTTCCTACCAGCGTTGTAACAAAAGCATTTACTTGGGCTTACCAAGAACTTGGGTTAAATATCAAGCAAGCGTCTGAAATATTGGGTATTTCTCCGTCTTCACTGGCTCAGACCACATTGTTAGGGTTTGAAAGTGGTACGGCAGAGTATAGAAAACAACTTGCTTTCATTCGTATGTATCATTTACTCATCTCATTGTCAGATGGGGACACTGAGCAAATGAATGCGTGGTTCAGCAGCTACAATATTACCCTTGAGATGTCGCCATTCGAAATGTGTAAAGAGCAAGATGGTATAGAGCGGGTTGCCGATCAACTTCGTAAACTGAAACAGTCTTCGTTGGGTCGAAAAGGCACGCTAGCAACGCTAGAATTTCCTTATAAAGAACAAGTCGAAAAGGCTGATACTATTTTTCACTAAGTATCTCTATATAACCAGAATACCTAGATTTTTGCGTCTACTGACAATAGAAAACTGGCACACGCCTCAACTTGGGTAACGGGGATCATATGGCCCGCGCTGGGTATGATTTCATGCGTTACTGTTTCAATCGCATCGGTAAGCGCCGATATGTGTTCGCTTGGTTTTAAAATAGTATCTCTTTCGCCATATAAAACGCCTACTGGACAGCGAATTTCATTATATCTGGGCTGTTGTTTGTATAAGCTTCGTTGTGCCGATACGGTATCTCGGCTTCCTTCATAGAAACTGCGTGAGTGTAGCGCTAAAAGCCCACCTCCTTCTGTAGAGAATGAACTAGGTACGGGTTCTGGGTAAAAGATTTGTCCAACCTGCTTTTTACCGAGCTTTGCCCTTAATGGGCTTGCGATGGTTTTAGCTACACTTTTGCGCACAAATTCATTGGGAATATAAAGTACTGATAGCGGACCTGCTCCCTCTTTAAGGGGCGTGGTAAGCGGGCAAAATAGAGAAACTGACTTTATCTTATCAGGGGCATCTAATGCCATTCTTAACGCGATTCCACCTCCCATCGAATGGCCTGCAATGCTGGCTTCTTTTATGCCTTCTATATTCATCCAAGCTAAAATCATTTTACTCTGCGCTTCAAAGCTGGCCGACGTGCCCTTATAGCGACTTGAAAAACCGCTACCTGGGCGGTCAATAGCGTAAACGGTATAATGATTTGCTAGCGTTTTAGCTAATTCACTAAAATTGTTACTATTGCCAAGTAAACCGTGAATGAGCACAAGCGGTGGCCCGCTTCCTTGCTTTTGCCAGTGAATAATTCCCCCTTCCACGGGAGTAAGCTGGCCTTTTGGCGTAAATGCGGTTTCGATACTGCTGTCCATTTTTGCAGTAATCCAAATAAGCGCGACGATAATACAAATAACCAGAAATAAGACGACGAACATATTGTGCTTCCAATGCAAGGTTGAAATTTAACCTATCGGCTAACGATAAGACCGTCAAGTAAGCATTTTTTATAGTGTTATATTGGCGCAAGATAAATAACGGGCAAAGCAAGCGTGGGTTTGCTACGCAGTACTAGGAATGCAAATGGAATTAAAAATAACCCCTTCTCTTTCCATAGATGACGCTGAAGCTGATCTTCAGGCTATTCGTGCGCAAGGCAGTGGTGGACAAAATGTTAATAAGGTGAGTAGTGCGATACATCTGCGATTTGATATTGGCGCATCATCGTTACCTGAAAAGCTGAAAGAAAAACTACTGCAAACAAAAGACAACCGAGTGACAAATGAGGGGGTCTTTGTGCTAAAGGCTCAGAGTTACCGCACACAAGAACAAAATAGGGAAGACGCTCTAGCGCGACTTGTCGAGTGGATTAAAGCGGCAACAATTGAGCAAAAACCTCGCAGAGAAACTAAAGTGAGCCGAGCGGTGAAAGCGCGACGAGGTGACGTAAAAAAACAACAGAGCGCTAAGAAAACTATGCGTAAGAAAGTGGAATTTTAACTAAAAGTAATCTAAAGTATTAGCCCTATTAGATGTCATTTCGCAAGACAACGGAAAATTCCTAAAATAATAAATGAATGTGTCTTGTGCTTGTGCTAATTATTGGAACTTAGGGAAGCATACAAAGTGACTCGTTCGAACGTTATTCCTATGGTGCTATTCGCAGCCATAGTGGTTTCGCTTGGGATTAACACACCGCAAGCCGCAAATGAGATTATTGCTCGTTTGTTCAACAAATCAATATCAAATACAGAATTGCAGCCAACACAGGCCGATGTCGATCGCTTTCAGTCTATTTTAACTGACAAGTCAGAAAAAGAAGTCCGTGCTATTTTGACGCAACGTGCTCTTGGTAACAAAATTACAGAATCGGTACTGTCAGACTTTGCAAGCAAAAACGCGATTGAGCCTAGTGAAGGTGAAATTCAATCTGCGTATTCAGTCATTAAGCTGTGGACTGTCGACTTAGATAGTGACGGAGCATTTCAAGGGCCTGAGCTTGAACGTTATCGTCTTGCAATGGCTGAGGGAATGGCTAAGAGTTGGAAAGTTTCTAAGGCATTATACGAAGAATACGGTGGTGACGTAGTCTTTCAACAAGACAATCCGCTGACGCCTGTTGGAGCATATCAAAAGCTGTTTGAGCAATATCGTGAACAGGGTGAGTTTGTTATTTACGACCCGGTTTTCAAAGCGGCATTTTGGAGCTCAGTTAAAATGAAATACGCCAAAACTCGTGATGCGGAAAATATAGACTTTTCGCTTCCTTGGTGGGAAAAGAGCATGACTGCTTCAGAATAATAACTAAAAGCCCTGTTTTTACAGGGCTTTTTTAATGACATTGAAAAACTTCCTTCGTTGGTATGTTCAGCTGTAAACGACCGCTGCGCTAGCTAAAAAAATGATTACAGCTTTTTGCGAAAACTGTTGCGAATGAACGACACGTGGCCATCCCGCGCGTCTGGCGCCGCGGTTATCCCTTACAAACACGCCCCTCAATCCCCCCAACAAACACTATAAATACTATCAGAAAGGTGCTCTTCACTATGCTTTCTTGACGTTGTAAATGGCGTAGATAGGAAATTGCAAAGAATGGCACAAATTGTGCGACTTACTCACTGACTATTGTCTCTACCTCATATTTTAAAGGCGAATAGCTAGAAAAAATTTCAGAATAGATAGTAAGAAACCGTGAACTTAATGTTTATAAAGATTAGAAGCAGTGCCGAAGACGTGCTGACTTATGAGGCGTTATTGTGATCTCAACTGACGAAAAATTTTCAGCATTTTTAGATGGTGAGCAAGAGATAACTGAGATGGATGAAGTTCATAAAGCGATAGGGAATGATGTGGTTATATCAGACCGTATAGTGGCCCTTGTAGTAAGTTTAACTGTGCTAGCTGCGTTAGTTTTCATTAATCAACAAGGTGATAAAACCACTCAGCCTTCGCACTGGGCTAGCGTGTCTTCTGTACTTGACCGTAATTTAGCAGGCGCAGCAACCACCTTAAACTCAGGGGTTACAGTAACTCCTCAACTATCTTTCTTCGACTCAAGGCTGCATTACTGCAGACAGGCTGAAGTAACATCGAAAGATGAACTAAATGTAATGATCGCTTGTAAAGATAAACAGGGCGCATGGCAGCTCACGGCAAGTAAACTGAACAAACGAAGTGAGGTTTCTGGACAAACTGCTGCGGCTGTAAGCACAAACCTAATGGAAGATGAGTTAGACAGAATGATGGCTTTTGCGCCATTGAACCGAGAGCAAGAGAAAAAAGCAATTGAAGCAACTTGGCTAGCTGAAAGGCCAAAGGAGTAGATGATGAAAACTAAAATTATGTTAGTACTTGCGGTTGTAGTAATGGCAGGCTGTGCAAGCCAGCCAGATTATAGGCAGGCTCAAAAAGGTGGCTTTGGATATACAGAGAGTAAGCTAAGTGAAACGCAGTTTCGCGTGCATTTTAAAGCAAAGGGGTCTGACAAAAGCAAAGCAATGGACTATGCCATGTTGCGTGCAGCTGAACTCACGTTACTTGAAGGGTACGACTGGTTTGTTGTAACCGACAGGGAAACCTTAGTAGATAAAGAAACCGTGCAAACCACGCCTACCGCCGGGTTCAGTCAGCGTTATGCACGCGTGACCGAATGTGGTGTGCTTACCTGCCGTACGTCATATCACCCCACTACTCAATTTGAAACGGGCGTGTTTATTGGTGGCGCTCAGCAAAGCGAAATTGAAAGCATACTCAGCATTGAATTAGGCAAGGGTACACGACCTACATCGGCGACTAGCTTTGATGCACGAGAGGTACGCGATAACTTGAAACCAGAGGCAGACGAATAGGTCTTTGGGATTTCGTGGTTCGGCTAGACGATAAAACATTGGGAAGTCGAACCTGAAAATGAAAGAAGGCCGCAGACAACACGCTGCGGCCTTTTTTGATAACTAAAGTGTTAACGAATAGCACATCGTTAATACCCCAGAAGTACGTAGAGACTACCTATCAATACTAATTGGAGGCACGACCGTTAGTTGAAATAACTGTCTACTTCTTTTTCGGCTTCATCACGGCTTTTGCCGTAAGCCTGTTGAATTTTACCTACTAATTCTTCACGACGACCATCAATTACATCTAAATCGTCATCGGTAAGCTTGCCCCACTTTTGCTGCACCTTACCTTTCATTTCTTTCCAATTACCTTCAATACGATCACTGTTCATTACTTGCTCTCCTTAACTTATCAGTTGGTGGAAAAACTGGTCAGAGTTCTATGACCAGTTGACTTAACCGCAGCAATTCATATTCCAATGTGTAGGTTTATGAAAATTATGGATTTTATTTAAACTCTATAAAATGCAATAGGCGGTTTATCTGCAGGAATTACAAGTCATTGCAAACACTACAAAGTGTCTACACTGGAAAGAAGCGGATTGAAGCTTAGTTTTTTGCGCTCGAGTTTTCTCACTCATTGAACAAAATTTGGTGACAAGCTCAAAATAAAGCGGCAAGAGATGCGCACCGTTCATTGTGAGCACAGAAAAATAAGAAAGCGTTAAAAGGTAACGAACAGGCGGTAAAGAAAAAGAGGTAAAAGAAAAGGGGCGTAAAGCCCCTTAAAAAAACACAACATAACTTGGAAAACACATTTACACACCGCAAAGACGCACACTCAACGTCTTTACGTATAAATTAAGATAGTCTAATTCCAAAAAGGTTCCGCTTGTTTAAAAATAAAAGGTAAATAATTAAATACTTTTCAAACGAGCGGGGAAGATAAGTGCTGCGCTACCGCTAAGCAACTAAACATCATGCTTTACTTTGCGCAATGTTATGTAAGTGACGCACGTAGTCGCAGCTATTAACACCGATGCAACGGCGAACGGTAGCGCAATGTCTGCTTGATAAATAAAGGCTGCGAGAGGCGGGCCTATAACATAGCCCATGGCGGTTGTGGCAGTGATTAGCCCTGTAATTGTGGCTTGTTGAGATGGCGTACAATAAGTAGTAGCCGCTGCCGCTAAGGATGGGTAAGCCATGCCCATACCAAGCCCCATCAATATCATTGCCCCATAAAGAACAACCAACGTATGTTGCAGAAAGAGTAGTAAATACGCCACCCCTAAAAGTGGGAGGGCTATTGTGATCATGGTTTCTTTGCTTACGCGACCCTTTTGCACCCAGCCAAATTGTGCGGTGAGCGACGCTGCGGCGCTCACCATCATGGCAAATCCAACCTGCCGAGCAGCCTCAACTGGCGAGTACTGGTAAAAATCAATGAAAAAGAAACCCAGCGATTGCTGCATCATTGCCATTGCGCAAAAAACACTAATGCAGGCGGCAACGAAAACGTATGGCACTTTTGTGGTTGCGATTGGTTTCTCGTTTCCACTAGCTTTTTGCGTCGATTGTTGTTCTGCTAATGGTGGTAAAACGGGTAGCTTAAAGAACACCAATGCTAGTGCCAGTAAAGTGAGCAGTACAATGCTATACAAGGGAGCTAGTAAACCGAAGCCTACTAATAGCCCTGCGTAAGCTGGACCTATTATCTGCCCAACATTGCTGGCGGAAGTCACCTTACTAATGGCGCTAACTCTACTTTGGGGCGTGCTTATGGCTACCGCGTAACCCACGGCGGAAGGAGGCGTTGCAGACATAATGGTTGACTGTAAGCTACGGCTTATCAGCAATGCTAAAAATAAGTTGGTACCGCTAATAATGCCAGAAAACCCTGCCATCCACGCGCTTGCAAAAGCAAACGTGCCTAGGCTATAGCCAGTTAGCCCCACCATTAAAATGCGTTTAAACCCAGCGCGCTTTGCCACCTTACTCCACACATTGGTGCCGAACGCGAAGATAAGCGCAGAACTCGACATTATAGTGGCAATATGAAACTCAGAAAGGTTAGCTTCGCGCCCCATTGAGGGAAGTGTGATGAGCATTACGCTCTGGCCTACTGATGTAGCGAGTAATGCACAAAAAAGAACCCTAAAGACAATAGTAGACGCAGAAGGCGGTAGCACGCAGTTAGCCTTTTCAGTGGAAGGTAAAAACATGAAGAATGTTAACATAAAAGCAGATAAAAAAATGCCCGCCAAAGGCGGGCTAAAATCAGAGGTATGTAAAGGCCGGGAGGGGCCTTTGAGGGGAGAGGGTAGTCGTCGGATGACAACTCACTAATAACATCGACGACATTACCAGTGTCCTCACAATGGCTTCGCTGAAGCAACACACACATACATTCAACGAATCCAAATTGGGTCAACAGTCCCTTGCTGCACGAGACATCACTGTCAGTGCTTGCGATGTAGGTACTCAGAGCTTGTTTGCAATCCTTATGAAACAAGAGCCTTGCGTCCTGCGAGTTTAATTGGGTTATCTTTTACCTAACCTCATCATCGACCAGCAATTTAACGATTCTTCTACAGTCATCCATTAGTAACAATACTGATACTTCCATATCTCCTTGGCGACACACTCCATAAACTTCCAATGTTGTCACCTTCGGTGTTGTTTACTACGTAACTCGGCCTCTCCGTCGCTAAAGCTGTCCTAGCTACAAGTTACGTTCTGTATCTAATCGTTAGTCTAATGTATGCGTGATCTGTGCCAAACCTAAAAAGCAATTTATTTAAAGTATAAGTTATTGTTTTTATTGTTTTATGTGTCGTTTTTGTCTCTCTTGATGTTCTCTGTGTAAAACCAGACTGCTATTGGTATGTAGTTTTTTCTCGGTAGTGTGTAGCGTTTTACAAACACTTTTCCCGTTCTTGCGTCACTCATCGAAATAGGGTTGATCTTTTCTAAAAATATATTAGATTATTTATATATTAGTATTATCTAATTTAAAATCGTTCATCATGATTGGTTCAAGTTGACCGGCACAAAGCTGTTGAGCCTCGTTTTTTGAGATTACAGTCAGGATTAACAGGCACAGCCGGTTTTAGGCGCGATCAAGACATGCATCGTTATCGCCAAATCACAGGTTTCCAAGGCTGAATAAGCAGGAGTTCATGGTTATGTTCACGACAGTTATTGAAAAGTTACTGTTTTTATCTACTCACAAAGGCAGGTGGGTTTACACCGCTTTACTATTGGTTGTTGCCTTTGGCGCCTATCAAATGCGCTTAATTACGATAGATACCGACCCGGAAAACATGTTGGAGTCTCATCATCCTGCCCGCGTCTTTCATAACAAGGTAAAGCATACGTTCGCAATGCATGACGCCATTGTCGTTGGGGTTGTTGCATCAGCGCGTGCACCGCAAGCTACGGTAGAAGATTCTTTTGCGGAAAACATCGAAGAAAAAGGAGCGAGAAACTCACGAAAAGGGATATATACGCCTGAAAACTTGCGTGCAATCGATAGCGTTACTCAGCATATCCTGAAAACAGAGGGTGTTATTGCCCAAGACGTTATGTCGTTTTCAACCGTGGACAACATTACTCAGGGCGACAACGGCGAGCTGAAGTTTTCTTGGATGATGCCACAAGCTCCATCTTCTCAGAAAGAAGCGGATAACATTGCTAAAGCCATTGCGCGCCTGCCAATGTTGCAGGGAAGCCTAGCGTCTTCTTCAAAAAATGCTGCGGCAATCTATGTGCCTATTAAAGATAAAAGCGAGAGTTTTCGTATTGCTGAAGGCATTCGGGCATTTATTGGCGCAAATACAACGAGCGATGCACTGCAGTGGCATATAACCGGGCTGCCGGTCGCTGAAGATCAATTCGGCGTTGAGATGTTTATTCAAATGGCTATTTCAGCGCCCGCGGCAGGATTGATGATCTTCATTCTGCTATTTGTATTTTTCCGTAACTTTACGCTTATTATTGCCCCTATGGTGGTGGCAATGGCAACGGTTATTATCACCATGGGGGCGCTAATCGGTCTAGGGTTCACCGTGCACATTATGTCATCCATGATTGCCATATTTCTGATGCCAATTGCCGTAGTCGACTCGGTGCACATTCTGTCTGAGTTTTCAGATCGCTACAAACCAGGTCAGAAGGCCGATGACGTGATCACCACGGTGGTCGAACACCTATTTCAACCCATGTTGTTTACGTCACTTACCTCGGCAGCTGGGTTCTATTCACTCATGCTTACGCCTATTCCACCCGTGCAGATTTTTGGAGCTTTCATTGGTTCGGGCATTTTGTTGGCATTCGTTGTTACGCTTACCTTTATTCCTGCCTACATATCCAGAATGTCGCCTGAAGCACTCGCTAAATTGCAGGTGGCGCTCCATACCGATACTCACTCTGAGTCAGTTAAAACGTCGCACTTACAGCGCGTTGTATATGGTATTCGCACCGTCGCTCTTAGTTACAAGGGAGCGCTGCTTGCTGGTTTCACGCTCATTTCAGCAGTATCGGTGTGGGGCATATTTCAAATACAAATTAACGACAACCCAGTGCGGTGGTTTAAACAAACCCATGAAATTCGCTTAGCCGACAAAGCGCTGAATAGCGAGTTTGCTGGCACGTACAACGCCTACATTGTTATTGAAAACACCCGCAAGCTAAAAAGCGCAAGCGCATTGCTAAACGCAGCAGAGCTGCCAGATTCATTGGGAGAGTGGCGAATATCAACCCTTGGTGCGCTTAAAGAAGAAACGGAGGGTAACGGTTACGAGAGCCTAGCTTTTGCCATTGATGACGCACTATTTAGCGATATAGATGAGAACGCGTCTAATGCCTTACGTCGCTTGCAATCGCAAATTGATGATGTGAAAAGCGCAAGCAAGACGTTTCAGCAGCCCGAAAAAGTTGCAATGCTTTCAGATTTGCAAGCCTATTTGAGCACTCAAGCGCTGGTAGGTAAATCTCAATCATTGAGCGACATAGTTAAAGTAGTGAACCGAGAACTGCATTCGGGCAACGATAGCGACTACCAATTACCTAATACGCAGCCCGCGATAGCCCAAACGCTTCTGCAATATCAGTCTTCTCATAGACCGCAAGACCTGTGGCATTTCGTTACGCCAGATTATCGTAAAACGCTTGTGTGGCTGCAGCTATCTAGTGGTGACAACCAAGATATGACAAAAGTTATTGAATTGGTTGATCGCTACTTTGCGCAGCACCCATTGCCTGATGGTCTTACTTATCGTTGGGCGGGCAAGGCGTACCTGAATGTGGTGTGGCAGGACAACATGGTGGCAGGCATGTTAGACAGTTTACTTAGCGCCTTCATTATTGTATTTGTGATGATGGTGTTACTACTGCGCTCGCTGGTCTTTGGCGTACTAGCCATGCTGCCACTAACCATAACGATAACGTTTATCTATGGCGCTATTGGTATTATAGGCAAAGATTACGATATGCCAATTGCCGTGCTATCAGCCCTTACACTAGGTTTGTCGGTAGACTTTGCTATTCACTTCTTGGCAAGAGCCAAAGAAATTTACAAGCAAACTGGCGATGTGAATAAAACACTACACGCCATGTTTGAAGAGCCTGCTAGCGCTATTACTCGCAACGCGTTGGTTATTGCGCTGGGCTTTACGCCACTGCTGCTGGCACCACTTGTGCCCTACATCACCGTGGGTATTTTTCTCGCAAGTATCATGTTCATTTCAGCTCTAGTCACGCTGCTGGTGCTACCAGCTGCTATGACGTTGCTTAAACGTTGGGTTTTCAAGGAGGCCTAAAATGCGTATTTCCATGTTGTTAAGGTTAAGACTTAGTCGACTATCCCTGCCGACACTTCGCCACTACTTTACTGGAGCTCTCGCCTTCACACTGCTATCAGCCAAGGTTTTTGCTCAAACGCCTGAAGTTCAAAGTAATGAAGCCGTCATTAATGATGTAAGCGTTATTGATATTGTCAAAAAAGCCGAGCATGCGGCGTATTACGCGGGCGATGACGGGCGCTCAATGGCAAGAATGCTGATTGTAGATGAGCAAGGCCGAAAACAGATGCGTCAGTTTACTATTTTGCGCAAAGATGTGGTGAGTGAAACAGGTGAAGACACGGGCGATCAGCGAATGCTAGTGTTTTTTAGCCGTCCGACGGAAGTTGAGGGCACAGTATTTCGAGTAGAAAAGCACGCGTCACTTAATTCAGATGATGACAGATGGTTATATTTGCCAGCCTTAGATTTGGTAAAGCGAATAGCAGCGGGCGATAAGCGTACATCGTTTGTTGGCTCTCATTTTTTCTATGAAGATGTTTCAGGGCGCGCAACGGCGCAAGATAATTTCGAATTTATAGAGCAAACCAATACGCATTACCGTTTAAAAGCAACCCCAAAAGATACCGCGCTGGTCGAGTTCAGTCATTACGTGGTGGAAATAGATAAGGCTAACTTTTTACCCACCACCATTAACTTTTACAAAGGCGATAACAACTATCGTCGCGTTGAAGCCGTTTCTATTGAAGTCATTCAAGGTAACCCTACCGTTGTAAGAAGTAAGGTAACCGACCTAGCATCAGGCGGCTATACCCTCATGGAGTTTAGAGGAATTGAATATGACATAGGTCTGCCAGATAGCATCTTCAGTGAGCGTAGTCTGCGCGTGCCACCAGAGCGCTATGTCAAATGAGGCTCGTTCAAATGAAGCGCTTTCAAATGGGATTAACTCAAATGGAGCTTACTCAAATAGTGCTATTCCAGAGAACACATTCGCAGTTAAGGAGTTTTCAAAAGTGCGCGTGAATGCCCTGCTACTTTCAACTGCTTGGATAGTACAACGAAGAGAAACGCCGAATATAACGATGTTATTTTCGAGACTGAGAGCTGCGCTAGTTCTTTTGGCATTTGTTTCTTTTATTACCGCGGCTCAGGAAGCGAACGACTGGAGCAGCGATTCAAATGACGACTGGGAAGATGCGTGGACTGATGATTGGGATACAGAGAATAAAGAAAAGCTGCGTGTTAGCGGTTTCGCAGAGCTTGCAGTAGGTAACCGCTTTTCTCGTGACATGGCATCAGCACATGGTCGCCAACCTTTAAACAACAGTACGTTACGCGACGCGCGTGTGCAGTTGCGCGCAGACTACGCATTAAAGAGTTCATCTATTTCGGGCAAGGCTGATGTTTGGTACAACGGCGTAACGTCAACATGGGAAACACAGCTTCGCGAGCTGGCATGGCAAGGTAGCTTAAGCAGCGTTTTGCCTAACGCATTGCTGAATAAAAATGACTGGGCGAATGCGTTTGATATCAAAGTTGGTAGGCAAGTGCTAACGTGGGGAACCGGTGACTATCTGTTTTTAAACGACCTTTTCCCCAAGGATTATCAGTCTTTTTTTGCAGGAAGAGACGACGAATACTTAAAAGCGCCGAGCACCGCGTTGAAGGTGTCGGGCTACACTGATTTTGCCAATGTGGACATGGTGATAACCCCTGAATTTGAGCCTGACATTGGTATCACAGGCGAGGTGTTTTCATTTTACAGCCCACAACTGGATAAGAATGTTGCACCCGCGTTTTCTGTCGCTAGTGAAAATCGCCCGCGAGGCCGCGAGCTGGCGTTACGGGTTTATAAATCGGTAAAGGGTGTGGAAGTTGCAGGCTACGGTTACGCTGGTTACACCAGGCAACCTACGGCAACAGACTCATTAGGAAGACCACGCTACAGTAAAATGAATGCCTACGGGGCAAGTCTTCTTGCGCCTGTCGGGCCGGGCATTGCAAACGCTGAATATGTTTTTTATAACAGCTTAGAAGACAAATACGGCGCTAACGGGCAAATAGCGAATGATCAAAGCCGTTTTCTTCTTGGCTACAGTCAAGAGCTGGCAGCAAACCTGACAGGCGGTATTCAGTGGTATACCGAGTATTTACATAACGCTGGTGGCCTCGATAGAGCGCTTTCCTCTTCTGAGCGCGTTCAAGAAAAATACCGCCACTGGATAACAACCCGTTTAACATGGATGGCCCTTCGTCAAACCTTAACCTTAAACACCTTTTTATTTTATTCGCCAAGCGATGATGACGGATACCTTAAAGCCACAGTGGCTTATTCTCCAACCGATAAATGGCAGGTACGAGCCGGATTAAACCTGTTTGCAGGAGAGCAAAACCACACGTTTTGGGGGCAATTTGAAGATGCCAGCAATGCGTTTGTCGCTTACCGCTTTTACTACTAATTTTTCAATCAAGAAGGTTTACACAATGTCGCAAGAAAAAGCATTAACCGCCTTTGCAGGTTTAATGGTGTTATTGTCTGTTCTACTAACCCACTTTGTTCACACCCATTTCATTTGGTTAACCGTGTTCATTGGCGCAAATCTATTTCAACAGAGTTTCACGGGCTTTTGCCCCGCCACTCTTTTCTTTAAGCATGTACTTGGACTGAAAAGCGAGCGTGACTTGGCGTTAACTAACGGCCCTTCAAATGATCATTTATAGAAAGCCTATTTGTGTTCAAAAGACGCTAAAACAACACATAGCGAAGTTAAACCTTTATTACATATTGCGCGTGTGTGATATGTTATAACGTGATTGTGTCATACTTTACTCAGGTTGTTTTTGTGAAACTAACATCTATGTTCTATAGCGCTAAACGCATTTTTATTGCTGTTTTCATGGTTTTAATGGCCACGATTAACGTTGCGTCAGCCACTGATTATGAAGAAATTGATTGGGTAGCGTTGATGCCCGAAGATGATTTAAGTGCGCTGTTGAATAGACCTGAATTTTTGAATGATATCGCCGATGGTTCTGCTGCAGATTCAGTTGATAGTTTCGCTTCGAAGCAGCTAGAGGACGAGCAAGCGCAGCGGTATCAGCAAGCCTTAGTTTCAACGCGTGTTATAGAGGCGTTTGACGGGAAAGCGATTCGCATTCCAGGGTTTATTGTTCCACTAGAGCAAAACGACGAGCAGGAAGCCACGGCGTTTTTTGTGGTTCCGTATTTTGGTGCGTGTTTGCATATGCCCCCACCGCCGCCCAATCAAATCTTGTACGTAGAGTACAAAGAGGGCATTGCTGTCGAGAACTTGTACGACCCCTATTGGTTTGAAGGTACGGTAAAAATTGATAACCACGAAAGCGCATTAGGTACGTCAGCTTACTCATTAGTGCTAGATAGCTTTGCGCTTTACGAGGAGTGAAAACGATGAAAAAGGCATTAATAGCGGCAACCAGTTTATTGAGCCTAGTCAGCTTTAATGGTGCTGCATGTGACCTTCACGCAGGTATGGGTAATATGCAGTTCGGCTTTCAGCACCCTATGATGCAGCAGCATCTAGCGGCAGCGAAAGAACCGCTTATTTCACTTAATATAGATAGAAAGCGCGAAGTAGCTACGAATGAAGAAGCTGCTGTGCCGCTGCGTTTTACTATTCCGGCAAACTATAAAGAAGTGAGTGTAGATGTAATTGCCAGTAGCGGCGTTACGTTACTTTCTGCAGAGCGTTTTACGCTTAAGTCAGCAAAAGGTGAGCAAGCCATAAGCTTTCAAGCATTAGAAGAGGGCAAACACGAGCTTGTGCTGAAGGTTTATGCGCTGAAAAAGAATGTGCCAGTGACTTACACACGCAAAATAAAAATTCTAGCCAGTTAACCCTTCACTCCGCGTTATTAATGTAACCTTTCTGCTGGCACAACCCAAACTGTTGAAAATGCGTAGTCATGCAAACTGGGTAATGGGAAGTTGAACGAAGGAAAAAGCTAGGAGCGAACGTGAAGCGTACTGCAATTGTATTATTTGTTTTTATTACACTAGGCGTTTTAGTTGGCTTGGGGCTAACGGATAAGCTTGAAAGCTTAGTTAACTCGTTTCAATTCAATGATACGGCAATTTACGAAGACAGCTCGCGCATTAGTGAAGAACACCAATACTTGCCTCTTTCCTGGGATGCATTGTTACCCGATGCTGAAAAAGCGCTGTTGGGGAAAACTCAAGCTGCACAAAGCGCCCAACAGAACCTTCCGCTTCATGAGCAAGTATTTCAGTCGATTCAACGTACATTTGACGATGAATATCAGCAGGCGCTTGTGTCGGTAAATACCGTGGATACGTTTAACGGTGAATACGTGACAATTAGTGGGTTTATTGTCCCCATAGAGGCTAACGTAAAGCGCGAAATAACGTCGTTTTTTATTGTGCCTTACTTTGGCGCATGTATTCATTATCCGCCACCTCCGCCCAATCAAATTGTCTTTGTTGCGCTAAATAATACACAGGAACAAGGTGGAATTAGTGGAATTGATATTCAGCAGGCTTATACTTTCTCAGGCAAGTTTTCTACGGGGCTGTTCGAAGACCCTCAAGGCACATCGGCGTATTTGCTTGATGTTGTAACAATAAAACCGTATTCAGCTTCTCAGGAAGGGCTATCTGAAAATGACGCTTTTCATATTGAAAGCGCCATTCGGTAATACTTAATGCAGCTTTTTTACTACCAAGACCCATACATGGGATTTGGCAGAATGAAAATCTCGGTGCCAAGGCGAGGCATGAGTTCGTCAACATTAGCCGACTCTTGCGTTACGCCGCCAACATCTTCAATGTTGTCGCCAATTTGCATGATGATAGTATGAGGCGTGGCCCATGAGGATGTCGAGTTTTCTTGCACATTCGAACAAGTAATCTTGCCTTCAGTGAGCTGCATTCTGCGCAAATCTTTGTCGTTGACTATACCTTTTTGACCAACAGCCTTTTTATCTTCGGCGCTACGGCCAACAACACAGGTATTGTTGGTGGTAAGTGGAAGGCCTTGCGCTAAAAGGTTTTGCCACGTGTGACTGTCAAGTTGCTTATTGCGGTTTGTGATGAGCGCCACTCTACCGTTTCGCGCGACAACTTCATCAATAAACGCTGCCACGCCAGGCACCAAGGTGGCCTCTTCGCGCTTCACCCACGCAGCCCAGCTTTCAGAAGAATAGCCTAATCCCTGACTTTCACGTTCTTTTTGATAGTTACTGTTGTCTAATACCGTCTCGTCTACGTCCATCACTATAACGTCGCCGCTTGCAAAGCTATCAGGAAGCGCTTCTGTGGCTTGCTGGTAGACGAAACGAGAAAGAACGGGGTACTCTTTGCTGCTGGTTTGGTAAATTACTGCGTTTGAAAGCGAATATGTACGCTCACCAGTAAGCGAGGTAGAAAGCGTTGAAGAGCAAGCTGCAGTGACAGTTACCGCTGCTCCAAGGCAAACTATTTTGCTGTTATCGAAAAGTTCTTTTAGAGATAACAATGTTATTTTCCTTTTTAGTCTTTTTTCCTGCTTGCTTTAAACGCGTAGAACGCTATCGATTTACCGAGCCTGAAATTTCAGCAATTGCGTCATGTGCATGCAGACTTTCTTGATGTTCTACTTTTACACGAAAATACGTCGCTTGATAATACGTACTTAACGCGGCATGTAGTCGCCTTACCGAATCTTCTACGAACATTAAGTTTTCGGCGTTGCGCTTAGCGAATGCTTGCTCATCTTCGCGCTTAACAGCAGTTTGCAGCGGCGTGCCTAATGCATTTTCAACCAAATCGATAATGCCGATGAAGTCGGGAATACCGTTGTTTGCCAATGTTAATGTTATATCGGCAAAAGAGCGTTGAGCATGAGCGGTTGCAATGCTTGCCTGCTTAGAGGCAAGCCAATCGCCAATATCGTCAACGGCTAACGATTTGCCTTCAAATTCCTGCACAAATGCTTCAGACAAGGCCTTGCGCGACAGCGATGCCGAACAAGGGCAGGTACTAGAGTAGGGCACCCTTAACTTAAGTGTCGCTTTATACTCGTCACTTGTGCGCGTAATCAAAAGTGACGCTGGATACTCTTGATACCCTGACATTTGGCTGATAAGGGCAGGGCGCGACACAGTCAGGTTAAAGTGTAAGTTGAGCTGAGCGGTGTAACTTAACCCATCTTGCGACTCAATAAGCGCGCCCATTAGTGATGCCAGCGCTGATTTATGTAAATCTTGATTGCTTAAGTATCGCTGTAACAAGTTATACAGGCGAGACATGTGTATGCCTTTGGCGTTTGGGTGATCTAGGCTTACGGTAACATCGACTTTCGCTTGACTGGCTAAATGCTCTCCTCGCTTCCCTAAAACATGCAAAGGTATTGCGATGTTTTGCATGCCAACGCTGTCGATTGAAGGAAGTGATGAAGAAGATTGTTCTGTAGTTACATCTGGAAGCCCAGTGTCTTTTTGGTTGAAACTAGACAAAATAACCTCTGAACGAAAATTCAAGCGCGCCGCTTTTGCAGCTTTGCAGCGAGAGGCAAAGGTATGCGCGCTTGATGAAAAAATGAAACTAGAATGACTGAACTTGAGAAACTTCACGCTTGTTGCAGGCAGGTTTTTGCACGCTTTTTCTTAGCCTGTAATTGGCAATGTGTGCACCTACAACAATAAAAGAGGCAATGACGGTAATTAGCACTTCACCGTGCTCGCCTAATACTTCGTGACCTAGCCCTGCCCATTCAACAAGTAAAGGGCTGCTGAGCAATACAAGACCCAAGGTGCCAGCTGCTGCTACCCATTTGTTTTTGTGGTGACCGTAGCCCAAGAAAAGGGCGGTAGCGCCAATAGGCAATACGAAAAACAGCAAGATTTGATGGAAAGTCTCGTCATTCAGTATGGTTACACTGGCTAACGAGGGTAGAGCAATAATTAACATGGGCGTTAATAAGCAGTGTATTACGCAAAGCGACGAAAGCAGCATAGCGAGCTTATCTGAAATGAACTGCACTTTTGGCATTATGCTTCCTTGAGTAATCGAATTCATAGTGATTCCAAGAGTTACGAAGGTGCACGTTGCAGGCGCACCTTAGCTTAAAAAGAGTTGCTTAGTTGTTTAATGTTAACGATGGTTGGCTGGGGCTTATCTCAAGCGCGCCTTGCCCATTGTTGGTCACCCAAATGGCATTTACGTGCTGCAAGCTAGGCCAAAGGCTGAACCCCTTCATTTCCACATTTTTTAAAGGGCTCTGACAGCTAAGTAAATAAGCCACACGAAAGTCTGAATGCGTGTTGTGATGCTCACCGTCTTCGTGTTCACTTTCATGCTCGTCATGCTCGTCATGCTCGTCATGCTCGTCATGCTCGTCATGCTCGTCATGCTCGTCATGCTCGTCATGCTCGCTCTGTTCATTTGACCAAGGGCTTTCAAGCGTAGTATCAATGACATTACACGAGCTGCTAAGGTCAAAAATATCGTTAAATTGAAGCAAGGTATGCTGGGTGTCGGTTAAACGCTTTTTCTCACTCGCCGTGGAGGGGGCATATTCAAAACCCAGAACATCTGCTGCTGGAAGCTGTAAAACAAATTGCCAATCTTTCCCAGCTTGTAGAATTTGCAGCTTGCCTTCACCGTGAGCATGAGGAGCAGCCTGTACCGCGCCCATTCCTGCAAAGGCCAGCGTTAAAGCCGAAGAAATTCTCATTGCTTTTTTAGATTTTTCCCACGTAACAGAAATGATATTCATTTTTACCTCTTGCGCCATCGTTACAATATAACATACCATAAAAGCATTCCTGATACATTATCACATTACACAAAATTTCAGAGGTTCAAATAATGAAACTGTCTCGATTGGCATTAGGCTTATCGCTGTTAATGCCTGCGTCGCTATTAGCGCAAACCATTTCTGGCACAGTAACCAATGCTGCTGGAAAGCCTGTTGCCAATGCAACGGTTGAAATTGAATCGCTAAAGCGTGTGACCAGCACTAACGAGCTGGGTGAGTTCATTTTTTCAGATGTAAAAGACGGCGACTACTCGCTGCATATTTTCGCGCCGGGCTTTGCCCATTTGCATGAAGACACACGAGCGCAATCTGACGCTGCCAACAAAGAGACGTTTGTGCTAGCGCGCAGCGCGATTGAGGTGGTAGACGTACTTGCCACGCCAATGCATATGTCGGTCATGGAGTCGGCAACGCCGGTAAGCGTATTGACGGGTGAAACCTTACGTCGTCAGCAGGCGGCCACGTTAGGCGATACGTTAGAAACGCTGCCAGGTGTTCAAACAAACTTTCACGGTAATGTGGCAAGTACCCCAGTAATTCGTGGTTTGAGCGGCCCGCGTGTATTAATTACGCAAAACGGTTTAGACGTCAGTGACGTATCTCGAGTAGGCCCTGACCATGCGGTTGCAAGTGAAGCGTCTACAGCGACACAAATTGAGGTGTTACGCGGTCCTGCGACCCTGTTTTTTGGCAGCGGCGCAATTGGTGGTGTGGTTAATGTGGTAGACCAGCGTGTACCTACATCTGCAGAAACCCGTGGCGAATTCTTACTAGAAACACAAACGGTAAACGACCAAAAATTAGGTACGTTTAACGTCACTACCGGTGTTGATAACTTTGCGTTTTACGCTGATGGTTTTTACCGTGACGCTAATGATTATGAAACGCCTGTAGCGCCAGATATTGACGATCCAGATGGCGAGCGCGTTGTTGAAAACAGCAACGAAGAGTCTAGTGGATTTACGTTTGGTACCAGCTATCTTTTTGAGCAAGGTTACGTGGGTATCTCGGTTGAGCAGTTTGACCGTGAATACGGCATTCCCGGTCACAGCCATGGCGGTGTGTCATCAGTTTTTGCAGACCTTGAACAAACCAAATACCAGCTTTTAGGTGAATACAATTTCCAAAACCGCTTTCTTCAAAGCGTTCACTTTAGAGCAGGGTCTACAGACTACGAGCATGCTGAAATTGAAGGTGGTTTCACGGGCACAACATTTAGCAACCAAACCGACGAGGTTCGCGTAGAGCTTCTGCATACGCCGATAGCTGGCTGGCACGGTGGCTTAAGCCTGCACTACAAAGGAAGTGACGTGTTTGCGCAGGGTGAAGAAGCGTTCACACCGCCTTCTGAAATGGAAATGTTTGCTTTAGCACTTATGGAAGAGCGTCACTTTGGCGATTTGCTTATTCAATTAGGCGCAAGAGCTGAACGTGTAACCCTTGATGCAGCCAGTGTTTTACTTCCTGACTTAGATGCACACGAACATGACGATGAAGAGCATGAAGGTGAAGAGCATGAAGGCGAAGAGCACGATCATGGCGATGAACACGACCATGACCACGGTGGAGGTGAGTTCATTCGACAGTTTGATGTTGAGCAAGAGTTTACGCCTGTATCTTTATCTGCTGGCGCGGTGTACACCATCAATGAAAGCTACAATGTAGGTGTGTCGTTGTCGCGCTCAGAGCGTGCGCCATCAGCTTCTGAACTACTGTCATTCGGCCCGCATATTGGGACGCGAACTTATGAAATAGGTGCGCTTTTCGACCTTTCTAATGACGGCGAATTCGTACTTTCTCAAACCCCAATCGACTTAGAAACTGCGAACAACATTGACCTTACTTTCAGAAAAACACAGGGTGACGTTGGCTTTGTATTCAACGCGTTCTACAACCAAGTAGACAACTATTATTTCCAAGACGGTACGGGACTATTCGCTGAAAGCGGGCACGATCACGACCACGGCGATGAACATTCGGGCGAGCACGGTGGCGACGGTCATGATGAACACAGCGATGAACTGCCGGTTTATCTATTCAGTTCGGCCGACGCCATTTTACACGGTTTTGAAGTTCAAGTTGCATGGCAAACCACTGACAACCTTAAGCTTGATTTCTTTGCAGACTATGTAAAAGCGCGCCTTAAAGATGGTGGTGCGCTTCCGCGTACATCGCCAATGCGAGTTGGCTCTCACGTTCAATACACCTTAGACCGTCTTCGCGCCGATCTGGATATTACGTACTTCGCCAAACAAGATGATATCTCATCGTTCGAAACTGAAACCGACGGTTACACCCTCGTTGACGCCAGCATTACCTACGATATTCCAATGGGAGACATTGATTTGTCGGTGTACCTAAGCGGTGAAAACCTGACGGACCAAGAAGCGCGCGTTCACACTTCATTCTTAAAAGACATTGCACCACGCCCGGGTAGAAACTTTGCCTTTGGTGTACGTGGTTATTTCTAAGTTTAACTTATTGATAAAAAACGAATTATAAAAAGGGATACAAAAATGAAAAATAGGCTAGTTCTTACTGCCATCGCAAGTGCACTAATTCTTGCCGGTTGTGGCGACGCAGAAACTAACATTGTTGAGCTGGACCCAATTGAGGCACCGGATGATGATCATGACCACGATCACGGCGATGATCATGACCATGACTCAGAATTTGAAATTGAAAGCGAAGGCCGACTAGTCGTCTCAGATGCAGCGTCGAACACGCTAACGGTGTTCGACCTTGACGACAACAGCGTACTTGATACCTTCACCACTACTTTTGATGGAAGTAGTGTAAGCGCATCAGCAGACTATCGTTTTGCTGTTATCAACAGCCGTTCGAATGGTTTAACGGAGTTCCTTGATGGTGGCTTATGGCGTGAAGACCACGTTGAACACTTACACGATTATGAAGAAGCACCCAGTTTCTCTGACTTTACGCTAGAAGGTAGCCAGCCTACTCACGTAGTTGCTCATGACGGCCAGCTAGCAGTTTTCTATGACGGCAACGCAGACACCAGTATGCCAGCTGGAGTGAAGGTAGTTACTGACATGCAAATTGCCAGTGAAACTAGCGACGTTCCAACCTTAGAATTCACCGTTAATATGCACGGTGTAGCTGAACCTCGCGGTGATATGCTAATTAGCAGCGTTCGTCGTGATGACGCAGAAACCCGTTCTAGCAATCCTATTTTACCCGACAGCGTAGCGGTGTTTCACTGGCACGACGGTGAATACGAAGAAGAGCAGCGTTTCGATGGTGAGTGTGCCAGTTTACACGGTGCAGCGCAAAACGAGCTAGCCGTTGCGTTCGGTTGTAGCGACGGTGTACTTATTTTAAATGAGGTTGATGAAGTCTTCACCAGCTCATTTGTTGAAAATATCGAAGGTCTGAACGACCTGCGCATTGGTACAATGTATGGTCATGAGCACTCAGAAGCGTTTATCGGTATTGCGTCGCATCATGGCGGTGGCAGCGCAATTCTAGCGAATGTGTCGCCAATCACTAGCACAATGAGTGTAATTGACTGGCAACCTGCGGCCGACGCTCACGCTGTTTCTTACGGTTTTTCTATGGGCGGTGAGTATTTTGCCATTTTAGATGACAAAGGCTTTGTAACGTTACTTGAAGAGCATGAGGAAGAAGGCGATGCTCACTGGGAATTCGCTCACAAAATTGATGTCGCTAGCGCGAACGCAGAAAACCTTGCTGACGGTCAGTCTTTCAGCATGTCAGCGTCACAGCATGAGGAAGTACTTTTTGTTGTAGACCCGGTTGCGCAAGCAATTTTAGCGGTAGACCTTGAAAGTGAAACTACTGAAACATTGCTAGAGCTTGATTTCGAACCTGCGAGAGCCGTGTGGTTGGGTATTGCTGAAGCACATGAGCATGAAGATCACGTCCATTAAAAGCGAATGGGTTATACAGTGAAAAAAGAGCAGGCATCGCCTGCTCTTTTTGTTTTAAGCGCACCTATTTAGGCAGTGGGATGAACTCTCTATCGTCTCCTGGAATGGTGGGGAACAGGCCCTTTTCCCAACGCTTTTCCGCTTCTTCAATTTTTTCGCGAGAATACGCTAAGAAATTCCAACGCAGAATAGGTTGTTTTGCCATTTTCTCGCCGCCCAAAAGAAAATAGCGGCTATTTTCTATGGTTTCTACTTCGCTTTCGTCATCAAGAAGGACAAACTCGCCAGCGCTAAAGATTTCGTCACCAAGTTTTACCTTGCCAGAAATTACGTAACAAGCCGTTTGAGAGTCGCCACAGGGGCGCTCAATCACAGCGCCCTCTTCTGTTATCACGTCTAAGTAAAACATGTGAGAGTATGTCTTTACTGGTGATGTATAGCCGTAAGCTTCACCCGCAATTAACCGCATCAGTACTTTTTCACGATGAATATAGGGAAGTTTGGCTTTATTAACATGGATAAAGCTTGGCTCCATGTCTGCCTTATCTTCGGGAAGCGCTATCCAGCACTGCAAACCGTTTAGCACATGGTCACTGCCTCGGGTTTCTATGGTTTCCCGTTCCGAGTGAACAATCCCTTTGCCGGCCGTCATCCAGTTTACGTCGCCGGGTTGTATTTCCTGAATTGTCCCAAGACTATCGCGATGCAACATGCTGCCTTCCATCAAATAGCTGATTGTGGCAAGCCCTATGTGCGGATGAGGGCGCACATTAATACCAGTACCTGCTGGAAAGTGTGCAGGCCCCATGTGGTCAACAAATACAAAGGGGCCAATGCTCCTAGCATCGACATGGGGAATAATGCGACTTACTGAGAAACCGCCTAAATCTTTTTTGTGAGATGAAATTCGTTTTGCCATGATGTTTCTCAATTAACGTTGATGGGTGAAGTTAACCGGTGACCACGCAGGTTCGGCAGACGCCGTTGGTTTGGCGAATTTGGGGTACTGTTTTTGGTCAGCAAAGACAACGTTACCATCTACCACCGTTAGCTGTGACTGCGTGTTTAACAATGCTTCTTCACTTACCGTTAAGATGTCATGGTTAAGAATAGCAAAGTCAGCATAAAACCCGGGCTTTAATTGACCCTTTAACTGTTCCTCACCAGATAGTGCTGCGCTGCCCTGGGTGAACAGTTTAAGTACTGTCAGCCTATCTAGCTTACTTGCTTTTAAATCAAAGCCACCAACCGTTTTGCCACTCACCGCCCAATAAAAGGTTGCCCAAGGGTTAAAACTAGAAACGCGAGTGCCGTCTGTGCCTAAGCCCACTGTTATCCCCTTATCAAGCATTTGTTTTATAGGAGGCGTGCGTTTGGCTTGTTCTGCGCCATATCGCTCAACGAAGTCTTCACCGGCAAAGGCCATGCGACCTTGCACCGCAATCGAGCCGCCTAAAGCTTTAATGCGCGAAAGATTTTCATCAGAAACTGTCTCGGCGTGGTCGATAATCCAGCGTACGCTATCAACAGGCTGTGTTGTATGAATGTGTTCAAGCACATTTAATATACGGGTTATAGATTGATTATAAGTGGCATGGAGTCTAAACGGCCACTGCTGCAATAAATGAAGCCTAATCACCTCTTCTAATGCATCTTCTGCTTCACTCGGCAATTCAGGTCGCGGTGCACGAAAGTTTTCATAGTCTGACGCTTTATAAGTAAGTAGCTCGCCACCGCCTTCAATCACATAGCCATTGTCTAAGTGAATATGCTGGTTTTGATTTGCTTCGTACTTGCTCATCCACGTTGCAAAACTCACCATTTCTTTATTGGGAACTTGCGGGAACAGGTAGTTGGAAACACGTATAGGAAGCTCCCCGCGCGTTGCGAGAGTTTCACTTGCCGCATAATCTTCAGGAAAGGTGTGGCCACCACCACCTGCGTCAACCACGCTGGTAACACCTAGGCTAAGTAATTTGCGATAAAACTGTCGACTGGAGTTTAACTGCTCACTTGCGCTTAACTGAGGCAGCGCGGCAATGGTTTTATACAAAATCATTGGGTTTGGTTGAGCAAGTAAAACACCTGTGGGGTTGCCGTTAGCATCTCGCTCTATCACACTTCCGTCAGGTGCTTGGGTGTCTTTGTCTATTCCCAGTACTTCAAGCCCTTTCTTATTCAATACGCTGCTTGAATATAAGTGAAGTACAAAAATAGGCGTATCAGGCGCGATGTCGGTGAGTTCTTGTGGCGTGGGCAAGCGCTTCTCTTCAAATTGATAGGGGCTGAAACCACCGATGACTCTTACCCATTGCCCCTTGGGCGTGCGTTTTGCTTGAGCTTCAAGCATGGCCAAACCTTCTTTTAGGCTTTTTAAACCTTCCCAGCGGGTTTCTAAATTATAGAAGCGGCCGCCACGGGTTACGTGCATATGCGAATCGTTAATACCAGCGATGAGCCGCTGTCCTTCTGCATCGATTACTTGAGTGGCACTATCTGCGTCTGCTAGCAGCTGTTGGGCATCTTGAGAGAAGGCGCTAAATTTGCCGTTTTCTACACTAAGCGCCGTATAGGTTTGGCCGCTCGAATTTGTGATTTTTGCATTTACAACGACTAGGTCTGGGGCAGCCATTGCCTGGCTAGCGCCAAACAATAAGGCAACAATCGAAAAACGTGACAATAATGAATTCATGAGATAGCTCCTAGTTATTACTTCCTTGGCTAGTGGTTTGCTTAACCCGCTGGGCTGCAAAATAAGTGGCTAGGGCGTCAATGTCGTCATCGCTAAGCCCTGATGCATTGGGGCGCATAATGCTGGCCATACCGCCTTTTCTGTTGCCATCGCGATAAGCTTTAAGTGCGTAAACAAGGTATTTTTTGTTTTGACCGGCCAAGTTAGGATTACTTTCAATGCTGGCAATGCCCGTTTCACCGTGACACCCCATACAGTATTGTGAAAGTGTTTGGCCTTTTTCGTATTGCGCGCTATCAATATTAGCGCTAACGCTGAAAGAAAGTGTTGCGATATGAAGCGCAGTCAATGGCGCTACAAGTGGGTGTAAAGCTCTCATGTTGAACTCCTCATGCAGTAACGGTGTTAGAGCGACAGGCCACGTTGACCCGTCGCGTCAAAGGCTATTGGCCTTCTTTGGCGTTAAACATTTCGGTTGCATAGATAAGGCCTAGGCCGTATCCCCCTGCATGTTCTTTTGCGATGTTTGTCACGTCTACATAGCTTTCAGTGCGAGCCCAATCACGTTGAAGTTCTAAAAGGTATTGCAACCAAGTAATTGGTTGGGCACCTGCCTGAATCATGCGTTGTACCGCCATGTCGTGCGCTTCTTTAGATACTCCGCCTGATGCGTCGGTAACAAAGTACACTTCATAGCCTTCTTCAATGGCAGACAGCACCGGCCCTACACCACATACTTCTGTCCAAAGTGCAGCAATAACAATTTTATTCTTCTTAAACTTTTTAACTTTGTCGGTAACTCGCTTATCTTCCCACGTGTTCATTGTAGTGCGGTCTATAGGCGTTTGCTCTGGAAATACTGCTTTTAGTTCAGGGAAAAGCGGGCCGCTGAATGACTTTTCAGCTACGGTTGTCAGAATAGTGGGTACGTTAAACGCCTTTGCAGATTTTGCTAGACCTGTAACGTTGTTGCGCACGTCTTCGATGGAATGAGAACGTGTCGCAAATGCCATTTGAGGCTGGTGATCAATAAGAATGACTGTGTGGTTGTCAGGGGTTAGAAGGCTCTTGGCTGGCTCACCTGCATGCACAGATGGAACAAGTAGGGTTAAGCCAGTAACAAGTGCTGCCATTGATTTTTTAATATTGAACATCGTGATTTCCTCTTGAATTAAGTTTGTCGTGAGTACTTCGTAAACCTCAAGGTAAATCTTATGTTCGTTTTTGTTAATTTAATATGCGTAATATTCCAGCTTATTGTTCTATATTTTAGAATTAATTAAGGTTAGAAATACTAGGCGAAATCTAGTAGATCAGTACCGAAGAAGTTATCGATGACGCAACGCCATTCACCAGTCGCACCTCTTTGCATAACATACACGGCACGCTTGCCCTCGCAGGGTAAAGCGTTAGGCGTTGCTTTGGGAACAAGGTAAAGCTTGGCAACCACTAGCGCTACGTCGCCGGCTTGAATAACTCGTTCGTCACCTGTCGTTACAAAATGGTCAGGCATAAATTTCTTTTGAAATTTAAGTAATGCGTTAACACAGTCACGCTGAGAAGCATGGTCTTTAGTAACCTGATCTTGTGTTGAACTGTGCATAGGGGTAGCGATCACTTTTGCATCGCTAGCATAACATTGGGCTAAAGCGTCTTGATCGCCCCGGTTTACTGCGTCATGCAACTGTTGTAACACGTGAGATATTGGATTGTTCATGGCTGTCGTTCCGTTATTTTTACCGCAAGACGAGCCAATAAAAAACCCGCCTTTGCGGCGGGTTTAGTGAATTCTATTTACGCACTAGCTAACCCGCCCATTCTTTAGAATAGCGAGAATAATAATCAGCGCTGACGCTGAATAAGCAGTATGAATCAGGCTGTTTTTAAGCATAGCGTTTAGAAACATAGTGCTGCTAATGAGTGTTTGATAACTTGAGTATCCTGCGCACCAATAACAAAGTCAATGGGTTTTTCGGGGAATATATATACGTAATTTTGCTTGGGGTAAGTAAAGGTTCATGCTTCGAAAATGGTGATGCGAATTACCGAACCCTGCTTTAAGCATTCGTAGATATCTTTGTCAGTAAAGCCGCTGTTGTAAAGAATTTGCTTGGCTACGAGCTTGGCGTCTTTTGTACTTTGTTCGTCACTAATTATGCGCAGGGCTTTGTTTAAATAGTTTATTGAAGGCATGATGTTCGACTCGTAGTTCAGTGCGTTTTTTAAACGATAAAAAGTGCTGAACCGATCAGCGGTGCGCCTTCTCTTAAATGGCAGACTACAATTAACAAAAAAACGGGCATGAAAATGCCCGTTTTTTAGAAAGCAGCTTTATAGCTGCGAATAATATTTAGCCGTTGAACGATTTGTTGTACTGTTTAGCAAATTTGCTAAGTGTCATACCGTTACACTGAATTTCAGATAGTGACGCTGTTGAAGATAGGCGTTCTGTAGTTTCTTGAAACTTAGTATTTGACGTTGCAGCGGCAATACAAATTTTAGTCTCTGTAGATTCATTGCTAGAAGCAAATTTTGCATTAATTATTTTATTAGAAGCGTCGTCAACTTTGTATTCACGAACGAAGTCAGCAATTGGCTTATCGTTACAAAGCACTTCGCTTTTGCTTACAGTGTGAAGCGCGTTTTGGCGAAGCGCTTGTTCTACACTTGTACCTGGTTCAATTGCAGCTAAGCAAGCTTTTGTAACAGCAGAGTTGTTGCTTGGTTCGAATTCAAAAGCGTTTGCAGTAGGTAGCAAAGTAGTAAGTGCAAGAACAGGTAGTAGGGCTTTAAGCATGACAATTCCTAAAAGAGTTAATTAATCAAATATTAGTCAAATTTTGCGTGCATTTTAGCCAGTGAAACCAATTGTTCAATTGAGTATTATTGCTTTTTCGGATAAGTTTTTCTAATGTTTTAAAGCTGTTTTTTATTTGTTTTAAAGGTGTAAATTTATGCTGTTTTTCGATGAGTTAATTGCGCAAGGGGTGTTGTCTGACTCTGCAATAATTATGCTAGTGACAGCCTCTTTTTTTACATCGTTATTAACCGCCACATTGGGTATTGGTGGTGGCGTTTTATTGCTAGCGCTTATGGCTGGGTTGCTACCCGTTGAGGCACTTATTCCAGTGCACGGGCTTGTACAGCTGGGCTCTAACGGAAACCGCGCCCTTATGACGGCAAAGTATATTGACTGGACAATGTTAAGGTGGTTTTCCATTGGAGCGGTTTTAGGTGCCGTTCTCGCGTCTTTCATTGTTATTCAGTTACCGCTTGTTTTTATTCAATTTGCAGTGGCAGCATTCATTTTGTTCCTAGTGTGGGGTGGTAAGCCTAAAGCGCAGGAAATGAAACCCGCAGGTAGAACATTGGCTGGCTTAGTGACTACGTTAGTGTCTATGTTCGTGGGTGCCACAGGTCCACTGGTTGCTGCGTTTGTGCATAGAAATAACTACAGCAAAATGCAAATAACCGGTACTTTCGCCAGTTGCATGACACTGCAACATGGCCTTAAGGCTTTTGTTTTCACTTTTGTCGGCTTCTCGTTCGCGCAGTGGGCAGGGTTTATCATTATTATGATAGCCAGTGGAGCCTTGGGTACTTTCTTCGGTTTAAAAGTATTGAAGCGCGTACCTGCTGAAAAGTTTATGCTGGCGTTTAAAATTGTGGTGACACTGTTGGCTTTGCGCCTGCTATGGCAGGCGCTTTCTAGTTTGTTGTAGTTTACATTACTGAGCGTAAGCCAATTAGAACCGATAGCTCAGCGATAAATGCCACTCTCGTCCTGCTGCAGGTACTCGCTCACCCACTTCTACACCGGTATTCATTACGCGATTAACCCCTGCAGTATGCGGTGCATACTGCTTGTCGAAAAGGTTGTGAATAGTCGCGGTAATTTGAAGGTTTGATTGCGTGTTATCTAACAGTGTTAGAAACCCCGTAAGGTGTAAAAGCCCATAGCCAGACGTGGTTCGCTCATTTTGTAACGCCGATACATGGTTTTGTGCGCCAGTTAACTCAGATGTTACTTGCAAAGCAAATGGGGTATTCATAACGTGAGTATCCCACTGAATGGTGGTGATCAGCTGCTCGGGGGCAATACGGAATAATGCGTCATCAATATCATCACGATTGCCATGCTGAATACTGGCCACAGCGTTAACGCTTAAGTTGTCGCGTAATTGCCCCGTTAGGGTAAGGTCGGCGCCTTTAATAATGGCATCTGTATTAGTCCATTGAAATGGTGTTGTGCCTGCCATCATATTTGACACCCTATTTGCTGCCATATTTGTACTGGGCGAACCTGTAATGAAGTCTTCAATATCCTGATAAAACAAGCGAGGCGAGATAGACCAACCTTTTACAACGTAATCTACGCCCACGTCAATTTGACGTGCAGTTTCGTTGTCTAAATCAAGGTTGCCGATGTAGTTGAATCCATCTGCCATGCCGCCAGATATACCAAGAGGTAACCATGTATAGCGTTCAAAATAGGTTGGTGCACGATTTTTTTGAGATACTCCAAACACAATGTCAGTATGGTCATTAACGTGAAAACGGGTGGTAGCCGCAACGTCTAACATATTGTAGGTTTCATCACGCTGCGTTGTATTGAAGTTGTTTACCAGTGTTGCTATTGCTGGGTTCATCATGACCATATTAGAGCCAGCTAGGCCGCTATCCATATTTACACGGGTATATCGCGCCCCAATTGTTGATGAATATGCATCTTTTTCTAACTCCCACTCTGCATATACACTGGCGGTGTTTCGCTCTACATTGGTAAAGTTGTCAACGAAGAACATGGCGTTGTTTGGGTTAGTAATCGTGGAGTTATTGCGGCTTTGATGCCAATAAGCCCCTATTTTTAGGTCGCCGTTCCAATAAGGCATGGTATAGGTCGCGTCCATTCCCTGAGCGATCGAGTCGGCATTATTCTCCCTCGCCATGGCTGGCGACATAGCGCTGCGTTGAGAAAAGTTATCCATGGCGTGCTGATTACTGTTGCCAAACCAGCTAAAAGTTAGGTATTCGCTTTCGCTTACATTGTAACGATAGCCTAAGCGATACCACGCTGCATCAATGAAACCAATGTCCATTGCCAAGGCAGGCGTGCCGCTTTCGTTGGTATTAAGCTGTTGATAGTTGATATCAAGTTGATGATTTCCCCACTGATAACCGGCTCTGAACTTGCCACCGTTTCTTTGATAGTGGCTGTTAGGGATCAACGCATTATTACCTGATTCGCGCTCATCGCGCTGTTGGTGAGTAAATGCGCCGCTAATGAACGCGTTCTCGCCCTTGTATAGCACATTGCCCTGATACTGCTGACCACTACCGGGGGAAACAATGCTGGCGTTTACACCACCAATAAAACTGCGGCTTAAGTTAAACAGCGTAGAGGCATCGGAAGAGATGCGAAGCTTACCACCTAAGGTTTGTACCCCGGCGCTTACGGGTACAATGCCGCGATAGAGTGTTGCCGTAAGACCGGGCTCGGGGAGTACGTGAGATAGCGGCGAGTCCATGGCATTTGGCCCTGCTCCGGCAATATCAACCCCATCAATGTTTACGGCAACTCTGTCGCCAAACAATCCGCGATACTGAATTAACCCGGTGACTGGGCCGTTTCGAGCAATGGAAACGCCAGGTAGTTTGGCCAGCTGATCGCCAAAATCTGCATCTATATTGGTGGCAGCACTCACAGTTTCTTGCTCTATTTCTTGCATACTATGAGTAAGTGGTGAGCCAATTACCGTAATCACTTCTGTAGAAGCGTTATCGTTTACCTTTGATGTATTTATTTCGGATGTTCTTGCCAGTACGTGTGTAGGCACACTGGCAGCAATGATCGCCAGTGCAATTAAAGAATGCTTCATAACAATTCCATTTAAAAAACGAGTGTAGTGCGCTGTAAAAAACAGGCACGTGTAATGTGTTTTTAAAAAATGTTATGCGTGAGGTGGTGCCCGACTTAGTGGCGCCGCATAGGCGAAGTCTGTAAAAGGTTTTGCCGCAAGGCGTGCGACGAGTGCGCGATACCGCATAAAGGACAGAATCGGCAGTGCAGTATTTAACGCGTGATCGAACTGAGGAAGGTCTGCCAGCGTACCGTTAGTACAGTCAATAGACTGCGCTGGGGCTTTAATTAGTTCAGGGCTAACAAAAACGAATTTACCTTCAAGCTCGGTAGCGCTTAGCGATATGTAGCGCATGGTTTTGCCCGTACAAATAAGCTCGATGTCTTCACCCACAAGTGTACGTGCTTGCTGCATGGAATGTGCTGCAAGGCCAAGTGCTAATGCATTTTGCAGTAGCATACAAAGGCAAATTGTGAGCGTTACTAGGCGTGTTGTCGACATGCTTATTTATTTTGTTAGCGCCTTTTCATAATAGCCTACTGTTGAGCCGAATATCTACCTAGCGGTTTCTATTTACTATTTTTCATCGCTGCTAACCTTGGCCTTTTTTAGTTTCCTAAAAAGCGTTCGCGTGCTTATGCCCAGCGCATCAGCAAGCTGTTGAGTATCGCCGGTAAAATCCGCATACACCTTTTTAAGGTATTCACTCTCCAAGTCATCTAACGACATAACTCGGTTGAAGCGTTCACTACTTTTGTGAGAATTAGCACTTTCAGGCGTGTCTAGCTCAGGTAAATCCGATGCATAAATGGTCGCTTCATCAGACAGTAAAATAGCCTGATCGACAATGTTTCTCAGTTCACGAATGTTACCCGGGAACGCGTAGTTGTTTAGCTTTTCTAACGCGGTTTTATGAAACCGCTTTTTCTGCGTTGATAACGCCAAAAAGTGCGCTGCTATTAGCGCAATATCTGACTGTCTTTCTCTTAGCGGGGGCAGAGCGATAGGGAAGCCGGCAATGCGGTAGTAAAGATCTTGTCTAAATTCACCTTTTTCAACCATGCGTTTTAAGTCTTTATGCGACGCACATACCAAGCGGAAATTGGCCTTTTTGGTTACTACACTTCCCACGGGGCGATAGGTTTGTGTTTCAAACAGTCGCAGTAATTTCACCTGCGTTGAAAGCGGTATATCACCCACTTCATCGAAAAATAGCGTGCCGCCCTCGGCGGCTTCAACAAGACCTTTTTTGCTCGCTGTTGCGCCTGTGAATGCGCCCTTTTCATAGCCAAATAGCTCGCTTTCAAGAAGGGTGTCTGACAACCCCGTGCATTCAATAACTACAAATGGCTTGTTAGCGCGATGACTGCTTGAGTGAAGGGCTTGTGAAACCAATTCTTTTCCCGTGCCTGTTTCACCAAACAGCAGCACTGAAATGTCTGAGTTGGCAGCGCGATTTATTTTGTTAAGCATTTTTTTAAACGCGTCAGATTCGCCAACCATTTTTCCAGCCGAAGGTCTGTTTGACGCAAACGACAGTTTATCCAAAACTTCTAAATACCCAAGTAATTCCCCAGCACTGCCGTAAATTGGGCGCATTAATATGTCGCAGTAGCTTTGGCCTTCGCTGGTGGTATGCACATGTACTACGCTGGCAGCCCTTCCCGTTTTTTTACTTTCTTGCATTGGGCAATGCTCACCACACTGATCGCAGGGTTTATTATTGCGATGAGAAACGTAGTGGCAGGTACTGTAGCCAAGTTTTATGTCTACCGGATAGGTGTTTTTGTAAGGCGCGTTAACCGCTTCAATAACATAGTTTGGGTTAATGAAAATTGCGGGTTTGTCTATCGCATCTATCATTGCTTGTACGATGGATATATTCATAACATCAGCCCAATATTAGGTAGTTCTAATTTAATGGTGACAACTTATCATATTGGCATAAAGCTTGTTCACTGTTTGAGACAAATGACAATACATCAAATAAAGCTAGCCTCGTAAAGGAGGGGATAAAATGAAACAAAGCGCTCTATCAGTGACGTTAAGCTTGGCATTAGTTTGCACTACTCTTGCTGCTCAACCTGCCGTTAACGCTAGTAATGTCAATGAAGGTAGCTCTAGTGCCAAGCATGTTGAAGGAACCATCAGCGATAAAATGGTGACGCAAGCAAAAGTGAAAGAGGCACGCATGCACGCAAAAGCCCTTGGCGGGGCATTAAAAGCAAAGCTACAGCAAGCCATTCAATCAGGTGGGTTAGAAGCAGGGGTAAACGAATGCCAGATAGCAGCAGGCCCTATAGCAGAAACGCTAAGCCAGAATGGGTGGACAGTAGGACGCACTGCCTTAAAAGTGAGAAACCCTGACAATGCGCCAGATAGCTGGGAGCGTGAGCAGTTGGTTTTGTTTTCACAGCTTTTAAGTACCGAAACGCAAGACAATGCTAACCCCAAAAGGCCAATAGAAACTTATCAATACAATAGTGAAAGCGGCGAATTTAGGTACATGATGGCTATTGAACAGGGTCAAGTTTGTATGGCTTGCCACGGAGGCAGTATTACGCCATCGGTAAAACAGACCATTCTTAAACACTATCCTAACGACCAAGCGACAGGGTTTGAGCTAGGCGATTTACGTGGGGCATTTACGCTGTCATATACGCCCAAATCTTCCCTTTGAAAACGCTTTTCTCTCCGCGCTATACGTTTTCTATTAGTGTCATTTTTGTCACTAACGTGACAAAAATGGCATCTGATTCACCTTTAATCGTTGCGTTGGATCAATAATCCTCTTCTTCTCTCATGGAATAATTTATCTGCACAGTACGAAATACCGCTTTTCATTGGCGTGCGCGCTTATAACGTCACATTACCGATGAATGGCGCAAACCGTGCTCATGCCTTGCGAAATATTCATGTGTTCTTCACTGAATTAAAACGATTTTTTCTGCTAAGCGCTTAGCGCGCACACGAAATACAAGGGAGATAACCCATGAGCGATATGTTAATTGAACTATCGCGGTGGCAATTTGCATTAACTGCAATGTTCCACTTTATATTTGTACCTCTAACTTTGGGGCTTAGCTTTTTACTTGCCATTATGGAGTCGGTTTACGTAATGACAGGTAAAGAAATTTACAAGCAAATGACCCAGTTTTGGGGAAAGCTGTTTGGAATTAACTTTGCCATTGGCGTAGCGACAGGCTTAACCATGGAATTCCAGTTTGGTATGAACTGGTCTTACTATTCGCATTACGTTGGCGACATTTTCGGTGCGCCGCTGGCTATCGAAGGGTTAATGGCTTTCTTCTTAGAATCTACCTTTGTGGGTTTGTTCTTCTTCGGCTGGGACAAAATGTCGAAAGTGAAGCACCTTATGACCACATGGCTAGTGGCGATTGGCTCTAACTTTTCTGCGCTGTGGATATTAATTGCCAATGGCTGGATGCAATACCCGGTAGGAGCTGAATTTAATTTTGAAGCCATGCGCATGGAAATGACCAGCTTCGCTGAGGTTATCTTTAACCCCGTAGCACAGGTTAAGTTTGTTCACACTGTGTCAGCGGGTTATGTCACAGGCGCAATGTTTGTGCTTGCCATTTCAAGCTACTACTTACTTAACCATAAGCATATTGCTTTTGCACGTCGCTCATTCGCCATTGCGGCTAGTTTTGGCTTGGCATCAACACTGTCAGTAATTGTGCTAGGTGATGAAAGTGGTTATGAGCTTGGTGATGTGCAAAAAGTGAAACTAGCGGCGGTTGAGGCCGAGTACGAAACGCACCCTGCGCCTGCGCCATTTACCGTTTTCGGGCTACCGAATGATGAAAAGCAGGAAACGGAATACGCCCTTCAAATACCTTGGGCAATGGGCATCATTGCTACGCGTTCACTTACAGAGGAAGTGAAGGGAATAAAGGACTTAAAAGAAGAAAATCGCGAGCGCATTTTAAGCGGTATTAAAGCGTATGAAGTGCTTGATGAGGTAAGAAACGGTACTGCAACTGCCGAGCAGCGCGCCGCATTTGATTCCCATAAAGACAGCTTAGGCTATGCCATGCTGTTAGAACCGTTCACTGAAAACGTTTCAAACCCGACTGAGGCCGCTCTTCAACAAGCCGTGGACTACAGCATTCCATCGGTTGCCCCACTATTTTGGAGCTTCCGTTTAATGGTTGCGGCTGGCTTCATCATGCTTGCCCTATTCTTATGTGCTTTTTATTACAGCACCAAACACAAAATTACCAAACCTCGTTGGCTACTTAAAAGCGCGCTTTACGGGCTGCCACTACCTTGGATTGCCTGTGAAGCAGGGTGGTTTGTTGCTGAATACGGCCGCCAGCCATGGTCAATTGCCGAAGTACTTCCGGTACATACGTCGGTGTCTAACCTTGCCGTAAGCGATGTAGTTATAACGCTGGTAGCGTACAGCGCTTTCTACACGGTTATGTTCATTATTGGTTTCTACTTAATGAAGAAATTTGCCAAAAAAGGCCCTGTTCCGCCTAGCGATGAACAGCCTGAAACCGAGTTTGATCTTATTGACCTTGACGAGCAAGGAGCAAAAGCATGATTGATTATGAACTACTAAGAGTGATTTGGTGGTGCTTGGTTGGCGTTTTGTTAATTGGCTTCGCTGTGACTGACGGTTTTGATTTAGGGGTAGGTGCACTGCTTACGCTTATTGGTAAAAACGACAAAGAGCGCCGCGTAATGATAAATACGGTAGGGCCGCACTGGGACGGTAACCAAGTTTGGTTTATCACCGCGGGTGGCGCTATCTTTGCGGCGTGGCCAATGATTTATGCCACAGCGTTCTCGGGCTTCTACCTTGCATTAGCCCTTACTCTTATTGCACTTTGGATGCGCCCAATTGGCTTTGATTATCGCAGTAAACTGCCAAACCCTCAGTGGCGAAAAGCGTGGGATTGGGCATTGTTTGCAGGTGGCATTATACCCGCGCTTATTTTTGGCGTGGCATTTGGCAATTTGTTGCTCGGCGTACCCTTTGAACTGGATAGCACGCTTAAATCAACTTACACCGGCTCGTTCTTTGGTCTTTTAACGCCTTTTGCTTTGGTGGCAGGGCTGTTGTCTGTGGCTATGTTGTTAAATCACGGCGCAACGTGGCTACAAATGAAAACCGACGGCTTTATTGAAGTTCGCGCTCGCGCAGTATCGGTAGTACTCAGCTTAGTTGGCGTTACGCTATTCGTTTTTGCAGGCCTTTGGGTAGCATTTGGGCTTGATGGCTTTGTGATTACATCGTCAGTCGACACCATTGCTACGTCTAACCCGCTTAAGAAAGAGGTCGCGATAGAAGCGGGGGCGTGGATGAATAACTACAGCAAATACCCACTAATGGCGTTAGCGCCGATATTGGGCGTTGTAGCTGGCCTAGCCTGTTCTTTCTTTTCAAAGAAAGGCAACGCGGGAATGGCGTTTGTTTCAAGTGCATTATTTATTGCTGGCGTAATTTTAACTGCGGGCTTTTCAATGTTCCCGTTCTTAATGCCAAGCGTCACCATGCCCGAGGCGAGCCTAACGGTTTGGGATGCAACGTCTAGCCACATGACACTGAACGTGATGTTTATTGTTGCCTGTATCTTTGTGCCTATTGTGCTTAGCTACACCGCCTACAGCTTTTACGTTATGCGCGGCAGAATTAAGAACGAAGATCTCGACCAATCTCACACCATTTATTAAGGAGAAAACTATGTGGTATTTCGCGTGGATTTTAGGCGTATTACTGGCTTGTTCCTTCGGCATTATTAATGCCATGTGGTTGGAGTCGACAGAAAATATGGATAGACCCGAAGAGCTGGAATGACCTAGGAGGCGGGCTGGCAGCAAGAACACGCCGTAAACCCATCCATGGGGGCTCCGCAGCGGCATCCGTGCCGCTGAGGGTTCTTGCAGCTAGCCCTTCGGCAAAGCGAAAAGGTGAGAAAGGGATTTTGCCTTTTAAGTGATTCGAGATAAGAGTTTAAAAACGTGAGTACAGAAAAAGTTCCCAACCGGCAAACGCTTAGCGCGTGGTGCAATAAGATTGATAAGGCGCAGTCGCTTGGCTTGCGTACATCACTTATGGCGCAGGTCTTAGTTAAGTGTTTGTCGCTTTTTTCTTTGATAATCGGCTTTTACTTTTTTTCGCATATCGCTCATAACTGGGTTGTGAATAAGGTGCCTGCCACGCAACAAGACCTAATAGGTCTTTCTGTTTGCTTGGCACTTTGTTGGTTGTTGCAGGGCGTTTTTAATGCGCTGTCTAGCAAGGCCAAAGTTAATGTGCTCAACAAGCTTGAGCAGCATTTACAGCAGGTTTTTATAACGCGCCAGCATGCGCTTGTACGCCAGCATTCTGTGTATTATTGGCAAACATTGTGGCTACAGCATTTACAGGCCTTTACCGACTGGGCTCTTGAATACCGCGTACAGCAAACCATTGCTGTACTGGTGCCATTACTTGCTTTAGCCGTTATTTTCTACGTAAACCCTGTTATTGGGTTTGGGGTGCTTGTTACGTTACCCGTAGTGCCGCTTTTTATGGTGATTGTAGGTAAAGGCGCGGCAGCGCTTCATCGCAAGCATTTTATTGCCCTTGAACGGTTAGGAAGTTTATTTACCGACCGACTAACGGCACTGCCCATGTTGGCTAATTATCAGGCTCATCAAAAGCAAACTGCGTTACTTAAAGAAGCCAGCGAGAACTTGAATACTCGCACTATGAAAGTGGTAAGCGTGGCGTTTTTATCTAATAGCGTACTCGATTTTTTTGCAACGCTTGCTGTTGCATTAATCGCTGTTTTTATCGGCTTTTCTTTGCTAGGAGAATTAAACATTGGTCCGCCAATAACGCTGCAGCAAGGCTTGTGGATTCTGCTTACCGTGCCCTTGCTCCTTAGTGAAATGAAAAAGCTGGGTCAGGTTTATCATCAAAAAGCGCAGGCCGAAGCGGCGCAATGTGAGCTTGCGCCCTTGTTTAGTCAGCCTCTTCAAAACGATAAAGACAAATCTGCATCGCCTAGCTCAGCCCAATCTGAAAAGGATCCAGCTGACCCATTAGTCTTGTTAAATGCCGAAAACTTTGAAGTCTTCGACATAAATGCGCCGCACTCTCACCTTGCAACTAACAGCAGCCTGTCTTATGGCACGTCGTCTAATACCTTACTTTCTAGTAACGCTTTGAGTGCAGAAGCTTCATCGGCGCTGCTCAGCGCTGACTCTCTTAAACTGTCAAAAGGCGATAAGGTCTTGCTTAGCGGAAGCTCTGGGGCGGGCAAAACACTGTTGCTAGAGGCGCTGGCGGGTCAAAGGCCTGCCACACATAAACTTAATGAACGGGTCATTTGGATAACCCAGCACCCTGTGATCACACCAGGCTCCGTGCGTGAAAATTTATGCTTAAGCGAAACGTTTTCAGACCACGAGCTTTTAAAGGCAATTCAAGCCGTAGAGCTTGAATATTGGCTGTCGCTATTGCCACATGGGCTAGACACAGTGATGACAGACTATCCGCTGCTTTCAGGCGGTGAAGCGCAACGGCTATCGTTGGCGAGGGCATTATTACGTGACTGTGATACCTGGTTACTCGACGAGCCCACTGCCCATTTACCCGACGCACAGCACGCTAGGTTAGCACGCCTTATTCAGCATTTAGGAAAAGACAAAACCTTAGTTTGGGCTTCTCACAAAGCGCTCCCTGTAAACTGGTTTGATCAATTCTGGACGGTTGCTAGGAACAACTTTGCAAGCGATGCCGCACTAAGCGAAAGCGCTGATTGCCAACCCATGAGTGCCAAAGTAAACACCACCCGTTTTGCAACAAAATCAAAGTAAAAGGAGCAAGCGTTAAATGAATCGTAAACCGGCTTACCTTACCTTGCTGCTTGCATTACTTCACGGTGGGGCAGGAATAACCATTCTCGTTATTGCTTCATGGTTTATTGCGGTCAGTGCCATTGCACCCATTGGGTTTAACTATGTTATACCCGCGGTGGTTATTCGCGCGTTGGCGTTACTTCGTATTGCTTCTGGCTACGCCAGTATGTGGGTTGGTCACAACGACTTACTGGCGCGTATAGCTGGGGTTCGATTGCTTGTTTTTAGCCAACTCGAAAACAATCAAATAAGTGATAAAGCATTTACTACCGAAGCGTTATCTCAGCATACAGAAGAGCTTGCTAGCCGATGGGTTGCTTGGATAGCGCCGCTTTCCAGTGTTGTTTTTATATTTGCTAGCCTTTGTGGGGTTGCCATATGGCTTAACTTCCCGGGAGCTTCGTTTGTGATTGGCCTTTTTGCCATATGGTTAGGCGCGGTGGTGTTACAAGGGGTAGGCGCGTTAACCATTGCCAAGCGTGCGACACACCAAAACAAAGTGTTTCGCCAGCAAACAGCCGACTTCTTTAATAACAGTGCTATTTGGCATTTGGATAACGCGCTGCATGGTACTTTTAATCATGCGTCAAACGATATGAGTGCGCATGAAAAACAGCGTGTACCTAGTGCCGCTAAAGTATGGCATTACCAAATTGCGCAGAAACAAAAAGCGCAGCGTACGGCATGGTGGTTTCAAGGCGGGGCATTTGTTGCGGTTATAACCGTCATGTCGGGAGTATTTAGCCCGATTTCTGACCTTGTGTTTTTGCCTATTGCCATTGTAGTGCCCATGATATTACTGGCTTCACCTGACTGGGCCGGGGCAGCATTTCACAGCATTTCAAAGTTCGCGCAATATAAGCAAAGTGTGAGTGCGCTTAAAAAGCTTAAAACCACGCCTATTACTGTGGCTGGAAAAAAGGACGTTACCCAGTCACTAACACTATCAAAGTTCGGCGCTAATAGCCGGCGCATGAACCTTGTTAACGCAACACTTCCAGCTAAGGGAATTGTCTGTATTTGTGGGCCGTCAGGGTGTGGGAAATCATCTTTGCTACAGTCAATTGCTGGGTTGCTGCCTGCAACAGGGCAAAGAGTAATTGACGGCGTAAGCGTGCCTGAGGGGCTAATAACTAACTGGCGGTATGTTGAGCAAGAGCCCATTGTACTCTCTGGTAGTGTGGTAATGAACCTAAACCCTGCGGGTGCTAATATTGATCAAGATGAGATGTTTAGCTTACTGGATAAATTGGGGCTAAATGAGCTGTTACCACTGACGTCTTGGGTGGGCAAAGCGGGTAGAACGCTATCAGGCGGAGAGCGTAAGCGGCTGGCTTTGGCCCGCGCCTTATTGACCAGTACTAACACCAACGCCAACGTGCTACTTATTGATGAGCCTTTTGAAGGCTTAGATATACATACCCAGCAAAGGGTTTGTGAGGTGTTAAACAGTTATTCTACAAACAAGCTGGTACTTATTGCCTCTCATGTTACACCCAACGCGTTAAATGTGGTTTCTACCATACAGTTAGGAGAGGCAAGTATTCAAAGCGCTTCGAAAGAACTAGGCGCGGCATCTTTGCTATAAACCGCTGTATGTTGGTGTTGAAGCCACCGCCTACCGAAAATGAAGCTGCCGTTCATCGGAAATCAAGCTAAAGTGCAGCCTTAGCGTTTTGCACTCTGTTCAAAATCTGCCGTGATTTCTTCTAACGTTCTTCCCTTGGTTTCAGGGAAGAGCTTGGCCACTAAAATCAAGCTAAGTAGCGCAAAGCCGCCGTATATCGCGAAGGTGGCAGCAGCACCAAAATTCGCCAGTTCCCACGGAAAAATCACTTGTACCAAAAAGCTGGTAAGCGAATTCACCATACCAACTAACGAGATAGCTAATGCACGGGTTTGATTGGGAAAGATTTCAGCCAGCATGGCCCACATTACAGGGCCAAGAGACATAGCAAAGGATGCCACGAATGCAATAATACCAAATAGAACGAGCGTAGCATTCATGTTAATGCTGCTAGTAAGCAGCGACTGTTGATAGGCTTTGTATTCACTGGCTGAAAGCACATTTTGAAGCGCGTGTTTGAACGCTACGTCGGAATGGAAAGTTTCGCTAGTTAGCGGTAGCAGCTTACTTGCTGCGTTTGGAGACTCTTGTTGAATACTATTAACGGCAGACGGCTGAACTTGGTAAGTCGCTTGTTTAAATCCAATTGAGCAAATAGACATGCTGATCACTACGCCAGTCAACCCAATAAGTAGCAACGGCTTTCTGCCCCACTTATCAATGGTGAGCATAGCCACCACGGTGAACGCTACGTTAACCAAACCTATCCACACTGCCTGCATAAAGGCGGCGTTAGTGCCTACGCCACTTTGTTCAAATATGGTGGGCGCGTAGAAAAAGATAACGTTAATGCCCGTTATCTGCTGCGCCACCGCAATAATGAGACCTATCATTAAAGGAAAGCGCATGGCTTTAGCTTTCAAAAAGTGTAAGCGCTCTCGCAATGGCCAAGATTTTTCTTTAAGTGATGATGATATATCTTCTACTAGCGTTTGGGCTTGCGCTTTGTCGAATAAACGGTTTATGACTTGCTCAGCTTCGCTATGTTGGCCTTTTAGTACCAGCCATCGCGGGCTGCGAGGAATGGTGAAAAGCAAGCCAAACCAAAGCGCCGCGGGAATGGCTTCAAGACCCAGCATGTAACGCCATAATTGCGTATCTAAATGCCAGTCTATCACCCAAGTTTGCCCGCTGTTGCTTAGTTGAAGCAAGTAGTAGTTCGTGAAGTAAGACAGAGCAAAACCCAGCACAATATTAAGCTGATTCACCGACACCATTTTGCCTCTGTTTTCCGGCGCGCTTATTTCAGAGATATACAACGGAGCGATAATGAGTGAACAAAACGCAATGCCACCTATAAAACGTGAAAGCACTAAGGTTTCAAAGTTTGGCGCTAAAGCCGAGCCAATAGAGGAGAGTAAATAGAGAAATGCGACAAGGATCAGCGCTTTTCGCCTGCCGATAGCATCGCTTATGCCGCCAGCAAACAGCATTGCAATGAGCGCACCTAACGTGGGTGAACTTACGACAAAGCCCTGTTGCCAGTCGCTTAAATCGAACTCTATATCAATAAAGCCGTTTGCCCCTGCAATTACACTGGCATCGAAGCCAAAAATAAATCCTCCTAACGAGACAATTAGCGTGTAATACAAAGAGGGGGGCAGCGCTCTAATCATCCTATACGCTGCCTAGGGTGTCTCTTTTTACCATCTCTGGCACGAATAGGTGTTCAATAGGAATGGGGCTTTTAATATCGTAGACATGCTGCAATACCCAATACGCCGCCATTTCTCCCATTGCGTGAATCGGGTTCTCAATGGTGGTGAGCTTTGGATAAAGGTAGCGTGAAAAGAGCACGTTATCGAAACCAATGATAGAAAGTTGTGAGGGAATGTCATAGCCGAATTCCCTTGCCGCAGTCATGGCGCCAGACGCCATTTCGTCGTTTGCACAAACCAACGCGGTGAAACCAGGAAACGTATCTTGAAGCTGTTGCATGCCCGCTTGGCCAGAAGATTCATGGAAATCACCCTCGAACATGCTGTTTTCTTCAAAAGCAATGTTCGCTTCTTGTAGCGCTCTTTTGTGGCCAGCCAAACGGTCGCTAGCGTCCTTTTTGAATTGCGGGCCGCTGATATAGGCAATTTGCTTATGACCCGCTTCTAAAGCGGCTTTTGTGGCTATATAGCCGCCGTTTTCGTTATCTACAACAAAGCAGTTTTCTTCAAGACCATCCACGTTACGGTTTATCACCACAATAGGAATATTGCTGTCTGAGAGTGTTTTCAAGTAACCGTCAGACACTGCTTCGGCGTGAAGAATGAGTGCATCGCAGCGTCGGCTTTTTAAAAACTCAATCGCTTCGTGTTCGCGCTTTTCGTCAACGTGGCCTGCGGTAATAATGACGTGCTTTCCGTTTTGTTTAAGCACCTGCTCTACCGTACTCATTAAATCACCGAAGTACGAGCCGTGCAGTTCTGAAACTAACAAACCTACGCTATTGGTTCGGTTTGATGCAAGTGATTGGGCAATAGCGTTCGGTTGATAGCCCAATGATGCCATTGCGTCCTCTACTTTTTTACGAGTGCGGTCGCTGACTTTCGCGTTGCCGTTCATAACGCGAGAAACGGTAGCTAGCGAAACCCCTGCAGCTTCTGATACTTGGTAAATTGTTGCCATACGGTTTGTTACTTGTCCTTATTCGGTACCGCTAATGTACCGATTTATCCGGCTCTTCACCAGTTCTGAATAAGCCAGAGCACTTTGTTTTAGCGTGCGTTTTTGGGTGTCGTAGTCAACATAAACAATACCGAAACGCTTTGAATAGCCAAGCGCCCATTCGAAGTTGTCCATTAAACTCCACGCAAAATAACCGCGAATATCAACTCCCTGTTCAATGGCATTGTTTACCGCATTCAAGTGAGTGTGATAATAAGCCGTGCGCGAGTCGTCCTTTACTTCTCCGTCAACAAGCTCATCATCCATTGCCGCACCGTTCTCGGTAATATAAATAGGCGGTAGGGTATAGCGCTGATGCAGGTCAACAAGCAGTTCAGTGAATGCATCCGGGGTGATTTCCCAGCCCATGGCGGTAAGTTCAGAGGTAGCAGGGGGAACCACTTCAAACCAGCTTTTACCATCACTTTGGTACACGGTGCGAGTGTAGTAATTGATGCCCAAATAGTCGATGGGTTGTGCAATGATTTCCATATCACCTTCGATGATATCGGGCCTATCATCAGCGCTGAGCTTTTCGATAACGTCAGGATATTTACCTTCGATAATTGGCTTTAGATACCATTGGTTGTGGTATTCGTCTGCAAGCTTTGCGGCTTGCAGGTCGTCGGGGGCGTTACTTGGTGTATGGCAGTTACTAAAGTTAAGTACGATACCGTTTTGGCTGTTCGGGCAGTGTTTCTTAAGTACTTGTAGCGCTAGTCCATGAGCAAGAAGTAAGTGGTGCGCCGCTTTACGCCCATTCGCAATACCTGTTTTTCCAGGTGCGTGGATACCTGCTTCGTACCCTAGATAAGCCGAACAAAACGGCTCATTTAACGTGGCATACGCATACACGCTTTCGCCAAGTGCATTTGCAATCACTTCTGCGTATTTTTCGAATGCGTAGGCGGTATCGCGATTTAACCAGCCGCCATTATCTTCAAGATATTGCGGCAAATCCCAATGGTACAGCGTAACAAACACTTTCATACCGCGTTTTACGAGGTCGTCAACAAGGTTTACATAAAAGCGCAACCCCACTTCATTTACGCTACCGTCTTCTTTCATTACCCGCGGCCAAGAAATTGAAAGACGGTATGCGTCTACGCCAAGTGCATCAATAAGCTCGACATCGCGCTTCCAAAGCTCTACATGGTTGCAAGCAACATCGCCGTTAGTGGCATCTGAAATGGCACCTTCTTTTTCGCAAAACGTGTCCCATATGCAGTCTACTCTTCCTTTTCTGTCTCCTTCTATTTGGAAACTTGATGTCGCCACGCCAAACAAAAAGTCTTTTGACAACATTGTTGAAGTGGATGGAAGGTTAATTTCTTGCATCTTGGAAATATCCTGACTATAACAAAATCTTTATATCAGCTCTGGCGTGCACAGAGCAAATAACATCATATTTACATTGAATTCGACAACGCTTCATGTAATTATTTGCTTAATGTAAGCGCTTACAAAAAAATCAGATGTTAATATGTAAGCGCTTTCAAATGTAAATTTATCATTAAATGAAAAAATAGCAACAGAGGTCATTCGTGGACACACCAGTGCAGTCTAATATTTCTAGCGCCCCTGAAGGTGAGTCAAGCGGCAGCCACCGTTTTGCACTTATCTCACTCACTACGTTGTTTTTCATGTGGGGTTTTATCACTTGCTTGAACGACATCCTTATTCCTTATCTAAAAGGTGCGTTTAACTTAAACTTCACCCAAGCAATGCTAATTCAGTTTTGCTTCTTCAGCGCCTATTTCATTGTTTCGTTACCTGCTGGCATGGTGGTATCGCGCATCGGCTATCAAAAAGGTATTGTACTTGGTTTATCAATAGCTTGCGTAGGGTGCTTATTGTTCTTTCCTGCCGCTTCAAGCCAAATATATGGCATTTTTCTGTTAGCGCTTTTTGTACTCGCTTCCGGAATTACCATACTTCAGGTGTCGGCAAACCCGTATGTTACCGCCCTTGGTGACCCCAAGACCGCATCTTCACGACTAACCATGACCCAAGCCTTTAACGCGTTTGGCACCACCGTAGCGCCGTTTTTTGGTTCTTATCTTATCTACGGTGCAACAGGAGAGCACGGCGGTAGCGTGCCAAGTGCGTCAGACGTTCAGGTGCCTTATTTAATACTTGCCGCTTCATTGCTGTTGCTAGCACTTGTCTTTTTGTATTTAAAACTACCAAAGTTACATCATACCAGCGCAAATACTGGTGTATTTAAAGGCGGCGCATGGCATCACAAACACCTTGTTTTAGGTGCGGTGGGCATATTTATGTACGTGGGCGCTGAAGTCGCCATTGGAAGCATGTTGGTAAATTATCTAGCCAGTCCTGCAGTTGGTGGCTTAAGTGAAGCGGGGGCAGCAAAGCTGTTAGCGTATTACTGGGGCGGTGCCATGGTGGGGCGTTTCATTGGCGCCGTAATAATGCAAAAAATTTCGGGTGGCTATGTGTTGGCATTTAATGCATGTATGGCCATTGCGCTTATATTGCTGTCGCTCTCGAGTACTGGTGATGTGGCTCTTTGGAGTATTTTAGGTGTTGGCTTATTCAACTCAATCATGTTCCCCACCATCTTTAGCTTAGCGCTGCAGCAATTGGGTAAAGATACACCGCAAGGCTCAGGTATTTTGTGCTTAGCCATTGTAGGTGGCGCTATTGTTCCGCTGCTGCAAGGTGTGTTGGCAGACTCTGTTGGTGTGACGCTGTCATTCTTACTTCCCGCTTCTTGCTACCTTTACATTGCTTTTTACGGCCTTGTGGGTAGTCGCGTATCTCAATTTAATTCCACTGAAAAGTAACAAGGATTAATAATGCGAAAAAGTCTACTCGCGAAAGTTGTCACAGGTGCATTAGTTGGCGTTTTAGTCAGTGCATGTTCAAGTGATGAAAATGTATCTTCAGTTGACGGGATAAAAGATCAGCCGAGCAAAGCCAGCGCAGTGTGGCCCCAACTTGATATTGAGGTAAAGGCAGACCCTGCAGTTGAAAAGAAGGTTTCAGAGATTTTATCTTCGATGACCCTTGAGCAAAAAATTGCTCAGATGATCCAGCCTGAAATTCGCGATATCAACGTTGAAGATATGCGCAAATACGGCTTTGGCTCTTATCTTAACGGTGGTGGAGCGTTTCCTAACAACGACAAGCATGCAACACCAGACGATTGGATAGCACTTGCTGAGAAGCTTTATCAGGCGTCTATCGACGACAGCCTAGACGGTTCAACTATTCCTACTATGTGGGGAACAGACGCGGTACACGGGCACAACAATGTTATTGGTGCTACGTTGTTTCCACACAACATTGGCTTAGGTGCTGCTAATAATCCTGAACTGGTTGAAAAAATTGCGCATATCACCGCTAAAGAAGTGATGGCAACTGGTATTGACTGGGTGTTTGCACCAACCGTTGCCGTGGTGCGTGACGACCGCTGGGGTAGAACCTACGAGAGTTATTCTGAAGACCCAGCCATTGTTAGGGAGTACGCAACATCGGTAGTTAAGGGCCTGCAGGGAGCAGCGGACAAAGACTTTCTTAGCGATCAGCGTGTTATCAGTACGGTTAAACACTTTGTAGGCGATGGCGGCACCGTTGGCGGCGACGACCAAGGCGACAACATTGCCAGCGAACAAGCGTTATTTGATATTCATGCACAAGGCTATGTCGGCGGGCTTACCGCAGGCGCGCAATCGGTAATGGCGTCATTTAACAGCTGGCATGGTGAAAAGTTGCATGGTCACAAATACTTGCTGACAGATGTGCTTAAAGAGCAAATGGGCTTCGACGGATTTGTTGTGGGTGACTGGAATGGTCACGGCCAAGTGAAAGGGTGTAACAACGAAGACTGTGCGCAGGCCATTAATGCAGGCCTTGATATCTTTATGGTACCGAACGATTGGAAAGCGCTGTACGACAATACCCTTGCCCAAGTAAAAGCGGGCACTATTGCAATGTCGCGCATCGACGATGCGGTAAGCCGAATTCTTCGTGTAAAAGTACGCGCTGGCCTTTTCGACAAACCTAGTCCTGCGAATCGCCCGTTATCAGGTGACCGCTCACTAATTGGTAAAGCTGAGCATCGTGAAGTAGCGGCCCAAGCGGTACGAGAGTCGCTAGTACTGCTTAAAAACAAAGATAACACCCTGCCGCTTTCGGCGAACAAGCGCATATTAGTAGCAGGCGATGGTGCTGATAACATTGGCAAACAGTCGGGCGGTTGGAGTATTACGTGGCAAGGCACCAACAATACCAATGACGACTTCCCAGGTGGCACCTCTATCTATGACGGTATTAAAGCGCACGTTGAAAGCGCAGGCGGCGAAGTTCAGCTAGCTGTTAATGGCGACTTTGATACCAAGCCTGATGTAGCTATTGTGGTATTTGGTGAAGAGCCTTACGCAGAAGGTCATGGCGATAGAGAAACCTTGATTTATCAACAAGGCACCAAGCAAGACCTCGCCCTGCTTGAAAAATTAAAGTCACAGGGCATCCCAGTGGTTTCTGTATTTATCAGCGGCCGTCCTATGTGGGTAAACGCCGAACTTAACGCCTCTGATGCATTCGTTGCGGCATGGCTGCCGGGCTCAGAAGGTGGCGCTGTGGCAGATGTGTTATTTGGCGAGCACGACTTTAAGGGTAAGCTATCTTTCTCTTGGCCATCTGAGCCTCAGCAAATTGTTAACAAAGGCGATGAAACCTACGCGCCATTGCTGCCCTATGGTTTTGGCTTAACGTTTAGTGATGACAATGTATTAAGTGACGCACTGAATACAGAAATTAAAGTAAGCACCGACAGCAATCAGCCAATGCAAATTCTAAATGGTGCTGTGCAGTCCCCTTGGGTGCTTTGGCTATACTCGGGCGATAAATCACTAGCGGTAAATGCAAGCACGCATACTGTGGGCGCGTTAACCTACCGTACCGTAGATAAAGAAGTGCAGGAAGATGCCCGCAAAGTGACCTTCGACGGAACTGAATTCGCTGCCATGCGTTTTGCAAGCAAGAGCTTTTTCCGTGAAGACTTAAGTGCGCAGCTACTCACGCCTGCCGCACTTAGCTTCAACGTGAGCCGTCACTCTGAGATAAGTTCACCGGTAACCATAGGTATGAACTGTGAAGGAGAAGGCGATGCACCTGGAAGCTGTTCTACACAAATTGATATTAGCGAGCAGCTAAAAGCGATACCTGTGGATACATGGACTAATGTGAGTATTGACCTAAAGTGCTTTGTTGATGAGGGAATAGACTTTACAGGTCTAGTGGTGCCATTTGAGCTAGGCAGTGCAGGAAAAGCCAGCTTGAGTATGGCAGATATTCACATTAAGCCAGATGCGGCAAAAGCAGCGAGTATTAGCTGTCAAAACTAAGCTAAGTCATTTTCTAGCGCTTAAAAAAACGTCGTCTCTAACCAGTTAAACGTGGTAGCAGAGGCGACGTTTTTGATAAAGCTATACGCTTTTATTTTTGTTTTTCGCTAGGTACGGGTTGCCCATACTTAGGAGAACGAGGGCCATATAACAGACCATTGTAGCTTTCAGCAGATAGAAGTCTTGTAGACGTCATTGCTGCAATTTCAAAACCTTTGTCAGTAATGGTTTCAAAAATTTGGCTCACCGCTGCTTGTACAAGCATACCAACAAGCCCACCGCTATTTGAGTTTTGCTGTTCTGCACTTGACGCTGATGCAGTGCCAGTCCAAAGCATTTGACCTGTTTCAAGGTCTACAAGTGAAGCAGTCACTGTCACTCTTGTTTCACTCGAAATAACGACATAGCTTGTACCGTAGTCATCAATTGTCACGTAAAGCGCAGTGTCAGCACCAAAAATTTCTTTAAGTTTTTGAGTTGGAACCGCCTGAATATCAGCAGCTTGCGTCAGTCCATTGTTGTTGAAGGTTTGATTAACCATAGCAACAGGGAATACATAAAAACCCGACTCTGCAATTGGAGTAGCTAGTTGCGTCATAACACTATAAGGCGCGATAACTTCGGGGGTATTGTTTAAAGGCGGTAGAATTATGACCGATTCAGGGTTAGATGCCTTAAATGCGGTATAATCATGTGCCGGAGGCATACTTACGCAGGCAGAAAGCACGCTTACTAAACTAAAAATAGCTAAAAAACGAGTAACCATTTATTACGCTCCCTTTGCTGAATTAAGAAGGAAGTCAATATATTGAGTTGACTCTGGAAATAATTGCTTTTCTTGCTGGAAGTGGTTCTCGCCTTGTTGTGCGTTGCCACTTTCGAAATAAAGCATGCCCAAGTGCGCATGAATGCCTGGAGCTATGTTTTTACCATTAGCGGCGGCAAGTTCAATAGTTTGTTCAAGCACTTGAATTTGTTCATCGAGTGTAGTCTCTTCGCCTTTAAGGTAGCTGTACACTGCCGTATTGTATTCACCGTAATAGTAAAGTGGCTCGGTAGTTTTACACCCTACAATGCCTAAAGCCAGGGCCGCGGTTATTATAATTTTCTTCATTGTTAAATCTTCCACGCGCCAGATTCGATACCATCGACCAGGTTGTTTACCGACTCGCGAATCGCTAAATCAAGGACCTTACCGTTAAGCGTTGCATCATAGGTCGCAGTACTCCCAAAACCTATAACTTCTCTCTCTGAAAGGCTGTATTCACCAGCACCAGCTACGGAATAAACTACTTCAGAAGTCGTTACATCAACCACGTTTAACGTTACTTTCGCATAAGCGATTTGAGATTTACCTTTGCCTAGTATGCCAAAGAGTTGTCTATCGCCTATGGCTTTTCGTCCGAATTCCGTAACGTCTCCAGTGACGACAAACTTTGCACCAGCAATATTTTGTTTCGTTCCAGTGCGTTGTGCTTCCTCTGCTAGGAGGTTCATATTGTCTCTGTCAAGTACGCTGAATCGATTAGTGTGTTGTAAATGACTCATTAGCGTTGTTTTTGCTTGGCTGCCTAGACGGTCTTGTCCATTCGAGAAAATACCGTTCTGAAAGCTAGAGCGATTAACAAATTGGCCTACAACTAGTTTCTTTTTTTCACCAGTGTATTGAGTATTAAAGCTATTTACTTTCGGGGTCTCAACGACTTGAGATGATGTTGTGGCGCATCCTGAGGTAACGCCGATAATGGCGAGCAGTGATACCGCTGATAGAATTTTTTTATTATTTATCATATTCACGTTAGTCCCTTTATCCTGTGTGAATCAATGAGGAGTGTGTTCCTCGCCGCGATTTTATACCACTAATACACGTCATAGGGAGACTTAATTTAGAAATAGTTATGTATTTTTTTCGTTTGATGGACGCCAATGGAGGTTTGAGTAACTTGTGAATTTGGTGAAATAAAATACTAACCATAAACAATGAGCTCGATTCATTGTTGGTCGATCTGTTTAGTGTTACAAACCGTAGGAATCTGTTAATAAAGAAGTATTCACCGACTGAGTGAGTATTTGCTTAAACATGTTTTTTGGTTTGACCCTCATTTACATTACCCAATCACTTTAAGGCGGAACTATGACAGATGAACACCGGTGACCGACTAAACCTCTAAACTAATAAGAAAGAGCCAATAAAAAAGGGCCTTTAAAAAGGCCCTTTCATTAAAGACACGTAAAGCTTAGAACGTGTATCTAGCACCTAATGTGTAGCGCGGTCCGTATTGACGAGCAAACAAGAACTGCTCTTCAAAGCGGCCGAAGCCACGCTCGGTTTCATCGTTAATGTTTACGCCTTCTAGGAACACGGTTAGGTGTTCATTTACGTCATAGTTAACGCTGGCATCGACTTGTCCGAAGGTATCAAATTGTGTAGCAGGGTTGTCTGATGAGCCTTGCGCCTGCCCAATGCCAACTACATAGTCTGAACGCCATGCGTAGGTAACTTTAACCGATAGGCCGTCTTTCTCGTAAAACACTTGGAAGTTGGCCGAGTCACTAATGCCTACAAGTGGATTGATTTCTTCTTCTCCAAAGTAGTATGGGTCGTAGTCTACGTCGCCATCAACCAATGTCGCATTCGCACCGAAGCCGAAGCCTGTATCACCAAAGGTGTGCTGAATGGCTAGCTCTATACCTTCTACCGTTCTTGGGCTATCGGAATTGTCTGGCTGTCTTGTAAGCCATGTAATTAGCGGGTCATCCGAATTAGGCGTAACAACGCCGTTCTCATCTGCATAACCATTTTCTACGAAATAATCATAAACGGCGCTATCTGTTGCCTGCACGCCGGCACCGGTTAAGGCTGCGACTGCTTCGTTCCAACGAGGTCCTTCATAAATATCGCGCAATCCGTCGAACTGGCGGTTAAGCGCAGCATTGAAAATGTAGTTATCAACTGACTTTCTAAAAAGCCCAACTGACGCATAACTTGCTTCGTCGTAATACCATTCAAACGACAAATCTAAGTTGGTCGACTCAAAGGGGAGTAGGCTAGTATTACCCGCATCGGCTGTGCGTGAGCCAATCTTTGGGCTGCCGGTGAAAGAAAGTCCACCTTGAAGTTGTCCAATAGGCGCACGAGTAATTGACTTACCCCATGAGAATCTAGCAACGATATCGTCGGTAATGTCCATTTTAATATCAAACATGGGAAGCAAAATATCGTATTCGCCAGTAAAGTCTTGTAGCTGAGGCTCATCCTCAAACTGAGTAATCCACTCTGATGCGGCTACCCAGTTTACTTGTATCGGCACGAGTACTTCCGCTGAGCTTGGTACTTCGGTTTCTTCGTAGCGAAGGCCGGCATTAATTTGAACGTAGTAGTCACCCAGCTCAAAATCCCACTCAGTTTGAACATAAATAGAGTCAGTAATTTCTTCTACGTTGTTAACTGCAGGTGCGCCTCTAAAGAAAGGGTCGATTGAATACGTATTGTTTTCACCCACAACATCCGCGGTAATGAACTGAAGCTGTCGAGCAAGCGCTTCGTCAAAATCAAACGTGTAATAGTAGCCAGGGTTCATACTCGCACCGCCGCCAGTGAAGGCATCTAAGAAGCCTGACGTGTCATTGCGAACAAACATGCTGTCTGGGAAAATTTCGGTAAACGATGGATTGAAACCAGGGCCGCCGCGTAATCCACTCCACGCTGTAAAGCCGGATAGCGCCTGTTCGGTGCGCGCGTAGCCAAAGTCAATCTTCACTAAAGGAATATCAAATGCCGAGTTGTACCAGGTTCCGTCTAGCTGAAGCTGTTCAATATCAGAGCGCCCTGGCGAATAGATAAATTGGCTAAAGTTGGAGTCAATTTCGCTTGGCAGAACTTCGTTAGTGCCATTATTCCAGTCCACATAAACCTGAGGAATATCGCCCTCACGATAATCGTAAATTTTTGATTCAAGCTGATTTGAACCCAAGATGATTTGTCCAGCGCTACCTAGCCCTTCATCGAAACCATTATCTGTTTCGTTATATGAGTCGTGGTAGTCTAAGCTAACTTGCCAATCATCGTTTATGATCCAGTCAAAGTTAACCCCTAGTGAGCGTGCATCTACTCGTGTTGTATTGCGACTTGCCGTGAAAGAGCCATCGTCGCCGCTAATATCCGCAAATAATGCGGTGCCGTTTTCATCAAGCTCGTAAGCGTTAATGTTTGCGCCAAAGTTGTTCCAAATACCCCAGCCCACCGCGTTGGAGCCTGTAGTTGCTCTACTGGCCGTGTAATCGACCGTGGCAGTGAAAGCATCGATAGGCCTGAACTGGAATGTTACCTGCGCATTCTGTCTTTCACGCTGCACGTCATTAATGCCGTAGTTCATATCCCTAGGAAAGAAAGCCGCATCGGTAATATTCGTGCGATTATCTACAACATTCGTCGGGTCTAAATCGGGAAGCTCATTATTTAGCTCGCGCTGCCATCCCTGAACGTTTGCAGATTGTTGTTGAAAGTCACGTTCTTGATGTGAAAACGAAACGCCAAAACCAAACATGTCGTCGGCAAAGGTGTTGCTGTAGACACCTGCAATTTCGGGGGTAACATCATCGCCGGCTTCATTTGATGTGTCGTGAATACCCTTTACTGAAATAGTGGCGTTTTGACCAGACTGGGCAAGCGGCTTCATTGTAATAATGTTTACCGTTGCACCTAGACCGCCGCTTGGGTTTTCTGCACGGGCCGTCTTGTGAAGCTCAAGAGTATTTACACCCTCTGATGACAAGTTAGCCAAATCAAAAGAACGGGTAAATCCGGTGCCCGGCATTTGACGGCCATTTAGGGTAATCAGGTTAAATTCTGGGCCAAAACCACGAACTGTAATCTGACTACCTTCGCCATTGTTTCGGCTAATGGTTACACCAGTAATACGTTGCAGTGCTTCAGCTAGATTGGTATCGGGAAATTTACCTAACTCTTCTGCCGAAATGGCATCTACTACACCGTTAGAGCTGCGTTTTAAATCCATTGAGCGGATCATGCTGCCGCGAATACCGCTTACTTGAATAACTTCAACTTCGCCTTCGGCGGGCGTCGCAGATTCAGTGTCTTGCGCATACGTTGGTAAAGCGAGCGTGGTGCCCATTAACAAAGCCATCGATGTGGCAAGTTGGGTTTTTTTAAATGGTGTGTTTTTCATAGTTGCTCTACTAATTCTTATCAAATTCGTGCGTCGTCTAAGTGCTGCTTAGACGACGCGTACTACGCTATTGAGCAGCAATTTCGACGTTATCAACGCGATACACGGCACCTTCACCTTGCCCCCACATTGGGAACATCATGATGACGTTGATCGCACTAAGATCTAGACCAGCATCGAAAAGAGTTTGTAACGGGAAGGTATAGGTTTGCCATTCGCCTTGAACTGGCTCGACGCCTTCAACGCTAGCTGACAAAGAAAGCTCAACGGCAGTTGATGCGCCAATAGATTCAATCTTAAATAACCAAGGCGCTGAGGCATCAAGAGGCATTGCACTTACTTTCATTTCAAAGCGCACAACACCATTTGCAAGTAATGCAGACGCGTTAAATGCGTGGCCATCGTCGGCAATAATGCCCATGACTGTTGGAGTTTCTCCAATACGAAATTCTGCAACTGTTCCATGCTCAGCATCGTCAACTTCTTCGGTTGGCGTTGAGCCACCGCAGCAATCCCAAATGCGCCACTGCTCGGCCGCTGTATCTGCAAAAAGAGTAATGCCAGTCGCTGGCGCCTCTGCGCCGCTGTCTGGGTGGTAAAATTTCACGTTGTCTAAGCGGTAAACCGCGCCTTCACCGGCTCCCCACGCAGGGAATACCATGACAACATCAATCGCACTGACATCTAACCCTCGGGCTTGTAGATCGGAAAGGGTAAAGGTGTATGTTTGCCACTCACCCTCTACTGGCGCTTGCCCTTCTACACTGTCAGTCAATGGCAGCTCTACTGCTGTAGATGCATCGCTAGACTCAATTTTAAATAGCCAAGAAGCATCAGCATTAAGCGGGTTGCTTAGTACCCGCATCTCGAATTGCAGTAAACCACCTTCTGTCAGCGCAGTGGCATTAAATGGAGTATCGCCACCGCCTGCTGAAGAGCGCGTATTAAAGCCCATTACTGTAGGTTCTGCGCCAATACGGAATTCTGCAGTTAGGCCGTGTTCTTCATCGTCCATTTCTTCCGTTGGCGTTGAACCACCACAGCAATCCCACATTGGCCAATTGGGGTTTTGGGCATCTTCGAAAATTACTAGTTCAGGGTAAGTCGCACCGCCTTCTTGAGATATCTCCACATTTGCCATGCGATAAACTGCACCGTTTCCGGTATCCCATGCTGGAAACACCATAATTACGTCAATAGCGCTGGTATCTAAACCGGCTTGTGCAAGCACGCTAAGCGGGAACTCATAAGACTCCCAAACACCCTGCTCGGGTATATCGCCTGCCACATCAGCTGGGCCTACATAACCACTCATTAAAGGAACTTCGGCAGCGGTAGTTCCCTCTGAACTTTCAATTTTAAAAACCCAATTTGTCGTTGCGTTTACTGGAAGCGAAGTCACCTTCAAGTCAAACTTAACACTGCCCGTATCTTCTATCGGAGAGGCATTAAAAGGTGAGGCTTGACCTTCTGGATCGGTAATAAACAAATCACGGCTAATGAATCCCATGACAGTTGGCGTTTCGCCGAAAGTGAATTCGTATACCTGACCTTCATCTGCATCTTCTACTAATACCGGTGTGGTGCCTCCGCAACAGTCCCACGCGGGCCAATTCGGGTTAGGTGCGCCGTCAAAAATGGTGAGGTCTTGTGCAATCCCTGTCGAAGGTGGTGATGGAATAGGCGCAGCACCTTCTACTAGCGCGTCATCTAGCGAGTCGTAACCTGGACGTACTGTTTCACAACCTTTACCCGTGTCTGGGTCAGACGCACACTCATACACGCGAATATAATCAACCTCGTAAGTTTGACCTTCTGCGAATGCTTCAGCATCAATACCGGCTTCATTAACATTTACCGGCCAATCACCGCCTACTGCAAAGTTTAGAATGAGGTAAAACTCTTGGTCGTAGGGAGCGTTGTCCCAGTGTGTGGTCAACTCGCCTGTGCCTTGGTCGTAATATTCAGCATACCAACCGCGATGTGTAAGGCCGGTTGCCTCACCGTTGGCGTTGTAGCGAATTTGTGAGCGACGCTGTGTGGCATACAAATAGCCGTCCATATACCAGCGTATTTCACCTTCTTGCCATTCAACGGCGTAGGTATGAAAGTCGTCTGCAGGGTTCGCGCCGCTTGGTAAAGAGTATGCTTGGCCTGAGCTATCGTTATTTGGCCATTCTTGACCGTAATGCAGGGTGCCATAAATGTGGTTTTCAGGATTCCCGTCTGCATCTTGCGCTTTAAGGTTCACGGCTTCCATGATGTCAATTTCACCAGAGCGTGGCCAGCCACCATATACTTCATCGGTTGGCATCATCCAAAATGCTGGCCAACTACCTTGGCCTGATGGCAGCTTAGCGCGCATTTCTATGCGGCCATATTTGAAGTCAGCTTTGTAGCGGGTGTTGAGTCGAGCTGATGTGTAAGGCTTTTGAGCACCTTCTTCGGCCGGCAGCGCAACAATTTTAAGGCTACCGTCTGACACATACGAGTTGTCTTCGCTATCCGTATAGCACTGAGATTCATTGTTGCCGCCACCGTCGCAATTTACTTCGTGCGTCCAGTTATCGTCATCAATGCTGGCGCCGTCGAATTCGTCACTCCATACCAGTTCCCAATCTGAAACCGGAACTGTTGCGTCAACCACATCGATATTGGTAGAGGTTGTTTCTCCGCCTCCACAGCCAAATAGGGTAGCGACCGAGATCGCGGCTGCTATCCGCGATAGTTGAGATGCTTTTTTCGTCATTGTTTTCAGCCCTGCTCAAAATAAATTGGGTTTTATGTAGTGGCAAATGCCATATAAAAAGCGAATGTAAGCGCTTACAAATTTAGGTTGATTATTTTGTAAGCGCTTACATTTGTGTAACGTTAATTCAACGGAGTAAAAAGATCAATTATAAGAAGCAAGGTTTTAACAACTTATCATGAGGAGCTCTACTAGTACACAAGGCTGTAGGAATCGTTTTTAAAGAGTTAAATCAATAATTTTCTATTTTCTGGCGCGCTAATGAAGTAGTAATAAAATTAACCTTTTATTTACAAAAGGCGGGTTGTACTTTACCGATTTTTTGCTATTACTTTTAAAACTGCAGAAAAAATTTGTGAGCAATATTGCCATGATGCTACAGGTCGTTCACCGATGTTATCTACATTTAACATTCATTAAACACTTGCATTACATCGGCTGTGATCGTATGGTTTTAATGTAAGCGCTTTCAAAAGGCTTCAAAGCTAAATGTAAGCGCTTACAAGGTATTGAATTATTAGTATTGAATTAAAATCAAAGGTAATTCAAAGGTTAACTTAGTCGCATACCTTTTCGATAACCTTCTGAACACCACTGCTGGAATACACATGACTACATTTAAGAAAACTCGTCTCGCATCTAGTTTGTCATTGGTAATAGGCACACTTGCTGCACCAGGCATACAAGCCCAAGAAACCGAAAATGAACTTGAAGCAGGAAACTTCGAGGTAATTGAAGTTAGCGGTATTAGACAAAGTTTAACCAAAGCAATGCTGACAAAGAAGGCAGCGTCGGGCGTTGTTGATGCAATTTCTGCTGAGGACATGGGTAAGTTTCCCGACACCAACCTTGCAGAATCATTGCAACGTATAACGGGTGTGTCGATTGACCGATCACAGGGCGAAGGTAGCAGAATTACAGTAAGGGGCTTTGGTCCTGACTATAACTTAGTTACGCTAAACGGCCGTCAAATGCCTGCTGCTAATATCGAGGCGACATCGGCGTCTTCATCTCGCTCATATGATTTTGCTAACTTGGCCTCCGAAGGCGTGTCAGCGGTGGAAGTTTATAAAACGAGCCTTGCATCGCAGCCTACTGGGGGAATTGGCTCTACAGTTAACTTAGTTACGGCAAAACCCCTGTCAAACCCGGGAAGACAAGCAACTGTAACCGCTAAAGGTATGATGGACGGGTCAACTGAAACAGGCGACTCTATTACCCCGCTTATTTCCGGTATTTATAGCGAGACCTTTAACGACGATAAGTTCGGCATTCAAATTATCGGTTCTTATCAAGAGCGTGACGGTGGTCAAGCGAGTGCTGAAACAGGCAACGGTTGGTATACCATTCAAGGTGATGGTGGCGACTGGGGTTCACTGCCTAGAGATGGCTCATTTACAAACCTTCCTGGGCCTAATGACGTGTACTCAGTACCTAGGAATTTAGCCTACAACTTTGATGAGTTCAGCAGAACTCGAACCAACGGCCAGCTGACGCTTCAATATGCGCCTACAGAAGATATTACAACAACGCTGGACTACACCTATTCAGAGTTAGAAGTGCATACGCAACGCCAGCAATTGTCTACTTGGTTTAATGGTATTCCAGCATATGGTGAATATACACCTGGTACGAATACCGTCGGTTCGGTAATGGGCCCGGTAATCTATGCTGATGCCACCTGCTGTGATATAGGTTTAGGTACTTCCGATACATCAACCTTCAATGAAAATAAATCACTGGGCTTTAACGTAGAGTGGTTAGCTTCAGATAACCTGACGCTAGAATTAGATGTGCATTCTTCGACTGCCGAAGCCGGCCCGCAAAACGACTTGGGTAGTGATAACGTAGTGAGTGCGGTGTCTTTTGACAGAGTGCTGACCGAAGTTGACTATTCACAAGATTTCCCTGTTATGGACATTACCTACGCAGACGGTGTGAACGGGCTTGATCCAGCGCGTATGTCTACCTCGGGTACGTCGTTTAGAAACAGCTACATGAAATCTGAGATAGACCAGCTACAGTTCCGCGGTAACTACTATTTGGACGATAGCGTAATCACCAGTATCGATTTTGGTATTACCGCAATGGAGTCAAAGAACCGTTCAGCGTATTCAGTTGCTCAACGTGATACTTGGGGCGGGTATGGTACTGCCGATGATTACCCAGATGACATCTTCATGCAAGAAGACTTGCCGAGTCGATTTGATGATGTATTGGGAAGCAATGGAGCCGACCTTGAGCCGTTCTACTATGCGTCTAATATTCAGGATTTAATAGGGGCAATAAGCGCAATAGCCACGGCCAATGGTGAAACAATAAGTCCTTGCGGAACACGCTTGTGTATGGACCCGAATTATCAAGTTGACCGCCGTGTTACTGAAACTCAAATAGCAGCGTACCTTCAGGCTAATTTGGAATTTGATTTCGCTGATAGACCTGTATGGATAAGTGCTGGGCTTCGTTACGAAGATACCGATGTTGAGTCAACGGCACTGGTGCCGCAATTTACCACCATACAGTGGTCGGGGGCGAATGAGTTTAACGCTGTTATGGACGGCGAAACCTTTACCACACTTGAAGGTGGCTATGATCACTTCCTACCGTCTATCGACATTAAAATGGAAGTGAGCGAAGACTGGTTTGTTAGAGGGTCATACAGTGAAACTATTACTCGCCCCGGATACGGCGATATTCAAGGTGGATTAACCGTCAACCAGCTTGCGCGATTTAACGGTGGTACAGGTAATGCGGGTAACCCTAATCTGTTGCCGTTCGAATCAACCAACATCGACTTCTCGACGGAATACTACTATGGCGAAGGTAGCTATGTGTCTATTGGTTATTTCGACAAAACGGTAGATAACTTTATTGGCACGGATACATTCGTTGACACTATTTTTGATTTACCTACACCGTTTGGTGGTCCACGTTATGATGAGGCTGTTGCTGCGCTAGGCACAGATGATGCAGGTGCGGTGCTGCAGTACCTAAGAGATAACTTCGGTGACCCGGTGCAAGGCATAAGAGGTGAAGATCCACTTCTGCCTATCACAGTGACGCAAGCTGTTAACTCAGATACATCGCGCTCGGTAGATGGTTTTGAAATGGCGGTACAGCACATTTTCGGCGAGTCGGGTTTTGGGGTAATTGTTAACTACACCACCGTTGATGGTGACGTAACTTACGATAACTACAACACCAACAAGGGCGAAGGGGTTCAAAACCAGTTCGTACTACTTGGTCTTAGTGACACGGCGAACGCGGTACTGTTTTATGAAAAAGATGAATGGGAAATTCGCGTGGCTTGGAACTGGCGTGATGAGTTCCTCTCAGCAACGGTTGACGGTAATGGAGAGCGTAACCCAACCTATACCGAAGCTTATGATCAGATTGACGTAAACGTTCGCTACAATGTAAACGAAAATCTTGAGCTTTTTGTTGAAGGGATCAACGTGACAGGTGAATACCAAAGAACGCACGGTAGACATCCAAATATGCTGATGGGCATTTATGATGTTGAGCCACGCTACAATGTTGGTGTCCGTTACAGCTTCTAACGTTAAAGCTGTAACTTAAGGAGCGTTGTGGCACTTGTCATAACGCTCTATTTTTATCTAAGCGATAAATAAGGTAGTGTTGACTAGGTTGAAACTTCACCATTGTCGGTAAGCAGTATGAAGGAAACTAATTTCCATGCACCCGTAACGTCTATCGTCGTCGCTGGTGGCGGCGCGGCAGGCTGGTTGACCGCGGCAATTCTCGCGTCAGAGCACAACGTAAGACACAACGATTACGTGACGGTCACACTTGTTGAATCGCCAGATGTAAGAATATTAGGCGTGGGTGAGGGCACGTGGCCGACAATGCGCGATACACTTCGTAAAATAGGTATTGACGAGCGTACGTTGCTTTTGGCTTGTGATGCATCTTTCAAACAAGGCACTCGCTTCGTTAATTGGAAGACGGCGACCTCTTCAAACGTCTACGACCATCCCTTTAGTTTACCTGCAGGCTTTTTTGAAGGCAGTGTTGGGGCATGGTGGTTATCACAAACCGACCATTCACAAAGCCCCGCGTTCTCGAATTGGTTCAGTACACAAACATCATTGTGCGACGCTGCTAAGGCGCCCAAACAGCTGCAAACCCCACCCTATGCTGCAGTTGCGAACTACGGCTACCACCTTGATGCCCATAAATTTGCAGAGTTGCTAAAAACACATTGCATTAAGAACTTGGGTGTTAACTATATTAGCGACCACATTGAACACGTTGAAGAAGACACCGATGGCTTTATTACTGAGTTGCGCTGTAAATCGCACGATGTTCACGGCGATCTTTTTATCGATTGCACAGGGTTCAGTGCCACCCTCATCGGTAAACATTTTAACTCTCCGATGACAGACGTTTCAGGCAGCCTAAAAAATGATAGCGCAATTGCCGTGCAGGCAGCTTATGTAAATGAAGAAGTCGACATCGCTTCTGCGACAATATCTACAGCCCATAAAAACGGCTGGGTTTGGGATATAGGATTACCGCACAGAAAAGGCGTAGGGTGCGTATACAGCAGTGAATTTGCCAATGATGATACGGCAATAGAAACGCTAAAACAGTATTTACACTCGTGCCCTAAGACCCAGGCGGTATCAGAAAGTGATTTCAGAAAAATAACCTTCAGCCCAGGCTACAGAAAAGCAGCATGGGTTAAAAATTGTGTTGCCATAGGTACCAGTGCTGGGTTCGTCGAACCCCTTGAAGCCTCAGCACTTGTGATGGTTGAAATGTCTGCGCGATTTTTGTCTGAGCATTTGCCAAATCACAGGGTGCTTATGCCAGCAGTGAGTAAAAGTTTTAATCGTAGCTTTTCGCGTCGTTGGGAGCGAATCCATGATTTTCTAAAGCTTCATTATGTACTGAGTGATAGGCAAGACTCGCCTTACTGGCGATTCATGACGGATTTAGATCATGCTTCTGAGCAGCTTAATGACTGGCTTTTACAGTGGCAATTTAGACCAGTATCAATGAGTGACTTTTGCTTTGCTGACGAACTATTTCCAGCGGCAAGTTACATGTATGTTCTGTACGGTATGAAAGCGCCTGAGCAGTTTGCTATCAACCTGTCGCGATACTCTGATAGTACGTTGAGCCGGGTACAGCGAGCGGTTAATGAAAATGAAAAATTATCTCAAAAGCACCTTGCTATGCTGCCAACCAATCGTGAACTAATTAATACAATTCGAGCTTCGAGTTTTAGCTAGGAGAAAACAATGGCAAATCACGTTTTACTTAACAATGTGGAACACAAAAACCTCAAGGTCATTCAAGACTTTTCACTTTCCCCTGAGGCTAGTCAGATGTGTGTGGCTGCTTTCCCCGCTGAGGCACGACACGCGCAGGCGCATTATCCGCTAGTATTTGCCAAAGACGGTGATGGCAAGTATCAAATGGTAGCGCTACTGGGTCTTGAGCAAGGGGAAAATCTTTTCCTAGATAACCATAGATGGCGGGCTTCTTATCGCCCGCTGGTCATCGAGAGAGGGCCATTTCTAATTGGAAGAAGCACTACAGACGGCCAAGAAAAATTATCTATTTACGTGGATATGAACGATCCGCGCGTCGTCAATGAAGAAAGTAACCACTGTGTGGATGTATTTTTACCGCATGGTGGAAACAGCGAGTACATTGACAACATTGCAAATGTACTTAGTACACTTCACGAATCACAAGCTACTCATGCTGAGTTCGTTAAGCTGTTAGAAGCCAACAAGCTCATTGAGTCGTTTGTCGTCGATATCGAATTAGACGGAAGTGGTACAAGCCGCCTGTCTGGATTTTATACCATCAATGAAGATGTGCTCAAATCGCTGCATAGCGATGCATTAGGCGAACTACACCAAAAGGGATTTTTGTCGACGATATACATGATGTTGGCATCAATGTCACAGCTACGCACCTTGGTAACATTGAAAAAAGAGCGCGCGTAAAGGCGGCGCCAAAAATAAGTACTTAGCTTTAACATAGCCGTGTTTAAGGATGGATAATATGTGGCAACACGATTGCCCCGCGCCCGACATGATAAATGCAGACGATTCTTTGTTACTCGACAAAGGCTTAACAGCATTATTAAGCGAGTGCGACAAACCACTTACCATCCGACAACTTGTCGCTGAGTGGCCATTGGTAAAGGCGGCACAGTTAGGTAATGATGCACTTTGCCGTTATCTAGCTGGCTACGACAAAGGTACGGTGGTGGATGCAATACAGCTACCTGCCAAAGAAAACGGCCGCATGTTTTACAACGACGCGCTGTCTGGGTTTAATTTTACGCGCACAAGAATGCCCTTCAAAAAGGCGTTAGACAAGCTTCTGTCTGAGCAAAATAACGCAGAGGCCGATACGCTTTATGTGGGGTCGACCACAGTTGACACCTGCCTGCCGAACTTGCTTTCAGGCAATAAAATTGGGTTAGATGCGTTAGACCCGCTTGGCACCCTATGGATAGGCAATAAAAGTAGAATAGCGGCGCATTATGATGCGCCCGATAATTTAATCTGCGTGGCGTCAGGCAAGCGGCGTGTAACCTTGTTTCCACCTTCACAAGCAAAAAATTTGTATGTTGGCCCTCTGCATTTTACTCCTGCAGGGCAGTCGATAAGTTTGGTTGACTTTCATCAGCCTGACTTCAAAAAGTACCCCCTCTTTAAAGAGGCGATAAGCAATGCGTTGGTCATTGACCTTTGCCCTGGCGATGCGCTTTATATTCCCTCGATGTGGTGGCATCACATCGAAGGCACAGAGTCGATAAATTTACTTATCAATTTTTGGTGGCGCGATATTGCAGCCTATATTGGGCGCTCTGAGAATATCCTTTATCACGCTTTGTTGACGTTAAAACAGCTTCCCGCGCCCCAGCGAAAAGCATGGCGGGACTTATTTGACTATTACGTTTTCGACGACAATACCGCACGCTTTGACCACATACCCCCGTCGAAACAAGGGCCGCTGGGCGAGATAGATGAAAACACCGCACGCCAATTTAGAGCGTGGCTGGTTAATAATTTGAAGTATTAATTTAGAGGTTGGGCATGAAATCAACACAGTCGAAAAGAAAACAGCGTTTAGTGATTGCCGGAGGAGGTACTGCCGGCTGGATGGCTGCGGCTGCTTTTACCAGGCTGCTGGGAAAAGAAGTGGATGTCACCTTAATCGAAAGTTCAGAAATCGGCACCGTGGGCGTTGGCGAAGCCACCATTCCAACACTCGTTTTTTTCCATAAACTGCTCAAAATAAATGAGCAGGAATTTATGGCTGCGACCAATGCGACATTCAAGTTAGGTATCAACTTCGAAAACTGGAGAGATGCAGAGCACGCCTATCTGCACGCGTTCGGTGTGACCGGAAAAGACTGTTGGGCAGCAGGATTTCAACATTTTTGGTTGCGTGGCTTAAATGAAGGGCTCGCCACAGATTTTGGTGATTACTGTCTTGAACGACAAGCTGCAGAGGCCAACAAATTTGCTCATTTACCGAATAACGGTCTTAATTACGCCTACCATATCGACGCGAGTCGTTACGCGACATTTCTTAGAAGTTTGGCGGAAAAAGAAGGGCTTCGACGTATTGATTCGACCATTAAAGCGGTTACCACCCGAGAAAACGATGGGTTCATTACCTCATTAACGTTGGCATCAGGTGAAACAGTCGAAGGGGATTTCTTCATTGACTGCACAGGTTTCAGAGGCCTACTCATTGAGCAAGCATTACACACAGGTTACGAAGATTGGTCCCATTGGCTGCCGTGCGACAGTGCAGTAGCGGTACAAACCGAGGCGACTGGTGAACCAGTACCTTACACGCGTTGCACAGCCCACGAAGCAGGGTGGCAGTGGAAAATTCCCTTACAAAATCGTGTTGGCAACGGCATGGTTTTTTGCAGTCACTATTTTTCTGATGAAGAAGTGGTAGAGAAGCTGTTGAGTAATGTGGAAGGCAAACCGTTAAATGACCCTCGTGTGATTCACTTTAGAACAGGCAGACGACGTAAACAGTGGAACAGAAACTGCCTTGCGCTTGGGCTGGCGAGTGGTTTTCTTGAGCCATTAGAGTCGACCAGTATTCACCTTATTCAGCAAGGGATCGTGCGCTTTCTTCGCATGTTTCCAACCGCTGGGGTTGTGCAGGAAGACATTGACGAGTTCAATCGTCAAGCTGATTTCGACTTAGAGCATATTCGTGACTTTATTATTTTGCATTACCACGTGACTAACCGCACGGACACGCCATTTTGGCGTCATTGTCGTCAAATGGATATTCCTTCATCGCTTAAACATCGCATTGATTTGTTTAAGAAGACGGGGCGCGTATTTAGAGAGGGGAATGAATTGTTTGATGACTCTTGGCAGCAGGTCATGATTGGACAAGGGTTAATGCCAGAAAGCTATCATCCCATTGTTGATACCATGAGCCGGCAAGAGCTACAAAGCCTACTCAATGGTATTAAGCAGGGCATTGAGAAGACGGTTGCCAAACTGCCTCCCCATCAAGACTATATAACCCGATTCTGCGAGTAGTTATTTTCAATCTGTAAGTCAGGTGCGCCTAATATTTTATTCGCACCTGCGTACCCATCGCGCTAAGCTCAACATATAAACACTGTAGAGTTGTCGCTATGCATCACCACCATCACAATACCAGCCACCAAGGTCATCTACACGGTGACCATGAAGGCACGGACTTCTCTGATTCTTCACGTATTGGCTGGGCATTTTGGCTCAATTTTGTTTTTACAATTATTGAATTCATTGGTGGGTGGCTTACCAATAGTGTGGCAATAATGGCTGACGCGGTACACGACTTAGGTGACTCGCTTTCAATCGGATTAGCCTGGTGTTTAAGTAAGCTTGGTCACAAGGCGTCTACTGAGAAGTACACCTATGGGTTTAAGCGCTTAAGTCTAATGGGCGCAATGATAAATGGGGTTATCTTAGTGATTGGCGCAATCTGGGTGCTGTCTGAGGCTATTCCCCGCTTATCTAATCCAGAAATGCCCATGACAGAGGGTATGATTGGGTTAGCCATCCTTGGAATAATGGTTAATGGCTTTGCTGCGTATAAATTACACGGCGGTCACTCAATGAATGAGAAGGTGCTCAATTGGCATTTAATTGAAGACACCATGGGGTGGGTGGCGGTGTTAGTCGTTGCTATTGTACTTCACTTTGTTGAATGGCCCATTCTTGATCCCATACTCTCCATTGGGTTTACCCTGTTCATATTGGTAAACGTAATTCGGTACGTAGTTCAGACCATGTCACTGTTTCTACAAGCTGTGCCAGATATAGCAACTCGCAACGCTATCTGTCGTACACTACTTGCTATGGAGTATGTTGAGGAAATTCACCATGTTCATTTTTGGTCGCTTGACGGACAGCAGCATGTACTCACTGCACATGTTGTTATTAGTTGTGCACTCGACAATAAGACGCTTCGTTCATTAAAAGAAGAAGTTCAAATGCGACTTGCGCCGTTTGGACTTACACATACTACTATCGAATTCGAATTGCCCGGTGAGCCATGTAGAGATGACAGTGACCATCTTCACACTCACACTCACTCTCACGACCATGAGCACGTTGAATATAGATAAACTATAAACACCCACTTGAAACCGTGTGATTTGTAAAAAAAAGAGGGGCGCCTGCTCGCTCTTTTAACTTAAAGCGTGTTGCTCGTTACTAGGTTTCAATCTGCATTTAAAGAATGAAACAAACTTTTACCTCAAACGATTATAGAAACGTCATTAGTGTTCTAGTTCGCCAGTCATGGCAATTTATCTTGCTGCGGTTGAATGTAGAAGTTCAAACCATAGCGCTTTGTATGATAAGTGAAACGCCGCTGAGCGCGAGCATGGTTAACGCCAGTAACCGTACCGATGCAGCAGGCACGCGAGCTGCAAGTAAACGACCAAGTCGAGTGAAGATGAGAACGACTGGAATAGCAAAAACTGCCGAGAATAATACTTCCTTCGATGGTAGTGTGCCAAAAGGCACGATGGCAAGACGTGTAAGTGCTGTAACGCTAAACACAGCGAGCAACGTAATTCGGATTTCGTTGATTGGCCATGTTTGGCGGTAACACTGAAACACCACGGGAGGGCCGAAAGTAGAGAAAAGACCGCCGAGTAACCCGCCTAACGCGCCAGCAATACAAAAACCATAAGCGCGACCCGACGGTTTTGCACGTTTGCGCTTTACCAATAACAGGCCACAGCAGCTAAGAGTTGCAAGGCCTAGCAGCAAGTTTAGCCAGGTTTCCATTCCCATAGACAGGTATTCCAACAGCGCATATCCAACGGCCATAAAGGGAATGCCGCTCAACAATATCACGGTGAACGCGCGCTTGTTTATCTGATTTGTATTTTTAGCTACCAGGCTTACAGAATTAAACAGGCTTAAAAAACTTACCATAAATGTAGTGGCGGTAAGAGGTAAGATGCCAAACAAGGTGAAACTCGACACAACCATAAGGCCAAAACCAAACCCGCTTAACGTTTGCAATAACGTGGCAAGGCCTAAAAGCCCGAACATGGGAAGCAGTGTTTCCAAAAGCATCTCGTTTAATTCCTGCAATGTATGTGATTTATATCAAAAATGCGCTACAACTCTAATTTATGATATGACAAAAAATTCAGCGTTTAGGTTATGGCTTCTGTCTTAATCTGAATGCCATCACAAACTCAGCGGTCCAACGTTTGCCACTAAGCTCTGTTTCCTACCAGTTGCCAAAAAATTAAAGCAGCGAATTGTAGAGCGCAGATGGAAGCGACGCGATATATTACCTAGCGAGTTTAATTTGGCCAATAAATAGAAATGAATGACTTAGCGGTAAGGTGTAAGATTATCTGGCCTGGATTGGGCGTTGCTACCATTACAGGTATGGCGGCACTTTTTTTAAGCGAGCATTACAATGCGCCGGCTATGTTATTTGCACTTCTTTTAGGCATGGCAGTGTCGTTTTTGTATCAAAACGAAACATCTTGCGCTTGTGGCATTGATTTCTCGGCAAGTACCCTGCTTAGAGTGGGAGTGGTGCTACTTGGGCTTCGCATCGCACTAGGCGATTTGGCCGTTCTGGGGTGGCAAACGGCACTTATGCTGGCAGTGGCTATTCTTACCACAATAATGCTAGGCGTTTGTCTTGCTAAAGCGTTTGGTCTTCAAAAGCGTTTTGGTGCACTAACTGGTGGCTCTGTAGCTATTTGCGGGGCGTCAGCGGCACTCGCTATTTCCACGATTCTCCCCAGAAGTGAAAACCACGAACGGGACACATTGCTCACGGTTATAGGTGTAACCGCGATGTCGACCATTGCCATGGTTCTTTATCCCATTGTGGTAGCGCAGTTTGGCATGAACGACACAGAAGCCGGCATCTTCTTGGGCGGTACTATTCACGACGTGGCTCAAGTGGTAGGGGCGGGTTACTCTGTGTCAAACAGCGCAGGTGATATGGCAACGCTTACAAAACTGGTGCGGGTGGCCATGCTGATGCCCGTTGTACTGGCTATGATGATGGTTTTTCGGCATTTCTACAAAGTCAAAAACCAACCCGATGGTACACAAGTGCCTAAAATGCCTCTTTTTTTAGTGGGTTTTATTGCGTTGATGCTACTCAATAGTTTTGTCACTTTGCCTGAGTTTATTGTAGATGCAGGCACGCAAGTTTCGCGCTTCTTCTTGATAATTTCCATTACGGCAATAGGAATGAAGTCGAACCTTGGCAAACTCGCTGAGGTCGGTGTACTGCCAATTGTGATGATTGTGGTAGAAACGCTATGGATTGCCCTTGTTATTCTTGGGTATTTGTACACGATGTAGTGACTTGCATGTTGCAGTATGCGCGTAATGCTCGTTCGCAACGTGTGCTGCTAGCATTACATTTATTGCCCAAGAGTTATGATTGAAATAAACAATCGAATTTTAATGCATCAGTTTTTTGGCTTCCTGCCGATAATCATTTTAGAACGCTACTTCAGACTAATGGTTAAGTGGCCTAAATATCTGTTACTCTGATTAAAATATCTCTATAAAAAATATATCGGTAATTACACATGTTTGTATCTCGCACTAAATACGAAGAAAAAGAATCACAAGTACGCCTTCTAGAGACACGGGTTCAAGAAGCGCTAGAGAAAATTGATGCCCTTGAAGCTGAAAAGAGCGATCTATTAAACACCATCGAAGCATCGAGCAGTCAACATGGCGCGTCGAACGATTCTGTTGTTATGAAGTGTATTGTCGATTCAATGCGTCAGTTTGAAAGTATACGTGAGACGGTACTTAGTACCTACGAGCGCATAGATGCTGAAAATCAATCGGTGGCAAATATAAACGAGTTGTTTAGCGACTCGGCTGCTACGTTAAGCAAAATTGTTTCAGATATGAGCGGACTGAATGTGCAAATGGGCAGCATGAGCGAGCGAATCTCTGGCCTATCGACAACAGCAGACAATATCAATAAATTCGTGACTACTATCACCAGTATTTCAGACCAAACTAACTTACTAGCACTGAATGCCGCCATTGAAGCTGCGCGTGCAGGTGATGCAGGGCGAGGGTTCAGCGTTGTTGCAGATGAAGTTCGTGCTCTGGCAACCGAAACCAATAAATCAGCGACAGAAGTGTCTGAGCTTGTTAACGGTATTATTCAGTCCACATCTAAAGCCGTGTCAGGTGTAAACGAGCTACGTGGTAATAATGAACAGCTAGAAACAGGCATCAACCAGCTTAACGGTAGCTACGAAGCTATGGTGCAGCACTGCGAAAGCATGAAGTCGACTATTAGCGACGGTGCCATTGCAACGTTTATTCAGACCGTAAAACTTGATCACGTGGTATGGAAAGCAGATATTTATGCAGCGCTATGCGGTTATAGCAATAAGTCTGTGTCTGAACTTGGCGATCACACGAGCTCTCGTTTGGGTCATTGGTACAGTGATAATGCAAATAAATCTATTGGCCAAACAACTACGTTTAGAGAAATTGAAGCCCCTCATGCTAAAGTGCATCGTTGCGGTATTGAAGCTGTGCAAGCCATGCAAAGTGGCAATCATGCAGAAGCTGACGCCAAACTGATTGAAATGGAGCAAGCCAGCGAACGAGTACTTACTTTACTTGACCGACTCGTTGGTTAACCTAGTAATTGCGAGCAATCGCAAACAGTCTACGTGCACTGCGGCGCTCAAATTTTGTTGAGCGCCTGCAATAAAATTTTAAAAGCTGCTTTCCCTTCACTTAGCTATGCAAAAGTGCTCCTTGCACTTAAAAACCTCACTAGCGTTAAGCTGCTGCGTCACAAAACGCGTCAGACTCGATGAAGTCTCTGCAAACGATCAATTTGGAAGCACAGTGTTAATAAGCAAGCTTAAGTGTAGGTATTGAATTTAATACTTTTTACGCGCAATAGATACCATTATCAATAGCAAGGTGTTCATAAGATCTTCAATTCTTATTAGGGCTTTGCAAAGGGTTGTTATAAAAGGGGCGAGCAAAAAATTCGCGTCTTACGCAAGCACTCAAATGAGTTTAAAGCTGTCAAAGTAATTCACCTGGTATATTATTCTAAAGTATAAAGTGCTTTTCTTAATGTTTGAAAAAATATAGTCTTTCGCTAATTTTTTGCTCCTCCTAGACAGCGCTTTTTAATGTTCTAGTCTTAGAAGAGATTTATTTTTTTCACTGTCTAACGGATGACTGCTTTTTTACATGGAGAAAGGCCCTGATGAGAAATAATCAGCCGGTTACCCAAAAAGAATATAAATTCCCTAAACATCATCGCCTCATTTCTTCCACAGATAGGCGCGGTGTTATACAGCATTGCAATAGCGCATTCGTAGAAACAAGTGGTTATAGCCGCGAAGAGCTTATTGGCAAAAATCACAATTTAATTCGCCACCCTGACATGCCTGCGCCAGTTTTCAAAGAAATGTGGCGCACATTAGAATCAGGCAAAAGCTGGTTAGGCGTAGTAAAAAACAGACGAAAAAATGGCGATCATTATTGGGTGTCGGCATTTGTAACCCCTGTTTATGAAAACAAAACGATAGTGGGCTATGAGTCTGTGCGCATCCCGGCGTCAGAAGGTGAGATACAGCGTGCATCGAGTATTTATGCAAGAATGCAAGCGGGTAAGTCAGCCGTTTCTTTAACGGCTCGTATTTCAAAGACACTGACACATTTGGCACCTTCTATTTTAGTCAGTGCCTTAACCGTCCTCACTCTTGGCCTGACTCACGGTGCCTTGGCCGCTGGCATTACACTGTTAGGAGCAATTGTTTTAATGGTTGCTCAAGAAGTAAAGTCAAAAAAAGACTGGAGCGATGTACTTTCTATAAGCCCGGAAAGTTACGCTAACGAAACAGTTGCGCTTACATATTTCCCAGACGCTACGCACATTAGCCAAGTGAAACTAGCGCTTGCCTGTGAGCTTGCTCGAAACCGTACGGCGCTTACGCGAATTAAGGACGCCTCATCAGGTCTTGAAAAAATAGCAAATACAACGCATGAGCAAGCCGAAAATACGAGCGCGGCAGTGGTTCAACAAAACCAGGCGACTCAGCAAATAGCCTCTGCGGTTACACAAATGAGTCAAGCTATTCAGGAAGTCGCGGAACGCGTAGAAAGTAACGCGAAAAGTGCAAAAACGGCAGCCTCAAATGTAGAAACAGGCAATCAAAAAGCAGAGCAGGCTATGCAGGCGATTGTGGCACTTCGTGAAGCCGTTGAGTCAATCTCCACCACTGTGACCGAGCTTGCTCAATCGACCAGTGATATTGGTGAAGCCGCCAATATTATCTCAACGATTGCCGAGCAAACAAACCTGCTTGCTTTGAACGCGGCAATTGAAGCGGCAAGAGCGGGAGAGCAGGGAAGAGGGTTCGCCGTGGTTGCCGATGAGGTGCGTACACTGGCATCTAAAACCCGTGAATCTACCGATAAAATTCACAATATTATTACTGAATTAGCTGAGCGCTCTGACCGCGCAGTACGAGTTTCGACAGAAGGTCTAGCCTCAGCTGAGCACGGCAGTGCCATTGTAGAAGAAACGCGGGGTGCACTGTTTGAAATAAATAATGCTGTTAAGGGTATCGCGGATGCCACGGTTGAAATGTCATCTGCCGTTGAAGAGCAAAGTACAGTGGCTGAGCACATAAACCAACAGTTGGTAGAAGTGGCCGACGGCGCGTCTGAAACCCAGCGTTCATCAGAAGCATCGCTAGCGGCAAGTCATGATTTACGCTCTACAGTAAATCAGGTGCACGAGCTTATTTTACGTTTCAGCACTGATAAACGAGTGGGAGAGTAATACTCTCCCTGTAAGCAGAAGGCAATTGCCTATCGGTGCTTTTTCAGTGGGTTTGATACAAGCCTTTTGAACCCGAAACAGCACTATAGGCCTAGGTCTTGATTAGTTCGTATTAAGCCCCGCATGCAGAGCTCGTTTGTATGCGGCAACGGCTGGGAATAGCGAAACTAAATAAGTACACCCTAATATCAGCACAATAATTATAACGCTGCTTTGACCGAACAGCGGGCTACTTAAGAAAAGACCGTAGCTACTGCTTAACCAAGGTTTAAGTGCGTTCATTATTCCAGCCACTAACCCAACACTTAACCCAGCACTAACGATGGCAAGCAGCATGGCTTCAATTTGTATAAGCAAGAGCAAGGTAAAGGGGCCTGCGCCTATAGTGCGCAATACCGCAATTTCTTGATAGCGTTCTCGCATGGTTGCTAAAAGCATGGTAGCTAGGCCAATAAGCGCACAAATAACTATTAGGCCCGAAAGGCCCAGCAGCAAGGCTTCTACGTTCCCCATAATTTGCCAAAGCTCAGCAAGCGCCATGCCCGGCAGTATAGCCATTAAGGGCTCTTTTTTACTTTGGTTTATTTGATACTGTAATTGCAGTGCAGTAACGCGATGTTTGAGGCCCAGCATCACAACAGACACTGACTCAGGCGTAAACGCTTCGCTGTTGTAAGCTGGATGTTCTGCGGTATCTTCGTCATGCTCATGCTCATGCTCATGCTCATGCTCATGCTCATGCTCATGGTCTTTTTTATCGCTAGCCTTTCGGCCTAGCATTGACGTACGCAGTTGCTTTGGGCCAGTGTGCGCCTCTTCTAACCCCTGTAAAGTGACATACACAGCCTTATCTGCGGGAGTACCGGTTTTCTCTAAAACGCCCGAAATAGTGAAAGGATGATCATCGTGGTTGTTAAACGAGACACTACCTAACCCGTGGGAAATTACTATCTTATCGCCTACCTTGTAGCCTAGCGACGCCGCAATATCTGCGCCTACTACCGTGGATAAAGGCTGAGCGAAGGCTGTCCCTGCCGACAGTTCAAGTGACTGCATATCACCGTATTTAAAGTGGTCGAAAAAGCTGTTGGTGGTGCCAACAACTCTAAAGCCTCTATGGGTATCACCCAATGAAAGGGGAATTATCCACGAGACCTGCTTATTAGATTTAAGCGATGCAATACTTTTGTACTCAATTCCCTTTGTTGGCGTGCCTATGTTAAACACCGACGACAATAGCAGGTTTAGCTGGCCACTTGGGGCGCCAACAATTAGGTCCACACCTGAAACCGTGCGCGTAAAACTGGTCTTTACTTGGCTTCGAATAATGTCCACACATAGAAGCAAACTAATGCTAATGGTGATGCTGAGCAGTGTAAGCAATGCGGTTGTTTTTCTGCGCTTTAAGCTTTCTATGGCAATAGTACTTAGCATTACCCTCTCCCTTGCGCTTGTTCAGCTGTGGCGTATTTAGAGTCTGCTTGTTCTATATTCGAACTTTGGTTTAAATCATTAATACTACAGTGGCGGTCGAAGTAGCTCTCCATCGCTTTATCGTGGCTTACAAAGATCATCGTGCTTTGCGCTGCCACTTCTTTTAACAGCGACATAAAGCTATCGCGTGCATCTGTGTCTAGCGCCGAGGTTGGCTCATCGACTACTAACAGCTGTGGGTCATTAATAAGTGCTCGTGCTATGGCGACGCGCTGCTGTTGTCCAATACTGAGTGCATCGGCTTTTGCATGTAATACTTGGGAAGGTAACTGAAGCCTGTCTAATAAATGGTGAATTTTGGCATCGTTATCCTTCTTACTTGTGTCGGCACTGGCAAAATAAGCCGCGGCATTAATGTTTTGCGCAACGGAAAGATAAGGGATCAGGTTAAACTGTTGGAATACAACGCCGATGTTGCGTGCCCTAAACTTGTCTCGCTGCCTATTCGATAAAGAGGAAAAAGGCTGCTCAAGTAAGGCTATGCTGCCGCGGGTTGGTGTGAGCGTGCCGCACAGTAAATTCAGGAGCGTGCTCTTTCCGCTACCTGAAGGGCCTGAAAGAAAAACATGCTCGCCTTGAGACACTTGCCAGCTTGCAATGTCTATAACGGGGGCGCTTTCCTTAGCGTATGAAAACTGTAAATTGCTTACTTCTATGGCAGTTTTTAACTGCGATGGAGTGTTGTTGTTATTGATTGTACTCACGCTACGCCCGACCTGTGTTTACGTCTTTTATTCACATTAGCAAAGGTAACCCGTCTGTTCACCCAGCTAAAAACCAAGTAAGAAAAAATTACCGCTTTAAAGTTATGTTATCAAATAACACTGCTTCGTATAGCTATGTTATCAGATCTCATCATTTCAAAGCGGCAGTTGCTCTTGCTAAATATGAATCACATCGACGTAAATAAGGGGTGCGTTTAAACAATCAGCCGTTAGCCTGTAGTTTTACAACTTCTGCGCTTTCGTCTTCTAGTACGCTTTCTGCCGTAGCACCTTTAAAAATTTTGCTAATTTTATCTTTGTTTTTAGACAGCATAATCGTGAGTTCTTCTACCACGCTGTCATCTAATTTGACGCCTTTTGCAAGAATGTAGTCGGCAAGGTTGTCTGCTGCGTCGAGCATTTTGTCGTACTGATCGGCTTCTTTTTTGTCGGTAGTTACCAATTTTTCTACCCCTTTGTGCGTAACAACATACTGTGTGGTAATGGCCATGGTAGGTCCCCTGTTTATTAAAGACAAAAAAACTGTACAGTAATTTACTGTATAAATAAACAGTATTTTAATTATAAGTTCGAGTTTATAAATCGAGGGAAGGGCAACGCGCTGTTTTAAAGGTGATTAATGCTTGTGCAATTAGCAACAGCTGCGTATAATGCGCGCCCTTACAGCCATCCCAATTCGTTCCTTGTCTCCATACAGTCGGCTGTACTGTCGAGGCTACAACCGTAAGGAGCTATAATGCGTCATTACGAAATCGTATTTATGGTTCACCCTGATCAGAGTGAACAAGTACCTGGTATGATCGAGCGTTATACCACAATCCTAAAGCAAGACGGTGGTCAGATTCATCGTTTAGAAGATTGGGGCCGTCGTCAACTGGCTTACCCAATTGAAAAGCTGCACAAAGCCCACTACGTACTAATCAATGCTGAAGCATCTGCAGAAGCTGTTGATGAATTGGAAAATGCTTTCCGTTTCAACGACGTGATCCTACGTAACATGGTAATGCGCACTAAGACTGCTGTGACTGAGCCTTCTCCAATGATGAAAGAAGAGCCTCGTCGTGAGCGTCGTGACGATTCTGCTCCTCGCCAAGATCGCGCGGAAAAGAAAACTGAAACCACTGAAGACAACGCTTAAGGAGATCACCCATGGCTCGTTTTTTCAGACGTCGTAAGTTCTGCCGTTTCACTGCAGAAGGTGTGACTGAGATTGATTACAAAGATATCGCTACTCTTAAGAACTACATCACTGAGAGCGGTAAAATTGTCCCTAGCCGTATTACTGGTACAAGCGCAAAATATCAGCGTCAGCTGTCTTCTGCGATCAAGCGCGCACGTTTCCTTGCGTTGCTTCCGTACACTGATTCACACAAGTAATTTGGCGAATATAAGGGTTAGCTAAGATGAATATCATCCTACTAGATAAAATCGCCAACCTTGGCGGCCTGGGCGACCAAGTGACTGTTAAGTCTGGTTACGCTCGTAACTTCCTTTTCCCACAGGGTAAAGCGGTTCCTGCAACTAAAGACAACGTTGAAAAGTTCGAAGCACGTCGTGCTGAGCTTGAAGCGAAAATTGCTGAGCAACTAGCTGCTGCTAACGCACGCGCTGAGAAAATTGCTGAGCTTGCTGAAGTTACAATCGCAGCGCCTGCTGGTGACGAAGGTAAACTATTTGGCTCTGTTGGTACTCGTGATATCGCTGATGCAATCACTGCAGCTGGCGTTGAAGTACAAAAAGCAGAAGTTAAACTACCTACTGGTACTCTTCGTGAAACTGGTGAGTATGACATCGACTTACAACTTCACTCTGACGTTATCACTTCAATCAAAGTGATCATCATTGCTGAAGCGTAATCGCTGACGTATTTGAAAAAGCCGCTCAATGAGCGGCTTTTTTTTGCTTAAAGTTTCCTATCTGATATCGAAATTTACTTCTACCCCACTGTACTCACTCTCCATATCGCCCTATTTTTCAGCGCGTAAATGCCTTTAACCTTATTCACTCTCGCGATGCTTATTTATATATTGGTGTAACTAAATATGTCCAACGCCGACAAATAACCCATTTTTCAAGTCCATTCATCTGCGATAAATAACGTTTTTTAAACGCTTTATAAACGAAATGTTAATAATCGCTGAAAATCTTATTGTCGTGGCTTTAAACTTTTTCTGTCACTCGTGCGACCTATAGTAGACCAGACAATAAAAAGCATAAGTGCCATATTATGGACATTACAAAGCAAGCAATAAAAAACGCGACCGGGGTGGGTATTGGAATAACGCTGCTGGTATTTCTGGGTTTATATAGCCTGTTTAATTTACCTGTGCAGCTATTTCCCGATATTGAACGACCGAATATTAATATTCAGACATCGTGGCGCGCTGCGTCTCCTCAAGAGATAGAGTCAGAGATTATCGAGCCACAAGAGGAAGTGCTGCAAGGCATTCCTGGTCTTGAGTCGATGAATGCATGGGCAAACCAAGGCGGAGCGTGGATTAACCTAGAGTTTGGTCTTGAAACCGATATGCAGAAAACGCTAATTGAAGTGATCAGCCGCATGAATCGGGTACCGCCGTTACCTCGCGACGCCCTGTCGCCTAATATTATGCTGGCAGGAAGCGGCGGTGATGCGCCTGCACTGACCTACTTCTTTCTACAGCGTCTACCTGGTAACCCCAACGAAATAAACACATACGTTACCTTTTTTACCGATGTTATTAAGCCACAGCTTGAATCGATTCCAGGCGTTGCAAGAGCGCGTATGGAAAGCGGTGTTGGTGGTGTAGAAGAGTTTCAAATTGTCTTCGATCCATTCAAAGCCGCACAATTAGGTATCGACTTAACGGCGGTGGCCAATGAGCTGGGTCGTGCTAATGATATTTCTGGCGGTTTTGTGGATGTGGGGAGAAGACGCTACACCCTGCGTTTTGAAGGTCGCTACGATCCTACTCAAATGGGCGAAATGATTCTTGAATGGCGAGACGGCAGCCCTATTACGTTAAATGATATTGCCGAGATAAAGATTACCCGCGCGGATGGCGCTAATTACAGCGTGCAAAACGGCAACCCAGCAATCTCTATTCGTGTAGACAGACAAAATAACGCGAATGTCTTAGCTACGCTGGAAGCCGTAAAAGACAAGGTAGCGCAGATAAACGAGCGAGACTTAGCACCAGAGCAGCTTGTGATGGCGCAAAGTTTTGATGCGTCGGTGTTTATTTACAGAGCAGTTCAACTGGTTACCAGTAATCTGTTTATTGGTGTCATACTTGCCATCGCTGTCTTGTGGCTGTTTATGCGTCAGTTACGCGCTACGCTGATTGTTGCGCTCGCTATTCCTATCTCGTTACTCAGCACCTTTGTGGTTCTTCAACTTACCGGGCGCTCGTTAAACATCATTTCACTGGCAGGCCTAGCCTTTGCAGTAGGTATGGTGTTAGATGCAGCCATAGTGGTGCTTGAGAATATTGTTCGAACCCGAAATAGTTCACAAGACAAAGAAGGCAGCATTGAGGATAGCGCGCACCGCGGTACCAAAGAAGTGTTTGGTGCGCTAATGGCTTCAACGGCAACAACCGTCGCCATATTTATTCCCGTCATGTTCTTAGAAGATGTTGAAGGACAGCTTTTTGCAGACCTTGCACTTACCATTGCTATTGCGGTGTGCATGTCGTTAATTGTCGCTGTAACCGTATTACCTGTTGTCGCTGCTCGCTACCTTAGCGGTTCCATGCCAAAAGACAGCCTACAGCGGGTATGGGCCAAGATAACTCGAACAATTATGTCGCTTTCTAGCACACCGCTTCGCCGCATTGTTCTTGTGATAACGCTTATGGGTGTACCTATTACGGGTAGCGTTTTGCTTATGCCCTCAATGGATTACCTTCCCCCTGTAAAGCGCGACGCAGTGGATGCCTTTTTAAGTTTACCTGCCGGTGCCAGCGAGAACTTCATCAGCGAAGAAGTGATGCCAATAATTGTAGAGCGCCTAAAGCCGTACATGGATGGCGAAAAGCAGCCTGCACTTAAGAATTACTACATTATTACTTGGCCTAATGGCGGAACGTTGGGCGTACGCGTTAAAGATCAGTCCAAGGTTAAAGAACTTGAAACTATTGTGCGCGATGAAATCTTGAAAGATTTACCGGATACGCAAACTTTCTCGCAGCAAGGTAATTTATTTGGGGGCTTCGGTAACGGCCGGTCGATTGATATTCATCTTCAAGGCACCGACCAGACTATGCTTGGCATTGCTGCACAGGCAGGGTTAGACAAGTTACGAGAAGTATTCCCTAATGCCAACGCACGCTCGAACCCTCCTTTAGAGCAAGCCGAACCAGAGCTGCGCTTTTACCCTAACGACAGTCGCATGATGGAAGTAGGGTTAAACAGAGGAAGCATGGGGAATTTAGTTCGTGCCATGGGCGATGGAATGTACGTGGGCGAGTACTTCGATGGCACCAAGCGTATGAATATCATTTTCCGCTCTGCGCCTTGGTACACCCCTGAAGACTTAAACAGTACACCTGTGATGACGCCGTCAGGCGAAGTCGTTCAACTGGGTGAGCTAGTGGGAATTGAACGCGCCGTGGGTCCAAGCCGAATACAGCGTATTGATGGACGTCGCACATTAACGCTTAATGTTAATCCACCCGAGGGCATGAGCCTTGAAGAAGCCATGGAGGTGATCACGTCTGAAGTTGAGCCAACGATTATGGCAATGATGCCTACCGACGGCGCCATCAACTACGGCGGTAGCGCAGATAGCCTTAAAGGTGCTATTGCGTCAATGGCTGACAATTTCCTATTCGCCATGGTGTTGTTACTACTTTTAATGGCAGGGCTGTTTAAATCGTTAAAAGACAGTGTGCTCGTAGTACTTTCAATTCCTTTGGCCACAGTCGGTGGTGTGATAGCCATTCGCATCATGAATACTTTCACGTTCCAGCCAATGGACTTATTGACCATGATTGGCTTTATTATTTTGCTAGGCCTTGTTGTAAATAATGCCATCTTGTTGGTTCACCAAACACGACTGGGAGAACAAAAAGGGATGTCTAGAGATGAGGCAGTTGAGCAAGCTATTACGCTTCGCTTACGCCCTATCTTTATGAGCACGTTAACTTCTATATTCGGTATGTTGCCATTACTGCTATTACCCGGTGCTGGCAGTGTCATCTATCGCGGCCTAGCCGCCGTTATTGTGGGGGGAATGACGGTAAGTACCATATTCACTTTACTGCTATTGCCTACTTTATTGCGCATGACGGCAACACGTTCTGCGGCAAAATCTACTTTATCGAAGATTGAATCGTCTATTGCCCCGCCAATCACATCGCCAACCGCGAAACAAAATAAATATAACGACCATGTGTAAGGAAAAAATAACCATGAAAGCAATTACTTCCACCATAGCCTTTAGTTTTTGTGCCTTACTCACAACCAGTGCTTCGCTAAGTGCATACGCACAAGAAGAAAACCAGCCGCCGCCGGTGTTGGTGCAAATTGACGAGGCGAGGGAGCAGGCAATATCTCAATTGACTTGGGTTCCTGGAACGGTGCTAAGTGCAATTGATGCAAATCTTGCTTCTGAAGTTGATGGCAGAATTACATGGATGGCCGATGTGGGCGATGTGGTTGAAGCCGGTGAGCCTTTGGTAAAAGTTGACGATACGCGTTTAGTTATAACCCGTAATCAAAATGCGTCAAATGTGGCTAGATGGCAGTCTCAGGTTGAGCTTTTCACAAAGCGTTTAGCGCGTTATCAAGACTTACAGGCTAAACAAAACACGTCCAGAGGTGAGCTAGAGGAAGTCGAAGCTGATTTAGAAAACGCCAAGCAAGAGCTTGCACAAGCCAAATTAGACTTGGAATTCACAGAGTATCAAATTGCCCAAAGCAGCATTCGCGCGCCGTTTACGGCGTTGGTGGTTGATAGGCTGCAGTCGCCGGGGGAATACACAGGAGTGGGGCAAACCTTACTTCGCGTGGTTAATCCTGATAGCGTTGAAGTGCAAGTTAGAGCGCCGTTAAACGTGCTGCCGTATATTGAAAATGGCATGAATGTGAGCGTTCACAACAATGTAAACCAAGTGGAAGAGTCCATTCGTGCCATTGTGCCTGTGGGTAACAGTATATCTAGAATGATGGAGCTTAGAATTGCGATTAACCCGGGTGATTTTCCTATCGGCAGCGCAGTAAGAGTGGCTTTACCTAGTAGCGATACGCACGATGGTGTAACCATTCCTCGCGATGCATTAGTGCTTAGAAAGTCGGGCACCTTTATCTATCAACTTAACGAGAACAATGAAGCCGAACAAGTCAAAGTGACCACAGGCGTTGGAATGGGCGATAGAATTGAAGTATTTGGTAAGGTAAACCCCAAGCGTTCTGTAGTGGTAAGAGGGGCTGAGCGATTACGCGCAGGGCAGAAAGTGCGGTACAACAACACGCCCGATTCATTAACAGCAAAGAATTAGGCGAATTGAGGAGCAATTTGTTAAGAGAGACTCGCTATACACATTGGTGTTAGTTACAGGTTATGAAACGTCTTTCTTAGACATAATTGTTACAAATTCTATGTGGCACTCATTTATTCACGTTCTACAATAGGCATCATTGTAAAAGTACTCGCAATGCCTGCTTAACGTAAAAGTTATGCAAAGTGTTAAAGAGTAATGTTGGTAAAGACCAAGATTTTTGGAACACCCGCACTTTGCATGGCTACACACAGCACGCACAAATAAATCGATAAGCAGGAAGTAAAGCTAATCTTGAAGGTAATGATGACAAGCAGTTTGAAAGGATGGGTGAAAGTAGTTGTAGTGCCTTTAACGTCAGTGGCAATTGCAGCAAGCATTATTACAGGGTGCGCCACACCCAATCATGTTACCCAAATTAATGGTGAACAATCTGTTGTTAAATTTACGGATGAACCTGGCTATGAGGGCAGATTCAGCAATTTGTATGACGGCTTTAAAGCTTATCCTGTTACCTGTGAAGAGAATTGTTACCCCGCTTCTCCTGACATTGATTGTGAAGGTGAGATGCAAGATTGTCTGTTCATAGGCAAGAATCCAGAGGTTACGCTAAACACAGGCTTTTCAATAAAATGGCTAGGGCACGCGAGCTTCATCCTAAACACAGCAAGTGGTGAGCAAGTACTTATCGACCCAGTGTTTGGCCAGTTTGATTGGCCCGTGAACTGGGCTTTTCGATTATCAGAAGGCTTTAACCGTAACGCACCAGCGGCCGTTAGTGAGGAAAAGCTTGCCCAGACTGATGCGGTGGTGTATTCCCATATCCATTACGATCATTTCAATAAAGCTGATATTGCTGAGTTAGGGCCTAAACCTTCGTATTTGGTTCCTTTGGGGTTTGCAGAACACTTTCCAGATGATGGATATACCATAAATGAAATGGCCTGGTATGCCAGTTCTAGCATTGGGAAAACCACGGTGCATTTTGTGCCAGCGCATCATTTTAGCAGCCGTATTTGGGTGCCATATTTATATGAAGATAATGATGAGACACTATGGGGCGGCTGGATATTTGAACATGAAGGTAGTACGCTGTTTTTCGCTGGTGATACCGGCTATTCCCCTCACTTTAAAGATATTAAAGCGCGTTTCGGTGAGATTGATGTTTGTCTGTTGCCTATCGCGTCTTACTTCAGCGAGTCATCACCAAGGTGGTATCGAAAAGTACATACTACTCCTGAGGATGCAATTATTGCTGCTAGGGACTTGGGCTGCAAAGCGGTGGTACCTTGGGGCTATGGAAACGCAACGTGGATGATGGGAGATAAGTCATCACATTCGGCGCTGTTTCGTTTATTGCACATGAAGGCACAGCTTAACCCATCTATGCCATGGCTTATCATGAATGAAGGCGACAGCATGTCATTTTAGTGGGTGGTTTTTACTTAGGCCGCTTACCAGCTGTTTCGCTTTTTATTGATTGGCTTATCAATTAACTTGCCTAGTTTCATCAGTGTGGTTATTCTTTACCCACATAAGTACTGGTGTCATTTTTCAAGGATTGAAGATGTCTGAACTAAAAAGCGTCGCTTTTATTGCCTTATCGGTTGTTTGCTGTGGTTATCTTGGGGTGTGGGCTTACCTTCTTAACGAGAAACCCTTACAAAAACCTGCCCCTTACAATACCTGCATAGACAATTGCACAATTAATGTGGAATACCAACTTTCTGAGTCCTATCAGCATTCTTTAATGCATAGCGCACTTAATCAAATCTTCCAGTCTTATACGGAAGAAGAGGTGGGGTATTACGTCTCTTGTAACTCAAACAGGTGTGCGCTTTGGGTTTATGTGAATACTCCCTCGAAGCTCGCGCCTATTCTCCGTCGTTTAGAAAATGAAGTCACCCCACTTTTTGACAACGAATCTCATCGCTTTAATGACGAGTACGACGGTGCTACCTATTCCCACTATTCGCTTTATTTGAAATTTTACGGCATTTTTCGCGCCATTCATCATCAAGTACGTCAAGTTTAGCAAGCATGTCTGCTAAGGCACTGTCAGTTTTAGTATGAGCGCACTGCATCAGTGTGTGTACATTTACGGTATTATCTTCGCGATGAAGCAGGGTTACTGGGTCGCCAACGTTAATTTTTCCTGTTTTGACAACGCGATAATACCAGCCAGTGATACCACGCTCGCCAACAAATCGGTCTAAATTGGGAATGTCGAAACGTTGAGATATTTTATTGCAGGGCGCGCGCGGCGCACTCACTTGCAACTCTACGTCACCGAACTTCCAGATATCGCCAATATAAACGGTGGCATCATCCATGCCGTCCACACTAATGTTTTCACCAATGCTACCTGATGAAAAATCCCCTTCTGGGAAATGTTTTCTTAACGTTAGGTAGTTGGTTGGATTGAATTGATGCAGCACTTTTTCGGGGCCGCCGTGAAGACGTTTGTTGGCCTGCTCGTCTTCTTCGGTACAGTCTATATGTACCGTTAATGAATCAACAGCGCTTTTTACAATGCTACTAGGTGCTCCACGAGGACCTAGCGGCTGCGGTTTTCCAGCGAACAGAGCATTAACAGTAAAGGTGCTAGACATGGTATCTCCGAAAAAAAATTTTGTGCATTTAAACCTTTCTACTATAGGGTACGACTAACCTTATAACACTAACAAGTGCTAATCAGCACCACAAATAACAAAGAGAAAAGAATGGAACACACACAACAACGTGTTGTACACGCCAATGTGGTGTTTGGTAACAAAGGCGAAAACGAACTGATATCCAGAGCGAAAGGGGGCGATAAACAAGCGTTTAGGTCGCTCTATGATACGCATATCGGTCGAGTTTATGCGTTGTGTTATCGGCTTACAGGTGAAAAGGGAATGGCAGAGGACGCGTCGCAAGAAGTTTTTATACAGCTGTGGAAGAAGCTAGATAACTTCGACGGGCAAAGCCAGTTTTCCACATGGTTACACAGCGTTACAGCGAACATTACTATTTCTTACATACGCAAGCAGAAAGGATGGGTGCAGCGCATGTTTAACTTGGAAAGCAGTGGTATTAATGAAATGCCCGCTGAACAAAATAGCACAGACATAGATTTAGAAGCATTAGTTGTCCGTCTACCTGAAAGGGCTCGTATGGTGTTTGTACTGCACGCGCTTGAAGGTTACCGACATGAAGACATAGCCAGCATGTTAAATATGGCCGTTGGCTCAAGCAAAGCGCAGTTTTTTCGCGCTAAGCAATTATTGAAAGATTTTATGGGGGTCAATGATGAGTAATTTTGACGACAAGCTTGCTCAACATATTTCTGGGCTTGATAAAGAAAAGCAGCCTGAGCGTGATCTTTGGCGTGGTATCGAGCTAGGTATTGCGTCGCAGCAGAGCGTAAGCGCAGAAGAGCAAGAATCATCATCGAAGGTTACACCAAGGCAGTGGATGGCGATAGCGGCAAGTGTGTGTTTAGTAACTGTGCTGTGGCTGTCTGCCCCATTAGCTTTTAAACCTGATGAAAGTCGAAGCGATAGCTATGCGCTTATTGATGCCATGAGCACGCAACAAAAACAGCAAGTAAACAGTTTGCTTGCAAGCTACGAAAGCACACCCGCTTTGACGCAAGATTGGCAAGAACAGTTAAAAGAATTAGATGACGCAGCAGATGTTATTAAAGCTGCGCTGAAAGACGATCCAGATAACTCAGCATTAATCAAAATGCTGCATCACGTATATCAACAGCAAATTGCCTTAATTGAGCGAGTGCACGCGCCAAAGTGGCAGCAAATTTAAGAAGGGTATAACTATGACTACAGATAATAAAAATGCATGTTCGCACACGCTTAAGCGCGCTTTAACAGCAAAGGTGTTGCTACCGGCCGTGCTACTCACTATGACCACAGCAGCCTTTGCTGGAGAAAAAGTAGATAAAACTATTGATACGTCGTCGTCGCCAAAAATCGATATTGAACATATTGATGGTAACGCTGACATTAGAGTATGGGACAAATCACAGGTTCGAGTTACGGGTGAATTGGGCGATCAAACCGAAGAGTTTATCTTTGAAAGACGTGGCGATGTAGTGGTGATTCACGTTGAAGTGAAACGTCAATCGAAAAGCTGGTACCAGAAAAGTCGAGATGGTGACGACTTAGTTATATATGTACCTGCTGAGAGTGACCTTCACTACACCGCTGTCAATGCCGATATCGTTGCTCAGGGCATTACCAAAGCAGTAGATGTGGAAGTGGTAAACGGTGATGTCACGCTAAAAGATGTTGGTGAGCGCGTTGAAGTTGAGTCGGTGAATGGCGATATAATGTTAGAAAACGTTAGAGGCCGATTAGAAGCGGAAACGGTGAATGGCGAAATTGAAGCATCGCACGAAGGAGATACTCCTGTTAGTTTTGCTTCTGTGAATGGTAAGTTATCTATTACCTCTAATAGCCCAGATGTGTCAGTAGAAACCGTTAATGGCCGAATAGATGTTGCATTACAAGCGGTCGACGCATTGCAGATTAACACCGTTAATGGACGCACTTACGCACGCTTAGGCCTTAATAAAAACGGCAGCGTAAAAGCGAATTCTGTGGGTGGAGCAATGGAATTTGTATTTCAAGACGGTGTTTCTGCACAGTTTGATATAGAAACCCATGCAGGCGGTAATATTGTAAACAACGTTAGTGATGAAAAGGCGCAAAAGCCTAAGTATGGTCCAGGCAGATGGCTGCGCTTCATCCACAATGGTGGAGCAGCAAATGTGGACATCTCAACCGTGCACGGTCGCATTGAAATAGACCAAAAGTGAATAAGCTATAGACAACGCAATTGAGCGTTTAGGTTGAAAAATGCCATTTAGACCACATTTATTAATTAGGCATGTGGTAATTCTTAAAAAAGCTGCACGTAGTTGCAGCTTTTTTGTTTGGTCGCTAAAACGGCGCAATTTAACGTTTATAGAGAACGAAATTGTGCGCTAGTCGGTCAACATTGCAGTGATAAGTCAGTTGATCTTTACCTTTGTTTATCACGTTAAACTAATTGTTTTTTCTATTATTTTTTTGCATGGAGAGAAAATTGAGTATTGTAGGACACGTCAAAAGGTTTTGGCGCTTTCATAGCCTTATTATAGGTGCCTTTGGATTATGCGCGTTAACGTTAGGCTGCGCGGTTCAAGAGTCAGCCTATTATGAAGGGACATGGGTGGTGACTAAAGCTTACAGCGTTGGAGTGTCGGCGCATTCTTCATCAGCGTCAGAACAGTTTCTGGGCCGCTCAATGACCTATTCCCCGGAGTTGGCAAAGTTAGATCAAGCGGTGTGCGAGTCACCTATTTATTTAACCAAGAGTATCAGTAACGACGATTTCTACAGCGCTTTCAAAGCGACACCATCTTCCTTAGGCTTCAGTGAAGACAGCATTACCGAGGTCAGTTTGTCTTGTGTTGATGGTCTAGCAAACATTGGCTCTACGCTTGTCTTTCAAGAGAATAGCAACACATACACGATGGTCGACGGGACCTTTTTAAAGCTAGAAAAAACACTTTAAACACTGCTGCCTTTTTGCGCTTTCGAGATAAAAGAGCTGCTTCGTCTGTTGAGTGATGGGCAGTAAAAGCGCATAATATCCAACTGACTTTTGTGCATTGGTATAGGTTCATTCGTGGCGTCTGCGTCTAAAAACGATAAAAATGTTGAGAAATTGAAGGTTCCACCTCATAGCATTGAGGCTGAGCAATCTGTTTTAGGCAGCATGCTTATCGACCCAGAGAGCTGGGACAAGGTCGCAGAGCTTGTAACCGATAACGATTTCTACAATCGCTCCCATCAAATTATCTTTCGTGCAATTACGCGTTTGCTCAACAGTAGTCAGCCCATTGACCTTATTACGGTGTCAGAAGAGCTGGAAAAACACGACGAGCTAGAAGACGCAGGTGGTTTCGCTTACTTAGGGGAACTTGCCAAAAATACCCCAAGCTCTGCAAACGTGGTGTCTTACGCGCAAATTATTAGTGAGCGCGCAATCACGCGTGAACTTATCGGCGTTGCCCATGAAATTGCTGAAGTGGGCTATAACCCTGAAGGCAGAGACAGTGCAGATATTCTCGACTTGGCGGAAAGCAAAGTATTTGAAATTGCCGAGCGCCGCACAGGAGAAAATGAAGGGCCTCGTGATGTTGAGTCTATTCTAGGAAAAACCATTGACCGTCTTGAGGAATTGGTAAAGACCAATAAAGAGGTTACCGGTGTCACAACAGGCTTTACTGACTTGGATAAAATGACCAGCGGTATGCAGCCTTCAGACCTCATCATTGTGGCAGCCCGTCCTTCGATGGGTAAAACAACCTTCGCCATGAACTTGATTGAAAACGCCATGATGGCGGAAGATAAGCCAGTACTTGTTTTCAGTCTTGAAATGCCCTCGGAACAGATCATGATGCGTATGCTGGCATCACTTAGCCGAGTGGATCAAACCAAAATTCGTACCGCGCAGTTAGACGATGAAGATTGGGCGCGTATCTCAAATACCATGGCCATGCTTAAAGACAAAGACAGTCTTTTCGTAGACGATTCGTCAGGTCTTACGCCTATGGATGTGCGAAGCCGTGCTCGAAAGCTGGCCCGTGAACGCGGCGGTATAAGTCTTATTATGGTGGATTACCTTCAGCTGATGCGCGTACCCTCGTTAAGCGATAATCGTACGCTTGAAATCGCGGAGATATCTCGCTCACTGAAAGCGTTGGCTAAAGAACTTGAAGTGCCCGTTGTGGCGCTTTCGCAGCTAAACCGTACTCTAGAACAGCGTGCAGATAAACGCCCGGTTAACTCTGACCTTCGTGAATCAGGTTCAATCGAGCAGGATGCCGACCTTATTATGTTTATTTACCGTGACGAGGTGTATCACGAAAACAGTGAATACAAAGGCATCGCAGAAATTATCATTGGTAAACAGCGTAATGGCCCTATTGGGACGTGCCGATTGACCTTCCAAGGGCAGTTCTCGCGTTTCGATAATTACGCAGGCCCAGCTATTGCTGACGAGTACTAAAGCACGGTTCACCTAATTGCAAAGAGGTGCCATCAAGAACCTTCGGTATCTTTCATATTTCTCAATACTAACACTAACCGCCTATTCAGGTTTGACTTACAAGATTGAAATTTAAGCAATAAAAAAGGCGCCTTTCAGCGCCTTTTTCAATTCATTAGTTATGAATTATTTTTCTTCAGCTACTTTAACAGTGTCTCTCACTGTTACTGAAATACGGCGGTTTACACGGTGCGCTTCAGCGTTTTGAGCTGGGTCTAGAAGCTGAGATTCACCATAACCGATTGTCTCTAAACGAGAACCATCGATACCGTACATGTCTACCATCACTTCTTTGAAGTTAGCAGCACGACGCTTAGAAAGGTCCATGTTGTATGCTTCAGTACCTGGTGCTGACGTGTGACCTTCGATTACTGCAGTTGTTGACGGATACTGCTTCATGAATTCAGCGAATTCAGAAATTTCTGGATCTCTAGGCATTTTAACCACAGCACTTTCGTTGTCGAATAGAACGCGTAGTGTAATTTCTACTGTCTCTTCATCAAACACTGTACAACCTTTGGCGTCAACTTTTACGCCAGCAGGTGTGTCAGGGCACATATCTTTGCTGTCTTCAACGCCGTCGTTGTCAGAGTCTTTAACTTTGATCGCACATCCTGTTGCATCTACGCGCGTTCCGGCTGGCGTGTTAGGACACTGGTCAACACTGTTAAGTACGCCGTCGTTGTCGTCATCGATGCTACAGCCAGTCGCGTCAACACGAACACCCGCTGGTGTCATTGGGCACTGGTCTTTACCATCTACAACGCCATCGTTGTCGCTGTCTCTAGGTGCAGAAGGTGTTGATTTACCAAATGGGATAGCAAGACCAACCTTAACACTGAAATCATTGTAGTCTTCGCCGAAGTCGTGATATGTCGCAATTTCAGTTACTAACTTAACGCTTTCGTGGATATCCCAGTGCTTACCAATACCAATGTTACCAAGGGTCGTAGACTCGCCTACGGCTTGACGCTTAACACCACCAAATAGATACCATACATCGTTTGGCAAGAAATATAGTGCATCAACACCAACCATTTCGCCGTCAGCTTCTTGGTTTGAGCCGTAATCAAGATCTAACTTCGTAATTTCAATACGCGCCGCCCAGCTTTGTGTGAAACGGAAACCGTACTCTCCAGTGATACCTTGACCATCATCGTAAACGCCGCCTTCAGTGAGTGCTAGCGGACGAGAATCATCGGTGTTGTAGTACATGCCAGACAAACCAATCCAGTTTTTGTATGCTGGTTCTGAAGAGTCTTGAGCAAAAGCACTGGTAGATGAAATTACAGCAAGAGATAGCGCTGCCATTTTGAAGTGTTGTTTCATAGTCACATCCTGTTTAACGTTGAGTGATTATCGATTTTTGATAATTTGTTGTTGTGCTAAGCGTAAACGCCTGCACAGACTGTGCCATTTATAATATGGGCTAGGCTGCGATCCCTTGTAATGTGGCAATGATGGTACGTCTTCCACCATGATCTCGGTGTTCGCCAAGCATGATGCCCTGCCATGTACCAAGAGCAAGTTTGCCTTGCTGGACAGGGATGGTAAGTTGACAGCCCAATATACTTGATTTTAAGTGGGCAGGCATATCATCTTTACCTTCGTAAGTGTGTCTAAAAAAAGAAAGTTCTTCTTTCACGCTGTGATTAAAGAAGGCTTCCATATCGTGCCTCACCGTAGGATCAGCATTTTCGTTTATAGTCAAACTTGCACTGGTGTGCTGAAGCCAAAGGTGTAAAAGCCCGACTTCAACACGACGAATACTTGGCAAGGCTGATTCCACATGCTGAGTGATGAGGTGGAACCCCCTTGGATAGCTGTCTAATGTAATTTTTTCAGACTGCCAGAAATTATTTGTCAAAACAAATTTCCAAATGTGCTAACCCTTCGTCGCACATAAATGGAAGAATAATCTTTGCTCCGTCGACTTGATGGCTAATGGTATGTTGCTTTCCTGACACAACGATAGGCGTTGCCATACCAAATTCGTATCCGCGCTCTGCAAGGTCGCGCTTTGCGTTACCGCATATCATGTTAGTGACTTCGCCTACCATGTCGCCGACTTCAGCATCCAGTTTTTCTGGTCGTTCGCCTACCATTCTTTCCATAATAGTAAGTGCTAACGATTCATCGAATGTAATAGACATTGAGCCTCGAACATCTGGGCCAACCATGCCAATTAAACCTGATACGTCGCCCTTTGCGATATCGCTTTGCTTGCGTTTTGGCTTTCCTGGCGTAAGTTTAGTTTGTGCCATTGTCTCTAGCACGTTCAATAAGCCAGCAATAAACGGGTTCACAAAATCAGCATTCATGTACACTCTCCTTGGCAGTGTGATCTTCCGTTTGTTGACATTCGGCGCATAAGCCATGAGCCTCTATCGTTTGTTTCGACACCTTAAATCCGTGTTGTTTTGCTTGATGATCAAGCGTCTCTTTAAGCCCTTCAGATTGAATTTCAGCAACATCACCGCAACTGTCACAAATTAGGAACTGAACGGGATGACTGCATCCAAAATGGTAGCAGGCGACAAAAGCATTAGTAGACTCTAATCGGTGAATAAACCCAAAATCGAGAAGAAAATCTAGAGCGCGATACACTGTCGCTGGTTTGGCACTAGACTCAGTTTCTTTTAATGAGTCGAGCAGTTCATAGGCACCCATGGGGCCGTGTTTTGAAACAAGAATTTCATACACCTTTTCTCTAAGCGGTGTGAATCGGGCACCGCGTTGCTCGCAATAAGCACGTGCCTTATGAATTAGTGTGGTTTTATTCATTGATGATAACCGTAACTCGACTTTCATTGTTATATTAAAGCGTCACTTCTGGATCACGTTTTTTTGTGTGCACATGAGCTATCAACTCATCTTCCAAGGCAAATCGCTCTTCTAATGTTTCACCGAGCTTGGCTAGCGCTAAATCGAAATCAGCGGCCTGCTCAGGCGTTACTGCTTCTGCAAACGTATCATTAAATGCGAGTGCTGCGTCAGTGGTTTTTGTCAATCTGGGGTAAAGTTCGTCTCTTAACGCAAGACCTTCGCTATCATTTTCCACTAAAATGTCGAAAACTTCGAAATGTCCTACTGAAAGATAATCAAGTAATGCACTGCAAAAATTAGCAATCTCATCGGCGTCAGGTAAGCTTTCACTGTGCTTAGTAATGCCTGCTAGCTCACAGAACGAAACTAATAGAGCTTGCCTGTCCATCAGCCAGCGGTCGATGACCTGGCTCTTTCCACCCCACCTTGATTTAACGCTTTCTAACTGTTGCAACATTTTGATGTGCTACCCGTTTAGCGACAATAATTTTTAGTATAACACTGTGCACTAGCGACACAAATTTTGCGCGAAAAAGTTCTTTACAAAATGTACGGTATCGATCACTACCCTGTGGATTAGTGTAGTATGAAGCCCTTATAGACAGGAGTACTGCGTTATGATGATAAAGCTAGATGAGACGAAATTGACAACCCAGCAAGCGTTATGGGTGGTTTTTAGTCGTGGAAAAATAGTCATACAAGAATCATCAGACTCAATTCCTGTCGCCTATTTAAGCGATATACCGTTTTTAGCCTCTTATGTAGATGACATTCACCAGCTTCCACCATTAAACGAAACGGCGCAGCGAGACATGCCTGTTTTCGTTGTTGATTTAGGCGCAGAACATATAGACGAACCGGGTTGGGAGCGCGTTTCTCTTAGGCAATTACTTTTCGCTGAACACGATATAGCGTTTTCGGTGATAGGCAGAGCGTGGCAGTACATTCATTTCTTGCGTACTCATCAGTATTGTGGCCAGTGTGGTGCCAAAACCGAGCGTGTAGATTGGGAAATGGCTATGCATTGCCACCGATGTCAACACCGCAGCTATCCTAGAGTATCGCCCTGTATCATTGTCGCTATCCATAACAATGAAAAGATCCTCTTGGCAAAAGGCGTTCGTCATAGAGAAGCTAATATGTATTCAACCCTGGCGGGCTTTGTGGAAAGCGGTGAAAGCCTAGAGCAAGCCGTGCATCGAGAGGTCTTCGAAGAAGTGGGGGTTAAGCTAAAAAACTTGCGTTATTACCACAGCCAGCCTTGGCCATTTCCTCATTCTCTTATGGTTGGATTTATTGCAGAGTATGATGGAGGGGAGATTCGCTGTCAGGAGGATGAAATAGACGATGCACAGTGGTTCGAAATAGATAAACTTCCCAACATTCCTCCAAAAGTGTCTATTGCTGGACAGCTTATTGCAAAAACAGTGTCTCTGATCGGCAACAAATAAAAAACCCTGCCGAAGCAGGGTTTCAATAAGTTTAGCACGGTCCCGTGTTGGGCTTCTTTTCTTTAACGCTTATAGTAATAGCAAACACTCACTTTAAGTGCAAGTTACTTTTTAAAGTGATAATCAAGTAATGTTTGTCTTTAATAATCGACAGTACGTCGATTTGTCGTTAAATCGTTGATTTTTTAGTACAGGTTTTAGCACACCTTAGGTAAGAATACTGATATACTTTCGCGCTCTAATATCTTCAGTAATTTAGGTGAGTTATATGTCGCAAAATTTCCCCAGTGTTGATAAGCCCGCGTTAAAGAACGATCGTTATTTACGTGCGTTACTTAAGCAGCCGGTTGATGTCACACCTGTATGGATGATGCGACAAGCCGGACGCTACCTTCCAGAGTATAAAGCGACTCGCGCAGTGGCAGGCGATTTCATGTCGCTTTGTAAAAATGCAGAGCTGGCGTGTGAAGTAACGCTGCAACCTTTACGTCGTTTTCCTCTTGATGCGGCTATTTTGTTTTCTGATATTCTTACCATTCCAGATGCAATGGGGCTTGGCTTATACTTTGAAACTGGCGAAGGTCCACGTTTTAAAAACCCTATTACCTGTAAAGCGGATGTGGATAAGATTGGTCTTCCCGATCCAGAAGGTGAATTGCAATATGTAATGAATGCCGTTCGCACCATTCGCCGTGAATTAAAAGGTGAAGTACCGCTAATTGGCTTTTCTGGAAGTCCTTGGACACTCGCCACCTATATGATTGAGGGCGGTTCTAGCAAAGCATTCACCAAAATTAAGAAAATGGCTTTTGCCGAGCCAGCAACGCTTCACGCGCTTTTAGCAAAACTCGCTGACTCTGTAACTGAGTACTTAAATGCACAGATCGCGGCAGGCGCGCAGTCGGTCATGGTATTTGATACCTGGGGTGGCGTGTTATCTCCTCGTGACTATAAAGAATTTTCGCTTCAATACATGGAGCGTATCGTAAGTGGGCTAACCCGTGAAAACGAAGGCCGTAAAGTACCTGTAACCTTGTTCACGAAAAATGGCGGTATGTGGCTTGAATCTATTGCAGCGACAGGTTGCGATGCTGTAGGTCTAGACTGGACAATTGATATCAAAGAAGCACGTGCACGTATCGGTGACAAAGTCGCGCTACAAGGTAACATGGACCCTTCAATGCTGTATGCTCAACCACAAAGAATTGAGCAGGAAGTGGCGACGATTTTGGAAGGTTACGGTGAAGGTAGTGGCCACGTATTTAACTTAGGTCACGGTATTCATTTAGATGTGCCCCCTGAAAATGCAGGTGTGTTCGTCAATGCGGTACACGAGCTTAGCAAGCAATATCACAAGTAAGCATACTTCAATAAAGGAAGTCCAATGAAAACGTGGCTTGTGTTGTTGCTGGTAGCGTTTGCGTTGATAGCAGGGTATAAATTCTCTGGCTACCAGCATCAGCTCAGCGAATCTAACGCAGATAAAGAGCGACTAACCAACGTGTTAGCGCGCTCTCGCGCCACGGAAACGAGTGAATTGAAAGTAATCAAACCTGCCGCAAAGCTCATATCGAATGAAAGTGAGGAAAATCTTACTCAAGCGAATGCGGTGGATACGCGTCCAGTGCAATTTTTGAACGACGATGGTGCCGCGCCGGTAATGCTTTATTCTGAAACGGAAGGTTCGCTAAATACATTTTTCGCTTTGTCTCCGAATAATGAACGCTTTATTTTGGACTCAGTAAAGTGCGAAAACGGGCGTTGCCTTATTACTGGCGAGTACGACGGTTCTGAAAGCGAACTGTCATTGATGATTGAAGCGCTGGAACAAGAGCCATGGTGGCAATTTGGCCCGCCTGTTGTAACTACGCAAGTAGCGCAACGTGGCCTTAAGCTTAATGTTTCTTTCGCGACCCCTTCGCATCCCACTGCGAGAATACGAGACAACAGTGAAGTTCAGACCAACGCTAAACAAGAAGTGGCATCTGCGGGTTAAGCATCCCTAGGTAAACCTTTTTCTATCACTCTGATTAACCGCTCTTGCTGTCTGTTTTTATCTTCAATAGCGCGCTGCTTTTCTTTTTGACGGTCAAGCGCCCAGTTTATATGTCGGTCTACCAAATCACTGACACAGCCTAGCCGTTCTTCTAACAAAAAAACGCTTTTTTCATTGTACGGCGCGTTTCCCATAGCCACGGCAATATTGCGTTGCCACTTTTCAAAGCCTATACGCCTGATAGGTGAGCCCTCTGTATTGCGCAGAAACGTTTCTTCAGACCAACTGAAAAGCGTATTCAGACTCTGGCCGTGAAGCACTTGTCTTGGATGAAAATCTTCTTCATTGGTGACGTCGGCAAAGCGGTTCCAAGGGCAAACCAACTGACAATCATCGCAACCATAAATGCGGTTACCCATCATTGGCCTTAACGCTTCGGGAATGTCTTTATCTGACTCAATAGTAAGGTATGAAATACAGCGGCGCGCGTCTACCTTGTAAGGTGCAACAATGGCGTTGGTTGGACATATCGTTAAGCACGCCGTACAGCTACCGCAGCCTTCTTCAATTGGAGAGTCGACCGGCAGCGGTAAATTAATAAAGAGTTCGCCTAAGAAAAACCAAGAGCCGGCTTCTTTATTTAGCGTAAGACTATGTTTGCCAGTCCAGCCAATACCTGCTTTTTCCGCAATAGCGTGTTCCAGCACAGGTGCCGAATCGACGAAGGGACGGTATTGGGTATGCGCAAGAGAAGCAGTGATCTTTTCACCTAATTGTTTCAAGCGCTTGCGCAACACCTTGTGGTAGTCGCGACCTAAAGCATAACGACTTATGTAGCCAACTTCTGTGGCTTTTAAGTGTTTTGCAAACGAAGCATCAGGCGGCAAGTAATTCATGCGTACGCTAATAACGCGCAACGTACCCGGGACAAGCTCATCCGGGCGTGCACGCTTCATCCCATGGCTTTCCATAAAGGCCATGTCACCGTGATACCCATTGTCTAACCATTCCTGCAGGCGGGCCTCATGCTGATGTAGATCAATATCGCTGATGCCAACCTGCTGAAAGCCTAGCGCTGTACCCCAAGCCTTGATATTGTTGGTTAATTCAACAAGGTCGATAGAACTAATTTCGGACATTTGCTTATGCTAGATACTCAACTAACGTCAAGTTTATCATACAAACTATTTCGGGCCGATCAGGTTAGGGAAAATGAAGCGCAAGCGGCCGCTGACTCGGGCTGTGATATGTTCACATTGATGCAGCGGGCGGGAGATGTGGTATTTAAGCAATGCTTAGAGCTAATGCCTAACTCGGACATTTATTTGGTGCTCGTGGGGCAGGGTAACAATGCGGGCGACGGTTATATTGCAGCGATAAACGCGAAACTAGCGGGTAAGCAAGTGCATTTGTGTGCGGTAGAGCCTGAACGCACGTTAGAGGGCGATGCGGGCAAAGCACAGCAACGTTGGCTCGACTCGGGCGGCAGCATCAAAGGGTTTGATGCTAGTTTGTTGGAAAAAGCAGACGTGGTGATTGATGCCCTTCTTGGAACGGGTATTAATAGCTATATTCGCAATGAATTTGCCGATGTTATTGATGCAGTTAATGCATCATCTACACCTGTTGTGAGCGTTGATGTACCATCTGGGCTAGATGCCAATACTGGGCAAAGTTTAGGTCGCTGCGTTCAGGCCGATATCACCGTGACATTTGTGGGTATTAAGCCCGGACTAGTAACGGGCGCGGGAAAACAGTCGTGCGGTAAGTTGGTATATGCAGATTTGGGGATTGGCAAAGCATTTCATGCATTGGCGAAAGCCAGCGTAACCATGCTTAATATTGACCATTTCAAAGGCATGGGGCCACGAGAAATAAATAGCCACAAAGGCACCTATGGACGGCTGTTATGCATTGGCGGAAACCGCGGTACTTCAGGGGCTATTCGCCTAGCGAGTGAAGCGGCGCTGAGAAGCGGAGCAGGCATGGTGCGCGTCTACACGCATGAGTCGTCTGTCGTTCAGGTTAGCGCAGGGCGCCCCGAACTCATGGTAACCGACTATAATTTAGAAGATGCACTAGCGTGGGCAACGTGCGTAGTCATTGGACCGGGTCTTGGGCAGGACGACTGGGCAGAGAGCGCATTTGAAACCACAATGAAGCACTGTCAAAGTCAAAACAAGCCGGTGGTCATTGATGCCGATGCTTTAAATTTATTATGTAAACAGTCGACAGCGTACACCTTGTCAGACAGCATTTTAACTCCGCATGCAGGTGAGGCAGCACGCCTACTTGGTGTATCCATCGACGATGTAGAAAGCGATCGTTTCAATTATGCAAGACAGTGCTCGCAGCGGTATCATGCCGTTTGTGTGCTTAAAGGCGCGGGTACGCTAATTGATAATGAAAAGAAAACATGGGTTTGCCGCCATGGAAACCCTGGAATGGCCACCGCAGGAAGCGGCGATGTGCTAAGCGGAATATTAGGCGCACTACTCGCTCAGGGCGTAGAAACCGATATCGCCGCAAAATATGGCGTAGTACTTCATGCTAAGGCGGGTGATGATATTGCCCAACTGTATGGTCAACGTGGTATGATAGCGAGTGATTTGTTTGACGCAGTACGAGCACTCATAAACCACTAATTAGCGTGGTTTTGTCTTAAACGGGCAGGCATCTACTGTGTTTTCGGCTTTTTATTACTGTGGAATATTGTTGATGTCTTACCCGCAAACCTCTTTTTTTGCTAATGAATTAGAAGATACCGCGCAGCTTGCCAAAGACTTAGCGCAAGCCGTTTCAAGTCAGCTACCTACCGATGCCGTTATTTATTTAAATGGCGATTTAGGTGCAGGAAAGACAACCTTTAGTCGCTATTTTATCCAATCTTTAGGTCATTCAGGTAGCGTTAAAAGTCCAACCTATACATTGGTTGAACCTTATGAGTTAAATGACGTCAATATTTACCACTTTGACCTTTATCGCTTGGCTGACCCTGAAGAACTAGAGTTTATGGGCATTAGAGATTATTTCGGTTCGGGTGCCATTGCACTGATTGAATGGTCTGAAAAAGGCGGGGAATACTTGGCATCCCCTGACTTAGTGATTAGTATAAATATTACACCATCTGGAAGACAGTTTAATTTAGACGCCAAAAGTGCCCATGGCGCTAAGTTACTCCAGCAGTGTAAGCGCGTGTAGCGCGCAAAAGAAGTGTTAGAGAAATTGAACAAATAGCCGCTCCGAAGTTGACGAGAGCGACATAACAACAATACAAAGGCTAATTATGGTGCGCAGTATAGTTTCGGTACTATTATTGTGTTTCGTGGTGCAGTTGGCTCACGGCGCGCAAAATAACATCGACGGGGTCAGGATTTGGCCGTCGCCGGACAATACTCGCGTTGTTTTCGATATGAAATCAGCACCTGACTTCACCTACTTTACGCTGAAAAATCCGCTCCGTTTAGTTATCGATCTTAGTAATACTAGCAACGCTACCAAGCTATCAGGTATAGAGAATAGCGGTGACTTAATTAAAAAACTGCGCTATTCCACACCAAAAAACAAATCCTCTGCACGGGTGGTTGTTGAACTAAATAGGTCTACAAAACCTTCATTATTTGCAATAACACCAGACGGTTCGTATGGCCATCGACTGGTCATTGATTTGCCTGATAGCGTACCAAAGCCGCCTTCAATGCTAACAGCCTCGGCGTCAACAGGCTCAGTGGTTATTGATGATTCAATCAACGCGCGAGACCGAGACATTATTATCGCCATTGATGCAGGCCACGGCGGTCGTGACCCAGGCTCAATCGGCCCCGCAGGAACGTATGAAAAACATATCACGCTTAGCATTGCGAAGAAGCTAGAAGATAAGATAAATCGTGAGAAAGGAATGCGCGCAATCATGACCCGCGCAGACGATTATTATGTATCACCTAACCGACGTCCTGAAATTGCTAGAGAGAAAAAAGCCGACCTTCTTATTTCAATTCATGCCGATGCGTTTAGTCAGCCACAACCACGAGGTGGCTCAGTGTGGGTATTATCAATGCGAAGAGCCGACACTGAGCTAGGCCGTTGGTTAGAAAAATCAGAACGCCATTCAGAGCTGTTGGGCGGTGCCGCTGAAGTCATCAACGATAAATCGAGCGAGCGATACTTAACTGAAACTATTCTAGGCCTATCTATGGATCACAGCATGGCCACAAGCCACGACCTTGGTAATAAAGTGGTAGAAGAATTAAAGCAGGTAACCAGTCTTCACAAAAGAAAACCGCAAGCAGCAAGTTTAGCTGTGTTGACTGCGCCAGATATTCCATCAATTTTGGTGGAGGTAGGCTTTATTTCGAACCCGCAAGAAGAGAAAAACCTCAACTGGTCTAAACATCGCGAACGTCTTGCAAATGCCATGTTCAATGCAGCAAAGCGCTACTTCAAGCAAGTTCCCCCTGATGGTACACTGTGGGCGCAAGAGAAAGCGAACAACCGCACGCATAAAGTGAGAAGCGGTGAATCTCTTTCTTTGTTAGCACAGCGCTACAATGTAAAAGTGAGTAGTATTAAAGCTGCTAACGATTTATCAAGTGATATTGTACGTGTAGGGCAAGTGTTAAATATTCCTAGAACATAGGCCCAACTGTTTCAAGAGACACTGCTTGCTTTGCTGTGGTGTACTCACATTCCGACCGCCACTAAACCATATAGTTAATTTTATAGGGTAGCCCTTTGCCTATACAGCTTTTATCTCCTCAATTAGCCAACCAGATTGCCGCAGGTGAAGTGGTAGAACGCCCTGCGTCGGTGGTTAAAGAACTGCTTGAAAATAGCCTAGATGCTGGTGCCACTAAAATAGAGGTCGATATTGAAAAAGGCGGACACAAGCGCATTCGAATTAAAGACAATGGCTCTGGAATAGCCAAAAACGAATTGCAGTTAGCCTTGAGTCGCCACGCGACGAGCAAGATCACTACGCTAGACGATTTAGAGCAAATTCTCTCTCTTGGCTTTCGAGGCGAAGCACTTGCCAGTATTAGCTCGGTAAGTCGATTAACGCTTACATCGCGGACGGAATATCAAACTGAGGCCTGGCAGGCATACTGCGAAGGCCGAGAAATGGCGGTAAATATAAAACCTGCAGCTCACCCCGTTGGAACGACGATTGATGTAGCCGACCTGTTTTACAATACCCCTGCACGTCGCAAATTCCTGCGCACAGAAAAAACGGAATTTCAGCATATTGAAGAGGTGATCAAGCGTATAGCCTTAAGTTACCCCAAGGTGTCGTTTGTTTTAAAACATAACGACAAGGTTGCAAGGCGATTTATTGCTGACAGACAAGGCAGTTTAGCAACGCGAATTGGCGCAGTCGTGGGGCAAAAGTTTATTCAAAATGCGGTGCAAATTAATACGGAATATGAGGGCCTGCAAATTGATGCATGGCTAGGCAATGAAGCGATGCTGCGAAGTAGCAACGATTGTCAGTTCAGTTTCGTTAATGGCAGAGGTATGCGTGACAAACTTATCATGCATGCTATTCGTCAAGCGTATGAGAGTGTTTGGGGCGTAATAGAGCAGCCAAGTTTTGTGGTGTATCTGACAGTTAACCCGAAAGATGTTGACGTTAATGTGCATCCAGCTAAACATGAAGTGAGGTTCCAGCAAGGTCGCTTGGTGCATGACTTTATATGTAAGACGGTAAGCGACGCACTACATGCCATGACAGATGACCAGCCTTTAACTGGCGTTGAAGCAAGCCGCCCAACAGGCTTTATGAATACTGAGGTTGAACACGATTACATTAGGCCTCTTCAAAGTCAAACGCCCGATACTACACGCGCGTTAAATGAAACCGCGCAATATCCTTCTGCACATACTTCGCAGCACACCTCGCAATCTCACAGCCCATATTCAGGGCACACTAGCGCCACACCTTCGGGAGGTGCTGGAAGTGGGCGAACCAGTGGTAATGCTCAAAGGCAGAGTCGAGGTCCAAGTGCAGCATATCAATCGAGCTACAATGCGTTAATGACGCCAAACAGCAACACAATAGACGGTGACAGCGCTCCAATTCCTAACCTTGCGCATGTGAATCTTACATCGCATTGTCGAATTTATCCTAAGCTAGACAATGCTTACCTACTTTGTGCGAAAAAGGTTGTAAGTTTCTGGCTGAAAGAACTATTTTTAAAAGCGCAACATAGCCAGCCGCTGTTAATGCCAGTTGCAGTTCCTCTTGAAGACGTCTCTGAACAACTTATTTCAACACTTAATGCCTCGCACTTTGAAGTTAATAGAGTTGCGGGTAAATGCCGCTTACAGCAAGTTCCGGCAGGCACTAGGCATTTTCCGTGGTTAAAGTGGTTTGAGTACTTCCTCACGCTGAAGCCGAATACGCAAATAACTACCCTCGATGATGTGCTAAAAGCGCTGGAGTTGCCTGATCAAATTTTAGATGATGAAGTGCTAAATGCGCTGTGGTACTGGTTGGATCAGCAAAACGAAGTTAAACAATGGGAAATTATTGAGCAATTTGCTACAGTGCGCCCCTTAAATTTAGTGCTAAACGTATGGGGAGAATAAGGTGTCCAATGGCATAAATTCTGCATTACCTGTAATAGCAATAATGGGCCCTACAGCATCGGGCAAAACGGGTTTAGCACTTGATATAGCTTCCAAGGTCGATTGCGAAGTGATAAGCGTCGATTCCGCCTTAGTGTATAAAGGTATGGATATCGGAACGGCGAAGCCCTCGCTTGAAGAGCGCGCTGGGACTATTCATCACCTCATCGATATTATCGACCCGGTGGAAAGCTATTCGGTGTCGCAATTTGTTAACGACACCAATGCGCTTATTGGCGATATTTTAGGGCGCGGTAAAGTCCCAATTTTGGCTGGAGGTACAATGATGTACTTTAATGCCTTGATAAATGGAATTTCGCCACTACCTAAGTCAGATGAAAAGATTCGGGACGAAATAACACAGCAGGCGCAGCGCTTGGGTTGGTCTAAATTACACGATGAATTGCGTGGCATAGACCCAATTAGTGGTGAGAGAATTCACCCCAATGATCCACAGCGCATTACTCGTGCACTGGAAGTGTACAGAAGCACCGGTAAAACGTTGACGCATTGGCAGCAACAAGAGGGTGAAAAATGCCCTTACAACATTGCACAATTTGCTATTGCGCCAACTGACAGATCTGTTTTGCACGAACGCATTGCGACTCGCTTCGATATGATGCTTGAGCAAGGGTTCGAGCAAGAAGTATTAAAACTCTACGAACGTAGTGATCTTCATGAGGATTTACCTTCTATACGTTCTGTAGGGTACAGGCAAATGTGGCAGTACCTTGATGGCCAATTAAGCTACGCTGAAATGCGTGAAAAAGGCATCATTGCTACAAGACAACTTGCTAAGCGCCAGCTCACGTGGTTGAGAGGTTGGGAGCATGTTACTTGGTTGGACACATTTGCTAACGATAATTTGACTAAAATTACAGCAAAAGTCACACTTTAAGTGTTTGAGTGTGGTATATATTAGACGTGCAGTGGTAGTAACATTGCTACCACAAATAATAAAAACTAAGGATATCAAATGGCTAAAGGGCAATCTTTACAAGACCCATTCTTGAACGCTTTGCGTAAGGAACGTATACCAGTATCAATTTATCTGGTAAACGGAATTAAACTTCAGGGGCAGGTTGAATCATTCGACCAGTTCGTCATTTTACTGAAGAACACAGTAAGCCAAATGGTGTACAAGCACGCAATCTCTACTGTTGTTCCAGCACGCGCTATCACAATGCCTAGCGCAGGAGACTCTGAAAATACTAAAGGTGAATAATTTAAAAGGTAACGCGCTTGTTTGACCGTTATGAAGCCGGTGAGCAGGCTGTACTTGTTCATATAAATTTTTCCGACGAGAACAATAAAGAAGACTTAAGTGAGCTAGAGTTACTTGTGTCTTCTGCAGGGGTGGATGCGGTAGACGTCATTACGACTTCTCGCAGTGCACCTCATGCGAAGTTTTTCGTTGGTTCAGGTAAGGCAGAGGAAATAGCAACGGCCGTGAAAGCTCACGATGCTAATGTTGTTATCTTCAACCACGCGCTTTCTCCTTCTCAGGAGCGTAATTTAGAAGCAGTGTGTAAATGCCGGGTGTTAGATAGAACGGGGCTCATTCTCGATATTTTTGCGCAGCGCGCAAGAACGCACGAGGGTAAGCTTCAGGTTGAACTAGCACAGTTGAGACATATCTCAACTCGTCTTATCCGGGGATGGACTCACCTTGAGCGTCAAAAAGGTGGTATCGGTCTTCGCGGTCCGGGTGAGACACAGCTAGAAACAGACCGTCGTTTACTTCGTGGTCGTATAAAAGCCATTCTTCGTCGATTGGAAAAAGTGCAAAAACAACGTGAGCAGGGACGTCGCTCTCGTAAACGCGCTGAAATTCCAACGGTATCCTTAGTTGGCTATACGAATGCGGGAAAATCGACACTGTTTAACACCATTACCGACTCACACGTTTACGCTGCCGATCAGTTGTTTGCAACGTTAGACCCCACGCTACGTAAAATCGAGTTAAAAGATGTTGGCCCAGCTATCTTGGCCGACACAGTAGGTTTTATTCGTCATCTTCCTCACGACCTAGTAGCTGCATTTAAAGCGACACTTCAAGAGACACAAGAAGCTGACTTACTGCTTCACGTTGTGGACATTGCCGATGCTAAATATCGCGAAACCATGGATGAAGTGAATGATGTTCTTGAAGAAATTGAAGCGGGTGACATTCAACAATTACTAATCTGTAATAAGATTGATAAACTAGACGACGTAAAGCCCCGTATAGAAAGAAACGACGAAGGCGTGCCAGTTAGAGTGTGGTTATCTGCACAGACAGGCGAAGGGACGGAATTGTTAAGCCAAGCTTTGACCGAGTGTTTAGGGAAAAGTATGGTAAATTACACACTTAAAATTCCGCCTGCACAAAGTCGATTGCGCGGTGTGTTGTACGAACTAAACTGTATTGCTAGTGAAGAATATGACAGTCAGGGCGATTGGGTAGTTAACGTAAGAATGCCCGCAGCTGATTGGAACAGACTAGAAAAGCGTCTGGAAAACGGAATATCAGAGTATGTTGTGCGACATTAATCAGTGCTAGTCACTGAATTGAGCATGCGAAATTCAAAAATATAACAGTAATCTATGGAGTATCAGCATGGCTTGGAATGAGCCGGGTGGCAATAATAACGACCCGTGGAAGAATCGCGGTGGGAAGGAACAAGGTCCCCCAGATTTGGACGATGTGTTTAAGAACTTATTCGGTAAGTTTGGAAAATCAGGTGGCAACGGCGATGGCTCGGGCAAAAGCCTAGGCGGAATCGGTGCTGGTATTCTTGTAGGCCTACTTGTCGTTATTTGGTTTATTAGTGGTTTTTACACTATTCGTGAAGCAGAACGCGGCGTAGTGCTTCGCTTCGGTGAATATCATGAGCAAGTAGAACCAGGTCTACGCTGGGCCCCCACTTTTATTGACTCTGTTATTCCTGTTGACGTGCAGTCAATTCGTGATCAGTCATCTTCTGGATCAATGTTAACGGAAGACGAGAACGTAGTAAGCGTTCAAATGGAAATGCAATTTCGCGTTGTTGATCCATATCGCTGGACATTCGCCGTTGAAAGTCCAGAGCAAAGCCTTAGCCAATCTCTAGACAGTGCTATTCGTTACGTAGTGGGTCATTCTAAAATGGATGACGTACTGACAGATGGTCGTGAAGTAACGCGTCAACGAGTATGGGAAGAGCTTCAAGCGATTATAGAACCCTACAACATGGGTGTTTCTATCATTGATATGAACTTCCGTGACGCTCGTCCACCAGAGCAAGTAAAAGATGCGTTCGATGATGCTATTGCTGCACAAGAAGATGAGCAACGTTTCATTCGTGAAGCTGAAGCCTATGCAAGAGAAATTGAGCCTCGTGCACGTGGTCAGGTGAATCGTATGAACGAAGAGGCACAAGCGTACAAAGAGCGTGTAACGCTAGAAGCGCAGGGTGAAGTTGCACGATTTGAAGAATTACTTCCTCAATACGAGCGCGCGCCTCAAGTTACTCGTGAACGTATCTATCTGGAAACCATGGAAGAAGTGTTGGGCAATACCAGCAAAATTATGGTGGACAGCAAAGGCGGCAACAACATGATGTACTTGCCTCTAGATAAAATTATGGAGCGTCAGCAGTCGACAACTAACAGTCGCTCACGTAACACGTTAGAAGGCCTTCAGGCACCAGTGACAGATGCTAACGGCAGAAGTCGCAATTCATCGCCGACTTCGGGTTTGCGTGGTGACAGCTTCAGAGAAGGGAGATAAGCATAATGAAGAATTTATTAATTGCAGCATTCGTTCTTCTTGTTCTGCTTGCATCAGGTTCTCTGTTCGCAGTTAAAGAGGGCGAGCGAGCCATAGTTATTCAGTTTGGTAAAGTGCAACGAGACGAAGCCACGGGTGAAACCAGGGTGTTTGAGCCAGGTCTTCACTTTAAACTTCCGTTCATTGACTCGGTACGAGTGCTAGATGCCCGTATTCAAACACTTGACGGCACGCCTGATCGATTCGTGACGAGTGAGAAAAAAGACCTTATCGTAGACTCATATGTTAAATGGCGCATCGATGATTTTGCACGCTACTACCTGTCAACTGGTGGTAATAAGCTGCAAGCTGAAGCGTTACTTAAGCAGAAAGTAAACAACGGTCTTCGTTCTGAGTTTGGTACACGAACTATTGCGCAAATTGTTTCTGGTGAGCGCTCGGCGCTTATGAATCAGGCAATGGAGCAAGCATCTACATCTTCAGACGAACTTGGTATCGAAATTGTTGATGTGCGCGTGAAGCAAATTAACCTACCGACTGAGGTCAGTAACTCAATCTTCCAGCGTATGCGCGCTGAGCGTGCAGCAGTGGCTCGTGAACACCGTTCAGAAGGTCAAGAGCAAGCGGAAGTGATTAAGGCGAATATAGACGCAAAAGTTACGGTAATGCTTGCTGACGCTGAGCGTAACGCTCGTCAGCTGCGCGGTGAAGGTGATGCAATTGCAGCGCAAATTTATGCTGATTCGTATTCAAAGAACGCTGACTTTTACAGCTTCCTACGCAGCATGGATGCCTACAAAAAAAGCTTCAACAGCAAGCAAGATGTGATGGTAATTGCACCTGATAGTGACTTCTTTAAGTATATGAATCAGTCGAAAGGCAATTAAATAGCGATCGATTTTCAAATCCAAAAGCCAGTCTTCAGACTGGCTTTTTTGTGTCATTCTTCAAGCTAACAGTTTGAAATGATGCGCTATATCTAAAAAATAGCAGGGCAGTTATGGATATGTGTAAACGGGATTAACCTCGTACTTACCCTATATACTGCCAAAATTTTACTAAATCGGGTAAAATACCGTCTGAATACTATTAAAACACGTCGCTATTTATGTACAAAGTTGATGCCTTCCCAGCATTTACTTTGATGTAGTAGACGTCAATAAACGACAGAGGGAAGATTTTGACAACGGAAAATACGAATACAGTGTCTGCCGATGATAGGGGCGGACAAGGTGGGTTATTCTCGCGATTTCTCACAACAGTGGAATGGTTAGGAAACTTACTTCCACATCCGGTAACACTATTTGCCTTGCTTTCACTGTTTATTGTGGTGCTAAGTGGAATATTAGGTTATTTCGATATTGCGGTGGCTGATCCGCGACCAGTGGGCGCAAAAGGACGTGAAGAAGACGGTATGATAGAAGTCATATCGCTTATGAGCGCAGAAGGTTTGCAGCGAATAGTTACAGGGCTAGTGACTAACTTTACCGGCTTTGCGCCGCTTGGTACCGTACTCGTTGCGTTACTTGGGGTGTCGGTTGCAGAGCACTCTGGTTTGCTGTCAGCGGCAATGCGCGCGCTTGTGATGAATGCTTCTAAGCGTGCAGTTACCTTTGCTATCGTCTTTGCGGGTATTGTTTCAAATACGGCTTCAGAGCTTGGTTACGTAGTGTTAATTCCCCTCGCAGCCATGATATTCCACTCATTAGGGCGTCACCCGCTTGCCGGTCTGGCTGCTGCGTTTGCTGGTGTTTCTGCCGGTTATAGTGCAAACCTGTTATTGGGTACAGTTGACCCGCTATTGTCGGGTATTACCGAAGCGGCTGCGCACATGATAGACCCAGACTACATGGTTGGCCCAGAAGTAAACTGGTATTTTATGTTTATCAGCACCTTTGTGGTAGCCACTATGGGCGCGCTGGTAACAGAGAAAATTGTGGAGCCAAGGCTGGGTAAATTCGACCCTGCTGACGCCTCGATTGACTTAGGTAAGCAGTCGATGGACGCACCAACTGACCTTGAAAAGAAAGGTTTGCGTTGGGCGGGCATTTCATTCGCCGCTGTTTGCGCAATATTAGCGCTAACGGTTGTGCCTGAAAATGGTATTTTGCGTCACCCTGAAACAGGTGAAGTAGCAGGCTCTCCGTTCCTGAAAGGTATTGTCGCGTTTATTTTTATTACCTTTGCTATTCCTGGCTTTGTTTACGGCAAAGTTACGAAGTCGATGAAAAATGATAAAGACGTTATCGATGCGATGTCAAAAAGCATGGGAGCGATGGGGCTTTACATCACCTTGGTTTTCTTTGCAGCGCAGTTTGTCGCGTTCTTTAAATGGACTAACTTGGGCACGGTACTGGCGGTAAAAGGTGCTGCACTGTTACAAGCCGCGGGCTTAGATGGCCCAGCCGTATTTATTCTGTTCATTCTTATGTGTGGGGTGGTTAACCTATCGCTAGGCAGTGCGTCTGCGCAATGGGCGGTAACTGCACCTATCTTTGTGCCTATGTTAATGCTTATTGGATATGCACCTGAAGTTATTCAGGCTGCTTACCGAATTGGTGACTCGGTAACTAACGTTATTGCCCCCATGATGAGCTATTTCGGCCTTATCTTGGCGATGGCGGCGCGATACAAAAAAGACTTGGGCATGGGGACGCTCATCGCGATGATGCTGCCTTATTCAATGGTATTCATCGTGGGTTGGACTATTTTATTCTATATATGGGTGTTCTTACTAGGTATGCCGGTAGGTCCAGGTGCGGCCACTTACTATCAACCCTAGTTTCAAATAAAGGCCAATTTATCCATCCATCTATTAATGAGATAACCCCGGCAACCTGAGCTGGGGCTAACAAAAAGCGGTAACTGTTTTTGAAATCTACTCTTAAGCAGCTACCGCTTTTTTTAATGCCTAAAATCTATGAAGACAATCTCTCTTTTTTGGCACCATTGAAGATCACAATGTAAGGTAATTCAGTATAATACGGATATAGCGCAGTACTCTTTGGACTATGAATACATGAAATACAAATCAAACAAGGGTTTTAGCCACGGTCAACCTGACAAAATTGGGGTTCTGGTTACTAACTTGGGCACTCCAGAAGCACCAACCAAGCAGGCCTTGCGCCCGTATCTTAAAGAATTTCTTTCTGATCCGCGTGTGGTTGAAGTGCCAAAGGCTATTTGGTGGTTTGTACTTAACGGTATTATTTTGAATTTTCGGCCAAAGCGTTCTGCAGAAGCCTACTCTACAGTGTGGACTGAAGAAGGTTCGCCATTAATGGCGATAACTAAAGCACAAGCATCGGCGATTGCTGAGCGTTGTAAAGCGAAGTATGGTGACGATGTTGTTGTCGATTTTGCCATGCGCTATGGAAACCCAGCTATAAGCGATACCATAGAAGCCATGCTGGCAAAAGGCGTACGCAAGCTAGTCGTGCTGCCTCTTTATCCTCAATATAGCGCTTCAACAACAGGCTCAACCTTCGATACCATTGCAAAAGACTTTACCACACGCCGCTGGCTACCCGAGTTACGCTTTGTAAACCACTACCATGATCGCGACAATTTCATTATGGCTCTTGCTAATAAAGTGAAGGCCCATTGGGAGGCTCACGGTAGGGCAGATAAGCTAATTTTGTCTTATCACGGCATTCCTAAGCGGTATTTGATGAACGGCGACCCGTATCATTGTGAATGCCATAAAACATCGCGTTTGCTTGCTGAAAAGCTTGGCTTGTCGCACGATGAGTATATGACCACTTTCCAATCTCGTTTTGGTCGAGAAGAATGGTTAAAGCCTTACACTGATGAAACGTTAAAGTCGTTACCTGAAAAAGGGGTGAAATCCATACAGGTGATGTGCCCTGGCTTTTCAGCTGACTGTCTGGAAACCATTGAGGAAATTGGCGAGGAAAATCGCGAGTACTTTATGGAGGCAGGCGGTGAGCGCTACGAATATATCGCCGCGCTAAATAGCGACAAAGAACACATTGATGTGCTGTTTGACATAGTGCAAGAAAATCTTCACGGGTGGACGGTAGAATCGGACAACGGCTTACGCGCTGGTTTGGCAAGAGCGCTAGGCGCTGAAAAATAACGTTTAGGAAAATAGCGTACCTCAAATAGTGCTCTGGAAAAGAGCACTTTGAAAACCAGTGCGCTGAAATAGAACGCAATGCAGGTAAAGTGGAGCCCAAGGGTTAACCGAACTTTTTAAAGGGAGATTACAACGTGGATGTAAAAGCACCGAAAGCGTTACTTAAAGCACAGAAACTCGCAAACTTGCTCGACACGGCTATCAAGCTTCCTTTTATTCCCATTAAATTCGGCCTAGATTCCCTTGTTGGCCTTATCCCTGGGGCTGGTGACGCGCTAATGTTGTTTGTGTCATTGCGCATTGTGTGGCTGGGGAAATCGCTAGGTATGCCAAAAGCTCTTATTGCGCAAATGGTAAAAAACTCGGCCATCGATTTTGGGTTGGGCTTTGTTCCGTTTGTTGGGGACATTGTAGATATATTCTATAAAGCGAACCAAAAGAACGTGCGTATAATGGAACGCTGGTGGATAAGCGAAAACAAAGCAAATGTCGATGCCGCCACCCAAGAGAAACTTGCTCAGTGGGAGCGCGAGAATAGCTAAGTGCCTACACCTTCTATCACTCTAGTGGCACTAACCCGTAGGTCTTTAGAATAGCTTAGTTACGGCGGCGCAAAGGCCCCGCTTAACCACATCGTGCAAGGTAGCAATCGACTGCGCCTCTTAATCAATAAATTAAGTCATAAAATACCAATCGTTTTCTATACTGAAGTCGTAGCAAATTACTAAACCCATAGAAATACCTCTCTACAAGGAGCGTGCAGTACATGAAAGCGTCTGACTTATTTGTGAAAGCGTTGGAAGCAGAAGGCGTAGAATACGTTTTTGGCATTCCCGGCGAAGAAAACCTCGACCTTTTAGAGTCGTTGCGAGAATCTTCAATAAAGCTCGTGCTTACCCGTCACGAACAAGGGGCGGGTTTTATGGCTGCCACCTATGGCAGGCTTACCGGCAAAGTAGGCGTGTGTCTTTCCACGCTTGGACCTGGGGCAACAAACTTAGTTACGCCTGCCGCTTACGCCCAGCTAGGCGCTATGCCAATGCTCATGATAACCGGGCAAAAGCCTATCAAAACTAGTAAACAAGGTCGTTTTCAGGTTATCGATATCGTGGATATGATGCGGCCCATCACTAAGTTTACTAATCAAATTGTAAGTGGAGACAGAATTCCTTCAACAGTGCGTGAAGCGTTTCGTTTGGCGCATGAAGAACGCCCGGGTGCAGTACATATCGAGTTGCCAGAAGACATTGCAGCAGAAGAAACCAGTGCCAAAATCATAACGCCCAGTCTGGCTCGACGCCCCATTGCGGAATATAAAGCCATTAACGCGGCTATCAGTGTGATTGAAGAAGCGCAATCACCATTGCTGCTTATTGGCGCAGGCGCTAATCGAAAGCTAACCGCGAAAATGTTAAGGGAGTTTGTTGATAAAACCTGTATTCCTTTTGTCACAACGCAAATGGGTAAGGGCGTATTAAATGAAAGTGATCCTCGCTTTGCAGGGAATACGGCATTGTCAGATGGCGATTTTGTTCACAGAGCAATAGAGCGAGCCGACCTTATTATTAACGTAGGTCATGACGTTGTTGAAAAACCGCCGTTTTTTATGCATCACAATGATAAGAAAGTCATCCATGTTAACTTCGATTCAGCTGCAGTAGACCCTGTTTATTTTCCTCAGCTAGAAGTTGTCGGAGACATTGCCAATAGTATATGGCAAATAAATGAAGGCATTACTCCTCAAGATACTTGGAAGCTAGACTTCTACAAAGACGTTCATAAAGCCTATGTTGAGCACCGCGCGGAAGCTGAAGATGACAATCGGTTTCCTATCTTGCCAGAGCGCCTGGTGCGTGATATTCGAAAAGTTATGCCTGAAAACGGCATAGTTACGTTAGATAACGGCATTTACAAAATTTGGTTTGCTAGAAATTACCCCGCTTATCATCCAAATACACTGTTACTAGACAATGCGCTAGCGACAATGGGCGCCGGCCTTCCTTCCGCTATTGGGGCAAAGCTAGTTAACCCCGACGTCCCGGTGTTAAGTGTATGTGGCGACGGTGGTTTTATGATGAACAGTCAAGAAATTGAGACCGCTGTACGGCTCAAGCTAGACCTAGTGGTGATCATCCTGCGAGACGATGCGTACGGTATGATTAAGTGGAAGCAAGCAAATATGAAGTTTGATGAGTTTGGTTTAGATTACGGAAATCCTAATTTTGTGAAATATGCACAGAGCTACGGCGCTCAGGGATGGAGGGTAGATGATACCGATGTGCTTATACATTTGGTAGATAAGTGCTTGAATACAAAAGGTGTGCACATTATCGATTGCCCGGTTGATTACAGCATGAATGACGAAACGTTAAACCACACGATTAAAGCGCTGAGTGCCAAGCTTTAAGCCGCCAATTTTTAAAGGTAAGGAGTGAATAATGTTAAAGGATAGCTACCCCTATTATTTAGCTAGCGAGCCACAGTACGCGAATACTGATTTGGAAGTAACAAACAAATACACCGGCGATGTGGCAACCAAGGTGGCAATGGCTGATGCAGACACCATCGACAAAGCCATAGCCGCGGCACAAAAAGCGCAGCCTGCAATGGCCGCCTTTGCGCCTTACGAACGACAGGCCGTGTTAGAGCATTGTGTGAAGCGTTTTAGCGAACGTGCTGATGAGCTAGCGCAAGCCTTATGCATTGAAGCAGGCAAGCCAATAAAAGATGCAAAGGGCGAAGTTACGCGCCTTATTGATACTTTCAAAATTGCAGCAGAAGAATCGGTTCGCATAAACGGTGAGGTGGTTAACCTAGAAATTTCATCGCGAGCGAAAGGTTATCAAGGTATGACGAAAAAAGTACCTATTGGCCCTTGCTCATTTATTTCACCGTTTAATTTTCCGCTCAACTTAGCGGCCCATAAAGTCGCGCCTGCCATTGCTGCTGGCTGTACATTTGTGCTTAAACCAGCGTCGCGTACCCCTATTGGCGCACTTATTATTGGTGAAGTACTGGCAGAAACAGACTTACCTAAAGGTGCGTTTTCAATTCTGCCGTGTAGCCGCGACGGTGCGGATCTATTCACCACAGACGAGCGATTAAAACTGTTAAGCTTTACCGGCTCGCCTGATGTGGGTTGGGCACTAAAAGCTAAAGCAGGCAAAAAACCTGTCGTGTTAGAACTCGGCGGAAATGCTGCGTGCGTCATTGACGAAGATGCAGATATTGAAGATGCCATCGAACGGGTCATTGTTGGTGCTTATTATCAGTCGGGTCAAAGCTGTATTAGTGTTCAGCGTCTTTTAGTGCATCGCAAAATATACGATGAGTTTAAGTCTCGCTATGTAGAAAAAGTTAAGGCGCTAGTGTCTGGTGACCCTTCTGATGAAGATACGTTTATCGGGCCGATGATTTCAGAAGGTGAGGCTGAGCGTCTTCAAGGATGGATTGAAGAAGCGAAAGACAGAGGTGCAACCATTCTATGCGGCGGTACACGAGAGGGCGCGATGCTAGAGGCAACCGTGATGGAAAACGTGCCTAAAGACTGTGACGCAAGTGCGGAAGAAGCCTTTGGACCTTTATCTATACTCGTACCATTCGATAACTATGATGACGCCCTTAAGGAAGTGAATAATAGTCGCTATGGCCTGCAAGCCGGAGTGTTCACCCGAGATATATACAAAGCGCATAAAGCGTGGGATGTACTTGATGTGGGTGGCGTCGTCATTGGCGATGTGCCTAGCTGGCGAGTTGATAATATGCCGTATGGCGGTGTAAAAGACTCTGGGCTTGGTCGTGAAGGCATTCGCTATGCTATTGAAGACATGTCGGAAACGCGGCTTATGGTAATTCGAACACCGCAAAAGTAATGGCAGTGGCTAGATAAGTACAAAACGACAATGTTTGTGTTTGCCGAAGGTTAGTGATTCTAGGGCATGTTTTAACATGCCCTTTTTGTAAGCCAGAAAAAGAAACCTTGTTCAAGGTGTTCACTGGGGTAACAGTTTCTACCTATTCATTTGAAAGATAAAAGTTGTTTAATCTGCTGCGTATTCTTCTAGAAGGGACAAAGGAATGATATCTAGTGCTTTTTCATGGGTTGCTTCTAAGCGGACCTTCGGCGCAACGCCCGCTTCATAGGCTTGAAGCCAGCGAGCTGCACATAAACACCATCTATCGCCGTCTAGTAAGCCCGGAAACGTCATACTAGGCCATGGAGTAATAAGGTCGTTACCTTGGCGCAGCGAGAATTGGAGAAATTCATCGGTCACAACAGCACATACACTGTGATTACCTACATCTGCATCTGGAACATAGCAAAACCCCTCACGCGTAAACCCCGTATTGCCGCAACACAGCTGCAGCGGGCGACCATAAACATTTTTTGCATTCGCCAAAATCAGAACCCTCTCTTACAACGTATCTTTCTAGTAATATATTTTATCAAAGTGAAAACATACATTACCTCGAAAATGACCAGTAAAGGCCATTGGCTTTAGCTGTTAACCTTATGACCCTTAGCATAAAGGGTCAACTACAATGCAATACGGTAACTACGTTTAAAGGTAAATAATCGTGCTCGATAAAAGTAAAAAAACAGGAGATAGTAATTTCTCGGAGGAAGAAATAGCGCGTTTTGATGCGTTAGCAGAATCATGGTGGGATCCAAAAGGAAAATACAAAACCGCATTAGACTTTAATCGAGCCAGGCTAGATGTCATTAAGGCACAAATTGAGGACCATTTTGGAAAGGGCAATCTACCACCTGACTATTCAACCTTGTCGGTGATTGATATTGGCAGTGGTGGAGGCCTAATCAGCGAGCCACTAGCTAAATTAGGGGCAAATGTTACCGGGATTGATGCAAGCGCAGTAAGTGTTGAGGTTGCTAAGCGCCATGCGTTAAAAAGTGGGGTTAACGTTAACTATAGGCACATGCTATCAAGTGAGGTGGTTAAAGAGGAGCGACAGTTCGACGTAGTGATAAATGCAGAAGTTGTTGAGCACGTACCCGACCAGCAGCAGCTCATAAAAGAGTGTGCAAGCTTAGTGAAACCTGGTGGCCTGCTCATTTTAGCCACCTTGAACCGAACGCTTAAAAGCTATGTGATTGCTATAGTGGGGGCAGAATATGTTATGCGCTATTTGCCAATTGGCACGCATGACTGGAAGAAGTTTGTAAAACCCAAAGAGCTCAATGAATGGGCGGGTGACGAATTTACACTTAAACATCAAATTGGAATGAAGCTAAACCCGTTTAAAGGCGAATGGCTTACCACATCAAGTCTTGCTGTTAATTTCATTCAAACGTATTCGAAAAACAAATAAGTGACTATAGGTGCAGTTTATTGTGCGCATGAATGTGAAAAATGGTATTGGATGATATACGCAACATTTGAGCTTAAACGTATGAATTGAAAGCGTATTACTTACTCACTAAGCAGTAAAAACTGACAATTGCTTGAGTTCGCGTTGTTAAAATTTGTGCAGTAAGCTTGATCTTTACATTGTGTTCACATAATTATAACAAAGGTCTGACCACAGACCACATATAACCATAATTATGGGACACACACGATGAATCTAACTAAGCTTATTCAACAAAGACGCACACATAATAAAATTACACCGCAGCGACATTTACCACTTAAGAAAACACGTTTAACTACCTTTGTTGCTCTTATTGCCTTACTCAGTATGACCTTAGGTTTCTCAAGCCAAGTACTTGCGAGTACCTATGCAAAAACAAAACACCCTATTGTTTTAGTACACGGACTATTCGGTTTTGAAGATATTTTGTTTGTTGATTACTTCTACAAAGTACCCCATAAACTTAGCCGCAATGGCGCGCAGGTGTATATCGCTGAAGTTTCTCCCGCTAACTCAAGTGAAGTGCGCGGCGAACAGCTTTTAGCATACATAGACGAAGTATTAGCATTGTCTGGTGCTGAAAAAGTTAATCTTATCGGGCATAGCCATGGCGGCCCAACCGCACGATATGCTGCTAGTGTCGCGCCTGATAAAGTGGCGTCTGTAAGTTCGGTTGGCGGCGTTAACTGGGGAAGCAAAGTTGCAGACCAATTACGAAGTGCGTTCTCTGAAGATTCGGTAGGGGAAGGGGCTGCAGGCATTGTTGTTGATGCGTTTGCCAACATCATCGAGATAGCATCTGGTTCCGACCCCAGAGACAAGCCTACTGATTCTATTGCTGCACTAAACTCTCTATCTACTGCAGGCTCACTCGCATTTAACCAAAAGTATCCAGAAGGCTTGCCAACAGGATACTGCCGTAACGATGGCAAAATGGTCGCTGACAATGGCGTGCACTACTTCTCATGGAGTGGCGGCAGAACGTATACCAACGCACTGGATGTAGTAGACCCGTTTCTAGCAATTACAGGCACAGCGTTTAGCGAAGCAAACGACGGACTTGTAGCAACGTGCAGTTCTCATTTAGGCAAAGTGCTTAAAGACAACTATAAAATGAATCACCTTGATGAAGTAAATCAAAGCTTTGGTATTAGCCACTGGTTTGAAACCGACCCGGTAGATGTGTTTGTTCGCCAAGCAAACAGACTTAAGGGACTGGGGCTTTAGTGAAGCAACGTAAAACAAGCCGCAAGTTTGTGGCGTTGGGAGGGCTTAGCACCCTCCTTGTATTAAGCGTTACCTTGTATGCGTATTTCGGTAAAGCAGAAGAAAGCACAAAAGACAATCAAAGCTATGCTGATGTTAAGCAAAGTGAACGTTCTTTGATTAAGCTAACAGAAAATAAAGAGAAAAAAGGCAACATTAAACGTGCTCAGCCAGCGGAAGAGGAAAGTAATTTACCAGCTTTTGTGCTGAGCTATTCAACAAAAGATACCTTTGATCAGTTTATTTTCGAACGTACCTCAGAAAACCCTCAATCGGTTAAAGATGCTTATAGTGTGCATGCTAAAGCTACATTTACCCTGGAGTCTTTTGGCATAGCAGAAGATTTATTTTCTCGATATGTAGACTACAAAGTTGCGCTGTCTTCAATTGAGCTAGACGTTGACCTTACAAACCATAATTTGCGAGATATTTCGTATAAGCTGGACGAGCGAGAATCGATAAGACGAACCTTTTTTAATAGTAACGAATACCACTATCTATTTAGCCAAGAGGCTCAAATTGACGAAGCGGCATTGGCAAGATTAGCCGTTGCACAGGAGCGCACGCTTTCTAGAGATACGCGTAAAGCCCTCATCGTTGAGTCGATAAACGCGGGAAGTCAGGCCGAACGTGAGGCATTCCAGCCTACGCTGAATATGCATCGTATTAATGAAATAAAGCAAACGCATAGTAGTCTTAACGCTCGTTATAACGCGATAGCCGCAGAGTTTGGCACTAAAGTGGCAGATCGCTTTGCCCAAACGTGGGAACAACAAGCGAAATGGCAGCAGAAAGTAGAAGACTACAAGCGTTTTCACGACGACTTAGCCAAACAAGCACTGTCCCCCCAAGCATTTGAAGACGCATTGAGCGAATATCAATTACAACAATTCACGGTAAATGAAGTTAAACGGTTGAAGGTTTTAATGGCGCAATAAGTCTTTTCAGGTCAAACCATAAAAGCGCTGAATAGTACTACCGACATACAGAGTGATTTGAAAGCGTTCAGTGCTATTACTAATCTAGGTTTTACCCTCTTATTAAAACCGTGCGAAAAGGCATGCGATAAACAGTATGAAAATTTACGAAACGAAAACGGCACCCAACCCACGTAGAGTACGCATTTTTTTAGCTGAAAAAGGCATTGATGTTGATTACGTTCAAGTAGACATACAAAAAGGGGAGAATTTAAGCGCAGATATGCGAGCGAAAAACCCGCTTGGGAAAATACCTATTCTAGAGCTTGAAGACGGCACCTGCATTGCCGAAACCGATGCTATTTGCACATACTTTGAAGCCTTGCAGCCTGAGCCGCCGCTAATGGGCACATCACCTATTGAAAAAGCGACCATTTCTATGTGGCAGCGCCAAGTCGAGTTGGCTTTCATGATGCAAATTGGCATGTGCTTTCAACATACAACTGGCTATTTTAAAGACCGTATGACGCCAGTCCCTGAATATGGAAAAGAGGCCGGTATTAATGCCGCTAAGTACCTAAATATTTTAGAGCGCAGACTTGGCGTAAAAGAATATATTGCGGGTGATGCGTTTTCCATTGCTGATATAACGGCGCTGTGTGCCATTGACTTTGCGCGGGTGGTGAAAATTCGAATGAAAGACGAGCACGTGAATTTAGCGCGCTGGTATGACGCAGTTAGTAATAGAGCGAGTGCAAAAGCCTAATGATTGACTTATACACAGCAGCAACACCTAATGGTTGGAAAGCATCGGTTGCGCTTGAAGAAATGGGGCTTGAGTATACAACTCATGCCGTCAATTTAATGAACGGCGATCAGAAAACGCCAGAGTTCTTGGCAATGAATCCCAACGGCCGTATTCCTGTTGTTGTAGACAGAGAGGCGCAGGGGCACATAGTTTTTGAATCCGGCGCTATCATGATTTATTTGGCTGAGAAGACGGGTTTATTTCTGCCAAGTGATGCAAAACGAAAAAGCCAAGTCATTCAGTGGGTGATGTTTCAAATGGGGGGCATTGGCCCGATGATGGGGCAGGCCAATGTTTTCCATCGTTATTTGGAAGAAAAAATGCCCGTAGCGATTGCGCGGTACCAGAATGAAGTACGCCGATTATTCACCGTGCTTGATGGTCATTTGGAGAACCGAGAGTTTCTAGTAGATGAATACAGCATTGCCGACATGGCTAACTGGTGCTGGGTTAGAACTTACGAGTGGTCAGGCGTTAGCATTGAAGGGTTAGACAACCTCATTCGTTGGAAAAACAGTATCGAAGCAAGGCCGGCGGCACGTCGAGGCGTGGAAGTTCCTAATAAAATTGATAAAGAAGCGCTTTTGAAAGGCGCAAAAAATGTGGTTACAAAATAGTATGTTAGATATTTACTGTTTTCGTTGTCGCTGATTTAGTGTATAACGCTCGCGAATTATACAAACATATTTATTTTTGAAAGTACGAAAACAAGGATGTCTATGAACAGGTTATTCTTTACTGTTTTGCTCTTCATTACCGTGTTTACTGCTCGCGCTTCCGAGCATTTACCTCTCGAGTATTTTATAAAACACGGTGATTACCTCAATCTCAGTCTTTCCCCAGATGGAAAACATATTGCTGCACGAGTGCAGTACGACGGCCGTATCCAAGTCGCAATTCTGCAAACAGAGGACATGAAAGTGGTTGGCGGAATTCGTCCTTCGAATAAAGATATTATTCACACCGTTAACTGGGTAAGTAACGAGCGCATTTTGTATGAGTATGCAGAAAAGCAAACAAACCTAGACAGCCCAGTTCCAACAGGTGAATTGTATGCCATGAATATTGATGGCTCGCAAAGAGAATTGCTGTATGGATATCGCGCCAGTGATGCAAGAACCGGAAGTCGCCTTTCGACCAAAGACTCTAAGTTAGCTAGCCAAGAAATTTTAAGTTTTCTAGAAGATGATGATAGAAACATTCTTATAGCAGAATATCCATGGAGCAGAGTGGGGAACATCTATTATGACGATCATAAAAGAGCACCTGTAATCAGCAAACTTGATATCTTCACTGGCAAAAAACGTAAAGTTGAAGTGCTACCTCATGGTCATAGCCGAGCGCTCGCTACAAACCGCGGTGAGGTTAGATTTATGTCATGGATGGATGAAGATAACAATGCGCATTCTGCTTATAGGAAAGATAATGATTCAGAGTGGATACCGCTAGAAAAAGCATTCGAAGAAGTAGAAGGCCTATTCCCGCTAGGACTAAGCGATGATAATAAATTTGTATATCTATCAGGTCGTTACGGCCCTGAAGAAATATACACACTCTATTCACTGAACTTAGAAACAGGTGAATATAAACGTATTTTTTCAGACCACGCCACCGACATAGAAGATTATATACTTGATAAAAATAGCATGCCTGCCGTTGGGATAACCTTCCCCAATACCTCTGACTACGTATACGCAACTACAAAGTCACGAATTGGTGATGTTCACAAGATGCTTACCGATGCGTTCAAAGGACAAACCGTGAAGGTAGTTAGCCGAACAAAAGACGAGAAAACTCTTCTTGTTCATGTGTCTAGCGACGTGAACCCGGGCGAGTACTATTTGTTTGATAGCCAGACGCTTGGCGCACGCTTTATTTGGGCTAATAGTTCGTGGATTGACCCTCGAACGCTTGTAAAAATGCAGCCTATCGTCGTTCCAACACAAGACGGTGAGCAGGTTCACGGTTACATCACGTTACCGCCAGGTAAATCGGCAGAACAAAAGCCACCGCTTGTGGTGGTTATTCACGGCGGACCTCATCAGGCTGGAACACGAGACTTCTGGGATTACGATGCTGAAACGCAGTTGCTAGCTAACCGCGGTTACGCTGTGCTTCGCGTGAATTTCAGAGGAAGTGACGGATACGGCAAACGTTTTGAAAGATTGGGATACCGCGAGTGGGGCGGCGCAATGATCAAAGACGTGAACGACGCGGTTAAATGGTCGATTGAGCAAGGCTATGTTGACGGTAATCGCGTATGTGCATACGGCGCTAGTTACGGTGGATATGCGGCCCTAATGGCAGCCGTAAGAGAGCCCGAGCTGTATCAATGCACGGTTGGTTATGTTGGTATTTACGATTTGAACTACATGCACTCAGAAAGTGATATTCCAACAATTTGGGGCGGTGAATCGTACCTTGAGAAAGTGATTGGCTCTGACCCAGCCGCGCTTGCCGAATTTTCACCTATCAACCATGCAGATGAAATTAAAGCAAACGTAATGCTTATACATGGCTCAAAAGACCGCCGTGTTCCAGAAATTAACGCCGAAGCGCTATCTGAGAAACTAACCAGTCTTAGAAATGCACCTGTATATCTACAATACTCCCAAGCGGGTCACGGTGTGTATGACGAAGGTAATAGACAAGAATTGTATCAAGGTCTTTTAGACTTCCTCAGTACAAACTTGAAGTAGAGCGTACTAATTTGAAATAGAGCGGGCAAGCTCGTCTACAAACCTATTAAGCCATCCAAATGCGATGCTGGGTTTGTAGACAAGCTCAAAGGCTTCTTCGTATTCAACCTTGTAGTCTGTGACCTGTATTGGTTTAAGGTTATATTTCGTTGCCACGAAGTCAGGCACATAAGCAAGCGCCAGCCCGCTTTCCACAATCGCCAAAAGGGTGCTGAAGTCATTGCACCTATAACGGATAGTGCGTGGCGCTTCATTATCTCTCCAACCATCTGACCCCACGCCTCTTTTAATTCCGCAAAACGGCGATACATCAGGGCATGCAAACCCATACGTTTTAAGCGCGTTGATTGTGACTTTTCCTGTAGGAAACGCGTTAAACAAAGGATGAGCTTCTGCGGCAACAACTACATACTTCGTTTTGCCCAACCGCATGCTGTTGAGTGTTTCATTAGTGTCGTGTTCACTCATAGCGAACGAGGTTACGATAGCTAAATCGCTATGACCTTTACTGACATTCTCAAGTGCCTTCCCTTCCCAGCATGCATCAGTTTGAAAATGAAAGTTCGAGTTTTTAAATTGCTGTAACAACAATGGTAAATAGCGCTTAAGCAGCAGTGATGGCCCTGCAATAGATACGTTAGACAGTGCCGCAGCGCCTCTAAACTCACTGATTGCTTGGTCAGCCTCGTAAACGATATGCGTAGCATATGTTTGAAATTTCTCACCGTGCAAGTTTAGGTGTATGTGCCTGCCAACGCGATCAAAAAGCTGGGTTTGAAGCTTGTTTTCAAGGCGCTTTATCACCTTCGATAACGCGCCTGTGGTGAGCGCTAGGTGTTGCGAGGCAAGGTGCAAATTTTCATACTTTGCAACCACAAGAAATTTTCTTACGTCTTCAATGTCCATAAGTCGGCCGCAGGCTTTATTGTTTCTTAAATGGAAATGATTGATTATTAATTGTAGCTTAAAAGTAGGTGGTTTAAATGCCAATATTGATGAGGTTATTTTTGTAAGTACAAACGGTAAAATTAATGAAGTTCGCTTTTCTCGTTTTGTTTAGTTTAAGTGCGTTCGCCATCAGCGCTGCGCCGGAAGTAAGCACAACTCACGCAGATAACACGATTACGCAAAGTGACACGGGTAGTGCCGATAGCGGCAATACAGTTGCGCACAGCGGTCTGTCTCATACTTCGCACAGCCGCGTAGGCCTGCACGGTATGGTGCTGTTTACCGATGGCGAAGCGCTTTTTGCAAGTCATCTACCGCTATACTACTCACCCCACGACTACCAACTTGTTTATGAAGTAGAGAGCTTACACAACGATGCCTTGATTGAATTTTTAACCTCCAATCATGCTGGCGCGTCGTTTCATAAAAACACGGTGACCTTGCTTCCAGCCCAGTTTGATCTCAATAAGCTAGTGGATGGCGAGTCTTTTTCTGTTGCAACGCAATTTTTTAAAGGGCATTTCGAACGAGGCGGAAGCAAATGGTTGCATGACGACGCCTTCGTTTTCAAAAAGCAGCGTTTTAAGCGGCACCTTGCTAAACAGTACAAGCCATCAAATGAAGACTCGGGGTACATTGAAATCAACACTAGCCAACAATGGGATAAAATTGCGCTAGAAAATGCGCACCTGTTCATTCATCACATTGCCGAGCGACCGTCATTTGATGCGTTAGTGATAGCAAAAGGTTGTGAAAGTGTAGAAACGGGCAAGAACGCAGACGCTGTGCCCAGCGCACAGGCGCTTGAAGCCCAGTTTACTCATTGCGACTCGCACAATCTTGTCTATTTCGAAACGCAGGATTTCGCCCAATAACGCTTCAAAAAGCGCACAAAAAAATACGGCCGTTTCAAGTGCAATTAATAATAGTTGGCTTGAAGCGGCAAGTTTGCACTGCCGATAGACTGCGCTTTTTCGCCAACATGCCCTTCACTCACACTTACGGGGGCCATGCCTCGCCCGTCTAAATGCGTTAACGCATTTAGCGTTTTATCAACTAGCAAGCGTTTAGTTTTCTGTGGTATTGCACCGTCTATAATCACGCCCTCTAAGTCGAGTAGACATGATGCGCAGTGTACTGCAAATGCGAGGCCTTTAGCTGTATCATTAACCCAGTCTAATACGAGTTGCTCATCAAAGAGCCAGTGAGAGGGTGATGCATAGATTTGTTTTCCATCAAGCCCAGCTTCATTTAGCTTTCGCTCCAACAGATAAAGTGAAGATTGCTCAATTAACTGCGTCTGCACGCTGCCGTTAAAAAAGGGAAGCGAGCCAACAGCCCCCGCGTTGCCCGACTTGCCATTAATCAATTGGTTATTAATCACAAGGCCGCCACCTAAAAACGTCCCTACAAATAAGTAAAGAAAGCTGTTGTAGCCATTTGTGTTACCAAAGCACATTTCTCCGCTACAGGCAGCACCGCCATCGTTTATCATAAATACAGGAAGATTAAGCAGGTGCCCAAACGTGTGCTTGGGGTTGAATGCTTTCCACTTTTCGAGTTCTTCTAAAGGCGCGCCGGCTTCTTCGGCCCAGCCCCATATTTCAAATGGCATTGCTACACCTAGCCCTCTTATGCGCTGTTGTTGCGCGTTACTTAAGCCCTCCACTAGGTGAGTAAAGGCATGCTGCGTAAAAGCGAGTAAATTCGTTACGGTAGGGTAGGCGCACTTTTCGTGTACGGCGTTACGCACAGTACCTGCTAAGTCAATAAGGGTCATATCGAAACCGCGACGCCCCACCTTAAGGCCCACACTTAATGCGCCGTTTTCATTTAGGCCAAAGGGCACCTTTGGCTGGCCAGCACCGCCTCTAATCGGTGTGAGCCTTTTTACTAAACCGTCCGCTTCTAATTTATTGATTATTACCGTTGCGGATTGGGCTGATAAGCGAGTTAGCTTCGCTATCTCGGCTTTGGGTAGAGCAGTGTGTTGTCGAATAAGCGAAAGAATATCGCGTTCATTTGCCGAGCGATTATCAAGCAAGGTAGGTGACTCTTTAGAAGGCAACGCATGGGCCAATTCAGTATTCAAAGCAATGTCAGTTCTTGGTTATCAGAAGCTTGAGTGTAATCACATGCCCGTTGTGTAGCAAATCTGAGAAGAGGCGTTGTGCGCAAGCAGGGTTTTGTGATTGTAGTGCATGGTAAGCCTTGAAAAAAGCGCTAAGCACACATTAAATCAATTAAGTTGATTTAATGTGTGCTTTAAACAATACTACTATCAATCAGGTGATATTTTATTTATCGACAATGTTGTGTACCTGTGTAAACCGCAATCTTTTAACTTAGTTAGGCGAGGCAGCTATGAAAATTCTATGTTTAGGTGAAGTACTTATTGATATGTTGAGCCAAGGTGCTATGCCTAACGATGGCGACATGCCAGCTATGAAACCCTTCCAGCCTTTTGCTGGTGGTGCGCCTGCTAACGTTGCAGTGGCTGTTGCACAACTTGGTGGCGATAGCGCTATGGTATCTAAAGTGGGTGGCGACACCTTTGGAGCGTTTCTGAAATCTATGCTTGCGCATTACCAAGTAAATACTGATTTTGTATGGACCGCACCTCACGCAAATACTGCGTTAGCCTTTGTAAACTTAGATGAAGATGGCGAACGTTCTTTTGACTTCTATGTGGACAATGCCGCTCATAAACACATTTCTCAGCAAGACTTATCGTCTATCTCGTTTACTAGTGATTCTGCCCTTCACTTTTGTTCTGGCTCTTTGTCTGAGTCCGACCTTCTTTCAGGCACAATGTTTATTTTAGAGAAGGCTAGAGAAAACGGAGCCGTAGTTTGTTTAGATATTAATTATCGCCCAGCGTTTTGGGATGACACCGCAAATGCACCTTCGCGAATAGATGAGGCAGCTAAGCGTGTCGCAGTTTTAAAAGCAAGTCGCGAGGAGCTGAATGCGCTTTACGGCGAAGAGCATGCAGATGCGAAAATACAGGAGTGGTTAAGTGCCGGTGTTAAGATTGTATTGGTGACTGATGGCGGCGGCCCGGTTCAATACGTCACTCAATCGTTCGAAGGCACGCTAACGTCACCAAAAGTGAAAGTTGTAGACACTACCGCAGCAGGAGACGCGTTTATTGGTGGTTTCCTTTATTTTCTTTCAACAGCCGTTAAAAACGCAGACAAGTTTAACGCTTGGATAAATAATGCCGACAATGTGCGCGAAGCGACAGCGTTTGCCATTCGCTGTGGCGCTCATACCGTTACGCAATATGGTGCATTTAGTGCGCTGCCAACACATGCCGATCTAAACCAATAGCGAAGTATGCCCGCCTCGTTTAAAGACGCTGGGCTTGCTTACCTATGCGGACTGGTATTGCTCAGCTTTAACATGAGCTAGCTTTCTATTAAGTTTTTAACGTTTTCGAGAGTGTCTGCCTGGTTCGCTGGTTTGTCCCAGCGAATACGGTGAATACGCGGAAAGCGCAGTGCCACACCAGATTTGTGCCGAGATGAAGGGTGTACGGCATCGAAAGCGACTTCAAGCACCAACTCTTTTTTTACTTCTCTTACAGGCCCAAAGCGGCCAATTGCATTGCGTCTTACCCAGTTGTCTAATTTCTTCAATTCTTCGTCGGTAAACCCAGAATATGCTTTTCCAATAGGAAGCAGTTGATTGTCTTCCCATGCCCCAAATGTGTAGTCGGAATAAAAGCTCGAGCGCTTGCCGTGCCCTCGTTGTGCGTACATCATCACGGCATCTACTACAAGCGGGTCGCGTTTCCATTTAAACCATTGGCCTTTCGGCCTGCCCGGTACATATTTGCTGTTTAGGCGTTTAATCATCAACCCTTCTACCGCCCTATTTTGACACACCGTTTTATGCAGCGCGCGCAGGCTCTCAGGTGATGAGGCAAAGAGCGTTTCGGATAAAAACAGGCGCCCAAGGGAATGACGACTGAACCATGCGATGAGTTTACTGCGACGTTCCTCAAGCGTTTTTTCCGTTAAGTTTTCACCTTCAAGCACGAGTGCATCGTAAACAATTAAGCCTACAGGCAAAGAAGCCTGCAGTGCCTTACTGGGTTTTTTCTTATTCAGCCGTTGTTGAAGGGCATTAAACGTATCTACATTCGGTGTGCTTTTGTGTGAGATTGCTGCTGTTTCAGTGCTTTCACTCGTGCTAGCCACATTGTGAATAACCAACAATTCGCCATCAAGCACCATGTTGCCTTCTACCGATTCCAGCAAGTCAGGAAATGAGTGACTAATATCGTCACCTGTGCGAGAGAATAGCGATTTTTCAGCAACATCTTCATCCTGGGTGTTTAGTGCAAGCTGAACACGAATGCCGTCGTATTTGTTTTCAATTTGCCATTCGTTACTGCTAAATGACTCGATATCGCTATCTTCGATCGGGTGCGACAGCATAACCGGATGAAACGTTACCGCATTCTCGATATCTGGTTTTTCAGCAGTTCCTTCTAGCCAGCTGAGCATGTCGACATAAGGCGGTGTTACCGCGTGCCACAGCTTTTCGATTTCTTTGATGTCTTTATTGCCATAGTCGGCCAGAATTTGTTTAATTGAGCGGGCCGATACGCCAATGCGCAAGCCTCGTGTTCCCAGCTTAAGTAAAGCCCAGCGCTGAGCAGGTGTCATAATAGTGAGGTAATTGGCCAGTGTTTCCGATACTTTTTGCTTGCTCACCGACGCAAAGGTTTCCACAATTTCCGTAAGGCTGGGAAGCGTCTGTGCGGGTTCGCTGTAAGGCCAAAGGTGTGCAACTGTTTCGCTTACTTCACCCACATAATCGTAACTCATAGAAAATAATGCAGGGTCGGTGTGGTCAGTGATCAGCTTTTTCACGGTATTGCGCTTGAAAAAATCAAAGCGCAAAGTGCCAGACATAGCCGCAATCGCCCAACCTCGGTCTGGGTCTGGCGTGTTCGCGATATAGTCGGCGATAAGCTGCGCTTTGGCTTTTGTACCTGCGGTATAGTACAGCTGCTCTAACAGGTGGCTAAATGCCTCCATACTATTGATTCCCTCTTATGAAGTAACTAGTCATCCTCTTCATAACCTACGAGTGACAACGCTCTTGCTTTAAAGCCCATTTTTTCTGCTTGGTACATTAAGGCATCTTCTCTGCCGTGGGTTACCCATACTTCTTTTGGGTTTACTTCTTTTATCGTTTGAAGTAGTTCAGGCCAATCACAATGATCAGAAATGATTAGGGGCAGCTCGGCGTTTCTCTGTTTGGCTCGGGCGCGAATTTGCATCCAGCCAGATGCCATAACGGGGCGTACGTTTGGCAAGCTACGCGACCACCTATCGGCCAGCGCTGAAGGCGGTGCAATAACAATTTCACCAGCTAGCGACTTTTTATCGGCAACGTCGGCAACGGGAATAAGGTTGCCTAAGTCTATACCTAGCCGCTGATACAGCTCGCAAAGTTTAAGCTGTGCACCATGCAAATAAATTGGTTTGCTGTAACCTGCTTCGCGTAATGCAAGTATGACGCGTTGACATTTACCTAGCGCGTATGCGCCAACCAAATGACAGCGCTCGGGAAACACCCGAAGTGAATGAAGTAGCTTGTCAATCTCGTGCTCAATGGGCGGATGTTTAAAAACGGGTAGACCGAAGGTGGCTTCAGTAATAAGTACGTCGCACGGCACTATTTTAAAAGGGGGGCAAGTAGGGTCGTGGCGGCGTTTGTAATCGCCAGACACCACAACTTTATAGCCGCCATATTCAATTAAGATTTGCGTAGAGCCTAAAATGTGCCCAGCAGGGTAGAAGGTAACGGTAACATCATTGAATGTTAACGGCTCGCCAATGACAACCTGATGCTGATGCGTCGCCATATCATTTCCGTAGCGAGTTTGCATGATGGCAAGCGTTTCTGCACTGGCATAAACATGTTGATGCCCGGCTCGCGCATGGTCTGCATGACCATGGGTCACCAGCGCCGTAGCAACTTCATTCATGGGGTCAATATAGAATTCGCCCGGTTCGCAATAAAGGCCTGTATCGTCAGCTTTTAGCCACGTTGATGGGTGCGCCATTACTCTTACTTTCAATTCAATAATAGTGCTACTACGTATTTACCTACTAAAAGCGACCACTTACTTCTTTTTGCTATGATAAGGATGTTGCTCAATATGCGTTTCAGCACGCTCTTTCTAGCTATTTCCACTCTACCAGCAATGGCAAAGGCTATTGTTACTTCTTATGTAGCAGCCGTTCCAATATTTCTGAATATTGTATATTGAGTGTTTCTTCAGAGAGCAGAGGATTATGAAGCATGATCAACTCTCTGTTGGATAGGTTTAAATAATTGCTAATTCGATCGAAATCCATGTACCTTTCAAATAGCAAATCAAAACTACCGTCTTGTTTGGCGATTCGAAGGCCTTTTTCAATCCGCTGGGCTAGTTCGGGTTTGGATGTAGAGACAAAAAAGAAAATATAAGATGGGTAGTACATTATAAATTTCGGCTCAATGATTATCGCTTTGTTGTTCAATGCCTCCGCCTCTACGACAGCTTCGTGTAAAGCGCGAGGAAAGTAGTCAACTCGTCCCACTTTCAATAGCTCAATAATAACGTCGTAGTTGCTCGTACCTAATGTAAGAAACCCATTGTGCTCTAGAATTTTAAAGTCTGGCCAATCGTGCCCTTGGCCCCCTACGAGGCGCTTAAACTGTTGACCAATGCGAATGTTATTAAAGGTTGCAAGTGAGGCTTGGCGAATTAAAGAGACGCGATAACCCATAATGCCATTTAACAAAGGAACTCTTACGGGTATCGCTTGCTGTTCGCGAAGTTTAGATGTCACAGTCCAGAATACGTCGATTTCCCCTCCCTGGCTTAACTCCCTCAACACGCGCTCTTGAACTAAGTTTCCTTCAGTCTCTACTAACGCGAAGGATTCGCGGTCTCCACTGGCTTTACTTAACGCGAGTTCAAGAAGCTGGGAATAGTATGCATGTGATTGGTAGTCTAGTTCGCTTCTTTTGACTATTTTAATTGCTTCAGCATTGAGATTTGTCTTAGTAAATGGCGTGAGGGCACTGGCATCGTCGACTAAAAATGTCAAAATAGCGAGTGTCGTTATTTTAGAAAATAGCGTTAGGAAGAAGCTTCTTTTCAAAGTGTCAAAACCCCGTGTATTGCCTAAAGAATTTCCAAGCAATTTGGATTTACATTGCTTTGAGTATAGACATAATTTTTAAAAGTAAATGTCAGTAAGCATTCAACGTTCTTAGTAAATTAGTATTAGGTGAGCAACTGTAATTCACCTCGTCTGATTTGTTCTTTTCATAAAAACTACGCGGGTACATCTTCCTTCACAGCACTTCATACGGGCCTTTTGTAAACCTAACCATGGCTTTGCCGTATAAACGCTAAAAGTTTCAACAAGAACGGTAAATGACTTCACTTCCTTCGGTCTTTGCTAAGTGGTTTGAGCTAAAGGGCTGGCAACTGCGCGACTATCAGCACACCATGTTGGTAGAAAAAGACCAACACAGCTGTACGTTACTGATTGCGCCGACAGGGGCGGGTAAAACGCTGTCAGGTTTCTTGCCTAGCCTTGTAGAGCTTAGCGAGCTGAGTGCGAATAGTGACTCAGGAACAGAAAAAAAGGGCGGGTTTACTGGCCTTCATACCCTTTACATTTCACCTCTTAAGGCATTAACGCAGGATATTCATCGCAACCTTCTACAGCCAATAGAAGAAATGGGGTTGCCAATTACTGCCGAGACAAGAACCGGGGATACGCCATCTCACAAACGTCAGCGCCAGCGTAAAAAGCCGCCCAACATACTGCTCACCACCCCAGAATCACTGATGCTGATGTTAAGCTACGCTGATGCAGATAAGTTATTTGGCAAGCTAAAGCGCGTGATCATAGACGAGACTCACAGCCTTATGGCCAATAAGCGAGGCGATTTTTTATCGTTAGCTTTGGCCCGTTTAAGCATGCTTTCGCCCATCTGCAAACGCATTGGTTTGTCTGCCACCGTGGCGTTTCCTGAAACTTTGGGCGCATGGCTTGCTGGCAGTGACGGTGAAGCGAATATTGTTAAAGTAAAAGCGGGCGAAAAACCGAAAGTTGAAATGCTGCACTCGAAAGCCCGTATGCCTTTTGGCGGGTTTATGGCTCGCTATGCCATTGACGATATCTACCACGCCATTGAAAAAGCGAAAACCACCTTGGTTTTTGTTAACACCCGCGCGCAGTCAGAGCTTCTATTTCAAATGCTTTGGGAAGCGAATAAAGCGGCATTGCCTATTGCCCTTTATCACGGCAGCTTAAGTAAAGAGCAGCGCCGCAAAACAGAAGCTATGATGGCAAGTGGAATGCTAAGGGCAATTGTATGTACCTCTGCGTTAGAACTGGGCATTGACTGGGGAGATGTAGACAAAGTCATTCAGGTTGGCGCACCAAAAGGCGTGAGCCGTTTATTGCAACGCATAGGCCGAGCAAACCATAGGCTAGATGAGCCCAGTGAAGCACTACTGGTGCCAGCAAACCGATTTGAGGCATTGGAGTGCCAAGCGGCAATAACTGCCATCAATAAAGGTGAATTAGACGGTGAAAGCCCTCAACCTGGGGCTTTAGATATTGTTCCTCAATTTATTTTAAACTGCTTATGTAGCAAAGCAGACAGCCCAGATAATATTTATCGCGAGATACTGACAGCAACGCCCTACCAAGGCTTAGATAGAAGTGACTTTAATAAGTTATGGCAGTTTACCCAAGACGGTGGCAGTGCACTTAATGCTTACGAGCGTTATCAGCGTCTAAGCATTAGTGACGATGGGCTATTTTCGCCTGCAAATAGGCGGGTTATTCAGCGTCATAGACAAAACATTGGTACTATCGTTGAGGCAGGAAGGCTGAAAGTAAAGCGTATTCGAAGAGGAAATCAGGGCAAGATTATTGGTGAAGTGGAAGAGTATTTCGCTCAACAATTAACGCCGGGAGATACCTTTTACTTTGCTGGAGAAGTATTGCGTTTTGAAGCTATTCGCGACATGCAGCTGCACGCAAAGCCAGCAAAAGCGAAAGAGCCGAAAATACCCAGCTATGCGGGTGGGCAGATGCCGCTTTCAACCTACTTAGCTGAAGGTGTTAGGGCTATCCTTGCCTCACAAAAAACTTGGAAAGCGTTGCCTTCGCAAGTTCAAGAGTGGCTCAAGCTTCAGCAAGCATTTTCACAGCTGCCTAAACCCGATCATGTGCTCGTGGAGCAGTTTCCGTTCCGGCAGGCGTTTTATACCTTGTACTATACCTTCGATGGCAGAAAAGCGAACCAGACATTGGGCATGTTGTTAACCCGAAGAATGGAGAAGATGGGGATTAAACCGTTAAGCTTTAGCGTGACCGACTATGGATTGTCGGTAGCCTCGGTAAATACTATTTCCCAAGCGCAGCTACAGCAGCTTTTCCAGCCTGATATTTTAGGAGACGAACTTGAAGATTGGATGTTACAAGCGCCTATGCTTAAGCGTTCATTTAGGCAAGTCGCGGTCGTGAGCGGTCTGACAGAACAGCGCTATCACGCTAGCCAAAAAACCATGAAACAGGTGACGTTTTCTACCGACCTTATTTACGACACCTTGCGTGAGCATGACCGTGACCACATTTTGTTAAAAGTGGCTCGGGCTGACGCTGAACGTGAGCTATTAGACTTAAGACGGCTAGCTAACTTACTCATCCGTTATGTAGATTCGGCTACGCTTGTTAACCTTGAAAAGCCGTCGCCCATGGCTATTCCTATCGTGCTTGATGTACGAAGCGAGCAAGTGAAAGGCGCAGGAGCGCAGGCTATTATTGAACAAGCGAACCTTTATGCTGAAGCTGAAACCATGCTTGATGAAGTTCGCGCACTGCTGTCGGGGTCTGCCGTAAAGTAAATTTGGCGGAGCTATTAAAGTGCGTGCTTGATAGGTAGTGGCTTAGTACAGCCCAATCAATATTGAGAGCTAACCGTTAACTCAGTAGTCAGTACTCAGCATTTTAAAAGCATTGAAATATCACAATCTATGGTTCTCTAACAGCCAGTGAACTCACAACCGAAAAGAACAAGAGGATAATTTGGCAATAAGCGATACATGGCTTACTGAAAAAGTTAGCCAGCGCCATATCACCATTACAAAATACGCAGATTACCTGTGGTTGTTAGACGCCCGTGGTGTAGCGTATTTACCTGCATGTGATTGGTTAATTGTTTCTGATCTTCACTTAGAAAAAGGCAGCTATCTACGCAGTTATGCGAACCCTCTGCCAAGTCTAGACTCTACCGCTACGCTGAAGCGTTTAGAAAACATCATTGATGATTATCAGCCTGCGCGAGTGATAAGCTTGGGCGATAGTTTCCATGATAAGCACAGTATGTCGCGCATGACGCAAGAAGACAGTCTGCACCTTTGCAGGTTAGTTGATAAAGTGGATGAGTGGATGTGGGTTGAAGGTAATCACGACCCCGATTTACCCGAAGGTATTCCAGGTACGCCGTGCTTTGAGGTAGTGCTCGACAACATGGTGTTTAGACACGAGCCTGAGAAAAGCGAAGAGCGCGCACAGGTGATTGGTCACTACCACCCCAAAAAGCGCACCACAATTTCTAGACGCCGCTATGCCGGAAAGTGCTTTACCAATAATGCGTCACTTTTTGTTATGCCAGCCTTCGGACAGTTTACCGGTGGCCTAAATATTGACGAAGATGTAATGTGCGCACTGCTACCCAAGCGTTCGCGGCAGGTATTTATGCTTTACGACAACATCATCTTTAAAGTGTAAAACTATCAAATAAATTGGGGTCAGAGTACATTTTGCGAAAGTGCACTAGTGCAAAAAAAAGTACTCTGACCCCATTTTTAACCCCATTTTTATGGGTTAGTCGCGCCAGCGTTTGGTTAGCTCGTCGTAAGCGTCTATGCGGCGGTCACGGAAGTAAGGCCAAATACGCTTCACTTGCTCGGTGCGCTCCATGTCTAGCTCAACCGATAGGGTAGTCTCACCGTCGGCATCTGCTTTTGCCAAGATTTCACCTTGCGGGCCTGCCACAAAGCTTTGCCCCCAAAACTGAATGCCTGGGTCACCTTCAACAGGAGAGGCTTCAAAGCCAGTGCGGTTTGCCACAATAACAGGTACAGAGTTTGCGACAGCGTGGGAGCGCTGAATAGTTTCCCATGCTCCGTGCTGACGGCTACGTTCTTCTTCAGTGTCGGTTAAGTCCCAGCCAATTGCGGTAGGGTAGAACAGTAAATCTGCTCCCGCCATCGCCATTAAGCGGGCAGCCTCTGGATACCACTGATCCCAACAAACCAATACACCAAGTTTACCCACGCTGGTTTCAATAGGTGTGAAGCCCATATCGCCCGGTGTGAAGTAAAATTTTTCGTAAAAGCCAGGGTCGTCAGGAATATGCATTTTACGGTATTTGCCGGCAATTTCTTTACTGCGGTCGAATACTACAGCGGTATTGTGATACAAACCTGAGCCACGCTTTTCAAAAAGCGACGTCACCAACACGATGTTGTGCTTTTCGGCTAGTTCGCCAAAAAAGTCTGTCGCTGGGCCAGGAATTGGCTCGGCCAAATCGAAGGCATCAGTATCTTCTTGCTGGCAAAAATATAAGGTGCTGTGCAATTCTTGAAGCAGAATACATTCGCAGCCTTCAGCCGCTAATTTGGCAATTTGCTCGGCACTTTTATTCCAGTTCGTTGCCTTATCATTATCGGCAACGGCCTGTTGTACCAGACCAACTTTTAGCTTAGCTGGGCGCATGTAATGACACTCCTTTCTTTAAGGTGGTGATAATCGAGTCTTTCAACGTATTTGTGGGTACTTGCATGGAAATGCAATGCAAGCTGCCGTATTGTCTTACGAGTACACTACAGTCAATTGGTTCAACAATATGCTGAGGGTGTGCTTTTTGAACCGTTTCTATAGCCAACGCGTCTTCTTCTTCACCGTAAACGGGCAGTAAGATAGCCTTGTTACAAATTAAGTAATTGGCGTACGAAGCTGGCAAACGGTCGCCTTCTTCATTTTCAATGTGCGGCAGTGGCAAATGAAACTGCTCATGTTCAGGTAATTCAAGTGCACATTCATCACAAAGCGCCTTTAACCCTTCAAAGTGACTGTCGTTAGGGCGGTTATTACACGCTTGAATGACTAGCCCTTTGTTCGGTGTAAAACGCACAAGCGTATCGATGTGGCCGTCAGTGTCGTCACCTTCTAAATGACCATGCTGCAAAATGGTTACTTTGCTACAGCCCAACATGTCTTTAAAGGCATCTTCATAAGCACCTAAGGTCATGTCGCTATTGCGCTCTGGGTTCAGCAGACATTGTGCAGTGCTAAGTAAATGACCGGTCTCATCAATTTCTAATGCGCCGCCTTCAGCAACAATAGGGCTACTGCGAAGTACCGATTTGCACATAGCGGCCAAGTAACGCTGATTAGCAAGGTTATCTTGGCTCGCGTTAAACTTATTGCCCCAACCGTTAAACCGAAATTCTACTGGTGAGCCATTACCATCTTTGTCTTTACAGGTAATGAAGCCATAATCACGCATCCATGTGTCGTTGTAAGACGCGGGAACGATTAGCACTCGTACGTTTTCAGGCAGTCGCGATGTTAAGCCGTCTACATCTTCAGGCGCACACAACAAAATAACGCCAGCGCCGTTTCGATTTACCGCAGCAATCACGTTTAAATAGGTGGTTCTGGCTTCTTCTAGCCAAGGAGCCCAATCGGTTTGTGCATGCGGCCATGCCAACATAACAGCATCAACGTCATGCCATTCAGGCGCCATAATGCGGTTGCCATGCATAGTATTGTTCCAATTAACGACAAATAAAGTTCGAATTATAGCGATGCCTCAGCGCGAGACCAAGGCATATGGCGATGAAATTAATTGGCGGTAACGATTACTTTAAGCCATCAGAGTGCGGCTTTTTAACAAAGACAAAAGAACTTGCTATTTGAGGTGTCGTCCACCGTTTAAATGCAGGGTTTGCCCCGTCATATAGTCACTTTCAAGCAAGTAATTCATGGCTTTAACCGCCTCTTGCGCCCCTGGCACGGTTTCAAGTAATGACTTTTTACGAGCCTTTTGTTTATATATATCGTCGTCGCCCTGGTTGAACATAAGTAACGCCGGCGCGATACTATTCACCTTTACGTTTGGAGCAAGTTTCTTTGCAAACGAGAGCGTGAGATTGTGAAGTGCTGCTTTACTTGCCGCATATGCCATATGTTTTTCACTTCCCGTCTCCTGAACGTAATCGGTCATGTGAATAATGTCGGCTTGCCCTTCGTAATTACAAAGTGCAGATTCAAGCGCTAAATTAATGCGATAAGGCGCAACGGCATGAATCATCATCATGCGCTCAATTAAGCTGTGTTTATCACTATTGTCTTTTTCTTGCGCCCAGTCTGATGCATTGTGAATAACGGCTCGATAGGTTTTATTGATTGCCTTAATCTCATCAATTGCTCGATCAATAGCCGCCTCGGTGCTAAAATCCGCTTTTAAAACTGTAGCGCCTTTATCCTTAAGCATTGTAATACTAGAGCGAGGTGTACGATATGTCACGACAACGTGATGACCTTGCTCAAGTAAACTATCGGCCATGGCTAGGCCAAGACGTTGACTTGCGCCTGTTATTAATACAGGTGACTTCAAGATAATGTCCTTCTTTGTGAAAGGTAATAGGTTAACTATATTGTGCTAAGTGCACGTTAGGTAGCAATGACATTAAATAAAAGTCATGTTGCCAAGTAATCGATCTGTAACGCGTTGATGCGCGTAGAAGATCAAAAAAGAAGTAACAACGGATAAAGTAATGTTAGCAAAAGAAGCGGTAATTGTGCGCGACGCACTAGACCCCTCTATATCAGAGCCAGCTCAACGTGTACGAGAAGCATTAGAAGCCAAAGGGTTAGAAACCCCAATGGTTGTTAATGGACTTTCTGACGATCAAAAGCGCAAACGAATTGAAAGTGCTATGCGTGATGTTATGGACACGCTTGGCCTTGATTTATCTGACGACAGCCTGTGCGACACACCGTCTCGAATCGCGAAAATGTATGTGAACGAGATTTTCGGTGGGTTGGACTATATGAAGTTTCCCAAGATAACTGCAATAGAAAACAAGATGCAGATAGATCAGCCTGTTCAGGTATCTAACATAAGCCTTACAAGCACTTGCGAACATCATTTTGTTACTATCGATGGTACAGCAACAGTATCTTATATTCCTAAAGATACCGTTATTGGGCTTTCCAAAATAAATCGTTTGGTAGGCTTCTTTGCGCAACGCCCTCAAGTACAAGAGCGCTTAACGCAACAAGTGCTGGTGGCGTTACAAACGCTAACCAACACCGACGACGTAGCCGTAAGTATCAACGCTACGCATTACTGCGTAAAAGCCAGAGGTATTCGCGATACAAACTCGTACACGAAAACGTCTGCACTAGGTGGTCGCTTTCTTACAGATAGTGAATTGAAACGAGAGTTCTTTAGTCAGTAGAAATGAATATCTACAACTTATTATACAAAAGCCGCTCATTAGCGGCTTTTTTGTGTCTTCACATTAAGCTATTTAATTACTGATTCAATATCAATAGCATCGACGATAAGATTAATTCGCCCGCCTATTCCGTCAGCGGCCGTTAGGCTAAGCACTTTTTTACAGCACCCGCAGGATTCATGTTGTTCGTGATACATATCGCGAACAGTCTCAAGCTGGAAATCATTTATGGCGCCGCAGTAGGGGCACATGTATTCCAAAGCGCTATCACTTTGCATCGTCTTATCCGTTACCATGTTGAACATATCCATATGACAATCGTTAAAAGCCGCATTGTATAAACACATGCGGTGTTGCCTTATCTACGCAAGAGAAGCAAGAACCAAACCATTCACAAAACAAAAGCGCTTCTTTTCCTCTTCTCAGCGTGATAACGAGCTGAGCGAAGTAAAGCAAACAATTATCTTGTGAAGATAAGTGAAATTTTTTATCACTTATTAAAGTATAGTGGGTAAATAGTTCGCTGCCTGTGAAATTAGCGCTTATTTGCTAAGTAATTGGGGTGAAACGTAATTAACTCGATTCTCATGTGAAACGTTACAATTTAAGCTCGCATTTGATTCGGTTACCGAGAAAGAATAACCGCAAGTTAGCTGTTAGTTCGGTAACAGCCATACTTGTTGAAGGGGGGCGAGCTGCACGCAATGTGTATTCATGTCGATGGTCTGGTTGGTAAGCAAGTCTGTGCACAAAGAAGTGCCAAACGTTGCAAAAAAACTACACTGCACTGACTGCGCATGCTCACTAAAATTACAAACCACGAGCATTTTTTGATTCTCTTCACTTTCCCGTAGAAAGGCGAAGCAGTGCTGGTTGTTCGTGTCTATTACACGTGTTCTAGATGTACCAAAAACAGGGTGCTGCTTTCTAATGGCTATCATGTTCTGTAAGCCATTAAATACACGCAGCCTGGCGGTTTCCGTGAGGTTTGAAGGCAAAGTGTCACCAAGCGCTAAGGCCACATCGTCGTTATCGACGGCAATGCGATTTACCCATCTATCGTCGTGTTTTTTGTTGTCATCAGCGCGATAGCTGTAATCATTTAGTTTGCCTATTTCATCGCTAGAATAAAGTAATGGAATGCCGCCAATGCTAAACGTTATGCCGTAAAGCAGTAGCATGCGTTTTATCGCTTCATCAACGCCTTTTGTGTCTTGCGCTTTTAACGCACCTTCTAAACCGCAAAGTGATGCTAGTGAGCCGCAAACTCGACAATCGCCATTTGATGGGTTTTCAGCAAACGGTACGCCATTTGCGAAGCTGCCGTCAAAACGACCTGTATAAAATTGATTCAAAAAGAAACGATGATCAAACGGGTTAATACCCAAGTCTTGGGCAACAGCATCGTCGAAAGTCCACCCTATATCGTCGTGGCAACGCACATAGTTAACCCATGTACAGTGTTGTGATATCGCAAAGCTCTTTTTCATTGAGCTTGTAAGCAAACGGGTTTTACGTGTGGCAAGAGAGTTCCAAAGTAATGCCATTAAAAGCGGATTATAGGAAAGCTGGCATTCATCTTTATCAATATATTTGAGCACTTCGTCAGGGTGAACAATGGCTTCTGATTTGAATACCACGGCAGGGGCCACAATTTGCAAGCAGCAGTTAAAAGCTTGAATTAAAACATGCGCTTTTTCTTGATTTTCACAGTTAGTCCCAAGCTCTTTCCAAATGAAGGCCAATGCATCTAGGCGCAATGCCGCGCAACCAAGGTTCGCCAAAAACAACATTTCTGAGGTGATAGCGTTAAACACTTCGGGGTTGCTGTAATTTAAATCCCATTGAAAGCTATTAAAGGTCGTCCATATCCACTTGTTAATGCGTTCATTAAAAGTGAAGCTGCCTCGCCTTACTTGGGGGAATATTTCACGTAGGGTTTGTTCGTATTGATCAGGAAGGGTTCTATCGTCGAACAGATAGTAATAGTTTTGATATTGTTCGTTGCCATCTAACGCCGCTTGAGCCCATGTGTGCTCATCTGATGTATGATTAAAAACAAAATCAAGGACCAAGCTTATCCCTTCTTTTTGAAGCGCAGAAGCCAGGTTCTCTAGGTCTTCTGTTGTTCCAAGGGCGGGCTTAACCTTACGATAATTCGACACCGCGTAACCCCCATCGCTATCTCCTTTAGGGGCGTCGTACAATGGCATTAAGTGCAAATAAGTGATGCCTAGCGCTTTAAAGTACGGAATTTTTTGGTGTAAATCGTTTAGCGTTGGGCCAATAAGATCGACATAGCACGCCATTCCCACCTCTTTTTCATGGCGGTACCACAGTGGCGAATCCAGTCTTTCATCGTCTAGTTTTTTTAATGCTGGCTTACGGTTAATAAAGCCATCACGTAAAATTTCAACAAGCTTTTGTAAATGGAAATAGCAATCGTATTGGTGGCCATATACATGAGTGTATTTGTCAAAAAGACGAGGAAAGTTAACCCTCAAGCGTTCGGTAAACGTGGTCGCCTCTTTTTTTGGCAAGCTACTTAAATCTGTCGATGCCAATATGCGGTCTAAACATAAACGACTGTCAGCAGCATAACTCATAGAAAACTCCAAAGTACGACGCTCAACAGCGTCTTGCAATCTCGATTTACATCTTGTTAATGTTTTTATAACGCAAAGCTTAAACGATTAAGTTTTTTAATCAAGTTTAATCGGCCGTAATTTAATTTTGGTAGTTTCAAGGTTTAGAAGCGACGGTCGGCATTCAAAGGCAGCCATTTTGACTGTAGACCTACCAGCACTGGTTTTTACACACGTTGTTGTTTAAGCTTCTTTCATTCACTTTGTATGATATATAGACATAACGTTCCATGGATGAAATACAACAAGCGCAAGCTCTCTACGACACTCTTGTAGAATTTGCAGTGACCTACAGTTTTCAAATTGTGGGTGCCATCATCATTTTTCTGCTGGGTTGGTGGGTAGCGAATAAAATAGGCCGTACGGTTGAAAACCTTATGGTCAATAGAAACATCGACATTACCCTTAGCCGCTTTACTGGTGGTGCAAGTAAATTGGTGGTGTTAGGCATTGTTATTATTATTGCCCTTGGTAACGTTGGTATTAGCGTTACTCCACTTATCGCCGCTGTGGGTGCCGTGGGACTAGGTGCTGGTTTAGCCATTCAAGGTATGCTGGCAAACTATGCGGCTGGCTTTACCATAATAATTACCCGTCCATTTGTTGTTGGGGATACCATTCGCGTTCGCGGTGTCGCAGGCGTAGTGGATGAAGTAATGCTGCCGTACACTATCCTTATCGATGAAGACAACGTACACATTCAAATTCCTAATAAGCTGATTGTGGGTGAAATACTGCATAACTCAGCAGAAAATATGCTTATTGAGCTGGAAATAGGTGTAGCGTATTCAAGCAATGTCGATAATGTCATTGAGGTAATTCGCAATGCTGTAAAAGGCGTAGAGGGAATAAGTGAAGAAAAATCGCCGGCTATTGGTGTGGATAATTTTGGCGACAGCAGTATTAACTTTGGTGTTCGTGTGTGGGCACCAGCGGTGAAACACTTTGAAGTGCGCTATGCGTTAAATCAGGCTATTTTTAACGCGCTTCAACAGCATGACATTGATATTCCATTCCCGCAAAGGGAAGTAAGAATGCTTGATTAGATAAAGTTGAGCATCATCAAGAATTAAGTAAAAAATGCCGAATAGAAACGGTCTTTATTCGGCATTTTCACTTACCAGTGTGACGTTTACAGTTCGTAGAGTTCCAGTGGGAGACCGTCGGGGTCTTGGAAAAACGTAAAACGTTTGCCGGTATATTCATCGGTTCTTACCGGTTCGCATTCCACACGTTTATTGGTTAGGTGGTTAATCATTTCATCAAGGTCATCTACTTTAAACGCAAGGTGCCTAAGCCCCTGCGCTTCTGGGCGAGAGGGACGTTGCGGCGCACCTGGAAACGAAAATAATTCAATTTGGCTGCCGTCGGGCAGGCCTAGGTCGCATTTGTATGAGTCTCTGGCCTCTCTGTAGTTTTCGTCAATAATTGAAAAGCCGAGTACATCGGTGTAAAACGCCTTAGCGCGTGGATAGTCACTACAAATAATAGCAACGTGATGAAAGCCTTTTAACATACTATTTCCTTTTAGTTTTATGCCTACGGCATTTCTTGCCCACGAGCAACTTCAAATAGCTGATACCAGTGCTCACGGCTTAAATGAACATTCACAGCCTTTTGACTGGCTTTAATTCTGTCTACGTTCGTGCTGCCTAAAACGGGCGCGATATTCGCTGGGTGACGCATTAACCAGCTAAGCACAATTGCTTCAGGTGTCGTTTGATACTCACTGGCAAGTTTACTGACTAGGTCTGCGGTAGCACGGTCTTCTTGGTTCTCTGTGTTTGCGCCTGTGTATTTACCTTGCGCTAAACTTCCCCACGCCTGAAGCTGTATTTTATTCATCATACAATGCTCAAGCGTACCGGCAGCATAACCCATATTGCGATTTGCACTGCTATTGGTAGTAATACCGTCTTCTAACCAGTCTCTAAAACCAAGGCTCATTTCAAGTTGGTTTGCAACAATAGGTGTAGTGAGAGCAGACTGAAGATAGTTAATTTGATGGCCGTGCATGTTTGAAACGCCAACATGCTTTATTTTGCCTTGTTGCTGAAGAAGTTGAAGTGTGCCTGCTACCTCTTCTAATTCCATCAAAGGGTCTGGGCGATGAAGGAGTAAAATATCCAGTTGTTCAATACCTAAACGTGAAAGTATACCTTCCACCGAAGTATGAATATGGTTGGCGGAGAAGTCATAACGCTTTGGTCCTAATTCATCTTCAAAGCGTATTGCACACTTAGATTGAATAATCATGTTGTCTTTTAAACGTGGCGCCTCTTTAAGCGCCTCACCAAAAACGGTTTCAGCTTTGCCAAAGGTATAGATATCAGCGTGGTCAAATACGTTAATATCTAAAGCTAACACGGTGTCGATTATAGTTCTTGCTTGGCTTATATCGGCTTTTGTGACAGGTGCGTCGTTCCATCCGCCGCCTAAGCCCATACACCCGTAAATGAGGCGACTAGCATGAGGAAAATGTGCATTCATTAGTTCTTCTCCCTGTTAAAGAAATTGCAAGTGGGCAAGATTTAATTTGCACTCGAAGCCGTATTAATTCATTGCTCATGTCACTGTAATACGAGCAGCACAGTTTTAAAAGTTCAACAAGGCGAGTGTGATTTATCAATCGACAATTTGCCCACTAAGCGTGCATATGGCTTGTTTATGGCTTATTGGGAAGGTTTAGGATCACGTAAGAATTAAGTACTACGGTGCCTAACCGTCGTTAACGGTTGGCAATAGCAGTATTCCATGGAAAAAGAGCATATGTTGAAAAAAATTGGTTTTGCATTATTCGCAAGCACTTTGTTTGTTGGGTTATCGGGCTGTACGGGCGTACCTGATAAAGTGACGCCTGTTGAAGGTTTCGAGCTTCCTCGGTATTTAGGTAAGTGGTATGAAATAGCCCGTTTTGATCACAGTTTTGAAGAGGGATTAAGCGAAGTTACCGCAACCTATAGCATGCGCGATGATGGCGGCGTTAAAGTGATCAACCGAGGTTTTTCAGAAGAAGATAACGCATGGGATGAAGCAGAGGGCAAGGCATACTTTGTAGATTCTGCTACTATGGGTCATCTGAAAGTGTCTTTTTTTGGCCCCTTTTACGCCAGCTACGTCATTATGGAGCTAGATAAAGCGGGTTATCAATATGCGTTGATTACGGGCCCTGATAAGGATTATTTGTGGATTTTAGCGCGAACGCCTTCGATTTCTGATGAGGTACGCGCCCAGTTGTTACAAAAAGCAAAGGCTTCCGGATACGACGTAAGCAAACTTATTTGGGTTGAGCACGGCCAAACAAACTCTTAGTCTAATTGAGGCGGGTTGTTCTGCGCTAAAAGTGCGAATTGTGCTATTATTGCGCGCAACTTCCCCTCTGTTTGAATAAGTACTAAGAGAGACAAGGCATGCAAACGCTCACCATTACTACGCCAGACGATTGGCATCTTCATTTTCGCGATAACGAAATGCTGGCAGAAACTGTGCCTGCTACTGCCCGTTGTTTTCAGCGCGCTATTGTTATGCCGAACCTTGTGCCACCCGTGGTGAATGCTGAAATGGCAATGGCGTATAAAGGGCGCATTGAAGCTGCACGACCTAATGGCAGCAATTTTGAGCCTTTAATGACCTTGTTTCTTACAAATCAAACTACGCCTCAAGATATTGTTGATGCAAAACAAGCAGGCGTTACGGCATGCAAACTGTACCCAGCGGGAGCAACAACCAACTCAGATGCTGCAGTTAAAGGCATTCAGGCGTTGTACCCTGTATTTCAAGCCATGCAAGAACAAGGCTTGTTGTTGTTAATTCACGGCGAAGTAACCGAGCATCACATCGATATTTTCGATCGCGAAAAAGTGTTTATCGATACGCACTTAGGGCCAATTGTAGAGGCTTTTCCAAAACTAAAAGTCGTGTTTGAACATATCACTACCGCAGATGCTGCAAGCTTTGTTGCAGGTGCTAGCGAATTTGTTGGTGCTACGATTACCCCTCAACATTTGTTGCTAAACCGCAATGATTTACTTGTGGGCGGCGTGCGTCCTCATAACTATTGCCTACCTGTGCTTAAGCGTAACACCCACCAAAAAGCCTTACGTGATATGGTAGCCAGTGGAAACAAAAAGTTCTTCTTAGGCACTGACTCTGCACCTCATGCTAAACACAAAAAAGAAAACGCTTGTGGTTGTGCTGGTTGCTATAGTGCTTGGTCTGCGATAGAACTATATGCAGAAGTATTTGAGCAGCTTGGTGTAATAGATAAGCTAGAGGGTTTTGCGAGCCATTATGGCGCAGATTTCTATGGTTTAGCGCGAAATACGACTACAATGACATTAGTGAAAGAGTCGTGGACGGTGCCAGAACAAGTTACCCTAGCTGATGGCACCGATATGGTTCCATTTTTTGCGGGGCAAACGTTGCAGTGGAAATTAGAAAAGGCATTTCAAGCGTAGTTTTAATTGTTATTGTCTGTTTAAGTGCCTTATTTAGCTTTGCTAGTAGGGCACAAACACTGTCCTATGCCTACGTTCACAACTTCCCCAATTCATTTTCTCAAGCGGATATCGATACTATCGATCTATACTCGATAGATTTACTAAAAACCGCCTCATCGAGCATTCCTCTTGAAGCAAAACACGCTTTAGAGCACGAGCCAAGAGAACCTCAAGTATTGTTTAACCTCATTAGAGACGATAAGAACGAGCAAGATTACTACTGGGTATCGCCACTCTTTGCCTTCGACTGTGAAGTCGGCATGACATGTACTCCTAATGCAGGTGGGCCATCAGCGTCAATTGCTGTGAGTTACATTGCAATTGATAAAACGAAGGTGTCCTTTGAATATGCTGAACGCTTAAGCGAGCTTGTCGGCCAGTATAAAAGTACCAGTGAATTCTCAACGCAAGCACAAGAGATAAAAGACTCGCTGAAGAAAAGCTTTCCAAGTGCAGAGGTCACACATGGAATTATAAGTTTTGCTGGCCGCTTACATGCTGATGCGAATGACCTCTGGATTATTGCAGACATCGTTCCTTTGTTCTCAGAAAGGGGAGAGCGGGGAGAGTTAAAAGGCATAGCAGCTGATTTGGTGCAAGATGTACTTGATAAAATGGCGCTGTCACAGGAAATTCTCTCTGCGCCATGGGAGCGCATAGCCAAAGAATCCATGTCGAAATCGAATGTTTTGGTCTTTTCTATTATCCGGACCGATGAGCGCGATGAAGTCTTTCACTGGATTACACCGGTTTCGCGAAATATGCACGGCCTTTATGGAATAAACAAACCCTATTTCGATTCTTTCGATGAAGTGCCGCGAACGTATAGGGTAGGTACGTTGCTTGCAGATTATCGATACGACGTTGCCATTAGCAAAGGGTTTAGAGTAAAAGCTTACGACTCGTGGCAGGCGTTGGTGACAGCATTAATTAATAATGAAATAGATACCGTATTTGGTTCACAAGGTGCAATTGAATTTGGTTGTAACCCAAATCAATTTAAATGTGAGACAATAACCCTAACGAGTAAATACGATACTTCAACGGCCTACCTAGCACTGTCAAAGAAAGACACCTGTGTTTTAGTTTTAGAAAAGCTCAAGTTAGCGGCGGCCGAAGTGAAGATGAGTGAAAAATTTAATGAGCGGCTTTCTTCGTGGAGTGACATGGTTTCCCAAGAATACGGCATTGCTCATCATACCGAACGTGGTGTAGTGCACCTTTGGAACCCAAATTAATGACAGTTGAAACAATTAAGCATTTAGACATCAACCCCGCCATTGTAAAGGCATTAGACTCGCAAGGCATTTACCAACTCTCACCAATACAAGCTCAATCGCTTCCTGAAACGCTTCAAGGCAAAGATGTAGTTGGGCAAGCGCAAACGGGCAGTGGTAAAACCTTATGCTTTGTTATTCCTGCCTTGCAGCAAATTGAAGTAAACGACTTTACAACCCAGGCAATAATGCTTTGCCCAACCCGTGAGCTTGCCGATCAAGTTGCTCAGCAATGCCGTGCTGCAGCTAAACACATTGGTAACATTAAAGTGACAACTCTGTGCGGTGGGCAGCCTATGGGGCCACAAATTCAGTCGCTTAAGCATAGCCCTCATATCATCGTAGGTACGCCAGGTAGGGTGATGGACCATGTTGAAAAGCGCCGCATAGACTTAAGCAATGTAAAACTGCGCGTGCTTGATGAAGCCGATCGTATGCTGGATATGGGCTTTGAAGACGACCTTCGAATTATTTTTGGCCAAACACCCAAGCAAGTACAAACGCTGCTGTTTTCAGCGACGTTTACCGAACAAATTGAGCGCGTTGCTAAGCAGTACTTGCACAACCCAGTAACCTGTAAAGTGGAAGCCCAAGAGAGTAAGCCAGCTATTACTCAACTAGGTTTTAATGTGCTGGCACACACTCGCACCCAGGCACTAAAAGCTGTACTTACGCATTATCAACCGAAAAACGCAATTGTATTTTGTAACCGCAAAGCGCAGGTTAGCGAAGTGGTAGACGAGTTGCTTGAAGACGGTTTTAGCGCAGCTGGGCTGCAGGGTGATATGGAGCAGCATCAGCGAACGGCGGTACTTATGCAGTTTGCCAGCGACGCGCTTCAAGTACTGGTTGCCACCGATGTTGCTGCACGCGGACTAGACATTGATGATGTGGCGTGTGTTATAAACTACACCGTAAGTGAAGAGCCTGAAACTCATATTCACCGTATTGGTCGTACGGCACGCGCGGGTGCACAAGGCATGGCGGTAACACTGGTTAGCGATGAAGAAGAGCACTTTTTAAGAAAGATAGAAGTGTTGCAAGAAAGCGATATTCCGCTTAAAGGTGCGCAAAGCTTACGTTTTCATAAGAATAAAATTACTCAGCCTGATTTTACCTGTATATCTTTAAGTGCGGGTAAAAAGGAAAAGCTTCGCCCCGGCGACTTAGTGGGCGCCCTTACCAAAGATGCGGGGATCCCTGGCGATGACCTAGGAAAAATTAAAGTGCAAAACAGCATGAGCTTTGTAGCAGTAAAAACGCGAAGCGTAAAAAAAGCCATGGCGCACTTTAGGGAAGGTAAGATTAAAGGAAAGCGAATTAGAGCCAGAAAGCTTTAATAGAGAATCTATAATTAACACAAAGGACGCTAAGCGTGGTCGCTGAAACTGATTTAGCCGTGTTGCTTGAAAACTTGAACCCTGTAGCAAGCAGTGAAAATTACGTTTTCACTACTTTGCCGGCTGACAAGCTAACCAGTACGTTGATTTCAGTGGCCAAGGGCATGTTTCAAGAGCGCGAAGGCACCACGCTTATTTTGCCGGTAGCTGAAGCCCAACAAGCCAAGCTTCAATTTGAAGGTTGTTATCGCTGCATAACCTGCGAAGTTCACTCTAGCTTAGAAGCGGTAGGTATGACCGCAGCTATGTCTACTGCGTTAGGTAAAGCCGGGATAAGTGCCAACGTGGTGGCAGCTTACTATCACGACCACATTTTTGTGCCCGCCGAAAAAGTCGACCTAGCGCTAGAGGTGTTAACTTCGCTGTCCGATTAGTTCTGCTTGTGCTCTTTTCTCAAAAACATATTGATAAGCCCCACCGTTAAACAATATTGCGCACCATAGTAAGTCGTCATTACCCAAAATGTAGACAGTGGAAGCGGGGTTTTGAAAACCGACTGGGCAAGAATGGCGTCTGATATTACAAAAAGTAACGCACCGGTTACAATTAGCTTGGTTTGCGCCAACCATACCGCGGTCATACCCATCAAAGTGATAACGCTTATATAGGCAACTACTGGGTAACACAAGGCTTTTGATGCTGGCAGTATATGGGCTGCCATTATTGCGGCAAAGCTAACAATGACAATACTTACTAGCCACTTCACTTTGCGCGATATGATATCGCTGGTAGGCGTTTTTCGTTTGTAGCGATGCAGCGAAGCAAAGCATACCGCATAGGCCAAATGCGCAAGAAAAAAGCACGACAAGCCAATAATGAAACTGTCAGCAATGGGTAAGGCGAGACTGATATCACCAGCCAGACTGCAAAGTAGCGCTGTTAGCACCATATATCGAGGCATGGCATCAAGCTTCACATACGCGATAACTGCCAGTACGCCAATAGGGATAGCCTTAGGTAGAAATTGCGACGCGTAGGGTGCAAGCGGCAGCGTTGTTAAATAAACCAGCGCAAAGCTAACAAAGACGATGGTTGCTTTTACATTCATAATTGGCCTTCTGAAACTGCGAAATTACTAGTAAACAATAAAAAAGCCCCAGTTTGACGCATCAAACACGGGGCTTCAGGTAACGTATTTCTTGTTGGCTATTTACTTACGTGAATTACCAAATTTTTACGCGTTCCTCTGGTGGCAAGTACAACGCATCTTCTTCTGTTACGTTAAACGCTTCGTAGAATTCAGGTACGTTACGCACTGCACCGTTAGTACGGAACTTCGTAGGTGAATGGGTATCGGTTTGAACTTGGGTGCGCAATGCTTCTTCACGGTATTTGCTTGCCCATACTTGACCATAACCAATGAATACTCGCTGATCACCCGTAAAACCATCTAGTTCAGGGGATTGCTCCCCATCAAGAGACAAGTGGTACGCTTTAAGCGCAATACTAATTCCACCAAGGTCGCCAATGTTTTCGCCTAGGGTATATTCACCGTTTACATGTAAATCTGGCAGTACTTCAAACTGATTGTATTGCTCAATCAAATTTGCGGTGCGTGATTCAAACTCGCTGCGGTCTTCATCAGTCCACCAGTTTCTTAATACGCCGTCACCATCGAAAGTAGAGCCCGCATCGTCAAAGCCATGACCAATTTCGTGGCCGATAACTGCACCGATGCCGCCGTAATTCACCGCGTCTTCTGCATTCATGTCGAAGAAAGGCGGTTGAAGGATAGCGGCAGGAAACACAATTTCATTTAATGGCGGGTTGTAGTAAGCGTTTACCGTTTGTGGCGTCATACCCCATTCGTGCGTCCATACCGGGCCCCCTTGTTTCTTAAGCATTTCTTCATACAAAACGTCAGAAGAGCGTTTCAGGTTACCAAACAAGTCACTCGCATTTACGGTTAGGGCAGAATAGTCTCGCCATTGGTCCGGATAGCCAATTTTCACCGTAAACTTAGACAGTTTATCAAGCGCTTGCGCACGGGTTTCATCTGTCATCCAATCAAGATTTTCAATACTCTCTTTGTAGGCCAATAATAGGTTGTTTACCATTTCCAGCATGCGTTCTTTTGCTTCTGGCGGGAAGTGCTGCTTCACGTAAACTTTACCAATAAGTTCGCCAACATGCGCATTCGATAAGCTAACTGCGCGACGCCACTGTGGTTGCTGCTCTTCAACACCGCGCAGTACTTTGCTATAGAAATTGAAGTTGGCTTCATCTAGCTCGGCGTTAAGTTTACTGGCTGACGCATTCAACAAGCCCCATTTAAGGAAGGTTTTCCAGTCTTCTAGCGAAGTTTGTGCAATAACGCTATCAAGGTTTTGCATGTAGTCTTTTTGCAAAATGCCCAGCGAAGCAACGTCGCCCAACTCGGCCTGAGCTAAATACGCGTCCCAATCGAACTGGGGCATTAATGCTTTTAGCTCTTCAATGGTGAGGTTGTTATAGTTAGCCGCGAAATTTCGGGCTTCCTCTTTTTTCATGTGCAGCTTGGCAATTTCGGTTTCAAGCGCAAACAGCATCTCAGCACTTTCTTTAGGTGCTTCAAACCCAGCTAATTCAAACATGGTTTGAATATGCTTAACGTAAGCGTCGCGAATGGTTTGCGATGCTTCATCGTCTTTAAAATAATACTCTCGTTCAGGAAGGCCTAGACCTGCTTGCCATGTGTACATCAGGTATTCTTTTGGCGATTTCAGGTCAGGGTATTGGGTTAAACTAAATGGTGTGCCGTAGCCGTAGCGAGCGGCGTAGGCAAAGTACTCCGCTAGGCCAGAGTAGTCTTCAATAGCGTCAATTTTTTCAAGCTCAGGTTTAAGTGGCGTCATTCCCAGTGCGTTGCGGGTTTCCATGTCCATGTAAGCACGGTAAAAATCCCCCACTTTTTGCTCGTCACTGCCTGCTTTAAAATCACCTTCTGCAGAAGACTTAATGATGTCCATCACATGATCTTGCGCCTCATCGCGCAAAATAACGAACGAACCATAGCTAGACTTGTCGGCTGGAATTTCGAAATTATCAAACCACTTGCCGTTTACGTAGCGAAAGAAATCATCACCAGGGTCAACCGAAAGATCCATGTTTTCTTTGATTACACCTGAAGAAAGTTGCTGCTGTGCGGTTTCGTTGGCAACGCTTTCAGACTGTTGTTCTGTTGATGAGTTTTGTGGGCTACAAGCCGTTAAAGCCAGTGCCACGCTTAAGCTTAAAACGCTACGTAACATGTCGAGTTTTCCTTTCTATTTTTAATTGTCGCGTTAGGTTTTAGCATGGCGAAGGCAATAGAAAAAGTATTTATGTTGAAAATACATAGCTTGTAACAACTTGTAACCCCAAGTTCGCTATAGTGGTTTTTTCACGCATCTCGTTTAAAAAGGATTAAAAATGGACCTACACGATAAACCTTTTCATCAAGTGTCGCCTTGCGAGTACGCAGACGCACTGCCAAGAGAGCAGTTCATGCATTACGCGATAAAACCATTGTGGGAAGGCATGCCGCGAATAGCTGGGCCAGCTTTTACGGTAAAGTGTGAGCCGGGTGATCACCTTATGCTGCATGCCGCTATTTATCGTGCAAGCCCTGGCGATATTATTGTTGTTAAAGCCGATGACGAATTTGCGGTTGCCGGAGGAAACGTTTGTGCTATTGCTCAATCACGAGGAATAAAAGGTTTCGTCATTGATGGCGTTATCCGCGACATTGCCGAAACTCGCGAAAATAAATTTCCAGTGTTTGCTAGAGGTGTGGTTCCGAAACCTGGCGCCAAGAAACGTATATCGCCGCTGAATGAGCCGGTGAACTGCGGTGGTGTTGTGGTTAACGCAGGAGATATTATTGTGGCAGATGAAGAGGGTATTGCTGTTATTCCAAAAGCCAACGCCGCTAAAGCCTTTGATATTGCATTTGCGCGTATGGAGAAAGACCAGTCGATGACGCTAGAGCAATGGCAAGCGCAGCATTCGAAGAAAGTTGAACAAACGCTGGCTGAGTTAGGGTTTGAAGAATAAATAATTGTCGATATGCAAAATGCTCTAATACATAAAGCTATCGCTGCTACGCATGGCCTAATAAAGCCACGCGTAGCTGAATTTTATAAACACAGTTTGCTCAGTGCGATATAAGCCGGGTTGTCATCATCAGAAAATGCTGAATCGCCGTAGCCAATAAAATGCCTCCGTCTTTACGCAAGCGCAGCGTAATTTAAAGTTTTTCTTAAGGTGTGATTGAGAATGCTATCTCGTTCAGTGAGCCATTTTCTAATAACGGTTATTTAATAAGTTCCCAATCAATATTTGAACGTATCGTGTAGAATTGCGTACTGAATTCTGAAAAATTGGCGTGCGGCAAAACGCACTTTAATTGGCTAAAAAAACGAGTTTTACATGTTTTCATTTTTTGAAAGGCTAACACAGCCTTTTCCCGATGCTTCTCCGACACAGCCGCCTAAGGGCATTATTGCGTTTTGTAAGTATTACACCAGAGGTATGTGGAAAGTCATTCTCACAGTGTCGATATTAAGTGCTATCGTCGCCATGTTGGAAGTGGCGCTATTTGGGTTCCTTGGTCAGTTAGTCGATTGGTTTTCAGAACAAAACCGCGAAACGTTTTTGGAAGACCAAAAGTTTACGCTTATCAGCATGGGGCTTACGGTTCTCATTTTTATTCCCTTGTTCATATTATTGCGCTCTTTGTTTTCTCGCCAATCGTTGATGGGTAACTACCCCATGCGTATTCGGTGGCAAGCGCACCGATATTTGTTAGGCCAAAGTCTGACCTTCTTTCATAATGAGTTCGCTGGACGCGTTGCCACCAAAGTAATGCAAACCGCACTATCGGTAAGAGAAACCGTGACAAAAGTGCTGGACCTTCTGGTGTACATTAGCGTTTATTTCATATCCATGGTTGTGCTTATCTTTAGCACGGATTGGCGTTTGGCCATGCCATTAATTGTGTGGTTTTTTGTTTATATCGGCATTTTGAAAGTGCTGGTGCCCAAATTAAAAGACGTGTCGCAAAAACAAGCAGATGCCCGCTCGCTTATGACTGGACGCATTGTTGATAGCTATACCAATATCACCACGGTAAAGCTGTTTTCGCATAGTCGCCGAGAGGCGGATTACGCGAAAGAAAGCATGGACGGTTTCTTAAAAACGGTATATCCGCAAATGCGCTTAGTTACCGTGCTAGAGTTTTGCGTAGAAATGGCCAATGCCATTCTTATTTTCACCATTGGTGCGCTATCTGTGTATTTGTGGATGGAAAATGTTGCGAGCCCTGGCGATATCGCCATAGCGATTAGTCTATGCTTACGACTAAACGGCATGTCGCACTGGGTAATGTGGGAAGTGTCTGGGCTTTTTGAAAATTTAGGTACTGTACAGGATGGGATTAATACCCTAGCTCAGCCTATTGCGGTAAAAGACAAGCCGAAAGCGAATGCATTGCAAGTAAACGGCGGTGGTATCAATTTTGACAATGTGAATTTTTCTTACTCGGGAGCCGACGACAAACCCATTGATGTATTCACCAACTTAGACCTAGCGATTAAGCCGGGTGAAAAGGTGGGGTTAGTTGGGCGTTCAGGCGCGGGCAAGTCAACCCTTGTTAATTTGCTTATGCGTTTTTACGACACGCAAAGTGGCCGCATTGTGATTGACGGGCAAGACATTACTCAAGTTGGCCAAGAAACCCTTCGCGCAAAAATCAGTATGGTGACGCAAGACACCTCGCTGATGCACCGCTCGGTGCGCGACAATATTCTTTACGGGCGCACCGATGCGACTGAAGAGGATATGATCCGCGCCGCCAAACAGGCTGAAGCCCATGATTTTATCCTTACCTTGACAGACAGCCATGGGAGAACCGGATACGACGCCCACGTAGGTGAACGTGGTGTGAAACTTTCTGGCGGACAGCGTCAGCGTATTGCTATAGCTCGCGTATTGCTAAAAGATGCGCCGGTTCTCGTGCTTGACGAGGCAACCTCAGCACTAGATTCGGAAGTAGAGGCGGCTATCCAGGCGTGCTTAGACACAGTGATGGAGGGCAAAACCGTGCTTGCAATTGCTCACCGATTATCAACGATTGCCCAAATGGACAGGTTACTTGTGTTAGATAAAGGGAACATTGTGGAGCAGGGCACCCATGCTGAGCTGATCGCTTATAATGGTATATACGCCAAGCTTTGGGCGCATCAAACAGGCGGCTTTATCGGCGTTGAATAACTTAGCTATGAAATCGCGAGCAATCGCAGCTGGGAGAGATAAACCGCTTGTATCTTGAAAGTGGTTAAGTATAATACGCGTCCCTCCCTTGCGATACCGCACTTTCCTAAGAAAAGACGCACAACTCACAAGGGCAGTGTAAGTAAATTTTGTCTATTTGACACCACAGGGGTGTAGTTCGAATTGGTAGAACAGCGGTCTCCAAAACCGATGGTTGGGGGTTCGAGTCCCTCCACCCCTGCCAAATTTACTTATGAACAAATTTATTATTTACGCCCTCTTTGAGCGCGTAAGACAACGACGCTGTAGTGCTAGGATCGTAACATGAGCGAAAAGACGGAAAATCAGTCCAATGCGTTGGACATGTTTAAATGGGTAGTGGTTTTTGCACTACTTGCCGGTTTAGTAACCGCCAACACAATGTACGGTGAGATTTCGGTACTTTACCGTGCCATCGCAATTGTTGTCGTTGTTGCTGTTGCTGGTTTCATCGCGGCGACTACTGAAAAAGGTAGTACCTTCTTGAGCTTTGCTAAAGAGTCTCGCACAGAAGTTCGCAAGGTTGTGTGGCCAACTCGCCAAGAAGCGAATCAAACCACATTAATTGTGCTTGCAGCGACGTTAATCATGGCACTAATTTTATGGGGACTAGACGGCATCATCGTTCGTGTAGTTGGCTTTATTACTGGAATAGGAGCATAAGCGTATGTCTGAAGAAGAAGCAGTAAAGAAAAGATGGTACGTAGTTCAAGCCTATTCGCAATACGAGTCTCGCGTTAAGAAGACCCTGCTTGAATACATCAAAATGCACAACATGGAAGACTACTTCGGTCAGGTACTTGTACCTACAGAAGAAGTGGTTGAAATGCGTGCTGGTCAGAAACGTAAATCTGAGCGTAAATTCTACCCTGGTTATGTGTTGGTAGAAATGGCGATGACCGAAGAGTCATGGCACTTAGTGAAAAGCGTGCCTCGCGTACTTGGTTTCATCGGTGGTACGTCTGACCGTCCAATGCCAATTACTCAAAAAGAAGCTGACGCTATCTTAAATCGTCTTGAAGAAAACGTTGATAAGCCAAGACCGAAGACATTGTTCGAGCCGGGCGAAGTTATCCGTGTTATCGACGGTCCATTTGCAGATTTCAATGGTGTGGTAGAAGAAGTAGACTACGAAAAGAGCCGCGTAAAAGTATCGGTACTTATCTTTGGTCGCTCTACACCAGTAGACCTAGAATTTGGCCAAGTAGAAAAAGGCTAAGTTTTATAAAGATTTGAAAAAAGACGGCTTGACCGTCTTTTTTTATGCCCAAAATTCAAGGAAAACAATTTGTAACAATTGTCTGCACCCTCATTGTGCATCTATTGAACACTGTTGTATTGCTATCTGGTATAACCACTGCCTTGTGCTAACTCGTCGGCACATAAAATAATACAGCAATTAAGGATGTATAATGAAAACAAACATTGTTGTTTGCTGCGCAGCATTCATGCTAAGTGCATGTGGTGGTGGCAGTTCAAACTCTACACCACCCGACAATACGCCTCCTGCCAACGTTCAACCTGTTGCAACAGGGCAATCACTCACTTTAGAAGAAGATAACACTCTTGCTATTGAGCTTAGTGGTACAGATTCAGATGGCAGCATAGGTAGTTATGAGATTGTAACGCAAGCTATGCACGGCACATTATCAGGCAGTGCAAACAACCTTGTTTACACACCAGCTGCTGACTTCTATGGCGAAGACGTATTCACTTTTCAGGTAATAGACGACGATGGCGCTGCTTCAAGTGCCGCTTCAGTAACTCTGAACGTGTTGCCTGTTAACGATGCACCTGTTGTGCAAGACAGCGAAGATGCTCAAATGTTGGAAAATAGCGTGTCTACCAACATCTTTTTGAACAACTTAGTCTCAGACGTTGATAGTGAAGTTCTAGAGTTTGCATTACTGGGTGAAGAAGACAGTGCTCTATTTACTATTGATGCGTCATCTAGTGAGCTTGTGTTTTTAAGTGCACCCGACTTTGAGACGCCAAGCAGTGCGGCTGAGACAAACGAATACCGCGTTGCATTTAGTGCGATCGATGAAGCGGGGGCAGAAGCAGAAGGTACTATTGTTATTGAAGTTCTTGATGAGTCGCTGTTATCTCTTAATGTTGATTACCCTACCAGTGGCGCAAACTTAGGTGGGGATGCCACAACAGTAAGCGTATCAGGAAGTATTATAGATGAAGAAGACGGTGTTGTACTCCCTACTGATGTATCAGTGATTAATGTAAATGAAACTGAAGCAACTATTGATTTAGCGTCTGCTACTTGGGCGTCAGCGATACCGGTTGCATCAACAGAAATGACTATATCTGTAGGAGCGCTTGTTATCGAAGAGGTGCGAGCAGAAGCTAACGTTTCCGTGTCGAATTCAACGCTTCTTTACACGTTAGAATCGCCACTTGGCGGTATTTTGGATGAAGCCAATAACCGCATTCTTGCTGTAGATGCTTCGTTAAATGCAGTGGTATCTATAGACTTAACCACAGGCGTAGTCACCGAAATCTCTGGTCCAAGTGTTGGTTCAGGAATAGCGCTAGATATGCCTCGCAGCCTAGCCTATGACAGTGTGCGAAACACAATATTTGTGGCAGACTTGACTCTAGATGCTGTGATTAAAGTAAATGTAGCAGATGGTTCAAGAGAAATTTTTATAGAATCGAATTTGCTAGACACGTCTGAACGCCTCACGCCAAACGATGTGGCTTTTGATATTGCCAATGACGCGTTGTATTTAACCTCTAATTACGACACCGTTCTTGAGAAAATTGACCCAAGCACAGGTGCTCGTGTTGCAGTAACAGGTGCAAATACAGGCTCTGGCGATAATTTCTCGAACATTGATGCGGTTACCATCGATAGTGCAAATAATGTTGCCTACTTTACAGAGCGTGCTGTCGACAAAATTTTCCGTGTTAATTTAACAACGGGTGAGCGTACTCAAATTGCCGACGGCGCTGCCGGAAGTGGTGAGATTTATACTGATATCTTTAATATGGAGATATCTGCTGACGGCAATACGCTTTATTTTGTTGGGCGAACTAGCGAAGCTGAGCCAAAATCCGCGGTCTACGCATTTAACTTAATAACCAATGATATTTCAATTATTAACGACGCAAGCACAGACGGTGCTAGCGATATTCTGTATCTACAGGATATTATTTTGAGCGCTGACAATCAGGCCTACTGGTTGTTGGATAGTGGCGCTGAAACCGTATTTCACGTTGATATTGCAGCTGGGACCACCACCAATTTAGCTACCCAAGATGAAGACGCCGCGTTAAAGGAGCCAACAAGTGCACTTTGGGATGGTGTGAACGAACGCTGGTTTGTTGCTGATAGAAATGCCATCTATGTTGCTGATAAAGCAACGGAAACGCCTGCTTTAACAGTATTCTCGCAAGACGACTATTCTTATATTCAAGCGATTGAATTTAATGAGCAAGCTAATCGCTTGTTTGTTGTTGACCGACTTTCTAATACGCGAAAAGTCATCGTTGAAGTGGATACAGAGACAGGTGTTGGAAGCGTAGTTGTCGACTCTGAGGAAATAGGTTCTAACTTTTACACCAATCAATTGGTTTACAATAGAGAAAACGACACGCTTTATTGGGCAGATTATCGCTACGATGAAGTGGTTGGCTATAATCTTTCTACCAATAGGCCGTTCGTAGTGGCTAACGCTAGTTTAGGCAGTGGAGAAGCCCTTAACTATGCAGTGACGGCGACAGGGGATATGGGCAACGGGCGCCTTTTTGTCTATGACTACTCGGTGAGGACCGTTTTTAGTGTTGACATAACCTCTGGCAATAGAGTGGAAATTGCTTCAGAAGCAAAAGGCGAAGGGGTAATACTGGATAAGGTGTATACGATGGTACACGATGCATCAAACTCCCGCTTAATATTGGCCGATGCTAAGCAAGACTTACTCGTCGCTGTAGACATTGAAACGGGCGACAGAACAGTAATCTCAGAGTCAAATGCTACCATGCCTTTATACGGTTCAAATGGTATGTCGATGGATAGCGAAACCAATAACGTATTTGTTGCAGACTTCAATAAAGAGTCTGTGTATGTAATTGACTTAAATAGCGGTGAACGGGCCATTTTGACGCGATAATTTAGATAATAAAAACTAACGCCACTAATGCACAACGGCCCATAAACAGGGCCGTTTTTTTAGATTCAACAGTCAATGCTTGCTTGAATTCAGCCGTGGTTTCTATTGTGCTTGAAGTCTAAAAAACTTCGTACTCTTAATTTAATATCTAACCAAACGGTTGACCCTAAGCCCAACCTTTAAAAATACTATCCTTTCGATGTTTTTTTATTCTAAATAGCCCTTGCATAGTAATTAATCACCTTATATAATGCGCGCCCTTTTAAACGGAAACGGGAAGCCGATTGAGCAAATAATCTCTGTATTTGCGAGGCGTTAGACCCAAACAAGAGAGCATGTAAAATGGCTAAAAAAGTAAGCGGTATTATCAAGCTTCAGGTTGCAGCTGGCGCTGCTAACCCAAGTCCACCAGTTGGTCCTGCACTAGGTCAACACGGTGTAAACATCATGGAATTCTGTAAGGCTTTCAACGCGAAAACAGAAAGCCTTGAGAAAGGCGCTCCAGTACCAGTAGAAATTACTGTATACGAAGATCGCTCTTTCACATTCGAAACTAAGACTCCTCCTGCGTCTTACCTGCTTAAGAAAGCAGCTGGCATCAAGAGTGGTTCTGGCCGTCCTAACACTGAAAAAGTGGGTAAAGTTACTCGCGCTCAGTTGGAAGAGATTGCTAAAACTAAAGAGCCAGACCTTACTGCAGCTGATCTAGATGCAGCGGTACGCACTATCGCGGGTTCTGCTCGCTCAATGGGCTTGAACGTAGAGGACTAATCGAATGGCTAAATTAACTAAACGCGCTCGCCTAATCCGCGACAAAGTTGACTCTACTAAAGAGTACGAAATCAACGAAGCAGTAGCGCTTCTTAAAGAACTAGCAACGGCTAAGTTCGCAGAAAGCGTTGACGTATCTGTTAACCTTGGTATCGATGCGAAGAAATCTGACCAAAACGTTCGTGGTGCAACTGTACTACCTAACGGTACTGGTAAAGACGTTCGTGTTGCAGTATTCACTCAAGGTGCAAATGCTGAAGCAGCTAAAGAAGCTGGTGCAGACATCGTTGGTATGGACGACCTAGCTGAGCAAGTTAAGAAAGGCGAAATGAACTTTGACGTAGTAGTTGCTAGCCCAGACGCGATGCGTGTTGTTGGTCAACTAGGTCAAATCTTAGGTCCACGTGGTCTAATGCCTAACCCAAAAACTGGCACTGTAACGCCTGACGTTGCAACGGCAGTTAAGAACGCTAAAGCTGGTCAGGTACGCTACCGTAACGATAAGAACGGTATCATCCACGCTAGCATCGGTAAGATCGCGTTCGAAGCGAACCAAATTCAAGAAAACCTTGAAGCGCTACTTGAAGCACTTAAGAAAGCTAAGCCTTCTTCTGCTAAAGGTACATACATCAAGAAGATCAGCCTAAGCACTACAATGGGTGCTGGTGTTGCTCTTGATAAGGCTTCTGTAGGTCTTTAATTTCGCTGAGATTAGGCTCAACGAAATCTCTTAAAGGTTATGGGTTGGAGCTGTGACAATTAGCAGTGCTAATAAGCAGCTCCCGTCCTAGACCGCAGGTGCGGTGTGGTGAAAGAGGTAAGAGAACTTTCACAGTCAACACACTGCTTAATACAACAACCTGCGCAGACGGTGGTTTGACTCAGACTCTCTGGGGTAACAAACACCGTAGAGCGGTATCAACCATGAGGGTTGGTATCAATCTGTGAACCCTGACGGCGTAAGTAGGTAACTACAAACAAAGTCAGATACAAAGAGGTGAACTCAGTGGCACTAGGTTTAGCAGCAAAGAAAGAGATCGTAGCAGAAGTTTCTGAAGTTGCGTCTCGCGCTCTATCCGTAGCCGTTGCTGAATACCGTGGGATGGAAGTTGCAGAACTGACTGACCTACGTGTTAAAGCTCGTGAGCAAGGCGTATACCTAAAGGTTGTACGTAATACTCTTGCAAAGCGTGCTCTAGCAGACAGTCAATTTGCAGACTTAGACAGCGCCTTAACTGGTCCGCTTATCTATGGTTTCTCTATCGACGCACCAGGCGGTGCGGCACGTCTTTTCAAAGACTTCGGTAAGACTAACGATAAGCTAAAAGTTACAGCACTTTCTATTGGTAGTGGTCTTCTTGGTCCAGAGAAATTGGACGCAGTTGCAGCTCTACCTACCCGCGACGAAGCGCTTGCAAAACTTCTTGCAACCTTCAAAGCACCAGTTGGGAAATTCGTTCAAACAATCAACGAAGTTCCTGGCAAGTTTGTGCGCGTATTGGCGGCGGTCAAAGACACCAAGTAATTGGCGTTTTTGGCATATTGATTTTTTTAACATTTTATACCCAGGAGTTTAGAGAACATGGCTCTAACTAAAGAAGATATCTTAAACGCAATCGCTGAAATGCCAGTAATGGAACTGGTTGAACTAATCGAAGCGGCTGAAGAGAAATTCAACGTATCTGCTGCAGCTGCTGTTGCTGTTGCTGGTCCAGCTGCTGGCGGCGACGCTGCTGCTGCAGAAGAAAAGACTGAATTCGACGTTGTAATGACTTCATTCGGTGGCAACAAAGTTGCAGTTATCAAAGCAGTTCGCGGCGCGACTGGCCTAGGTCTTAAAGAAGCTAAAGAAGTAGTTGAGTCTGCTCCTAAAGCTATCAAAGAAGGCGTAAGCAAAGATGAAGCTGAAGCACTTAAGAAAGAGCTTGAAGAAGCTGGTGCAGAAGTAGAAATCAAGTAATCTGACATAGTCAGATTATTGCCTGAGACGGCAAGGCTGGTGGTTTTTTGAACCACCAGCCTTTTTGCGCTGTATAGTGTGTAGAATCTAACCCTTGACTACACTACTTAAAGCGCCATTCGGAAATACCCATAAAAAGCATAAAAATCCAACAAGTTAACTAATAATTGGTTAAATTTTGTTGTATGCTGGTGTATCTGCCCGAAAAAGGGTTGTGGAAGTTTGTTGCTTAGTGCGCCATTTGAAACGTAGCTTTTAGCCCATAGCACGCGTTTTAAAGCATTTTGCAGCAGGTTGGGTCATAAATCAGCAGGCTGAGGAACCCATGGTTTACTCTTATAGCGAAAAGAAACGTATCCGTAAGGATTTTGGCAAACGCCCACAGGTATTGGAAATTCCATACCTTCTTTCAATTCAGCTTGATTCTTTCAAAAAGTTTATTGAGATCGATGCAGATGCTCAATACGGTTTGGAAGCAGCATTTCGTTCCGTTTTTCCAATTAAAAGCTACTCAGGTAGTTCAGAGCTTCAGTATGTAAGCTACCGCCTGGGAGAGCCCGTTTTCGACGTTAAAGAATGTCAAATTCGCGGCGTAACTTTCTCTGCTCCATTAAGAGTAAAACTACGGTTAGTGTTGTTCGATAAAGACGCTGCCCCAGGTACCGTAAAAGATATTAAAGAACAAGAAGTGTACATGGGCGAGATCCCATTGATGACTGAGAACGGTACGTTCGTTATCAATGGTACAGAGCGTGTTATCGTGTCACAGCTACACCGTTCACCTGGTGTATTCTTTGATCACGACAAAGGTAAAACCCACTCGTCAGGTAAAGTGCTTTATAACGCACGTGTAATTCCTTACCGTGGTTCGTGGTTAGACTTCGAGTTTGACCCGAAAGATAACCTATTTGTACGTATTGACCGTCGTCGTAAGTTGCCTGCAACGATTATCTTACGCGCACTTGAAATGACGTCTGAAGAAATCCTAGATACTTTCTTCGACAAAGTAAGCGTTCGTATCGACAAAGACAAACTAATGATGGAAGTGGTTCCAGATCGCCTACGTGGTGAGACGGCAGCTTTTGACATTATTGACGGTGAAGGCAACGTTGTTGTTGAAACGGGTCGTCGTATTTCTGCGCGTCATACACGTGCACTAGAAAAAGCCGGTCTTACAGAGCTTGAAGTTCCAGCCGATTACTTAATTGGCCGTGTTTACGCTGCTACTTACGTAAACGAAGACACAGGCGAAGTGATTGTAAGTGCGAACGACGAACTAACTCTTGAGAACTTAGCGGCAATTAGCCAAGCGGGTATCAAAGAGTTCGAAACGCTTTACATTAACGAGCTAGATCACGGTTCATACATTTCAGATACACTACGTATCGATTCTTCAACTAACCGCCTTGAAGCATTAGTTGAAATTTACCGTATGATGCGTCCTGGTGAGCCACCAACAAAAGATGCAGCTGAAACCTTGTTCGATAACTTGTTCTTCTCTGATGAACGTTACGACCTATCTTCTGTTGGCCGCATGAAGTTCAATCGCCGTCTTGGCCGTGAAGAACTTATTGGCGCAGGCACACTAGATAAAGAAGACATTATTTCTGTTATGAAGCAGCTAATAATGATTCGTGACGGTAAAGACGAAGTAGATGATATCGATCACCTTGGTAACCGTCGTATCCGTTCTGTAGGTGAAATGGCAGAGAACCAATTCCGCGTTGGTCTTGTACGTGTTGAGCGTGCAGTTAAAGAGCGCCTAAGCCTAGGCGATTTAGACAACGTGATGCCACAAGATCTTATTAACGCTAAGCCTATCTCGGCTGCGGTTAAAGAGTTCTTCGGTTCATCTCAGCTTTCTCAGTTCATGGACCAAAACAACCCGCTATCAGAAGTAACGCATAAGCGTCGTATTTCTGCATTAGGCCCGGGTGGTCTTACACGTGAACGTGCAGGCTTCGAAGTTCGAGACGTACACCCGACTCACTACGGTCGTCTATGTCCAATCGAAACGCCGGAAGGCCCGAACATCGGTCTTATTAACTCATTGGCAAGCTTTGCGCGTACCAATGACTTTGGTTTCCTAGAAACACCGTTCCGTCGCATTGTTGACGGTGTGGTAACAGACGAAATCGATTACTTATCTGCAATTGAAGAAGGTCAATTCGCAATCGCTCAGGCTAACATCGCGTTAACTGAAGCTGGCGAGTTGGTTGACGACCTAATTCCATGTCGTCACCGCGGTGAAACTACCTTGATGCCTAAAGAAGACATCAAGTACATGGACGTTTCACCACAGCAAATCGTTTCAATTGCTGCAAGCATTATCCCATTCCTAGAGCACGATGATGCGAACCGTGCACTAATGGGTGCGAACATGCAACGTCAGGCAGTACCTACACTGCGCGCTGATAAGCCGCTAGTTGGTACCGGTATGGAAAGAACTATCGCGGTTGACTCTGGTGTTACTGTAGTTGCTAAGCGCGGTGGTGTGGTTGATTACGTAGATGCCAGCCGTATCGTTATTAAAGTAGACGAAGATGAAATGCTTCCAGGTGAAGCAGGTATCGACATCTATAACCTGACTAAGTACACACGTTCTAACCAAAATACGTGTATCAATCAGAAGCCTACCTGTAGTGTTGGCGACCCGATTGTTGCAGGTGACGTGCTAGCTGATGGTCCTTCAACAGACCTAGGTGACCTTGCACTTGGTCAGAATATGCGTATCGCGTTCATGCCTTGGAATGGTTACAACTTTGAGGATTCAATCCTTATTTCTGAGCGTGTAGCACAGGAAGACCGTTTCACTACTATCCACATTCAAGAGCTTAGCTGTATCGCTCGTGATACTAAGCTTGGTCCAGAAGAAATTTCTTCTGATATCCCGAACGTGGGTGAGTCTGCACTTAGCAAGCTTGATGAATCAGGTGTTGTTTACATTGGTGCGGAAGTGAAAGGTGGTGACATTCTTGTAGGTAAAGTAACACCTAAAGGTGAAACACAGCTTACGCCAGAAGAGAAACTACTACGTGCAATCTTCGGTGAAAAAGCGTCTGACGTTAAAGATACGTCTCTACGTGTACCTAACTCTGTTCACGGTACGGTAATTGACGTTCAAGTATTTACCCGTGACGGTGTAGAGAAAGACAAACGTGCGCTAGAAATTGAAGATATGCAGCTACGTCAGGTTAAGAAAGACCTTACTGACGAGTTCGAAATTCTTGCAGACGGTATCTTTGCACGTGCACAAACTGCACTTCTACGTGCTGGAGTTGACCAAGCTAAGCTTGACAGCCTACCGCGTGAAAAGTGGTTTGAAATTGCACTTAACAGCGAAGATGCACAGCTAGAGCTAGACCAAATTGCTGATCAGCACGCTGAAATCAAACTAGACTTCGACAAGAAGTTTGAAGCGAAGCGTCGCAAGATTACACAAGGTGATGACCTAGCACCTGGCGTACTTAAGATCGTTAAGGTTTACCTAGCGGTTAAGCGTCACATCCAACCGGGTGACAAGATGGCCGGTCGTCACGGTAACAAAGGTGTTATCTCGACTATTCAGCCTGTAGAAGACATGCCATACGATGCTAACGGTACGCCGGTAGATATCGTTCTTAACCCACTAGGTGTACCGTCTCGTATGAACATCGGTCAGATCCTAGAAACGCACTTGGGTATGGCTGCACACGGTCTTGGTGTGAAGATTGATCGCATGATTAAAGAGCAGCGCGAGCTGGCTGAACTACGTGACTTCTTGAAGAAGGTGTACGAGCTTGGTGAGAATCACCAGGAAGTTGACATCGATAGCTTCACAGACCACGAAGTTCGCCGTCTAGCGGAAAACCTTCGTAAGGGTGTTCCAGTAGCAACACCAGTATTCGACGGTGCTCGTGAATCTGAAATCAAAGAAATGCTGAAGCTTGCTGATATTCCAGAAAGCGGTCAGATTGCTTTGTTTGACGGTCGTACCGGTCGCGAATTTGAGCGTCCAGTTACGGTTGGTTACATGTACATGCTGAAACTGAACCACTTAGTAGACGACAAAATGCACGCGCGTTCTACGGGTTCTTACAGCCTTGTTACACAGCAGCCTCTTGGTGGTAAAGCACAGTTCGGTGGTCAGCGCTTCGGTGAGATGGAAGTGTGGGCACTTGAAGCATACGGTGCAGCATATACCCTTCAAGAAATGCTTACCGTTAAGTCGGATGACGTTAACGGCCGTACCAAGATGTACAAGAACATCGTCGATGGCGACCACAGAATGGAACCTGGCATGCCAGAGTCATTCAACGTACTACTTAAAGAAATTCGCTCGTTGGGTATCAACATCGAGCTTGAAGAAAAGTAATACGGCGTTAGCCACGTAATGTTATGAGATGGCCCGGCGCTTGCGCCGGGCTCTAGAGACTGACTCCGCTGGGAGAGTAATGTGAAAGACTTATTAAAGTTTCTAAAGCAACAAAACAAGACTGAAGAATTCGATAATATTCGAATCGGTCTGTCTTCACCTGACATGATTCGTTCATGGTCATTCGGTGAAGTTAAAAAGCCTGAAACAATTAACTACCGTACGTTCAAGCCTGAGCGTGACGGTCTGTTCTGTGCGCGTATATTTGGTCCGGTTAAAGACTATGAGTGTCTTTGCGGTAAGTACAAGCGCCTTAAGCACCGTGGTGTTATCTGTGAGAAGTGTGGCGTAGAAGTTACACTGACTAAAGTTCGTCGTGAGCGTATGGGTCACATCGAGCTAGCTAGCCCGGTTGCACACATCTGGTTCCTTAAATCACTTCCGTCTCGTATCGGCCTAATGCTTGATATGACACTTCGTGATATTGAACGTGTACTTTACTTCGAATCATACGTGGTTACAGAGCCAGGTATGACTACGCTTGAGCGCAGCCAGCTTCTTAACGAAGAAGATTACTTGGACGCACTTGAAGAGCACGGTGACGAGTTTGAAGCGAAGATGGGTGCTGAAGCAGTATTCGATCTTCTTACAGCACTAGACGTAGACGCAGATGTTGCAGCTATGCGTGAAGAGCTGCCTTCAATCAACTCTGAAACTAAGCGTAAGAAAATTACTAAGCGTTTGAAGCTGCTTGAGTCATTCCAACAGTCTGGTAACAAGCCAGAGTGGATGATCATGACGGTACTTCCGGTACTTCCGCCAGATTTACGTCCTCTAGTACCACTAGATGGCGGCCGTTTTGCAACGTCTGACCTTAACGACCTTTACCGTCGTGTAATTAACCGTAACAACCGTCTTAAGCGTCTTCTAGACCTAGCTGCTCCAGACATTATCGTACGCAACGAAAAGCGTATGCTTCAAGAGTCTGTTGATGCGCTTCTAGATAACGGACGTCGTGGTCGTGCGATTACCGGTTCTAACAAGCGTCCACTTAAGTCGCTTGCAGACATGATCAAAGGTAAGCAAGGTCGTTTCCGTCAAAACCTTCTTGGTAAGCGTGTTGACTACTCAGGCCGTTCTGTAATTACCGTTGGTCCTACACTACGTCTTCACCAGTGTGGTCTTCCTAAGAAGATGGCACTTGAGCTATTTAAGCCGTTTATCTACGGTAAGCTTGAAGGCCGTGGTCTTGCGACAACAATTAAAGCAGCTAAGAAGCTTGTAGAGCGCGAAGCACCAGAGGTTTGGGACGTACTAGACGACGTTATCCGCGAACACCCGGTACTACTTAACCGTGCACCTACACTTCACCGTTTGGGTATCCAAGCATTCGAACCAACACTAATCGAAGGTAAAGCGATTCAGCTTCACCCGCTAGTGTGTGCGGCGTACAACGCCGACTTCGATGGTGACCAAATGGCGGTACACGTTCCGTTGACAATCGAAGCACAGCTAGAAGCACGTGCACTTATGATGTCAACGAACAACATTCTGTCACCTGCGAACGGTGAGCCAATTATCGTACCTTCACAGGACGTTGTATTGGGTCTTTACTACCTAACGCGTGACAAAGTAAACGGCTTAGGCGAAGGCATGGTATTTACCAGCCCGAATGAAGCAGAAAAAGCATACCGTACAGGTAATGCTGAGCTTCACTCTCGCGTTAAAGTACGTATTACTGAGTATGACATCGATGAAGATGGCAACAAAACTGAGAAAGTAACGCTAACTGACACTACCGTTGGTCGTGCAATTTTCTCATTGATCCTTCCAAAGGGTCTGCCGTTTGAAATCATCAACCAAGCGATGGGCAAGAAGCAAATTTCAAAACTATTGAATGCTTGTTACCGTACGCTAGGTTTGAAAGACACAGTAATTGCTGCTGACCAAATCATGTATACCGGTTTCCACTACGCGATGATCGCGGGTGCGTCTGTTGGTATCGACGATATGGTTATTCCTGCTGCTAAGAAAGACATTATTGATGCAGCGGAAGCAGAAGTTATTGAAATTCAGGAACAGTTCCAAAACGGTCTTGTTACCGCGGGTGAGCGTTACAACAAAGTTATCGATATCTGGTCAAATGCCAACGAAAAAGTTGCTAAGGCCATGATGGATAACCTTAAGACTGACATCGTAATTAACCGCGATGGCGAAGAAGAAGAGCAATCATCATTTAACTCTGTTTACATGATGGCCGACTCGGGTGCTCGTGGTAGTGCCGCTCAGATTCGTCAGCTAGCAGGTATGCGTGGTCTGATGGCTAAGCCAGATGGCTCAATCATCGAAACCCCAATTACGGCGAACTTCCGTGAAGGTCTGAACGTACTACAGTACTTCATCTCAACTCACGGTGCTCGTAAAGGTCTTGCGGATACCGCACTTAAGACAGCGAACTCGGGTTACCTAACGCGTCGTTTAGTAGACGTTGCACAAGACTTGGTAATCACTAACGACGACTGTGGCACATTCGAAGGTGTTCAAATGACACCACTAATCGAAGGTGGTGACGTTGTTGAGCCACTACGCGAGCGTGTACTAGGTCGTGTGGTAGCAGAAGATGTACTTAAGCCAGGTACTAACGAAGTACTAGTAGAGCGTAACGTTCTTCTAGACGAAGCGTTAGTAGACATGCTTGAAGCTAACTCAGTTGACCAAATCATGGTTCGCTCTGTAATCACTTGTGACAACGACTTCGGTGTTTGTGCTAAGTGTTACGGTCGTGACCTTGCACGTGGTCACATGGTGGGTAGCGGTGAATCGGTTGGTGTTATTGCAGCACAGTCAATCGGTGAGCCAGGTACACAGCTTACCATGCGTACGTTCCACATCGGTGGTGCGGCATCAAGAGCATCTGCTGAGAACAGCGTACAAGTTAAGACGGCGGGTAGCCTTAAGCTACACAACGCGAAATTCGTACGTAACTCTGACGGCAAAGTGGTTATCGTTTCTCGTTCAACAGAACTTACTGTTATCGACGAGCAAGGCCGTGAGAAAGAGCGCTATAAAGTACCTTACGGTGCTGTACTTAGCGTGGATGATGGTGCAACGATTGCAGCTGGCGACATTGTTGCTAACTGGGATCCGCATAGTCACCCAATCATCACTGAACGTGCAGCTAAGATTAGCTTCGCAGACATTGATGACTCTAACACCGAAATGCAGCAAGACGAGCTTACTGGTCTAACCCGTATCGTTGTTAAAGACCTTGCGAAAGTTAACGCTAAAGAGCCTAAGCTAATTCTTGAAAGCGACGAGTTCGGTCTTCAAGAAATTCGTCTTCCAAGCTTCACCACTATCGAAGCGAAAGAAGGCAAAGTGGCTAACGAAGGTGACGTGCTAGCACGTATTCCTCAGGAAAGCTCGAAGACTCGTGATATCACGGGTGGTCTACCGCGCGTTGCGGACCTATTTGAAGCGCGTAAGCCTAAAGAGCCTGCAATACTTGCAGAAATCTCAGGTACTATCGGCTTCGGTAAAGAGACCAAAGGTAAGAAGCGTCTTGTAATTACACCTGCTGAGGGTGACGCGTACGAAGAGATGATTCCTAAGTGGCGTCAGCTTAACGTGTTCGAAGGTGAGAAAGTGGAAAAAGGCGAAGTTATCGCTGATGGTCCAGAGTCTCCACACGATATCCTACGTCTACGTGGTATCTCAGCTGTAGCTAACTACATCGTGAACGAAGTTCAGGAAGTATACCGTCTACAGGGTGTTAAGATTAACGATAAGCACATCGAAGTAGTTATTCGTCAGATGCTACGTAAGTGTATTATCACAAGTCCAGGCGATACGCAGTTCCTTGAAGGCGAACAGGTTGAAGTATCGAACGTTAAAGTGGCTAACCGTGAAATCGAAAAACACGGCAAGATCCCAGCGCAGTATGAAACACAACTGCTTGGTATCACTAAAGCGTCACTGTCTACTGAGTCATTTATCTCAGCAGCATCGTTCCAAGAAACAACACGTGTTCTAACTGAAGCTGCGGTTCAGGGTAAAGAAGATGACCTACGCGGTCTGAAAGAAAACGTAATCGTTGGTCGTCTAATTCCAGCGGGTACCGGTTTCGCTTACCACGAACGCCGTGCACAGCGTCGCAAAGAGCAAATCGAAGAAATGTCAGTTTCTGCTGCTGAAGCAGAGCAGGCACTAACCGAAGCGCTTAATGCTGGTGCAGACGAAGATACTGCCGAATAAGGCAAGATCATAGGAGTACGTTAACGTACTCCTAACAATTTGGCAGTCCAGTTGTACAGATTGCAGATAAATTAACTGCTTAACCTTTGTACAGCTTGACAGTCAGAGCGATGATCTTTAATATTCCGCGACCCGATTTTGGATAGCCATCATATGGCTCGATAAACGGTCGCGGTTTTTCGTATCAGCGCTCAGTGAATATTGACGAGCACAATATTCACAAACTAGAGCGATTAGTCGAATAATCGCATTAATATGGACCCAGTCACAGTGATTGGGTTTTCGTAGTTTTTAATCAGGAGCTAGTTAATGGCAACAGTTAACCAGTTAGTGCGCAAGCCGCGTAGAAAGCCCGTTGAAAAAAGCAACGTAGCTGCTCTACAAGCTTGTCCACAAAGACGTGGTGTATGTACTCGTGTATATACTACTACGCCTAAGAAACCAAACTCTGCACTACGTAAAGTATGTCGTGTACGTCTAACTAACGGTTTTGAAGTTTCTTCATACATCGGTGGTGAAGGTCACAACCTACAAGAGCACAGTGTAGTACTTATCCGTGGTGGTCGTGTTAAAGATCTACCAGGTGTTCGTTATCACACAGTTCGCGGTACTCTTGACTGCGCAGGTGTAAACGATCGTAAACAAGCCCGTTCTAAGTACGGCGCGAAGAAGCCTAAGTCATAACGGTTCTCCGTTAGTAAGGCCAAACTGAAGTTTAAGAGTTTTGGGTTTTCCCTGAATTCATACGGAGAATAGAAAATGCCAAGAAGAAGAGTCGTAGGTCAACGTAAAATCCTACCAGAGCCAAAATTTGGTTCACAACTGCTTGCGAAATTCATGAATGTCGTAATGCTCGACGGCAAAAAGTCAGTCGCTGAAAAAATCGTTTACGGTGCGCTTGATATTGTTGCTGAAAAAACCGGCAAAGCACACCTAGATATCTTCGAGGAAGCGCTTGATAACATCCGCCCAACAGTAGAGGTTAAGTCTCGTCGTGTTGGTGGTTCAACTTATCAGGTTCCAGTTGAAGTACGTCCAGTTCGTCGTAACGCGCTAGGTATGCGTTGGATGGTTGAAGCTGCACGTAAACGTGGCGAAAAGTCTATGGCACAACGCCTAGCGGCTGAAATGTTAGACGCAGCAGATAACAAAGGTTCAGCGGTTAAGAAACGTGAAGACGTTCACCGCATGGCCGAAGCAAACAAAGCGTTTGCTCACTACCGTTGGTAATCAACGTTATTTAACTGAGAGAGATTTATGCCTCGTAAGACCTCGATTGAGCGTTATCGCAATATTGGTATTGTGGCTCACGTGGACGCGGGTAAAACCACGACCACAGAGCGTGTTCTGTTTTATACAGGACTGTCTCACAAAATCGGTGAAGTGCACGATGGTGCTGCTACCATGGACTGGATGGAACAAGAGCAGGAGCGTGGTATTACTATCACGTCTGCTGCGACGACGTGTTTCTGGTCTGGTATGGAGCAACAGTTCGATCAACACAGGATCAACATCATCGACACCCCTGGACACGTTGACTTTACTATTGAAGTAGAGCGTTCATTGCGTGTTCTTGATGGTGCGGTCGTTGTATTCTGTGGGTCTTCCGGGGTAGAGCCTCAATCAGAGACAGTCTGGCGACAGGCTGACAAATATCAAGTGCCACGCCTAGTGTTCGTTAATAAGATGGACCGGGCTGGCGCTGATTTTGAACGTGTTGTGGGTCAAATCCGCAAGCGTTTAGGCGCAAACTGTGTTCCGATTCAAATCAACATGGGCGCTGAAGAGAATTTCCATGGCGTCATCGACCTTGTGAAGATGAAAGCCATCAACTGGAATGAAGAAGACATGGGTATGACATTTACCTATGAAGACATTCCGGCTGAGTATTTAGATACCGCTGAGCAGTACCGCACCGAGATGATCGAAGCGGCTGCAGAAGCATCTGATGAGCTAATGAATAAGTATTTAGAAGGTGAAGAGCTTTCTGAAGAAGAAATTCGTTCAGGCCTTCGTCAGCGTACGCTGAACAACGAAATTGTTCTTGCCACTTGTGGTAGTGCTTTCAAAAACAAAGGTGTTCAGGCTGTACTCGACGCTGTTATTCATTACCTTCCGTCTCCTACTGAAGTTAAGGCCATCACGGGTGTACTTGACGATAAAGATGAGACAGAAGCAGAGCGTCATTCAAGCGACGACGAGCCGTTCTCAGCACTAGCATTTAAAATAGCGACCGACCCGTTTGTGGGAACGTTAACGTTCTTCCGTTGTTATTCTGGTGTGGTTAACACTGGTGACACGGTTTACAACCCTGTAAAGGGCAAACGTGAGCGCTTTGGTCGTATCGTGCAAATGCACGCGAAAGACCGTGAAGAAATTAAAGAAGTACGCGCAGGTGACATCGCTGCGGCCATTGGCCTTAAAGATGTAACTACTGGTGATACGCTTTGTGATCCTAACCATGTTATTACGCTAGAGCGTATGGAGTTCCCTGAGCCAGTAATTTCAATTGCGGTTGAGCCTAAGTCGCAAGCAGACCAAGAGAAAATGGGTATTGCCCTAAGTAAGCTTGCAGCAGAAGATCCATCGTTTAAAGTTAAGACAGACGATGAGACAGGCCAGACGATTATCTCTGGTATGGGTGAACTTCACCTAGATATCATTGTCGACCGCATGAAGCGCGAATTTAAAGTTGAATGTAACGTAGGTAACCCACAGGTTGCTTATCGTGAAACCCTTCGTAAATCTGTTGAAGTTGAAGGGAAGTTCGTTCGTCAGTCAGGCGGCCGTGGCCAGTTTGGTCATGTTTGGTTACGCATTGAGCCTCAAGAAGAAGGCTCAGGCTACGAATTTGTGAACGAAATCGTCGGTGGTGTGGTACCAAAAGAGTTCATTCCAGCGGTCGATAAAGGAATTCAGGAGCAGATGCGAAGTGGTGTTCTTGCAGGGTATCCGGTACTAGATGTAAAGGTTACGTTGTTCGATGGTTCATACCACGATGTTGACTCTTCTGAAATGGCGTTTAAGATCGCCGGCTCTATGGGTTTCAAAAAAGGCGCCGCAGAAGCAAATCCGGTGTTACTTGAACCCACAATGAAAGTTGAAGTGACTACTCCAGAAGATTGGATGGGTGATGTAGTTGGTGACATTAATCGTCGCCGCGGCATGATCGAAGGTATGGAAGATGGCGTCGCAGGTGTTAAAATAATACGTGCAAAAGTGCCGCTTTCAGAAATGTTTGGATACGCAACTGACTTGCGTTCACAAACTCAAGGTCGTGCTTCATACTCAATGGAGTTCTTCAATTATTCTGAGGCGCCGAACAATGTGGCGCAGGCTATTATTGAATCTAGAATTTAATCTAAATGAAGGTTCGGTCCGGTCTATTGGTGGGTCGGGCTTTTAACTTAGGAAACGAGAAAAATGGCAAAAGAAAAGTTTGAACGTACGAAACCCCACGTAAACGTGGGTACAATCGGCCACGTTGACCACGGTAAA
>NZ_JBHZRZ010000005.1:0-221841 GCF_043642145.1 Alteromonas gracilis
ACATAGGATTGTAATTTACAATTGGTACTTCTCAGTAAATCAGAACATGAGATTGTAATTTACAATCGGCCCTTCTTTGTAAGTCAGAACATAGGATTGTAATTTACAATCCGTACTTCTTCGTAAGTCAGAACAAAAGATTGTAATTTACAATCCGTACTTCTTCGTAAGTCAGAATACTGTGTTGTAGTATTTTGCAAAAAAAAACGGATTGTAATTTACAATCCGTCTTCTTTTGACACAGTGAATAAAAATCTTACTTCTTAAATCCGTCCACTTCCTTGAGTGCAGCTACAATCTCATCCATGCTAGATTCACGCGGTAAACCTTCAAACGTCAATGTTACTTTTTCGCCTAATTTTTTAACTTTAAGTTTTGAACCATTCAAGATAGTTGTTTTGGTTTTAGGTTTCTCTTCACCTTCAACAACAGAAATAACTGACTTTAAGAATAAATTGTTTTTTCTGTCTGGGTAATTAGCTTTAATCTTTTCGACAGCTTCAGTTAGTGTTTTGGGTTTTTCTTTGTATAAACTACCAATTTTTACAAGCTGATTTAGTTTTACTTTTGTAACGTCAACTAACTTATCAGAAAGACATAATGCATCATACGCATCTCTCGCTTTCATTGTACGAGCAAAGTTACCCGCATCCCAACCGATCATTTCTGCAATTTCTTTACCAGTAAGAACTTTATCATCGACTAAAGGTAGGATTGACAGCCAACGCTCAAAAGGGAGGATGTCGTTTCTATCCTCGTTCTCACTAAACATTAACTTTGCTGCTTCAGCATCTGTCAGCGTCTTTATAAATGCTTTAAAAAAACCTACGGTACGAGATGCTTCAAAACGCAACCTTCCAACAATCAACTCATAGATAATACGGCCGTCTTTTGTAGTTTCATTTGTTTTTCGAACAACTCCCGGAATATGCTGACCATCTGCTTCAATAGACTTTCTTAACTGTGTAACTCTCTCCGTATCAAGAGAGCTATTGTGTCTATCATGATATTTGAAGATTATAACTTGGTCATGCTCTAGTTGAAGTACCGGCTCTTTGACAGTTTTAGGCCGTTTTTCATGAACACCCATCGCCAGATTAACGGCTGGGTTAATTGTCTTTGTGCGTTGAGGTGAGCTTTTCTGTTCTGTGGCGGTTGGTTCGTCATTACTTTTAATGACATCAAGTAAGCCACGCGTATGACTAGTCTTCTTACCCATCTGTTATACCTCGACTTCTAATAAACTGTCTTGGATACTATTCAAATTTGTTAAATCGGTGATGATCTCGTTGAATAGGTCTTTCATATTTTCAGTTATGCGTTTATCTGGCTTGGCAGCCTCATATGGTGTCTGAAATACCGCTGACGCATTATCAATGGACTCTGAATGCAACATACTGTTTGCATACATATGTCTGCCAAGAACGGCTTCCATAACTTCTATGAATTCATTGCTCTTCGTGTTTCGACGATCGTACATAGAAGCCATTACTTTAATACTTTTAAAGACCTTACCACTTGCTACTTTGTAAACGTATTCTGTGGCCATTTCGAGAAATTGCCGAGTACTGACAAAATCAAGCATGCGGGGAGGGCAGGGGATTATAATATTATCTACACTGAGAAGTGTTTGAAGACCGATTATGCCAAGACTAGGGGGAGCATCTACAAATACGAAATCATAGCTGTTTCTGACGGTGTCAATACCTTCCTTCAATCGTTGAAAATATTCCAGAGGATCATCATCACCACTGCTAATTTGAGAAACAGCCTCAAATTCAGAACTAGATAAATGTTGCGTGGCAGGAATAATATGCAGATTATCGAAGTGGGTTTCACGTATCGCATAATCGAGCGTGGTCTCTTCTGAATAAAGTGTAAATGGTAAAACAGTGTCATTTGCATCGACATCCCCATCACCAACTATACCGAATAGAGCACTAGTACTTGCTTGGCTATCCATGTCAATGATTAATACCTTGTAGCCATTAAGCGCACAATATTGAGCTATGTTAACAGCAGTAGTCGTTTTACCAACCCCACCTTTAAAATTATAAAGCGCAGTGGTGATTCCAAGACGTTTGCTGGGAGTATCCTTTTTCAATCTCGGAACAATCTTGAAGTGTTCACGTAATTTATTTACTTGTTCAAGCGTGTAGCCGACGCGTCGTCCCGTTTCAGGGTTTACTTCAGGCTTTTCTATTACTCCATCTTCTTCAGCTTTATACAAAGTTGAAGTCGTCTTTTTAATAAAGTGGCATACCTCTTTAGTAGAAAAATATCTCATTTTTCTCTTAGTATGCGGTGAAATCCCTGCTTCACGAGCGTGATTGATAAGTCTATCCATCGCTTCAGTGACTGTTTTTAATGATGTTTCTGACACTTGAATAAGTCCTCAAATTCATGTAAAGATCGCGTAATGCCTATCTATCTATACTAATACAAACAAAATATAAAAAAAGTAAAGATGAGATATATTACGAAAATATTTACAGATAAGAAAATATCCAATGAAAAATACGAACGCCCAAGAAGGGCGGGTGATGCAGGACAATAAAAACCAGTATTATAAAATCCTTTCAACTCAGTTGTCTCAAGGAATACCAGAGATATCAATAGCGGCCTTGAGTCTTGAACTGTCAAAGATTTCAAAGTTTCCTTTCGAACCAGAACTAATCGATAAAACGCTTTTTGAAATAATAGCAAATGGCGTATCACAAAACCCTTTAACGATTACTAAAGAGTTCGTAATTAGGTATCGAACATGTATCGATATGCAAAAGCATGACACTCCAGCTAAGCACCTCATTATTCGTGATGAAGAAATTGAACTTGCAATTCAAATGTCTGATAAGCAAGAGCGGGATATTTGGTATAGTTACTCTACTTTTTGTACTCACTTTTTACCTCCTTCCCCTACTAACAAAAAAGAAATAACGACCAAATATCCTCACAACACAATGACAATAAGCTCTATAGGCGAAACAATGTTGCCTTACGGTTCTATACCTCGGATATTAATTTGTTTTTTAAGCACAGAAGCGAAAGTTACCGGTGAACGCACAGTGGCCATTGGGAAAACTATCCATGATTTTGTTAAAAAAATTGGATATACACCAAGCTATATCAATAATGGAACAAACCAACAAGTCATGGAGCAACTAGAGAGGCTATATAAAACAGAATTTTCTCACGATTACTCTGAGTCTAGATATCTCGAAGACGGAACCAAAGAAACTTTTAGGTACCAAAGAAGCTTTAAGATCTTTGATGAGAAACTAACCTTTGAAACAGTTAATAATAAACTCGTGCAGCAACAGGTCACGTCTGTAACGTTATCTGAAGCCTTTTTTAACGAAATCAAAAATCATTCTGTGCCTTTGAAACTAGAAATACTTAAAAGCCTAAAGCGCTCACCTCTCGCTTTGGACCTTTACGTATTTATCAATTACCGTTCAAATACAGGTCGAGTAATCGGTATAAAGTTAAATGATTTATTTAATCAGTTTCCGATAGACTATGAAAAATGGCGTTTCAAACAGCGTCTTATCACAGCTTTAAAACTAGTTAGAGCAAACTGGCCAGAATGCAATGCAATCATAAAAGAAAACACGCTAATCATTCACAACACATTACCCTCTGTTACCACAAACTGAAAACCTATCGAAAAAATGATAAAGCTGGGAGTGACCCGGCTTTTTTTTTATCAAAAAAAAGCCACTTGAGAAAAATAGGGATACTTAGCTTTAGCTCAAATTCATATAATCCACCACGTTCCTACTACAGGCACACTTCATTCAAGCTAACTTTGTTAAAAAAGCGCCGATTTTCTTTAGAAAGTTCAAAAAATTTTAAAATCGATATATTTTTAGTTTTTTTTATTTTTTTTTGAGAATGGCCTTTAAATACGAGGGATAAGAGAACTTTCAAAAGTAATACTAGCCTTATCGCATAGTAGGAACGCGGTGGTTTTATAGTAGGAACTCGGTGGCCTTATAGCAGGAACCTGGTGGTTGTATAGTAGGAGCACGGTGTTTTTGTAGATCAAATCGGCGGGTAAGTAGATCAAAGTGGTGGCAACACCGCTACAGCCCTTTTGAAACGTGGCATACAGAGAACACCAAGTAGCTCTTCAAGTAGTTGAAGTATTAAAAGTATAAAGAAGAAAACAACCCCACGACGTCGCTTCGCTCACGTCACGGGGATGTTCGAAATTGTTTATGAAAATATAAGTACATTACAACTGATGCATTAGGAGCATTTAGAGGAGTTCAGCTAACTCCATATCACTATCGTTTATAATTAGATCATTATAAAGGTCCTTTTCTGCTATCGTCTCATCAATCGATTTTGACACTGTTACCCCCTTTTTTTCACTTATAAATTTTGGCGTTGTTACGAATGTGGAATTTGCACTCTCAATAAAATTAAGCAATCGAATGATTTCAGCAGACCGATGCCGTGGAGCAAAGGCTTTTAGGTGTTCATATAGATCTGGATGAGAGGCCCTAGTGATGCGTAGTCTAATAATAAATGATGGACAAACATCACCAGCATCTAATGGATATGAAATATTATTAAGAGCTAATCGCATGAAAAGCCTAATTATCTCATTTCTACCCTTTCCATCTAATTTAGAAACAAGTGCAGTTATATTCGGTAACTCTTCATTATCAAGCCTAAACTTGCTGATGATATCCGACATGACTACTTACCAGATTTTGCCTTTAACGCACCACCATATTGCAAACCTTTGCCAACCGCATCTATGCCATAACTTACTACAGCATGATGCTTAAAGCGTCGCTGAATATGGTCTAATAACAAGCTTGAAGCACCACCAACAACGACGATGCCATCTAACGATGCACCTTTACCTATGACATTGGTTATCTTGTTCGCCGCTTTTTCCATATGGGAAGCGATTAGTTTACTAGCATCAAAGGAAACTGTTTCAGACACATGAATTGGAAAATCAAAAGTTTTACCAAACATAGATAGATTTCCAGTTTCAAAAGCCTTGTTAATGATTGATGGTGAAACCTCACCAATATCAAAAACTTTGCTGGAACCTAGGTACTCTGCAATTTCATGCACGAGAACAGACATGCCAAGGTCTATAGCACCGGAGAGTTTTTCGTCAGGTCTCATGTTGTTAATCGAAAGCCAATCAAGAGTCAGGTAGCCAATATCAATCACAAGGAAATTTTTGTTAATAAGGCTTCTCAACCCAGTTTCTGGCGATGATTCATATACGTGGTAAAGCAAACCTGCGAATGGTTGACTAACAATCCAAACATTTTCTATATCAATTTTGCGTTGGCCAATTTTGATATTTTTGGCCATTGCTTCTAATTTCGGTTTCAAATGCATCCGATTGACTGGTAGGGCAAGTGCTAACATGTCAATTTCATTATGAGGTTGCAACGACAGACAGCCAAGAAACATTGCTAGATATTCATCACTATCGATGTAGTTATCATTAAGAACCTCTACACTTTTACGCTCACTAGATAGACCAACATCCGTACCGACTTGCCACTCGTTGTCGTTAACAGTAACAACAGCACTTTTTCCGGTGGTAACCAGTAAACCTCCCGTTAAATCACTTCTAGAGCCAAGTTGTTTAGGTCGAGAGGGCATCGTCATCGAGTTCATATGCTTTCCATTGGCGCTATAAACTAATGTGGTACTTCCATATCCCACTTCAATTGACACAATAGAAGGATGCACCTTCTCATTACTCATGATTTTTTCAGCTACCGACATATATTACCTCGTACATACCTAAATTCACTGGGACATGAACACGTCACATGGGACATAAACATGTCACTTGGGACACAAACATGTCTCCAAGAAAAATATAAAAACAAATCCTGCTAATAAGCAGAGACACAAGAGAGTCACTTGGCACACAAAAGTGTCACTTGGAACACAAACGTGTCACTAAAATAATAATAAAGCTTATAAAAGCGCTCTACGTCTGATAAGGACCCTAAAAAGTGACGTTAATATAAAATATGAGAGAAAAGCATCTAATCTTTCTTAGTATTGAGATGGTTATGAATAACCTTCCTGTAACTAAATATAATGCAAATAAATCAATTAAAACAATGTAATAAGTTATAAATCATTGTTAAATAAAAAACCATATATTTAATTTTTAAAGACACGCCTATCATAGATGCAAATATCAAATAAACTATAAAAGACCCTGCAATCAATAATTTAAGGTAATTAAATGTTGAGATGTAAGATAAATAAATGACAATTCAATTGACATGTTTTAGGGTAAAGAAGGTTATTAAATTATTATATACTTTTTAGAGGATGATAATGTTTGGAGAGAGTTACGTAAAAATGCATCTCGCACAAAGAGAATGTGTACATGCATTGCTGCAAGATATGGAGATGCAAATTGCAGCGTACACTGCACGTATGAACAAGGCTCGAAATGCGAAGGTTAGTAAGGCAGACTCGAAGTATCGTTATACACTTATCCCGAAGATGACTATTCGAAGCGACAGGTTTAATCCGGTTGAGCTTCCAGAATATAGTTCAAAAGACCTTGCTCCGCGTGTTCGATGGTATCAATACGATTCTGTAAGACGTGCTGGAGTCAATAAGGTGGCCAAAGAAGTACCAACAAACAAAACCGGATACACAATAAATACATTTATGAAGTATGCACCTGTAGAGATTGCAAAGCTGGCATATGAAACAGAGCAAATATTGAAAGAGCGAAGGGGTGTTATCTCTGATCTTTATTTATTCAAACGCGTGAAGCGTAGAGTTTTTTCTATACCCAGCCTAAAAGAAGAACTAGAAGAAGCTTACGCGCAAGCCTCAATACATACTGAGAATTAAGAGACAAAAACAAGCACCTTAAATCCCATACCTGCTCACGAAAATGAGACATCATTATGATGCCTGTTCTTATTATCAAAGGAGTAGCATATGGCAGACATCAAGGGCGCAGTACTAAGCGCCACCCAAAAATTAAATATCCGCAGCGCCTCAATCGGTAATTACTATGAAAGGAACAAAAAGAGAATTACCCAAGCAGGCGCTAAATTCCTAGAGCTTAGTGAAACTGCAAAACAACGAGATGATTGGAAAGGCCGTCTCGAATTGTGGAAGCAAGACACACATATTATCGCCAATGAAAGTGTAGACAAACTTCAAGTTCAATTGGACAAATTAGGTAACGATACCATTCAACTTGAAGGCAGTGACTCTGCATTCGAGATGGAAATCGCGCACCCATTTATGAATAACATCAAAAAGCTAATCGAGAGCATTGATGCGGTCATGTGCCAAATACAATTGCAATGGGTAAGCGGTTTAGTTGACGACTTCATTTACGAACAAGCCTCGAACCAAAGTATCAATGCACTAAACAAAATTATTTCACGTTTTGTGTATCTGTCTGATGAAAGTGCCAAGCGCAATCGAGGGCTTTTTAGCCAAAGAACGTTTGAAAGAATGATTTCAAAAGAGGTTCGCAACCTAGCCAATCCAAAGACAAAAGCTAGCGTTCTTGCAAAGACTGACGCAGCCGATGCAGAAAGCGGAGTAACAAAAGAACTAGATGCAGCAACGAAGAAAGGAGCTGACAAACTAGATAAGGAGACTAAGGCTGCATGAAACTCCTAAATGCTGCTGTCGGAAGAATAGCAAAACTAATCAACAAAAAAGGTGCGGATGACAAAGACATGTCAAACCTGACTGAGGGGTATTTGAGAAGATACCCTGTTAGGTCATTTGGTATCCCTGTCGCGAATGTAGAAGACATACTTCTTTCGTACAAACTTGAAATAAAAAAGTTGATACCGGCAGCAGCAATTAGGATAAATTCTGAAAGGCCAGAAGAACCAACCTTTAACAACCTCTACAAAGAGACCATTCAAAACCTTGCTGGATATGTCCATTTATTACCGGCAAGTGAATATCACCACCACCATGAGCTTGGAGGTCTTTTTTATCACAGCCTTCAAACAGCTCATGGGTGTTTGGAAAAAGCAAGAAGCCGTGAAGGCAAGATACCCAGAGACAAGAAAAGTTCAAATATAGACATATTCCAACTGATTAAACCTAAATGGATTTACGGTGCGTGGGCATTGGGATTAGTTCATGATATTGGGAAAGTCATTATGGATATCACAGTCTATGAACATGGAAACGAGACAAACGTATGGAGCCCACTAAATGAGTCATTAATAGCTTGGGCAAAACGCACGGGTGTCAGAAGTTATGAAACACGCATGACGAAAGATAGGCAACATGGTGCCCATGAAGAAGTAGGTGCGCTGTTGGTTAAAGAAGTGATCAGCAAAGAAGGTATTGAATACATACGGGCTGGCGGCCCAATGCTGATGAATCAGATATACCAATACATGAGCGGTAAATATATTGACGGCGCCTTTCTGCACCAGATAGTCAAACATGTCGACGGGCTTGAGACCGCTCGCGACATCAATATGCGATGGGACAAACATTTAGGTGAATCAAGAGTCAATGTTGAAAAGATCTTTATTTCATCAGCACGCTCTCTTTTGCCTACAATGAAAGCCAATGAACCCAAGGGTAAAATATTCGTTTGTGGTGGAAGGGCCTTCGTGACTGTGTCGGCAATAGACCAAATAATTGCGTTCGCCAAACAAGAGAATTACAAGCAGTTTCCCAGTTCAACAAAAGAGTTTTGCGAAGCACTAATGGAAGCTGGAGTTGTCGAGCCAATACGGAATCAAAATGGGGAAGCAACCGATGAGTGGTTTGGAATATTAAAACCATCTACAGGGAATGAATACCGCGTTGTCAAGCTTGTATCACCAATAGTCATCTATTGGGAAGGCGAGACACCAAGATCTATCCCCGGTGTATATATCGTTGGGAATACAGGTGTTAAGGAAGCCTATTCAGCCGATGGTACTCTCCAATTCAATACAGGTAAGGATACTGACGGAATTGGAAATAGTGATGGGAAGGAAAAGCAAGTACTAGAAAAAGGCGCAGATAACTCAGAAAAGCAAAACACTGAAAAAAATATCAATATCAAAACAAGTGCCAGTGCAGTTGCCAAAAACGACAAACCCGACATTCCCACTATGAGTGATGCAGAAATGGCGTCACACCTAGACGCGATGGAAATGTATGTAGATGATGAAGATGATTCTCTTGCATATGAACACAACACGCCAGTTCAACACGAAACTGAATGTGCTGAGAAAGATATACCAAGACCCAAGACAAAGAAGCCGACCCTTATTAAGACAGATAAAAAAGCCACTTTACCACCACCAAAGCTAGAAACATACGAAACGGAAATTGAAGGTAAAGAAGCTGATTGTAAGCAACAAACCTTAGATGAGAAAAACTCACCTAAACGCAACAACAAGGCCATAAACCTTAAAGAAAGCGCATCGGCAGATAAGAAGGAAAAACAAAAAAATATTACCGAACGCAAAAGAAATAATCAGAGAAAGAAAAATGTTGCTGAGGACCAGAAGCTTGGAGATGAGACAGATAAACAGGAAACGAGTCACAAGATACCACGAGCAACGACTGTTCAGAATGGCACCAATAAACCTAAACGCAAAAGGTTTAACCAAACAGAAGACAAAGTAAGTAAGTTCCTTTCTGAAGAACTTAACCAAAAAATGAGTAATGGAGATGTGGCTTATATAGACGGCACTTTTGCATTGTCAGTAGACGCAATAACAGAGATGTCCAATACAGATTATATGCAGGCCTTACCACAGCTAAAAGCAAGAAACATCATTAGCGATGAGCGTGGAATTCGAAAGATAGTAGTAATGGGCAATGAGCAAATCATGGTTGTTTTAAACAAAGGACTTGTGGAACGCATAGCGGATGAAAAGAGCATAGACATGGAATCAATCGCCATTATCGAAAGAGAAAATCCCACTATAAAAGATAAGAACAACCGGAAAAATGACCTTATAGCGAAAAGTAGAGTTGCAGAAAATAAGGACGATTACGCATCTCAAGTCATGCAATTACTAGAAAACTCTGAAGCCGTTATTGAGGAGCGTGATGGAATTTACGTTGAATTCAACCACGTAAACAACATAACTCGAAGGTTTTCGAAAGAAAATCAGCAATTGTTGCAGGCGGCTATTACGAAATATCACGAAATAGAAAAAGAAGATAAAACCTATATTCGAATTTTGGAGAAATGTGATGAACGATAGGTCACACCCACTATTTAATGAAAACCTTTTCCGTCCAGTTTTTGAGATGGCAAATGGGCATTGTCTTGCTGGCCTTAGCGTTGCAAATATTGCATTACAAGGAAGTACTCCAACACAAGTTGCTGTTGCTGTTTCATGCGCACTCTTAGGCATGGGAGTGATGTCATATAAAAAAGCAACTCCAAGAGTAAAGTTGCACATGGATATCAAATACAACGATTTCATGTTTATGGACCTTGATGAAAAAATAGAGCGCCAAATGGCAGATAAATCACAAGTCCAAATCGGAAGGGGCTTTATATGGGGGCCAGAACATACCACTCGTGTTCGCGAGTTAATGAGATTATCGGCTGACAAATCAGAAATAAAGATCCCTCTCGTTGCGCAGATGTTTGCCAAAGACAAAGAGGACAGTACTAAAAAGTTAGGGGGTCAACCATATATCCATGCAGTAGGTCTTGAGAAAAAAGATGAAATCATGACTAAGAAGGCAGACAACCTTAAAGGTCATACAATGATATATGGACAAGTAGGTACCGGTAAAACAACCTTACTTGTTGAACTCTCTACTGGAGCACTGGCGCGTGGAAATACAATAGTTGTCATTGACCCTAAGAACGATGGGAACTGGCAGAATGCATTGAAGTACGTTTGCGATAAAATGGATCTACCATTTTATTATTTTCACCCATCAAAGCCGTCAGGCGATGTTGTTAGAATTGATGCGATAGGAACCTACACAAAAGCATCAGAGATTGCATCACGATTGCGGTCAATTCTACCAAGCGGTGGTGATTCTCAAGCGTTTGCAGAATACGCGTGGAGCCAGTTCAACTCCGTGTCAGAGGGACTTCTATACATTGGTGAAAAGCCTTCCTTAATCAAAATGCATAAATATTTATTCTCTGAAAGGTCAGATCTAGTTAGGCGCACCATAGAAAAATATTTAGAAAACAGGCACGGCGTGAACTGGTTCGAAGAAAAAGAATCAGCAGTTAAGCGTGCAGGTGGTGACACATGGCTAGAACAGCTAATGAATTACTACACAAATGTTGTTTGTTTAAAGCCTACAGAAGATAAATTAATTGACCGTGAGCGTCGTATAGTACGAACGATGATTAACTATATATCGTCAGAAGACCCATCACGTTATTCAATGATGATGTCGACAACAAAACCACTTATCGAACAGTTAGTGTCCACACCACTGGATGAGCTACTGTCACCAGAGTATGTTCCCGGCGCAGACGACCACCGGCCAATTATTACGACAAAAGGGGTTATGGATACAGGAGGGGTTTTATATATCGCTCTTGACTCAATGTCTGACAACACAATAGCTAGTGTAGTTTCAAAAATGCTTATCTCAGATATCAATGCAAATGCAGCAGAGCGGTATAACACGAACGCACAGGACCCTGTGAGATTGTCGTTATTTGTGGACGAGGCACATAGTGCATTGAATGAACCACTCGCAGAACTGATGGCAATGGGTCGTGCGGCAGAAATTGAGGTTTATATAAGCTCTCAGACGCTCCCAGATTATTTCCATAAAGCAGGGAAAGAGATGGCAGAGAGACTAACAGGCCTTTGCAGAAACCTAATCACAATGAGTATATCCGATGAAGTAACTAAAAAGTTCGTATCAGACATGCTAGGTCAAACTAGGGTAAGGGAGGTCGAGAGAAAGCTGTCATCTGGTTCATCGACAGAAAGTGAGGTTCAAGACTTCAGCGCTGGATATGCAGAAACGTATCGGGACGTTGATTCAGACCTTTTCCCGCCGTCGCTATTATCTGTGCTTCCGGTATTGCAGTATATGGCGAGCTTTCAAGATGGAAGTAAGGTGAAAGGTGTAGTGCCAATTCTTAGGTTCGGAGGCAGATAAAACATGGAAAGTAAGATTGCATCAAAGGGAAGGAAAGGTGTACTAATGCACCTATCACGAAAATCTAGGCAGGAATTATCTTACATCTGGACTTGTGGCCCATCACTCGAAGACGCATTCTTCAAGTTTGCAGATGCAGTAGGAGATATCATAGCGGATGGTGAACAGACCATATTTGTAAAATATGCCCTAAGTGCAATAGAAGAATACATGAAGCCTGAAATCGGCCTAAAGGAATCAGGGAAGCTTTATTTGAGTAAGCTGGTTGATGGTATGGAAGCGGTAGCTCGTTACAATGTCGTCAGTGGAAAAGCTCCGTTTGAAAATGTCTTCGATATATACAATGAGACATTTGTGGAATGGTACAAACGCATTGACGCAGAGAACGAGCCTTTAAGAATAAGTAAGCCTCCAACTACTGAAGAACAAGTTAAGTTAAGGGAAACAGCAAGAATTGTACTCCTGTCTAAAATTGCAAGCAGCCACACACTAATGATGATGGGAATAATACCCATGCGAGCAATGGAGGTGAGTTGATGGCGTCAACTGAAGGTACTAAAAAGAAAATCTCACTGATGATTGCAGCGGCGACATTTCTGCTTATCGCCGTCAATATGGTGTTCTACTCTGTTGAAGAAAATGAAAAGCGAGTGGATGAGGAAGTTGCGTCTCTGGGAGAAGCAATGGGGGCGTCGGGGGTGCAGAGAATAATAGATGACTCATCACTCGCCTATGACGTTGTGATGCGTAAATCTGGAATAGAGAAATTCATTGATGACAACATCCTGAAAAGCTCTAGGCATTACAATGCGGATGCGGTATTTGAAAAGATGAACCCTCTTGCAGTGCAAATGGGCATCAACTTTAAAATCGCTGTCTATCAAATGGCACTCCGCTATGCCACGCTTAAAGAGTGGTTTATATTAATTATGTTTCTTATTGCAGGTATGTGGGTAGATGGATATCACCAACGTCAAATAGCGCGATACGAGGTTGGCGTTCCTAGCGTAGGGCGAAGCCGATTGTGGTATATGATATTCGCTCTGTCTACCCTAATTGTATCACTTTATCTGATGCTCCCAGTTGAAGTCGGGATCATGGCATTCTACCTTCCATTAATATTTTTTACCTTAGTGGCTGTGGGTGGAAGGTTTATGATAATAAACTTTCACAAGCTCTTTTAGCGAAATTAAAAAAGCCCTCATAAGTGAGGGCTTTTTTGTAGGTTTTGTATCTACTCTAAATATTGATGTCAGAAAAACCTGAATCAGAAGAAAGAACTAAAAGCTCTGGGCTGCAATCATTGCCAGTTGACGTTACCAAAGAATTTGATGGCGCATGGTCTAAGTTGCTGTGAGATAAAAAAGCACCTTTATGACTAGTAGCACTAGAAACAAAGTTATCGTCTTCAGGGATTCTCACTTCATTAATTGGCGCATCCGAACCAGAAGTAAGAGCAAAAAGAAGACCTATAACAATAAACGCTGCTAACAAAATAAAAGCCATAACGCACCACCTAAAACTAAATAAAATTAACCTACATCATTAGTATACATACTATACAGGTGACGCAACCCTTATATCAAACAGAATTTAGTAAAAAATACAACTGCAAACACCGTCTCTCAAAGAGTTAGTAGCCGTTTATAATAGCCAAAGCGAGGTATACGAAAGAAACGCATCTTCCACCTAACATAGATAAACTCTGTATACGAAAGACATTCATAACCACGCCGCGCAGACAATGATGCATCTACAATCATGTCTATGAAAGACGCCTGTTAATAGCAATACTGACAATACAGTCACGTCAACGAAAGACACAAGAAACACCCAAAGGTGTAGTCGGGCATAAAAGGCACGCCGTCTATTAAAGACATATGTAGTGTCCAATACTGATTGGTGCTGATACACACTTCCAACACGTTTAAAATAAAAGGGAATAGGAACAAAGGGGAGGGAGATGGCGCCACTGAATATGGTGACGCAGTTCTAGATAAGGTTATAGTTCGAAGTCACTGATGTAATCGTAGACACATCCATTGATAACCTCAACAAAGCCTCTATCGTCTACGGCTGCCCACAAGCCATGCTTCATAGTGACTGCATATTCCAGACCTTCCACTTGCTCTAAATCCAGAGACTCTTTCTCACACATATAGAGATACATGTCTGAGAGAGATTCATGAACCACACAATCTGTGAGGAGACCCAAGTTCAATTGAGCCTTCACGATAAAGAAGTGTTTGTGCTTGTTAGTGATGAAATGCATAACGAACTTATCCATAGCTTTAATAATGTAATTAAATGATAAGGCAAGACATAACAATGCAAGCAAGGCACGACACTCGATGGGTTGTCTACCGAGGAAAATATAATGTCTTAGAGGAGCGATCAGCATTTAGCCAATAGCATATACCTTGTCCAAGGAAGAATAGGTGAATGCGGCATGCAGAGATAATTAACAGGTCTACGAAAGACAGTGATTTGTCGAATAAAAAAAATCGACACGCTTATACCGTAGACAGCACAGCAAGGGGTTAACATCGAAAGGACATATGGAAGCGTTGACCACCAGAGAAAAGGTTGATGTAGTATAGCGAACAAAAAAATAAGACCGCCCAGAGGCGGCCTTAACGTTGTGTAGGAGGACAACGAATTCAGTGTAAGTATTTAGTCCACCAGCGACAAAGCTAACTGGAACGTCTTACCATGCTAAGAGTTTCGATTAAGAAGGTATCGCTCTAACGTTGCGACATCTTTCTCCTCTACAAGGACAGTGTTCTTGACAGTGTAGTTAAACTCGCCGTTCAGATCGTCGACGCTATCGCCATCCCACTGTGCAGTATCGTCATCAAAAACGCCATGACACTCAGCAACAAGCGCAGCACGGCCAGCATTGTCTTTAGTTGTTGCCTTAATGAGGTGGATTGAATCTTTCTCTAACCCATTCGTTTTAATTTTCAGGGTAACTAAGTAGGTAGCTAAGTTCATTGCGATTTCCTTATGCAGCAAGAGATATTGAATTAACAAAGTCACGGGCTTCACGTATTGCTTCTGACACCATCTGACGCAGGTGCCCATCGTAATTCTTTGATGGACTATCGTTACTCTCAGTACAGCCACCAAGGTAGCTTTCGCCAAGTACAGTTTCATCCTCTCGTTCAATAACTGACACTCTCAAAGTAAAATAGCGTAGCTTTTTATCAATGCAGGCTTGAACTGTGTCGTCGATAAGTGATTCATCCCAATGTTGAACCGAAAAATCTTTATCTTCGCTCTCTTCAATAATCAAGCTGAAGCGAGCAGTATTGAATGTGCGCTTTTTGTCGGCCAGTGCACCGTATTTAGAGCCAGCATCGATAATGGCATAGCCATTTGATTCGAGTGACTGTGAGGTTGCCTTAACGTCTTCTTCAAGTGCCTGTTCAAAGGATTGAAACGACGCCCATTCAAAATCCGTTAGCTCTTCACCATAACAAGCTTCGGCAATGACACTCATTGTATTGTAGTGTGAGTAATGCGTAGCATAGCTGTTACGTTCAATTGTTACCGTTGCCCCTTTATTAATAGCTCTTTTCACAGCAGCCTTTTCAGTGTCTTTCATTAGTTTATCGGCGAAGCTGATAAGCGCCTCTTCTTCGATATCACCATACCAAGCCATACCGTCGCCCTGACAATAATTAAGTGAGTAACAGATGTCATCAGTAGGGTAACCACGTTTTTCCAGTTGGCGTGTGAAGTAAGTCTTAATAAGGTTCATAACAATTTATCCTGTTTGTTCATGACCCTATAAGTTTCTCACACAGTCAGATGGCGCAAGGGATATAGGTGTGTAGATGCCTTGTCGCTCGTGGACATGCAGGGATGCAAAGAGGCAATGTCTTTAGTGGAATTGCGAGGCAGGGGTTAAACCCGGTCATTCAAATACCCAGAGAAAGACAGTGTGTCTATCGAAGAAATGAAGAGTCTGCGCCAAGCCCGGAGCGAAATTCGTCCGGCGTTTTACGTTGTGTCTATGATGGAGAAAGGTAGTGAATGAAAGAGGCATGTAGGCCACCAGCTAACACGTTTAAATTGGGCACAAAAAAACGCCCTTGAAGTAGGCGCTGGTGGTGGACAGGGTGTGCTCCTAGTTACGTTCTACATCTTGGATGTGGAGTAGCCTTATATCGATGCAGACTGTTTGTGTTTCGATACTTATAGGTTCTCACCATTTGCCTTAGCGCAAGCGTGCTATTCAGGAATATAGAATGTACGCGGTAGACATAAAGTAGTGAAATTAAGTACAAGGCAGGTGGGGAATGTTTGGGAAAGACGAAATAGAGAAGGTGTCAGTGGCCCGGTAATGAATGACGCCCTATGAGGTGGGCGCATCCATCATAGACAGAATTAACCTGAAGGTTAATCAAGTTCAGCAATGCGTGCGTCGAGCGTAAGCAATACTGAGTGAAAGAATGTTTCGGCAGCCTTTGTATCTTGACGGACCTTTAAAAGAAGCTCGCGCTCAGTGAGCCCGTCCTTATCTATATGACCGGTAAGGCTGTTACGAACCACTTCATCCAAAGAGAGGGCTGCTTGCCGTTCAGATTCGCGTTGGGCAGAAGCGTGCCCATCTTGTATCGCTTCACCAACGGCACTGCGAGCTTTGTCTACTTCATTCTTGTTTATGTGATTATCCGTCATAACTATCTCCTTGTTCATTGGTAGACATACAATAGTCAAACAGGTAACGAAAGATATCAAGACATCTCTTGTCTTTGGTAGAGGTAAGCTAAATAGGTTATAGAGGAAAAAAGCAAGCAGGGCATTTAAGTAGCGTCATGTATAACTAAGTTAAGAAAATAATAAAAAGGGGCAATAGCGCCCCAGTTAACAAAAACAGCTTGTTCAAATAAAACGTTAATCCACCTGCTGTTCAAATGAATCCAACTCCTCTTGAAGTCTGTTGTTTTCTGCTAGAACAGCGCCCATGCGGAAGCACTGATTTTGTAGTTTAAGCTTAAGTTGTTCTATCTCTGTTGCCATCTCAATAACCAGCTCAGCTGAAATAACCATATTGTTCATGCGATTTGCTTTGGCTGTATCAACCGCAGAGTCTAAGCCTAAAATATCACTCATAATGTTGCTCTCCTTTAATTGATAACTCTACTATATCGTCAATCAGCATCCTGCAAGGGTGTGTGTACATGAGAGGCAATGTCGCCTATAGAAATGCTTCAGTGGGGAGAGTTGATGCTAGCGTCAATAATGCCTGTCCAAGATGAAAACAAAAGAAAGGCACTTTATTCCTATCGATACCAATTGAGTGATAGGGCGACGGGCTGTATATAAAAAAAACCCGCCACTAAGGACGGGTAAGGGGTCGCAGGGAGGGTGCGCTACAAAGTGAAAATGGAGTATTCAAATCCCCATATATCTGAGTGCCATGAAGCTTTGTAGGTTTCATTGGCACTACATGTAATCGTTTCTTTAAGTGACTCCACGGTGTGCTCGCTATTGCCCTTGAAATCGTCAAACTCGATAGAGACAAGCTGAGGGGCTACAGCTCCGCGAAATACGACATCATCTTCAACAGTAACGCGCCCGGTAATAATGTCACCGCTATCAAAAGTAACCTTAATGGCATTCATGTTTGTATTTAGTGTGCTCATATGAACTGTCTCTACGTTGTTAGTCACTATCTATACTTAATAAGTTAACACTGACTGATTTATCGCAATCCCCGAGCCCGTGAGATAGCGTGTCGCTGGTGGAAATATGAGGGTGGATGTGGCGTCTATGATGGAAACGATAACCCCTGGTCGGAAACAGACATTATCGCCCCGTTTAAAGCTTTTCGAGCTACAGTAATTAGTAAAAGAAAGTTTCAACTAATTGGTAGCGCTTCTTCCCAACCCGACGAACGGTAAACTCTTTTCTACCCAGTGTAAGTGACTCGCCTACCTCTGGCTGTTGTTTAAAGAACTCGACATGAGCCTGAATACTTCTATGTAGCATGAGCGTTTCCTTGATGGACTTGGTAAAGGATTATGAGCCAGATGGGGCTGAGGGCGCACTTGTTCGTCGAACCCTCGCTGTAGCAACCTCAGAGTCAGAAAGTCCATAACGTCGATTCAATCGGCTTCTAGCCTCTTTCTCTGTTCTGCCTGAGGCTCAGCCAAAAGTGGCTTCGTTATCGTCAGTGGTGTAATCGAAGGTGAATATAGGCTGTTGCATGTCGCCTCCTATAGCGCGTCAATCTGGGCATCGAGTGCGTTGTCGATATCACTTAGAAAGGCTTTAGCCGCAGCTATCTCTTTCTTAATTGCTTCAAGGCGCTCGCGTGCGCTGGTAGGAATATCGGTATAAGCGTCTCTATTTAGGCCATCACGAAGGAATGAAACCAGTGTATTAAGACTAGGTTTTTGCTCATCGCGCTTGGCGTTGTTAGCCGCTTCAATGGCAGCCGTAGTCAGTGCTTCACGAGTGGCAACGAATGCGTTGTAGTTATCTTGTCTGTTCATGGCGTTTGTCCTGTTCATTTCCAACACACTTAGTGTCTCATTGGTACAGGTGACGCAAGGGTGAAGGAGATTCAAAGTGTTGTCGCTGGTGGATGCGGGAGCGCCCGATTAAGGAACTAGTAGCTAACTCACCCTTTTCTTCGAGAGATGCCCCTTGGGGTGATACCGTTGGCATAAGTCGTCTACGGTTGAAGAAGTAGCCAAGCCACCAGCGCCTACCTTCCGTTTAAAATATCAGATAAATAAGTGGCACGAATGCCTGCCTGTTTCTTTGGCTTTTATGCTGCAAGACAATGCCCGTCGCTTTCCCTTATCCGCTCCTTAAGCTTTGAAAGCTCTTGATTGATTAGTTTCGCAGCTATTTCAGCGTGGTATGTGGCGACTATCCAATTACCTGCAAGGCCTTTAGGGTTATCTTTTACAAAGAAAACGTCGTCATCCGCTTCCCATGGTTGAAACTCATCAGGGTATAAAACTGCACCAGCATTAGCGAACTGCCACGGCGTTGTTAGTTCATTTACAGCTTCAGCGGAGAACCCTTTGGTATGGCTAGCAAAACGACTTTCATGAACGCACTGAAGGAGCATGCGTATCGCTTCGCCGCTAAGCGCCTTGAACTTACCGTTAAAGGAAACACGACAAGCAGTGACTAAGCCTCTGTCAGTAAACTCAATCCTTCTGTTATCACCATGTCCTAAATACGTGACCACATTGTATAGGGTGTTATCTACACGGGCATTTGATGATAAAGCTACTGGCATAGCGATACGCTCCTTACGCGAAAAATGTTGTTTATCTTGAACACATCTAGTGTCTCATGCGTGCAGGTGACGCAAGGGGATTGGAAATGCAAAGGGTTATCGCCGATGGACAGAGCAAACGTTAGCTCGAAGCGTGGGGCGCAATACCCCGGTTGCCTTCAAAGGTTCTCTTTCGCCCAGTCCATCGCCATATTGGCGGCACAAAGCTTTTTGAGTTTATTTGCAAGCCCACCAAAACCAGCTTCTTCCAGCGCCTCAAGTTCCTTTATAGGAGATACAAGCTCATTAACCGCACTAAAAAGATTATCCTCAGCCTTTTCATAGTTGTTTTGTGACGCCTCTGAGATAGGAAAACCCATCCCTGCCTCGAAGGTTTCTTCTACAGTAGCGTGCATAGGTGCAATTGACACAGACATAGTTGACTCCTTGGTCGTTAAATAGGGCGAGAACATAGGGAAACTCAAGTGCGATATTGCCTTTGCTCATCGATAAGGGAATTGAAACACGGGGAGAAATAGAGCAAGGTGCGTATTGATTAGCAACCCGTGTTGCTGGAAGAAAGAGAAGCCAATGGGGAGCGCGATGAAGCGCTTTAGATTTGTCTCTGAGGGAAACGAATGCGAGCACTACCGGTAATAGAAGAAGTCTATGGTTGAATCAGCTGTAAGCCGCCAGCTCAGCCGACCCATTTAAGATAGGTGCAAAAAAAGGGCATTAAAGCCCTAATAGTATGTTTGAGCAATGTGAGGCCTAGCCGAAACGCCAAGCCTCGCACAAGGGCATTAATCGCTGCCATACTTGACGGTGAATTGATAAGGCCCCTCTGTCACTTCTAGGTACATGTAGTCTTCGAAAATGCCATGTGTATCACCCTCTATGTGATAGTCAATTGAAACGCCTAGTGTCTCCATTGCTTTAAGGTGATTCATTGCTTCATCTATCTTCTTATCAGCAGCAACTTTGTGTGCTAGATAGTCTGCCTTTGCATTCTCTTTGGACATGAAAAAGCCGGATGTGGGTTGGTCACGGTGACAATTCCCTTGATCTTCAACGAACCGTTTACCGTCATACTTATATAACGCTGTGGGATGTACGAATTCCCTCTTTCTACCTGCGCCAACGGTAAAACAATTTGTTCGCTCACTCCAAGGGCAGATCATGTTTGGCTCATTTGAGCTTACACGAAGTTTTGCTAGTTCGCGTGCCTGCTCAACTGAATCGACATCCACTTCAAACTCGCCGAGCTCCGCACGGATACTCATTGGATTATCAACCTTGTTGTACATGCTTGATAGGTTTAAGGGGAGTTTTTTAATTGCGAATCGGGCCATGAGAGTATCCTTTTTACATTTTGCGTGGCTTATAGCAAAAATCAGCATCCTGACGTAACACCCTGTTAAGGGCTTCACAACGCTTCTTCGCTTCACTTTCGGACATTACAGGTTCGAAGGTCGGCTTATCTTGAAATGCGGTATTAAGCGGTGCTTTTACAATGATGTGCGTTTCCATTGGCGTATCTCTTCATTCAAATCAGTTACGTTAATCTTCCCATGAAGCCCAATGACGCAAGGGGAGGGATGCAGGTAACCTGTTTCGATGGTGGACAGAATACTACCTGACTAAAACCATAGGCGTGTCTCTGGAGGATGGTACTAGTGAGAGCGGTTGTGAGTGTGAAAGGTCAATGATAGACAACCCTTGACGGTAACAGAATCTCCACCACCAGCATTGAGAATGACTAGGCATCACGAACCCGTTTAAAAAACAGATACAAAAAAGGGGCAATGTAGCCCCAATTGACGCGTAACTAGATAGCTAGCATGCTTACAGACAGTATGTCTTATGGCATTTGTATCGCCGGATTTCTTTCAATTGAACATGTCTTATTGTGAAGGCCTGCATCATATATATCTTTTATTTCGGCGGTCAGGGCAGTGCGAGTGCTATTAATAACACCTTCGGCATAATCACGAACCATTTCTACTGCATCTAACTCTCTGGCAGAGGCACCTTCATGCACATTAACGCGTAGACAAGGAACATTGGATTTTGTGTCTATCCTCATCTTGGTGCCTTTAGTGGTCGCGTTATAAAACACACAGAGCGCGTCTGGGTCCAGACCAGCTTCTGAAGCTAACATATCCATCATCACGACAGATAACTCACCTTTGAAGACGATATAGCATTGCTCTTTAATGGCATTAGGGAATTGGGGATCATCAGAAGGAATTTCTCCTACCCATAAAGCAGAGCGATGCTCTTTACATACCCACGATACAAATTCATGGGGAAGAGCCAAATTCTTAAGACGGTGTTTTAGATAAGTGCTGATTGAGTGCATGATGAATCCCCTGTATGTGGTATAGGGTTAAGATAGCATTGGGTGCCATAATGCAAGGGATTGCATGGTAAAAAAGTGGCGTCTGCTGTAGACATAAACGAATTTCATAAAAACATATACCATCACAAATAGTATGGGTGATACAGCACGTTTAAGCAGCTATTCTATGGCGACTAGATGATAAGGCAAAAAAGCACCGTAGTGGCGCTTAATGATTGTCTTATGTCATTTAATTCAACTGGCGGCATTAAGTAAAGCCGAGCGAGAGTCAAGAGAGCGTTCGGCAGCATCCAGAAAAACCTTCACTTGCTGTATTTCATTTTGAATAACACCCAATAGCTCTTGTGAGGAAATATCGTCGCGGCCTGATGTTGTCTGTGTGTATTTAAAGAACCCCTGTCTAAAGAAGGATACTAGAGGTTCAATGGAGGCCTGTGTATCAGTTCGAGATTACCAACTACTTCATTATTTCACTAACTGAGGTAAGACAAGTGGGGCCTTTCGGATTGATTCGTGTCGCTGGTGGACATGACCAGAGGCGTCAAGTCACCTTTTCAAGAAGGGGCTACGCGGCCCCGTCAAACTCTGCTGAAACAAGGCGTGCCATATTATGCATTTCATCATCCGCATAATCTTTATTTTGTAGACCTGCATCTTGTATCTGCTGTATCTCTTGAGTGATGTCTTTCATATAATCCATCGCTTCCAATGCTAAGAGCTCGCACAGGTATTCCATCGCCGCATGTTCCTTAGCGGTATTGATGGGTTTGGTGTCAGGAATAAAAAATTGATTTCCACCTACATCGAAGTTGCGCATAACAGTCACACTGGCGCCATTTTCGATTGCACTGGCGAGGTCTTCAGTCAACGATTGACTTACTGACTGGCGCCATATTGCATTATCGTATTGGCCCTGCATAAGACGGTCAGAAGCCTTTTGAATCATTTCACTATCAAAGAGCCCAAAATATGACACGCTTGCCTTTTTTGTGTCTCCCAAAGACCAATCAATGTCACGGGTGGGCAGGTGGCGTGCTTTCAATCGATTTTTAATGTAAGTATCAATCAATGTCATATTAGGACTCCTAAACTGCATTAGCTTCAAATTCACGGGAAATCGCGGCGGCAACCTCTCTCAGTTCCCTGTCAGACGCATAACTCATACTACCTAATCCAGCTGTACGGACTTGTTCAATTTGGCTTTCAAGGCGTTTACAGCGCTCTTTGACATCTTTCTCAAAATCCTGAGCAAATCGAAGTACGACATTCCGCTCGCTATTTGAAAGGTTTCGGCTTTTGCGTAGCTCAACGACGGGCTTACCGTCTACAAACACAATGGTTACGGTGAGACCTTTTAGAAGGGCACTATCGAACTCATCCCTCAGGCTTAACTGGCCTGCAAAGAAGCGATACCCCGCGTTAACGACTTGTCCATCTGTAAGCTTGCCTTTGAAAGTAACGTGAGCATTACCAGAGGCGTCAAAAGTCCAATCATAAGACTCATGAGGCATCATTGCTGAACGTAATTGCGAATCAATAAATGCATCTATTAAGTGGTAACGTTTCATAGCGGTCTCTCCTTTAATCGATAGGCTTATTATGCTCTAAGCACCGATAACGCAAGCAGTAACCGAAAGAGAGCCAGTGTCATCAAAAGACACCGCATCAAAGAATAATAAGTAAATACAAGAAGTGATTTATGTCCACAGAAGACACGCTAAAGTGAAGCCAAGCTACTAACACGTTTAAAAAAAGGGGCAATGCGCCCCGTTAATAAACAAATAGCAGATTAAGTAGCTGACGACATCTGCTTGCCGAACGCTATCATAATGTCGTCTATGGCATACCGCAGTTGTTCGTCATCGTCGAACTTTCGGGTGTACAGGCCTGACTCATAAATTTGTTTTATTTCTTCAGCAAGCCTTTTGCGCAGTGTGTTATATTTTTCTGTAAGGAAATTGGCGCCTATATCAAAGACCATTTTATCTCTATCAAGCGCCGTCTCATGCATACGGGTTTTAACCTGTGGCACGCCGTTCTCGCACACTAGAATTAGATTTGCACCTTTAGCCCATGACTCAAGTAAGGAGTCTTTTCCATCACTGTTAAGTAAACCGTTGTCTAACCAGCGAATTAGGTTATTGATATTGATGGGGCCGTAAAATGACACATAGCTGCGTTCAGCTACGGCCATTGGGTAAAGAGGGTCGTCCATGGAAATTAAATCAAACTCAATCCCTCCAGACAACTCTTCGACGGCCCATTCGAACTCGCTATGGGGGAACCCGGCAAGTTCAAGCCGAGTTTTTATATAGGTATTAATTAGTGCGGTGTTACTCATGGAATATTCCCATAGCCATTAGATGATTTAATACTACCTCATCGTCACTGGCCGCAAGTAGCGAACTATTATGTGATGGTGTAGCCGATAGACGTAAAGGCATAGCCCAATAACATTATCTGTGCAGATATAGTTATTTATCAGTTGTACTGTCGGTGGAATAGCAGGATATTATACCTCAGAGCCACCAATCCAGTTTTCTTTATCAAAACCAAGATACGCGTTCCACCCATACGGCGCGATGGTGTAGTAATCGAAAGCCTCTAAAGCATCATGTGTCCAGTTACCCGGTGGTGCAGGTTCGGCATGAACCTGTTTGCCTTCCAAATCACGAACCACCAGCATTTTGTTTTCGTGACCGACAAGTAAATCGTTTTTCTCGTCGTTAATAGGTCTTGATACGATCATAGTAACAATCTTACTCCACTGTCATGAGATTCAGCGCCTCAGACTTTGCTTCAAGTATGACATCCTGAGGCACATCGATTTCATTTCTTCGCAATTTTGGCCAAGCATCAGTGTGTGCATATGAACCGTTGTCAGATTTGTAATAAGCGAGATATAAAATAATACCCTTAGCATTAACTTTTACGTTGAAGGTGTATGACCCGTCTTGACGTTCAATAGTTATCATAATACTTTTTCCATTTTATTCCGCTCTTCACGATACCCTTTAAGCGCTGCACGCTTATTAGGTGCATCGATTCGAATTTCATGTCGCTCAAAGCCGTAAGGAGCATCTTGGTCATCGACGAACTGCTTTGTGGCCAACACGGCTGCTACATTTCCGTCTGCATTTGACCACACGTCAAAAGCCATAAATTCTGTATCCACAATATCTCTTCCTAACTGTATTAACTTGGACAAACTGTAAACTACCTCAAGGGCTTCTTCTTTTAAACTGCCCACTCAGTCTCGGTGACATTTACTTTCAAGGTATCCGTAAGTACGCATATGTTATCGGCAAGGTGATAATACTTTCCTCGAAGAGAAAGGGGTAGCCAGTATTAAGCAGCCGGTGATTTTAACTGTTGCAGGTTACGCGTTATCTCCTGCACCAATTGGTTCACCTCATCGTCACTTTCAAGAGGCTTGTTATGCAGACCTGCCTCGTAAATAAGCTTGATATCGTCTGCAAGCAGCGCACGAAGGGCGTTATACTTTCCATTAATATATTTTGCCAAGGTACCAATGAGGGTCTTTTCGTAATAGCTGGCACCATCACGGATGTGGGTAAGCACTTGAGGCGCACCATTGTACAGTGCCAAAGACAAAACGGTACCGCCTGCCAATGACTCACTGATTTTGTCAAAGTCGTCACCCCTAAAGATACACGAAGTGGTTACCCATTGCTTCAAAGCTTCAGGGCTCAAATCCCCATAGAATGATACGTAACTTCGATCACTGACGATTGAAGGGTATAGGGGGTCGTTCTCAGAAACGGAATCCAATTCCCCCAAAAGCGAAACATCATTCACTGCCCAATAAATTTCTACTATAGGGAAATTTTCTTGCTCAAGTCGCGTCTTAAGAAAAGTAAAAATCAATGTTGTGTTTGGCATTGTCATCGCCTAGCTCCGTCCTTTGTTGATGTGTTTATTATGCATTAAAGGACGATTTGGCAATGGCAAAAAGAGGGAAAGCGCGAGTCTGTGGTAGACACGATTGATTGACAATAACAGGAATGAGCCACCAGCATTGACGCTGGTGGAAAGAAGACACATGCAGGATAAAAAGACGAACGTGACCTGCGCCCGTTTAAAGAACTTGTACCGGGGCCATTAATTAAGCAGCCAGCGAGTCTATAGTGCTTAAGTGTTGTTCTTCAATATGCTGTGTGGTCAAAGGCTTTATCTGTGACAGTGACGGCTCTATTCTGCTGGGGTGAATCCCAGTAAAAAGATAAAAGCGAAGCAGGATAGCGTCAGTCGGCCCATTGTTGATGGCATCGCTGAAGGTAGATCTTTTAATCCCCAACATCTCTGCGCCAATGGTCTGGTTCATCTTTATCTTTTTCGCTTTGCAATCACGAAGGAACGTCGTCCATTCATTACAGAATGCCCTCTGTCTTGCTAGTCGTTGTCGTTTAATGTCTACCATTGAATGTACATATCCTTAAAAATCTCAACCTGTAATATAACGAAAACCGTCAAGGAGGACTACCGCCTTCACTCAGAGCTCACGATTTGAAGGCCTTCATGTTGCCTCGTCGATTGTTGATAGTTTAAGTATGACAGCAGATTGCATATCGCAATGGGTAAACGAGTGGCGAACTGAGTCTCTGGCCAAATGTTGTCTATCGTGGAAATGCTAGGAATGACAAAAGGAAGGGACCAGCTGTACCGTATAAAGCTTGCTCGGAAGTAATTAATGTGACTGCTATTGGCAGACATCTTTATTAACTATAGATACGCTCTCACAAGATTGTGCTTACGATTTATAACAGAAACGGTCAGTCGAAATGGTACAATATTGAGAAGCACTAAGAGAATGAAGTCCGTGGTAGACATGAGAATAAGTCATGTAGAGGGTATACATTGAGTAAAAGAAGATCATTAAGATTGGTTCTCGCCGAGGCAGGAGCGCAGGCCGCTAAGGAGGCGATGGAAATAACAGGGAGGTCTATCAACGACTTTCCAGAATACTTTTTATCAGTATCTATTGCCCGGTGCGTCCACCAGCACTACAAGACACTGACCTTTTCTATGGAGGACTCCGTGAAGAGTATCTGTGAATCATTACAGATAGATGATGGACAAATCTTGCGGCACGGTAACGTAGACATAGTGGTACGCTCACAGAGAACAGGGAACGTCAGGCATGTTATCGAGTTGAAGCGGAGCTATAATTTAGAAGGCCACCTTGCTGACATAATTCGATTAGCTGACTTCTCTTCGGCTGCTGCTGCTGGACACTCGTTAGAAAGAAACTTTATGGTTGTTATCGCTGCTCCTTCAGAAAGTGCAACAGAGGCTCGCTGGGAGCTAATAAACGAGCATATTAGTGAGTTATTCGACGATACGATTTCATTAGTCTGTACACCCATTGCATTTGAAGAAGGAATGTCCAGCACACGAGAGGGCCGGACGAATAAAAAATTGCTCATGGGTGAGGTATGGGAAGTGGGGTATGTAGGTTAAGCTGAAAAACTGAAATTTATCAGTGCAGTTATCTATCATACATTGCCAATCAGTGTCACCGAAATATCGTAATCGGGAAAAATCGCCAGATATTGATTTTCAGTAATTTCGAGAGAGGCTTTTATAACATCTTCACCCGAATAACCATGCTTGTAGAGAAGTTCTTTTAAATTAACTAATTGCGATTGAAGATTTTCTTCTAAACCTTTTAATAGCCTTCGTTGTTTGTCAGTATTGATAATTGATTGGGCGTTGTAACCACTAGTTACAACGCCACCACCAGTAGGTGCGTATACCGTTCCATCTGATACAGTAAACATGCCGTTCACATTTTTCGCTCTTAAAATTAGCCTTTCACTCTCTGATACTTTTGTAGCAGAAATAACATTATTTAATCGGTAAAGACTCAGGGCATCAGGCCAATTCCTGTGTAGAGTTTCAACTATATCCTGATCAGCCCAAGCTCCATGTTGAAAAACATTGATTGCATAGAAGTTATCTTTCGCGACAAGAGCAAAGAGTAATGGCCCGGTTCTCTCAATGTAATTGCCGTTTAGCGCTTCGCCCAAATGAAAATGATGGACACCCCAGTCATTCAACAACGAATCTTTATTATTCAGTTTACTTACTAACTTGCTCAAATTTGGAGTTAAATCACCACCGGATTCAACTAGATTTTTTAAGCGTTCCCAACCCGTCTGAAGGTCTGACGGGCAACTAAAAACATCAGAAGTTTCAACATTTCGGCTTCTTTGTTCGGGTCTACGCTTTTCAGCGTTGAAGTACACATATGGCAACTCGTCCTCGCTAACGCCAGAAATATCATACCCCCAATGATTCTGAAGGATATCTTTAAGTATATTTAACCAGTCACCAAAAAAGTCGGACTTAAGCTGCATTTGTACTCCTTGTAAATAAACAGCATTTTACTAAGCCCCTATAGTAGCATCCGATTTCTGAGAAATGAGATAATCATAGTTATAAAGGGGAATACCCTCACAGGTTTAGACATTGAGGGCCCTTTTTTTAGGCGTTTACTCTGAAGGGCGCGATAGGAAACGCTCCCATGTTTGACGCTTCAAGTCCTCGATGTCTTCTACGGAAGTAAAAAGCCACTCATCAGTCACCAAAAAATACGAACGCTTCACCACTCCCATCCGGTTCAAGGTGAACCGTGGCAGTAATGTGGTTCATTTCGATATCATGCTCTGGGCACTGGCATTCATCATGCGTGCGGGTAGCGACAGTTACAAAAGGCATGGTTTAGTCACATCGGATTTTAACGTTCAGCTTTAATTGACTTTACTATGGGCAACACCGCACGATTAATATAATGGTGCACAATCATCGCGCAGGTTAAGACAGCCCACGCATTGAACAACTGAGAGTCAAGAATATAGGCAATAATAAAAGACCAATAAACAAAAAAACCACCTACAAAGAGTACAAATGAAAGAAGTGGACTTGACACATATAGTCGAGCCAATGAGGTGGCTATGCGTCGCTGCATATTACCCTCTTAGAGTTTCATGATATAGACCTATATTGTAATCATACATTTAGGTAAAAATGTGAATTAAGAGACTGATTTTATGCCTTTGATGGACAACGCTGGTGGAGAGTTCAATAATCAGGAGCCCTAAGCCTGCGTATCAATAGCGTCGACGATAGACTCAACGGCACGCGTCATTGATTTTCTGTCGGCGTATTTTACTGTATCGATACCTGCCTCCTTAATTTGAATGCACTCATCACGTAACTGTTTGGATATCATTAGCGCCTCAGTTGCTAGTTTTTGCCTAAGATTAGTGAGCGCATATAGCTCCGTTCCCGTCATTGCAATGGTCTTTGATAACTCAAAAGACATGCCGCGAGTGTCATGTTTAGACACCTTGTCAGAGTATTTAATTGCAATGGTTACTCCACGCTCTTTGATTGCCTTAATTGCATCCAATCTTACGTCAGTGCTATCAAGCAAACGATTGGCTGCCTCTTCGAGCATAATAGAAGAGAAGAAACCATAAAAAGCAACACCACCGATACCACTCTCACTGATCGACCAAACTGGCTCTTCGCTAGGCAAGCGATACTGGCGCAAGCGGTGGGCTAAGAAAGCATCAATAAGTGATGGATTTTGCATGGCGGTCGTCTCCTTCATTTCATACTTTGAGTATGCCATGAGTAATAATAACGCTAGGGAAAAGCGGCAGGCCTAGCGTGTCCACCAGAGACATGAAATAAGAATACTTTTATGAGAAAGGGTTAAAACCTTCATCCCTGTACAATTGATATTCTATCAGGCTTAAGAAAAGGCCAGCAGAAGTCATGACCCAAGCGAGGAATAAAACAAAGAGATGAACGCTCTCATCGGCCAAAAAGCCAAGATGACTAAAGAAAGGCAATAGGGTTTGCGTTAGAGGGCCGAGTGAAAGTAGGACGAAGATAACAATAAAACGATAAATCTGCATAAACACCCCCTAAGCGTTTGAATGGAGGATATGAGTGTAATGCAACAAAAACTTGGAGTTCTTCACTAAGATAGCAACTTTATGATGTTATCGGTGAACTGATGAATAGGTTGATTGCGTAATTAACATGCCATTAGGCATAGTTTCACCTTGTAGAGATGACTCTACCCTCCCGCCCCCTGCTAGATTGCAGGGGGTTTTTAATGCCTTGGTGGCTGGTAAGGGGTGACCGCCCGGAGGCGGCCTTGCGCTGCGTAGGAGGACAACGAATTAGGTAAATAATTGATGAGGTAATCATGCCATGGTTCCCAACCGGGCAACCCATCAACACGCTTCTCCCATGGACAATACACCTTCACATGCATTGACGAAGCTCAATACCCCGGCGCATTCTGCGACGAAGAAAGAATAATGGCAGAAAAAATACAGGTCTCGAAGCATTTATAAAAAAGCTATCTATCAAAGACCTGATTTTATTTTTTATGAAATTATTCTGGCCAGTACGAGCCTCAAACAAACGGAACGGCGAATAGCTCGGAAAAAGGCGGCAACGCCACGCGCACCTGTCATGTCAACGAGCAGGTTTTCTCATATGTTGAAAACAACCTAAGCGTTAGCTTATCGTATATTTCCAATTTAGTTTGCCCGTAGCAGATATTACGAACAAGCTTAATTGGCATTGCATGCGAATCCATCAATGATGGCCGACATCGTATAAAAGGCAAAAAAAAGCGCTCATTGGAGAGCGCAAAGGGTAATTTAATTTTTACAATTGGTGGGAACTATTCACCAATGAAGAAAGCATAACAGAGGGGTCTTACACTAATGTGAATTAAGACCTGAAATTTAAGACCTTAAATAATTCTAAAAGGGGCTAGGCCGCCTGCGTATTAAGTGCTGTGCCTTAAATTATCTTCAACATGAAGCACTGCCTCTCGTTTAATGCAAGTCTTCACCGCGTGTCGCCGTAAATGAAATAGCGTTCGGCGTTTCAAGTACTTCTCAATACTCGCCAAATGAGCTCTTAATTAGTATGGATATATTATGTATTGTTTGAAGAAACGCTTACGGTGACAACATTATTGCCACCACAGCGTTGAACCTAAAGCAATTAAAGAAAGTCAAAAATAAAGCCTATTTATGGAAATTACATGATCTCCATGCCTCCACCATCTACATTAGAGCCATCTGGCAACATAACAAATATCTCTGCAATCGTGAATAAGTTGAAGGCTGTCGTTGGTGGGCCCAGCGACTCTACGTCGTCGACAAGATGAGCAGTAAAATCGACTACAACGGTCTGCTCACCTGTTCCCGGAGGCGTGATGCTAAGGGGTCCTTCATCCATGATATTTTCATAAACTAAGGCCGCCCCGCGAGCCGTAAACACTACTACTCCATCTAAGCTGAATAGCGGAGGGATGCTAATACCGATGTTGTCATCAATATAGGCAAAATTACACTCGAGGGTAACACTAAAATCTATAGAACGGCTTTCACCAATTAATGAGTTAGTGAAGTCCAGAGCGACAGGCGCGTCAGAAACGCCACAAATGGTTGAAAAGCTAGTTTCAACAGGAAACGATGCAGCACTTTGTGCCATTGAAGAAAGTGATGTCACTGAAAGAGCTAACGCCAATAAAGTAGATTTAATTTTCATAGTTATTCCTATGCTGTAGTTAAGAAGCCCATTATTGAGCAGGTTTAATAAAATTAAATATCACATGAAATCTTTGATTTTTTGTATACCGCAGACACTGTAAGCGAGGTGTTGCAAATAGCTTCACCCTTACGCATTACGCTTGCTGAATACTCACCGATAGGCAGCGATTTGACGAAAAAGCCAACCTTTTCGAAAAAGGTAAATGTTTTGTCATCTATGCTAAGTACATCTCCTTTTTTTCCACCAGAAAAAGTGAAATTTGCCCCCGGAGAAACAAATTCAGCTCTAATCTTGTAGGCCCCAACTCTCCCAGACGAAAAAGTCGCTGACGGCGAAGCCAAAGAAGAGAAAATGTCACGGGAAGACAGCGCAAAGGAGGTGTCTCTGTATGTAGGGAGACTAAGCGCGGTACTCTGTCCATCAATAATACTGGACTTTTGAAAATGGCCATTGATATCAATATCGCCACCTTTAGCCTCTATAATACCAATTGCCTGAGCCCGATTGCGTATCGCAGACCAGTTGTTACCATCAAAGATAAGACTACCGTTGACATCAATGGCGTGCTCTCCACGTTCAGTGCTGTATCGTGCATTAACTTGCATTGAAGGTGTAGCGGCTGATGCCTGAAGCAGACCGCCTTGTTCACGAGAATGTGATGCGTTGTAGATCAGTTGTATACCATCGTAATTATGTGCAGCGCTCATATAACCTCTAACATCGTTATCTGAGATCGATAACGATGCACTGCCTAAGCCGTTAAAGGCGAAGCTTAAGGTAAGAAAAAAGCTGGTCTCAATGTCACTGCGTTGTATATTCCCAGATAAAGAAACACCATTATTAAATGTGGTGAAAATAGAGCCTGAATAGACATCCCAATGTTGTCGATTAACGTAGCTTCCAGAAAAGCTAACGTTGCCTATCCGATAACTTGCACGCACGGTTGAGAACGTTCTATCCGAGAAATTATCTAACGTATTATCGTCTACGTAAGACGCTGAAAAGCGAAAGTACTTATAGGAATAGTTATAGCCTATGTCCATTTGGGACCCAGTGTCTGATTGTGAAAAGCCACTAACTATTGCGCCGTAAAGCGTACTTATTCCACCGTAGACACCTGCTATATAATTGTTTTGCGTACCAAGAAAAGAGGTGTTCATCCAAACGTTATCCGTTATGCCATACTCAAAATTAGCAGCCAAACCGTAGTCGTAGCGAAATGGCCCACGGTTAAACTGACCAAACGCCACATTTACGTTGGTATCTCCTTTAGGAAGCGCCTGTGCATCGAAGTAGAATTGATAATAGTCAGCCGTCTCAGAGTTTTTCCTGACTTCGATATCCATGTATCCGCTACCGAAAATGTCCTCGATCGAGAATTGGCCTGCGCCTTGATACCCTTTGTAAATGGTTCTGCCATTAGCAATGACTTCCACCTCTGTATGACTTTCAATATCAATGGACAAATTATCAGATAGTCCATAGACATCAGTTAAACGAGGATCGGTAGTAAAGTACCCAATACCGGCTAAACCATAATTGCCGCCCCAAGCGAGACGTGATGTATTAATATCCCCAACGACAATTTCATATTCATCAATGATGTTTTCATGAATGAATTGAATATTTTGCAGTTCGCTACCACGTCCTTCGTAGTAATCAGTTCGGGCATTCAATGTGCCCCAAGGCGTAGAAAAATTATTATCAAGAAATAAAGAACGTCTATCGTCAAACTTGCCGCGATAATTTACCCAATAGGCCCATGTCTGTTCGGAAGCACCTGATAGGTTTATTGAATTAGACATCAACGAAACGCGGCTATCATTCGACTGAAAACTGGAGAAAGGATAAACCTGAATGTTAATGCCGTTCTTCTGTACTTCTGCAAAGTCCTCTAGAGCAATACATTCGCCACAATGAGGTATGGTTTTGCTGGCGACCTGAGTAGTCAAACCCAGTCTCTCGAAGATAGGAATAGGAATATAATTTTTGCCTTCGAACTCATAAATGAAGCCAGATACTTTTTTGTTATCAAGCAGCAGCTCACCGAAGAACGCAGAGGCGTCAACCGGAGATGAAAGCAGTAACGAGCTTGAAAGTAGGGCGCACAAGAGAAGGCGAAGCATGGTATTTAATTACCTATTACGCCTATTTTAAAGTTATAGCCGTCACCTATTTTAACAATGACATAGTTCTTGTCAGACTCATTCGGCTCTGCCATAAACGCAACGTTAATTGCTTGTTTCTCACCCGGCCCTAACTTCTCAATCACAGGTGGATAAACCATTACGTTGTCGTTGTCGGAGTAAGAAGTCACGAAGGTTGCTTTATCCGAAGTATTTTCGACATAGATGACACTTGGAATTCCAACACCCACATTCGATAAATTCATTGGGTAGGCTCTAATACCCCCAGATATCGCTGAGTTAGAAAGCATTGCAGTTAATATTGCTGTAGTAAGTAGTAATTTCCGAAACATACGTATCCATAACACCAATTGATATGGTAAAAGGATAAAGGAAGTCTTATTTGCTAAAGGGGGATTAAGAAGCTGATTTTTCGTGTTTAATGAAAATGGAGCGATGCCTTCAGAGGAGGTGGAAAAGACATGAAAAATACCGCTCTCAGGCGAGAGCGGCAAAACAAGGAAAAATCACATCCAAGAATAAATACAGGAACAGTAAAACTTGGACACTATTAGATTAGCTGTAACTTGTGGTGGTGAGCGCCAATTAAGTGCATTCATTTGTCGCCTTATTCTATTTGCTAAAAAACTAAGATGTAGGAATCATCAGTTAATGCAATGTGGTGGCTGGAGATGGTAGTTCAGCAACCACAGCCTTCACCATAAAAGCAGTTTCGGGCGAAGAAGCCATACGAACCTCACGAATCAAACTTCTGACTTTACGACGGCGGTTAGCGCGGTCCTGACGTAAATATTTGCCGCTCATTGAAGAGGCATGACGCATCACAAAGTTAATATTAATAGCGAGTTTCTTATGGTCGATATATTCATTCAATGTCATTAAGCTTTGTACTCCTACTGGTTAACAAGGTGATATGTGTTATACACATCTGTTCCATTGCAACGAACCACTCGTTTAGTGCGGGTGCTGCACATTTCTTTCAAGGGTCCGTAGCAATTAGTGGTTAATGATTATGTGTTCCGAACATGACGTACTCTCCGCATCAATCGATAGGTCTATACTCTCACTAAATACGTTAACGCAACCGCAGCAGGTAATATAGAGTTAGTCTCCGGTAGATATACATTGTTTAATTGTGCAGGACGTTGATGGAACTCAGGACAAATAAAAACTGAAAAGGAAACGCTGCTCAAGCGAATAACAATGTCGACTATAGAGTGCTAAGAATAATAAACGCCTCGCAGTGGAGGCGTAACAGCGTTATGACAAGAAAGGTACTTTGTCTATTTCTAGAGAAAAACTAACCCAGCATCACTAACCTATCACTCTCTTGTTCAATTATGGTAGGGCGACGGTGACCGGCTTCCTCTAATAGGGCTTCCAGCTTCACTCGGTAATACTGCGTAGCGACCAGTTGGCCTGAAGCCACTAAATCCCCTTTTTTTTCGCGAAGACGTTTCTCATCATCGCGCATATCCATAATCAACCCACGTATATCTTCATTCATAGCTGTATCCTTTTCGTATGGTAATTTTACTAAGCAAAACTTGGAGGTAAGGGGGATTTTGCTCAACAATGAGTGCTCCCTCAGAACGGCTTAGTTGTAACTACTGTAATGCAGTTTGGGACAGTGCAAGGGTATTAAGGGGGTAAATTAGTGTCGCTGGTGGACATAGAGTGAAAAAATAACAGGAAATTAAAACCCGTCACATGGACGGGCTTTTAAACTATTCAGCGGTCATTTCGGTCTCAACAAGAGGTGGGAATTGTTTAGCTATCTTTTCTTTAGAGCGCTCTCTGAATGAGCACATAAACTCGTCTAAGCGCTTTTTGTCCTCAGGGCGAGGGTTCTTGCTTGAAAGAATAAAGCTTAACGGTACTCTCGATACGCGTGCCATTATACGTCTCCCTCTTTGAAAAATACGGTGTCAATAGAGGAATTTTGCATTTTGGTGTCTAAAAAGTCAACATATATCGACGCTAGACGGGCGGTAGCCACTAGCAATGACTCATGGCGATTCTCATTGCCAACCGCGTCATTAAAGGTGTTTGGCTCATTACTAGTCAGTACCAGCACTCCTAACGGGTCAGCTCCATCCATATAGTCATTGGTAGACAAAACAGGTACGCCAATTACACTGTGGTAGTATTCGTTATCTGCATCAACAAGTTGCGAGAAAGACGGTCTAGTGTTGGCGTTGTTGATGTCGTTCTCGATGATGAAATTGCCTGTAGAGAAAACCTGACCTGCGAAGCCTTCACGTCTACCCCATGAGCGATTTTGCTCATGAATACTTCCTACTTTACGGCGAAATGAAATATAAAGGCGTTCGCTTTTCTTATCCCAGAAATAAAGGGTCAGCATGAGCTTCGACGCGTTAGTGCCGTATAACAATGGTAGATTCTTCGATAGAGGCGTTAAAATCTTCTTTAATCCAGCTTTGTATTCTTCTTGAGAAGACGGTATTGCATTGCCGCCAATAGCCGCACGCAATTCAGCAAGCGAATATGTCAGGGCAAGTGTCGTTGCTTCAATAGACGAATCAAGGAACTCTAAACTCTCACGCATTTCGATGTTTTGCTTCGCTATTTTATCTTTAACTTCGTGTGCTTTTACCACCTGCTTAAGCATGTCTTGAAGTAAGAATAAAGGGTTGGAAGGGGGTTTGGTGGTAATGGTGTAGTAAACACTCGCGAGTGTTGTCAAGGCAAGCAGTGTCACTAACCAGCCATATAGTTCATCCCCCATATTGCTTTTATACGTGAAGATGACCGAAAACATTAGCGGAGCAATAATGCTGGCGTATACGGTTAACCCGTTCTGAACCCAATGGTTAACGTGAAGTATTTTACGTGCGCTCTTTTCTGCTTCGTTGATGGCGTTGTGTACGTCAGCAGATAGATTTTTGTTGGGCGTTGTCATAGCGATAATCCTTGTAATTGATACCATCCATAGTACCCCAGTACTCTATATGACAAGCCCCACAAGAGGAAGCAACTTATAATGCGCTTTGTATAGCACGTCCACCAGAGAGCAGTAATCCGCTGCTGGGTGTGTCGCTGGTGGACAAGGATAGGAAAGTTAAAGTGGTCTACTATTACGCGTCTAGAAACGCATAGGCAGGCTTAAGATCGTCCTCATTGTGTGTAATCCCTTTATTCATTTGAATATAGAACTCGCACGCCTCTTTATCGCTTTCAAACTGATAGATATTAAGCAATAAGTTCAATCGTGGAAATATACCGCCTGATTTCACCATATCCCAGTACAGGTCACCAAAGACGGGGAACTGACCCTCTTGGTAAGCGGCAATGGCTGTCAGTCTTTGTAGGCCGTCCAGTATCAGGCAGTTATCCATATCATGTTCGGCGCTTGATAAGTCGTAGAAATGTATTTTTGTTTCGCAGCCTGAAAGCAGGTTCTCGACGAACGTAATCTGCATTTGCTGCGTCCACTTTGTATTCTCTCGTTGAAACGCCGGGGTCAGACGCGACAATACTTCTTCAGGAGACAAGCCTTGTTCATTTGCAGCCTCAGAGACATCGAGGTTATAAAGTAAAACCCCCGTATCAGGTACAAAAACATTCTTAAAATCGATGTTCACTGAATATCGAGGAGAAACGTTGAATGCACTCTTAGAAATGATAGATTTTAGTCTTATTAGATGTTCGTTCATTTTTATTCCTTGATGAAATAGCTACCTAGCCTTCACACTGAAAGCATGATTGAAGATGCCGCGCTCGAAGTCTGAACTTAATTTACCAATGTGGATAAATTCGTAGTTGCAAAGCGCCCTAGATAGTCTCGCTGGAACAACATCCATGATTTCAATACAGCGCTCAGAAAAGCCGTCATAGCGCCCGTTCGGGAAAAGAATGGAAACACCATGATGACCACCTATAGTGTAGTTTTCATAAACTACACCAAGAGTACCAGCTGGATTACCAAGGCAGCCTCTGCCAATAGTGCATACCATACCAACAGGAAAAGCGGTGTGCATAGTAATTGATGAATCTTTCATTTTACGCTACTCCGAATGATGTAACTTAACAATACGCCTTGTCGATAACCCACTCTACCCTGAATTCAGGTCGCACAAGGTTGTACGTCGGGTCCACGGTGGAAAAATAATAAAGTGGTTGAATAAAGTCTCAAACTACCTCTTTCTTTGGGAGAAAAAGTTCAGGGAGCACTGGGCCAACCGCATTGCATTTTAAAGGAAGGTCAACAGTAGAAAGTCCGATAAGGGCATTGTTTGAGCAGCTTAACTTAGAGGAGTGGCGCATCCTTGCGCCTGCCATGAACACGGTTTAAAAATTGGCGAGAGATAGTTGCTTTCGAGGTTGATAAAGGCATTCACTGCTTGAAAATGGCGTCAGCCGACGTTTGATATCAGCGCAAGCTTTGGCAGATACTTCCGACCCAATAGCATAGCGAGAAAGATTTAATGCTGCCTCTAATGTGCTACCTGAGCCAGCAAACATATCCATTACGATTTCACCTTCATCTGAAGAATTGGCAATTAGAGCTTCCATCAAAGAAACAGGCTTCTCGGTAGGGTAAGCGCCTCGAACGCGTTTATGTCTAAGTACATCTGACCAACCAAGATCATTTAATCGGCGTTTGCCCTTTTCTAGGTAACATATCACTTCGTGTTGGCTACGCCAGCTGTACCCCATACCAATTGAGTCTTTGTCCCAGATAAGCAACTTTTTCCAAGTAAACCCACAAGCAATAGCGGCCTCGCGTATGACGTAGTGGGTTTCTTGGTCACACAATACATAACAGTGACTGTCAGGCTTTAGTATCCGAAACATGTCTGCCACAGACTCTGCTAACTTTTCATTGGATATTACAGGGAACCAGTCATTTGTTAGGCGTGTGGTCGTACCCACGGCCCGGTGCTTCTCCAAAGAAGAGTAGGGAGGGTCTGTAACAATTAAATCTACAGACTCGTCTTCGACGTCTTTAAGCAGCGTGAGACTGTCTGCATTAATTATCTGATACGCACTCATAGATTACTTCTCTCTGGTATTTTTGATATGACGTTGCGCAGCCTTAATTGCTGCCTCTTCACTACCAAATGTTCTTGGACCCTTTTTACCCATGAGCACACATCCATCAATCAACACAATATATGGACGTGCCGCCTCATAATGCCTTTCCCAGCGCCTTGCTTCTAATTTCATGTACTTTTTAATCCTAAGCGCTATTGGGTAATGTCCACTAATGCTCTCTGTATGCAGTTTCAACAGGAGATTCTGCAATGCGCTTTCCCGTCTTAGCGTGTTCAATCCACGCACGCCAACCATGGTTTGATACATTTTCAAACGCTTCATTCGCTTCAGAACGCTTTAGAGGCCCACAAAGAGCAGTACGTACCTTACTGAAAATATTTGGGTTGCCTGCAACAAATTTCACGTTCCATATTTTCTGACTCATCATTTTTATCCTATTAAATTAAAATTGAGGTCTATTTTTATTCCCTGTGTGCATTCTACATCAAGAATGAGGGGAGTGGTGCGTCCTTGCACCTGCTATGAACCTAGTGCGTTAGTAGTTATTAGTTCCATTATTCTGCTGTTGGCAAGGTGGTGGCTGCATATAACCAGTATTCTGCGGTGCAGATGTAGACTGTTCTTGTGACTGGTACTGGCCTTGTGGCTGCGCGTCGGCTAATGGGCGCTCTTTACCGCGACGCAGCACATCAAAAGAGCTAACAATAACTTCAGGCGTCTTTTTGTCCTTGCCATGCTGATCTTGCCATTTTGAATTAATTAATTTGCCTTCTAAATAAAGCTCAGTCCCTTTTTGCACCATCTCATTGATGAGTTCAGCCGTTTTGCGGTAAGCGGTCATTTTAAACCACTCGGTACGCTCCACTCTGTTACCTTGGGCGTCTTTGTACCATTCGCTTGCGGCCAGCGAGAAATTAACAACCATGTCGCCTGAAGGAAGATTGCCTACATCGATATCTGAACCTACATTGCCTTTAGCTATAACTTTAAAAAATCCGCGTGACATATGAATTACCTCTAGTTGTTTAAAGTTGTTAACCTGTTTTGCCTTTCGACACATTTAGAATGACACGGTATGACATCACGCAAGTGGCGAAGCGTCGTCAATGGGAGAAGCCACAGCCAATCGGGTAATAAACACAAGAGTCATGTCTATCACTGACATCAGACGCTAAACCAGTAATCAATTCAGATACAAAATAAAAAGCCCTTTTTGAAAGGGCTTTGATGTAGGAAAAGGTAGATATGTAGCGTTTAAGTCGTTATCAGGTAGACAAACGTAACAAGCATGAGCCCAAAAAATTGCAGACGTTTAACACGCACTTCCGCCGTAGGTGATATCTAGCAGGTTTTATTATTGTTTGAGTGATAGCGAGTAATAAAAGAACTGCGTTATACCGGCTTTCTTACTGGAAGTGCTTATTATATTTTTACAGGAATTCCCACGTTCTTTTTATACTATGCATTGATTCAACATACTCGAAACTAACCTCCCAATAAAATTTATTTTCTGAGAAGAACCCTTTATTTGTCGGTTCCTTGTCGTGCGGGATAGTAAAGCTGAAACCTAAGAATGTTTTACAGTTTACATGATTAATCTTTGTTGTCGCGCTTGACTGCCACACTATATCTTCTCGGCTGTCGTCCCCCCTCATTGTGCGGTGCCACAGAGTAATTGATATTTCTTTAACTCTATTAAAGTTTGACTTTTCAATTTCAATAGAACCTTTGAATTCCTCGCCAATTGTGCAGAATGATGGTGTTAGTGTTAATGGGGTCTTGCCCAACTTATAAAATTTCCGCTTTTGATAAGCGCCTATCGTCCATAAAATAATGGAAAATAAAAAAAGCCCCCAGAAAATAAGTATATAGCAGGTGAACTTGCCTCAGTTGATATGTAAAGAAAGGTAATTGCAGAAAGAAATAAAACTACGCCAAAAATTTGAAGGCTAATACCATGTTTGCTCTCTTGGCTGTGTATGACTTTATTTATTTTATCCAAAACTTTTATTCCTTCATATGTAGCCGTGATTGAATGCAAATATAAAACCCGCATAAGTCGAAGATAATGCTTAGCTGTGAAAAGAAACGGAGTCAAGCATTGACAAACCCATCATTTAAGCATCTATTTTAAGCCCATTACAATTTCTTTCACGTCTTAAGTAAAAGGTACATGATGCCACCACTAAATAGTAACAACACAATAAGCATAAACACAGAGTTGTTAATTTTGACCAGTGAACAGTTCTATCTGCGATAGCTTCACAAGGCTTGTCTGAATTTACAAATACACGAATTGGCTTACCAGCTTTTTGATAGGATTTAAATTTATAAGCTAATTGTTCCAAGGGGCCATTATCTGTACCTTCAACCCTCAAAACCCGGCGTCCAACGCAATTAGCGCCCCCAAAATCTTTTTAAATTTTCGCGTAACTTAACTTACTTTGATAATTTTGCATTTAAACACTCTCCCGGCGAATAGCAATAGCATTGAAATAAAGAACATAAAAAAGGAGCTTGGTTTAACACCGTTTTCTAACACTCCATAACTAGGGTAAAGAGCCGGATAAAAAATTTTCACCTTTTCCCCAGTACCGTATTTTTTGAGCTTTGCCGAGCTAAACGTTCTTTTTTTAAATTGGATTCTTGGATTAAGTGAAACAATATCTGAGACGTACTGAATAGAGTCAACGTTGTAAGTGAACTCTATAAGTGCTTCATCAACGTAGCCAATTCCAGTCCTAACGGTAACTCTATTGGACGACAAAATTATCCCTTCAGTCTCGTCCCAATAATAAGAAGCTATACCTAACAACAACCCATAAGTAGACAATGGTAGAAAAAATAAATTAAGGAAAAAGCATGCTGAATAGAGTTTTTTATACATAACCATCATCTTCTAAAAAATGTGTTACTAAATCGGGTCCGTGAAAGCAGAATCGACTAAGTAAAATTTTGCACAAAAGAGCTAGAGTTACTGGCGGTGATTCCATTACTTAAGAGTGGCTTTTAAATATGCACATATTCTTCGAGTTAGGCTATTGTTTTTGGCCTTGAAATTTTTATTGCATCAAGGCCCGCTTCAGGTAGGCTAGAGCCTTTAAGCATATTCTAAATACCTATCGTAAAGTCGATATCAGTCAACTGTGATTATTGTCACCACAAATTAAATTTGCAGAAGATTTATTAAAATAACTGAGATCTCATATCACGCAAGTGAGACGATTTATCAATCTTCATGAGAATCCACAGTTGAAAAAGCTAGGGCTTATTCTCTATCAGGCAGTTCTAACAAGCCAAATCCAGCTCAAACTGTTTTATCGGAACATCTTTGACAATTAATGGTTGAGATGCCAAAGGGGCAAACACATGTTTTTCCACCCACGCCACAGCCTGCGGTACAACCGAATCTCCTGTACATTGATATGCCTGTTTTGCGTTTTCAGGAAGCTCAAAACAGTCATCGAATCCCATTAAACGGGCAGATTCTCTCGGAGAAACACACTTAAATCGATAACATCCTTTACCTGCCACAAGCACCCAGCAGCGACTACTGCCACCCTTATAGGGGCGTTGTGCGGGGGCAAGGCCGGATGTTGATATCTCAGTAGCGTTATAGGAGGTTCCATCTGCACGCTTACGGCCTCTTCTCGCTACAGAGGCAACGCAGATTGCAGGAGAACGAACAAGTTTGTCGAAGCGGTCGCGCTGCACACCAGTTAGGTTAGCGACCAGCTCTTGAGTAAGTGCCTGTGAAGCCCAATCAGATGAATCAGAATTGAAGTCGATAAGGTCTTCCAATTGCACTGTACGTGTAGGTAACGCCGGTGTACCAATTGAACATATATCTAAATCAATATTCTTCGCCATCCAATCGCGTAATGGTTTTGGATAGAGCTTATTGCATTGAGGGATATCAGCTGCGGAGTTAATCGCTTTTAGGTTTTCATGTGCAATGGATTTTTTTATACAGTTAATAAATATACGAGGGCGACTCTGCGGAACAAAGTGAGAAGCACAGACGACGGTTAATACCACACTGTAACCCATTTCATTGACTGTCATTATCAGTGAACGAAGATCTTTTCCTTTTCCTCGCGAGATAAGACCCGTGGGGTTTTCAAGCATACCAAAGGGGTAACAAGATGCTCCACCTTTACTTCTAACCAAGCTCACCCACTTGTATACCACGCCAGATTGTATACCCATCAAACCGGTACGGTCTCCAGCACAGCTGGTATTTGTGCAAGGGTAGGTAGCAGAGACCAATGATGACTCTGGCACATCTGAAGGCGAAAGCTTATTAATATCTTCACAAACAATGTGGTCGCCGTGATTCTTTGCGTAATACTCAGACTTCATTTTATCAATGTCATTGGCCCAGATGGTTGACCAACTATTTAACCCAGCAGTAACACCACCAATACCAGCAAAGAATTCAACGTGTGTCTTTGATGGAATAACTTCATTCGTGTCTGGGTGCATTACTTTGGCTTCCTTCTATAAACATCTATTTTCTCAAGCCCATATTACTAAAGATAAACGTGATGCAAGAGGCAGAGCGAAAGGAGGTGAGATATCTATGAGAGAAGGACGGTTAATGTCGAACAATGAGGAGAAAAAGAGAGGGGCAGAACTCATACCCCTCACCAAGCAGTCAATATGATTAATCAACCTTTCGAATTGATTAATAGGATTAACAAATGACCGTAGACAAGTTTAATTCAGGCGCTCATGACGCGCAATAAAGACGTTGTTTATTAAATTGCTGGTTCGTTGAGTGACTTGAACCAGTGATAGCGTGGCCAATTTTCTTTTTCTCCTTGATACCAGAGAAAGCAACTCTTAGCACGCTTACGAATTGTGTTTCCTTCGGTAAGTTCTTCAAAGGGGCCATGGCCTCTTGGGAAATAGTGTTTTAAAAATTTACCGACCTCCATACCTTTCTCAACTGTCAAGAATTCGCATAGCGCTGATTGTGAAAAACCACTTTTTGAAACTCGAACAAAGAATTTTTCACCTTCTGACATTTGTTTAAAAGACTTGTCAGTCCTAACGATAGGTAAGTGTCTACTTTCCATAAAAACTATTATTTCCTGCTAATTTTCAATACAACTATCCTTACACAATATGTTACCTAAAAATAGGTAACTGGTATCTACGGTTGACGATAAAGAGTTAAGGATAGCGCGTCCTTGCGCCTGCTATGAACCACTGTCGCTGGTGGACTATGCCGCCTCGAATTCGATGGTTTGCTGGTCTTCTTTAATAGGCTGGCCCGGCATGACCTCACAAGATTCAGAACACATAGTTGGGTCGTCTTCGGTGTACTCAGCTTCCATGCGAAGGGCATCAACAAGCGAATGCTTATCAAGTATACGGCCCATACGAATGACGTTATCGATAGAAAGCGTTCCACGGTAGATTACCCCTCGGCCATACTTATCAGAGTCTTTTACACGCACTTCATCAGAATGAAGCATGTCACGGAATTCTTGTGCCATATCAGGGTATGCCTGCGCTGCCGCGTAAAGCTTTTTTGGACCTTTTTTCAAACAAAACACACAATTACCGGCAAATTCTTCGATATCTAGGTCAAAAGACTGTTTTGACCACCATTCATTTATTTGCGGCTTACCTGCAAGGTCAAGTTCTGCAAGGTAACGGATAGCACGCTCTTCAGGTACGTCCATCGAGAACATATCGAAGTTTGGATCATAGTAAGTAAGACGCTGCGGCTCATCTGCGCGGATTCCGAGCCATGTGGTGTAGTTACCTTTACCGAATTTATCGTCACAGAATTTGTCGTGTGGCTCTGTCTTCATGCGGCTAGTGCAGTAAGGCGTGTTAATCGTTGGCACGCCGTATTTAGCAATCATGTCTTTCCACGGCTGGAGGTCCGGCCCCATTTCATCAAGACTGATTTCACGATAGGTAACACCTACATTCATTTCGGGGTGAACCACCGTGCGAATGACTGTTAGCTTAATACCCCAATGCTTAACAATGTTACGGATGAATTCATATGTCTCAGGAGCTTCAGCACCTGTATCCATGAACACAAAATGCACATTCCATCCAAGCTCTTCAACCTTATCTTGCATGATGCGAGCTAGATAGCCAGAAGTACGGCCACCACTTAGGCTTACAACCTGTGGTTTGATGCATGGATTGTGATTAATTGTTTGTTTCATAGCAGCTTTCTCCTCAAGCGATGTATCCAGAATAAGGGTGTATCCTGTGACGCAAGGGGCTTTGACAGCTGAATGCCTGTCTACCAGCGAAATAGCAAAAGGGGATAACTTGTGTCTTTTGAGGAAACAAAAAAAGAGAGGCATTGCCTCTCATCACGTTTAAAAAAACAGGCCGAAATGTATGGGGGGTGTTAACTTGGGAACGCGGTGGCGAATGCCTTCTTGAGTACTTCGATATCGGATTTTAAAGCTGATGAATGATGTGAAGCATTTGCATTGTAGCTTGTGGTTTGCGCTCGCGTGAAACCGTCTCTGTTTGTTCGCTCAATGAATGAGGCATGACACTTGTCTAGTCTTCGTTGAGACTTAACGGCCTCGTTGAGTGCTTCTCTAATATTAAGTAATTGTTCAAGTTCTGGGCTCAAGTCACACTCCTCACAAAGTCCTAAAAATGTCGTTAGGCTTATTGTAATTGATGGGTACATTTCGCAATGTTCGCATTTATGTCTATCAATGATGTTGCTCGCTAAGAGTTAAAGAAACCAAAGTTAATACTTTCTTTTTAAATTAAATGGTTATACTTAATGGAATGACGTTAAATCGCAGTTTGAATGGAATAAACTATGACTACCAGAGGTTATGGTTACCCGATATTAAATGAACTAAATGGTTTGCTTAATCAACTAAACGAAAATGATCCATCCCACAAACACCTAATGGGCGAAGCACGCTTAGTGCTTAGGTTAGGTGAAAGCGCGCATGGCAATAGGCATCGAACCGTGCTTGCACCAAAGCTGATAGAGCAGATCAAGCACCAGATGTCATAGCAAGAATTTTAGGTAAAGGGTTATTAAATAATAATGTGCAATGAAAGAGACTTGAAAGAAAGGATAAATGAAGCTGAAGCTAAAGCATCAGAGAAAGCGTTAACGTGCGATGAGCTCTTGCGCAATAAAGGTCTCAAAGAAGCCATAGAATATTGCGACTCACAGGGTATCGAGCCCCCACAATGCTCTCTTACTGCACAATCTGCTAACGCTGATAGGCTGCGAGAAAAAGCGGCCAGAATGTTAAGTGAAACAACATGGTGGAAGCGAAGGCTCAGAAATAAAGCCAAGCAGGATTTTGAGTTCGAGCAGATTTCAAAAGGCAATGTTAAGAACGTCGTTTCTGAGGCAAGTTTGAGGTATGACACAGCAAACAGGAAACAAAGGTAATGCTTTATGAATAAGAGATATCGTGGGCTAACCATCAGCCCAACGCTATCAGCTTTCAATATTCTTGATCATCAGGAAGATGGTCGAATGTATTTTGAGGCAAAAGATGCGGGTGTGTAACCTCGGCCTCAGGGTAGGCTTCTTTGGCTTGCTCAAGCGTATCAAAAGCGTCTACGAAAGAGATTTTCACTTGGCCAGCGAGAACACTACCTGCTTCATAGCGGCCACCAATATCTTTAACTACAAACGAATCCGTGCTGAATTTGTCGCCGTCCTGAACTATGACCAGCTCTTTATTTTCCATTTTCATTTCCTTCTAAAATTTTTATTCGCTCTGTGAGTGTCTAGCTGCTGTTGAGTTAACGTGGTAAGGCGAGGATACACAGCAGCAAGTTTTTTTAAAAATGCTTTCTCGATGGATTTATTACTTAGGCAGACACCGGAGGTGTATCGCACTAACTGTTCACAGTCTGCGCCTTTGTCAGCCATTCCATGCACTCGCGACATAAATTCATTCACTTTCCTCTGTCTACTAAAGACAATCTTTTTAGCAATAGCATTAGACATGATTGTTCCTAAATAAACGGCTCAAGTTGAGTTTCTAACTCAGCAACAGATAGGTTACGCTCACTTGCAACCTGCTTAATAATGCTAGGCAAGTTTTCAGGCGCATCCTCTTCACTGTCCATTAATATCAAAACCTCTTTAGCGGCAGGCATCTTTACATACACACCGTCACTAAACCCTAAAGTCGATGAAGGCGATGCGAGGCGCTTTAAATCATCATTAGTGGTCGTGATGGGCATGACCTGCTCAATGCTGTGACATTTGACACCAAGGGAGGTGTAATTGTTTTTGACTAGATTTAGTGCCTCGTCAACATTGCGACCAATCGAATAAACAAATTGTGTATCGACAAAGCAATTACTACCATTGAAAGAACGCTGTGGAAATTTGGCAACAAAATTAAAAAGAAAGTAGCCTCGCTTAAAAAAGTATTCCGGTGCCATAATTACGCCTCCAGCCCAAACATTTCGCCATCTTCAGTGGGCGTAAAAGTCAAATCAGGATGCTTAAATTTGAACTTTGCCATGATGTTGATAGCGGCCTCGCTCATGTCTAAGAACACAGATTCTAGGCGCTCACCACGAAACGTACCTATCCAACCTTGTGACGTTTCTTCATAACTTACTTGTTCTTCGTCTGTGGCAGTGTCAACGTTTCCGTTCGTTGTAGCAATAATGTAAAAACCCATCGTGGTAACTCCTAAGGTGTCAATATCTGATGGGTTTATAATGGCGCAGTTTGCTATATAGCAAGGGGAGAAGTGATGTCTTTGAGAGAGCAGAGCTACCTATTCAGTGCTTACTCATCGTTTTGTATATGGTTGACCGCGTTGTTGTACACGCGAATATCAGCCTTGACATGTTTGCCAGTAATAGCGTGCGCGAACTGCTCTGCGGTAAGCACTGCCTGACAAAGCTGATCGCCATTCTCACTTTCTATCTCTATAAAGAATTCGCCATTGGTGGATTTGCTGATGGCCACCCCACCTCGTTTATGTTTACTCATCTCTCACCTTCTCATCACTTTTAAAGACATGGTACAGACAAAAAGAAAGCACAGCTATCATCACTGGGCTCACAAAGTAACTTCCACCAATAAATGCAATTGCAAAATAGATAATTCCAATTGGCAGCAAAATTTTTAGTAATATATTCATAATGAAGACACTATTTACTGACTCTATGTAGCCGTAAAAAGCTAATAAGGGCCATTAAAATACATATACCTAAACCACAAAAGAACCATATTCGTCCATTTACAAGTAAGTCTCTATTGGCTCCCAATATGCTCGTGCCTATCCCTATGCTTTGTTTGAAGGGTTCTGCCCAATAAGACATCACTATAGCTCCAACCATCGTTACTGAAGCAATCAATGCGGATTTGATAGATAGCCTTAACCAAAATTCAATTGATAAGTTATTCATCATGATTCCAATTTTTTAATGTTTGGGAGTTAGCAGCCATTATACCTAGATACCCCCCAGTTTTAGAGATATATCAGTCATATACACTAACATAGTTCATAACCACACCTATGTTTTGTGCTGAACCGTGGGTACCGATTGTACATCAACCACAACCACATCATCGCCATCATTAAGTGAAAGCGTGTCTTTCAGAGACAAGTGTAAATCGGCATGACACATGTCGGCCAATGGGGAAGAGCTAACCACACGAAACCAATTGGTATTGCCGTCGCTATCTTCGATACCAACAAGAAAAGGTTTGGGAGTACGGTGAAAATCACTCATCGTCATGTTTAACGTCCTCGTCAGTCAGGGCATTAATCTTGGCATCTAGCTCGTTGAGCGTGACTAAAAGGGACGTCCTTTGGCAGTCATCGGACGTTACCCCTGTTTGCTTAACGAATCGTTCTACCAGTTCGCGAAGGGTCTCTGAGTGTGAATCGAGCAAGTGTTTTACGTGACGGGCGCTCATAGAATTATCTCCTAGTTACTCAAAATAACGCTTTGTTTCGATAGCTTTATTATGCAGGGAAACGCAATCACACAAGGGGGGGAGGGATGTCTTTCAAAGACATTGTTTAACTTAGAAAAGCTTGAGGGATGGATAAAAGCGCCGTCCATGGAAGACAACGCTTTTAGATGACGTGTTACAGAACTACGCGCTCAGTGAGTGACAAGTCAATGACTTCTATTGAATCGTTGTTATCAATTTCAACAACGTCCGTAACGGCGTTGATGACATCCTCTTCGCTCATCTCACACAGTTCAAGCGTGGTTTCAACGCGCACATGTTCCGTTGAGTATGTTTTGCTGTTTCTGATAATAAGCAGATAGGTTTTCAATTCAGACAGTAGTTCACCTTCTTCGGGAGAAGCACTGGCTGTAGGCATGGCCGGGTTATCGCTGTTAGTGAATTCATAATCAGCTAAGAACCCGGACGATACCGACTCGCGCAGCATTTCATTGAGGCCATCAGCAATATGGTCAACATTGTGCGAGTCATTAGCAGAGATCACTAATCGGGTGTTGATTACTGCATGTTTGGCATTAGCGGTGTAATTATGCATTTTGGGTTACTCCGTTTGATTTAATGTGCTGATACGATAGGTTTATTATGAATCTGTTTAGGTACACACAACCCAGCCAGCAATGTCTGTTGAAGACATCGCTGACAGTTGTAAATCAAGATAGCTAGATTATGCTGCTAACAACCTTTAGCAGGCGCTCTTCAACCCATGAGGCTTTATCCTCAGTCATACCCATGCCGACAATGACTCCGTTGAAGGTTATAGGAAAGATAGGATAATCGTGACGCTCTCCGCGTAAGCTTTCTTCAAGCGACACGGGAAGGGCAGTGTATCCTCGCTCTTTGGCGTCATCCCAGCTCCTCTTTTCACCGTTTATTTGTGGTTCGTATTTAGCGAGATAGTCCACCAAAGAAAACAGCACGGGGGCAATAAGAAATGCGGTCACGCCTCGGCCTTCCTCAGCAAAACCATATACGTCACTGTTGTGGGGCTTACCCTCCAATAGATAGGAGGGAGAAACGTTGAAGAACGACCCAATGCCAAGCAACACATCCGTATTAACGGTGCGTCGTACCCCTGTTTTCATTGTACTGAATGCAGATACTGAAAATCCTTGACCCTTTTTGTGAGCAAGCTCTGATAACTGGGCTACAGATGCCCCCTTAAACAAGGTAATAACCTTGAAAACCTTACTGAACATACTCATCGTTCTACTCAGCTCCCATTAAGTCGGTCATCACAGATAAATCAAAATAGTTTTCAAACCACAACCAGATTTCGAATCGTTCTGTTCCTACATCAAAATGTAGAAACGGCTGTTCGATGTAATCGTCATCGTTTATGGGTACATCACTAAAAGCACCCCAAAGGACTTCGGCCACGTATATAGCATTATCGAGAGGCCAAATGTCGCCCTGAGGGTGCTTTACGCGTTCAGTAACCACATAACACCAAGCTTCTTGCTTAGTGGTGAAACCACTGGTTAATTCTGATAATGGCTCGGGAAATACGGCCTGATATTGCTCCCCATTAAAGGAAACAGTGAATCGATGAGAGCGGGTGGCTTCAATGTCAGCTAGTGAAGCATGAATAATAATACTGCGTGCATTTGTTGTCGCCAATTGCGTATGCATGTTTGTTCTCCTACATATTGCATGTAGGTAGAATATCGATATTTAGAATGTGGCAAGTGATAACAGAATGTCCATCAAGGACAACTAATAACTATGGGTAATTACTTAAATGTTATGACTTTTGCTGGTTTACGGAGGGAGACACTTTCACACCGAACCCACATCCATTCGTCGGCTGGAAATTCACCTTTGCTTGGTACAAGTGCGAACAGAGCTTCTGGGAAGTTTGTTGCGATGACGTAATACAAATCCCCTTCATACTCTACATAAATGTTGGCATGGTGAGCCATGGAATTAAATTCTGCTCTTTGCATACATCAGTCACTTAATAAATCACACGCCGTTAATATACCCTATTTTTTATTTATGGGAACACTAAAAATCTACCGAAGACACAAGAGCGGTGCCGTGTTTATGAAATAGAGCTATATCAACAATTAAGGCATTTTCACCTATAGACGAAAGTATAAAGTGGTGCTAGATTTCGCACCGCACTAAGTTTGTGTATATATTAAATATTAAAAGGAAGTACATATGCATCTTAAAAGTAAAATCACAGCATCTTTGGCTGCACTTATCGCAGCGTCTTTCCCAGCAGTAGCTGATGATTATGCTGGCAATGCACCAAAATGGGATCTAGTTGAGGTAGGTTATGTAGAAGCCGATTTCGACGACGATGACGTATCACCATCTGGCTTTAACGCTTCGTTCCTGAAATCACTAGGTGAAAACTTTTTCCTTACAGGCCGCTACCGCGAGGTTAGTGAAGATGAAACGTTTTCAGGTATTACTGTAGACGTTGAGTTATCACAAGTATCAGTTGGTGCTGGTTATAAATATGGCGTGACTAAAAACACTGACGTTTTTGCGCAGATCACATACGAAAATCTAGAGCTTAAAGCATCAGCACAAGGTGAGTCTGGTTCAGAAGACGAAAACGGATTCGGTGCAGCTGTGGGCGTTCGATCAATGGTTATTGACCAACTGGAACTAAGCGCACAAATTGGTTACCTAGACATCGCTGATGAATCAGAAACAGCATTCAGTGCATCGGCCTACTACTACTTCACAAACAATGTAGCTATTGGCGCAACCTACGAAATGTGGGACGGCGTAGACTTCATGGGTGCGAACTTACGTTACGCACTCTAAAGCTTCTTCAATAGAACCAGCTTCACGAAAAAAACCCGTCTTTTGGACGGGTTTTTTTATAACTTTTTTAGAGTGGAAGGCTAAGCTACTCCTCCCAATAGAATGTTTCACGTAGTTGAGAAGTCATGTCGACATTATTGAATGAGTACTTCATATCAACATCAGCGTCATCTTCATTGCCACCATGCTGAGCAGTGACATACTTACGAATGTCATCAGTGTTAAGGGCGCTTGGAACTGCTAGTACTTGAATATCTGAATCGGTATCTTCGATAACATTATCAATACCTACCTCTTCTACAATGGCCTCTGCTACAAATCGAGTTACAAGTATCATAACTATGCTTCCTCAGCCGTTTGGTATAGTTCGCTATCTGGATTACGAAGTTGCTCTATGAATGACTCTGCTTGCTCTTTGAAGCTGGCCTTCACGGTATTGAAAGTGCCGTCTGGTTGGCGATAGTTAATAAAAAATGCACAACCAGAAGTCATGTGAACCTCTTCATCGTAATCAGGAGAAGATGGACGATTATCAAGGGCAGTAACCAAATCTACCGTGAACTTGATGTGTACCTTCTTACCTGCACTATTCTGTGTGGGCGTGTTGTTAGTGATAAGGCGCGTGCGGTATAAATCTTTTAGTGATGACATAGCATGGCTTCCTGTTGTTCATTGCTTAACTGCTAACAAGATTACTATGTCTTGAGGTAACGCAACCGGGCCCCCAACACTCGGGGGCAATTTAACTCTGTCTTTCAGAGAGTTCTTAGTTAGAAATTTCGCTCTTATTTGCAGTCTCTTCAGTCGACACTTGACCACTTTCTTGCGTGCTTGAGCTATTCAAGCTCTCTTTCATTTTCTCTGCAAAAGGAAGCGTAACAATAAACATGAGGATTGCTATAACTATGCATAGCATAGTTATAATAAGCTTCCACTCACCTAAATCTACATTTTTATCCGAATCTATATTCTAACCTCTTAATTAAAAAATTTTATTGCAGAACTCAAGATAGTATCGTCTACCTTTGCGCCTTGCATTTTATCGATTGCACCACCGTTATCATCTAATTCTAGCTCCGTGTTTTTAGGGATGAAGGCGAGGTTATTAGGGTTTTTAACGATTAGAGTGCCTTTCTTATGTGCCCAGTCTTCATGACCTAAAAATTGACTAACTTCACCACACTCAATACCATCCCAGTACAGGGTTGGCGACTTATTGCAGTTTGACATTTACAACCCTCCTTTAAACGTTGAATGATAATAGCCTATACAATTATTTAAAACGCACATGCCCAACCAAAAATAATCCGAATTATGGTTTACGAGGGATGATATCAGATTTTTATTGTTCATTAGCCTCGGTAGTTTCTAGCAACTCGTCAATGAACAAATATGTTGAATCCATTGCTCCGCAATCGTTACGTTTATCCCAAACGTCAAATACAACCCCTTCATCCGTTCGGATGATATGTAGACTCGTGTAGTCAAATGTTGCAATCACCATCGCTGGTGTATCAGATAGAGCGATGAAAGGACGGGTGTTATCGCTTTCGTCAACGCAGGTCGTAAATATTGATTCACCATTCCCGGCTAATACATGCAGGATGGGATTATTATCAGCGTTAATATCGTATTTCACCTCTAAAGGCACAGTTGAACCTTCAACATTTAGCGTGGCATTGAAGCCTGCTTGGGTATCTCCGTGGGGCGTGATAGTTTTTAGTGTAATGCTCATGCAGAACCTCCTTAATTGATACCCCAAACATACGACACGCAGGCGCAGGGCAAGTAGCCCAGTATTGTCTATGGGAGAAATACTAATACCTTCGCCTCAACGCTTTGTGTCTAATCACGTTGCTCGACATGACTCTGATAAACACGCGGCATCCAGTATTCGCGATTCGACCTTTATGAAAATCGAAGGTCGTATACGTGATAGGAACGCCATTACCTATCTCAAAACCTTTGCCCTCATCGTGTAAATCGTGTCCAAGCATATGAGTGAACAACTCTCGGCGGCCTTCCATGTCTGATGGGGGAGTTTTAACGGCATAGGAGTCGAAGGAGTGCTGGTGGAACATCGTTCTCATTCCGTCAGGCCCGAAGCAAATAAGGGCATACTGTTCGGGGTCATCACTATTCATTTTGCCGTCTAAATGCCAACCCGTGTCCAAGCAACTGCGCTTAGAGGTTTGAAAGTTCGTTACATGAACGGACACTGACAAATACCTCCTTGGCTCGACCATTGATGCAAGGGTTTCTGCCAAAGCCGAGTATTGTGGATAGACTTTGATAATGTGAGCTAATTTGACGTCTTTGACGTTAATGGCAGGTAACGCATCGGCATCAATCGATACCGGCGCGTGCTGCTGCATAGAAGCGTTATATATGACAGACGACACTACTTTGCCTCGTCATCAGTGACCTTATCGTCAATGAGGTTACAGATTTCCGCTAGGGCAAAGTTAACTTGCTTTTTGTGTTCGATAAATTCTTTTACCGTCTTTGATATAAGCGCCTCAACCATTTCTATGTCTATGCGCGTTTCACCGACTTGCTGTAATCCTCGAAGGATCTCTTCGTAATCTATACCGCTTGCTTCATCAAGATATTCATTTACAAATTCATCTTCCAGATAGTGAATTACCTGAGCAATGTCCTCGTTAAATTCACTCCGTTCCAATTCAACATTAAACACAGATTTAATAGTGGAGAGTACGAAGTCTAGCCCCCCTGCTTCTTCGATAGCGGCATCTTCATAGGTCGCGCTAACAGGGCGAGTATCCATGTAGCCGTTATTATCGTCATTACAGTGGACTTCTTCGATAGTGATTTCGCTCACCTTAAAAGCTGTCATCAACTGATGAAGATTGGCAAAAGAAATGAGTTGCGTTAAGGGAGTTAATGAATGGTGAAGAACAAGAGCCTGTTCTACAAAGTGCTCGTTGATTTTAGCTGGGTTCATGTGTATCTCCGTTATCAAGTTGATAAGGTTATACTTTCATGGATTCAACTGACACAAGTGCCGCACCATGGTCTTTGATAGAAAAAGCTAACAATGAACAAAAAGACACCAGAAATCTCCAATTAATCTACCTCTGTGGTAGATTTTTTAACGAAATTTGCGATTAGAAATATTGGGGATAAGGTTGCCGTAAATCAATAAAGGAGATTTACATCATGCATCAAATAATCACAACAAATGGAATAAAACAACTGGCTAATGTTGCAGGCCAAGAGCCGCACACTGAACCTCTGTACAATGAATTAAATAAATTGCTTGAACATGGTGTTATTGGGGAGGAAGCGGTCGCGCAATGGGTTACTCAGTTTACGGATTTGGACTTTAAGACGACGGTTAAACCATTATCATTGTTACTGTAGAGCTTTTTAATAGCAAAAAGGGGCATTGCGCCCCTTTGTCTATCAAAGATAATTCATCATGCAGCCACACTGTCTAAATACAGGCAGTGGTAGCAATCAGCAACGTAGCCGTAAAGGTTGCCGAGGACGTCCTTACACTCACTGGCCGCATCCTCACTCACTTCACCTTTCTCTATCATAGATTCGATAACCTTAAGGCTCTGAGTTTGTTTGGTTCGCCAGCTTGCGATTCTGCTTTTTATTCGTGCTTTTGGCAGGCCGAGTATTTCGGCTTTCTCTAAATCAGCTTGGAGGCTATTAATTTTAAGCGTGGCCTCGTACTCCTTCTTCCAGTATGAGGCGAACCGGCGTTTCTGTGCATTAGTCATATCCTTCCTCCTACGCGATTTCTTCAAGGTATTCGGCATGCTTCTCAAGCAGCGCTTCAACTAAGCCGTGAGCATCAGAACGGCTATCACGCTTGTAGGTTTTACCATTGAAAACAACTTCGAATGAAGAGCCTGTGATAAAACGTACAGATTCATCATAACAAGACGCTCCTTCTTCGTTTGAACAGGCCGTTACGACAAACACTTCTAGCGATAACTTAGCTTTGTGGTCGTGCCATGCGGCGATACGTTGACGAAACACCCCGGCAAAATCATTTTCGTCAAGGAATTCTTTGATTTGGCTTTTAGAGATAGTGTCGATGTTCATGGCTTTATCCTATTAGCGTTTGCATCAAATGATGCGTTGTGCTGTGTACGTATTTAGATTAACGCCATGATTGATACCGCAACCCCTTTCACTAACGAGAAACATGTCTACCAAGGAAATGTAACAATTAGATAAGCTCGCAAGAGCCCTTTAGGTATAGAGAATTAACAAAGAAAAAAATAAAAAAGGGAGTGTGGTTGCCACACTCCCTTCACGTTTATCAAAGCCAAGGCTCAAAATCTGGGCCTGTCAAAACATACCTATCAGTGCGCTTTATCTGAGAGGCGTTTCTGCCAATATTCGGCAGTCGCGATACCTTCAATAAGAGGCAATGTGATGTCGTGATATCTATCTAACCATGCTAGCAACTGAGGCACTTCTGAGACGGTCTTTTTTGCGTGCTTCATATACATGGTTAAGATCGAGTAAATCTGCTTATCTGTTGCATTCAGGCCATGCATTGACTCTAGCCAAGCCTTGAAGCCGTTCGTATCGAGATAGTCCTGCTTAAACTTTTCAAATGAAGGCGGCACTTCCATGAAGGTAATATACTTTTCTACTTTACTGTCATAGATAGGGCGAAGAAATGTATCAAAGGTTTGAAAAGTCGCGGTATTCATAGCAATTTCCTGTGCTGTTTTTGTGGACGTTCTATTATGTCACCCGTTTCGATAGCGCAACCCCAACTTCAACAAGAGCAGGAAGAACCATACTTTCAACATATTTCATTCGATATAGAATAAATGGCAAAAAAATACTATGTCTATCAAAGATAAAGCATCGCTCATAACAAGCTATTTTGAATAAGAAATATCCACAGATAATGTGCGCACATTATGTTTTACCTGTGGATAAAAGTAATCGTTTTAATCAGCTAAATGTGTATTAAAGCTTTCCAAAAGGCGCAGAAACATTGCTTTGCCCTGCGCCGTGAAATTATCTAAAAGAAATGTTATTTCTAGCACATGTATCACGTATAAGGTCGGCAACAACTGAAGCTTCCCACTTCATCAAATTCATCCGTAGACAAAGCTGGTTAAAGCGGTCCTGAGCAATACGATGCTTTCCATGGCGAATTGCGGAAAGTACTGGTTGAATATCGGTGTGAATTGGATGAGCCTGACTTCGCCAGTTAAGAGCTAGTCTTTGGCCGACTTTATAGGTTCGAATACTCATTTTTAAATCTCGACTTGGGTACTTGGAAAGAGTTCAGTGAATATTGAGTCGCATAAGTTCCACTCCACTTCGGAAGGCGATAACCATGTAAGCGCATCCTGTATCAATATCAGACTGTTATACTGTTCCTCGGCCCAGTCTTCATATGACATCTTGCCTTCGCCAAGCAAATCGAACAGGTTTTCAGAGGTTGGTGAATCAAGTTCCGTCATACTAGTATGATAATAGTCCGTCGTTGCTATGCGAGGCTCATTCGGCGATAAATCTTCAGCTTCGCGGATACAAGCAACCCCGCCGTCTTCAGTGAGCACAGTAAGTTCTTTTTCGTTCTCATTGATCAATAGTCTGAACTTCATAGCATTATCCTTCTATTAGCGATTTCATTAATTAGATGTTTCCTGTATGTCATCCAGTTTAACTCGGGCGAAGATATGGCAAGGGCTAGGAATGGAAAGCCCTCCTTAAGTTAAGAAGGGCAATGATTGGCAGTTGAATTATTGAGGTTGGCAAGTCAACGAGAGAATATTGCTTGCTTGAATCTTCATGGTGTCACTGATAGACCATGCTTCATCAGTTGGCATTGTTTTACTGTCGGTCTCATCAGCAAAGTCTGCCTTAGCGCGACACCAACCTAATAGACGGCTAATGGTGACATTAAATTTAAGCATCGCAGCCTGATTGAAGGCTAAGTGGCGATTGCCGTTAAGGTAGTACTTGATTTTAAGCAGGTCAATTGTCTTACCATCAGGCGTGTTACCTCGAATCAGATAAGCTTTGCCAGCTTCCATGTTTTCGTAGGCCTCTGACATATGCAGGTTGCTGTAACCCAGTAAACGAAAGACAACAATTAAATCGTTCGTGAACTGACGCGTATTTTCATTGAGCCCATGTTCCCAAGAATAAGAACTAAAGTTTCTAGAGCCAGAGTGAATAAAACGATAGTCTAGCACGCGTTTACATTCGCGTGACGGGTCTCCTTCCTCATATGAGCTATAGCGCCAGCGGTCAGAGAAAACGCGCTCATTGGACTTGTAGTAGCGCAAAATAGACTCTTCGCTAGTCAGTTTCTTATAAACAGAAATCAACGATTCCTCAATCAACTCGTTACCCATGTCCACCGCATACGAGATAACATAAACAGCGTTGGTATAGGTAAAATCCAGCGCGGTCTGTGATAGCTCATTAAGCAAAGCGGTTTTATTTTCGCTGGTGAGCTTTTCCTTTATCACATCGAGGTGATTAAATAACATCGACCAATATACGCGACGAAAGCCAAGAAGCTTGGCGCGAACGCCCGTTACTAAGTCTTCATGTTTAACACCTAGCTCGCCTAATAGCACTCCGTCCAATTGGCCTATCAATTTGTATTGATCCAATGTGCGCGTCATGTCTCTTTCGTATTGATCAAGAAGCGCCCACAGCACGCCACGGCTTTTCACGACTTCAAAGGTTTCTGATGTTTCATCGTTCATTTCACGCTTGATACGTTCGCGTTCTACGTGCTCATTAAATTCGTTTGTCGTCGTAGAATTGGTTTTCTTCAAGCCAAGCTCTTTATCGATAAACATCAAAAAAGGTGATGTTTTATTGATACCCAGCGATGCCCGGTACGGGTGAAACATGCGACTTCTATCTTGAAAGCGCTTTTCATAGGCCGCCATCTCTTCAGCTACAGCTTCTGCGCTCATGTCCATGAAGCTAAAGCGAACTACATGTACCTTAGCGCGAGCCTTTCGCTCAGCATCGAAGAAATCCGACTTGGCGAGAATTTCGCTGTATTCCAGTCCACGGTTTTGCATCGCTGCCTTGATGTCTTTGTTATCTACCCAGCGTTGAGGGATAACCGCGTACAATACTGTAAAATCAAGCTCTTCAAGGATACGTGCTACCCATGCCGCATAATCCCTATAGGGAGGGTTTACGAAAGCAAAATCGGCCGTTTTAGAAATTAGGTTCGTTTCATAAAAATCGGTACCTATAAGGCTTATGTTTTTGCTTCGGTAAGAGTTGATGTGAACGGTGCTTTTTTCAATCGCATAGGCTTTGAAAGGCTTATCTAGCTTATCTTTTTCTTCATTAAGCAAGTCACGCAGCGCCGTTACCACTCGACCATCTCCGGCACCAATATCTAGGATTGTTGGTTGCTCGTTACGACCAGAAATCTCATAAGCTTCCTTCAGTCGAGCGATGTCGTTTTTAATGGTATCTATCTGGCCTTTTGTTGTAGGAAACCACTCATAGTCTTGATTTAACTCTTGAAGAGCCTTCAATGTTTTGCTGGTGGTAACTGGTTCTACTGGGGCAATAAAAGTGCCGGTATCTGAATGGTCAAAACCAAAGCTTGATTGAATATCTAACATAGCGAACTCCGTCTTAATTTATGAGTCCACTTTACCGTCTGACCAGATAACGCAAGGCTATCTCCTTCGTCGACGGTAGAAAGAGAGAAACGCTAAATTTGTTCTGTAGAATAGGCGAACGCTAACTACCCTCATTGGCTTTAGCCAGTTGGGTACTTAGTGAGGTTATTTATATATAAAATGAATAGAGTCGAGACTTTAAAAGAACACGCCCCCTAAGACATCAACGAGAGATTAAAAATCTAAGGGGGCGCTACACTTTTTTTAACGCCGTCAGTGACTAAGTGACAGCATATGCATTATTCAATATTTAAAACGCGCAATCAAGTGCTTATATTATCCACATAAATCAGCTTACTGTAGAATATTTCAACACGTTCAGTTGTATCTGATATTTGCTTTCCTATACGAGACCTAAATTAGCTAAAATTTCCACGGTGTTAGTTCTAACCTGAGGGCTGAGAGTGCTTCGACAGTAGGTTTCAAAAAACAGTCCAACGTCGTATTCAGAGTTGTAATTGAAGCGCCCTAATAGCTCCCACAGCTCATCATTATCTTCAGCACTCTCTATGTCCTTCATAGACACACTTAGTGCTTTGGCGAAATTGGCCTGAGCATTACGGGGAAGGCAATGATAGTGTCCCAATAAATCACCAAGGACCTCTGTTTCATCCCAACTCCCAATGCCTGATAAGGAGGCGTGCGACATGCCATGCTGCGCACACTGCACCACTTCATCAAGTACCTGATTGTGCATCTCAGTGAGCAGGCGGCCTTGTCCAATGTGTTTGCGAAGCTTAGTGGCATCACAAGAAAAATGGGTGAGTGGCGCTTTAAATTTGGCCTCATGAACTAAAGCAGTTTCAGCACATCCCAAAAAGTGAACCCGTGATGGATTAACGGCTTGTACAAAATCAAATGTTTCTCTGGGAGACAACGCTTCTGCATTTGACGGCAGGCCAACAATAAAATCGAAACCCAATAGCTCACGGCAGCGGTTATAGTGTTCTTTAATAGACAAAGCTCCTTTCTGCATGGGTACCATGAAAGAGACTCCTTGCTGGTAGAGTTCTTCGATGTCTTGGTGATATTGCACTAATAGGTCGTAGCTATTTTGCTGTTTACCGACTTCATCTGGCGCGACGACAATAAGGCCATCAAGATTTTCGCACTGGTCGATAACATCGCGATAGAGGGCGAAGACTTTTTTAAAGTTGATTGGCGGCGTCAGAGGGTTTTTAAGCGTCTTTTTGAAGACACGGAATGCACCGCTATCAATAAAGACATGGCCACCTTGAGAAACATAGTCAGCCACTAGCCCTCTAACGGGCGCTGAAGCATCTAAAATACAAATACCAATAGGCGACTTGGCACGAATGTAACCTAATATATCGGCACGAGCGCTCGACCCAGAACGATAAGTGGTAACGTTTGAGGCTGGATTAAAGTCACTAACAAAGTCACCTTGTTCACGTTTGAATATGACATCTTCTAATTTTTGTTCCCAATCGTATCGCTTTACATCTACTGGGTTACGTTTCACTGGTGCAGGTGCACTGCCAAACATATCAACTTGCATCTTGCTTCTCTAATTTTTATTGATATGTGTATTCTTGCAGTAGTTGAGATAACGCAAGGTAGCCATATCCCGTATGGCATGTATTTGGAAGAAGGCGTTGACAATGAAAAAAAAGACTAAGAAATAGAAGAAATGACAGAATAAGCAAAAAATGAATTTCTGATTTTTCTTAAGCAAAAGTGGTGATGAGTAAGTGTGGAAATGCCGCAATGATTGGGAAATTGGCGGCATCGCCACGCGAATTCATACTAAGGTTAATTAGCCCTTACGAGTTTAGTCGCAAACATTAAAATACCTGCGCAAACTGATGCCCCTATTCCCCAGATTATTCCCGTCATAACGTAAATAGCAGACTCAGCAAAATCCTTTAGTGAAGAGATATTCGAAAGGTCTGCGACAGAAAAATAGATGATCAAGATCACAGCACTGCTTACAGCCGCGACTGAATGAGCAAACCCAGCGCTTAATGATTCATATTGTTGTTTAATAAAAAAGTGAACAAGAAGCCCTACTAAAAACGCTACTGTATATGTCCAGAACCCATAACCTAAAATATCAATTGGTGTCATTCCAAAACTCCTCTTAAATAGATAACACTCATTTATTATTGCACGATTCTGAATACCGCAACCAACTGATTAAAAGATAATTATATCTTTATCTATAATTTTAATTTCAAATATGAAATTTAGAATGCCATCGCTAACTGACCGTTGTCTTCAAGTAAGGTTTTAATTGTTAATTTCCCCTGATTCACTGCTTCTACACGTTCGCTACCAGTTAACCAATTCCCAATATGACGCCCTACGGCTGCCCATGGTTGTGGAGCCACAGAATTTCCAAGCATCATATGCGCTCCAGTTACGTTAGTTCGTGTTGTAAGGTGATGCGAGCCTTCACCAATAGATACTACCGCTTGTTTATATTCACCATCCATGCGACGCACATTGGCGTGCTCTGAAACAGTAAGCAGTCTATGAACTGATTTGTTTTCTGGATGCGCTAAAAGTGGTGTATCAGCTTTGCATTTAGCATATGTGGCTGGGATTGTTGGCATTGTCTTATCATGCATTTCAGCTACACACATTTTATGGTTATGGCCGTGCTCGCTGTTCTTTTTTGCAATGTGCGTCATATCTCGCCATGCTTTATCATCTAACGCCATAGGTTCAACTATGTCCTGAACGCGCCTTTCTTCAGCGCAGGTGGATACCAGTTTAGTCATATCCAATCCTTGTAGGCCTTTCGATACCCATACTAGGCAAAGTCTTTTTCTTCTTTCAAAATCACCGTGATCGTGGCCATTAACAACGGTTTCAGTTCTATAGTAGCCAGTAGCTGACATTACTCTGTCCATCAGTGACAGCGTTGTACTATTCAGCATATTGTCTGAATTTTCTAAAACGACGAGTGCAGGGTTTGCGCGATTTATAATATCTAACGTCGGAATGAACAATGCTCCAGCATCATGTTCTAAATCACGCTTTCTGTTTGCGCCCTGCTGTCTTGAAAAGGGTGTGCAAGGGTAACCAATGACTAGGCAGTCGAGCTCTGGCACCAAACTCTTATCCATAGTCATAATGTCGTCGTGAACGAACACAGCGTCAGGTGCAGTCTGTTGCCAAATTGGGTTAGAGTTTACGTTCACATCAGCTGGCAGACGTTCCAGCTCATTTCCGAAAGCCATGGTTGTACTTAGACCGGCAGCTAATAGCCCCATATGCAGTTGTTTTGAAAGTAAACCAATACCCGCGAACAATTCGCCCATACGCAAAGGAATTCGCTTCTTAACTTTGTTAATCAGTGACTTTTCACGTTGTCTGACACGTTTCTCGTGGTGATAGACACGAAGGATGATTTCCCCCTGTTTGTAGTCAACTGATACACGATCACAATCAGGTAATGTTTGGCCTAGCTTTTTGTTTCTTAAATCCATCAATGGGCCACGGCCGCAGTTCAAAACCTTACGCTCAGAATCTGGGTTAACAATGATGCGAACGCAATTATCTTCGTGAATTTCCTCAAACCCGACACCGGCTTCAAAGCCAATTTTTTCAAGAGTTTTATTGTTGAGGTAGACGCGGTGACCGCCTTTAGTTTTCTTAAGTGAAAGTGTCTCTATCTGTTTCATGGTGCCTCCTACAGCAAATTCGATAGAGCCATAATGACATGGTATGAAGGGAGGCAAGAGGGCAGGTAGACCCGAAGGCCTATCCACGAGAGAAGATGGTTATTCGTTAATAGGAGTAATATTATCTAACCACAGTCGAAGGTCTTCTTTAATGTCTTTGAGAGAAGATTCACCACTTTCATAATGAAATTTACCATACACCCAAACAGTCTCGGCATTGGCGTTATTGTGATACCCCTCGTTAAGAACCACCTCTATCACCTCACTGTCTTCATCTACTTTTTCTATCAGATGAGAGAGTTTTTTTGGAATCCACGATTCGATACGCTTTATGTTTAACAAGACAGGCCTCCTATTGACTATGACTTTTTAAAAAATTCTATCTGTCCACGATATTCAGGATGATGCGGTCCAATTTCTACTGCTTCCCCTGAACGCACATGTGTGCGGTAGTGAGATATTTTTGCTGCCCCATTGCCGCTAACAAGCTTCTGACAAAAGAAGCAGCAATGTTTTGGGTATGTACGTTGTTCAGCCATTTGAAATCCTTTAGTTTCATTAACGCAAAAAGTTAAAATGAAGTATTAACGCAGTGCCCGTGACTCATGCGGTACTCATGAACTTTGGCATCGCTCCAATCAGCGAACTTTTCTTTAGCCGCTTCTATCACCTCAGGTAAATAGCGCTTACCCCACACACCAAGATTACGATTCTCTATTTTCGTTTTGCCCGATTTAGTTTTGACTTCGATAGCATTCAGATGGCTCCACTTATTCAATTTAGCCTTTTCTAGCGCAACCCATTCATTTAAAGCTTCACCATAGTTTCGTCTGAGCCATTCAACCTCTTCTAAACTGCCGAAGGGACAAAAAATACAGTTGGAAGGCAAAGGAACAATCTCCCCGACGCTTTTGATATAGGTTTGACAAGCAGCCCTGTCCATTCCGAGTTCAACAAGGGGATAACTGTGTGTCACTGATTCGCGGTACCAAGTCGCCTTATTATCTTCAGCATTTGTCATTCGCTTCTCTTCGTTTTTAGCGATACCAATGATCATGCGAATTTTGCCTGACTCTTTTGCAAACTGTTTTAGGCCAGACTTTCTGCCCGTCTTCACACCATATCGCTTGCCAACGTAGTCCTCTAAAAAACGATAGATAGGATCGATTTTAAGGCGCTGAGAGCAAATCTTAGGGTATGCTTTACTCCCTATTGCATTTTTCACCATGTAAAAGTGCTGGAGTGATTTCCAGTCGCCTGTGTGATAGCCCATATCGTTCGTAATGAAGACGAACTCAATACCGTATTTCTTGCACTTACTTTGAAGATAACGCACATGCTCATATGTTTCTGAGTGCTCATTACCTGTGTCGCTCATCACTACAAGAAAATCGTTAGGTGCGTATTTAGTGCGGAAATCAGGATCATTGATGTATTTGTACAATAATGCCGTACTGTCCTGCCCAGCACCCATTGAGAGAACGGTAAGTTTTGGCTCATTATTTTGGGGGGCAAATAAATCCTTCATCATTGTCCTGAAACTCTTTAACAACCTTGCTTTGATATGTAAAAGGTATCTTGGATTTCAATGACGCAACCTCTTACTAGAGAGGGGTTATTGAATTAAATATAGCGACGTCTATCTTGGACACTGTGGGTCCTTGAATGCTGTATAACGAATAGGGGATTTATAGAAGGTTTGTCAAAGGGGAGAAGAGAGACATCAAGGATATAAAATACTTCGCCTCACACCCGTATAGTGCTTTTAAGCTTAGTTATTGGCATCGCTTGAATAGAGTTTGTTCATCTTCAGTCTATCGACGAACTCATTACAAAAAAGCATTGTAATGATAAACGCAGAAGGGTAGAACAACGCAATAATATTACCTTCTATGAGTTCAATCACTACGTCTTTGGTAAACCAAGAAATACCTACAACAAAAGACAAAGTAAAAACAGACCGAAATAGAGCGTACATCAAATTCCTCTAATAAGTAATTAGAAATACCATAATTGCTTTGGCATGCCGCTAGCAGGTTGCTAGAACTAAGCTTTTGAGGTGCTATTAGCAGTAGTGATAAAGCCATTTAACAACAGTAGCGAACCGTACATAAGCGCTGCTATACCACCTAAAAATGCAAAACTAAATTCGCTAAAAAATGAAGGAATAACTTTGTAACCTTCAATGCAGATAAATGCACCGATTCCAATCCAGATTAGGCCACTAGCAAATGATTTAAGACCATTTATATTCATAACCACACCCTAATTCTATAGATGGGGGCATCCCACCAATTGATATTTTTATTAGTTTATTATTAGCCAGAGAAATCAGACGGAATTAAGAGGCTTAAATTTAATCGTTATTATGCGAACGAGGGGAGAATATGAATAGTCATACAAGGAACTGAAGGTTGATAGACATAAAACGGTTTTCGCAAAGTTCCAATTATCAGCATAACCTACTGTCTATCGTTGACAGCAAATGTGAGGTTGATGACATTTTCGTTTCTGTTAGATGGCACCCTGATAAGCTCTTTAGCCGTTGAAATATTAATGTTTGAAGCTATCTTATCTCTATTAAGCGGAGTGTAATTGGTGGTCGCGCCTGAACGCAGATAGAAGTCTGCAACGGCTTCACCTAAGTCTAAATTCATACGTTCATTGATAAAAATTACATAACCGTTCCTCTCTTCGCCTAATACAGTCATGTAACGCTTTTTAATGTCTGCGAAAGTACCATCGAAGCAACTGATAAGTAGAACTCCATTCTCTGACTCTAAAACGTGCCCAAAAAGGTCTTCAGCAGCAAATAAAATATTTTCCAAAATGGCCTCCAAGAAACGTCGCTAATTAATAATAATTTCAAAATCTGGAGGCATTGGTTAGATAAGCAAAGCGAAATCAGTCCTTAATGGCATAAAATGGCCAGTTTCAATCTGGCCATATATAGCTAAAAGAGCTACCTCAATCTGTTAAATGTTTCATGAGGTCTCTACGAATGTACATCGTGGACTCAACATACGAAGCAAATGAATTGTACAGCGCATCATCATCCCACTGACCAGATACAGCGATAGCATGTAATTCTTTGTCCTTCGCGGTTCGTTTAGAAGACATTGTTGAAACATACATGTCTTTAAGTTTAAGCATTAACTCATCACTAGCACGCCTTTCAATTTCTTCGAAAGGTAGTTTGCCATCTATGATGAGTTTCGATTCTGTGGGAGGTTTGCTTACGCTTGTTCTAGTTTGTGGAGAAGAAGGCGTCTCTTCTGCATTTAATACGGTCCATGCATAAGCTGCTGGATTATCGATATCAGAACGTTGCCTCAAGGTTGTTTGGATTGCATTAATACGTTCTTCTAGTTCTGCAATAGAAAGCCTGTCGAAAATACGCTGTGATTGTTTTTTAGTAATTCCAAGCTCATGAAGTGCATATTCATATTCAGACATTTCAATTGTGGTATCAGTGTCCTCAAGAACCTTATAAGCAGCGTTTGGCTTAATTTTAAAACGAATGCCAGATACCTTTCTACCAGTCCGTTTCAGCTCAACTTCAAAGATTTCAATATTGCTCTGATGATTAATCTCTTTAACTGCTTTTTTGATGACTTTCGTGTTGAAGGCTTTAAATTCTACATAGGAGGATGTGTCAATACCCAATAGCCGTTTCAATGTATCGACTGGAAAAATAGGGGTTTCACCAACATTGATGAATCGGTAGACGTTCTCATAAAGTGCTAAAGATTGAGTTGAGATAAAACTGTTCTGAATTGCTAAATCAATATTAGCGTACACAGAAGGGTATAGCAGTTCTTCACGCAACTCACTAGGGAATCGAAAGTAGATTTTGCCATCAACTAACTTACCGTAACTCAGAATCGGCATAACTGCCCACTCTTTGACACCACGGGAATTAATAATGTTGTATTCTATGGCAGAAGTAGCAAGTCCAAACAGCGCTTCTTTAATGAGGGAATGATCATTGCTATCAAAATGAATATCTTTCTTAAGTCGATGTAAGGGGATCTCATAATTGATTTCCTGTCCTTTGGTTTTTTCAAGATACTCATCAAGTCTTTCTTTATCACTGCTTCCTATAGCTTCAATTATTGTTTCTCTTGCTCTGAGAAGCAAAGAGTTAACTACTTTTCTTTGTACTAGGCCCCACTTTGAACGAGACGTGTCAGAATGGATTATACTTACATGCTTTCTAAGTACTGGCGACCTATCAGTTCCTTTCATATGTATTCCTGCAAAAGGTATAAATCTTATTTACACCTTAATATTTCATTGTTTATATAAAAGTGCAACATAACAAAAGAAAAAGATCATGAGATAGATCGACGATGTGTTTAGATCGTTTAGATCGTTTAAGATCGTTTGATCGTTTAGCTCCTCTACAGAGCTTGTATTCAATGGCCTGCACGCCTAAAAGGTATCCTTCTACGGGGAATAAAGTACCCATCTACGGGGAATAAGGTACCTACTCACGGGGAATATGGTACCCATCTACGGTAGAAAAGGTGTACATATACGGGGAGAGGTACCCTATTACGGGGCGTATAAATAAGTTAATCACTTTTCTAATAATGATGCTTTAACATATTGTATAATAAGGAAAAATAATACCATACTTTATCGCTATCAATAGCTTAAAATCCAAAGGTACCCACCTACGGGGGTAAAGGTACCCAACTTCGGGGAGGGTATCCGGCTACGGGGAGAAATTAATTTTTTAGAAAAACGAACATACTTTATACAAATTGAAAAAATTTGGCATTTAAAGTGCCAATATCACTATAAAAACTCAACAAAACTCCAATAAGACATAGAAAAAGTGTGCTTAATTAAATAATTAAAGAAACTCTAGTCTCATTTATCCCCCGTAGATGGGTACCTTATTTCATATATTTTCCCCGTAGAAGGGTACCTTTTAAGGATTTATTCCTCTGTAAGAGGGTCGTTGAAATAAATAATCTCCCCGTAGAAGGGTACCTTTTGAGGTGGTGGCCCCCGTGAATGGGTTCCTTTAAAGGTTAATTCCCCTGTAAATGGGTACCTTTATGTTAATTCCTTCCCGTAGAAGGGTACCTTTTGAGGTGGTGGCCCCCGTGAATGGGTACCTTTAAGAGCTTATTTCCCGTAAATAGTTACTTTTGTTTGGGATGCTCCCCGTAAGTGGGTACCTTTAAGTACCCTCTTCGTGCAAGGGTACCTTTAGTATTAGATTTCAAAATAAAAGTTTTTTTGGGGGGAGTTTGAATTACTGAACTCATTTAAGATCTAATAGATCTTATTCAACACCGATCCTTTGTTCTGTAATTTTGTAAAGAATATCCAAGTCATTCAGCACATCGATAGGATCACGGTCAATACAATTCCGTATTGCCTCTCTCAGCCAGAATGAGGTAGTGGGGTCGTTAATAATTTGTTGTTCATCCATTAGTAAATTGCCTAGTTCAAAAATCCGGTCATTGATAACGTAATTAATTGTAGAGTTCTGACATGCTTAACGTTGTTTACTCAACCACGTAGTACCGTGCGATTTGTAAAGCCGCTTTAATGCATCAGCAGAACTAGGCTCTAAATCGGGATACTGAACGCGAGCCCAACAAGAAAGGAGTTTTTCCTTCCATTTAGGGCCGTGAGCCCTTTGCAATTCGTTAATCGCAAATTGCGCATCTGAAGGTATAGGAATTTGTCGCATGTGAAATCTCCAGTAAAGACAATATAAATAGAGTATTCGATAGACAAATCAAAAATTAAAAATAAGAAGGCTACTTTATGGAATTGTTGCGCCCCCTGGGCGCACGAGTGAAATCAAAGCATCGTTTAATTATTAAAGATTATGCTTTGAGATAGTCAGAGGAACACACTTCTCCCTCATCATTGACTAAAAAGCCATTTTTTCTGTGACGCCCCTCGGCCATCTCGGCAACAATAGGCTATTTCGCTTTACCAAACTTACCTAAAGCATCATCTAAATTGCCCTTTGAAAGAACAATAAACATGAATCTGAATTCCCCTTTCTTGTTTGCTGGGCATATCGACATAAACTCTCTATACATAACGTATAGTTGGAAAAGCGCTTCAGCGGCCTTTTCATGGGCTTCAGTGGGACATGAGTAGTAATTGTTTATTTGCATGTTCCAAGCGCCACAGCAGCGGTCTATGAACGATTGACGGTCATGAAGGAAAGCATCGCTACCGAAAGTGTCTATCATTGAAATAGTGCCCGGTCAGATAAACCTTACACCAAACGAAAAAAGGAGAGCACACGCAATAGGGCGGCCCTTAGCTTGTCGATAGGTTTTGTATGCTCAAAAGGAAATGCTGTAACCCAGACGCCGTTTTTGACATATTCTTGTCTAGCAGCGTCCTTGTGAGGTTTTACACGCCCGTGAATACCAAATATTGTTTTGCAATCTGTGCATACCCCGTGGCCATCGAAGCTAAAGACGTCTTGAAACGCCTTACTAACAATACCTCTAACGTGGGGGCCTGTGATTTCTTTTTTACATGATTTGCAATGACCGGTAATTTCAGTCAGTAGAAAACCATTCGAAAAACGGTAGGGTAGTGCAGACTCCAAAGGTGCTTCTTTCTCAAAGCGTTCAATCATTTCTTTAGTGGAAGCCATGTTAACCTTAGAGACAAAATAATTAATGATTGCTTATAGGTTGCCACGATTTCATGTTACGCAATCTTCATTAAGGCTTCATAAACAAAAACTAAGGTCTTCGTGAATTAAGTCAGAAAAGTATGAATTTAAAGGATATGACAACTAAAGATGGTCAAATCGCCAGCTTACGCCCGTTGTAGGATAATTTCTTTTCAGTAAGTACACGGTAGACACATTGGTAACTCGCTCTTTATAGATGAAATTTTCGTGGCGCAGAACGCATAGATGCTCGGCCTGCACTAGTAAGCTTATTTTTAACTCAAAACCATTATTTACTGGAGTTGAGACAAGGCAACTGTTGCGCGAGCATCGCTCCCTCTGCGCGTTTACGCACAGAGAGAGAAGTAAAGAAGCACACAAAAGGATTACTTTTAGAAAGGGGATAAACATACTATGAACAAACGGCAAGCATTTTATCAATGACTCGCTTTTCACGAGAAAAGTACTGCAACCCATATTTTTTCACGACACCATCAAAACGTATTAAATATTCACAGCGGTATTTATGGTTGGGTGGCATCCACTCAGTAGGACCAGCTGCCCCTTTTTGACGATTTAGGTACTTATTAACAGCGATCAGGTTTTCAGGGTCGTTAGCGAACCGTTCCTTGCGCTTCTTGCTCCAAGCTGCTCCACCCCTTGCACTAGCATAGCCAAGGGGTACCCTATGGTCGATATCAAGGTCGTCGTCATCGATAAAAATCTTATCTGAATATGGGTCGTAAAAGGTGCCTTTATCAACAGTACAATTGTTTGACTTATCAAATAAAACCGCAGTAGAAGACTGACGAATAAGTTGCTCGGCTCTTTCATCTTGGCAATCATGGTCTTTATCTGTCCAATGGTTCCAATCATCTCTGTTGTATTTGCCACTGGAGGGACTAGACGCGTTAGTCGAATAGTTTACATGCCCTTTAGGAAGACGCCCACCAGATGATAAGCAGGCTTCAATATTCTCATAAACTGTATAATTCTTCGTTCTTGAATAGAAGGCACTAGTCTCATCGTGACAGATACCACTGGTAGACAGCTTAACAGGTGGGTTGCCTGCTAAAGATTGCGATACAAAAAGAGAAATCGATAAAAAAAGTAAATAACGACGAATAGAGCGCATCAGGCGACCTCTTGCCGTTGGTTGTAAGTAACCCATTCATTGAAAAGTTCGTGAAAATTCTCATCTAAGTGAAATGCATTGGTTTCTAGGTCGTACACTCCAATATCGATCACTTCTTCTAACGGGACAATAGTGAGTGCTGTGGTTGGGTAGTGGTCTTTAGCTCGTCCTGCCGCTAATGAACATTTATCTTCAAATGTTTTGATGTTCTCAGCGCCGTAAACATTACCTTCGTAATAAACCATAACTGAGGTATCAGAAATAGTTCTGGATTTAACAATCGCACTGGCTGGGGAAACAATATCCGCGAGTCTTGAATTTTTGCGTGGGATATACACCGTAAACTTCATAAAAACCTCAGTATTCCAAAGTAAATTTAGTGTCGCATCTAATTCGATGATGCGAGTTCGTTAAGGGAATAATAATTGGGGGTTAAACATGTATCTCATGGACAATGCTCAACCCACCATTAAATGCAAATTTCACTCAGGCGAGGTTAAGAACGATTCAATGGCCTGTTTTGCTTTATTGATAATGCCTCTTTGCTGATCAAGGGCTACATCGACAGCGACTGATGGTGCTACTGACTTACGTGTTTCCACGTATCCCTCAAGTTGGCCACGTTTCTCAACAAGTGTTAATAGCGTTTGGTGAGTAGGATTTGTTTTCAAATCACGGATTGCTTTAAGTGTCTCTTGCTCAATCTTTTGGCCTGTTTGATAAATGGCATTGCGCAACATATTGTTGTTTTTACTGGTTGCTTGTCGAGAAATATGATCATGGATACTCATTGTTATTCCTTAGGTGTTTAACGTACACCTAAAGAATGACATAAGCCTGCAAAACGCAAGGGGAATGCTATAAGGAACCACAGTATATGGAAGAAAGTTCTAAAAGTTGTTAAGCAGTACGTCACTACCGCTTGTTCGTAGCCTAGCGAATCTAAAACTGGTTTCATCTTACGTTTATTAATTGCGCCGATAAACGAGGTTGGTCTATGGAGGACTTAGCGTTTAAGATATTTGAAATGCTGCTTTTTACCGCTTTGTTTATCACTTGCTATGATCTGGTTAAAGTAATCCTTGCACTCTTCTACTGACAATATCTGAGCAAGCGGCACCACCGAGGCTGGTCAAATACCAAAATCAGTTTTTGCTTTATTAGAGGGATACATGACCGTGAAGAAAGCAAAAGGGCGGCCATAGAATTGTTTCACTACTGTATTTCCAGTGCTGGTGGTAGGCATATATAGCGCTGATGCAATCGCCCACTGCTCTTCAATTTCTGGTTTTTTGGCGCCATGTGTAGCGCTAGCGGTGTGGAGAACTAACTCAGCAAGCTTGTCACGCTCTAATAGGTGCGATGGGACAGATAATTTAGCATCCGCATGAAGTTGATAGAATCTATCAACGGACATGCTAGCCATTACGAGATGGTCATTATGCGGGTAATAGGTAAAAAATTGTGCGAAGTTCTCATCCACGACATCTTCACTGTGGGCCGTTGCTGACCATCCTTTTTCTACAAGAGAAGAGATGTATTTTTTAAAGCGAGGATTATCCAAATTTTTTATCCTTTTACTTGTAAGTCATCAGGTCCAAATGATTTATTGTCGAGATAGGTATATGAGGGGGTGCCTTTCGCATCAACACTTAGGTAATGAGGTTTCTTAATACCAGAAGGTAGCGTCTCTATTACTGTCAAATGTGTTCCAGCGAAGCTTTTCAATACACCCAGTAACTCATCGATTCTTTCAACGAATACATTTTGTTTCGAACATTTTACTTGAATTGACATTATAATCATCCTGTTAAAATCTATGGGTATGCTCTATCACATACCCGTAATAATTGTTCCGCTTTAACATTGAACAAAAAGCTAACATTCAGAACGGTTAGCTAGAACGGAATGTCATCTTTTTTCTTGTCCGATTTTGGTGGAGCAGCGTCGTAATCATTTGGCGCAGGTTGAGGCGACTGAGCAGGTGCCTGCTGTGGCTCATCATGCTGAGAGGGAGCGGCTTGTTTCCTGTCAAGCATCTGCATTTCCTCAATAACTATTTCAGTAACATAGCGGTCTTCACGCCGTTCGTCTTGCCATTTACGAGTTTGCAACTTCCCCTCAAAATACGCCTGTGAGCCTTTTTTAAGGTTTTGCCCAATAATTTCAGCGAGGCGACGATATGACACCATTCTGTGCCATTCAGTGCGCTCTTGAAGGTTTCCGTCTTTGTCTTTCCAACTTTCAGTTGTGGCAACACTTATGTTGCAAACTGGTGTTCCATTTGGCATGTAACGCAAATCAGGGTCAGCACCTAAATTGCCAATTATCTGTACTTTGTTAAGCCCTTTAGTTGCCATAAATCTCTTCCTCTTATTCAAATCAATAGGGGTATGCTAACCCTTTATTTAATGGCGCAAGCACGCATTTTCTTAGCCGCTCTGTCTATGGTTGAAACGCTACCTGTTAAACTTATTGTCTAAAATTGCCCTGCAAATATGCATAGTTGTCATGTCAGTTTCAAAACTGTCGGATAGTAATTCTTCAGGTGATAAAAATCCTAATACTTCGATATCATTAAGCACTGACTGTATATGAGGGCCGTCGAGGTGATAGACGTGTGCATGAAGAAGACATGGCCGATTATCTGGGTAGAAATCGCTGCAAATTAACTTTGGAAGTACGTCTTGTTTTACAATATATGAATCAAGTTCTAGTTTGCAGTCCAACTGCTTAGAAAAGAAGGTGTCAAAGGACTCGTCTAGGTCAATATTGGAGTCTTTCACAATCAAATCAGTTATTCCCAATTCACTGACAATTGCAGCGCTGACTTGACCTTTAAGAGTGTTCTTGAAAGCCCATAACTTGCCGTCATACAAGATAACTGCTGTAGGAACGACCTTTAAGAAATCGCTGTCATGCTCTGCTACACCACGCTCGCATAAGAGTATGTCTTTGGTAGAAAGTGTATAGTCAATAAATGCATTATTTTCGCCGTATACCATAGACGACTTAACACAAACAACATGCTGACTATCGTGCACAATATTTTCTCCCGATATTCGTAAAAAATACTATTGTGCCTTTATTGTGAAAGGGAGCATTGCAATAAGACCAGCATATTCCGTGCTTAATGAGCACGCTTGTAATGGTAGGCCGCTATGCGACCTAAAACATTGCGATTGTCTTTGTATCGATGAATGCTGCGGTTTTAGACTTCTCTCGCTGCGCTTTTTTAGCTGCCTTTTCTTCCGCTTCTATGCGTTTTCGCTCCAGCAGCTGCTCCCTGCGCTCGTGGAGTATCATTTTCCAACGTCTAACAGCCACTTCATCTACCGGAACGCCGGTCTTATCAGACAGTGAAACCTTGATCGTCTCTCGCCGCTTAACTTTCTCCCCGTCAACTGTTTCTGTGGTAGTACGGGTTTTAAAGAACATAGTGTGATTTACGACTTCCTCTAACGCTATCATCATCTCGTAGTCAGTATGCTCGCCGTTGGTCGCAATCGAGCCATACCAGTTAGCCGCGTTGGTCAAATCTTGCTTGTTACCAAGGATGCAAAATACGTAATTGTATTTTTATGGATACTATTTGACTGCACTATTTTTTTGACGCAGTAGATATGCAAGGGCAGTCTACCAGCTTGAGCGAGTTGGCGATGCTTTTGATGGTTTTAACGGTTACAATCCCTAAGAGGTTCTGCTGACCTCCTTTAGAGGGTCGAAAAAACTTCCCCTTGTAACGATGCTCAAGGAACAGGTTTATCTACAAGCAGTCTTTTAATCGCATATCGCTGAATAGTAATGGGAATTTACCGACTGCATGGGGGCGCTGGTGGCTTATGTTACGGACCTGATGTTCCTCAGTAATATCCATCAACTCTCCATCAAACGTTGGTGATGATCCTAAATTAAGTTTTGTTTGGACAACTGAAATCTTCTTTGTGTCTTGTCATTAACAAACCACTCGAAAATTAGCCCTTAAACGCTTATCATTGATTTATCAAGGTAAGTTCGTTACCTCGCGCTTACTTTGAAGGCGCAGATGGTGTAGGAGCCTCTGCGCTGACAACTAAATACTAAATGCTAGCTGACCCTCTAACTGTTCAGATTGACTTTCCATGCCAATAGAAGATTCGATACGCTCATAAACCCCTACCCATTGCGTGTAACAAGTAATACCAATCTCTTTTTTAAGATTCGCTTTTAACCAGTAATTCTTTTTCGCCAAAACTATTAAGCCATGCACCACTAAATCACCATCATGCATATCAAAGCATGTATCGTAATCACGCTCTCCGATGTTGTGTTCATCATATAACTGGTAAGAATTTAGCTCCGTTTTTAACTGGTGAGTAAATACAGTGGCTAAGAAATCAATACGAGACTTCAAGCCTTTGCTATCGGCCAGCGCTATTTTTGACTGAAGGCGCTTGAGCTTTGCTATAGCTTTAGCTTTGTTAGATTGAGATTTAAAGTCAGCGTCTTTCATCTGAAAGTATTTTCTGTCGCAGACCAAAACGTCTGAACCAACAAAATGCTTTAATGCTGTTCGCTCCACACTAGCGCTATGTTCCTTTTCACAAGCATCACAGTAAAAACCTTTGGGTATACCTACACCGTTGCGCCCTGCTGCACTACCGCGCATGAAGCCGTGTTTTCTATTTCCCGCCGTTTTCATTACCTCGCTGATATTGATTTATGAAGCCCCAGTAGGAGAAGGGGCTATATTCAAGAAATGTTTGTTAAACAGCTTTTAATTCCCAAACGCTATCATTGTCGATCATGCGTTTAACTAGTTTTGAACCATCTAATGGCTTTAAAGAAATCAAAGTACTGTCTTGATAGCCAATGTATTGTTCCTTGGTCGATTCATCTTCTTTATGAATTGCTATCAGTTCACATTTGCCGAGATTAGGCACTTCGATGTAGTGAATGAAATCACTAAAGATACGTCCATCACGAACAATCTGAGCTGTTTTGGCTTCAGTTAACTCTTTACAAGTGCAAGAACAATATTCACATTTTTTGTTAATTGAGCATGATAGACAGTGATTACAGTAATACATACTATGCTCCCGCCAATATTGGAGTTAATTCTTTTAAAAGCATTTGACGTGCTTCTGTTAACGCAGGAACCTTTACTCGTTCAGAGAATTCATCTTGTATAAGTTCTAAGCAGTATGTAATGAATTCAGGCATGTCATCCTGCGCAACATCAGCTTCGTATCGTGCGCGAATTATATAGAAGAAATTATACAGAGTCTTTTCACGCTGTGCTTCAACAACTCGTCGAGCCATTGCATCTACCCCGCCTACGTTTTCTAAACCTGATTCAATGTCTCTGCACATCAATTGATAACGCTTATCAGCTTTCTCAGTTTCGTGTTCTAGGAATTTAATAAGTTGTTCCATGATTTACCTCGCTTAAAGAATTGTATTTGTGTAATAGGAGTTACCTGATAAGTTAGTTATTTAGTAACAAAATAGCCTTACAAATAAGGGTAGTGTTAATGGATAAAATGATAAGGTGTAATTAGGTCACGTTAAAGCAGGTTTAAGAGATGCCATTCCTATCAAACTCAAGGGTTTTTTTTCGATAGGTTTATTTTCTCTCTAAACCATATATGGCAAGGGGTGCAGGATGCTTTTTCTTGTTTCTAGCAATGTCGCTGGTGGACTCGGAACGCTATTAGCTACGCCATTAAAGTAGAGGGTATGCCCATGACTTGTAAGGCCATAAGCATACTAGAGAATTACTGCGTGGATACTAAGCCTGCTATAGGCTTATCGAGTGCGGAGTGGGTCATCTCAGCTCGTTTAAATGTCATCAATGCCTTAAAATAATCACACGACTTCTTCAAATGTTTCGTTAGACACATACTCCTCTATATCTGACATAGTTAAGTCTGTAGAGGCAGAAATTTCGTGAATATTAAGCGTGTCAGCCCGCGTGAAGGCAAGATTCACTAATGACCGGTATTTTCTCAAAAAACTTTGTGTCATCGATATACTTAAACCATCATAGATTTTAGTTAAAAAAAGCAGTAAGGTGCTTCCTGTTGTGTCTTAAAGTGTATTTAAGGGCAGAACAAATGGTGTTGATAAAAGGCCTTGTTTTGGCCCTTTAAAAATTAGTAGTTATATGAATTCAATGAATTGTGTTGGTAGTGCCCAGCGCTGTCTTAATAGCTTGATTGGAAGCTGAATAGCTACGCATCAAACGAGCTCCTTCCTTTGTTATTATCAGGTCGCTAGCACGAGCTACAGAGAAAGCCAAGTTTGAAATAATTGAAGCATTGATATCAAGAGAAGAAATTTCCTCCTGAACACAGTTATCAGACGGAGATATAAATCGTCGCAAGCCGGTAAACGGGCGTATGCATTTCTTATCTGCTTCTTCGTATACTGCATTTACGTGCAGGTGGTAACCTTTTTCTATTTTTTCTCCGGCCCAAGATTGGGTTGAACCGTCGTTAAAAATGATTGAGACCTCGATCTTTTCTGACGCATTCTCAGTTGGTACTGATAGCAGTAGTTGCTCATTTGCCATTTTAAAACTCCGTTTGAATAATTAGAAATGTCGAGGTTGATTATGCTGTACTTTTATTTAACGCAAGCCCAAAAACAAAAAAAGCCCCGAAGGGCTGTTTTAAAGTCGTTTGGTTTTGGCCAGTGTATTAGTTCTATCTGCTTGTAACGATTCAGTTATTACTGACATCTCGTCTGGAAGAGAATCATAAGACAATCCGTTCTCAATAATGAATTTGTTTAGCTTTTTCAACGGACCTGTATCAATTTCAAAAGCGATAGGAAGATCACGTAAGCAACTGGCTGGTATCGCACGAAGAATGCTAATGTCTTCTTCAGTCAATCCGCGAGACGTCATTTCAAACTCACGGGTAGGACCTTCTTCTTCAATGATAGAAAATAGCTCTACTAAACGAGCTATGTAGTCAGCTTGTATATCGCAAAGCTCCTCAGTGAGCTCTATCCCTTTTTGCAAGGATGGATTCTCTATTTTCATTGTAAGTACCTTTTAAATCATATATTCATAATTTAGTTAATAAAATCTATACCACGGAGAATAAACTACACGAGCCGAAGTGCCGGTGGATTAAGCAGGTTACCAGATGTTTTTTCTAGCTTTTTATTAAGACGCTGCGTACAGATGAGCCAGTTTCGTTTTTCCTCATGGGACATTGAGTCAGCACAGTTTATATCAGCAACGGCATTGCGTATTAAAGTATGAGTGTCTGTTAGATTAGCATCAATATGCGGGTAGACCATTTTGCATAAGATAATCATACATGAATCGATAACATTCATCTTAGCCTTGTTGTTAGATATGTTTGAAGACATTTTAAGTAGCGACTCATAAAACCGTTTTATTGGCTGCATATTCTTGTTTTTTACTTGATAAAGGCCAAAGCCGGTGATACTGCGCTCACGAGCAACCTCTATAGCTCTATCGAGGACCATTAAAGACATTTCAGTATCTTTGCTCAAATAATTGTGACTAATTCTATTCAACCTACGGGTGCGAGACTTCAGTTGTTCTGACACATGTGACCAGAAAAGCTTATTGTCATCGACAAACGAACGTTCAATATTCGTCATAGTAAATTCTCGCAAAGCTGTTTCGGCCTTTGAGTCGACGAATGAAATGAATCTGTTATTTAATGAAATAGAAGCATTGCTCATATATTTTAAAGGCTCTTAATGTTGCTAAACAGTATGGAGTGCAACATTTGATAAACCATCCTCAAAAAGTTCAAAAATTTGATATTAAGTATTCAGTAAAGTGAACAGGTACTTGTTCAAGTAAAACAGTCCCTATCCGGCTTTTGACTCGTGAAAAATAAATAAGGGCACGAATCACTCAGTGCTTTATAGAAAAAATTTCACTACAGCATACCGCAGGTATGGATAGCGAAAGGGTAGTCTTATCTGTGTTTGATAATTTCATTTTCAGACATAGCTACTCCGAGATAAAAAACAGCTAGACAATTGATAATGTCTACTGATTAGCTTCTGGTACTAGTAAAGAGCCATCTAATCCCAAAAAGTGCTCAAAAGGTTTAATCATGCTGTCATAATCAAGTTCTTCGCTGGTGGCGATCTCAATATCTTCAACTGCTACAGAGAACGATAGAGGGAAAAAAGGGGAGCAGATTGTCAATTGTTGGTTATTGCTGCCGGGTTTAGCACCTTCGACTTTGTAAACAGTGTCGACAGCCATAGTGCCGTACTCTTCAATCAACTCAGAGCTGAGACGGTCGCGGCGAAAAATAACTAATTTATTAGTCCATTCATCTATATGTGAACCATTCCTAAGAACTGCTTCTGAAGAAAAAGCGAACGATTTCATAATATTTCTGATTCCTGAAAAACTTTACCAACATGTACCATTGAATCTGTTTTGAATCGTGACACGCAAAAATAAAGGAAGTTCTTTATCGGAAATCCAATACAAATCTTCGAAAGGCACCGTATTCAGAACAACCCTTCAAATCATGCTGCGCGGTTTTTTAAGATTTTCCTTTCGCCACATTCAAAAGGCATTCGAAGTCTAAAAATGATACACCGAGCAACGAAATGAGTAGTTTAATAAGGGAGCGTTTTTAGTCCCTTAACTGACAAAAAAAGTCATTGATAGAAGAAAAGGTAGTTGAGAAGCGTCCATAGAAGAAAGCATTGCTAGATAAGAAAGCTATTTTAGAAATATTGACTGTTAAAAAATGCCACTAAGAGCATATAATAAAAGGTGTGTATGTATTGTTACAGGATTGTTGTGGTAGATTGTTACAACATATTGCTACTGTAGACATGATTGAAATATAAATAGCGTATTACTAAATTAACGGCGCTAAAAGATGTCCTTAATGGACGAGATTTGAAAATTTATAGTGATAAAACTATTTGAGAGTGTGTACGATAGACACACTGATATCTGGATTTTGAAATCATTTCTTCGTTGGACGTAGCTTATGAAACATACAATTTTAGCAGTGTCGTTAGCGCTCACATCAACATCTTTATCTGCTGATGTAGTTTTTGAAAAAAGCAAGAACGTCGATAGAGAAGTCGTCGTCACATTCAACGAAAAAAAGAATTTAAAAAAACAAATAATCGAAAAAATTCTAGAAACTGAAAGAAATAGATTCTCTGTACACTTCTCAACCTTTGGCGGCAATGAAGTTGATACCAAGAATGAGCTAGAAATTTTACAGCATGGAAGAATAAACCAGAACGGCTCCATTAAGCCTGACGTTGTTCTTAGCAATCTAGTTTATATCATTAAACCGTGTACAGATAAGTCATTGGACATAGTAAATGCTGTATGTGTTAAATATCAAGCAAGTGTGGAGATAGCAATAAATAGTGACGCTTTTATGGATGAAGGCGAAGTACATTCCTTCAATGGTCGTTTAAGCAAGGCCTCTAGGTTATTGTTAAAAAGAGATGGTTAAAAATAAAAGATATAAAAAGTACATTGTTCAGAAGGGATTTCTGAAACTTCCTTTGTTCAGGAAATTAATTGTATTAACAGCTCCTAATGGCGAAACAGTGCCGCGTGACTTTTACATAGAAGAGAAGGTTACGCAGGTAGTTGATGTCAAAGATAGCAATGTTATCCCTAACGCTATAACAATAAAAACAATCGACGGGGATTATGACCTTATTATCTCTGATAATTTTGAAAAATCCAAAAACAATCTCAAGCTTCTGGCAGAAAAAGAAGAAGTAAGTCTATTTTGGATAGATAAAGAGATGCTTGATATTCAAGCTGATGACGATGAAGATGACATTATCGATGCAATCGCGTTAGAGGGTGTTAGAAAGTGGATCTACTGCCCATACATAGCAGAAAGTTATAACGAATGGGTAGAGTTAGTTGTTCGTGATGTCGGAAATGCGGAAGAATATCAAATCGAAAGTGAAGATGTTTTGTGCGCTTCAACAATTGAGTTCTCAATGCGAGACCCCCACGTTCTCCCCGATGTTATCAAGCAGCAGTTTAATATTGATATTGGAACTTTGCTCGAAGCCTTAAACTTAGAAGAAAGCGAAAGTCAAAGGCAAATTCTCAGCGCTGCAATCATAATCATCCAAGGTATATACGATCAAACCATCGAAATGAAAAAGGTTGCACATCGTATGCTCAACGTTCTGCGCTTGCCTAGTGAAGCTAAAGTGTTTCTTCAGTATCACGCTCAGACAATTAACTGGAGTACGATGGAACTTGAGGCGCTTAAAAGCGCTTTGCCAGTTTATCGCATAGAAGGGTTGATAGACTTCATTCAAAACGTTGATGCTACCGATGATGAAATAAAGGAAATTGAAAATAACCTTAAGCAAATTCTTGGTTGTATCAAACAAACTTTGAAAGTATTGCCCGGTGTAAAATTGACAGAAAATGAAACTGTATTAAGACTAGATAGGCGAGAGTGGGTGATTTCCATTCAAGCCTCTAATCACTTTGATTCCGAACAGTTTGTGACTGGTGAGTCTCCCGAGTACATCGGTAAAGTTATTCAGCATTTAAGTCAGATGGAAATGGCCAAAAAAATGTGGATAAAAAATGGAACGAGAATTTATCAATGCGTTAAATGTGATTTTATACAAGAGCATAAACATGCATGTGAGTCTTGCGGTGGTTTGGAAATGATTAGTAAACTACCGGCATCCATTAAGAACCACAGATACAGTATACAAGATGCTGTCAGAACAATTGGGCGTAGTCACTAGTGTTATGACTACGCGACCAATTGACATTGATCTAAAGAGCTCTGATTTGTATTTAAATTAGGAAGCGTGATAGTCAAATCAACACGGTCCACGCCATTTAAACGCAGTGTGACATGATTTTTGTTGGTATCGATTACTTCCAAAAAAAAGTCATCTGAAATACTAATAATATCTCCAATTTTACAGTTCATTTTTAGCATTTTTTGACCTATTTATTTTAATATGTTCTGGCGCATCCACGCCTATCGAAACGCGGCTTGTGCCGCTTTTCAATATCTTTATGGAGACGTCCATCTCCTTTAATTCAATTGTCGTGCCGCTGGGGCTTGATAACTCAAAACCATACTTTTTACTGTCGTTAAATTGCAAAACTGAAGAACCCCTCAACAATAACATTTAGCTTTTGCTTTAATGAAAGCTCTACATTTGGAACTGCATATTCAAGCCAGTATGAAAGTTTATAGTCAGGGGGGGCCATTTTAGCCATCCCGACTAAACTCAAAAGGCTTTCAGAAAACTCAAACTCCAGTGACGAAGCCCCGTACTGTTGACATATTTTTTCAGATAAAACTATTAGCTTTTCTTCTGTGCAGTAAATTGAACTTACGTCACATTTCTTGTTGTTGGTGATGGATTTAAAGATACCAACAAGTTCATCAAAGCTTGTACAACTCATAATCAAACTCCTCTAGTAGGAAGTATTTTATGCAATTTGAAGAAGATGCTTTGCAGTTAAGGGGGTCAAAAAGTGTTTTTATTGGAGAAGGTGCATCTGACAAATACTCCGCGACTGTCTGATGCGGTAGGCCGCAATGTGTGCTGTAGGAGGACATATTTACCTCCAAAGAGGTAGGAGCTTTATTAATATATCATAAACCTATTCAAGGGTGTGATTTTTAGAGCGAAGAATTAACCCTTTATTACAAGCAATGATCCTTCGATTATGATTGAACACATAATCGGGGCACGAGCATTCTAGAATTTTCTCACCGAGTTGGAAAGATACCTCACCGTCACTGGCCATGATAACATCTGTAATAGCAAGAGAAGCCGTGTCTACTGGTGACAATTTATTACTATTTCTTTGAGCAAGCCATGGCAATTTAAATGTAAGATTTGAACGCTCAGATGCTTCAACAATTCGATTGCCAAAAAGTGAATACCATTCAATGCCATTTTCCGTCACTGCTTCAACCGTCAAAATTAATCGGTGGAGTTGTTTTTGGTCAATGTAGGCCGCTTCACTGTATTGGTAACCGTCAGCTTTCATCAGCCGCGTGTTTTCATTTAAATAGCAAAAACCTCGGCTGTAGCTTAATTGGATAAGTTGAGGCCAGCTTAAAACTGCTGCGACAAAATAATCACTTTTTTGATCTGCTTCTTTTATTCTAACTGAGTATACTGAAGACACTGATTCACCCCCATATTCGCGGTGCGCAGCATCGCTCACCGCTAGAACGAGAAACCGCATCTTTTTAAGAGTTTCACATTGAGATTTGTTGATTGAGTCGCGAATGCTGAGAGCATCCACGACAAGGTTATTTGAAGTGAGGAATTTCTTGTAAATACTTCTCATATTTACCACTCACAAAACTTCGGTTTTCTGATTTTTTTTCTCTTGTCTGTTACAGAGTGTCCATGCCAAACGTTGTCTTTCATAGAAATATGCAGATTGGTCATGGTTTCTTCATAAATACTGAAAAGCTTGTCGAAATCTTCATCGTCAATGAAAAAGGTTTCGCAATCGTCCATTGTGGCGTATTCAGAAGCGACAAAAATAAAGTCGTCTAAATCATTTCCTGTCGCAACAAAATAGCTTTCACGGTAGAACATCTCCTGTATGCCGTAACCCATATTCACGGCATCTTTTGAAAATGAGTTTACTTCGCAACTTTTTGTTGTTTTGACGTCAACTGCTCGATTGTCAAAACGTAAAAAGTCAAAGCGAGAGCGTTTTTTCAAGCCCGTGATAGGGCATGTGTAAATGATGCTTACCTCAGGCAAGCCCTCGTCGGGGTTAAGTAACGGACCTGCGTCACCGTGGCTTAGGATTGTTTTCGCGCAACGAATAGCATCATCATAAACAATGCCGTCAATTTTGTTTTTACCTTTATTCAACTCGTCGTTTTTAGCATCCATAACATCAAAAATTGGAGTTAAAGGTGCCACCTCCAAAATTTGCTTTATCACAGAATCTTTTTTACTTAGACCACTTGTGATCCCCAACTCTTTAGCGTGTGACTTTAAATCATCAAGAGTAACTAAGGCATTAGGGTGTTCTGCTTTCACCAACCCGCGATAATGCCTATCCATAAAGCCCTCTGGCTCAAGTACGATTTCATGGGCATAAGTACCAGCATTAAGTGTGTGCTCGGCTGCTTTCAGGCGATTACGCTGAATATCATCGATGTATGTGCGTTTATAAAGTTTAGGGCAAGCACGGTATTTCTTAACCATTGAAGAAGATAACGTAGGCAAGCTGTGGTAAACCTCATTAGGAATACCAATCCAGATACCATCCACCAACTCATTATTCTCCGTCACAAATAAAGGATTGCCGCTCTCATCATAGGCAAGCTTTGCGTCAAACGAAGATTTTGCTAGTCGAGCGCCATAATATTTTATCTGCAAGGCCACATATTCTGCCGTTACTTTGCATGATTCAAATAAGCTTTCGCTTGTATCAATTTCAAAAGAACCAACAAGTTCTTTATGTTCAAAGTAATCATTTATAAATTGGTGACTGGCGTGCATCTTAAACCTCATTTCGTGTAATCAATCAACACATTCAGAGTACCATTAGGTAAGATGCCGCAAGCCCCTTAACCCTTTGAGCTGCTTATTCTTTTCGCCAAGATTTTGAAAGAACTATAAGCAGCTTCAGTAGTTAAGTTAGGGAAGTTAAAACAATACTGCGATAGACATAGGTGTCCAAACATCATGCTGTCTGCGAAAGACATTTTTACGCCCATCTTAGGTTTCCCCGACTCGTTTAGAGACGCAAATACACTGTCGTTTTGGAAACGACCTTCGAATCCCTTGTTATTTTGAGAGCCATGGTAATTACACAATACAGAAGGCGTTAATGTTAAGAAAAACGCTGTAGCTTCCGGAAGTTCGACATTTGTCAACTGTAGACTTATTTTGTTAGACCAGTCATACGTCTGCTGCCCGTTTATGCGTTTGGCCGCTTCAATACGAACGGTGTGCCAGTTTGATTTTGTTGCATCTGGCTTAATTTCGATAGCAAAATCTTTACCGTGACATTTCAATGAATAATTCTCACGGTAACCCATAGCTGACAAGTAAGCATTGTAGCCAGTGTTCTGTTGTTGATGTTGAGGAGGTCTATTACGTTGATAGCCCTGCTCTAAATTGTTATGCATAGAATCCTCCTTAGATATTCCTGAAATACATGATACCGCAGGTTCATATCACACAAGATAAATCTAATTTTGTAATAAAGAAGCTGTTGATGATTAAGATACAGAAAAAGGCGCCTTAGCAAGCCTTGCATTGAATTAAACGGGTGTACGATTTGATTATGTACAAGGGGAGATGTTTCAATGAATAAGATTTTAACCATGGCTGCTTTGGCAAGTTTAACACTACCAAGTGTGTGCTATGCGAAGTGTGAACCAGCTGAGCTTGAGCAACTATTGAGAAAAGGGCCCTATACTTCTGCGTTTAACGAATTTCAAGTATCTGCTGGTTTCGCTTATGGAGCATGGGTAACTAAGTATGACGAACTAAAGTTAAGTAACGATCAGAAAGAGCGAAGTACGTTTCTTAACTTAGGTAAACAGTATATGTCTGATGCTACAAAGTCTGTCCAAGATTTATATAGTGTGGCCGCATCGCTTCCTAGTGAAGCTTATTGTAGGAATGAAATGATGTCTTATATCAAAAAGAGCGGTGAAGACATGGTTCAATTCCACAATCAGATGATCGCGGAGTTCGTTAAATGAAAGTATCAGATATTGTTCATAAGTTAACAGGTTACGGTTCAAGACCCAAAGAGTCTGAATCGATTGAAACACTTGTTAAATTGTACAAGCGCCAGATGATTGCTAAGACGGTAGTTATGCTTCTTGTGCTAATTTCACTTGTGGTTCAGCTAGGGTTTTCTAAAAGGCCGCCGAGTTTGACCGTTCCACATGTTGCTGTCGTCAAGGTGCATGGTCCCATTGGTGGCGAAAATGGCGTTCAGGGCGTTGATGTTATTAAAGCGATAAAGGAAGCTTACAACTCACCTACTGCAAAAGGCATATTGCTAGATCTAAATTCTGGTGGTGGCTCTCCAGTTCAAGCTGAAATGGTCTATGAATATATAATGTCTTTAAGAGGCAAAGGTAAACCAATAAAAGCAATAGTACAGGAAGGATGTATGTCAGCCTGCTACTATATTGCGTCTGCCGCAGACAGTATTACAGCACATCGTTCGTCTGTTGTAGGGTCCATTGGCGTAAGAATGGACCTATGGGATTTCTCTGAAGTTAAAGATCGATATGGTATCGGAAAAAAAACGCTTTCAGCGGGTATCCACAAAACAATTCTAGACTCATGGAGTGATAACACTATGAGTAAAGAGAGCATTGAACTTGTGAGTAAAAATGCCATGAACCCTTTATATGAGAGCTTCGTCAGTGATGTTAAAGCTGCACGGATAGGTATCGATGAGGACTCTTACCCTAATATTTTTCAGGGGATGTTTTACAGTGCTTCAAAAGCAAAGCAAGCAGGTTTGATAGACCACGTAGAAAGCTTCTATTTCTTTAAAGAAAACTTTATGAGCGAACTAGATGTAACCGAATCACGAATTTACGAACAGCGTAAAAAGTCGTTTTTTGAAACACTTGGTTTTCCTTCAATTAGTGTAAACCTAAACCTACCCAACTCATCAGTAACAAGTTAGGAGTTGTCATGCTAAAAAAGTCAGTCTTTAGTATCGGTGCTTTGATGATAGCTATGCCGTTGCTATCTAACGCACAGCAGTTTTCGGCAGAAGACATTGAACTACGTGCTTCTAATCTTGAAATGAAGCGTGTAGAAGTCGTAAAAAGACTGTCTGAAAGCATTGCTCAATTGGAAGTAAGAGATGTATCAGTCATACGTGCAGAAACCTCTTCAGTAAATGAAAGTGACTTGGGGTTGGAAGAGCTACATGGTCAGTTTCGGATTAAGTTACAAGAGGGTGTAAGCGAGCCCGACCCAAAGCAATAAAACGACTTGTAATGTGATTTGAAAGCCCCGCTTGTGCGGGGTTTTTTTATTGGCGATTGATAAGGAGTCAAAATTGATATCTTAACGACAGGTTAAACGAAAGAAGCAGAATAGAATGGAGATAAATATAAAACAGGATTTTTTCATGAAAAGATTTGTATTAACGACAATTGCTGCATTTTCCATATCTTGTTCGGCTTATGCTAATCAAGTAGCTGCCCCTACATCTCCTGAGGACATAGAACAAACGTTGAATAAAGTAGTGCCGCTTCCTGCAAATAAGTTGTTCTTTGCAGAGGATGGTGAATCGACCTATATCTTTTCACAATCTGGCCGTTTCGTTTTTACCGGAAAGGTCTATGACACATGGCAGAAAAAGTACATCGAGAATAAAGCTGATGCGCTTAACAGCCATACTGTGCGGTTAGAAGAAATTGGCTTCCCTCCAGAGCTTCTTGGTGCCGTCCATACCAAGCAAAATGGTCAGGTTGATGCAATTGTGATAACTGACCCTAATTGTTCAGCATGTAAATCGATATACAACGACATTGAAGATGCCCTACCTGATTCGCGGGTCGCGTATGTGCTTACAAACTTAGTAGGCGGTGAGAAATCAGTTGAAACAATTACAGAATTGTATTGCGCAACAAGCGACGAAGATGCGGTTGAAAAACTCAAAGGCAACGACGACATCGAGCTAGTTTACGACAATGATTGTGATGAAACCCGACTGCTTAAGAATATTCAATTAGCAACGTTGTTAGATGTTCAACGACTACCGGTGGTTATTAACTCAGTTGGCAGAATCCAACAAGGAGTACCGGCAGATTTAGAAGCATTTTTAGGAGAAGGCCGTGAATAGAACATTAAAGACAAGCTTGTGTCTTATTGCCATTTCTCTATTAGGTGGCTGTGCAGGTATGTCCATTGGTGAAAAGGAGTCATGTGGTTTAGTACCAACAGGTGCGACATGTGTTAGTGCAAAAGATGTTTATCTGATGACGAATCATAGAGAACATTTAGAGAATATGTCGCCAGAAGAGCTGCAAGCACTACGAGAAAGGGCAACCGGAAAACAGTCTGCGCCATATCAGGCATCTGAAGAAAAACCCACGCTTTCTGAGTTTTTTGGGTTCGGGGCCAGTGATAGTAAAGACAGTAAGTTTTTAAAGGTTGATCCAAAGCCTCAGGTGAATACAAACGAAGTTGTTAGTAATGACGGGCTTAAAAATGCTAAAGACATTAAATTAAAAGAAATGCTTATAGATGAGCAGTCAGTCTATCGTACACCTGCAAAAATGCTGCGCATGCAATTCGCGAAATGGGAAGATCAGTCAGGCCGATTGCATGACCCCGGTAAAATCTACGTTGAAATCGAAGGTCGTAAATGGATTACTGGCAGACAACAAGTCTCAAATCCTAAGATTATTACCCCTCTAGAAGTAAGACGTGCTGTTGATAAGAAAGCTGAAAGCGTCTCGGGTAAATAAGGAGTAGCTATGGGTATCTTCCAATCATCTGCGAAGCTCGCGGAAAAACTAACGCGAAAGCACTGTCCCGGTGACCTCTTCCCTTACATTGATTATATGGAAGAGGACAAGATCTTTGTGTTGGACGACGGCTATATTGGGGCTGTTTGGGACTGTCGCCCAATAAACGGAACCGCAAAAGAAATCGAAGATGTTGTAAATAGTCTTTTGAACAAAGACTACCCAGAAGGGGTCTGCATGTCATTCATGCTATTTGCATCTCAAAACATCGCCGATTTCAAACATTCTTATCAAGTAATGCGTGGTGGACGTGTTGATGACAGCGAGCTAAATAACCTCTACAGCGGCATCAGTAGAGGGGTAGTAGATTGGTTAGATGAAGGCGTAAAAAAACCACTAAACAAGTCTGGCATGAAGATGCGTAACTACGATCTTTATATCAGCTTTAAAATGCCTGTAAGCAAGAAAAAAAGAAAAGAGGACTTTGTTTCAGCCCGAGAAATGTACCAGTTCAGGAAGTTTATGAACATCATGGATGGTGCATTGACCTCAGCAAAGCTAATGCCAAGAATATTGGATGAAGAGGGCCTTCTGTATAAATTGCAATCAATATTTAATTGGTCAGATCGTGCTCCTTGGAGAAAGGGGAGGGCGAATGTTGATGCATCTCGCACTATGAGGGAGCAAATATTTGATATTGGTAACGGCATTCGTGTAGATGATGAAGGTGGCACAATTTCTGTCAAAGACAAAGTAATAACACCATTCTCAGTAAGTGCCCCACCAAACTACATGTTCTTTGGCCGAATGATAAACCTTACAGGTGACTGGGAAAAAGGGATTGAGGGTTACTTTGATAACTATGCTCACGTTCTGAATGTCGAATTTCCAGATAGAAAAAAGGCTATGCGCCGATTCTCCAATTCACGCGGAGCTTTGAAACATCAAGTAAATGTTGGTTTGGCCAAACTTAATGAGCGTATCAAACTTCAAGCTGATGACTTCGATAAGCTTTACCAGAAGATTGAAGTAGATAAGGAAAAACTCATTGAATGGAGCCTTCATTTTCTAACCTTCACCGATAAAGATGAAGATGTAGAGGGGAAAGCCGAAGACTTTATGAATTACCTAAAGTCTCGTGGGTTTAGTGTTGAGCAGGACCAAGGTATAGCATTGCCGTTGATTATGAACTGTATGCCATTGGTGGCAAATACAGCACGTAATAAATTCCTTGATCGCATGAATAAAGACACATCGAGTGTGGCCGGTTTCTTTATGCCGATATATGCGTCATGGCGTGGGAATGCGTTCTACAATCCCATGATGCCCTACATAACGAGGACAGGACAACTTTTCGGGTTTAACCCTTTTATTTCTGATACCAACTATAACATGCTGGTTTGCGCTACATCAGGTGCTGGTAAGTCATTCTGGACAAATGGATACGTGGCGAACCTTCTTACGAGCGGAAAAACTACTGTTAATGGCTTATTAACCAAAGAAGGGATGGAAGACAAATCGCGTCACCCTCTAGATGGCGGCATTGTTTATATCATAGACGTTGGTGGTTCATATGCGAAGCTGTGCGACCTTTATAAAGGCCAGAATCTTCAATTTAATAATGATTTTGATTACTCGCTTAACCCATGGCCCATGGTAGATGAATGGGAAGGTGAAGAGGGTATGGCCGAGATGGTCTTCCAAATACACGCGCTAATGGCGTTTGAGGTGGGAGAACCAGACGCTTTCCAAACATCTCGCTTGAGAAGCATCATTAACCAAGTTTGGAATGAGAAAGCACGAGAAGCGCATATTGATGATGTGGCCAAATTATGTCTTGCAGATGAAGACCGCCGTGTTCGCGACATGGGTCACCAACTTAAAGAGTTCTGCCCCGGTGGTACCAATTACCGTTATTTTAGAAAAGACAAAAAGCCTGTTAACTTCAACAGTAACTTTGTACTTGTAGAGCTTGAAGAACTTAAATCTAAACCTCACTTACAGAAGATTGTACTTTTACAAGTATTCTCTAACATCCAGTTTTCGATGTATTTGGGCGATAAGAACCGACGTAAGAGCCTTATTATTGACGAAGGTTGGGAATGGATTAAAGGCGATAACAAAATCGTAGGTAACTTCCTAGAAACCGGTTGGAGGCGTTTCAGGAAGTACAACTCTAACGGAATACTAATTACTCAAAGCTATAGGGATACGAAGCAATCTTCAGTTGGTGAGGCGCTGTCTACGAACTCAAAGTGGAAGATGATTCTTAAACAGGGTTCTGGAGAAGTTAAGAAAATGCAGCAAGAAAAAATGCTGGATGTTACTGACTCTCAATATGAACTAATGAGCACCGTAGCGACGGTACCCAAGCAGTATTCAGAGATATACATTGATGGTGGAGATGCCAGTGAAGTAGTTAGGTTTATCGTACCTCGATTCGAGCAACTACTTTATACTACGGCGCCGGAAGAAGTAGCAGCCATACAAAAGTATACTAAGAAAGGCTTGTCTCTGATTGAAGCGATTAGAGAGGTTATGAAAGAGGAAGGTTCTTCATAATACTCTGTGGGATATTGAGACCAGCAAGCATAAGCTTGTTGGCCTCATAAACTCTACCGAAGATATTAGTTAAACTGACTGGATATTATGAATACAGTTCAAACCTACACCTCCTTTGACAAAGGTGCTAAACGAAAAGACCGTAGAGAGCATCTTAAACTGTGTGGTTATATACGCATTGCCGATATAGATCCTGCTCTTGGTAAGCCAAGAGAATTAGCGATGGAGCGTCTAAATGCAAAGTCTGAAGTCGCTGGTGGGCAGTATCACGGTGTCTACCCACAAGACATTAAAGGCATGAATGGCAACATAAGCTATTCATTGTATGTAAATGAAAAATAGATATTGGAATGCTAAGTGTCTTCAGAATTACATGACCTCTTATGCATAAGAGCTGGGAAGTTTCTACAAAATAACGGCTTTGCAGTATCATTTGATGACCGCTTTGAAGCAGCTGTGGATACGGGTGAACGACCTGACGCATTAGGGTTTAGAAATGGTGTTAGCTGTCTAATCGAAGTTAAAGTTTCACGTTCTGATTTTTTGGCAGATAAAAAAAAGCGATTCAGCCAAAACCCAAACTTAGGGATGGGGGATTGGCGTTTTTATCTATCACCAGCCGATGTCGTGCGCGTAAATGATTTACCTGAAGGTTGGGGGCTATTGCACGCGACAAACAAATAAGGAAAGTTCATGGATGGCCGCCAAACACACAGTGGTATTCGGCGAAGCCCATGAACGCTAATATACAAGCAGAGTGCGATTATCTCTACAGTGCTTTAAGGCGAATTAAATTAGCAGGCCATTTAGAAACTGCATTCTTAAAATAGAACACAAAAAAACCTAGCAGTCGCTAGGTTTTTGTTTGATATTAGTGCGGGTTTTATTCGGCAAGTCCAATTTTTTCTGCAATCTGTTTTGGTGGTAATGCGCCGGGAATTGATACTAAATTATCTGCTACGATAAGAGGTGTTCCTTGCACATTGAACATATCGCCAGCCTTGTACATTTTATCAATTTTGTTATCACAAACTGCCGTTGGGACTGGTTGTCTTGCAAACGCGGAATCGAATGCCGCTTTCTTATCGTCAGCGCACCAAACATCACGGTTAACAGCATACCCAGAACCTGAAGTTCCTGAACGAGGGTATGCGATGTAACGCACTGTAATACCCAATTCGTTAAGCTCAGGAATCGACTGGTGAAGCCTGCCGCAGTAACCACATGTCACATCTGTAAATACGCTAATCACGCGCTTCTCATTTGCCGCTTTGTATACAACCATTTCGTCGGCCAATACTTCTAAAGCGTTAGCCTTGATGGGCTTAAAACGTTCAGACGTATGGTTTTTAAAGCCTTCGCCAAAATCATAGATTTGGCCCTGAATAAAATGCTCACCATCTTCTGTTGCGTAATATATACCCTTAGGCGTAACTATCTGTTTAACGCCAGATACAGGTGAGTCTTCAATTGCCATTATTTCGAATGGGAAAAGCTTACTAAACTTATCCTCAATGATGGTATTGGCAACGGCGCTGGCGCTTAGTAATGAGGCTGAAAGAACAGCGGTAGCAAGAAGTCGTTTCATAGTCTTTCCTTCAAAATTGATGACATGCAGATATTAACTGGAATATTGATGCTGCAACCTCTTTAAGCTAGTTAAATCGGGCTCTTAATAACCGACGATGCTTCTAATGAAGTGGATAATACTTAGTAGTAAAAACAACTTGAGAGTTACTAATGTTAAAAAAAGCTTTGTGTTTGATAGCTGCGTGCGTCATAAGCGCGAACACCATGGCTTCTCTTTCCAGTTCTGAATCTACTATTAGTGTAAAGAAAGGAAAGGTCTCCATTGAAATATATTCCGAACCAAGCACCATTGTTTATTTAGACGGATTGCATGTAATAACTGAAGGGGGGATTGCCTCGACCGATTACCCTGAAGCACAAGCACATCGCTTTATTAGAGAAGATGTGATTGGGTATAGAGGTGGCCTGAACATGGGTATGAACATTTTCAATGTAAAAGAGAATGAGCTTAGCGTCATTGTTCAATACAAATCCTGTGACCTTGTAAAAGAAGTGTGTTTCCCGCCTCAGCAGGATGTCCATAGGATAAGTAAAAACAGGTTGGACACCCATACAGATAGTAATGCTCCGAACCTCAGAATTGCTATTACTGAAGTTGATAGCTTGAGAAACCGAGTAAACGAACGAATTAGCTTTGAACGAAATCCTTACCTTCTTTTAGTTGAGAAGGGATGTCTACAGTGCAAATTAGCCCTTAATGAAGTACTACCCACACTACCAAGTTCAGGTATGGATTTATACATATTCGAAGATGCTTTTACATCAGAGAGTTCAGGTTATTTAGCTGATATTGCTACGCCTGAAGGGATCATGATTTTCAAAATAAACAACGACGCGACGATATTAGATAGTGTCGGTGGCTTAAACGATAAAAAAGAACTTCTGGAGTATTTCTTATGAAAATTGGAAATGTAAAACGAGTTAAAAAGAGTGCGCTAAATAGCAAAGTAAATAAAACGGTTGCTGGACTGTTTGGTGTGCTTGGTATTTATATGTTGCTTATCAATCTCGCGGTCTATGGCAATGTGGCTCCGTTGTGGATTGTGGCATTGTCTGTTATGGCGTTGTTATTTCTTCCATTGACGAAGGTAGAAGATGACAAAGGCAGGCAATATCTAGCGTATTGGGGAATAGTATTTAAATCGTTAAATACAGAGGCTTTTGAAAGGGTTTCACAACGCTAAAGCAATTACGCTCTAGCGTTCTCTCCTTTTCTGAACATGAGCGCTTTCTTAACGCATATTGCTAAGACAATGCATCCCATGAAAGCTAAATTCGCATAACAAGCGATTAATAGTATTTTAGTGAAAATGCCGACAGCCTCACGAATTGAAAGTAACCTGTAGCTTATTTCAGACTGAAATATAACGGCCAGCAATATGATAATAATTGATAGGGCCAATACTCCCGGTAATGCGTTACGTAAGTCTGCGGTAGACGGCCCCATGTGAACAGACACGGCAATTATTAGATAAACCCACAAAATTTCTTTGAAGGACGCATCACTGAGGGCGAACAAGATACCCTGAAAGCTCTCGATGGAAACAGCCTCAAAGAATATAAATGAACTCAACAAAGTTGAGAATCCACCGCTAATGGCTTTTTCATTAATGGCTAGAAAGAGTTTATTTACCTCAGGAAAGAAAATCATATTGGCCAGAAATATAACGGCAGCGCCCATCAATAGTGGCGCAATACCAATAAAGAAACAACCACATATCTGATAAATGGTATTTCTGTAACCATGTTGTACGTAACCTAAAACCCCTGTCTTTATGTCAGGTGCAAATAGTTTCACTTGTGCAACTTCGTGTCGAAAGAAAACAGCGAAAATAGCGTGAGATAATTCATGTAATGGGGTGCCGATAACAGCTGTGGGATAGAGGCTTCTAAATCCAAATTGTGTGACTAGGAGGTGTTTGTTGAGTTTTTGTAGTCCATATAAGATTAGACTGAATGCAAAAACAACCCCAAATAAGCTGGATAGCACTTCAATACAGAATGAAAGAACAAGCGGAAAGTTAAAATACATATAATTTTAAGTACCGCTCAGCTCTGCTTCATTGTTCGGTAAGATAGGATTACCTTCTATTAAAGCTGAAGACTTGGCTTTAAATTTCTCTATGACTTCCGGCGCGATGCGATAATACTCATTAGAGTTGATAAAAATTAACGCTTTCCCATCTACGTCTACAAAGAAGTTTTTATACTCCAGTGCTTCTAGGCAAGCGCGAGCATCTTCTTTTCTTTCGGCTTCATTTGAATCATCTACTACACCATATGATGCCTTAATGCAGCTCTCATAGTTTGACGGTTGCACTATTAAGCTACTGTCTACATCGTAGTTATGAGAGGGTGTTGTCATTATAATGTACCCAATAGCTACTAGGCCAATAGCAACTAAACCAATGAGTTTTCGTTGTTTAATGGTTGACGATTTCATTACTTTTTGTCCTTTTTATTTTTTTTGTTTTTATCTTCATCTTCATCGATTTCTGGATCAATAAATACGCTAAGGGAAGAGCGGTTTACATCGACTCTAAGGTCATCGCGTTCTGGGTCAAAGTCGCTTTTGCCTTCGTCGGTTAATTCGTCGTCTGGAGTGAGGTTCCTTAGGACATCGCTTCGGGTAGGCTCAGGAATAAATTGCACATCTACCCAGTTTTTCAATTCCTTGGAATATACAAATGTTCTATCAATATATTTACGCATTCGCGTGAATTCCTGAAGCGTGAAGATGGGCTCGTTATCCTTCATTGCTTCTGGATCGAATAAGTCAGTTGCTTCAATAGGATCATCTTCAAATACTTCATCAGGCGCGTCGATATCAATGCTGAAGAACATGTCGTAAATGGCTTTCAATAGCCAAAGCGCTAACAGCACTAGAATTATACTGAGAACAAAATTAACCAAGATACACCCACTCAATAAGTTGCTTTTGGCCATTATATTGACAATAAAACGGCCAAGAAATCATTAACGACACTAAAAACGCCGCTAAACAAACGTTGGGGAGGATGAAACCAAAATAAAATGTGTAATTAATTGGTGTAAATGTAGGTATAAAAATAGTGATAAACGCGATAAAGAAAATCCTTCCTGCTTTTTTGCTCTCATTATCCGCAATGGGAGTAGCTGCGGATCAGAACATAGAAATAGAACAACAAGTAACCTTAGCTGTTGATAAGCAATTAGCGCTGCCTGATGGCAGTGCGTTGAGTATTGTTCGTACTGGGCCACTTTCTGATGACGGTGGCAATCTTCTGAAAGGTAGGCATCAACTGTTTTTTACGAACAAAGCAGAGAGTACTATCCCTGTCGTTGTGAACAATATTAATGTTTCGCCCGGAGAGACAGTAGAATTCACTGTAAACCTATCATTAACATCCAATCGTTTATATTTTCCAATTTATCCAGCAGTGGCGGGTGCTGCTGGTGAGATATTTTATGACATTAACCTACCGTCGTTATCTATTACCAATTGCCCAACTGAATACACAGAGCTTCCTTCAAATGCTTGTGAAAAAGTAGAAGTGACTGCGGGTGAATACGTTTGTCCAGATACCTACACCAATGTTGGTACAGAGTGTTCATTAGAAAAGACCATAACAATCAACAGCGCTTGCCCCATCGATTTTGCGCTAATAGGTGGAGAGTGCGTTAAAGAAGACAAGCTCACGGCCACGGATAGCTGTGAACCGGGCTATAGGCTAAACGGTGCAGGCCTATGTGAACAAAACGTGTTGTATCCGATGGAATTCACATGCCCAGATGGCTATGCCCTCGATAGCAATAACATATGTAAGCGAACTTATTCAATTGAGCCCGGAGAAACTTGTTCAAGCGGGTATTTAAGAGTAGGTGAGCAATGTGAACGCGTCTTAGAGCTTGCTGTTGGTGCTTGTGAAGCTGGATTTGCCCTTAAGTCTGGAGAGTGTTTTGAACTCAAAGTGCCACTTGATTTATGTCCACATGGCTATACACAAGTGGGTGAAAACTGTGAACTTCTTGAGGCCAATACACCTACTTTGGATTGCCCAGCTGGGTATGCCCTAAATGCAGATAATCAATGCGTCGAGAGAACTGAAATTCTTGTATCGGGTGTCGCGTGCCCTCCTGACACCGTTAATGATAACGGTGTTTGCAAGAAAATAGATTTTTTTGAACAGGAGGCTAAGTGCGGAACTGGACAATATTTTGATGGTTCAAAGTGCATTGAAGAGGTTATTAAACCTATTCCCCAATGTAAGGAAGGTTGGGTTTTAATCGACGGCAATTGTTACGAAAAGCACGGCTATGAATTAATTTGTCCAGATGGTTTTACGTATGCTGATGACCACTGTGAGCGTGTTGATATCATCAACAAGCAACAATGTCCTGACGGCTTTACGTTCAACGAGCAAGAGCAGAACTGTTATAAAACTATTGTTGGCGATGCCATAGAAAGTTGCCCCCAAGAGTATGCATTAATAGATGGCAAGTGTCAGCGTGAATCTGTACTAGACCCAATAGGATGTAGCTCTGGCCATGTTCTTAATGATGGACGTTGCTACGACATCGTATTAGTCGATTATGTATGCCCAAATGGTTTTACTAAAAAAGCAGGCCAATGTGAAAAAGTTTCTATCACAGAGATTTCTACTCGATGCCCAGATGAATACAAAGAGGTAAACGGGCAATGCGAGAAACTGATTACTACTGATGCAGTACAAAGTTGTGCAACCCCCGGATACTTCATTGAAAATGAGGAATGTTTAAAAGTCACGGAAGCGGCTGCAAAACAGTGCGAAGCTGGCTATACCATGATTGATGGCCTTTGTTATCGCACGCAAGAACCAATGTACTTTTGTGACGATGACTTTGTGCTAAGTGAAGACAAAGCTACATGTACTAAAGAACAAGTTAAAGACGCTTTCCAAACCTGCCCCGAAACCTTTGAAAATGTCGGTGGCGTCTGTGAAAGACGTTCTACTGTTACACCTGAGTTAGAGTGCCCAATAGGTTATGAACCTGCAAATGGGCGATGTGAAATGCAGGTGGAGGTAGTTGCTTCACAATGTCCTGAAGGAGCGTACTACAAGGAAGATGGTTCCTGTGCCTTCGTTAAAGAATTGGTACTAACATGCCCATCGAACATGACACTAAAACAGGGTGCTTGTTATGAGCGTATTTTTAAAGCTAAAGATACCTGTAAGGCTGGTTTTGTATATAGCAACGGAGAGTGTTTCGAACTGCTTGGAAAAGAAAAGGTCTGTGAGGCAGGACAAGAAGCTATCACCGTAGGAGGAATTACTTTATGCAAATCAGTTGAAATCAAAGCGTTCTGTGCAGACGGTTTCTATTTTGACGGTAATTCTTGTATTAATAGCGATGGAAAGAAACAGTCGAGGCAGGATTACTGCCCCGACGGATTTACATATTCTAATCAAGAGGGGGTTGAGCGCTGTACATCAGATGAAAACCTCACTCTAACCATAGCATCGCTTTCGTGCCCTGAGGGTGCTACATCTGTGTCTAGCTCTGACTGTTTATCGCTATGCCCTGAAGGGTACCAAGATAATAATGGGAAGTGTGAGTCAGTCTCTCTTGTCGATTTTGAATCTTCGATATGTTTAGAGGGTGAATTGGTAGATGGTAGGTGCTTAGTCAGCGAACCAAGAAGGGGGGGCCTATCCGGCTACATTTGCCCAGTTGGTACCGAGAACGCATCTCCTCATATCAATGACGACACTAAGCGACGTGGTTATTCAAAATCCTGCCTGAAAACAATTACAACAAGTAAAGAGCAAGTGTGCTTGAGTGACCTTGGTGTAACGGGCCCAGCATGTGTCATTAACGGTACAAAGAAGTTTGTTGCAGCTGAGGTTTGCCCAGAAGGGTTTGTTGTTAATAAGAAGGGTGAATGCGCTGTAGTAGAGCACGCCGAAAATGCTTGCGATGGTGTCTCGTTTAATGGACCGAATAGCTCAACGGTTGATACATATGTGAACGAAAAAGGTGCGTGCGTTTCATATGTAAAAGTTGAGCAGCAAGAGGCATATGTGTGTCCTACTGGATTTAAGCCAGTATATAACTATGACGGGCATGCATTACCCTCTGAGCTGAATCCTCAAAACGTTGTAAATGAAGCAGTAAGCTCTGATGTATGGACTGCCTTCGAAGCTCAGTGGTCAACCGTCAACTTCATTAGCTCTACAAATAATGATGCGCATCAGGTTAAAGGTACTCCGAAGATTAGGGACTTCTTGTGTGTATCAGACACAGTAACATTCATTGAAGCTGACTTAGGGGAGTCACCTGAGCATACATTCACCGCAATTTTTGATGGTGAAAAAAATTATGGTATTGATGGGCAGTCGTTGGTAGACAATGTTTCTGTTATGGCTACTCGCTACCAAGGTAATTATGTATCAGGCATCGATAGTGCTGGTGAAATTTATAATTATGAATTTCTAAAGGCTATTGTTCGTGGAAGCTCGGAGGCCAGCATAAGTGGTTATACTCCTTCTCTTTCAATAAACGGTAATAGTGGCTTTACACTACCTGCCCCCGGTACCGAAGAAATAAAAGAATTTATTAAACTGTATCCCGTAAAAGGGCACGAGGATAAGTTTATCATTGCATCAATGCTGATGGCGGGCAATGTAGAAGGTCAGAGCCACGACGCTGGTGACTATGTATCTCGTATTATCCAGTCTAATAAACCAAGCATGATAGATATAGTTGGTGGCTGTAGCGTCAACAGTGAGAAGTTGGTTAAAAACATAGCCACATATAACACACCTCTGTACGAATTCATTACTTCAGCTGGTGGCTTTGTTGTTGATACAGATTCATTTGTAAGCGAGCAAAATGAAGAGTCTTGTTACATAACATATCAACACCAAGGCGCGTTAACTAAGCAATGTCCAAGCGGTATGAAAATGAACGCGCTTGGGCAATGCGAAACGTCAAGTGGTATTCCTAAAGCCCAATCATGTGAATCTATATCTCAGTTAAGTGTAGATTATAAATGTCCGGCAGGTACCCAGTTAGGGCCAGATGGTTCAAGCTGTATAACTAAAACATATACTCCAGCCTACTCCTGTGAAGTCGGTGAATATCAGTCGGATACAGGCCTATGTGTTCGCAACGCTGAATGTAAAAGCGGTTATAACGTATATGGCGAGTTTTGTGGCAAGCCAATTGATTGTAATGAGGTGCTAGGGATAGAGGGCTCTAAATATGACCCTACAATGAATATATGCAGAAGCAAAAAATATAGAGAAAGTGGCATTACCAATACCGCCGTTCCTACTTGCGATGAAGGTGAAGTGTTGGATCAAACTAATGCCATGTGTACCTATCCATATGAGACTGCAACAGTTCCTGCAACACTGGCGTGCTCTGCTGATAAAATAGAGGGTGAACAGTGTGTATCTGAAGTGGCAATTCCTGCAAGTGCTTCACAGAGTATTGAGTTATCTGAATTTGACAGGTCGACAGGTCAATGCAATACATATTTTGTACAAGGACACGATGCATCAGAAGTGTATTGTGAATCAGGTCGAGAGCCACTATATCTTAATGGTAATTGGTACTGTGCTGAGGATGAACCTTCTGAACCTGCCATTCCAGTATGCCCTACAGGTTACAAGCAATCATCTGCTGGCTCATCAAATTGCATTAAAGACAACATCACAAAGCTTCAAGAAAAGCCGGTTAAAGGTAGCCAGTTTGTTAAAGGTTTTTATGTATCCAGTATACCAAATGCAGATGCGCTCTTGTGTGGAGAAGATACCATCTGGAATGGAAGTACATGTGAGCAGCAAGTTAAATCAACTTTACCGCCAACCATCGGGGCATGTGAGGGGGTCATAGAGTATGGCTTTGATAAAAATGGCGCTAAAACACTTATCTGCCAAATATCTACTCAGCCTGCAATCTGTGAAGCAGGTTACACCATGGGTGAGCGAGGCGTCTGCGAGCGTGTAGAAATCCACAAAGTAAACAACATATGCCCAAATGACTTTACTTTCGATGGTGTGCATTGTCAGCGACTAGAAACAGAAAACGTAGTTTTTTCATGTCCTGATGATATGACGCTTGTATCAGAAGAGGAGGGTTGTAAGGGTGTTGTTACTCAGCCTTCTACCGTCCAGTGTCCTGAAGGTGAGTCATTGGTAAATGGTGCATGTATCAATGCCGATACTGATGATTTTGTGGCAATGTGCGATGCACCACTAACATATGACGCAATCAATAATAATTGCCGTTTAGAAGAAATAGAGCCGATCGCATACGACTGTGGCCCTAACCAAGTCTTAAATGGATATGTGTGTGAAGAACTTCTTGTTGAAACAATCATAGAAGAATGTCCAGCGCAATTTGTTCAGAATGGACAATGCATCAAGACTGAGAAAGTACCAATGATTGATGAATGCCCATTAGGGTATTCTAATCAAGGCGCTAACTGTGTTTCTTCTGTAGACAATGCTAATGCCATAGTATGTCCTAATGGAAGTTCGAAGATAACCGGTACCTCTATTTGCAAAAAAATAGAAACGACAGGGGTTATTTTCTCATGCCCTGCACCCTATGACCTTAAGAACGGAAACGAGTGCCAGCGTGTAGTTGTTGAATCTTCAAAAGACCAATGCCCATCAGGCTATCGCCTAACTGAAAATGGTCAGTGTGAAAGAGTGACTGTCACTCAGGGTTCCATGTTTTGTGCCTCTGGGTTTACCTACAATGAACAAGAAAATCGTTGTGAAAGATTAGTTGAAACTTCAGTTTCTAGTTGCCCAGAAAACTATAAGCTTGTTTCAGGGCGATGCTATCCAACGTATTCTTCTAAAATTGAGTGCCCCAATAACTTCACACTGAATAATGATGGTAAGTGCGTAAATAATGCAGTGTCTCCTCTGGACACTATTTGTCCTAATGGATGGCGAGCTGGTGGTAATGGCCAGTGCTACAAACTTGAAACTACAAGTGGCGCTAAAGCTTGCCCAACTGGTTATTATTTGAAAAATGGTGTGTGCGTAGAAGATGTTTTCACAGATATCAATGGTTGCCCAGAAGGTTTTTCATTCGTTGATGGACAGTGTAAGGAAACAAGCCCGGTTCTATATAGTTGTCCAACAGGTTGGAACAAAAAAGGGCAAAAGTGTGAAAGAACATTAATTAAACCCGTGACATCATGTCCTAACGGTTATACCAAGCACGGAGATTTTTGTTTTGTGACTAAACCTGCTGAAGAGAAGTGCCCGAATGGATATATAAATGATGGAGCAGGGCGATGCTCAAAATTAGAAAAGCGTGATATTGCTTCTTGCCCGAATGGATATGTTATGGACGGAGGCTTCTGTAAACGAGTAATCAACGCAACCCAGAACTGCCCTTCAGGGTACAAAAATGACGGTGATGGAACCTGTTCAAAGTTTGATAGTCAATACATCACTTCTTGTCCAGCAGGGTATTCAAAATTAGGGAACTATTGCTATGAAACTAAGGATTTATCAACTACATGTCCGAGCGGATATGCAAAGCAAGGCAATACCTGTGTAAAAAACATCACTAAAAGCCCATCATATACCTGCCCTAACAACTATGCTGTAGTTGGTGATAAATGCTCTTTACCGATCCAACCTTATTGTAGTGAAGGGGATTTCAATAGCTCTACTCAGAGGTGTGACAAATACACAACGGATGTATTATTTTCATTTTGCCAAACCCACCAAGGACACCCATATCTAAACGAGCAAGAAGGCATGTGGGTTTGTGATGGTTCGGGCTCTCTAGCTTCTGTAATGTGCTCAGATAGAAGTATGTCTTCAGGACGGTGCCCAGCGGGTTCAATTAACACATCTTACAATTGTCCAACAGGTACAACAAAGCAAGGTAGTCAATGTATTAAAAGCGCAACTGTAACCTGTCCTTCAGATTACAGTGTATCTAATGGAACATGCTTAAAGACCGACACTAAAGATATAGTTACCTATTGTCCTAGCGGATTCAATAAAAATGGAACTATGTGTGTCAATTCCTCAGCAAGTTTAAATAAGGGTTATTGTGCCAATGGTTACAATCTAAATTTTTCTAATGGAAAATGCGAAAGGACTCTGCACAAAAACGTTAACTATACTTGTACAGGTGGTTATTCCCTCTATGGCGTGAGTCAATGTAAATCTAATACTCCGACTTACAGCATTGGCAACTGTCCATCTGGAGGATACACATTAAATTCAAGTTCTGGCCTATGTGAGAGGACTCTCGCGGAAGATGTAATATATTTTTGTAGTTCATCTAGTTACTCGCTATATAAATCCGTTCAATGTAAGGCGAACAATGTAGCTTACTCTGTCGGTTCTTGCCCGTCAGGATATGTTAAAAATAATTCGACTGGCTATTGCGATAGGTTTGAGAGGGGGGATGCCAGTCAATACTGCTTGGCTGGTAACGATATAGAAAGTGTTAACTGTCCAACCACGACGTGCGAAGCAGGCTTTACTTTGTCCGGTGGGCAATGCATACAAATCAATGAGTTCCCAATATCAAGTTGTGATAGTGGCTATGTCAGAATAAATAATGAATGCTTCAAGACCCAATCTGCTAACCCCGAATGTCCTTTAGGCTATACACTGACAAATGGTGTTTGCACTCTTAAAAGTGGGGATGGTGGTGTTAAATCATGTGCTGCTGGTTTTGCTCTAGTGAATGGTTCCTGTCACGAACTGCTTAACAAAGTGGCAACCTGCCCAAGTCAATTTAGAATGGAGGACGGTTTTTGTAAGAAAAATAACGCCTCTTTTCCTACTGGCTGTAAGGAAGGTTTTATAAGCGATGGAGTGAATTGTAGGGAAGTAACCAGTAGTGTGATGCTATGCCCAGAAGACTATGTTTATAGTGAAAATATAAATTTATGTGCTCGTGTAGAGCATTGTCATAGTGACGATCCCGAATTGCAATGTGCAGATACGGTGTGGCTTGAACGACCTAATGAGCAATGCCCTTCAGGTTCAAGTTTATTTGAAAATGTGTGTGCTAAGAATGAAAGTGATTCAAGCGGCTTTGCATGCCCAGCAGATAAAACTTACGATTCAGTGTCAGGTAGTTGTATTAATGTGGAGGTTAACCAACCATCAGAAGTTTGTCCGTCAGGGACGATTAGTTATTCTGCAACACAGTGTTATCGCGCTACAAATGATCAAAGTGCTGTGATATGTGAAGGGAAATCAACATTCAACACTTCCACTGGTGAGTGTGAAATTGAAACTATTTCTGAATCAACTCCGACATGTTTTTCGGGATATGTTCCTTTAGATAGCAGGAAGTGTCGTGCAATAAATGCAACCTTAAATGCTGGTATCTGTCCATCTGGTATGACTTTAAAGTCTGACGGAATGTGCGACCAAGTTAAGACAAGCGCTCCCGTTAATATATGCCCTGATGGAGTAAGCGGTTCTATTAATCAATGTCGTTCGTCAACAGGTAGTAATGTTGGACTATGCCCTGCTGGCTTCACCTATGAAAATGGAAGGTGTAAAGATACAAGAGAAATAAATAATGTTTTGTCTTGTCCTGACACGCATTTCTATTCAAATGGAAAATGCTACCCGATGACGCCAAAGTTTAATTCTTGCCCATCTGGTTACTCACTCAACGGTCAGCAATGTGAGCGTATAGGAACATCAACGGTGTCTACGAACTGTAGAGATGGCTTTGTCAAGTCGAACGGTATGTGTGTTAAGGAGACAAAACGCTCATTCGTTAACTGTCAAACTGGCTTCGCACTTTCAAATGAGGGTCCATTTAAGACCTGTCATAAGATCGAAGAATCGGCACCTACATGTCCTGAAAATATGGGCCTAGTGGATGGTATGTGTAAGCAGGTGGTCGTGACCGACATCCAGAATGTTTGTTTCGATGGCTATTCACAATTAAATGGCAGTACATGCTTTAAAGACCTCTTTACCCCACGGTTCTTTGGTTGCCCTACCAGCCATCCAGATCCATATGTGCCAAATAGAACAATGTGTACTAACGGCACCCAACAGATTGCTCGCCAACCTACCTGTGCGGAAGGAGCTGTGTTCGATGAAAGTGAGGGTATGTGTAGAGAGCGTCTGACTCAACCAATCCTGAAACAGTGCCCGTTAGAATACACGTTGAGAAATGGCAACTGTGTTAAAGAAGTAGAGCAACATCCGTTAAGCGAGGTTAAGTGTCCAACTGGTTATGTGCAGCGTATTGGTCAAAGTGAAGTTTGCCAGAGCTTGCCAGATTATCCTGAAAAAGGAATATGCCCAACTGGTACCGAGCGCGAGGGCAGAGTGTGTATTAATACAGAAACATACGATCCTCAGGATAGTTGCCCGGCTGGTTTTGCTAAGGTTGGTGATTCTTGTATGAGAACTTTAGTATCTCAAGTAGATAGGGAGTGCTTAACTGGTAATTCACACGACCTACATTATTGTAAAAATGCAACGGCTGTTAACAACCTTGGCTTTGGCTACAAATATGATTGCCCAGCAGGGTACAAAGCTAAGGGGCAATCATGCTACCGCATCGTTACGAGAACCATAGACTCAGTTTGTCAAAGTGGCCAAGTTATTACACCAGAGGGTTGTCGAACCATTAATGAAGTAGCCCATGTGGATACTTGCCCATCTGGACAGCAGTTATTAAGTGATGGCGTTTGTCGCTCGACTACACCTCAGAATGGGGCTGCTGAGTGCGCAGATGGCTATGTCTCAACGGGCAACGGAAAATGCTACAGACTAGATTGGCAGTCGCCTTCTGTGAACTGTTCTATCGGAGAAAAACAAGGTCTTAACTGCTTCAATTTTGAAGAAATCGTTGCAGAGCCTGATTGTCCTTACGGTTATCAGTTCAATGGCAGTCAATGTCAGAAAATTGAAATAGAAAATATAGTTAAGGTTTGTAAGTCCGAATTTGGTGTATTGAATGATTCGTTCTGTCGTGAAATTGCATCAACCAACATCCAAGCAAATTGTGGTGCGAATGCATACTTCTCAACTGACCATCAGCGCTGTATAGAGAGGAAAGAGCTGCCGCGCAGTACTAATTGCCCATCGGGTATGACATATAATCAAGATACCGGCTTCTGCCAAAGCGTGACAGTGGTTTCAAGTGATCCGCTTAACGGGTTTGTATGCCCAGCCGGATATTGGTATGAGACTGAACGTGACATATGCGTGTCCTATCAGGAGAGCGCATCTAAAACGCTGTTTACATGTCCTTCTGGCTACACGATTCATCACAATGAATGTCGTAAAACGGGGAATGTTAATGCCACCTATACGTGCCCAGAAGATACCGTTATGGTCGATACAGTTAGCAAAATGTGCGCCTATACAGCTTTGGACCTTAAGCTCGGAAGCTGTCCCACAGGATTTATTTATAATACGACGATGAGTATTTGTACAAGTTCTGAGCGTATAAAGGCACAAGCATCATGTCCAAGTGATTCATTACTAACGTCTACTGGCCAGTGTCGCCGTGTCCTAGACACTTTGCCTGTTACTAAGCAATGTACAGCACCGTTCAAGGATGTAGATGGTTACCTCAATTGTGTGAAGGAAATGACGGCGGTAGCTACCCCTTCGTGCCCTTCAGGCTTTGTATATCACACGGGTATCAGTCGTTGTGTTGATGAAAACATCGAAAGCAAAATTATTGTATGTGAAAATGGCTATGCGCTTAATGCTGAAAATGCACGTTGTGAAAAACTGGTTACTAAACCTGTAGACAAGCAATGTGACGATCGATTTTCTCTTGAGGATGGCCAGTGTATATCCGTGCTACCGAATGAGTCTGTGTCTATTTGTGATACAGGCTTTCTTTATGACCCTGAGTCAGATCATTGTGTTCAGCATCAGGTAACAGAAATTGTCTACACATGCCCAACCGACTATTCCTTCGATGATGCATTAAAAGCATGCGTTAGAACAGATCATAAGAATGCGATTGAAGATTGTCCTACCGGCTTTTTGCTAACCGAAGATAAGAAATCTTGTGTTAAGACAAAAGAGATGGCGGCATCACCTGCATGCCCTGATAATTATGAGCTTAACGGCATAGAGTGTACCTTAGTCATTAAAGAAGCACCTGCGACTATGTGTCCTGATAACTTCACGAAACGTAGTGTCAATGAATGCGTTTCAATTGAAGAGGCAACCCCAATCTCACTGTGTGGTGAAGGCTACGACTTCGCAGATGGACAATGCACCAAAACAGACTATAAGTCTATTGAGCGTTGTGCAGCTGGCTATCGGGTCATTGATGGTGGCTGTTATAAAACAGAGTTGACGACATTTGATTGCCCAGCAGGCACAAGCTTGACGCGCAATAATGACGATCAGTTAGTGTGTCGTTTCTATCAAACGCTTAGCAATACGATAAGCTGTCCATTAGGTCAATACAGCTGGGTTAAACAAGGTTGTGTTGATGTTGATACTGACGAACTATTAACAGATTCTGTACCAATGTGCCTTCCGGTAGAGTTTGGAAAGGGTGAGTTAGCGCGTGGAGAGTTCGACAAATCAAGAAATCGTTGTATTCACCAGAAAGAGTATCCAGCAGGTGAGTACATGAATGCGTGCTCTGGGGATTTAATACAGCATGACGACGTGTATTGTCGAGCAGTCACAGCAGATAACGAAAAGGTTATCCCGCCGTTTGGATATGAGTACGATGAGTTAACAGGTTATGTTAAGAAAGAACTTGTGTCCTCCGCAGACATACTTTGTCATGATGGTTTTAGCCTACAAGGCGATTCATGTAAGAAAGAAACCGTAGTAGAGCCAACCGCAAATACTTGTCCAGAGGGGTTCTCTGTTACTGGGCCTGATACGTGCGAAATCAGCGACACAATGGATGCATTGTTTGTTTGTCCAGAAGGATATTTAGATGTTGGTAACAATCAGTGTCAAAGGACGATAATTCTTCCAGCACTCTAATAAATAGAAAGTCAGGGTAGGGAAACCCTGACTTTTTTAAATTAATCTTGTTAACACCTCAAAATCCTATTCTTAATTAACCGCTACAGCCTTAACCATTAAATACAATAGTAATAACTGGAAAAGACTGTATTGGTTATGAATAAAAAAGCACTTATAACAATTTTAACCTCGCTCCCTTTAATGTCGATGAACGTTAATGCTGAGATGAACGTCCGAGGCGAAATAGACGCTCTATTGCCGACGCTATCTAAAAGCTTTAATGACGCTCGCTTTACCAATATCGATAATGCGGAGGTTAGCTTGTCAGTTAACCCTGATTCAGGTTGTAGCATAGTCAGCAATAGAAACGTTGCAAGACGTAACAACCTAATGGGTGACCTATCATGTGTGTTTGAATGGACTGATATACCCAGTGGTGTCAGCGCAGGATTATTGCAAGCTAAGGGAATTGTAAGTGACATTTCTGATAATCAACTTTCCTATCAAATATCTTTCTTTTCTGGCCAGTCAGAAGAGAAAGTTGTCATCAATAGTGAAGATATTAACCTTGATTTAGAAATTCCAGAAGCTCCAAAGTTAGTGCGTGTTGAGACAGAGTTTAGCCATGACACGATTGAGGGATTAACGCCAGTTAACTACTCCCTTAACTCAACACTAAAGGAGATTCGAATTACTGTTGAACCAAGACAATATACTCAAAAAATAGAACTTGCAGGGTTAGGCCGCTGTGAAATCCCAGCTGATGAAATCTTGTGTACCATTAATAAAAGCGGGGCGCGTTTCGGTACACGAGAAATGCCCCAAGGGTACAGTACACACCCAATAAATATTAACTCGTTAAACGGATTTTTTCCTGAAATTAAAGAGCTATACACAATCGCATGGGACTATCGAAGTCCTATAATAGAGACCTTTGCTGCGCGTCTTCATACTCCTTTAGCTAATGACACATTTCCGGCGACAAAAGTACTTATTGGTAATAGTGAAAAAGAAGTACCCAATGGACAGGCTATGGTGGTGGTTCGTTCTCCTTATGAAGATAGTGAGCGTATAGGTAACATGTTGCGCTACTCGGCTGACATGGGTAATGAGTCGGCATGGGTAAAAGGTGGTGCAGAAAAACCGGTTATTTGGGATTCGAGTCTAAGGGCGCCAACAGGGTTTGGGTACTCAGGTGTGTTCAGGTATCAACAACGTGGTGACAACGGTATTGACTCATCATCGCTTAGTCAGTGCATTCAAGTGACAGATTTAAAGGACGACGATAAATTTACCTTTTCCATGGCGATACGTGCAAATATAGGGACATTTGATGACGATGTTATTGTTCGTATAGATACAGGATGCCAACCCGGTGAAGGGCAGACAGGTGAAGAGTATAACTTTACTTTAACGGATGACTGGCAAGAAGTAGAACTTTCCCAAACTTTAAACACCTCAATTAATGACCGCGTTTCTGTGCATATCTACGGTGACAATGGAGTAGATGATGGAGAAATGTTTTTCCTAGCTAACGCTCAATTGGAGCGTGGCAATAAGCGAAGTGTTCATATTCCAACAATGGCGAACCCAAAGGTTTTTGACGTAGGTGCTGGAGATTGGATAGTGCCAGAGAATGTCAGAGTCACATTTGAGCAAAGTGAAGGCTACGAGAACCCCGATAACGGCCTAACAATGGGTAATAGAAAAGTAGTCGAGGAGGGTAAATTTCAACGTAAGCCACAAGCATTTTCTATTGAGTCAGATTTATCGCCTCAAATAATTGATAACTCTTTCGTGTATATCATGGACATTTCAGATGTCGAAAATGGCGTGTTCCAGCCCGTTGTTTATACAGAAGATAAATACGCAAACTTTGCTAGTAAGGAAATGAGCGAAGTTAAGCTAGACAGCAAATTACCAACAATTAGATTTCATCAAGCCTCGACTAAGATAGAGAACGGAGATGCTTTGTACTTCCCTGAGGATATTGTCGTTGTTGCAGAAGATGAATTCATTGGTGGTGCAGAAGTAACAGAAATACGTTTCGATGGAAAAGTTGTTGAGATGGATGCTAGTCAGAGAAACTTTGCTCTTATTACTGAGTATTTAGAGCTAGAACGTGGTGATGAATACAGCATTGAAGCAACAGTGATTGATCAAGAAGGAAATCAAGCGACAGAGAGCCTTAATCTTGTCTATATGCCTACTCGTTTTGAAGAAAGGACTACAACTGACACTGCTTATCAATACGTCCAAAACTTTCAGTTTTCACTTCTACAGCGTGAAGGCCGTCGATGCCGTTTCCTTTCATCAAAAGCAGATGCTATTGCGCAAGCAACATACGTAGGCCCTACATGCTACTTAACAGTTGATTCTACAGAAATTGCTGTTGATGAGAATTCGTCTGTGCCATCTGCGACGGGTGTCTTTCAGACAGCAGGAACCAAGTATATCAATTATGTTTATACGTTCGTTAATGCAATTGGTGCTGAGAGAGTGGCAGCAGAAGGTACTATCGTCGTTGAAGTAGTAGAACCTGACGATATTCAGATTGAACTGATGCCAGAGCCAAATGTTAATACTGAGGTTTTTTCGGTAAACCTTACTGGCGGTAACGTTACAACATCTCGTGTAACAAGCAGCAACGGACCAATAACATTCAAAATAGTCACGGACGGTGAAGATGATGAAGTTTATGAATTTGGACAGAGAGCTAAAGCGCAAACGATAGTCAATGGCCGCCGTATCAATGCACCACAAGGGGATTTATGGGAAGAGCGAATATTTAAGATTACTGCTTTCTATACGCTAAAACCTGACCTTGTTGAAACTACAGAATTTAAGATTGTTTATGTTCCGAGTCGCTATGTGCGAGGACGTCTAGAAAGTGATTTTAGAGATGCCCTAAACACGGATACAAAAACGGATACCGTGAAAGTTGGGATGTATGACCGTGCTATCGGCGATTATGTCTACGATGAGACCACCATGGGTAAATGGCGAGGCTTTCTGGCCCTTAGAGAGGGTGATGGTACGATCATACCTCTGACGCCAGAGAAAGATATGGTGGCTGGTCAAGCTGACTTTGATGTTGATATTAGTAAGCTTGGATTAGGGTCAATGTCTTATGTGGGCGTGCTAAATCTTGTTAGTGAGCTGGAGGGTTACACTAAGCAAATCATCACCAATAGAAACTATATCCGAGTATGGAAAGGTACCCAACTTAACGGTGGAATAAAAGCTTTCAGGTTGTTCGGTAAAGTACCTTTCACATTCCTTGGCCAGTATCGACCAGATAGCTTCGATGATAGTCGTGTTTTAGGAGGGGTAAAGTGGGAGATAACTCAGGATGAAGTAACGTGGGAAGAAATGCCAGCTGGGACTAATGAGCGCTTTATTCGTCGTGTATTCGATGAGCCCGGTGTTTGGAAAATAAGGGCTGTTGCAACCAATAAGCTCACGGGTGAAGAGAGTGTTACTGAGGAAGTTGAAGTAACCGCGTTCAATACGCCGACGATAACAATTATTGGGCCTTCTGTGATGTATTACGGTGAAACTCAAGAATTCCGCGTGCTCGATAGAGGGGAAGAGATAGACGGTACAGGCGGTATTATTGAATGGTCCTATGATGGCGAAACGTGGGTTGAAGGTGATAATGTACTAACCCATACCGTAGAGGAAGGTGACGAGTCGTTTAGGCTGTTTGTAAGAATGCGGTATGAAGACACAGATAGTGTAGATAGGTCTGCCTATGACAGCGCGAGGAAGAGCATTAACGTTAAACCACCTTCGCCGCCTCGTATACTAATCAAAGGACCGTTCCATTCTGAGGTAGGAAAAGAAGTTTCATTTACTGCTCGAACAAGTTCAGCATATGCTGGCACTGTTTCTGAAATAATGGGGGAGTGGACTCTGCCAGATGGTACTGTCGTCGAGGGCGATGAGCTAACCATCACGGTTCCAGTGGAATGGGAGGGAGAGGTTATAAAGTTAGAGTTTAAAGCGTGGCATAAAGGTCTTCAAGCCAGTACTACAGCCGACAAGTCATTTACTACGAAAGGTTGGCGATATGAGTTCCCTAATTACGATTTCGTTGTGAGGCAACAAACCAAGTTCGCACCGTCACAAATGCAAATATTCGCACAGCGCGAAAGGGTTTCTTACCCAGACTCAATTTATTTCGAAACAGAATTCACACCGCTATCGGATATGAAGCTTGAATACGAAGGTCGAAACAGCGCAAGGTTTATTGCTGATAAACACGGTGTTCATACTGTAAGAGTGACTGTAAAAGATAGTCGTGGAAATGAAGTGGACTTTATCCAAACAATAGAGGTTGTAGAGGCTGATCCACCAGAAGTTTCATTTAGAACATCATTCAACAACAGAAGAATGCGAGAACCGTTGGATGTAATTATTAATGCTGGTGTAAGACTGCAACACTATCAGGATAAAGTCGATACATATCAGTGGTATGTTGATGACGTACTTCTTCCTGATAGTAATGCTAGAGCTAACGTATTTGGTCTTCCAGAGGGGCAGCATGTCATAAAGCTGGTTGCCACGACTGATCATGGTCATGTTGCTGAAGAAGAGTATGTGGTAGACGTAATTGATAACAAGACGCCGACATGCAAGCCTCGCTGGAGAGTTTATGCTTATTACACACGCATCGACTCCATGTGTACTGATGAAGATGGAAGAATGACGCTTTATGAATGGGAAGTCGATGGGAAAATGACTGGGGTAAGGGGTTCATCCATCCAATACTATTACCCCGGAGGCGTTAGACCAGAAAGTATAGATGTTCGTTTGATTGCATACGATGACTCTAATGAGTCCACGGAGACGACATTTAATGTGAATACCAAATAAAACGAAAAGCATACTGAAAAAACAAAGTCTGCTTACAAACAAGGGAATTGGCAGTTGATTGGGTCCATGGCTAAATCGCCACGCGCACCAATTCCCCTGTATTCTTCTAATTAACACTTAAAAAGAGCTCTCTTAATTAAGGGGCTCGCCTGTCATCTCTAGAGATAATATACGGCAAGTATTAATTGCTGCTGGAATGACATGGACATCCAATCGCTTCTAAAAAAACACAAAGCGAGAATACAGAGTGTTCTCTTTATTGGCTTAGCTTACCTAGCATTTACACTATTCCAAGCTAACTACAAGATATCGTACAGCCAAAAGGCTGTTTATTCGCTTCCTCATGGTCTCTATCTTACCGAACTTAGTGACACCTTCGAGCGAGGTGATGTTGTAGCTTTCGTTCTTGAAAAAGACAGGGTAATACATAAAAAAGGCACCAACTTCGCAAAAATAGCCGTAGGCGTCCCCGGTGATAAGGTTACAGTCGATGAATATGTTGTGACTGTAGAAACGCCAGAAGGCGAAGTAAAAACCTATCCAGTAGACATGCCATACCTCACTCAAAAAGCCGGTGTTCCAATTGAAAATTATCTTAAAACTTATGAAGTTAAAGAAGGTGAGTGGTTTTCACTTGGTACGCATAGGTTATCGGTAGATTCCAAGCTCTTCGGTATGGAAACAACAAACAAAATAGTAGGGGTAAATTATGCGATTTGGTAAAGCGTTAATCGCACTGACGTGCATGTCATTGTCCGTAAATGCACAACAGGCATTCGAGCTAACGCCAGAAGAAAAGGCTATGTACGAAGCACAGAAGCGACAAATTGATGCAGCGCAAAAACAAAATACTTTTGCTACGGGTGCCGTACCTTTAAATACGGAAGAGTATAAGCTCTCTGAGACTGACAGAGACTTGATGTTAAGGGCTCAAAAGAGACTCTTGGATATTACTAATGGCGAAATACCACAAGTCGCTAAAGGTCTGGAAAACATCACTGAAACCACCTTAGTTCAAGCAAAGAAGTACAATCAAGAAGCCCAAAACATAGAAAAGCGAACCCAGTTTGGTATTTCACAGGACCAATATAAGGCATTAGAAATTATTGCTGGTGATGACAGCCAAGACTTAATTCAACAAATGAAGCAGGCAGAACAGCGAATGATTGAAGAGCAGGCTGTTGAGGACGGCGAAAAAGTTAAGTACTTCATTTCCTATTCAATGCCAGCCCGTGTAGTCGACGACATTCTTATAAGTGCCGCAAAGAATAACAACGCTGAAGTGCTTATTCGAGGCCTAATGGATGGAATGGACAATGTTGGTCAGATGATAAGGTTCGTTGATTCAATCAATCTTCGCTTGCACGAACAAGGCAAAATTGAGAAATACCCCAATGTGCAACTGGCGCCAATTGAGTTTATGAAATATGACATTGCTAGAGCGCCGAGCATGGTCCTTACAGAGAATGGTGAAGTTATTAAGGCGCAGGGTTTGACCACAATTAAAGACTTGAAGCGTCGATTGGATGAAGGAGTTAGCGATGCTGGTGTCCTGTCCGAAACCTATCCAATTGGTGAAAAGTTACTTTTCGATGAAATAGAAGAGCGTATAGCTAAGGTCGATTGGGAGTCAAAGAAACAAAAAGCTTTTGATAGATATTGGAACAATTTCTCATTCATCGATCTGCCGCCGCAGCAAGAATCGGAAATTTATTATATTGACCCGTCGATAGTCATGACGAAAGACATACCAGCATACAACGGTAAATTGCTGGCTTACGCAGGTCAACGCGTAAACCCATTGGAATTAATGCCTTTAAATCTCAACATGATTTTCTTCGATGCCACTAATGAAGATCAATTGAAATGGGCGCTTGGACAATTCTATAAGTCTGGCAGTACCGCAACCATGATTGCTACAAAGCTAGATAGAACTGATGGCTGGAAGCAGTTAGAAGAGATCACTAACAAAATCGGAGTGCAACTTTATGTGTTACGTCCAGAGGTCGCACAACGTTTTGCGTTACGCAACACGCCCTCAAAAGTAACCACTGAAGGTGTCTTAATTAAAGTAGAAATTATTGGCCAAAGTGAATGGGAGAAAGGACATGATTGATATCAAGCTTATTATAGGATTTATAGCCGGTGTAGTTGTTTCGCATATTTACCCAGTAGTAGCCGCCACCATATACACCTACGTAATGAAAGGGTGGGTGTTACTGCAAGGAGCAATGTCGTGAAGCGGTTTAAGGCAATTATTCTCACTCTATTCATTGGTCTTACTGCATCAACAACAGTACAAGCGAGCGGTGTTGGTGAAGCGCTTTGTACGAATGCGAACGTATTCACTAAAATCATGGACCAAATGTGTTGGTCATGCATGCTTCCTTTTCGTATGTCTGGAATAGGGCCCAATGCACCAGAAGGGGCAGCGAGTAGCCAGTTACTGTGTTTGTGTAAAGACGATAACGGTGTTTATAAGCCACCGGGTGTGCCGCTAGGTTACTGGTCGCCAAGAAGGCTTATAGAAACAGTGAAACTGCCTTGGTGTAGCCCGTCACTCGGTGGTATGCGACTACAAGATACGATTGTGGGCCTTGGTGAAAGAGGTAAAGCAGGTGGTTCTGCGCCGGATACCGATAGTGGTACAAATGCTTTTTATCAATATCACTATTTCAGTTACCCAATAATGCAGATGCTTTCGTTATTTGTGGTACCAGAATGCCAGCGCGACCAATATGTTGATTTCGATATCCTATATCTAAGTGAAATTGACCCAACGTGGAATAATCCGCTTTTAGCATTTGTACTGAACCCTGAAGCTGCTTTATTTGCCAATCCACTCGCCCAAATTATGTGTACGGTAGACTGCGGTTTGATCACTTCAGGTATCGCCAAAGAGCAAAACTACTTCTGCGCTGGTTGTGACGGTACTCTCTACCCGTTTACAGGGCAAGTTTCTGGTGGTGGACAGCCAGCTCGTAATACATCACTCGTAGCTCAACGTGTACTAGCTTCTCTTCATAGAAAAGGGCTTTCTAAGCGCACCATGGGTAATGACGCAATGTGCGAACCCCAGTACGCGCCAATGGTACCAAAGAGTATGTATAAGTTATCTGCTATCCATCCATTACCCGAAGCTGATGCCGATGCCATGGTTACCGTACCTGAGCGCGACAGCAATGGCGATGAGATACTAGGCGACGATGGAGAGCCAAAAACAAAGAGCGTAAAAGCTGGGTGTTGTCATCCATTGGGCGACATGGTTTATAAGTGGCGCGGTGTGACTGGGGAGACTATTCCCGGTGTTGGTGAGGACTATGTATATATGCAATTTCAATACGTAGATTGCTGTCTAGCGAGGTAATATGAGTCTCAATCCTAAACAGCAAATAGTAGCGGATGCTAAAACGTATGCATTGACGTGTGCGTTACCCGGAAGCGGTAAAACACATACGTCTATGGAGCTAGTGAAGAACTTACTAGAACCAAAAGCAAATTATGCCGTCATGGTAACATTTACCAGAGCTGGGGCTGGTGAAATGCGAGAACGAGTAGAAATGAAACTTACTGCTGAGCAACAAAAACGAGTCAGAGTAAGTACCTTCCACTCCTTGTTTATCTCGATGTATAAAGCCGCTGGTGGGTATAAAAAAATTATCATGGGAGCTGATCAGGACAATATTATTCGGATGGCTATTAAGTCCGTTGATGCAGCACTTTTAGCTGATTATATGGATGTAGTGCAGTCTATTGATTTATTAGGCCGTCAGCTTGACCCTGATATGGGGGCAGTACCTGCGCTACATGCAGAGGTGTTTTGTAAATATCAAAACCTTTGCAGAAAATACAATAAGACCGACTTGAACGCCTTATCTCGTGAAGTTGTTATAAAGCTACAAAATAATGAAATGAAGCCCATGAACTGCACGCATATGATTGTTGATGAGTTTCAGGATTCAGATGAAGTGCAGGTGGAATTTTTGCTATTACATGGTCGCGCAGGCGTGATTGTTATGACAGTTGGCGATGATGACCAGTCGATTTATAGTTTTCGCGGGTCGATGGGCTACACGGGAATGGTTAAGTTTCTCGATGAGTTCAAGATAAAAGCATTTGTGCTTGATACCTGCTACCGATGTGCTGAGGAAGTCCTCATGTCAGCAAAAGGGCTTGTTGAAAACAATGTATATCGTGTTGCAAAAACCATGAAGTCAGGTGCTGGTGAAGGTGGCAGCGTTTATGTTTATGAGACCAATGACCTTGAACATGAGGTCGAAACGATTATTAAGCACATACCCTCTCAAAAAAAGCAGTGGGCCGTACTTTCACGCAATCAAATACAATTAGACGCCGTGCAAACAGCCTTACAGGAACATGGGTTCAGCTATCGTCGATTAGGCGAAAAAAGCATCTTTGAAAACAAAGATGTGAACGCGTTAATGACCATGATGGCATCGATAAAGTACGATAAGAATAAGCACAATATCATCGATACATTGATGTTCATGGAAGAGCCTGAAGACAGTATGGACATCATCGTTAATACACTAGTCACTAAAAAGCAGAGCTTGGCGCATATCGCACAATCTGAGTTTCTAGATTGTTCGGCTGAGCTAATGAATTTGTCACGTCTATGGCCTGACCTGAAGTTTGACACGACCAACCCTAGTGAAATAGATAGGCGTTGCAGAGAACTTAAAAACGTGATTTTTAGAGCCAAAGGTGTCACGGCAGATAAAGGCGGTAAAATGTTTGAGGCGTTTTTCAAAATGTTTACTCGCTGGGCGAATAAAGGTGGATGGACGGGTGCTGTTGACAAGACTGCATATCTTCTTAACAACAAGGATGACAGTGAGAAGAAAGAGGTTGAAGTTGAGTTGTCTACCCTGCATTCAAGTAAAGGTCTTGAGTGGCCAAATGTGTGGATAATGGGAGTCAATGACTCAACAATCCCCGGTGAAAATATCAACGAGGCGACACTTGAAGAGGAAAGGCGTCTTCTATACGTCGGAATGACAAGAGCTGAAAAGAACCTACGCCTTTCCTATCATAAAGAGAAAGCGTCATGCTTTATCGGTGAGCTTACACATGAGTGTATTAAATTTAAGCGAGCTGCCCCTTCAAAATAGTTGAATAATATGTAGGCGGTGATAATATAAAGTTATCCCGCCTCACTTGCTTTGCAGAAGCAAGCCAAGGAACTTGACGTTAGTTATCTTTGAAGAATACTAAGGTCAGGTGTCTTAAATCACCTAAACGAAACACAACTACTCTCGTTAGCTTTTTTGTTTGGACCTTTTAGGTCTTTGCAATTCCTTTGCGCGAGAGTTTCTGTGTGTTGCTGTCGCACGATGCTTGCATCAACGTCAGCCTTAAGAGGTATATCTTCTTAAGTAGTATAGGAGTTCACCTTAAAACCGCTTCTCGGCAAGTGATAATCAATTTATTGATGCCGTCCCCAATAGGGAAGACTTTCTTCCCTGTAGGGATAGTTACGTCTTCTTTGTGCGCTATTGGGTTTGATTTTATATCGATCTTTAGCACGAGATTAAAAGTCTGTAGGAGGACGTAACATGTTAAAAAAACTTCCAATAACTATTGGTGGTGAGATCGTTGGTTTTGCTCTTTGTGAGCTTATTAACAACAAATTCCTTGTGAGGTCTGCTGTTGCTGTTTTCAGTGGCTCGGTGCCTTCCACGACTTGATTCATTTCGATGAGTTGAGCTTTTTCTAAATCAGTGATGGCTGGTAGTTCAAAGTGCCTGCTTAGCGGGTATTTTGCTCTACCCGCTGTCAATCAAACTGTTTACAAATTGAAGGAATTTAAGATGAATACCAATGATCCATACTACAATGTATTTGACCATATGGTTCAAGTATGTTCGGGGAAATGGGATGTAGTTGCAAGCAGGTATAACCTACTTGCTGATGCTGCAAAACGTTATCCAGCTCAAACACCTTGTCCTATTACTGGAAAAGGAAATACAAAGTTTCGACTCCAGCGTGGCTGGGAAGATTCTGGTCTTGGTTACCACAATGATAGAGGCGCAATCAGCATTTTGCAGGTTGTATCTGAAATTGAAGGTATCAACAAAGGTGAAGCCGCTAAACGTCTTATTGCGATGTGTGGTGGTTCTAACGTCGACTTTAACCCTAAACAGGTTAAAGCCATTCGCAACCGAACGTTTAAATTAGACGAAAAGGAAGCGAAAAAACGTTGTAATTCGATACAAAAAGTACTGAAAGACTGTGTTCCTGCTTCTGAGTCGGACATTGTTAAGATGTATTTCAAAACTCGCACGGGTCTTGATTACAACGTTATTCCTGACACTTTACTGTTTCATCCTGAATTAGCATATTATGAATATGACAATCAGAAAAAGAAGCCAGTATTTGCAGGAAAACACCCAGCATTAGTTTGCAAATTTGTCGATGTGGACGGGCAAGGTATTACCTTACACCGTATATTTCTTCAAGTTAACGCTGATGGCTCAGTGAGCAAGTTAAAGCAAGAATCGAAAGTCGAAAAAGGCGAGTTTATTGACCCTAAAAAGGTCATGAGCCCACCGCGTGATATGTCTCGTGGAAACATTCGACTTTTTGAAAAGGACGGCATTACTGAAGCACCGATGGGTGGTTTTGTAGGAAGTTTCACTGAGGGTGTTGAAACCGGAATGGCTGTTCTAAATGCAACAGGTATAAGTACTATGGCCTGCTACTCGGATACTATCTTGGCTAACCAAGATGTTGATAGAATGGTAGAAAAGAACCTTAAATTTGTTGTCATCTGGGGTGATAAAGACGCTGGTTTTGCTGGCCAAGATAAGGCTTTCAAATTAGCGCGTAAGTTTCGCCGTAAAGGTGTTGAAGCTCAAGTAGTGTTACCGTCCTTACCTATAACAGGAAAAGGCGTTGACTGGGAAGACGAATTGAAAGCATTTGGTCCAGACCATCTGCTAGATATGATGACTCGCTCAGTCACTTATGATGAAGCTAAAGCAGAACACGAAAAATTCGTTGAAGCTGGAGGCTTATCATGAGTCACACTATCAGAATTACGCTAGATGAAGTACGCAAGAAACCACAAGTGATACTCAAGACGATGGAGGACAAACGTTCTGCACCTGAGAGTCATTGTCGAGGTGGTCATTGCGGTGTATGTAAATGCACGTTAAAAGCGGGGAAAATACGATATTTGAGGGAACCATTAGCGTTTCTGGAGGATGATGAGTTTCTTCCTTGCGTCAGTATCCCTGACACGGAAGCTGTGGAAATCGAACTTGAGGCTGGCTAACTAGCCTCCCTCTTGTTCGGTTGTCCGTTTCTCTTCCTTCATACCAAGTATATCTTTCAAATCCCGTATAATCGCATCCATTCTACCTTCAGAATAATTGGCCCTCTGTTTTAGCAATAAAAAATTAACGTCATATTGGTCAATTATCTTAAGCTTTGCTGTAATTTCTTTATGTTCTACGCCCCAGCGCTCATCGGGGAGTAAGAAGACACAAAGCGCAATAGATGGTGTTCTTCGTTTATCTATAAAAATAAAGTCAGGAACGATAGCGTTCGTAATCATGCCCATATTGTCCATTAACTTAAAGACAAGACTCGCCTGATCATCTATTTCACGTTTGATGTCATATTTGGACAATACTTCTGTATCATTAATAGTACGCTTAACAAGCCCTAAATGAAGCATGTGCTCAGCTGGCAACCAATGAATGTCGTTGATAGTGTAAGAGTTTGATATATTCACAAAATGTACCTTGTACTAATAATGCTGATACTTTAACACTGCATCAAAATTGAGCTTCGCAGTTAAGGTGAGAAAATACGTAGATTATCAAACATGGGTTGCGTGTATATCCGACGTCCATCAGCGACAAAGCTTTCGCCGATTTCGAGATGCGAAATACGCGGTGTCTTCGAAAGACAAAGTACAAGTTCATCGAAATGCTTTTCACTCACTGCATGCACCTCATAAAGAGACTTGACTAATACCCGGTATGAATTGCCAGATGGGAAATAGTAACGAAGTGCTGAATCTGTAAATACAGCATTTTTTTTGAAGGAAGCATAAGCAGTTTTATTAGGCCTTTGGTGCCATTCTTCAGGTTTTGTGAAGTACGATGCGAACCGTAGAAATCTTAACGGAGCGTTTTTGGCTTTCACGCTCATTTCTTCAAGTTTGGCTCGATCCGATACTTTTAGAGGTTCAGCAGTATCAAATATTTCATTAATAACAATATCACCGTTATGCATCAATGTTGTGTTTAAAATCAACCCAGTGATATCAACATAAGCGTGCAATATTGAGAGCTTTGAAAGTAGAGTGTCGGAAAGTGTGTATGTTCCCCTTCCGTCCCACATTGAAAAAGGTTCAGTCTCTGATGGACTCAACTTAATTAGGACATGATGTCCATCATAGAATTCGCGAACATAGTGTTCATTGAAGAACAACCTATCGATAGGCATTCTTTCCATAGTATTCCAATGTTCGCTTTCTGAACTATCTAGTTTTTTACTAATAACGTAGTCCGCTATATCACTCAAATTATGTGAAAGAGGGAGAAAATAACCTTTAGAAATTAAGTCGCTGGCCTGTCGTCTAAAATAGTACAATGCGTCATCGTAAGAGTCGAAGGGACCTCTCCGAGGAGTTTCTTTGTGATTACAGCGAACTACATAATTACCCTTGTCATTTGACAAGCCTAACAATTCAATAGACAAAGAAATCTGTCCTTTGCCTCTGGGGTGAATTAGCGTTATATTTTGATTGTACACCTATTGATTACCCACGTACCACAACTCGAAATTTAGGGTTTCACTCCTTCCCATATAGCAAGGCAAATTATTAAATTTAATCCTCGGTTAGCTATTTATATCCAATAGCTAGAATTTTATCGGTTTTACATTCACCGTTATTTGGTTTTTCGTTTATCACATTGATTAATGTGGCATCCAAAACTTCAGATTCACCGTTGTTGAAGGGAGAGGTCATACACGCGACTGTCATATCACCTTCTTTATTAAATAATTCCTTCAATTGTTCTATGTGCTCGCTTAAAAGCATCTTAAGTTCCCTTGTTGTTATGGAAGTAATTCTTGAAGCAAAGGATTAGGCCCAACCATTGATTTAGGCTCTCCACGCGGCAACTTTGTTAACTCCTGATAAAAGCGATTTGTTGAGTCACTAGGGATACTCTCAAACTCCTTCACTTGACCTTTACTACTGAAGAACATGTGAGCTTCATCCATAATGAAATGCCTCTTTCTAGGACTCCACTTTGACTGTTTCTTTGCTTTTTTTAGCTTATGGGATAATCGCATATTCATTCCCCAGTTTCAGACATGACCTTATTAATAGATAACCTGACAATGGCAGCAACCTTTCCTTCGTTATGGATCGATCTTTCATAATCAGTGGCAGGGATTAGTTTGCCATTATTGGCAGACCAGATTTTAGTTGAATTTGCGATAACGACATCTGAGATTTTTTCATTTTCGGTTTTATAAAATGGCATTTGATTAATTCCTTTATTTAATTAGAGCTCTTGGTTGATTTTGTTGCCGCATCGTTTGCATAAAAATACCGCTACCTATGTAATTGAGTATCAGAACAGGTAGAACAAGCAGAAGGCCGCTCAGAACATTATGGGTAAGCACACCATGGTTAGTGTTGAACCGCGTGTAAAGTAGCACCCAGAACACCTATGAACTGAAGGTAAATAGTGCTATTTTAATGATCCTATTTGTCTTTTTCGACATTGGTTTATTCCTCTTCTAGACCTATCGTTCCATCGCACAGTGTTGCGTCGAGTTGGTTAACTACGGTTTGACCATTAGATAAAGCAATCGAACTGTCCACAGATATCGCCTTAAAGCTAAATACCTGAAGTATCCCTAACGTGGTTCGTATTATCTGTTTTTCAAAAAACGACTTTGGTTTGCTTCCACATTCGGTTCTAATGATTTCGTTAAGATCATAATAGTCGTTAGACGAAAAACCATCTGCAACCATTGTCACCAGTTCTGAATGCACATTGCTTGGGAGGTTTAAGGGGTTATTAGGTCTGGCCAGCATTGAATAGAAAGACTGCACCGATTCATCGCCAATATCTCTTGATAGCTCTACTTGCGCAATCGCCCAAAATGTTGGAATACCAATACACAGGGGAAGCAATATATACTGAAATTTTTCTTTCATTTTTTTCTGCACTGTTACCCTTTAGGTGGCATTAGCCATAATTTTGTCAATGACGGATGTAGGTACATCATATGCGTTCATCAACTTTTTGAAAGCATCCTTACCTTTGAAGTAAGCAGCCTCTACCTTTCTACCAGTATCAGCTGCACTCATAGCGATTCTAGAATCAACAGCAATAAACATTATGCCAGTCTTTACATTTGCCACTCCTAATGAAGTAGGCAGTACATCTTTATTATGCAAAAGTGACTGAACAACGTTAATCGCCAATTCTTTCTCTTTAATCTCTTCTGGGCTTGCTTTAAGCATGTTAAGCATATTTTATTCCTCACTAAACGGTATTGGCAGGTCACAAGTTAAAATATCTGGCCTATCACTGGATATTTTCTTTGATGCCCACTGAATTGAACCGCTTTGTCCACGAACCTTGAGATACCGGCTTGAAAGTTGATCGTTATCATCAGTATCAAACATACCTTTAACTATCACGCCAATCACCGAGCGAATGTCAGTTTGTGAAGTGACGTTCATATTCCATTCTGCGGTCGGTAGACCTGTACCTGAAAGCCCAATCTCAAATTTCAAATACTTTGGCGTTTGGCTCTGCTTCGGCAGATCTTCTTTAGTGATATCAAATTGGTTACGGCCATTGGGCCATTGTCTATTGAATTGTCCACCCATCGTCACCACTCCTTCGGTTGAGATGGCTTGATACTAGACGTGCCACGTGGCGAAACCTCATTGCCCTTTCTTATTTCTATACATTTATGTTTAACTACAAGGTTTCGATTTTCATGTATAAATGAATCAAATCCATCTGCAACCTGAGTTGCAGCATTTTCGCACAACTGTTTAGATTGAAAGCCGTCGATGATAGTTGGGCCATTGTCATGAGATGTGTTAGTCAACATCAATAGAAGTATCCATTCGTTCATATTCATTCCCCTGTTATCTATCATCCACAGATTTACCGGCAACTGTCTTACTTGGATTATCCCAACTAGTGCCGGATTCTGTTGCTTTCGACTTCTTCCATGGGCTAACAGCGCTAATGCCGAATGCGACTCCCATGATCAAAACATACCAATCCCGATTATCATAAAACATAATAACAAGGTAGATACTTGCTATGGCGCAAACGATTCGTATCGTAAATTTTAAACCCTTGTTTTCAGCCACTTCTTCATTCCTTGGTCGTAAAATAGCGTCTGATGACGTGGTAAGTACCCAATAAAGCGGCAAGTATTATCACTCTCGAAACTCCATGGGCCACAGTAACTGAATTGCCTAGGTAAAATGATTCGTATGCTTGTTGGCCGCTAAGCGACAAAGCGAACACAAACATCAATTCTTTGATGCTTTTCATTGTTGATTCCCCTGTTAGTAGATCTTGTTCTTGATTGAATATGAAACAGAGAAGATTGCAGCGACTAAAGCGAAAAGTGCACCTGCTAAATGTGCGGTGTCAGGTAAAAGCAAACTAATCCAAAAAAGCAAACCAGTGAATGTTAAAGGTAACGCTATTGCAAACTTAATGTATTTCATTTCATTCCCCTGTTCCTGACTTAGTGCTTGAGAAGTGATTTTTGTAGAACGGGAAGCTTAGAAGGCCAATAGAAAAATTGAAGAAAACACCATATGGCATTAGTTCTTCAAAAATATGAGATGAAGGTTCAACTAATAGACAGCCAAAGCCGCAAACTATTAAGAACCAGCCAAAATAATTGCCTTTGATAGTTTTACTCATTTCATCTGTCATGTATTTATTCATCAATATCCTTCAGTGCTAATTTGACTCTTGCTTATCAGGAAGGCCAAGAAAAAAGCTTGCTCCAGCGAAAGCGACATATATATTCATTCTCATAAAATCATCTGCTCCTAATGCTGACAGAGACATGACAAGTGACAGTGAAAGCATTATCTTCTTAATGACTGGCATATGTGTTTAATCCTCGGTTCCGCTTTTGTGTGATAGCAAAGAAATATGCCAAAATATGACAGCGAGAAGAGCAATTAAGGGAAGCACCACAAACAACCCACCTAAGTTAAACCCTAACACCTCGAATTCAGACAAGTTCATTTAATTCCCCGCCTTTAAATCTTCATTTTTAACTGAAAGAATTCTAGCTTTTTTACTATATTGATGAATGATGGCAGATGCTAAAGCGGAGCCAAAAACAAAGGTTATTGAAAGTGACTCTGAGAGCTCAAATTCATTAGCTAAGGCTGTTGATAGTCTAAGCATGAAAATCGATGTGCCGATGATAATTAAAAGCCCTAAGAATGTTAGGGAAGCAATCTCTAACCCACTAATTGCAATAAATTTTAGTGTTTTGTAGTTAATCATGTTTATTCCTCAGTCTCTTTTAGAGGCTTAGTACATAAAACTTCTACACAGAACGAGCCATACTCTTGTTCACCAGTTGAGCACTCTTTAAGATTCCCTGAACTAAAAACCATGCTTCCATCTTCATTCAATACATAACTATGCTTTTTTGGTCTTTCAGAAAAATAGACAGTAGGTTTGAATGAACCGTTGCAATAAGAATTTTCTAACAGCTTCTTTGCGGTATCCTCGGTTAATATTTTTTGCTCAGATGCTTGAAGTTGCATTGAAGTCAGCGCTGCTGAGGACATCGCAACCAAAAATATAAGTTTGTTCATTTTATTCCTATTGTGATTAATTGAGGCTACTTTACCGCATTTTGAGATAGCGCAACCAATTAGGATTGGAAATTTCGGGTGTCTGAACAATAATACCGACAAGGTTCAGTTCCTTCTGTCACTATTTATCTCAAGTAATATTTTTAAATGATTGCTGAAACGCATCATTAATACGTTCAAAATTCGGGTCTATGTATTCAAATGCTAGCGTCATGTCTGGGTCGCTGTGGCCCAATATACGCTGTATCGTTTCAAGCTCTACTCCTTTCTGATCTAACCAAGTCGCAAGCGTTCGTCGCCCTGCATGAGTTCCGCTTGGCAAACCACTATTTTTAAATATCTCTGATACAAGAGTTTGCATGGAACTACACACTTTCGTTGTTCTTACATTTCCATTAGCATCTTTGTATTTCTTGTCACGAAAAGCCATTTTACGCCAAGACTTGCCCTTCTTTGTTATTGCAAATATTGGCCAATCAGGATTTAACCCTCTAAATTCATCATTTTCTAATACACAAATATTCTGGTCTAGCATTTCCCTTAACCACTCCTCGATGGCATTGATATGTGGTTTAGCTAGTATGTAGGCCGCGCGAGATTTATTTGTTTTTGTATAAGAAGCGGGAATAATAAACGTGGTGCGAAGCTCATTTGTTTCTCGAAGCAAATCTCTGACTCTTAGTTTTGCTACTTCATTTATTCTCAAGCCTGAGCCAAATAACGTCCATATTATTGCAAGGTTACGTTTCCCTAAGTCACCACGAGAAGCCATCCATAAGATCTGTTTAAAGCGTTTTTTGGTTGGTACCTCGGCTTTTCCTTCGCCTTTCTTTTTATCTCTAATGAGTCGATTTACAGGTCTGTACTTTCCCAATTTCAAATTACCAAGTTAGCCAAATTCCCTTGTAGTTGAATGTTTTACAAAATTAGTTGAAAAGTCAACAAATATGGGGCAGCAAGGGAATGGTCTAAAAGTGGAAAGCCCATCGTTGGCAGAATACAGATATCTCACGAGATGAAACCTCTTTCAGCGCTCTACGAAACTGCGAGTTTTATTCGGTTGCGCTATCTCAAAATGCGTTAAAGTGGACGTTATTAATAATTGTATTTTTAATAGGAAACCACATATGACTGCGCAATTGGCGTTTTTTGACGAACCTGTAGTACCCGATGTCCGATGGATAGAGGTAACGAAAAAACCTTCTATTACATGGTTGTTTGACAATGCGGCGCGAGCGTTCAAACAGCTTGAAGATCTGAGTGAAGAGCAATTTGTGAAAACCTGGAAAGCCGTTGGATTGGCCTCTTTTATGTTTCGACGAAATATAACTCCTAAAGGTTTTGTTTATAGTCGGCACAAACACTTGATTCATCAGATTGGGTCTAAAGAGCTTGTGAACAAAGTCGGTGTAGAGTTTAAGCGTAGAGGCTTGGATAAATGCATTGGCCTTGATATCAGCATTTCAGAATAGGGGCTTGTGTATGTGTAATATTGATGAAGTAGCAGCACAAGGCTACTTGTTTGCGGAGAATGGCTGTAAAAGCATCCCAGTCATCGACTATCACGATGATATGGAGTTGCTGGCGTTTAACGCTGGCATCAGCAATTACAATGCTCGTAACGGCACTAGTTTTCCGAAGTACAAACCGGTAACTGCTACATTAAGCAAGTCGGAATTGGATAAGAACCCATTTCCTGCGGATCATGTGGCAGTGCAACAAGCATCTATCTAAAGCCTCCTTGTGGGGCTTTTTTATTGCTTGGACGTTTCCTATATCTCTTTTAGCAAGGTTCTAGAGGGAATTAGAAAATCTATCGTTTATTCTTATATAGACTTACTAATACTTGAAAGTGTAGGATTTAAAAATCACGTAAGTCGTCGGAATGGTATTGAATGGAATCAAAGGCAGACAAAAAATATCCTGTTTTTTATACACTACTTGGTGTGGTAGTTGCTGTTGCTGGAATATCAGTGATAGCGGTTATGTTAGTTTATGGCTTAACATTTCCAGACTTCATAAATGACCAAGAAAAGTTCGCTCAGTTTGGTGATTTCTTTGGTGGTGTACTTAATCCCATCTTGTCGTTTCTGACCATCGTTTTACTAGTTGGTTCACTTGCACTCCAAAGAGTAGAGTTAAGCAAAGTAGTTGAAGAGTTGGAGCTTACTCGAAAAGTACATGTGTCCTCAGTCAATATGAATCACTGGGAGCATATTTTAAAAAATTTTGAGGAAGGTGACTCAGAGATACTTCTTTCATCTACAACTTTTAAAGAAATACTTGATACAAAAATAGGTCTGGTTGAGTTTTACCGATTGGGAACTACTAGACCAAAACAGTATAGTGTTTATGAGATATTCTGTAATGAAGAGTTGTTTTCCAAAGCTATATCAGATGGATACTGGACTGAAAGGGCTGACATAGAGAAGGCATTTAAACCGCACAATAGAGCTTTATCAGACTTTACAAGTAGGTTGGATGCCAATCTGAAGTTTATGGCTGTTGAAGTTAAACAACTAATGGATTTGGGGTGCCCCAAACTTAGGGCAAAAGAGATAATTCAAATTGGAAATGACCTGATCCATGACTATTTTGGTAATAAATCACCACAAGTTTTCAAGGCGAATATCATTCCACTACTACCTTCCTATGAAATCTTCATAAAGGCATTTGAGAATTATCCTGAAAACATAAGCTCAGTCTGATGTCTTTGCCCAATATAATCTAAAAAAGAGCTAGCAATTCGTTTCCTATATGGCTCGAAATCACTTTCAAGCCATCCATTAGGTAAGTTAATCGTTACCAGCCGTGATAGTTATCGATTAGACGTTTAACGATGTCTTTGTTGTGGGCATCCAAAGTTGAGCAAATAGCACCGAAATTTCTGTTTCTACTAACGTAGTCTGTTAAACGTTTACGGTCGTATTCATCTGAGATATCAAAGTTCTTTTCTCCGTCATTATTGAACTTTATTTCTAGCGCTTTTTGCATAACCGAACTAGCAGTGTCATATGTGTTGTAACAGCTCGCTAATACATATTCCATGACCGCTTGGCCGCTCCCGCCGCCTGCACCGAACAACAACTTCTCAACATCAATTTTGATATGGTGCTTGTCAGTTACGTCCTCTAGGGCAATATCGTTAAGTGTGTGATAGAACTTGTGCCCAATACTTTTTATGCAATCTTTTACGGCTACTAAAAAACGCTGCTCTTTTAACTTTTCTTCTTTCAATGAAAGTAGGTGTTTTGCTAGTTTTTCAGTAAGAAACTCAGGTGTATTACCCTGCCAGCCACTGCTTACAGTAATGGCACTGATTTCCTCATTATCCATGTACCAAAAGCCTTGTAGTACGTCTTCTATTCCAAAAACGCCGAACTGATCATGTTCTAGTCCAAATGTATGTTTGATTAGTTTAGGAATGGCTTGTGCAAAGTCTCTAACATCGATAATTCCATTGCCCCAACAAATAATTTTCATCGCTTCAGATTGACTGATGCTTTGTTCTTTTTTGAGGGCTTTCGCATTCTGTTTTGCTTGTTTTAACGATAGTCCAGAAGGAAATTTAAGATACGGTTCTAAGCGCTCAACTTTAAGTAATCTGCGGGTAGGTTTAGTTTTGGTAGCTGTATCAGTTGTCATAATATGTTCCCTGAGTGTTCGTTGCTGTCGATACCTGAACACGAAACAATTAAACAACATCATTTAGATGATGAATGAACGTGTAAAAATCTTAGGTTATTTGTAACTTCTTCGGCAAACATAGTTCGTTTTATGGCTCGACAGTGCCACGGTTGCCAACCGCTATATCTACGATAGCGTTAGCAACATATGACTGCAAGAACAATTATAAAAACTAATCTTTCGTTTCCTACATGCCCCAAAGGCGCTAATTGAGAAAACATTAGTAAAACTAAGTGTTGGCGCTTTCCTTCATGGCCGCGTATACCTTCCGAACGGTATTTATTGCCTTTCCTGTTTTTGTGCTGGCTTTGCGTAATGACAATGAAGCGTGAAAGGCTTCCACAATGTCGGGGTGGTCAGTAAGCAAATTCTCTGCGTTTTTCGCTGGCCTTCCTAAATGAGTGTTATTCAATAGCTTTGCTTTCCGCTGTCCAACTCTTACTTTGTGCGCGTGTTCCCGATAGGTAGTACGGCAATAAGCCCCTTCAACTGTTCGCTTGCCTAGCGCCTCAAGGTTTAACAAGCTTAGGTCATGAGCAGTTTCAATTGCGTGAAAATATTCTGTGTGACTACCAATGACAAACTGACTAGCGCGAAACCGCTTATGTATAAGTCTTTCAAGGCTACCAAAGTGCCTGTATAAGCCTGCTATCTCAACGGACAGAACATCACCATGTTGCTGTAAATCGCGCTTTATCTCACTTATCCGTAGTGCTAACTCTGATCGAGAAGTAATACCGACTTTGATTAACGGGAAACAGGTCGAGCCTTGTTGCAAATGAATTTTTAGTACGTAAAGGTGCTGATTTAAAAGTGCCTGAAGGCGCAACTGATAGAACCTTGCTGCTTGTGTGCCGTTCATTTCATCATGATATTGCAACATGGCTAAACGCGCAGGAAATAGTTGTTCCTGTAGTGTTGCCTCCGGCAATATTATTTTTTTCTGAAGTAATGAGTCATGGTGCTTGACAAAATCACGCCCTAATCGCGTTAGCTGGTATTTTTCCGGTTTATTGGGGGATGGTTCAAGTAATCCTCCTTGCGCTAAATACATTGCTGTTTCAGTTTGTTTTTGCGATAGCCATACATTGTCGTATCGCTGAAATTTATCTAACAGCTTGATTTCAGATTTACCGATTCCAGTTGCGATGTCGTAGAACGGCAGGCCGGTTTGTTGAATTGTCGATTTCGATTCCATGCAGGTTTCACCGGCATGGGCAAAGTGGTGTTCTTTTATCGCACCTTTCCTGGCGATAAGTTTTTCAGAGCAAAAAGGACAGTGTAGATTTGTGTGGCCTGATTCTACGTCAGCGACACTAACCAACTCGCCAGATTCACTCATGCCATGCGTAAGAAACATCACTACCCGACTGTATCACAAAAGTATTATTGCCGTTTATCTTAGCGAACCCTGCATAGATGTAAAGATACTTTTGTGATACACATTGAAGATGAATTAATCTAATGCCTCGTTTCCCATTACCCTTTATTTGTAGCGGCCTGTAGACGGGCGCTATAATTTTATACTACGATGTTGGAAACAAGGTTTCCTATGTGAATATGTCGAACGAAAATATTGATTTTAAATGGCGCTGGAATCCTCCTTCTTTGCGAACTGTTAAACAACCAGAAACCCTTACGCCAGATGAGTTTCTGGATATGGTTGAACGTGTAGATAACGAGGGAGTTGATCCGCTGATTGGATTGCGTAACCAATGCATGTTGCTAACTACCTATTTTAGTTGCTTCAGAGCTGTTGAAGTGAGCCAGTGGAAAGTAAATGAAGCTCTATACCCTGACGGTTCCCTTATGTTCGTCACTCGTTTGAGAAAAGAGGGAACGAAAGGTAATTATCCTGCCATTGCCCATATCCCCAACGTGCGTGAATACAGAGAGTATTTAGAGAAATGGTTTGATGCGAGAGTTAAACATCGAATTGGGCTGGCAAAGCAGGGTTCGGATGAATATAGGGGCTTAGATCCTGAGTCGCATGTATTTCTTAGTAACTGGCGAGGTATGTGGCAACCGTTTTCGCTCACTAGAAAAGTGTCGAAAGGTAAGGAGTACAAGGTTGCTACTGCTGTTCAAAACCTTCTGACAAAACTCTATAAGGATTATGGGTACCAAAATTCAAGTAGTCACGCTGGCCGTCATAGTTTTGCTCGGTTCGCACAAAGATTATTGGAGAAAAAAAATAACCCTGACACATCGCGTATAATTCAAACACTGCTCCACCATAAGACCGAAGAGGCGCAGCGTGACTATACAGATGTAGATTTTAACCATATTAGAAAGGTGGCTCAAAAGATGATGCCCAAACCGAAGAAACGGGGAAGACCGCCTAAAAATGACTAGCTACAGCAAAACAAAAACAAGCTACTACAGAAGGCTTTACGTCGCATATCTCATTGACTCTGGCACCAATACCGTACCAGCGTTGCTTGATGTTACTGAAATGCACCGCAGAACGCTACAGGACACACTTAAAGCGCTTGCTGACCTCGATATTATTATTGAAAGTCGAGGTGGCACCAAGAATGCGAGCTACGCTGTGAAATCGTGGGGAGCGATTGATAAAGATTGGATAAAAAATAATTTGCAGCACGTAGAAAGTGTGCTAAAATGATTTTAAGTTAAAGAACAAGTGTGCGTTTTCAGCAGGTTTTGGACAATGTGTAAACTATTAAAACCGCCGTTCATCAGAGTGAAACGTTAAACGACTGACAGGGCCGGAGACCAAACCTATATAAGAGTGGTTAAGCAGGGGTGGAAAGTCCCGCCGATTTGCAGCCGTAAGCTGCTTCATATTCGCATGGGTTCTGTAGCTCAGATTGGTTAGAGCGCTACGCCGTTACTGAAGTGATTGCAAGCACTGAGGTTATGATTTCGCGATAAAGGCTATAAGGGGGTCTGTCGCTGGTTCAAATCCAGCCAGAATCCAGTCGAATGTGGTTAATAAACGGGTAAGCATATGTCACTAAACAAGCAAGATAAGTTGGTAAAGAAAGCGATGGACGACTTGAGAAATGGTAATGCCATTCTCACTCACGATTGGCTTGATGAGAATAAGTGCGATGCTAGTGATGCAATGTATGTAGCTGAGTCTATTGCTCACGCAGTTAACAAGTACCATTTTAACGATGCTTACCCGCATCAAAATATCGGTTAATGTGGAAACAAAAATGAAGTCAGAACGCCTGAGTTTTGCTAAACGTGCTCTTTTAACCAGAAGTGCTGAAGCGCTTTTTACCGCCTATGAAATGCTTGAGGAATACGATGAGGAAAGTATTCGCGAGTTCCTGGAAGGTGACGTTACTGTAGCAGCCGTTTCTGTTGTTTCTGGCATTGATGAACCGGCACTTGTCGATGAAGTTGTAAAGCAGGCTTCAAAAATACAACGCCAAGCAGAATTGGCTTAATGGGAAATAACGGATGATACAAAGCGCTAATAGAGAATGTGGATGTCCATATGAAAAAGAGTAAAAGTCAAAAAAGGGCGCAAAAACAAAAGCAAGCAAAAAAAACACTTGCAACAAAACAGCACGAAATTAACCGCAAAAAGAAAGTTTTAAAGCTACCTGATTTTATTACCTGTAACGAATGCGGTGGACGAGCGCCTAACTCTACATTTGAAGTGCTAAACACTAAAGGGCTAGATGGGATAGATTTGGCATTAACAGGAATTTGCTCAGAATGTAATTCTGCCACTATTGCAATATCTGGTGATCCTGAAGCAGCTAGCGCGATGATGGCAGCCTTTTCGGAAGAAATGGGTGAAGGCAAGATAGGACTTGAAGCCGTGAAACTCAGTTAGCAATAGAGGAATAAATAGAATGAAGAGAGGGTGCGCATTTTTATTAGGATTAATGTCGTTTAGTTTGTTAGCAAGCGACCTTTCACTGCTAACAGATACAAGTAAAGCAACAGGTGAAGTCAGGGTTTACGTTAAAAATGTTAGTAATAAAGAGCAATCAGTATTAACCCGAAACCTAACGATAACACGAGGAGAAGACGAACTAACACTCTCCCCAGATATACATGTTTTGATTATTGATAGGACCAGAATTGTATTAAAAGAAGACTTGGCATATTACGGAGTTGTACATCTCAAACCCGGCGAAACAACTTATATTAGAAATCCAAGTGTTGATGCAAATGTATCTACGGTTAGATACAAAATAGTTAAAGAATGGGGCGATATGCATGGTCTTTGGACTGGTAACATTGAGACTTCGCTATCTAATTAGTCAGTAGCAGGGAATGGACTGAGTTATGCAGTCACATGGTGAAAGACTGATGTTTACCAAAAAGAGTTTGCAGGAGATAGTCGTTAATGCTGTGTGCTTATTTGCAGCGATATTTTGTTTTGTCATTTTTTATAAAAGCAGGGATTGGTACATGTTGTTAATGGGTATCGCTTTTGTTTTTAGTATTTTTCGCTACCCAAAGAAAACGAAAACAACCGAGGAATGAATCACTTTGTGCTCTTCGCCTGAACATTCACGAGCCAAAAAATTTCTTTTGGAACAAGCAGCCGCTTGGATTGAAGACTTAGAAACAACTGAAGTGTTCGATAATTCAAGCATTGATTCTGAAGTGCTACTAACTGAAGCGAAAAATCTCAGTAAGACACTCAGGCAACAAGCCAAAACAGCTTAATAAGCAATATGGGAAACATACCTTATGAGAAGACTCTTGTTAGAACTAACTGAAGCCTATTCTGAAAAAGGTGTAGAGGCTGCCGAAGAAATACTTAAAGGTAGAACCGAGAATGAATTAGGTGTTTTGCGTTACGAGTTGAGTTGCATGGTTCAACTTGCTGTTGAGGCAAAGCCTGTCCTAGAGAATGACGACGATTAAGTATGTGATGGGAAATACGATGATTAATATTGATGGAAAAAATTACATTGCAAGAACTGTTGAAGGCTTTGAAGATTATCGTGGTTTCTCAGCGAAAATAGTTTCAAATGTAAACACGATTTCGGGTGAAGCTGTTGCAGTAAAAGTAGGTACTAAGTGGCAATTTGTTAACCCAACGGTTAAATAGGAAATACGATACCAATCGAACTTTTTAAAATCTCTATATTAAAGGTAAAATTATAATGAAAACAGCAATCAAAAAACCATCAATAGTAACATCAGTACTTTTAGTAATATCACTAACCGCTTTTTTCTTACCGCTATTGGTGCTGACTATTATCTTCCCTGAAGCCGTTGAGAATACTATATCGAGTCCATCTACTCCACTGTCTGGTGTACTTGTAGGTTACTTAGTAATGGTATTTGCCAGATGCAACTTAGACGTAAGTCGTTTCGGAGAATTGGTTAAGCCAGTAGACCAGAGAACAAAGCAAAACGTTGAGAAAAAGTCATGGGAAGCCAAAGTTATTTTCGGCATTTCTTTAATAGTATTTTTGATGTGTTTAGCCATGACTGGAACATCAGTTGCTTCAATTATCGTCTGATGGGAAATACGATGGAAAACACGATGGAAAATCTGGGAACGTTCGTTTGGTTTGGTTCCAATGATGGGAATACTGGATTATCCCTTTTCACGGCAGAAGAATGTGATGAAAAACGTTTCGATGTTACAAATGTAGCGAGCTATTTAGACCGGATTTATGAGTACGATAAGCATACGTTTGCTGACAAAACTATAGCCTCAATATACTTGCCAGAAGTTGAACTGAACTCAATTGAAATCATGCTCTTGAAGGAATTAGCTATTTCACAAAATATTCTGTTTAGGGCAAGGGACGTAAGCTCATGTGAGCAACTAGAACATTATAAAAAGTTCCCTATCTGGAAATAGAAAATACGATGAAACCTTATACGACTGACACTTACGGACGTAATCATTACTTTCATGCGCCTAAAGAGCATAAGGTGCCTAAACGCTCTAAAGAACGCGAGGGAACACGTACTAGTGTACGTCAAAAAGCCAAATGTCTAATTAAGCAAGAGTTAGTGTAGGTGATTTTATGAGCTTCCCTAAGTTTAATAAAGACTGTTTACAAAGGATTGTTAGGCTTAATAAAACGGTTAGGAACAGAGCGGGAGAAACGTTTCTAGAGGGTGACCTTATGGTTGTTACTAAGCGAAACAAATTCGAGTCAACTGTGCATGTAAGGCCACTTAAAGGTTCAATTATCGTCGATGAAGATGATTGCGAATTCTTAGGTGACAAAGAAGATTTTGGCTTCAATAAGTATCAATAGGAACTACTGATTCATGGCTAGTCTTGAGTACCAAAATATACCAGCGATGTTTGATGACTATGGTGAGCCTTGCAGTAACTGTATTCATTCAGCTGAAGATAGTTTTTGTCGTAAAGAACATCGACAAAAAGTAGTGAGCATTTACGAAGGTCACATACCTGAAGTAACTGTTAGGAGAAAAGGCGGCTGTCCAGACCATGAAATTAAGGAAGGTGATTGGTGGGGCGAAGATCCTATTAGGCCGTTTTCTGGTGAGTATGGTGGCTCTAAAACTTCGATAATATAAGTATGGGAAACATTCATGAAAATTCTCGAAACGAAGTCAGATGATGCCAACCTCGATGCGTTTATTAAGTTTACTTTAGAGGCAGTAAAACGTGGTGATGCAAGTATTAACCAAGCACAAACTGCGCTCGTTGATTTTGTTTATGCTGTAGATAACCGCGATGAACAAGCGAAAACGTGGCTAACACAAGGCCGCAAGTTGCTTATCGACGAAAACATCAAGTAGGAATAATAATGAGAAAGAAACTAATACAACTAGTAGGACTTTTTGCTATCTGCCAGCCAGCGATTGCATTAGCTGAAAGCCAAGCTCCTGAGTTTGTGAAAGACTTTGCAGTTGAAGTAGCAAGTAAGGCTTACTCTTATGCTGATAGTTCAAAAGCCATTAATGATGTTACCTACAGTGTTTCGGTATTCGTCGCTGATAAAACGTGCAATGTAGTGGTTGAAACAATTGAAGTTGAACATCGTTCCATTGATGGTGAGTTACTAGAGCCGTTGTTTAAGCCTCTAGCAAAATCCATAAATTGTGAACCTCGTTCGTAAGATTAAAGGCAATAGGAAACACGATGTTAGAAGTGACCGGCTACGAACTGCACTTACTCAAAGATAATTATACAGGCGAAATTTTTGATAACGCTGTTTGGTTTACATGCCCTGTTTGTAATGAAGACTCGCTGGCAAGGTTTAATGGTGAGGTTACTTTCAACAAGCCGCTTCGCGCTCGCTGTTGCAAAAGTGATTTTTCGGTAAGCGTTTCTAAAGAATTAAAGATGTAGGAAAACGATGGTTAATAAAGTGAAGTTATTCCATTTATTGTTTATATGTATATCGACCGTATCTCCACTTACTTTGAGCATATTTGTTGTTAGAGATAATCCTGAAGCCAGCCTAATTGTCATATTGTTTGCCTGTTCGCCCTTCTTTATTTTGTCTTATTTAGGATATAGGTTGTCAAAAAAGCTCGTTTTACTTTATTGCCAAGAGCGTCATCCATGAAGGCTAAGTACTCAGGGCTATTTGGAAAATAGATATCGCCCCCGAATATTGCAAAACCAATGAATCAATCTGGTAGGAAACAGTTATGGCTTTAGGTGACGTAAGAAGAAATGCGAGAGCAAACGCGCTTGAATCTGCTGCTCAATACGCTGCAAGCTTTGATTGGAGCAATTACGATGAAAATCAAATGTCCGAAAAAGAATATGCAGTTTTTATGGAAGAATGTAAAAAGCTATCTAAGCAGCTTGAAACTAAAGCTGAAAAGATTAGAAACGTCCAATAGGAAACAACGTGCCAAGCGAACTTCATGAAAAACTCTGTAGTAAAGGCGTATCTTGGCTAAAAAGAAACGGATTTGGTGTTGCATCTCTGAACGTGTGGGGCGCTGGCAGTCGTGAAAGAGTCGATTGCATAGGGTTCAGGCAACAATGCTCTGCTTTGATTGAAGTTAAAGTCAGTCGTTCTGATTTTATTGCTGATATGAAGAAACCGGAAAGACAAACTGGCGGGGTTGGTACCTATCGCTTTTACTTGGCTCCGGCTGGTTTATTGGGGGTTAATGATTTACCTGAGAACTGGGGATTAATTGAAGCCAGTGGTAGGTCACTGAAACTTACGTACGGGCCGAAAGGAAACTATTGGCCTTCTTTTGAAAATGCTCAGGACTCAGATTGGAAGGATTTTGCGCATTCATCCTGTGCAGAATCAGAACGTTCTTTGCTTTACACAATAGCTCGAAAGGCTATGTCTTAGTACGGGAAATAAGAATGGCTATTTTTCTTGGTAAAGTTTACGACAAAACTATTGAAGATATGGTGTTCGCATATGACCTTGATAGGGTCACTTATTTTGGCAAACGGTATATTGTTACTTACGGTTGCTGTTTAGACACTCTAGCAGGTGATGCAGCTTTGACAGAGTTATCGCATTTGGTGGCGAAATTAGGGGATTCTTGACCAAAAAAGATGCTATCGCCGCCCTCAAAAATTCAAAATGGTAATGTAGGAAATTCCATGGAAGAGATTATTAAAAATAAATTGACCCTGAAACAGGGTGAAGTCCTCAAGCTAATAGACCATAGAATGAAAGGTTCGTTGCAAGAAACAGATGTTTATAACTATGACATTGTTGATGAAAGTGGCTTAAAGGTTGGCTCTGTAGAATATACACACCACACAGCCATTAAAGGCTTCAAAGTCACACAAACTATGACCCAAAAGACTCTGGATGGTGAAATAGTTAATAATGAGCGTTGGTAGTAAATAAATGAAAACTGAAGTGAATCCAAAAAATAATCTTTATATTGAGCTATTAAGGCGTTCAACCACTGGATTTTGTGGTGATTACGTTGGGGTATTCGTAACCCTCGAAGTGCCTTTTGCAGAAAATGCGCAAGTTCATTTCAAGAAAAACGGAGACAGCTTTAATTTCACATCTCTATCTTACTGGCTAGACGGTGAAGAAGTGAATATCGATAATCACCCTTCTATTGTGGATAATATTATTAGAGAAGGTGAGCTTGCTTACGCAATTGATGTGGTGAATGAATGGTTTTCATTTATTGGCCGCAGAGAATTACAGAAAGAGAGTTGAGTTGGAACAGCCAGTTGTCACCTATGAAAGTAAACATGAACTCATCACGTTAGAAGGCAACGTAAAACTGTTGAAAACGCTATAGGAAATATAATGAGAAAGAAACTAATACAACTAGTAGGACTTTTTGCTATCTGCCAGCCAGCGATTGCATTAGCTGAAAGCCAAGCTCCTGAGTTTGTGAAAGACTTTGCAGTTGAAGTAGCAAGTAAGGCTTACTCTTATGCTGATAGTTCAAAAGCCATTAATGATGTTACCTACAGTGTTTCGGTATTCGTCGCTGATAAAACGTGCAATGTAGTGGTTGAAACAATTGAAGTTGAACATCGTTCCATTGATGGTGAGTTACTAGAGCCGTTGTTTAAGCCTCTAGCAAAATCCATAAATTGTGAACCTCGTTCGTAAGATTAAAGGCCATAGGAAACACGATGAGCATCCGTCGGAAAGTTGGTGATATCGTCCTTGTGAAGACAGAGGATGAAGAATTTGTTGGTCAAATTGACGGTTTAGGTGTCGAACAGCAGGATTGCTGTTCAACCTGTTACGTTAATCCGACACATGATTCCGAATGTCGAGAATGGCCTAATGTCAAAGTGCTAAATGATGAGCATGTTGCAACCGGAGAATGGGCTTACCATGTATCCGAATGTGAAATGTTCGACGTAAAGTAAGGTATGGGAAACATTTAACATGCAAGTGGTAATAAAGAAGCACCCAAAAACACAGGTTAATGAGGCTTTTATAGATGGTCTTCTTGTAGGTGTCTTTGAGCAAATGACAACTTGTAGTGACGCTTATTCATTTATGTCTAAGTGCTCCCACGACAAGCTGTCCGGTGATCACTATATTGCAATTGGTCAGAAGCTTAATGAGTTAAATTTGGAGCGATAGAAAACAAGATGGAATGGTTGCTTGATACAAGGGTTGGTATTGTCCCTGTTGCATCAAATAGTGTCAACGACGCTATTTTAAAAGGCGTGGTTTCTAAAATTGATAATCTAGGGTTTGAAATCGAACCTGATAAAAATTCAAGCCTTCCCGTGACATATACATGGCAGTCTATGAGAAACTTCAAGTTCATAGCTTTGGCTAAAAACGGGGACGGGAAGTTGAATAAGTGATTGTGAGATTGAAAAAATAGAATAATCAAATAAACAAACGATGCTACTTACGGGCTGTTATAAAGTGGCGCCACCTTTATTAATATAAAGCAGAAATACTATGGAAAATGAAGATTTTGGAGCTTTAAAAAAACGGATTGGTGAAGCTTCTGGTACTGAGTGGATCGCAGTGATGATTGATCCTACTAGTGATACAGGAGCTTATAGCATTGAAGAAATTTATGTTATAGCAGAGCAATACTTCTTCTGGGGGGAAGGTGAGTTCATGGATAAGAATTTTTGGCAGATGATAACTAACGCTACCAATGTTAAAAATCAAAGTGAATTCTTTTCTAAGTATAAACGTGTATTTGATGAAACGAAGATGGATGCAAGCAAGCTAAACATGGCGAAAGCTGCATTTGCTGAGTTGAAACGAGAGGCAATGCTTTATGCTCAGGGCCTTGATAAGGACAGCGAGGATTTTAAATTTGAAGCTTAAAATAAAAAAGTGATACGCATCCGCAAACTATAGGCACCCTTAAACTCCGTAGAAGTTAAAAAACAGAGCGCGTGTACTCAAAACTTTGGCATTGATTGCATAGGTTTGATTTCCCCTCCCAGCTGTGTTCGCACTTTATGCAAAGGTGGAGCATAGATTCTCTGAAGTCGGTGTATTTCCCCATGGTATTTTCACGAAACCCTGAATCGTTTTCATAGGAAGCTTTGTGACTACCTAATAACACATAAACAGATTCCGACCCTTTTTCGAGCGCATTAATACGTGATTGTTGTTTTGAGGAACTTAAGGTTTTTTTGTGGGCGTTCGCGATTTCTGTCGTGTTAGTCTGAGTCGCAGGCCCTGTATAATTGTTCGTGTTCTGGTATATGCTTCTTGGCGTGTCTAAATCAGCTAGTAATGCCTCTCTATTTTCACTAACAAACTTATCGTGGCGATGCTGAAATCGCTCTTCTCTAGGGTGGTGGTGCCAAAATTTACCAGTATGGGAGTGTGCTAAGAACTCAATAAGTACATCCTTATATTGACCCGACTGAGTTTCCTCAAAAGCTTGCATTAAAGACATAACATTAAATTCTATGACTCCAGAGTTTTTATCTATGCTTTTGAGTTGATGAGGAATGTGTCGGCCATCATATGTAATGTATACAATAAGCTCGAAATCCCCAATCCCAAGTACAAGATCGACAATTACTCCATAGCGATTTAGTTCAGCTTCTACTGAGTCAAACTCTATTACTTTCTCTTCCGCTATTATATATCGATGGGAATGCAGGAGATTAGAGCCCGGTATGGTAGAGGATAGTTTTTTTGAGTATGCAGGTAGACATAGTTTTGCACCCTGCTCAAAAAGCTGCTTCATCATCAATCTAACTGAGACAGCAAAAGAATAATCACATGGTTTTTCTGTTTTCTTTTGTACATCTCGTGATTGATGTGCAAAATGCCACTCTTTAACTGCGCCATGCCTTGCTATAAGCGGAGTCTTACAGGAGGGGCAAATACATTGACATTTCATACCATTTGGAACGCTACCCACATCGATTACACGATTAGTATCAAGGTGCAAGCCAAACGGGATGAGAGTAAAACCATTCATTATCATTCCTTTGATGGTTAATAATAAAGTGTCATCCGGATTTTAACCGCACATCGAACTTTAAGCCATAAAAGCTAATGCTGTTTGTCGTTCCTAATTGAATGATAAAGATTGAAATTATAGGTCTTAATTTCATTGCAGAGCTATAGGTTGGGGCAAACTGTTAATTAATATTGGATAAAAGATGATTAAGCCAACTGGGTTAATCAGATAGATAATTATTATTCAGTGTTAACAACATCAATAGCCGAAATATCAATTCAATGTAAAAGCGTGGCTCTTAAAAAATGCTGTACAATCTATGATTCACTAAATAAAGGAGTATATATGTTTTCAGGGGTAACGGGGAAGGTAGTACATCTGCAAGACAAAACAGTAACATCATTTTCATCAACTAGTAGATCATCACTTTCACCGTCTACAAACAACTTAAAAGCGTCTTTCTCTTCTTATCACGATGTGTCATATGCTTCTGAGAGTTTCTATCGCGTTTTCATACGCACAAATGAAGGGGAGGAGACAGTCACAATTCCTGACTCTATAGACGTTAGAGAAGGACATATCATCACAGTTCTTTTCGACTCAGGAGTGCCTATATGGGCGTTCAATGAGACGTTGCAAACGCGTGCATTCTGTTTCAAACCAGAGCATGAGGGGGGCGAAAGTTTCTGGTGTAATTCGAACCCCCCTTGCTTATCGCCTGATGGAGGAATTTTTGCCAGCTGGTTTCTGTTAGGAGTAGTTTTACTAGCAATGTCAATCGTTTTTGCGTTGCTGGAAGGGCCGTGGTATTTGATGTGGATGCCGGTAATACCATTTCTCGTATACAAGAACCTTCAATCCAGAGGTTTTTTAGGTGTAACACAAATGCCATGTTTAAATGAACGTCAATCATTCATACAGACAAAATGGAGATACAAGGTAGTCAAGCCAGCAGTGAAACCTATACTTACGTTAGGGTTAGCCTGCTTTTCGCTGGTATATCTTGGTTACGGCGACGATATCTACAGTTCTAAATATGGTTTTTTTAATTATGAAGAACCATTGGCAGGCATAGTAGTTGGAACGATGATTTATTTTTTCTGTGGTCTAACAATAGTATTGTGGGCTTCGAAAGCCGCTGTTTCAAAACTTCAGCCTGAATTTGAAAGTGACGTGAGAGTATACAGAGAAGTATATTTAAGTGCAGCGGATGCGTATTTGCAAAATTCTAAGTACAAAAACTCCCTTACTATGGATAGCAATGCAGAAAGCGTAGCACTGTAGGGTAAGCATTGCGTAATAGTCGTAAGTTTAACTAGTAAATTATGGCGCGGGTGGTATTTACGTTCGCGCTAACTTGTACTAGACTAAAATCAACAAAATACTTCTGTTAGCACTTTTTTATGGCCATTATGGTCATTTAATTTCCGCGCAGAAGTCAATTGTGTCTCAACTACATTGTGCATTGTACAAAATAGTAGAGACTTTAACGGAGAAAACCTTAAACCGAAGCTTCGTTCTTCGTCAGCTTTTCGCAAAACGAAACCCTGTTTGGGACACACCAAACAGGTGAGTCCTTTATGCAACCCCACTTCATAGAGGACATTAGATATGGCTTATTCTTGTTATTTAGTGAAGTCTGAACAAATAAAGCGTATTGCTCTACCTGTTCATTCAAATCACTTTATGCACCACATAACCGTAGATTTTGGTATTCCCAATGATTCCCGTTTACCTCCAAGACCGAATAACGTTCAAGTTATCGGTGTTGCATCTGACAATAAAGCGCAAGCTTTAGTTGTTGCAGTTGATGGTAAAACAGAACGTAAAGATGGAAAGTTATTTCATGTCACAGTGTCTACTGCTGACAATGTAAAGCCCTTCTATTCTAATCGCCTCTTAGAATCAGGTTATACCCCCACTAATCCAATTAGCCTTGATGTTGAACCATCTATCGTTAATTGGTAATCGCAAGATTATTTTAACCCACTAGGGACAGACTTTTGTCCTTATGGGCTGAAGGTTTGTCTTTTGATATCAGAAAGGAAACCACAATGAAAATGTTTAAGGTATCTATATTTGGACTTTTAATATCACTTTCTAATTTTGAAATCATCAGAGCAGAACCCCTATATGGGATTTACACTGATATGATTAACTTAAACGATGGTGAGCTGCTTGTTGATGATGTAACACTCATGAATGATGGGAGTTTCAAAGGAGTCATGGATGCTTCAGAGGAGTGTCTAAAAAACTTCAAAATGAAAAATCCATTGATTTTTGTTAATCAAATCCAAGAAGTAAAAAGTTCAACTGTAAAGTTTAACTTCGGATGAGGGAAGGCGCCATTTTGGTGCTTTTTCAAAGTCTGTTGCAACCCATCAGGGACAAATCAATGTTCTTACGGGCTAGTGGTTTGTCTCTTTCCATTCAGGAATTGCTATGCAAATCACTAGAAAACAATATGACTTACTCCTTGGTTTCTATGCTCATTGTTATTGTGTCTACCACGAAAAAGTAAAAGCTTATTTCGAGTTCTGGGCCACACAATTAGATGATGCACAAATACCTTGGGCCGTACAGAACAATGTTTCTGTCACTGCTGAAGATAAGGGCTCTAATACCCTATATCTATCAACACATTTAAAAAGTAAAGGTGTAGAAATACACTAACTGTTAGTTATTAAAACCCGTCAGGGAGTACACCTGACCGGTGTCTCCTTTGGCTTTTTTGGCTGTAGGAGGCAATTATGAAAAACGATATGCAAGATATTTATGCTGTAGTGCGCGATCAAGTTACGGAAATGAAGATTGACTTTAAAGTCAAAACTAAACTGTTAGAGAAGTTAGAGGATATGTTTGTGAATGATGCAGATACCAATGAGTATATGCGCTTCACAACCTTAGCCAAAATGTACGAATCTACGTTTGTTTCAGAGAAAGAACGTTTCTTACTTAACAAATCACTATGTGAAGAGTTAGGTTCGACACCTCTTGAAACTGATACTTCATTTGCTGCGAGAATGATTGAGCGCCTAGCACAATTTACATTGGCGTAAAGGACAGGTGGCGTTAGCCACCTTTACCCGCTGTGAACCTTGAGTTTGGTTCACCACCAAGCATCTTTACGAGGGTGTTAGGTGGTGAATCAAACTAACTAACCGAGGTATACCCAATGGAAAACATGCATATCTTTTTATTTAATGAGCAAAAAGTTCTTCTGGCCAACGCTAACGATTATACCGGCGTGAACGTTTCGAAGTTTATTGATGAGAATGAAGCATTCACAGCAGTAAGAGAGGCGTTAATTCGCGAAGGTAAAGTATTGGAGAATGATCAATGGACTTGCTTTTCGTAGATTCAGTAGGGGTGGTGAAGCTACCCCCTGACTACTAACTATACATAATCAATGCGCTTTATTACTCCTATAAATCTCTAAATCTGCTTTAAAGACATGTTCTAAACCTATTTCATGAAAGCGACGTTCCTCTGCATTGGTTGTAATCTTATGGCAAGGCTCTAAAGGTTTGTTAGCAGCGTGCGGAATAACTTCTATATGCACACCGTACTCACACGAAGATATATGACTAGATAAACAACCTTTGCATGTTCTTTTTTGAGTAAATGCCATTAGGTAATCTCCATTATGTTTCTACCGCAGACGCAGTATGCATCCAACGCGTGCTTAGGAACGCGTCAATAACAATATTGGTTTCAAAAAAATGTCACTATCATTGCAGAACTTGTGTAATTAGTATGCTTTATCTTTGGATTAGCACTGCTGCTGAAGAGCTGAGTAAGAGCGTCTACCCATACCAAATTCTTAAGAGGTAGATCAGTTTCGTTTGTTTATCACAGCCAATACGATAAATGACATGACTGATATCGTAAGGGCGTAACAGGCCATATGAAATATAAGTGGATGAACCTCATCGTGAAGACCGGCTTTAGATGTCATGAAAGCGACCAGAGCTGTCAGTCCGACTGCACCAGCATCGCGAGTGAGGATAACCAATAACCTACGCTGAGACCTTCCAACTATGGCTTGCATTGATAAATGAAAAATTAGATAAACCACCAAGTACACAAAAATAAGTACGGTAAGTATTAACTCCACAGGAAATTTAATGGGCTCGCTTCAATGGCTCTGTGAACATCTTCATTGGACGCTTCAACATCGACGATTATCGCTTTTACAGCCCCAGCCCTTTCAGCACTCTTTAAAAGGCACTCTTGTTCAATTTCGCTTACCGAGCGCAAAGAAGCTTTGATAACCACTAAAGGGGCAGGCATAACTTTTTATGTATTCGCTGCATGCTTTCTGAGAAGTGCATTAAAGACATCTTCCAGTGCTTTGGCATTAGCGATGAAATGCATACTATCTGAAAAGGCTCCTAACATAAAAGCGCTATGCTTATATCGAGCGTATAGGCATTGAGGGCGTTGTTCTCAACCTTAACGATTATAGCGTTTCGCTTGCCTATGTTTACTAGCGAATCGAGCAACCACCCAATAAGCGCAACAGAGGGGATGAAAAGCAAGATGATCGTAAGTGTACTGAGTGGCCCGTAAAACTCTTGACCACCTAGATAATGAAGATGGCTGGTTTCCAGATAGGCTACGAAAGACAAAATTGCCATAAAATTAAAAAAGCGTTTGCTCATAGTGACGGTTCTTTTTCTTTTTTTGACATTAGTGCTTTTGCGCGTTCACCTTCAACCTGCGGGTCTAATCCTATTTGCTTAGCATGCTCAACTCGTCGCATACAAGCTTGAACCTCTTCAGAGGTTGCATTTCGCGTGGGTGCTGGCTTATAAGTGCCTGTTTCTCCGAAGTGTTCGACAATTTGCGACATCTTAAGCGGAATGAGAGCCGTACCAATTGACGATACCATCGTTTGCTGACGTTCTTTTACGATCAATGCGCATCGGTAACTCACCTGTTGGGCAAACCCCAGTCGAAAGAAGTTTCGCTTCGATGCACCTTTCAGTTCCTGTTGCTTAAGTTGCCTTTCACACGCTTCGACAAAATATTCAAATGTGAGCTTCGCCACAATGACGTCTGCTTTGAAACCTTGGAACATAAACGACATATTAGTTTCGTAGATTTCGCGCTGGCGCAGCACACGGCAATCATTAAGTGATGAAGAGGCAGATGCAAGTGCAACCATCCATTTTGGTGTGCGCGAGCCATTGAGTTCGTATTTTAGCTCAAGGAATTGACTGCCTTTAGCGGCCTCAATATCAGAAACTTCAAGTTGGTGCTTGTCCATCAAGACTCTTGCTCGTCTGGCAGCGATCATCGCTTCATTGGGTGAGGAAGAGTCATTCGCCATTGCCAACAACTTGCTAATTTTCTCGATGATTCTATCCATGGTTTCTGACATTAACTTTATACTCCAGTGCTGTTTCACTATGTACTTCATAGTAACACCTACCTTTAGGGCGCAAGGTTACCGCATGTAAAGGGCGATGAGAAAGTATTCGGTTCAAGTCACTTAAGAACTTGTCGAGTCCGTCGTAGACATCCCTGACTGTGACGCGGTGTACCAACCAGCCTTTTTGCAGGGCGAAAGATTGCTTCTGTCGGTCACGATTAAATGATTCCTTATCTCTGTGAGGTCCAAACCCATCACTCTCGATAAACACTTTCCACGGCAGTAACGAGAAGTCATACCGAAAGGCAATTTCATGGCCCGGTAATATAACCTCCGATGCATGTTTGCCGCCGTCGCTATATCGACCAAACTCAATGTCCAAAAGTGCATGGATTTTTACAAAGGGGTCAGGGGAAGGGTAATGACAGAACCTGTGGCCATATTCTGTGACGCCGTGTTTTTCTTTGCTTTTTTTGCTGGTGGCTTTAAGCGCTTTATCACTATGCTTTGCCGCCGGTGATGAGACCATCTTGCCGCCCATCGACGTTTTTTTCTCCATGTGTTTGCGAATTTGAGACTGCGCGTGCTTGCCTAGCTTGCTAATGTCCTGCTCAGATACGATCCGCATGGTCACGCCTGCCTACCCAAGGCTGACATAGAACGACGTTTGCGAGGTAGTGTTGCCTGTTCTTGTTTCTCTGCCTGTTCTTGTTTCTCTGCCGGTTCAGCTTTTTCTGATTTTGCTTGCTCAGCCTTTTTGTTGACAGGGTTATTGGGAAACTCGGTCGCAGATAGCTCCTGTTCGTGATCTAATAAACCAGCCAAAAGTCGAGTGTTGTTACCAAAGCGAACCCAGTTTTTAGCTTCCTTGCGCACGGCTGTTTTACACGCCATTTGCATAAAGAAGTTATCCCAATACGTCGAATCAGCCATTGCCCTAATCTGATAAATTTCTCTTAGGTCAACAATAGAGGATGTTTTCACACCATTGCTAAACTCTGTAGCGCAAAAAGCGCCAACAATATCACCGCGCCCCTCTCGCAATGTCGCTAAGCCGAATTCATGCTCTACCGCTTGGGTACCGTCTTCACGCGTAAACACACGAAACTTGTCATCATTTCCGTGCACAGTACTAGCCGTGGTGACCTTAATCGAATCTGATAGCACAGCCAAACGAATAAGGCCGTTATAGCTCGAAAAGATATGAAACCCATCCTTTGACATGGTGACGTAAGCAAACATCATCCCAGACTCTTTCACTAACGATAACCCATGCTTTGCAACATCAAGAAATGCTGATGTTAAACGGTTGGCGTCAATAAGATGCTGAGGTTTGACGAAGTTGTTTTTCATTAATTCGTTCAAAAATGCTGTTAGTTCTTGAGAGAAATCTTTTGTTAAGCCCATGCCATGTTGCTCTTGAATAAGTTTATTAAAGTCAGATTCACGCTTGTCAATGAAAGCTTTTGCTTTCTTTAGGATGTTGAACTTTTCAGTCATCAATGATTCGTTAGACATTATCCGCTCCGCGATATTTGTTACTTCTTTTCTATAGGCACATCATCTCACGGCAATTTATAAGGCAACCCCTTCAAATTAGTTGAAACAGACTCTTTGAAAGACAAAGTTAATGGAGCTACGTATCATAACCATGTCCATGAAAGACAGCGCTTAATCATAGAAACAGTGTCCATAAAAGAATGAGCTTCTTGATAAAGCTGCGTCCATGAAAGAACAAGGTAAAGTTTGATATTCACAGTGGCGAGGCTTGCCGCCTCCGTCTATGGGGTATGATGAAAATATTAGAAACATCATTTTTAGGGATGAAATGAAAGTTAATTTAGCGGAATACAAGAAGAACAGACCCACTATTGCGCCGTTGTTTGATTACATTGAACGAGCCACAGAAACAGGTTTCTCCGACCACACGCATAGTGACACCTTACCTTACCCTGAAAACATTGATAGGTTTACAAAGTTGTTCTTGCCTATGTTTTTGTATTCCATCACATCAAAAGAGTTTAAAGACATGCTGTCGTTTATTGCCGATTGGACGGAGCATTTTCATTTTACTCGCCCCAATTTGATGCTGATTAAATACCTCGCGAATAAAGCTCCAGACGTCTATCACCGTTTAGCAGAGGGTTTGCACGGCGAGGCAGGTTTCTCAGCTTCAGGGCTGGCACACGAAGGAGTATCTACCTTTTTACAGGCGCGTATCATTGAGGCAGCACATCTCGCCCACAAAGGGCCGACAATTTCGTACCACCCAAACCTGTATCAAATGTTACGACTGACGGATACCGACAAGCTCACAAACATCCCAATCACAATGGTTAATACGCCCTACAAGTCGATGTACTTAGACTGGAACAGCCTTAACACTGATATCGCTGATGTAGACGGTATGGTGTATCAGGGCTGTTATGTACAAACAAGGGTTGTTACATGGGAAGCGATGGTGGATGGCAATATTATTGCCAATGATAGGGCCCTACAGGTGGCATACGAAAAGGGTACCATCAAAGATAATGAAGATGTTCTATTCTTCGATATGCTGTTTGTAGGAAAGCCTGAAAATGAAGCCGCCATGCAGACAACCCTATTCTCGATTGCAGCTTCAAAGGTAGAAGGTTTGTCCATCAAAGACGCGGTTTTCGATGCGGAAGAGGCAAGTCAGCATGCGTTTGTTGGTATTCCAATAGATGACATGAAAGAAGGGATAGCACTGGTAATAAATACGCTTTTGTACATGACGGCGAAAAAAAGCGTGCGCGAAGAAATGAAAGAAATGGCGGGGATGGAAAAGAAGATCCTCAATATCAAGAATCCCGCCAAAAAGAGAAAGGCGCAGGCACGGTTAAAGAAAAATACCTACGACTATGTTCGCATAGGTAAAGCATATGAATTACACAGGGAAGATTCGACAACAAGGGAAGGGAAACAAGGAAAGCAGGAGCCACACATTCGTTTAGGGTTTTTTAATACGTTTTATAGAGGGGACCGCATTCTAAAAGACGACAATGGCTTACCAGTGAAAGATAAAGATGGTAAGAGCATCCCGCTCCCTATAGAAAAGCGTGCCAAAGAAGTCAGATGGGTAATGCCATACTTGGTTAATGCTGACTCGTTATCTGATATTTCTGTGAAGCGTAGAAAGCTCGCTTAGTGATATAAACATTTGCATATAATACATACACAAATCCAATCTAAATTAACCGTGATTAAAGCGGTTCGTTTCTCCTAGATATTCCCATCTTCAAACTTAGGTAAAAGCTTTATGGCTGGCCATTGAAGGTGCATTTCAAAACCCAACTAAATTTTTCCAAACAGGCAAAATGGATAGACCAATTACACTAACTAAAGAAAGGTTAGAAAAAGCGACAACTACCAACGGTGGTTACAATGCCAAGCAGCTTAAAGTGCTTGGTGTCGGCTTCCCACCAAAAAAAGGCTGGAAATCATCTCTTGTAGGCACTCAAACGAACTTAACTACGTTTATAAAATTTGTTAAAGCGTCAGGAAATACCGAGTATTTAAGTGAGGTAGAAAGGATACTACCTAAGCTATCTCCTCCCACATCAATGCAGGAACTGTTTTCAAAACCAATACAAAAGCAGACGGTGAGCCCAGAAGCAGACCGCAAGGTGACGCCGTATGTGGCGCCTAATGCAATCAACTACGCTGACTATGCGTGTTACCCCACAAAGAAGAAAGCTTCGAAAGCGTTAAAAGCGCGAGTTAAAGTAATATTGAATTACGGCATACATAACGCGGCTAAACTCCTGAGCGAGGAAAGCAACAACTATGACGACTTGGCAAAGCATATTTGTGAGATTGAAGAAAAGTCAGTTTTGCCCGTGGATGTAGAACTTCTTAGGCGTTGTTTAAGATATGCCCGGATACGGATTTTAATGAGAAATGGTCGGGCTGAAGCGGTGAAGTTGCCACCAAAGCCAACTCCTGAAGAGCAGGAAATGATGCATAGACTTGGACTTGAAAACAAATTAACGAAGTCTATGGAGAAGCGCATGCGCGTCGCCAGACGTTATGAAAAAGCAAGTAAGGTAGGCTCTTATAAATATAAAGATATGTTTTCGGCCAATAGCATAGATAGGCAGCAATACCTTTACGTGATACGTCCAGAGAATAGTAATAAGGTTAAGATTGGCATCAGTAAAAATCCAGCTAAGCGGTTAAACGCATTGCAGACGGCAAATGCGGAAAAACTGCATATTTCGTTGGTACTGAAAACGAATGATATAGCAGTCAATGAAGAGGGCAGAATGCACAGGTACTTTAAAAGAAAGGCGCTTAAACGGAGAATGGTTTAGAGATATTGACGACGTTGAGATCGTGCATGCTGTAGGTAATAGGGCAGAACCTTTGTAAGAGGCAATAGTTCACGTATGATAATCTCCTTTACATTTGCAAAGGATTACAGAATGCATATAGAAGCCAATGGGAAATCACCAAAAGAACTGTGCAAAGAATTAGAAAAGCTCATACAAGATGAGCATCATGAAGTTGATTCAATAGTGATAGGTGATTTGAGCCATATCAACCACCGGGCCGAATGCCATAACGGAATTGTGGTGGAAAGTGTAGAACATAATCATGGCAGCACCTATACACTCTCCTACAGTTATGAATGGAATGTATATAACGGATGCGCAGATATGAACGAACATGATGAGGTTCACGACTGTATAAGCTTTGACATTGATGAGCAAGGTAAGCTGGTGTTTGAACAAGTCGTCTTAGAGCCAAGAAGCACTTTAGACGAATTTTAATTTTTAAATGCATTATCCGTGCTGTCATCAAACTTCAAAGTAAAAGCGCGGGGGTTAATGGCATTACCACAAAGCGTTTTACCGTTCACCAATTCTATGCCGACGCGAAGAAAAAAGTTGAACTCAATGACCTCTATACCCTGATATGCAAAAAATGCATTGCTAGGGAGTCTGCTGTTTGCTGCTGAAAGGGCTTTTAATTCGGTCATGTCCATGTTTTTTAAGCCATATGTAAGAGAAAAACTGAACATACCAAATACGGTTCTTTAAATTAACTGGCCAAAGATCCAGATTTTAATATAGAGAGCCATTTCATTTTTTATCTGTATAAAAAATAGCGCTAAGAAAATTCACTTGCAGTATAATAGGCGCATAACGTTGTGAAACGTTTTCAATAAAACATCTTAAGCAGTAAACGAATTAAAAATTAAAATAATGAAAAAGGGAAGAAGTAGCCCTCGCATCAAGCGCTAACAGACAAACGGCCAGTAACATGTTCGAAAATAATGTTATAGCGAGTATTGGGGAATTATCCTCAACCCAACCAGTAGTAACCTTTTTGTTGATTGCCTACTTGTTTTTCAGTAGGAGTTGTAAATTAATGGAGGCCTACTGGAACAGACATAAGTAAATTGAAAATTATGTAATTCGTTTTAAAGCCCTCGTTAGTCGGGGGCTTTTTTTATGTCGCTTCACTACTCACAATATCGTTTAGCGCCAAATTTAGGCGCCTAAATTGCCACGCTCCTCGCATTGCCAGAGATATGATAGTTCCAAACTATATGAGGATCGAACTAATGCTCTTGCACCTAATTCCAAAAATAATTAACAAGTATGCCTACGTTACAGTTTCGCTGGTGGACATAACCATTCCAGAGTTCAACCTAACGTTACGCGGAGGCATTGACATAATCACACGCAAGCCTTACCCCAATAAAGCTCATCATGTTGTTTGTCGAAAGGTAGGCAGGAAAGCAATAAATGGAATATTCATCGAAACTGGCAAAAAACACTCCAATTTCAGTGTTGAAACCAGATGGAGCTTAGACGCCGAGCAGGTAATAACACATAGGGTTAATTACACTGTACTTGATAGCGATTACGACTGCATTAGTGACGATCCGCTTAACTGGACCAAAACAAGAGAGGGCAATTTTAAGTGCAGAACTCCTGAGCGATTAGCAAAGTATTCGCCATTAGAATCAAAGGTTGCGATGGAGGTATTGTTTGAAGGCAATAGCAGTCCCAAAAAGTGCTTTTACACTGATACCTTTGAAAATGGTTTACTAATAAAACGTGTTGAAGAGAGCCATATTCCTACCATTGAGTACGATCGCCTTCAACACTGGCAAGAAATGTCCGGTCGAATTCCATCGCTTGACGATGCTTTTAGGGCTTGCGCTCTTCAATAATCAATTAAGATGATACCCTAAGTAAGGTTTTTAATTGGAGTAGAGGCAAAGTATGCGTGGCGTTTCGTATGACGGAAAAAGAGAAAGGTGGCGATGCTTTCATGTCAGTGGTAATAGGACATTTCAACCCCGTTTTTCATCTGAACATGAAGCTTTCTGGAAAAAGATTGAGCTGTGTGCAGATGATGGCGTCTTCCCTTTTACAAAATCGGTCAAAGAAGGGAACAAAAACCCTAAATCTAGGATTTCTGGCATCAGCTATCTACCGGTAGGCGTAAGAGAGCACTTTTCAAAAAGTGGAAACTGCTGGCGTGTAATAGCGCATTTACCTGATGGCGAAGCAGGTAAAGAGTCTACAAAGGAATACCGATACGAGGATGGTGACTACGTGAATAGAGAGCGAGTGATTCGCCAAGCAGCGTGGGACAGATATGAGCATTGTAAGGGGCGTATTATGAAAGAATCTGCTCGTCAAACACCAGTGAACAAATCATTGCTTAATCGCCTTTTCGAAACCACAGAAGTTGCACTCCAAACTGAATTAAACCAATGTTTTAAAGCTTCGGCGAGCGACTTATCTCATTAAATATCCAAGGAAGTACCCTTTATGTCTAAAAACTATGAAACGTTAATTGATGAAATTATGGAATTGACGATAAAAACAGCTAGAGGTAACGGGGTTAACGTAATGGGCCTCGTCTATCCAGCACTTAACGTTAGAGAGTCGCTTAAGAATTGGTTTTTATTTGCTGAAGATGCACCTGAACTACCTACCAAAGAGGAACTGAATTTGTCAGGTAGATTGATAGGTCAATTCGAAGCTGAAGCCCATGCTACAGCCATAGATAAGCAAAAAGTTGTTGGAGTGTGGACTGATGGTGTGATGTTGACAGCAGATAATGGCAACTCAAAGATGATGCCCGGTATAGCCCCTTGCGCATTCAAATTGAAAGCTGGCCAGCATTATAAAGTCACCGTTGAAGAGGTCTCGAAAAAGTGACGTAAAGCACGTTCTCAAAATGAATGTTGCTGTATCAGCAGGTGGTAAATACCTAGCTAGCTGAATCATTTGCTAAGGGCAGAAACCTAAATCAAATTAACGGGAAACAATATGAAAAACATTGGCTGGGTTATAGCAATATTTTTTGCTGCGTTGTTCACTATCAATTCTTTAGAAAAAGAAGGTGAGGAGCTTGATTATGTTATGGATTCAATGAAGTTTCTTTTTAGTTGGCGTGCTAATCAAGATTACCGGATAGCTTGCCATAAAGAGAGCAAAAATAATCATGGAGATAATGCTGTAAGCCTTGGGCAGATAGGCGATCTAATTGATAAGGGATTTTTGGTATGTCCACTAGAGGGTAGGGTAGGAGTTCCGTTAGGCGTAGGTAAAGCACTAGTTGAAACAGCTTATGTCCCGCTGCGAGCTGCAATTCCCTATGAGATTGCTAAAAACGCTTTACAGGGTGAGGAAAATAAGAGGTGTAGCGATTACATCAAGCCATTATTAGTAGCCTGTCCGAGTTTGCTTAAGCCTTATTTGGAAAGGGTTCAGTTCATTGAAAATCCAGAGACATAATCAATAGTTTCAGGATGTAAAAGGAATCATCATGATTAAAAAATATCCTTCACCAATCATACATTTTGGGTTACAGACAGTGGCTAGCTCCACGATGGCTACGAAAAGTGTTGGCAGGTACAGAACTTCATAGATCTTGGTTAAGCGGATATATGGGGGTTTTATAAAGAAGCAGGTGAGAGGTTCGGTGTGTGTGACAGGCACTGGTTTGCGAATAGAACTATCAAATAGGAAAAACATACATGATTTTTTTTATCCCTATCATAATCTTTTTTTTGCTCTGGGTTTTTACTGGGTTTTATCTTGCGACCCAATATCAAAAGCTTTTTCAGCAGGTATTTGAATTTAGAGAAAGAGTTAAAAGATATGTGCTAGAAAATGGCACAACTGATGAAAAGCTTTACAAGCTGGTAATTGAAAGTTCACGGGATATATTACCAAGTAATCATTCTACCAATATAGCGAAAAGCAAGAAATCGCAAACATTTATGTCTGATGAGAAGAAGCTTTTAGCGGGTATGGTGTGCGGGGCGGTCTTGGGAGTTGCTATTGCGGTTCCGGTTTATATTTTTATTAATTTCTGATAGGAAACATCGTCATGCAATCTAGCGAAAATAAACATTCAGAAATGTCCTGTTTCTCCTGTGGTGGGTCTGGTGAGCAAGCGTCCATTCATGGTGAAAATTATCCAGCTGAACCTTGTGGCCTGTGTCACGGTGATAAAGTGACATACCCATCTTCTGATGAAGATATTAAACGTCCGTATTTGGCAAGAGGTTGATAAAGGAAAAGCATGATTTCATGGGTTAAGGCGTTATTTACATCCAGCAAGGATAATTCTGAAGGCTTTGTTTATCTTGGCGCTGATGAAACTCCACGAATAGCTGATGAGAACGGAAAAAAGTATACGTTTTTTCACTTGGTTTCAGAAGGAAAGCATAAAGGGAAATATAAAGCTGGTCTAACAGTTGGTAGAGGTGGTGAGATTTCAGATCAGATGAGAGAACGCGAAGTCATTGATATTCATAATTCAGGTTATGAAATTGTATCTTTAGGCGACTATGAAACGGATGAAGTGATGGCAGTTAGTGAAAACACTGAGTCGCTAGTAGTTAAATGCGTTAATTGCCAGCACCCTAACTTAGTTAAAGCCGGTGAATTTGAACCGAATGTAAATGGTCATTTTCTCGATGACGCTCATTATGGTTTGCATTGCTCAAAGTGTGGTGAGCAAATCATCATTCAAACAAAAATCACGGCATAGGAAAAAAGGAAAAAGGTAAACAACATATGAAAGCAACGCATACTGCAACACAAAAAGCATCAGATTTTGAAAACTTTAAAGATGTAATGATCTCATTTGTATCCAAAGCTCTTTCACTGACTAAAGCTGAAGAACAGTCGTTATTAGAAAATAGTAGTGAACTTTCTCAACAATCGACATTGCCTGATTTGATAGACCATTTATCAGAAAAAGGTGTTGAAGATAGCCTTATTGAAAGACTTAAAGAGTTTGGCAAAGATGATGCGGTTTTAGCGAATGCTAACCCACTAATCACATTGAAAACATCGTAGTTGGAAAAATTTATGAACGATGAGCAAGAGCAACTTTATCGAGAAGGTTACGCTGCGTTTCTCGAGGGAGTTGAAGAGCATAGCAATCCGTACAGTAATTTAGATGCTGAATACTGGTCTGATGGCTGGGAAGACGCAAAAGATGATCAAGTTGGGCAATAGGAAACAATGACGTTGAGTGAAATTGATTACAAAACATTGCCTTATACATCTACCGATGGTGAATTAGATATATCAGAGGACTATATAGAGGTGGGTGAAACACTGTGAGTGTTTTTGCTTGCTACAAAGTTTCCAAGATGGAAGCCTCTAACTTTCTATTTTGCGGTCTGGTCCCATCAAATGGGTGATGGCAAATTTCTTCAGATAGATATCCGTGAATTGCTCAATGATGAAGGTGTTTCCATGCCACCAAAAGCTGTTGAAAAGCTAAAATATGTGGGCGAACTACTCTCATCGAAATTTGAGTCAGAAAGCGAATTATTAACTAAGGCCATAGAAGTAGCTAAGGTCTAAATTGATAGATAGGAAACATCTTAGTGGCTAAAGAAATTCTTTGGATTTATATGGATAGAAGTATTTGTGCTTTAATTCCGAAAAAGCGCGGAGTCGGCTATTTAAGACAGCCCTACGGTCATCACATTAATAGTGAAATGGAAAAGTTTAGAGACGATTTAAACGGTGTGGATATCTATGGTTTAGATGGCCATCTTCAAATAATGGTCGATAAAGCAGAATATGAAGATAAAGACCTAGTTTTTGGTAAAGCAGTTATTGAAAGGTTAGCTAGTTATCATTCTTTACCTTTTCGTCATGTAAGCCTAAATGAATTTTGGCTTAATCACCCAGTTTAAATTTGCTATTGGAAACACGCTTTATGGACCTCGAACAGGCAAAGCAAGAACTGATTGATAATGCAGTTGGTCACAATGAATACCACACAATCTCAGACTGGGAACAGTTAAAAGAAGCTGCTGAAAACGAACAAACGTTTGCCAGTGATAGAGTTCGTATTTTAGGTGGTTTAGTTTCACTGGCCAATAGCAAAAGATAATATGGGAAATAGGAAATACGATGTCTTTAGAGGAACGCAGACAAATGAATGCTAGTCTTCTCTCCGCTACTAAGGCCAGAGAAGAGAAGTTATCAACTCATCCCACTATTAATAGGTTTCTTAAAGAAGGCTATTACCTGAAGTTTTGGGATGACCGTTATAGTGCAGGTATCAGGGTAGCGCTCGGTAGAGAATATAGTAAGGAGTTCTCTGATGTTTGCGAGTTGACAGATAGTGGCGACATCGAAGCAGCAGGAATAAGTGAGTACCTATTAAATGCTGGCTCTTGGCTTCCTTTTGATTGCGGTCTGACTGTCCAAGATGCCCTTGATTCACTTGAAGCCAAATTAGCAATGCTACCAGAAGAGTATATCTCCCGCTCATCAGATTGGGCAGATAAGTATGATTCGGCACTCAACAAAATACTAGAAAATGCAGATGGTGATTACGGTATTGCGAACGCAATTGATTCCGGCAAGTTACCTTCTAATCCGTTTGTTCAGCAATAAAAAACGTAATGGGAAATACAATGGAAATCAATAAATCTTTATCATCTAGCCAAGCTAGATTCGCCACATGGATTGAGGAAGAGATGCCTTATCTATGGCCGTTGTTTGACTTCAGCAAGAGAGAACTTATTTCAGGCAGTGTTGATAAATACTGTGAAGTTGCATCGAGAGGTGAGCAAATAATGGCAAGGTTTGCTGCTGGGGTATGGTGTGGTAACAATCAATATGATTTTGACTTCACCGAAGCAGCCGCTCACTTGGATGAAAAGCAAATGAGCGTTGTCACTGACTGGCTGAAATGCCCATTTTGGCCTTAATTAACGATATTGGAAACACATGAACGATTTTATAAATTACTTATGGGCTTTGCTTATAGGCTTATTCATTCCAGCATTTGCAGCTGTCGCATTAGCCTCCTTCGTAGCGGATAATTTAGGTTTAGATACAGGAAAATATTTAATTTCAATCTTACGAGGCATTTTTGCAATTATATTGATAGCGATAAGCGGTGCTTTTGTAATCAAAAAATCTACAATCTAATGTTGGAAACAAAGGAGCACCTAACTATGAAACATCCGATTCGTGAAATAAAAACGTGGCTCGCATGTATTTTCTCAATTTCAATTGCTTTTTGTATTGCATGGCCTTCTGCTTTCAAGCTCGGCTGGACTTATAGTGATTGGATTTCAGGAAAGCAAGCTTCACCAAACGATAGTTTCCTAATGCTATTTTTAGTCCTCTCAATCGTGTTTTCTACGATAGGTGCAGTTTACTGCGCTATTTTAAGACAAGGCGATTCTCGCAAAAAAGCGTATTTGACCACATTGGAATAACGATGCCTCAGACACAGCAATCTTTTGAGAAAAAATATAACTGTAAAATGACCATCACTAAAGTTGAAACTGGCAAGTATCCGGCATGCCCTTTTTGCGGAAAGTCTGACCTGAGCGTCGAAAATCTGAAATCTGCTTGGGGTACTGGCGATAGCGAAGATCATGTTGTTTGTAATAATTGCGCAGCCAGTGCTCCAGTGGAGTGTTGACAACAGAGAAGGCAGTCGAAAAATGGAACAATCAAGCGTTAAAAACTGAATAGGAAATATTGCCTGTTTGTAAATGTTTTATTGATAGCTCTATTAGTTAAAATAAATAGGGAGGTTTCAATACTTGTTGTAGTAAAGAGAACAAAAAAACAGCGACTTATGAGCCTTGCTAAGATGTTCTATTTGTAGGTACTTTCGTTCAAATTAGTGCATGTAGTAGTAACCATGCATTCATGCCGCTTAAAACACACATTTGACATTTCCAAGATTCTACATTCAACTAATACTGCAAGTAGTACATATCACCTAAACTAAATTACTATAGAAAGGGATGTTTATGGCTATTCAAACAGATAATGACACTACAACTAACGAAAGCTTACTTATAACAAGCGTGCTAGCTGGGCTGGGGGGGATTTTACTCTCACTATGCACTTTAGCTGCTGCCAGTGCTACATCGCCAAATTTGAGTATTGTGAAGTTAGGCCACGTCACAGCGATCATTATGTACTTCTTCATTTCTGCTGTTTTATGCATAGGTATGAACGAAAAGCGCCGTAAAGAAGCGTTTATTCTTGGCATAGCAGCTCCAGCGATTATAACCAGCATGGCTGCGGGAGTTGGTGGTAACATAGATGATAATATACCTGAAAGTGCTTTTAATTTTTCTATCATTTCAGTAGCAAATGCCGCACAAGAGTCTAGCGATAAGAATCTCGAAGACAGTCAGTTTTGGACTGATTTCAAACGAGGTATTGGTTTTCAGGTCGATAAGCAAGAATGGCAGTCGAGGGCATATTCACTACAGAGTAAGGTTGAGAAGTTAGAAAGCGAACAGCAGACTATTTCTAAAGAAATAGAAGGCATAATAATTGAGCGTAACGACGCTTTGGCGTATGCAGAGGTTGCGAATGCCGAAAACTTAAGATTAAAGCGTCAAATTAACGAAAATAAAATTGCTCCAAAGGACAGTTCCAACGAAGCTAACTTAAACAACTGCAACTTGGATGATCTGTTGGAGTTGTCAGACGAAGAGACCACTCGTTTTATTAAAAATCATCCATCATGTCAGTCAAATGATTTAGCTACTTCTAATGAAAATGATTCTGAAATAAATTCTCTAATTTTAGGCATAAAAATAAAAGGCTTTTTATATAACACCAATCCTTTAATGTTTAGAGCCAGTTACAATGAAAATCGATTTCTATCCATTGAAAACCGTATTTATACTGAAGATCTTACTTGCAGCGCGTTTCGTGCTGACAAACTCCTATTGCTCGCTCGATTGAATAAAAGAGATTTTGGACTGTTTTCGGTTGTAACACCTTACATGCTTAGGTTGATGTATGTTGATCTGATGTGGTTTACAAAACACAAATATGCTCAGTGTCTATCGGATGAAGAAGTTCAAGAAATAGATATGTTAATCCGACGCTCAATTGAGATAGATCTATAAATTCAATTTTTTGCGAATACATATTTAATCTTCTGTCGTTGGGTACGACATACTGAATCAATTTGATGATTGTTTTATTGATGCGCCACGAGATCTGAATGGCGTATAGGAGACATCATGCCCCTTTGAAGAAAAATTCTGATTTGCTATTGTTAATTAATGTTGGCTACGCATTAATTAGACAGTTCCGTATATCTGAGCAATACTTTTTTGCAAAGTGCGAAGTAATTTTCTATGAACAAGGGCAAAGTCGTGTGCTCCATCCAAGAAAAAACAGACATACTGTATAACAACTACGCGTTTATCTATCTAGTGCGTTGGTAGTGCTAACAGGAATAAATCATGATTGAATAATTTTCGATGTACGACCATGTACAAGACATAGTAAATAATATTATAAGTGAACAGTTGGAAGAGGGTCATTTATTAGCTGAGCGCTTTTTTAGAATTTGCCAAGAATTTAGAGGTTTCGACGCGCCCAACTTTGACATTGACGAAAACACGGCATTGCTTAATGACCTTTTAGAGTTTGAGAAGAATATCTGTAGCTTAGAATTCCTTTATATGTTCTACGGTTATATAGCAAGAATGTATCTGCAAACAGGGAATGCGGAGAACTCCATCATCTATGGGCAAGACGCAGTGGAATTGAATGAAAGAGTAAAAGATACTGAAGGTGTTAGGGCTGCAAATAATGTGTTAGGAGATTGCGCCTTTGCTAACGATTCAGCTTTAGTGGGAGTTGAGTTTTTCGAAAAAGCTCAACCTCGTTCTTTACCTCAAATCGAACATTATAAGAAATTACCGAATCACAACGCGCATCATATAAATAAGCTGCTTAAGAGAAAAAAGCGACCTAGTACTTTCAAGTATTTTGAATCGCCAGAAACTCAAAAGCTTGAAGAAAGTATTCGTTTGATGATGGTTGCTCAAGGATGTACCAGAGCCACTTCAAAAAGGTATTGCGATAACTTACCTTCTTAAATTCTTTAAATGTGGTTAAGAACGTAATTACACCTTCTTAATAAACCACTCCCACAAAAAATACCGCTTACTATTTAAAACCGATGATGTACGAAAAAACACAACGCGCACGTCATTTGATGCTTATTTGAGAATTTTCACAAAAAATAGGCCTGAAGGGGTTGCGCTAAAAAATACAGTGTTAATTTCAAAGTATATCGTTTTGATTGGTTACACGGAGACCGTTATATGAAGATTAAACTAACATTGCTAGCTGCGTCCTTCACAGCGCTTTTGGGAGGCTGCGCATCAAACCCAGTTGATGAGCATGCAAAGCATCAAGCAGAGTTGCTTGAAAAGCGTATGGATGCCATGGAAGAGGTACTTGAAGAAGCCCCGGACTGGTTCTTAAATCCTCCTAAGGCGACCGATGTAGGTGTTTATGGAACCGGCATGAGTTCAGGTAGAAACCTGCAATTCACGCTCAATAAAGCAAAGCTACAGGCTGAGTTTAACTTAGCCAAAATGTATGGACAGGCTATTAGCGGTCAAGAACGTTCATATATTTCAGATAATGGTGCCAGCTCAGGTCTTCGAGAAGATAACAGTCAAGTTATCGACAAGTTGATTGCCGAGCAGGATATTTCTGGGTATGAGCAAATCGATAGTAAGACCATTTTAGAAAATGGCGCCTATAACACCTATGTTTTGTTGTTTTATCCATACGACAACACAAACCGCATGAAGGAAGGTAAACGTCAGGCGTTAGCGAAAGAAGAAGCGTCAGCGGCATACAGAACTTTAAACAAGCGTGTTGAAACGCGTCAGAAGGCGCAGGAAGCCCGTGAACGTGCTCAACAAGAGCATGAAGTGCGCTTGCTAGAAGCTGAGGCAAAAATTCGTCAGGCTGAGGCAGGTGCATCTCTTAATGGTACTGCGGGTGGTCAATAAGCAATGATGTTGGTAAATCACCTAGTTGTTAGTTTGACTGGGTGGCACGCACTATCACAATCAGGCGTGTTGCCTGAGCTCGCTAACGTAGAACCATGGACTTATAGCTTGGTGGCGTTAGGGACAGCACTGCCTGATATTGATCACCCCGATTCGACAATCGGTAGTCGAGTGAAGTGGTTTTCGTGGCCCATAAGAATTTTGTTTGGCCATAGGAATATTACGCATTCTATTGTTGCCATGACGGCTTTAGCGTATATGGTCAACTTAGAGCCGCTTCTTATATCAGTGGCCTTTGGCTATCTCTTACATTTAGTGGGTGACTGGTTTACTCCAGCAGGCCTTAAATTATTCTGGCCAGCGCAAAGAGTGTATAGGTCACCCCTTACAATTCCAACAAATAGCATAGCTGAATACCTCTTCGTATGGGGTTCAAGTGCCTTAGCACTAACAGCATTACATACGGCATGAAGGCCGAATAGATTTTAATAAAGTACGAAATGGAGTCTTACAGCTGATGCTTGAAAAACAACAAGAAGCCCTTTTAACAATGAATAATACTGGCGTGAACAGTTTGTTTGATGAAGTGACAGCGCTTGACGAAGTTGCAATGGATGACATGTTTATCATTGTTGCTAGCGCATTAAATAAACTGGATTCGATTGAAATTATGGAGCGCAAGAAAGACGGCGTGACCGGATTGCGTGCAAGTTCCGGTGAGCAAACATTGTTTGACGTTTATCCAGAGCCTTATGAACATAACAGCAAGGACAAATGGGGAGAGGGTAATAAAGTCTCGCACTTTCGATTAATGAAGGTGCACCATGGGGTAGAAATTAAACGCGAAATGCTCGATGTCTATAGCCAAGTTAATCCTCAAAAGTATATGCCAACTGGCAGTGGGGTCATGATTTACGAAGATGTTATGTTGAACTATGGGCGAAGCATTGAAGAGCTGGTGGATGTGATCAGTCGTTTCTATCGCAATTCTTTAGCGCTAGTGACAGCTAAGTATATGCAAACCACGAGCATGAATTAAGCGCCCAAAATAGGGGTGTTAAATAAAGTGGGGGGCCACTACTGAGTGACATAATCATATCAACGCAATTACAGAGACGTTGTTGATGATGAAAAAATCCATACTCGCTGTTGCAATAGCAACTTTTCTTACCGGATGCGGTGGTGTCGATGAATCGGAGCCTACAAGGACTGAGACGCCACCGATTAATTCCAACCCAACAGGTGACACCACCCCAGCTCGACTTGATGTTAATGGTCCGTCTAATGTTAACGAACGCGATAACGCGACCGCTAAAGCCGTGGTTGAATTTACACTCAACCGTGATGCCACATCAGACCTAGAAATTTTCTATTCAGTACAAAGTGCTGAGTCAGGCAGCGTGACGGCCACACCCGGTAAAGATTTTACCGAGGTGGAAAACGCCAGCGTAGAAATAACCGTAGGTCAACGTCGTGCAAGCATTGAAGTTGACATCTTGGGTGACCTAATCGATGAAGACAATGAGACCATTGTTGTCTCAATCAACGATGTACAAGGCGCTGAAGTTGATTACATCAAAACGTCTACATTCTTCGAAATAATTGATAACGACCCTGAGCCAGAGGTTGTCTTTGACATACCTCAGCAAATCGTAAGTGAAAAAACAGGCGGCATTGAAATCAGTCTAAGCCTTACCTCAATCACTGAAAAAGTGGTGACGGTGCCTATTGAATTCACGGGTACTGCCAATGAAGAACAAGACTTCGAAAAGCAATTCAGTGAGACAATCGAGTTCGCGCCATTACAAGACAAACAGACATTGGCGTTAACGGTCATTGATGACGCTATTCCTGAAGGTGGTGAAAGCCTGACATTAACGCTGGGCGACATCACTAACTCAGCAGCGGGTGAACAAGATAACCATACCGTAATTATCTCTGGTCAGGTTGGGCTTAATGATACCGGCGTAATGCTTTATTCAGATGGCGTAAACCTCGACTATCAAGAAACACCAGATGGTTTTCCCGGCCAAGATGCAGCGTCAGGGCGCGATGTGACGGTAAATAATCCTGTAGACGGTTTTGCTGGCTTTGCATTCGAATACCTAGATGCCGATGGAAACGTCATTGGTGAGGGGCGTCGTGATGAGGCATCAGCTGAAGGCGCTGTCTGCGTCCGTGATAGAACAACGAACCTGACATGGGAAATCAAGCAAGAGCAGCATGTGGACCTAATTACGGGCAACGATAATATTAATAATACGTTCCGTTCAGATCCCGTAGGGTATAACACTAGTTTCGGTAATGAGCATAGCTTTTGGCGAAGTGCTAATTACCAGTACTTCTGGTACAGCCGAGACGAAGACAACAATGCAGGGGTAGAAGGTGCTCAAGGAGAAGGTTTGCTAAGTGATTTGCCAATCTCTTTAAATTGTTCTTACCAAGCATCTGCTCTTGAAGATGCAAATGGAATCCCTGACTCAGTACGACTCCCTCAGGCGTTAGGGCTTAATCGCGGTGCAGTACGATGTAATACGAGTGACTACCTTCGCGAAATGCAGCGTGCATCATTGTGTGGATTTACTGACTGGCGCTTGCCAACACTCAACGAAATGAAGAGTGTCGTCGTTTATGAAACCCAGACTGCCATCAATGGCGAAGAGGTTTCTGTTATTCCTTCGATGTTCCCTCGTGATGCTGCCATTGAAAAAGGCAATCAGGTGTTCAGCAATCAAAGCAATGCCGAAGTTCAATCACCTATAACCCGTCCATTCTACTTCACTAGCACGCCAAGCACTGAAAATGATGGTTCGGTCTGGTGTGTAAATACCGAGACCGGCGATACGGCCCTGTGTCTTAAAAATCGTACTGGTTACATTCGCGGCGTTCGAGGAGGCTCTGAGTAATGTTTAAGAAAACGGTAACAGCATTAATACTGATGACAGCATTTTCAGCATCAGCACAAGACTGCACCTACGATACAGTGCGTGCAACCATGAACTCTGATCTTTTTATTCAAAATGATGATGGAACAGTATCAGATGTACGGAACGGTTTGCTATGGCAAAAGTGTTCGTTAGGCCAGACAGCTACTGAAGCTGGTTGCTCTGGTGTTCCTACAACGTTCGCTACATGGCAAGAAGCATTGCAGGCTGCTGAGCAGTTCAATACAGAGAATAACTTGGAAGGAGCCGAGCGCTGGCGTCTTCCAAACATCAAAGAGCTATCAGCTATTGTCGAGTATGCCTGTGTAGCGCCGAGTATCGACCTGACTGTATTCCCAGATACCCCCAATGGTCGATTTTGGACGTCTACCCCGAAAGCAGGTGGACTGGGTGCTCGTGTTATCGATTTCACTGATGCTCAAGAGGTGGATAGAGAAACCTTGCCAGAGCGATATATCCGTTTAACCCGTCTATTGAGTGAGTAGAGTGATGAAGAATTTCAAAATTAAAAGAGCTGCGTTGATGTTAACGGCATTAATGTTTGCAGGTGGCGTTGCAGCTAAAACTACTCCAGTTGATACGCGTTTTGATCTGGGTTACGGGTATACGAAAACTACGTTCTACGATGGAGAAGGCTTTTATGCTGACTATCGTTATCAATTGCTACGAGATGTGGTCCTGACGGGCCACTACACCAAAGTAGATGACGACGACCTAAAAGCCGATGGTACGCGTATTGGGGCGAGTATCGAAAAGGTGTGGTCATATAACCCATACACCGATATTGGTATCGAGCTCTCTTATACACATGATGATCTATCAGGCAACGGATATGATGAAAATCGTGGGATTGTTGGTTTGGGTGTTGGTTACCATAGTTTTGTCGGTGATTGGCGTTTCGATGGTAGCGTTTCAATCAATGATGCAGAAGTTGAAAATACTTTTATCGAAGGTGAATTTAGAGCGACTTACTTCCTTGGTAAAAGTTTTGGCCTCACATTACAGGTCGTTGGTGGTAAAATTCAAAACGCAGCGCGACTCGGTATGACGTATCAATTTTAAGAGTACAAAATGGACGCAATAGTATATGCAGCTTCATCCTTTGCATTGGGTTTGGGAACAAACCTATTGATAAGGCGTTTGTTCAAAAAACAGCAGGAAGATAGCTTGGTGGAAGGTTATATAACTATTTCAACCAAGGCTAATGCCCTTATAGCTCAAAAGCGTGCAAACCAAGGTGATATCGATCCAGATACCGGGCGTATTTCTAGGAAGAATGCAATTAAGCGTATAGACAGTGCTATTAAAGCCGCTGATGCTGAAGACGAGATTTCCGTTGTGGCCATTTTTAATCCAGTAGACTTCCATAAAGTAAATGAAGCCTATGGTTATGAAAATGGCGATAAAATTATTCTTGAGATGTATAAGCGCCTCAGGAACTATCTGCTTAAACATAATGACACCAAAGAAACGACAAATATTGGCGTTACAGAATCGGCGAATTTCTTAGTTTGGATGCCTGTTGGCATGGAAGTTAATGAAGTCAACAAGCACCTGACTATGATGGGTGAGCTTATTAAAGAGCCTATCGAGTTGGACGGGAAAGTAGTTAATATTGTCTCTAACATTGGGTATGTTGTTGTTCCAATTGAAATGGACGTCGGCGAGGAAGCTTATTTAACGCTTGAAAAGATCTCTAAGCGCGGAGTTTCGGTAAGAAGTGCAATCTCCACGGTAGACGATATTCAAGAGGCCTCTCAACACAAATCGGCCATCATTGAAGATATGATTGTTAGGGCGCTAGATGAAGATTCGATAGAGACGCACTTGCAACCTATCGTTAATACGACAACAAGGAAAATGGAGGCAGCGGAAGTACTTTCTAGAATGCGAATTGACGGTGAGGTTATCTCCCCAACATCGTTTATCCCGGTGGCCGAACGCTCAGGTCTTATAGATAAAATTGCATTGCGTGTGATTGAGAAATCTGTTTTGGTTCTTGCTGAAATGAGTAAGGCCGGAAAGTTAAATGACCATTTTTATTTATCAATAAACCTGACAACACCCCAAGTGGCTAATTCTCAGTTCATTGATAATGCAATAGAGCTCATTAAGAAGCACAATGTAAAGAACCAGCATGTTCAGTGGGAAATAACTGAAAGTGTATTTAGTGACAATGATGAGATGTTCAGGATAATTAATGAGCTTGATAAAATAGGATTTCGTGTTGCTATGGATGACTTTGGTACTGGTTACTCATCGCTGAAGCAGCTTTCGAGATTAAAAGTCAGTGCTATCAAGATTGATCGTTCCTTTGTGACGGATATTCATCGTAACGAAAAGAACATGAAGTTAGTTCGTGCAATTGACAGCATTGGTAAAAGCTTGGGCATGCACGTTGTAACTGAAGGTGTGGAAAATGAACATGAGTTAAAAGCCCTACAATCTCTCGGCATAGAGTCTTTTCAGGGGTTTTATTTCTTTAAGCCAATGCTGTCAGATAAGTTCCTAAGCATGGTTAAACAAAGCTAACAGGTAAAATCAATCCACTGCCGTAAACACATGAAAAACGGCAGTGGTAGAAAGCTAGGAAGTCCTATTAATTCATACCAATAAGTTAAAATCATGGTATGGAAGCTTTTTCTCTATCAACCACTTTTAAGTACAAAGTATTAGCTAAACAAATAGGTCGCTCTGGAGCGTATCTTAGAGGCGATATCATCTATTTTAGAGATATCAATCAAACCTTCTACACCTTTGTCTCTCATGAAGTTAGTGGCCTCTTTGACATCATTCTCTAATCCGTTTAAATCTTTCGTGCGAATATGCAGCGCAAATTGTTCTGCAAAGGCTAGTATCAAAGATTCATCCATCTCTAATTTGCTACTGTCTTTATCGAGGTTACTGATCATGTTTCTGATGTTGATATCGGTGCCCCATCGTAAGAGGATAAGCGTGCTAAGCGAATAGGGTGATACGCCAAAGCTTTCGCGTATTTGTTCGTTCATTTCAGTAAATGTACTTTGATCTATACATTCACTCTCGAAACGGGAGGTTATCTCATTTTCATTAGAATCAAGAAGGTAAACTAACCCTACATCCTTAAATAGCGAAGTGAAATATATACCATTCCAGTCGATAGCATTCGTGGAAAATGATTTCTTCAGTAGTAAAATCACTTCAGAGGTTATCAGTATCTGAGACCATACTGATGCGGGGGAAAACACTGAAAAACCGTATGCAGATCGACCGAGGTTAGTCATTATGCTCATGGAAAGAGATAGAACACTATCAATTCCCAAGCACTTTGTAATAGCTTCATGAAGGTTCTTCACTTGAAAATTAGAGTAAAAAGCCGATGATGCATACGACATTATTTTAGCCACGAGAACAGGTTCTGGTTCGATAATCTTGCATATTTCTTCAATAGAGCGCTTTTCAGATTGAGAGTAAGAAATTAATTGTGAAGTAGTATTAGAGAATAACGGCACGCGTTCATTATTTAAGATGTTATTTTTCAATGATTGAAAGCGAATTTTAAAAACAAGTTCCCTGTACTTAGCTGGTGTGATTCCCGTAATCTTTTTAAATGCACGTTCAAAAGATTTGCGTTCAGAATAACCCAGCTTGATACCAATAAAATCAATACTATCACCGGCAATAATTCCATTCGTCGAAACCTCCTGAATTTTTCTTTTCAATAGGACATTAAATGAGGTGTTATTTCTTTTAAGTGTCCGTTCGTAGTGACGAACGCTAATACCTAGTTCTTCAGCAAAACTCTCTTTTTTCCATTTATCGGGGCCTAACAAACCAAATAGCTTATTCGTAGCTAAAATCGGGTCATCACATTCAGGTACCAGAACAGCAATCCTGTTTCGCTTTAATTTCTCTTTAAAGTGATTAAATGCTGTAGCGTCAGGTGAAGGAGGCCTGAGACTAAAACAAGAAGTCGAGTAATAAAAAATAATGCCATTAACGTTGTTGATGATTTTTGGTGAAATTTTGAAAAAAGTAGACATTTCATTGGCGAATGAAAAGTTGGTGGCTTCTATCGGCATAAACTGATGGCTAAATACATCGTAGAGTAAGCGTTGAATTCGACAGCATGCCATTTTCTGAAGTGATATGTTCTCAGATAGCGGCCATGGAAAGTCAATTTTTAAACTTAGTTTTTCACCGCTTTCAATGTAAATACGCTCACCAAAAAGACTGTAAGATTGATAGTAGGTGTTAAGAATATTAAGCGCCTCATACACGGTAGCCGCTGTTGACATCGCAAGAAACATCTCACTGGCACGAGAAGTAGAGTAATTCCAACCAAGAACAAATGGGAGGAGGGGTCTTTCAGATTCAGAAGTAACTAGATCAACTAATCTGTTAATCTCTTCGGCTTTAGCAAATAACTCTGTACTGCCACTGCTACCGTTCTTCAGGTTCAACTTATCGTAGACTTTGCTCAAAAGCTCACTGTAAGGCTCCAGTGCATGAAATAAAGTATCCTTGGTTATTGAAACTAATTGCACGTTAGTCAATCCTCCTTAATTGTTTATCCCTCATCAACCTTACGGATGTGAATATTTGCAAAAGCGAGGTCAGGACATTCTGGGTTAAAAGCCCGATCGCTTCGTCGTTTTGAGTTGTCATGCTTGCGCGGAAGATTTACCTTGATATTATCATCAGCAAAATAAAAAACTGGCATACTTGCGCTGGGTTGCTCTACTCTGCCCTGTGCTGATTTGATATTGAGCATAGGACGATAATAAGAGCCTTTTGTATATCGATAGAGGTACTTACCCTCAACTAATAGCTCAACTCTATCTCTTGCCTCTTTAATAGTACGTTTCCATTCAGCAATTGGTGCATTTTGCGAAGGCCTGTCCTGTAAAAATCCCAACCTATTAAGTACTTCTTTTTTGGTAAGCGTCACAATGTTTGGTTTCTTGTGATACGAGAGGCCCATATAGATTAATTCATCACAAACGCATGTAACCTTTCGAGTAATTTGCAAAGTAATAAATGATGTGGAGCCTAATGCATCATGCACTACTTTTGCTCGTTTGCGTGCATCTAACCCTTTGGTCATATCGATGTACAGTGACTCGAAGCGTTCTTTCTCTGTATTAATGTAGTTGATGATCTCGGACACAGTTTGTTGGTGTTGTTTAGGCATTTGAATCACACCGGGTAACCGCAACGGGCGAGAAGGGTCTTGGTCCATTTTTGCACTGAACTGGGTATAAATATTTATAGCTTGGTCTAACTCATCATCAGTAAGCACTCTGTATTCTTTACCATCTAAAGGTAACTTTATTGCTGTTATTCTTAAGTCAGAGGTTGGAAGCCTGCGAATATAATTCGTTAGTGACTCAGTGTTCTCTTTGATGCGCTTATAGGTAGCAAGCAATTCCAAGTTGTTAGCGGTTTTTTTCATACCAACCCCAATAAAGCGTGATACAACACGTTTTTATTGTAGCACAGTATTTCAGCGGCATAGTGCTTTATTAAGAAGTAAAATACAATACGTTAATTCTCTGAGCAGAGACAGGGGCTAGCATACACTGTCTCTAATGAATTGCACCAACCACTAGGAGAGGGATTGTGCTGTTAGGTTTATACCTTTTTGTGATGACATGTTTGCTAATAACTAAACTTACGAATTCTTACATAGGGTTAATTATTCTTGGGATTGTTGCATTAGTCTCTTATATAACTACGGTGTCAATTGACATTACGCTGTCAAAAAAGAAAAGAGCATTGTTTGCCGGTATTGGTTTTGTTCTCATCTCTACTGTGTCCATTGTAGGTATGGTCAACATGGAACAAAAGCCGGTAACCATTACTGATTATTTAAGCCCATTGCTATTAGTATTTTGTCACCCAATTGTGGTATACCTTAAAAAAGGGGGTAACCGTCATGCAGGTTAACTCGTTCTACAATGAAGTCCTCACACTAAAAGAAAAGGTGAAAGATACGGTCGAGCTGGATACGATTTATGCAGCCCGTCTGAAATTGATTCGCATAAGTTTAGGTAATGAAAATATTGCACTACTCAAACGCAACGAGGCGTTAAAAAACGTGGTTGTAAAGTTATCAAGCGAGCCTTTAGATATGCCCTTATTAGATCCTGATAGCATTGAAGTTAGTGATTTTGTGGATACATTTAAACAAGAGACCCTTCAACACTTTAATAATATTCTTCTCGTTGCTCATTCTGCCAAGTGACAAAAACATGCCAGTAAAACTACTGGCATTCTTTATCCTTCCAACAACTCTTTTATTCTTTCAGGCTTAATCAGAATATCCTTTGTGAAATGTGCGCTGGCGTCATAGGCCGCTTTAAGGGTGTCTAAATTACTTTGACCAAGAACTAAGCGCTTCAGTTCGCCCGTCTGTTTATGCTTTCGAGTGACAAACAAATCTGCGAAAACGTGCTTGTCTTCGTGGAGGATGCTGTGCAAAGGCGTCGAAATGTAAAACCTGAAGGTTTTGTTATTGTTCATGCCATATAAAAGTGGAGAGAGTGCATTTACCAAGCTATGTTGCTCGCTGCGTTGAAATGGAATGACATGCCGAGTGTCACATACAGGGTAAACTAGTGTGGTATTTATGGTGCCAGTAGAGTCTATTAAAGACATGATTAACCAAGCATCTGAAGATGGGAGATGAGGCCATTCAATATTTTCAGTTGGCAATTTCTTATTGTTGATCATCAGTCCAAGCTCGTTGACACAGACAGAGGATGCCAAACGAATCCACAATGCTGCGCCGTGGCGTTTAGCATGCTTTCTAGCGATTATAAGCCCGTTTTCCCCAAAAAAAAGGCTTTGAATGACAGGGAAACCATTAGGTAGGGTGATGGAAGAATTGGGTTCGGCACACTTCAGCTTTTCAACAAAATCCTTCACTGTAACAAATCGGCCGAAGTGAATGTGAGCGAAGCTGTTGTACGTCAACGTAATGAGTAGCGATTCCATCATAGACGGTGCTACGACTTTAACCCGCTGATGGCGATAGTTATGTATTGAAGGGCTAGAAGTGGTGTCTCTCATTGACACAGATTTATCGTTGTCTTCCTGAGACGTAACTTTACTTTCAGTATCGTTCATGGACATGGCTTCACTCTGGTCTTTTGAAGACACAGCTTTATCACCCTCTAAAAAGGAAATGTTTCTTAAAGGAACAAACACATCAGGAAGCAGCGTCCTTCGTTGACGAAATAGAGGGCAGTCAGAGTGATGCAGGGGAGAATCGGGAAAAGAGGAGAGAAAGTAAGTATTGGTATCGCGGCGATGTTTAACGACCATTTTGATAGGAGTGCAACTACAGTGACAAAGTATATCCCAATGCCCGTGCAGACCGCGCAAAAAATCTTTGTCGCTGAGGCTATCTAACGATACCTCTGACAACATGCGGTCTGCATTATCCCTATCAATAATCGAGAACATTATTCCTCAGTGGCGGCTTCAGCACCTTTTTTTTCATTCATAAACAACATTACAAAGAAAACAGCAACGCCGGCCACCAACGCATTCATATCAGTCAATGCTTCAGTGGCCATAGCTGCGGCCATAGCGCCAAATGAAACACAGCCGATAAGCGCAGCTTTTTTTACAGGGATAGATTTAGTCATATATATACTCCAGATAGAATGATAGCGCACAACACTGTGCAAATTTCACATTCATAATAATGTTCATTTGCAGGTGGCGACCTCATTAAGCGATATAATATCGTGTCTTAATAGCATGCTGGGGCATTGAATGTTCTAGCTAAATTTTGTTTTCGCGCATATTAGCCTCTTTATACTCTATGTGTTCACTGGCTAGTTGAACTTTAATATTCTTTATCTCTTGCTTATCGACTTTTTTACATGTCATCGCTTTGTAATCAAACGATGCATTCAAGGTTTTCCTATCAATAAGAATATGGAGCGTCTTATCTTCCTTTATGTGGTCTAGATGGAGCATCACGCTGTTGTCCGTTAGCATTGCTATATCAGTAGCGTAAAGATTGGCTTCTCCTACCGTGTCTGACCATTCATAGTCCCCCATGTAGACAAACTGCCCAACATTGGCCATTTTCGATTCAGAGTCATAGTAAAGGACATATGAATTAGCTTGTAGTGGGCTACCTGCATAGTTTGGTTTCTGACAAAAAAAGCGCGTAGCATTTTTGAAATCATTCTCCGAGAATTCGTGAACGGGATCAGAGCAAGCTGTTAATCCACCAGCTATGGACATTATAAGGGCTACGCTAGATAAGTGAGTTAGTATGGCCATATCACGACATTCCTTTATGAGGTGAATGCTATATCAACAATTTTGATAACCGTTTTACTCTCGTCCCACTCTGATAGCTTTGATTTAACTGTGAAGTATTTACCATTTTCCATTTCATAAACGTAACCAGCTTTTAATGGTTTACTGTTACGTATTGAGTAGCTACCAACTAAAACGGGGTTGAAGCTCTCCTCAAAAATGGTATCGCCGTTTTTATTTTGGAAATAGACTGTAACTTTGACTTTATCTAGCGAGCGTTCGCCGTTGTTTTTAAGCGATACGCGGATGGCAGGTACGTCTTTATTAGAGAAGGTATCGATTCGTTTGGCCACGAACTCAGTTATTTCGACGTTATCCATATACTCCATTTTTTCTGCGAAAGCTTTGATTGCGGTGCGCGTCTGAGTGATCCCCTCCATCGCCGCTTCTTTTGCTGAGTCGATTTCGCTCATGGCGTGATATTTCTCTAACGCCTCTTCAAATCGTTTACTTTCGAGCAAGGATTTAGCTTCTTTGCTCAGTTGGCGAACAGTTAATCTTTCCTCGCGAGATTTGGCTTGCTTAGCTTCCTTTTCAACACGTTCACGCTCCCTGATTTCTTTATCTTTTGCCAGAGCAGAGCGGTATTTTTCGAGCACTTCTTGCCCGGTCAAACCATCGATAGACTGAAGGTTAATGTACATGAGCGTTTTGTGTTTGGTGCCGTCGTTGTTATCGGCAAGCGAACCCATCATAGAAGAAAACCCGTCTCGGCCACCGACGGAAAAATACATCAAGGCTTTTGAGAACTCCTCACGGTCCTGAGCGTTCAAGTCAGCGGTGATTTCTTGCGCTGAACTTTTGATGGTTTCCTGTGATGTAGTATCAAGTGTAATAGGACCAGAGCAACCGGTAAGTAAAAGAGAGGCAATAAGGGCAAAGTGTTTCATGGCATCCATTCCTATGTAGTGTTAAAGACAAACTCCTGCATCGACAAGATAACAGGGTTGCACGCGTTTATACAGTCGAGTTAGTTGCTGAAGATACCGAAAAGGCCGCTGAATACGAGACAACACATCACGCTTACGGCATAGAAACGTATAACATCAACAACGACTTCTTCCTCATCAGCGTTTAAATCATCGGCGTTAACATCAAGCTTTCTAGCAAGGGCTACAATATCCGATTTTTTCAATGTGCCTTTACATTGTTCAGGTCCATGTTGAATACGGATTTCAAACGCGTCACCAATAATGCGCTCGACAGTAACATTGTCATCACTAAGCGAAGACTGAGTAGAAGTCATGCTCATGTAAATTCCTTGTATTTTGGCCTAATCAAACGAAGCTTTTCATTGATGGTCATCATAATACTGCAAACTCTCGTGGTGCAACCCATACTAAATAGGACAACCTAACAAAGCTAGGCTCCACCCACACCACACCCAAACTTCTATAAATATAGGACAACCTATCATGTATCCTTGACACAATATAAGGGTACTTCGTAGCCCCATCTCAGGAAAATCGAGCATCAGCTTTCCTGCCCGACCGCTTCACGCGTTTGTTTCTTATTTTTTCTTTTTCCATTTTTTTTCATCTTATTGCCACAGGCGCAGGCTCACCAGAACGACTGTTCGAAACATCCTAAAAGAACAGGTCAGGCAATTCAAAAGAAGAGCAGGGGGCAACAAAATTCGAAGAAAAATCCTGGGGGGAATAAGAGACAGGATTTATTTCATTCGGCGGTGAGCTGGTAACTCTATTAGTCACCGCTTGTTGTTAGGTTGTCCTAATTTGAGTTGATTTTACTGGCCATGCTTCATTCTAAAAATAGAGGGCGCAAAATACAGGGCTCTAATTTTCAGCCACTATCAGCAATCATTTACACTTTAACCCAATACTCAATGCCAACAGAGAATTGGAGTTCTTCAAGATGCATCAACATTCGGTTAATAGAACTATACTCGCAACGTTACTTCCCATCCTGTTAGTCACTAATGCGCAAGCATCCAATGATGATTGTACATCGTCACTGGACCTAGCGCTGACTAGATGGCGTGAGACATTAAACACTTATCAATATAAACCATTGAGACGACACTTAGAAAAGCAGGCAGAAATATGGGCGGCTCAAAGAAGTGAACGCTCAGACACCAAAATTTTAAAGAATGCTCTTCCATTAATGGGCTTATTGAATGCAAATGAATTGGGGTGTTTTTCAAAGCCGTTACTTTTGCCTATAAAGCGCCCTGAGGTGCAATAGGGATCATTCCCGCGATACGAAAGTGAAACGGCTTAAGGAACTTCCGTGCTAACTGGAAATCATTGCAATTATTATGTTAAATACAAGGTCTTCACCACCAGCATGTCGATAATAAGTAAGTAGCACTTATTTTCGTTAGCCAAATCCAGAGTCTTGCCATACCGAAACTTGAGGTATAGTGTCTTTTATGAAGAAAATGAAAGGCGAAGCGATGAGAATTACAACGCGCAAAGGGCTGCCCACCAAAGCATCACTTTACCGATTAGCCGAAAAGCATAAAGTATCCATAAATTCACTCGATAATAGAACAGATTTGGATTGTATTGCTTGGCAGCATCACAAAGAAGAGGCCATCAAAGCTTTCATGAAGGACTTAGAGGAAGCGGGTTTTAGCGTAACTGATTATGCGCCATATATACCCAAAGAGCACTGTGGAAGTTTCCGTATCGGTCCTCGTTACAAGTTCCCTAGAGCTTAACTGAATGGTCCGTATGGTTACACGCCTTAAAATCATACTGCACATATGGAGCTTAGCAATATGGCTAACAAAATCGAATTCAAACTCATCAATGTGGTACCGCTTCGCGCCATGCGCGACAAGGGGCATGCTAAATTTGCCGTCTATGAGGATGGGGAGCAAATAAACTAGCTATGGATGAGTAATGATGACATTAAAGCCAATATCCAAAAGTATCCAGACCAGCGTGAATGCTTGATACAGGGACTAATTTAAGAAATTGAACATAAGGAATAAACGATGAAGATATTTAAATATGTAGTTTTGTGTTTACTAGCAGGGTTAGTAATTATTTATTACGAAAAGAGCATTATTCCGCTCGCGCTCGATAGCGAATACCATCAGTTAGGTGATATTTTCGCCGCTTATATTCCATTGGTTTTTGCTCTTACATGGATAGTTTACGGCGGTTATCGGTTCTTTATAGCTGATAAAACGACAGGGTAATGAAGTCATTATGCCAAATCACACCTTTTGCATTGAATTTTAGAATCAATATTTATTCGGATTTCCTATGATAGACGCAATTCTTTCTTTAACGCAGGCACCTCCTCGTCTCAACGAAAAGAGTCTCGCAAATATTTATCGTCGTATATCTCATTTCTTTCCGAACTTAGATGAAACAGGTAGAACACAGTTTCTATCTGAATTATTTAATGTGCGCTCTATAGATGAATGCATATCCGATGAATTCGTGTTTCAAAATATTGAACCTTCCGTTGATAGAGAGGAATTGCGTGTACTTGCAGAAAGAATTATCGGCTATACAAACTATTCGTTAGAACAAGCGAAGAGCGTGGTCAGAAGTGTCCTAAATACGATCCCAAAACGTTTTGATGACCTTATCGATTACACCACAGAAGAGCGATTGAAGGCTTTTAAGGAAGCGGCTAACTTTCACCTATCAGTCTATACAGGAAAAGAATTTCATTTAGAAACGCTCGATAATATAGCCAACGTTTTTGAACAACTCCCAGACGTCGCTATCACGCTATTTGGCAATTCACAGATGGACGAGAGTCGAACTGTAAGTGATGAAGCGATAGAAGCCTTTACAGTTCGTCAAAAGATGCTCTATAGGGCTGGCGATTATTACTTAAATCACAGAGTCGGATTTAAAACCAACTCCATGTGGTTAGCATGTTTCATATCAAGCAATAGTTTTGGCTGTTTGGATGGGTGGTTACATAGGGATGGCGAGTTGTGCAATAACAGACATTTCGGGTTTAAAGACGACGATGCTGTTGTCGAGCTAGTTCTATCTTCGCTACGCTATCTTGATGAATATTTTAGTCGACAAGTTGAATATAAAGGCGTGAGTTCTAATGAAGCTATGAGCTTCTGCCGAACTGGCTCTATGTATATCGAGGCCATGCTTGATGCAGTCGAATATATTGTAAAATGCAGAGAAGCAAAAGGAGAGTTCTTTGACAATGCCTACGAGAGCATAATGGCCATGCTTGATGAACACTCACTATTATTAGACGGTCGTCAAGAGCTGAAGTTACTGACACATAAAGTTGCTTTTGATTGTGTAACTGGCTTTACCCAACGTCAATTCGACTTGTTATATGAAATAGTCGAAGATGACTACGGAACCCAAGGGCCACCTCCTGACATGTATACTTTTTTTGATGCATGGAACTTCATGGTATATGGCCAACAACATGATATCAAAGCTATGTTGGGTCCATTATTTTTAAGATCTAATTATCATAGGTCGTCATTGACAGAACTGTCTAACTTTGTCACTGCTCAACTGGAGAATGATGAGCTCGAAAAGTATTGGGAAGACATGTTCATGGGATACTTCACCAACTATTTATTTACTTTAGTTAACAAAAACTCCCATAGTCATTTTCTGTTTGATGAGATATTAGCCGCTTCTTTGGATGCCAGAGGCATCGTTGACAATAAAGATGTTGTAAGGACAATGGCCGAGCTGGGTCATCAACGATCACGACAAGCCATGAATGAATACTATTAAACATTGCACGAACGGTGTGAGTTCAAATACAGGGTTGCGTCATTGGTAAGTACCTTACAGTAACGGTATTGTTTTCATTTCCTTAATGATAGTGGAGAAAGTGATTTTATGAGTGATACCGAACAAAAGTTTCCAGTCAATGAAGTCCATGCCGCATGGCAGGAAGGTTACGACGCATTTGATGCAAATATCGAACATCCAAACCCACCCTACGAAAATGGCTCGCTTGAAGCCGAGTCATGGCTTGATGGCTGGAGTGACAAAGAAGAAGATTTACAGCAGCAGGACAAGTAGTGAAACAGATCGAGCAGCGCAAAGAAGTACCTCCTGTATTAGTTAAGACATGGTATGAACTTATTAAGAATGGCCCGGATAATGAAACACGGGAGCATGCACAAAAAATGCTGCTTGGGGCATTTGGTTCTCACCATGAGTTAGAAAAATACCTCAGAAAGAACAAACTCATTTAAATATTTGCTAGTTAATAAAAAAGGCACTCTATATTATATATAGTGCCTTTTTTGTATTTGTAGCTCATTACGATGTAAGGGCCTGTACGTCCATCATCTATCCACGAGAAGCAAAATCAACTGGGATTACATTTGAGGACTTCTGTACAAAGAAGGGTTCAAGTTTTAGGTTGGCTGAATGGTCAATCGATGCGCAGTCACCAAAAGCGTCCTTTATATCACCGAACACTCTTACAGCTTGATAGTCTTTAAATGTCTCTGGCCAATAATATACTTTGCCATCAGTGGCAGTGATATGAAAATAATAGTTCCACGATTTAGTATTATAATCAGGGCTGTGGTTTGCTATACGGCAGACTAACCTGTTTCCATCCTTTATTGCTCGATGCAGATCTCGAAGCTCTTTTTCGTCGGCAGATAATAATAATTCGTTCATAGCTAATAAACTCTTCTTTACGTCACTTGAAATATAATACGAAGAAAAAGGAAGCCTAAGATTTATTAAGGAGGTTAAAAAGCTAAGTTAACATACCAATCTGAAAATATTTCGGAAACCACTTATACGGAAGACTAAGATTCATTAAGTTAAATGGTAAGCAACGATAGGGGAAATAATAAGTGAATGCTTCAGCTGAAAAGCCATCGGAAGCACTCATGCTCTAAAGCTGCCAGTAACTTTTCTGGCCTTACCAACTTTAATTTCTGTTCATATTAGGGAGTTCAGTGTAGCCCTTCGGGTATCCCATAAACTGTTCACAAAATTCTGGATGAAGCCCACCAGCGTTTGCACCAACAGCCATAATTTCCCCCACGAGACCACCCAACTTTCCCGGTCTTGTAAGTCGACTTTTGCAAGTAAAGTTATTATTGCCGTCTTTTTTCAAAAGAGTGCTGTATAAGCCCACATAACGCTGCTTAGAAACATTCAACAAATCACATTTACCGTTTGAGAAAATGGCGTCAGAGTGCGCTACACCGCGTGTAGGCATGCATGTTACATATTTACTATCTAACACCCACTTAGTACCTTCACGTACACCCGCTAATAGGTCATCTGAGATATGGGTATTGCTTTTGTCATCTTTAGATACTTCAAGTATACGAATTGAGTCAAAGATGGCTTTTGCTATATCAGGGATGATGGCATTGCCTAATGAATTAATTCGTTTGGTTCGAAGTTTAATCGACTTAGGGTTTTCACATACTGCTTCGCCTAAAACCCATTTAGGTTCCTCTTCCAATAGAGGCATTTTGAATGGTTTATCTAAATTTGCTAACGCAACCTGACGAACATGGTCAAATACATTACGTTTACTCTGGCCAGCACCCGTTGAAGGGAGATAAGCAACGATATATACACGGTGACGGTAATGAGGATAATTAAAAGCCGTAGCGCTGATCGTTTCCCACTCAACGATGTAGCCGAGTTCGGTCAGTCGGGCCACAATGTAGCTTAATCCTTTTCGATTTAAACGTTCAGCGTTTTCGAACACACAATAGGGTATTTCTAGGTCTTCAATTATTCTCAACTGCTCGTAAACCAATGATGATTGTTTACCATCAATTCCAGAATTGTCGTTAACATTGGCACTAGACACGTTTTGGCATGGGAATCCCCCAGTAGCGATATCGGGGAAGGGCACTACACCTTCAAAAAAGTCCTCATATGTGACGGTAGAGAACCCCGTCTCCTCACACGGAACAACGTCTTCATCAGTGATGGCGCTATGGAAAGCTGTCGGTACTGCCAAATCGCAGATATTACCTGCGTTTTCCATACAGAACTTTTCATCTATAAGGCGATTGTTATACGGGTCCGTTTCACTGCATAACATAGTGTCGATAAATCCGCTTTGCTTAGCTGCGAGAGAAAAACCACCTAAGCCCGTAAACATGTCGAGATGATTAAAGCGCTGCATATGAATCCCTAATCCTGTTTTATGCCAACCAATATATAACGGAATTAAAGGACGCAAGCGGAGTAGTTTTGTCCACAGAGGATATGGTTTAAATACCTATTGGTCGACAGTTAGAATGGACTTATAGTGCCTAAACATGATAGGTGCCTTAATACCCGATAAGATGAAGCTACAGTTTTTTCCGTAATTTGCTAAATATTGTTTAAAGCCATCGAGAGGTTTATTCTTGACACCACTGTCAACCTAAACAGAAAAATTCACTTTAATGGCTAAACGCGACATAGCAATGAAGTTCATAACGAGGCTAGGAAACGGCTGGACAGTCCGTGTGGCTATTCCCAAAACGAACGGAGAGAATTATATCTACAGCCGTTTTTTGGATAGGGACTTCGGCTCTAAGGATGCTTAACTTAGCGCTGCACAGAAACAACGAGATTACGACGCCAAATTAATTGGCGCAGATAAGAAACGAATACGCAAAAAAAAGACAGATGCAAAAAAATCAGACCTTATTACTGGTTTATCTGAAGTGAGGACCGTTGAACGTTATAAAAATGGGTCGGTATACGAGAGAAACTACATCATTGCGTATCACCCTGTGAAATGGCGCACTCTAAAAAAGAAGTATATGTATAAAGACAACCCGACCAGAGCAGCAAGCAGAACAAGGAGTGAGGCTATAAAGTGTGCAGAAAAGGTACGCAAAGAATGGGAAAATGAACAGGGAATGGTTAATTGATTTTATCTATGAATGACAATTTGGTTCACGCATGATAACCCGAATTATCATGCGTGAAAAAACAATAACATAGCGACTAACTCTTCTCGCTATCCTTTGACGTCGAAACACTGACCTTATCACTTTTGAACTGGCGCTTTAACGCATCTTGGGGTGCGGTCTTTTTGTTGCTACGTGACCGCTTCGCAGCCTGCCAGCCCGATAAAAAATAAGACTCAAGCATTTTTACTACTCGCGAGCGCTCACGTTCTGAAAGCGCTGCCAGATAAGCATTGATATGAAGTTCGTCGTCGTCGTATCGCTGGTGGTTAAAATCTTCAATTGGAAGGTCCCAAATGCTGCGATATCTCTCTTGTAGCACGTATTCAAGTGCTTCATCAAAAGTATCAGCTTCCATCCCCTTTGTGAGTTCCATGATTTTGGAGTGTGTCTGTTTATTCATCAGGATGGTTTTTTTGCTATGTCCCTTACGGTACTTATAGCTTCTGAAGCGCGAGCGTATTGTTAGAACGGTATGCTCATCCAGTTCACTTTTAAGCAGCTTCATCGCGCTCTTATAGTCAGAAAGAGAATGTATGTCATCGAGCAGTAAATGTACCTTGGCATATCCACCAGCGACGAACGACTCAGGTCCCAGTGCCCTGATAAATGCTTCAAACGCTTTGGACTGACTGTACTCTAGCCACAATTCATCTTTGTTCATAGGTATATTGCTCCTCTCATGCGAATGAAGTTTAGAGCAATTAGCTATTCATTTCATCTAACATCATGTTTCATTAGGATTAATATCGCTATTTTTACCTTTTTAAAGAAAATTCGCATGATTCGATATTAAAATTAGAGCTTCTGGCGCTTTGTGAACGACAATTAGTTAACCTTTTATCGTGCAATGTCGCACATAAATTAAGGTATTAATATGTTACGCGTAATTTTGATAATTCTTGCGATTCTTGTCGTCCTCGGCCTCTATCTTCTTGACTGGCCGACCACGAAAGAATTTATTCAGCAATTGTTAGTCAAGGCCTTCCAGTAAGAGTAGTGCCATGGATGGCATTGGCTACGCTCTGTTTTTCAAGGTATTCTTTAAGTCGCTTTTCTATCTGAGCCCACGTTTCATTTGGTTGATCTGCTACAAAACCTTCTGGTACAAAACGAATCACTCCACGCTGATTAAGCTCAGTATTCTCTGACCATGCTGAACTACCTGCAACACGGACTGCCATATAAATTGGCACTCGCTTCCAACGTGGCACATCAGCAGACTCCATGGCAGAATTTAGAAAACTATCGGCACACTCTTGGTCACATTCAGGAAACTGCATCCAGTATAAATAATCGTGAACTACGGCTGCTGGTGTATATATATCACATGGTGGGAAGGCTACCCAGAAAGAACGTGGGACACTCGCGAAGTCTGTTACGAACCCTTTTGGTACATATCTATCTTCACCATTTAGTTCGAATTTAAGTGGCTCTTGAACAATCCAGTATTTGCCATCACCTGTGACCCTCGCACTTAGTGGTGATTTCACTGATGTTGCACAGCCTGAAAAGAGGGAAACTACAACGAATATAATGAGACAGCGGTACATAACATTTTCCTTGTCGGTAGTGTCCAACTACATCCATAACGTTGGATATGTGTAAGGGAGCCTTAAAAACAGTCTCCAAGTTCATACAAGCCAATATCAAGCATAGCTAAATATCATTCAAGTATAAATTTCTAGCTAATTCCAATTACAGAAAAACTAATCAACGATTTCCATTTACAACCATTCATAGCAGTCATCATTGTTAAATTAGCATTTGATACGTGGAATTTCGTGGATACGCGTAGTGTACCGTTTCGAAAGGTAATTGCGTCTCATGGCGAAGCGTTGCTTGAACCCTTTGGCAGCGAAGCTTACTGTATCTCTTCCAAATCTTGCGTTCATGGTATCTAAAGCATTCATAAGCGCGGGGTTGTCTGTACATTGCGAAAACAGATCATGTTGGTAGTACGCACTGTCCTTCAAATCCACGAGACCTACCCCGACCTTGTAATACCGAAGTTTAGGCACAAACAAAGAGCCTATGCCGGAAGAAATCGCCCCTATAATGTTGCGTGTGTCAGAGGTTGGTACCTCGAAGGGCGTATAGAACGTTTTCTTTTGATAGGGTTCGTCATCATGAGGCGAATTCGCCGCGAAAAGTACAATACCACCAGCTACACTGTTCTGGGCACGCAACTTACTTGCTGCAATTTCAGCATGGCTAACTAATGCCGATTTCAGCTCTTCTATACTTGATACTCGCTGGCCAAAGCTGCGGGTGGAATAGATCTCTTTCTTTGCGGGTCTGACATCATCCCAAGAAAGTCTCACTTCTCCCTGTAACTCCCGTACTGTGTTTTCCAGCGTTATCGAAAAGTACTTACGCATTTTGCTTGGATTCTGTTGCGCTAATTGAAAACCGTTCTTTATCCCCATGGCGGCAAGACGTTTCTCCAATCGACTACCTATACCCCACACATCAGACGTTTCCATTTGCGTGAGGACGTGACGCTTATGCTGGTCAGAGCGCACAATTGCTGAGCCATTGAAGCCCGGTAATTTCTTTGAGGCGTGATTTGCAGCTTTGGCCAACGTGCAATTGACACCGAATCCCACCCCAATAGGAATACGTAATTGGCGCCATAGTGCTCTTCTTATATCAAGCCCTAGCTGTACCCATTGTTCATCAGACATTTCATTCTCAAATCGCATGAACCCCTCGTCGATGCTGTATTCATACAGTTCATCTGTGTATTCATGGAGAAGTGAAAACATCTTGCTAGATATATCTGCGTATAGCTCATAGTTACTTGATCGCACAACAGCGTTAAATTTTCTGATGTCATCCTTCATCTGGAACATCGGCAAAAACTTCTTAAAGCCCAATCTTTTAGCAATTGGGCACAATGCGACACAACAACCGTCATTGTTGGAGAAAACTAATACTGGGCGTTGCCTTATACTGGGGTCCAGAGACTTCTCTGCACAGGCATAGAAGCTGGTGGCGTCACAAAGAGCTATCATTGGATGTTTAATGGCTTGAATAAGCGCACAGAGCGAATTACCGTTCCTTCAATGGCGAAGTCATCTGCATCAGAGATTTGATAAGGGGGATAATCGGGCGATGAAGATAAAAGACGCCTATTTCGCATATCAAGGCGTTTGCATACAAACTCACCACCAACAGCGCATACTACAACTGCATTATCCTTAATAGGCTCCGAGCGCGAGATTATAAGTAAATCACCATCGAAGATACCATCGCCTACCATCGAATTACCTTGAGCCAAGCCAATGAATGTCGCAGCTGGTTTATCAATAAGAAGCGAATCGAGATTAATACTTCGTTCGACATAGCCAGAAGCCGGTGACTCAAACCCTACGATACCAGCCTGAATTTTCAACTTGAGAACTTTCAACATAACCAACACTGTATATAAAAACAGTATTATCGCAGTTATTCAGATTTTTTTAAAATTAAATCAATCAGTGTTCGGTCTCGAAGCTATCCTCTTCGCATAAACTATAGTAGCTCATAATATCTGACAGTTTCGCAGAATAGCTTTAGATTCTATCTATACAACGGATTCACTTGCTACCTCTCTGGCGACTTTTCACCTAGCCGGTAGATACATTCTAGTTGCGCAGTGATTTTGCTTAGTGATAAATTCGATATGTTTGATTTGTCCTTGCTTTGTGATAATTGAATTGATGAATTAGACATGATTAATCTTTCCTTTGTGATGATTGGGTTGATTAGTTAAACAAATGGTCGATACATGCTGCGTCAACAGCTGTATCGACCGACTCACGTATAACTGCGTCTACAGTTGCACATAAATATGAGCTGGTGAAAAAGCTACTGGGGCCTTCACCTGCGCCTTTTTATTTTCTTGGTGGGTTATTAGAACGACCTTTACCTGAAGGCCTACCTGTTGTACTTGGTCCATTCTTAAGAGTAAGCATAAAATCCTCACTTTGTGTTTATCGTTTCATAAATTGAATATCAAAGGACTTCAACGCCCGGTAGGTATCCACCTGCGGCGGCTATATTTGTTTTTAGTTGAAATTCAGCTTCCTCCGTTAGATTGAAATGACTGGCTAGCTTTTTATAGACATCGATGATTTTGTCCTGCGGTACGTTCCTTATGATGACTTGGGCCTCGCGTAGACCTCTGTCTTCTTGAATATGAATTCGGTACTCCATGTTCTTGTTCATAGTTAATCTGCATTTCACGCCCTTAAATGCCATATTGGACAGCGCCAACAATTCATCCGGCACGGTTACATCAGCAATACTCTTATCGTGTCGCAATCCGTTATTGCCATGAATTAGTTGGCTTTTGAAACAACGTATAGCTTGTGGTTCAACATACCCTGTATCAGAACTTGTAAAGTTATGGATTTCGTTACCCGTAAGGTTCACAGGGCGAGCATCAAGATGCTTGGTGTTGTACACAATTTCTGCTGGGAGTCCGAAGTTGCTTATATTGTTAAAATAGAAGTCACAAAAAAGGTACAAAATTACGTGCTCATCTTTATGAATAACAACATTGTCCCACCCGTAGTCCTTTATTCTTGGGGCGCTACGCCAATCGATAATTGAGTCAGAGGATGCAATAAACTCGCTCATTTTTTCAAACCATTCCTTTGTTTCATCCTGTTCAAGGTGCTGCTTTATCCAATCAAGAACTGCGGGAATATTTCGTTTTGAACAACCATTGAGCATTGAAGTAATTCTAAAACCGGCGCCAAGATCAAAGCTCTCTTTTTTGGCTAACACACTATCCCCAACCAGATGCGTTAAAATCTTTACGGTACCTTCAGAGCTAAAAGCCTGAACCAGCCCTTGACGATAAAATGAGTTATTTCTTTCTGGGAGTTGTGATAAATACTCGGCAACAGACTCGTATATAGTCGCCTCTAGATACTTTCCCGAATCCTGCCTTGGCATACCATAGCGAGCTATAAGGAGATTACATTTGGTAGGGCCGAGATTTTGCTTTCCATTCTTGTAATGATTGATATTCGTTTCGTTAATGCCTAAATACTCTGCAATATCTTTTTGCTTCTCGTTCATTAACTCAGCCTTAGCTATAGCGTGGTTAATTACCGCCACTGAGTATTCCATTGTGATTTACTTTATATCCATTGATGCGTCCCTCATTAAGTTGATTGACTAAGAGACTAGCAAATAGCGTAGTAATTGGAATTAGTAAAAAACTAAATTACCACTAAATACCTTTAGGAGGCGCTTGAAACATAATATCGATGAGATACCTGCACTGGCTAAGAATACAAAAACGTGTTGTATCACAAACAAAAAGACCTTGAGTCTTAACGTGTTGCATCACGCCTTTAAATCATGATGCATCACAAAAAGCATAAAATGTGTTGTAACACCCCCACCCTAAGCTATAATTTTATAACTTGTTTAAATCAGACTTTTAACAAGTTAAAGTAAATTTCGAAGAGTAGGGTGCTATTTTGACTAGTAATAGTGTTTTAGTGCTCAAATTCGACGTACATTTGTTTGAAATGTAACGGCGAATATGGGGCTAGGAATGGAATGATAGAAACGTGTTGTATCACACTGCAACTTTTTGTTGCCCTATGAAATTGAATGGTATATTGAACGGCGGTATTGAAAATCAGGAAAACCTTTAGATGAATAAAAGACAGCTTAAGAGTGAGATGTTTGTTGAAATATGTGAACGCACTATGGCCACTTGGCTTCCTGTCCGTAAAAGTATTACCGAAGTACCATTCAACGAAAAATGTAAATTTTGGTACCAATTGTGGGCTCCAATATTTGTATCATTTATAGCTGTCGTTGCTTTGGATTGGATTGGTATTTTTATCGCGATTGCATTAAATTTCTGGTGGTTTGGTCAGTGGAACCGTTATTTAAAAGCATGTGAAGCGCAAAGCAGCGTCAATGATAGACAAAAATAAATAACGTCGGATTCAAAGCGTCGTCCACGAAAGACAAAATGAAAATAAATGTCGAGCTTACATCTATGTCCACGAAAGACACATTAACAGTCATCGAAGCTGAAACAACATTACCTTTGTCATCGAGAGACAATATTAAAATCTCTCCTTCAACATTACATCTGATGACTTTGCGCTCTAAGCGTTCAAGGAAAACAGTCGCATCACAACTAAATCAGATTGTGAGAATATTCGGACATGACAAGCACGAAACATTTGATTGGATAGCAATGAAGCCCGTTGATATAGATGTCGTTATTGAAACGCTTTTAGAAATTCGTAAGATGAAGCCAAGAACTGTAAACTCATACCTTGCGGCCATCAGAGGGGTTTTTCGAGCCGCTTATATGAATGGAATAGTGAACAATGAAACTTACCATCGAATTCAGCAAATACGAAACGTTAAAGCTGAAACTATTGCCAAAGGCCGAAAACCTATAAAGAAAGAAGCTGTAAAAATACTAGTTGAGCACTGTCTGTCTCTGGGTGACGCTATAGGCTTTAGGGATGCAACGATAATTTCATTGCTTGCAGGTAGTGGCTTACGCAGAGACGAACTAGTTAATATTAAGCTCAAAGATTACGACTCCTCACTAAGAAAGTTTGTAGTTACAGGAAAAGGCAACAAAGAGCGAACCGTAGATATCCCCCCTAATACCTGCAAACGTTTGAATGAATGGATTGATAAATATCGAGGTGCCCTACCCGGTTACATTTTCTGTAGCATAAATAAGTGGGGTCAAATGAATATAAGCGATAATTCCCCATTAAGCGGAAACGCCATATATGATTTACTTAAGAAACGGACCAAAGAATTATCACACGATCATGTAAGGCCACATGGTTTAAGGCGCTTTTGCGGGACTAACATGCTGAAGAACGGCATAGATCTAGTTGTAGTAAGAGATGTACTAGGTCACAACAGCATTAGCACGACCCAGATATACATAGAGAATGACGAAGCTGAATTGCAAAAAGCAGTTGAGTTAAACGACATATAAAACTAAGCAAAAAACTAATAGGTGACTATAAATATGAATAAAAGTGAATTAATAGATAGCATTGCAGAAAAAACAGGCCTTTCTAAAGCAGATGCAGGTAAGGCGTTAGCTGGCTTCACGGAAACTGTGACTGAAGCGCTGAAAAGCAATGACTCAATTGCACTAGTTGGATTCGGTACCTTCTCTGTATCAGATAGACCAGAGCGTCAAGGTCGTAACCCAGCGACCGGTGAAGCTATGACAATTGCCGCTAAGCGCGTTGCAAAATTCAAAATAGGTAAAGGCCTAGACGACGCAATAAACAGCAAATAACATAATGGAAAAAAGCAGTCATCTGACAAGCCGATACGGAAATTTGGATCTTTCATTGAAGCTTTAACATAAAAGCCTTGCGGGAAACTGTAAGGCTTTCGTTTTTTTAGTACATACACCTATCTTGCAGACCTGACTTAAATAATATAGTGATTATAAATCCCCTCTCAGGTGTCTATTGTTGACTTTTTTGTGAGATATATCTATGTAACTTTCAAACTAGAACCGCGCCAAATGCAAGATTAGAATCTTTAACAGTATAGTTACAGGTAAAGTCATCAAACTCCAACAGCAGTCACACATATTAGAAAGCTAGTATTGCGCCGTTTGTATCTAGCTGACACACTAAACCCTAAGAAACATGGCGTAATTACATGAAAGACAGAATTATTATCGTACTGAATGAAATTGATAAATATATAAAGCTTAATGACACCTCGAAGGCGTTAGAGCTTTCTTTATCCGCTCTTACTAATATTAAGAAGAACAAAGAGGATGAAAACTTCTACCTTGAGGCTATTTTCAAAATCTCAGGTTATTTTGTTGATATTGCCCATTTATCAAATTTACAAGAAGTTAAGAGTAAAGCATCGAAAATTGGCTTGGATCTATTGGAAAAGAATAGAGATAGGTTGTTGGGGATTGTGGGTGAGTTTAACTATTTTTATTTCTTGGCTAACGCAAAATCAAACTTCATTACAGTAGAAAATCCGTTTGAACATGACTTTAATTCAATAAATCAACTTATTGACCACAAGGCTCTTCTGTGGAAGTCACTAAAAGCTTCAAATTTTAGCCATTTGCAAGGAATGACTAATCTTGCAAATTCACTTAAACAGCAGTTTCGATTAGTTGAAGCCTTAAAATATTATGATGAGGTCATAAGATTCAATCCAAATATTGCACAGGCATGGGTAAACCGTTCTGAAACTTTACTAATGATTAATCAAGTTTCTAATAGTTTTAGTTTACCTATGCTCGAAGAAGTTAAAAAAGGCTACATAGAGGCAAGCCTATCTTCAGAAGCCCCTGAAAGCTTTAAGAGCTACTGGGCAGACTTGGCTGATACTTTCCAGTCAAAGATCACTTCAATCTGTATTGAAGAAGGCATATCACTGTCTGATTATGATGAGCATGAGACACAAGCTGAATATGAATCTTTAAGTGAATACAGAAAATTTTGTCTGGATAATGATTTGGCTCTTTCTGAACATGGTCTGTACTGTAAGTGCAATGGAAGTAGGAGGGATGAGTTAACAATACCAACTAGGGGCGGTGTAACTGGAAATTTCATTGAGCCAATGGAAAAACTCCTAAACCGAATGAAATCAGAGTTTGGCCTTGCTAGAAAGTTGTATTACGAATCGATTCTACTACCCGAAAATGAACAGGAATTTTTTGAGCTTGGGTTTTCAGAGCTTCAGGATAACGAGGAACTTGGGGTTAGCATTGAAAAATTAAGAACATCATTTCGTCTGTGTTTCGGAATTTTGGATAAGATTGGTGTTGGGGTATGTGAAATGTTTAATATTTACCCAGACAATAATCAAAATGTCTATTTTACGAACATGTGGCGCTTTGATGGTGATCCTGAAAGGGTTGAAAAATTTAACAGCTTGAAAAATCCAAGCCTGCTCTCGCTTTACAGCATTTCTTCTGATTTAAATGATAAAAAATCTGGAGAGTGGAGTTTCTTTAAGGACTATCGCAATGCTCTTGAACATGAATATGTAGTAATTTACCAAGGTGATGAATCACTTGTAGAAAGTGAGTATAGTGAGTTCTCTTTTAAAAAGAAAATTACTTATATTCATATAGATGAATTTGAAAGCAATTTATTGCTTATGTTGCAATTGACTAGATCTGCAATTTTTTCATTTGTATATGCAGTTAGGAGTCACGCGCTTACTAATAAAAAGGAGAGCGATATTTTAATTACTAAGGTAATGGAAAAGAAAGGTTATGAGGAATAACCAACTTCTGTATTAATCGTTATATTTCTTGAAGTAAATAATTTTCTCTACTGCAACAGGGCCTTTTGCTAGGCCCATTTTCATAGCTGGGGTAGTTTTATTTTTTACGTCAGGCTGGCAGTAGTTATAATAAACCCTGAAAATATCCCCTAGTTCCAGATGAATGCTTTGCCTGTAAAGGATGTGCCACACACGTTGCATAGATAGCGCTGGTTACCCTTCGGGGTTTTACCACGCTTTTTTATTGATGTTGGCTCGTCACCAGAATTGCTTGGGCAGTCAATGTTCGTGCATTGCGTTCCGGGTTCAACCAAGTAGGCAGAGATGCGCTGAAGCTCCTCGTAGATGCCCTTATTGCTTTTTAGTGAGTAGAACTTCTGGTTATCGAAAGGTGACTTGCTGGCGTAGGAGATACAGCCTTTGCATTTAATTGCTGATGATTTTTTGCCCGTGCCTGAAATGGTATAATATTTAGTGTGCTTAATGGCTTGACGGCCTTTTCCGTTTTTTATTATGGTTATTTAAGTCCTCTATATCCTTGATGCCTTCTGGTGTCAGACCAAAGTTCTCACATTTCGTAAACTTACATCAATTGACCTGAATTCCTCGAAAAGCGAAGGGAATGGCGGGTGGTTTGTCTTGGCAAGATATTTTGCTCACTAAAAAGCGCTATATACCGTAGGAATTTACAGCAATTATAGCGCTTTATTTCAGTTAGCCAAGTTTACAGATCCAAATTTCCGTATCGGCTTGGTCATCTGACTGCTTTTTTTTACTTTCTGCTTTGCCCTAATATAAATTGACAAAATATATTAGACCGAAATAATCATGATTTCATTATACGGGCTTAGGTAAAGAACAGTCCTCTAGAGTTTTAGCATCAAAATTACAAACCGTGCCTAGAGAAACCTTGAAAAGGTGAACACCCAAACTCAAAGCAGTCATTGTTCATATTTTAACTTGAACACGAAAACATGCACCAGCCAAAGAAAAGCCAACCAAGAAATAAAAAAACCCACAAGCAACATCGACATATGCTCCCAAATAATATTCTTGACCAAAATGGACTCTGCCGAGTTACTTGGATTTATGTAAATATCAATAGGTTCGGAGTCTAGGAACTTTCTCTCAAGTTTTTGAGCCAACCCAAGCATAAAGCTGTCGTCATAAACGTCATACCAAGTAACATTTCTTCCTGTGTGTTCCTGATCATTAACTGTGTATTTATACAGGATGCGGGGCGTATATAACGCATATTGGCTTCGATTATCTCTGGTAGTTGTTGTTATCATTTCGTCAATATAGACATTTATTAGCGTTGCTTTATAAGGCTCCCAATTTATAGACGTGATTGGGCCAGCTAAACCTTGAAATACTTTCATCGAGAATACGATGACAAATATTAGGGTGATCAAAGCAACAAAGAGAAGCCCCAATCTTGCTTTTCTGAATTGTTCACGACTTATCTCTATTGTCATTAAAAGGCCACTTCTAGAACGTTATGTAGAAATTTAAAAGGTTTGATTAGCGACACCTCACATTTTTTAATAACCGTCCGAACTCATAGATTGGAAGTCTGAAGCCTTCAATTCGTTGTTTTTCTTATCTAGAGCTAAGTGTGATTCGATTATCTTATCTGAAACTGGAGAGCCCGTGTTAATAAGCCACGAGACATACAGGAAAAGCATTAAAAAAGAGAAACCGAAGGCACCAAAGGTACAATTAAACCACAATGGAACTTTAGAACGGGAATCTTTATGCATAGTAGGCTCCTTTTACTAGCAGACAAACGTTTTAGATAAGTAATAGTCTAAGACAAAGATCGAGATTGTGGTTAGAATTAGAGCAAGAATTTTACTTCTTAATTAGTTCTCTTTGTTTATGAATCAAAAACATCAAAAGGCTTCTTTAATTAGATTTAATACTCACGCAGTTGATTGGGATTCCTCAACTGCTCGATGGAATTTTGATTTAAAACCTCGATATCGAAACCATAAACAGATTGTGTAAAACGATTGTTGTAGTGTTCATAAAATGCCACCATTTTATAGTCAAGAAGTTCGTTATTAAATAAACTCTTAGAGAGGTTATATCCAAAGTTGCCTAGCACAGAATTGTTTGTACCGACATAGATTAAGTCTTTAATATCGATGTCGGCCAATGCTAACGAACCTGAAGATAAATATGGATTGTAAAACACCTCAACGTCGGGGAGCCAATCACAGGGAAACTTTTCATCGTAATTAATCGTTCTCAAACTACCTATTGAAAAAGCATCGTTTACAACCACTAAATCAACCAAGTCTGTAGGGTGTTCCCACTTATGTAGAGATACTTTTTCTAATAATGTATCCATTTCTCTCTTAGACACAGAAACGTGATAGCTTGGATCTTCCACTTTCGCCTGACTTAGACTACTGGTATGTGCAAGAACACCAAAAATAACATCCCTGCATAGTTCGTTTTTTAACGTTCCAGATGTTTTGTGTTTATTTAAGATTTCACTCGTTTCGAAGATTTTATCTAAGTGGCTGGTCTTTAGGTTTAACTTCACTTCAAACGCTGCAACTACAAAGTCGTAGTTTACATAATTACGATCAGCAAGTTCAGGCATGTCCTTCACAATGACCAAATCAATTTCTGGTGACCTTGTTCCATCATTGAATTGGATAATTACTTTATTTAGTATTTCAAAATCCGTAAAAGGAATCATAGTTGAAATAATAGTGGACCATGTTTTCTCAACAGTGCCACCCACCATAGCAGGGTTTTCACGAACGACAGGTTTAAGTGATTCGATATCGCCTGAAATCAAACTTTTCATAGATTTCAACTTCGCAATAAGCCGAGGAGAGGTGCGATCAGATTGCTCCATCTGAGAAACAAATACATCCTTAAAGTTATCGTTGCCACCTCTGTCAAATAGCTCACATGGTTTAGACATTGTATTTCCTATTAGATTTTTAACTCAGTAATCGCCTGTCGGATTTTGTACAACTCCTGTTCAGAGCTAGGCGAGTCCGTGAATAATTGTTAATCGTCTATTAAAGATTTCAAACGCTTGAGTAGTAACTTGTAGGCTTTGTTATCTGCGATTAATAATTGACGGTTCTTGTAAGTCATCGTGATTCATGTTTCCAGATAGGGAACTTTTTATAATGTTCTAGTTGCTCAGCTGAGCTTACGTCCCTTGCCCTAAAAAGAATTTTTTGTGAAATAGCTAATTCCTTTAAAAGCATGATTTCAACTGAGTTCAGTTCTACATCTGGTAAGTACATTGAAGCTATAGATTTGTCAGCAAACGTATGCTTATAGTGCTCATAAACTCGATCTGAATAGCTCGCTATATTTGTTACATCAAAACGTTTTTCATTACATTCTTCTGAAGTGAAAATGCATAAACCAGTGTTCCCATTTCTGGAACCAAACCAAACGAACGTGCCCATATTTTCCATTTTATTTCCTATTAACTGAATTCTTTCGTCATATAGTCTTTGTTAGATTAAGCACACACATGACTCTACTTCGTTATCGTTACTGCATCTTAAATATAAAGCTGAAGCTTATGTTACAGTAAAATGCTTTTTGGCCTGACGAAGTGCTTCGTGTTCATTCTCCGCGTTAATCCTTGAAGTAACTTTCAAGTCTGGAGCGCGTAACTTATCTCGCTCCATTTTTGCTAAATCTGGGTCTTCATAAGGTTTACTGATACAAACTCGTCCATCCGGTACAACTCGATAACCAAACCACCAAGGCATATTAATTCCTTATATAAAACAGGTATATTGTTAACAATAAAAAGCGATTTAAAAATTAACGCAATTTAGCCAAATAACTATTGAATAATAACTTAAATGGTAACTTTATACTCTTAACTGCGTCATCAGCATGAATATAAAAAGGGGCTCTCTTTCCGTGATAATCTATTTCGGTACCTATTTGTTTAAAGGCTAGGCCAACGACCGACATTTTTCGAGCTAAAGCAGGTTCAATCATTACATAAACGTGCTTTCGACCTGAGTTCACTGCTATAGCTGCGGCGGCAAGGTACAGACAAACGGCTATTAATGGAAATGCCCGTGATGCCTTTTTGATAGTTGATTTGCTCTTGATGTTTCCAAGGCCAGCACCTAAAAATTTATCTACATTCCGAGCTCTGAATTGACTTGGTATGGCTAAACGGGATACCTCACATATATCTTCTCTACGAAAACAATTAGGGTGATAGCGCATATCTGTAATTGAGTGTAAGCATGACTCTTCAATCGGTAATAGTTGAACATCTGTGACTGGAGATACTAGCCGGACGGTACCACAATAATCGTTACTATGCTTAAGCGACAATAAGCAATGTGTTGAATAGTGATCACTTTCGTTGAACTCAAGGTTGCAATCATTCAAAGGCTCTAAGTTCAGTTCTTCTGCAAATACGTTATACCTAATTGAAAAACAAGCTTCTCGTTTTGTTGGTGATGTTGCAATAACCGGAAGGAATAAATGTTTAGCACTGTTTATTGTACGATATAGGGAAAGGGCGCGTTTGGTACCTGACACTACTTGATTAAATGGAGATGTACTTCTTTGGTTTGTAATTGATTGCATCGTAATTCCTTAGCCTCATTCTTTGACGACTATGAAATTACCATCGATTCATTTGGCGCAAGCGTTGGCCACTCAGCGCTAAGGGTTGCCTTGCATTATTTAATATCAAAGAGCAAAAAAAAACCTCGCTATTGCGAGGTTCTTAGAGTTATTTATCATTCGGCTTCCTGAAGGTCTCAGGAAAGTATTTGTACCCTATCTTGTCCCAATCAATAAGAATTCCAGCACATCCTAAAACGGCTAGGATACAAATTGTCGAATAAACAATAATTTGATACATAATGTCGTTACCCATATTACTTTCCTTAACTGTACTTCAAGTAGCGATAAACCGCAATTCCACCCGCAATTATGATGAATAATCCACCCATAATAGCGGAGACTACTGCTGCTCTATATTCAGCGAACCCAAGTTCCTGTGACAAGATAATTGGAAAAAGGCCACCAGCAAATAAAGCTGGTCCAAATGCCAAAAATATTATCTCAATGAACAAGAGAACTGCGTCTTTCATAGACTTTTTCATAAGCGCTCTCCTCTTTAATTGCTCATAGAGCCAATAAAAAGAGATGAACGAACCCAATAAAGGGAGTTATCTCCCCTTATGGGCTTCTATGAAATATTTTCTTATTATTTTATGCCTTCCAAAAAAGGCATTAGTCAAAACTGGCTCTAATAGAGAGCCATAAGTTTATGCAAAGTTTTTAAGTACAAGTTCAGATAACTTTGATTGCAGCTCTGAGCAATCTGAAACACAGACGCTGTTGCTTTCATCAAATCCACTGACCTCACTTACACCAATGCCGATAGCAACGAGATGCACTCCCATTTCACCAGCTAACTGCTTGGCAGCTTTCACAGTTTCTTCATTACACCGACCATCAGTAATAACGCAGATAACTTTCTCGCCAGAGGCATTAAAAGAAATCATACGCATTAATATAGACTGCAATGCTTCGCCTGTTGGTGTTGAAGAGCCTATAGCAGGCACAGCCATGTCTTTACTGACAGGTTGCAACCATCCCTTTGTCTCTATAATCGAGTTTGCGACGGGATAGTGATAGCAAGCTGTCTTGACATCTCTGTGTGGCTGAAGGCCTTTCATAACACCATAAGCAGCATCATTAGCCAGATCTATATTTCCTTTGTATTTCATGGAAACGGATACATCCACCAGCAACGCCAGATTGAAACCTAAGTTTCGTCTTTCTGTCGGATTAACGAACACATTAAAATTGCCAGCATTTACGCCTGCAATCTTAGATGCGTCTACACGTTTACCAGAACGATCATAACGTTTAGTTACTTGACCTTTCTTGGTTAAACGATGCTGATTAAACGCTTGCCCAATAGATTGAGAGTAACGTTCTGCATTATGAGTAATACTGCCTATGCCATCAGGCAACGTGTTGACAATATCAAGTGGTTGGAATTCTCCATCACATTGAATGCAAGCACGCCCTTCATTTCTTGCTATCTCGGCCATCTCACCAATAGTCTCTTGAAGCTCTTTATGGAGATCTTCAACATCGGCTTGATTACCTTCTTCAAGTGCTGCTTCTGCGAATTGTTGCGCTTTATCTGAGCCGTTGCCACTGCCAGATTGAGCTGAGTTTTCATCGCCACTTTGGTCACCCTCGCCACTGTTGTTTTGAGTATCACCATCGTCTTGACTATCACCCTCACCTTGACCGCTGTTGCCGTCTTGATTTGAGTCATCCTCGCCTTCACTACCAGAGCCCTGCCCGTCATCTGAATCGTCTGAGTCAGCACCGTCATCATCAGATGAACCGTTGCCTGAGTTATTTTCAGAGCCATCACCGCTATCGCTAGAGTCAGAATTCGAATCTGAGCTTTCATCATCATTTGACTGTTCTGAATTATCATTACTGTCATTTGAGTCATCGTTCTCATCATCTTGGTCTTCAGATTCGTCTTGCAACAATTCTAAGACCTTTTCGGCAATGCATATAGCATCATCAGTGTTTTTGCACTGATCAATCCCAGACATGATATCGACTAACTTATCTGCGAATTCGTCACCCGCCTGCTGGCGAATATACGCAATTGCTAAGTTAGCTTCTTCAAGCAAGTTTTGACCGATTGAACTTCTCCCTTTATAGAGCACATAAGAAAACACTAGCTGCATCGGTGAATCATCAGGTTGAGGAGTGCTAAATTTGCCCTCCTGTTTCCAAATATTCACTCCAGCTGCGTTTTCTATCTCCATACCCGGATATGCATTTATAACCGCTTTTTCCATACGAGCATCTTCAACCGCATTGGTGAGATTCATAAGGAGCTTGTTTTTAGCAATCCGAGGGAGTGTAGAGAAATCAGTAAACTTGATATGACCAAGTTCGTGATTAATGTACCACTCTACAAGTGCAAGGTAATTTGGATCGCTCCAATCGCCTTCAGGGATGTGAATTGCATCTTTTGTCGCAAACGGAGAACCGCCTTTAACAAGTTTGATGCCGATATCACCACGAGGTGACATGATATTTGCCAATGCGCGAGCTTTAGCAAGGATTGTATTTTTCATTAACATATTGTCCTCCTACAGACTTAAGTAACCCGCAGAGACAATTCCCCTAAAAAGGGAATGCCCCTTTTAGGGAGTTAATGGTAAATAACAAAAAGGTGACGCCGAAGCGCCACCGATCAGTTTAAAAGAATGATAAGAAATCATCCTGTTGTGGTGTTGATACTTGTGGAGGAATATTGTTTTCAACAACAACTTCTTCTTCAAGCATAACGTCCTCAGCTTCATCAGTCACAGAAGTGACTGTTTCAGCAGCGTCATCAGAAACCGTAGTCTCAATCTCAGCTTTAGGCTCTACCACTGGTTGAGTTGGAACATCAGTTACATCATTTGCTTCAGCAACGACATCAGGCTCATTAGAGTCATCGTCGATAGATTGCTGTGCATCACAGTTACTGCTTGCAGAATTGTTTTTCCACAAGTCTTGGTCCAATAATGTTTGAGGGTCTTTTAGTCCAGCTAACATAATTCGAATAGAATTAAGTTGAACGCCATCATCAATCACCCCAGCTTTGGGCAGCTCTTTGACTACAGAGTCAATGTACTGCACAAACTTGATAGCACCACCATAAAGCACAACCCCATCATAGATTAGGTCGCGTAGCGCGTTTAGACGCTTAATCAAGTAAGATGCCTTTGGCCTCTCACCTAATTTCTTAAGGTTGTTATCCGCTTCCTTTTCAATACGCTCAAACAATACTGCTTTAGCGTCTTGTTCAAACAAGTTTTCTTCGCCCGGAATTGCCATAAATGGCAACGGTGTATCCAGTTTAAATTTAAACTCATCTGACACATCCTGAGCAGAAGGCAACTTCTTTTCGAGGTATAAACGAGAACGGTCATCAAGCTTACTTAAAACATCAGCAGAAATGCGCGAGTAATCAGCAACAAGACTGGCAACGTTCACTTCCCATTCACTAATGATTTTATCGGTTTCCCGTTTCAAATCATTCCACTTAGAAGCCAAAACAATGTATGAGCGACCAGAACCACGACGCAAAGCACCGAATCTTTCTTCCCATAGACGTTCTAACTTCTTATGTGTACTCCAGATAAAGCGCTTATCCTCATTACTAAGGATACGAGTCAATTGACTCTGAAGCATTTCTGCTGGAATCTCGGCATCCTTAGAAACTAAGTTGCCTTTCGTCAAAGCCTTATCACCAGACCAATTTTCAAGTGAGTAACCGACTAAGATGTAGTTATTGTTAAGTTGTACCATGATGTCCTCCTACAGACATTGAGTGACTTGTGCGAAAGTCAAAATATTAATTAAAACACCCTAACACGCACGAGGAGGACACAACTTCCCTGACAGGGAAGAAGTATCTTCCCTGTTGGGATGGTAGAAATTAAGCGGTAAAGAAACTAAAGGGTCCGTTTACTGCTTCTTGGATTGTAATGTTATCGGCCAAGGAACTGTAATTGTTTTCAAGGCGCTTTTTCTGTTTTGCTAAGAACAAATCAGAAGCAGCTTGGTTATCACCACAATCTTTGACGTAATAAACTAACTTCCTGTGTTGCTCAGGGTGAGAATACACAGTATGTAATTTATTACCGTCTTTTCGTAAGAAATAATACTTACATGGTGTTCCATCTGAGTAATGCTTTATGAAGAACTTATCCCAGATAAACATTTTTATTAACGCCGGTACAGGAGAGGCATTGACATCAATCAAGCCACTCTTATTGCCCTGACCGGCTACTACTTTCCCTCAAGCTGCTTAGGTGTCTTAGAGAGCGCGTCTCCAGCCACTTTTCGCAAAATACCGCCGTCACCCATAAGAGCAACATAAGTTTGCGAATCTAAGCCTGCTAAGAAAGCTGTTTCTAGACAATCCTCAAGCGTTGCTTCAAAACCACGTTTAACCATTTGGTCAGCCCATGATTTAAGCCCTCGGAAAGTCAGTAAGGCTGTTATGCCATTCGTGCGACTCGCATCTCTGCGACGACCCACTTTTGGCCCAAGCGTTGCGTCTCGCAATGCATTGGCGACAGTCAGCATTGTGCTGATGGTTGTCATGCCTAGCATTGGGAAGCCCTTAGCAATGATTTCAGACTCCTTACTCGGCTTTAAATAGTCGAAAGTAATAAAATTGAATCTGTCTAAGAACGCATCGTCCTGAACTCTAGATGAAGGAAAGGCTGGATTTGCTTCTCGCCCGTTGGTGTTCGCACACACAGCAAGTCTGAACCATTCACCGGGGTGAACAACCTCTTTAGTATCCTCTATAAGCCACGGCTTCATTTCCGCTACGCGGTGTAACGAAGCTGCGGTATCAGGACCAAGCTTGTCGCCCTCATCAAGTAAACAGAACACACCGTGTTTCATCGCATCAGCGACAGCCGCAAGGTCAAATTCTGTTTCAACGCCGTCACCCTTGTTACGCAAAACAAACTTGCCTTGCAGCTTGTCTGTTTGTGTATCAGGAGTGGCACTTAGCACAAGCATTGGTAAACCAACGCGAGAGCAGATGAAGTGCCATAGTTCGGTTTTGCCAGTACCCGGAGGTCCAAAGCACCAAATCGAACGGCCATTCGGTCTAACTAACCACATAAGTGCATTAATTAGAACGTCGGTATCAGGTTGATAATGTGGATCACATGACGGTACCTGAAGATGACTCGGAAAGTTATTCGGAATCTCAATAACGATATCCTTCTTAAAACCGCATTCTGGGAACATTGCTTTAAGATTAACTTTATTACGAGTATTTATATTTTGAACATTGTTCATTGTGTAGTCCTCCTACAGACTTATGTAAATAGGACTACTCCCCATCGGAGTAGTCCCGATTGGGGTTTAGTTATCCAGAATAAAAGCGCGAGTTCTAAGAACTTCACTGTCAAACTGGTTTTCATCAGAAGATGAAATTGTGATCATGTCGCCTTCACAGTATTCAAAAACAGACATGCTGTCTTTGTGAGCGTATGCAGCATGGCACCCACCGTTTACTGTACCTAAATACTCAACTCCCTCTGGCAAGCAGGTGGTGAAGAAATTTAGGCTTGGTACATATTCACGAGTGATACGAGAACCAAATACAGATAACTCCATATTAAGCACCAGCAACACGTTTGAATCGAGCATCCGCTTTCGCTTGCTGCTCTTGGTAGTGAAGTAGACCTTCACCGTCATTGTAGTCACAACGATCATCAGAGAAATTACGACCCTGCTTCATAGCAAGTGCGCCCTTCCGTAAGACTTCGCCGTCTAAACCAATATATGCCGTATAGAGCAAGAAAAGTTCGCTACCGATAAAATCGATAACTTCTTTGTATTGCTTAGAGGTGGGAGAACAATCTCTCACTAGCTTCAACTGATCATGAATGAAGGCTTCAATGAAGCGATACATAGTTTCATTATCGAAGTTAAAACCAAATGCATCTAACTCTAGAATGTAATCTGGGTTCATGATGCAAAACTCAAGCGGCATTTCTTTATGGTTTGGGAAAATAACTACGTCGTTTGAATGGAACCATTGGTTTTCTGATTTTTGTTTACGATTAGTACGTGGCATAACAAGTCCTCCTACAGACTTAAGTGGTTAAAAAACCATCTGAGGAGCACAGATACACTAATCCCCTGATGGGTAGTGAATGTGCTACCTCATCAGGCAAAAATGTAAAATTTAGTGTAACGGTCGCTTACGCTCGGTTACTGAATATTCGTTCTCTAATAAGCCTTCGATAGAAAGCAAACTTACTTCAGCGCTAAAACGCATAATCTTCTTAAAGCCCGTCTGCTTATTTGAAAGCGCAACCCAGCGTTGGCCAAGTTTCGGGGAGTAGAAAATATCTGCGCTCCATTCAGGTGAAGAGAGGTGACGAAAAACTCTAAAGTTGAAGTTAGCTTCAGAGAAAATGCGAGACCAAAGGCCTTCATTTTCGCTAAGAACTAATTCGCTAATTGGGGCCATCATAACGATGAACCTAACTGGCTAGATATAAAGATGTTGCATATGATTGTTGCCTTTCAGCAATTCTCATAAGCTGTTGGGCGCATCGGTCATCCTTAGTATATTTAGCTTTTTTAGCTAAACGGGATGCACGGCGTGCTCTATAAGCTGCGATATCTTTAGTATTCATGGTAATGCCCTCCTACAGACAAAGTATGTAAAGGGCATAACTCCACTAGGGGGTATGCCCCTAGTTGGGATGTGTTAAGACGTAAAAACGCAAAAAGAACCCAGAAGAATTCATGATGTATACGTCATAACAGAGAAAGCCAAAGCGAAATGCTAAGGTGATAGATGTAAGCTCAATGGGTGACATCCAATGAGTTTCAACAATTCATGAGAACTAATACTGGTTGAGCAGCACTTTTTTGAAGGTAGAGTCCTTTAAATACATATTGAGAAAAACCCAAAATGGCCACTTTTAAGAACGAGTTCTAATGCAGTGACGGGCACAAAATACTCTTGCGCTATGTAATGTGGCGCGAAATGCGCGACAAAGGAAGCTAACAAGAGTGTTTTGATTCGGTAAGGATATCGGCAACACCGATATTTAAGAAAACTTTTTATCTAGCCAAACCATGTTGGCTGAAGTATTTCGAAGTATGGTAATTTAATACTATAAGTACCATACTTCGTCAACCTTTTGCTTTAAATTTGAATAGAATCAATAAATCGTGTTTCAAGTACATAAGCGTCATGCTGGCCCAATACGCTTGTGGCATCGAGAACAATGAACCCTTCAGCGTTTAACCTTTTAATTGCTTCTGCGACTTTCTTTTGTAATAACGTTTCATCTTGAGTAGAGGTTTCGCGCAAAATCTTAGCGAAATTTACAACTACAATTTGCTGAGCGCTATCAGTAACCATTGCATCTATTTGCTCTTCTAATTTAGGTTGGTAGTAAGAAGTGAAAACCAAATTTACTACCAATAAAATCGCGATTAACTTCAACCCTTCTGTCAACCAAAAGCCACGGTCCCTGCTATCTTTGACAGCAGGTGCTTTTTCGGTTGTTACAACTTCTTGGTCTTTTGCCTTGTTGCTCATCCTCTTACCTCCAACGCAATTCCTTTTTGAGTAATTAAGTCAATTTTACGACCTGCTTGTATCTCAATGTATGGAAGCGACTGCTCTGCTAATTTTATCCAGTATTCTGACAACCTTTCCATGGAGTCACCTACACCATTAAGTGCTGCGATGCCCGTTACTTGGCCGGGGTCAGGTGCTTGGAATAAGGTTTCAGATCCCGGTGTTGTCTGAACGCCCGGAATATTCATAGGACGAACTGCACCAGCAAAACCAGAAAGCGTACCGGCCAATACCGTATTCGCCAACATTTCATCCGCGTTATGCACAAGATTACCTTTGATGCCTTCTAGGCCATCAGAACCACTACCGAATGCCATAAGGCCTTTTTCAATCACTGAGCCATCGTCACGCATACAACTCAGTGTCTCAGATCGTACTTTACCTCGTCTGTCCTTGAGGGAGCCAAGAGCCCCGGCAATAACTGTACAACCACGAAGGTCAATATAGTATCCACCCGGCGTCAATACTTCTTCAGTAATCCTTATTAAAATTGGAGGTGGGTTTGATGCAGTGCTTCCTGATATATCAGCATTAACACCTGTTATAATTGTTCCAGAGATCATTGAACCGGCAGGTAACCATACAGGCTTTTCTTCTTCCTCAGTTTCTACCTTATTCTCTAGTTGATTGATAGCTTGCTTACGCTGTAATTCTTCACCTTTGAATGCAATTTGCTGTTCGCCATTAGCGCCAATACGAATTTCTTTTGACTGAGAAACAATACGTAAACCTTTACCCATCAAAGGTTCGGTAGAAATAATATTTTGATTTCTGCGTTGAACACGAGGTGGTTGTTGCACAATGATTGGGGGCTGCTGTACTTGGGCGCCTGACTGCCCCTGTGGCGTTTGCCCCTGATTATTTTGAACTTGCGTATTGTTATTGCGATTGGGTGTCCCAGTTACCTGAGATTGTCTAGAAACAGCCAGTTCTAATTGGCGCTTTAAATCTTCCTGCTCCAACCGGATGCGGTCCATTTCTGCCTGCATTTGCTCTCTTTCAGCTGAATAGTTGGAATTCACACTCTCCAACTGAGAACGCATTTCTTGAGATTGAGCTTGAAGTGCATCGTATGCTGCTTTCATCCGATCATCTTGTACTCTCTCAGATGAAGCATTACTTGTGAACATTGTTTCCGATTTAGATTTAACAGGAACATATGCTGGGCCACCATCACCAGAGTCATAGAATGTAAAAAACATCAGAACTCCAATACCGCCACCAAGCATGACCTTGTTACGGAACGAGCTGTCTGTTTTTAGTTTTTCAATTTTATCTTCAAAGAATTCTTTTACAAAATCCATTGTTCACCTCACTCAGAAATCAAACGAGTGCGCTTGCGCTTGACCTGCTCAGGGCGCATCACTTCTCTAAAAATGTAAACCTCAGCTTGCTGCCCCGGCATAAGCGTAGAACGAGGATAGCTTCCCACAACAATGATACTTTCATCACTTTGGTAGTATCCAAACGAATCACGCTTCACCATGCAATGCTCTTCATCAAAATCTACTGGCTGATTACTGTCATTTGATATTTGAACAATATCAATAATGTTTCGAGGATTAGATAAACGCTGTAACTGAACATGACTAATACCAGTTGAAAGTAACCCTTCGCAAGGGCGAGATGGAGCCGTATCTTCTAAAATAAATCCTGCTGGGATATCGGAGCGTGCAACTGACTCCATGATTGTTGAGAATTTATCTACATATTCATTGGTAACACGATCGAACTCTTGTTGAGCTAATAACGACTCTTCAAGTTTTGCTTGTTTGTCTCTTGTTTCAGCACGACGTTCCATCTCACGCTTCATTTCTGGAGTGAGCTTAACATTTAAATCAATCATCGCCTGACCGATTGAAAATGGGAATAAGGTCACAGCAATAGTGGTTTCGGGCATTCCCTCTTCTCTCAAATGCATACCTATTGGCGCTTTAGAATCAGTCGCAATCGTCAAGTAGCGACCTTCTTCAAACAAGTAAACGTTATCAGGGAAATTACCAATTACCTGCACCTGCTTAAAGTTCGTTGTAATACGGTTAGGTAGGCCTGATGAAATCGGAATCATTTCATTACCACCTACAGACATCGTATATTTCTGCTGTGGCTTATATTTTTTTAACACGCGCTGCTCCGGTGTTTCGTTCACTTCATCGCTGGCGGTATATCCATAAATGGCAGGGTCAATTGCATTTTGACCAAATTTGGAATTCATTATTGTTGCAATTTCCGCATTTACCCTATCAGGATTGGCTGGCTGCCCTTGGCCTTGAATCTGTTGAGCCTGCACTGATGTCATGGGTTGTGTACTTGATGAAACCCATGGCTTGTCGAAAGTGTATCTTTGCTCTTCCTGTGCAGGCTGTGATTGTTGAGCCGAAGCTGAAAATGAAACAGCAAGCACCAACGATATTAAACTCTTATTCATCTTCATTTGACTCCTGTTTTGTCGGTGTAGCTAACATTTCGGCTTGGTTAGCCTTTAGGGAAGATTGGTTTATTTCTGTGATACGTTTTGAAATTTGAGGGGCCCCCGGATAGACCCTATAAGAATCAATGACTGGACTACCATTAAGTACATTTACTTTTACTTCGTAAGTGTGAGGCATTGGGTCGCTTCGCCCATCTTTCCGCGACAGCTCTTCTTTATCGCCATACACCCAAACAATGTCGGCCTCAGCAATATAATCAGAATCCTTCACAATGAAGATTTCTTGTACTTCTTGTAGGCGCAACATTTCAATATGGCGGTCTATGTTTTCTTCAAACTTAAAATGAAGGCTAGGAGCTAAAATACGCTTAACATCTTCAACTATTAGATCGCGGGAATTAGGGTTGATATTGCCAACTAGACCAACAAACCAGTCTGCCCAGTACTTTTTAGTGGCTGCGTTGGCGTTATTATTCGCAATAACCATTTCTTCAGCCATATTTGGTGGCACTAATATTATTCGCTCATTGTTTTTGACGGTTTGCCAACCAAAAAGCACAAGCGCTATTGCCATAATGATGTTTGATACCTTGTTATTTTCAATGTATTGAACAGCAACAGCGAAGGACTTAAGAGACCCACGTTTGGTCTTTCCTTTAGCCATCTTAGTTATTCCTCTCTTCTAGGTATTGCGAAATCTGCTGAGTATCTTTTGGAGTTCCTTGGTACTGGACAATGCGCTCAGGAAAAATACGCAGGTTCTTCAGCACCAAATCAAATTCGTAGGTCCACTGTATAAAACGTGGGTTTTCATTTGGGACAAACACATATTTTTCACCTGTCACCCAAACACGGTTAAGGGGTTCGTAATATTTCGCAGTGCGAGGTACAAAGCGTTCAATTACTTTTGATTTACGAAGCGTTTCCCTTGTCTCTTCAATCCCCTCTTCTACATTCTTCTGATAAACAAAGGGCATCATATTCAGGGTCAGTGTCTTAAGTTCGTCGATACTAGACAAATCAACACTCCCGAAACGGCCAGCGAGATACAGCGAAGTGCTTATTTTAGCTGACTCTTGCATTTGACTACCCAACACCAAGTTGAGATGAGTCATATTCCGTTGTTTAATAGTAATATCCCTATCAGCCACAACGTTATAACCGATAATCACAATTAGACTGGTAAGCAGAAAAATCCTTATCTGCTTGAATGCCACAGCTTTCCCAAGTGTGTATGTGATAGACATATCAGAATGCATTGTGACTACCTGATGTATTCTTTGATGAGGGGGTCAGGAACCCCTTTGGAGAATACGCTTGGCAACCAGCCTTTATTCCATAGGTAATGGAATATATAGCCCCGCCCCTTCTCTTTTACTGAGTTGGCCTTTGTGATCCAATAAATAGATAGCAACACTCCTAAATTTGGAAAACCTAAGGTTGCAAATATGGCAATAATTACAAACATAAAAGCAAAAACATCCTGTGGAAATATCAGCACTTCCACTGGTTGATTCTGCCTAGTTGGAACATAAGACTGTTTCATACATTCATATCGTTGTTTGATGGATAGCTTCATTATGTCACTCGTTTTGAGCACATAACGGCGATTAAGGCCCCAAAAAAGGCTCCTAATTAGCAAACACAAAAAAGCCCTCTTAAGTAGAGGGCTTTTTTAAGCAAGTGAAGCTTAGATAAACGCAACACCTGTCAATAGGTTTGTTATTAGTGTTTCTGCGTTGGCGAAAACCAAACCGAACACTGTAGCACCAGCAGCTTTCAAGAAATCTGGCTGAATCACGGCATAAAAGCCAGCAGCCATAAACATAAATACCATGATAATTTTACCCGGCGCACCAGTTAACCAACCGGCGACTTCCGCATAGAATGCATCAAAGTAAGCACCACCCGTACCTGCAAATGCAGAAAAGGCGAACATGCTTGTTAGGATCGCTAAGAAGGATAGCGTTTTTTTATTAAAGATATTGCTCATTAGTACGTACTCCAATTTAAGCAAAGTTTCACGATTAGGTGTGCAAGCACCGACAAAGATAAGGTTACTCACTTATAAATGATTCACTGTTGATTAAGGGTGTTAAAAACTGTAGTTAACCAAAAAGCGACCTGTTCGTCAGAACAATTGCACGATATTAACCAACCAAGTAGATACATCACTATCTGGTTCTAATATTTATAATGACGTGAAAATTAGGACTTAAACGTTATTAAGACTAGTAAAATGGCTTTTTAATAAAAAAGCCAGCTTCAAAGCTGGCTTTTGCTATCAACGTAAATAGGTAACTCAAGGCTTGATAAAATACATCTCTTTACCATGTGGCGCTTGAATGTAAGGATAACCTGTATCTTTCGCCTTTCCTGTATTTGCTCCATTGGTTGTGTAATATAGATACAAACCGTTTACTGGAATTTCTTGTCTTGATAAATAATTTAACGAAACGTTGCTACCATTAAATTTAGCAGTAACTATTACATATTTTTTCTTTGTATCGAGCCATGGAAGCTTATCAGATGTTACAATTTCTTCGACTTGGATACCAAAGAAACGCATGCCGCAGTTTCCTGAAAAGAACCTAGATTCATAATCTGATAGTGCGGCCTGAGTGATAGATGTTCCATAATTAAGAGCTTCATCATAGTAAGACGATGATAGTTCATCACATTTTGATGCAGTAGTTGAATCGGTCCAAACCGAAGCATAACGACCATTTTTAGACTCACTGCTTGGGTCGGATGCTTTGTTATAAATAGCATAACTTACAGCAGACTTTGACACTCCAATGGCATCTGAAAAGAATTCACCAAACTTATCTAGCATCTGTGTACGAGCTATAGCATCAATATCGTCCCCTTCTGATAAATTGGTAATATCGATTAGTGCTATCACTTGATTGTATTTAGCGTCCGAATCTGGCGTTAATAAGCCACCTGCTAGTCCAGTAAGACTGGCAGACAACAGACTACCTCCAGATGCCAGTGAATCAACAAATCCAAATGAGGCATTGCTTTCATCCAAATCTATAACTGAGTCGCCATCTTTAAGTCTCGCGTCTTTGGCGCCACCTAAGTTTGCAGCCTCCATCAGATTTAAAGCATAAGAACGGTGTTCTTCAAAGGAGCCAGAATATTTATTGAATTCTGCAACTGTTTTCGGGCCAGAAGTTGAACTACAGGCAGTTAATAATCCTGCTAGAGTTAACGCCGCTGTTGTCTTTAATACATTCATCTCATATTCCTTTTTGTAATCTTATATCTTTATAGTAACTTTAAACTCAGCCGCGCAACCCATTAAGGGCCACTTAAATAGGAGCAAACTGCTGGTCTCGATGGAGATGTACAATCTATCTCGTTTAATTTTATCTGATCCCAAATTTGCCTTTGAGTATTTGTCATCGATCCCTCACCCTGTCGAGTTCGGGTTCGTTCAATCGTATTTTCACGACCCGCACTGTTAAGTAACTGGCCTGAACCTGTCATATTTTCCACGTTTGTATCATCGTCGGTTTGTGGTAATACGCCTGCCTCCCCCATAAGGCCAATCCACTCGCTAAGGTCAATTGCGCTCCAATCAATTGCAGCCAACTCGTTAAGAGAAAGACCCTCACAAGTCATATTGTCTTTATCAACGTCTATAGTTTTCCCTAACATAGGGATTGCTTGCTCCATAACGATACGAGCTAAAATAGTGTTGTAGCAGCAATGGTGATGTCGCTTCTTAAGACATACCCCCAATATTTTCTTTTCACAGGTTGGCTTATCTCTGCCATTATTTATCGACCTATTTACGTTTACACACTGACGCATTTCGATCTTCAATCCAGCATCCATTTCATTGTCATCACATTGTGTAGCAATGTTTATAACAAGATTAGCAACTTGATAAGCAGTATAAACAGCCATAACACCATTTAAAACATTTAAGCTCTGAGCAACTGAATCAGATAGCGCATAGTTTGCTGTTGCGCTACCGGCTGCCTCACCTGAAGTTTGAAATAAAACATCGCGAAGTGCATCTGGCATTAGTTCTGCCACAAAATTCGTCATTTCCTGCTTCAAGGTATCTAATCCAAGGCTCGAAGCGACATTAGCTGCACCATCTGGTGAACTTACCTCACCAGCTATATTACCTGCAATTTGATCGTAAGCATTTGATAAGGGAGTAGCTATAGCATCATAAGCAGATGTAACAGGCTGTCTTACCGTTTCCCATCCAGACTTAACAATAGTGTCATTAAGGATTTCTGCGCTCATGATTTGTGCATCGAGATTTGCCATTCCCATTGTGACACCAACATACTCGGCAATAGAGACTCCACCCGGCCCCTCACAGCAATCATTACCAACAGGATAAAAGGAGCAGTATTCGTACTCTCCCGGCCATATTGTACATGTGCTGGGGTCTGTGGGGTCTTCGCATGTCCTGTCATCAATCATGCCTTGAAGCATTGAAAATTGTGCCATGACGTTCACAAAGTCATCATTCGTTTGCTGATTACCTATATCGCAATCACCACCCGCACAAGGAACAGAAGTATCACAAATATTTTCATCGATTGCGTTATTGATAGTGACGCTTTTCGGGTTACCGCATTCATAGGTATAACGCCAGTTAAAGCATTTTCCCGTTTGTTCATCTTCCCATTCACAGTCTTGTCGTTTGATAACACAATTTGGTTCTGCTTCAAGTGTGTCGCAAGGCTTGTTTTCAATATCTCTAACTTCATCTACCGTATAACAAAGTTTCTCTTGTAGAATTTCGTTAGTTACAGGGTCTCTAATTTCATCCTGAAAGCATACTTCATCAGTTGGTTGAACACCCTCCCCCATCAGTGGGTCGCAGTTATAATTCCGCGCTATAGCCCTTTCACACCATGGGTCGCCACCTTGTTCGAAAGGACTCTTAATGCCATTGCCACCCGGTACAATATATCCATCTTTGGACTCTAAGCAATTCCATTGACTAGCTGAGCAATATCCTACTGGTTCGTAAGTGTTACTATAGTCAGGACCCAAGTCATCAAAACAACCTTCAGGTGTTTGTAGTGTAATTTCAGAATTCGTTTTAATAGGTTTATCAAATTTTATTTCAACGATATGAATATATTGACCTCGACCACCTATTGCAGATAAGAACTCAAGACTCAACGATTGACCTGCCACATAATTACTTTTTGCCATTCCTGAAAAAAACCAATTATCAAGCCACTTATTTCCGCTTCTCCCCGGTTTAGATTCACAACCTTTAGTACCAGCAATATATTCATCAAAGTATCGTGATGATTCATATATAGTCGAACCGTTTACATTGAGTCTTACGTGGTCATCAACATGACTTTTAACGACTTGAGCGCTTGTAACATTCATGTCTTGTGCAAATAGTATTTGAGCTGAAGTAGGATAAATTTGGCATTTAAGCCCATCATCAGGTAGCTCATTAAAGGCACTTCGGTCAAAGGTAAGTCTGAGGCAGTTTTCACCACATTGCTCCACTGAACTTCCCGCTCCGGTTAGAATAATGTCTTGAAATGGAGTATTAATTTCTCTCTCAACCTCACACTCACCGGAAGTGAAATTCTCTTTGACCATTTCAAAGCACATATGCTCCGTTGATTCATCCCACTCTATGTCGGTATCGTAATTTGTTCGAATGGTTCTGCAATCACTGATCACGCCTCCTCCAGTGTTTGCAGTATCAGTAATAATATTATTTGTGCGAGTTAACACGGGGTCTGTGTCAGAAATCGGTAAAGGTGGATTTTCGTTCTTAATGCTCATCACCGTTTGGTAAGCAGTTGACGTACTGTCATTATTAGAACTTAAATTTTGAATTGTATCTCGACCTTCGTTGATTAATGCATTCTCATCATCGTACGTGTCGGCCTCATCGAAGGTGGTAATGTTGGTGTCGCCTCCACCTATAAACTCTCTCTCAGCGGTGAAAATTCTTGGTTTGACGTTTCCGCTAGAGTCTTTTTTGTCTGAGAGTCGAATAGTAATAGCCCCGCCCTGCGCCACTGTTGAACGAGAAGGCGCCGAGACAACTTCCGAAGCCAAATGTTTGGCATCTACGATTGTTGCTTCTCTGCATCTCCCCAAATCTGCTTCAAGCGAATTTTGGGTAATATTGTGACATGGAGAAACACTTCTACATGCTTGTACCTCAGCACTTGGCGAATCATCGTTGATTCCATCGCATATCCCAGTATTCAAGCAGGCCTCAATATCTTCTTTACCTGATTGCCATGAAACACCAGTACATGACGATGCCAATACTTGTGCATTGACTAATAGAGTGACAATAAAAAATATAGAACGCATTGCAAACCCTTCATGAAATTATGAAGATATTATCGCTACTTAAAGAAGGGGCAGCCCTCTAATAAGAGGGCTAATTCGGTGTGTTAGTGCGTTGATTTTATGTAATTCGCATAGCGATGTAGAAAAGAACGTGCTTCAGAACTTGTCATAAGTCCTTTTGAAAGTAACCAATTAAGGTAGTAAGCATGTAGCGGTGAGACATCCCCTTCGGCTACATCTAGAGCACTAGGTATGTAACCGATATAAACGTCCTGCTTAATTGTCGCACAGCTAAGGTCAAAGCCTACAAATTGGTTGCTCTCACAGTTTCGCCAAACTTTGTCGACGATAGTAACTGTTGGGCTTGCGATGATCAGCGCCGACAGTGCTTTATCATGCTTAACATCCCTATCTAGCTGATTTAGATAATTAGCTATCTTGACAATTTTCGACTGGCTTATCAGTCCCTGCTCCAGAATAGATGATGCTAACCCAACGTTGTTATTAAAAGGGTTGCTGGAAATACTTTCCTGAATCGAGTTTCTATGAACATTACCCTCAAGCAACGAATTTGCGAGATACGTGCGTGAAATGACCCTTTTGTTATCAGGTCCATATTGTCGACTTAAATAATCATCAAACAAATACCGACTTAAACCACTGCTCGCTATAGCTTCTTCGAGAGACATTCTTGAAACATCCATGGCAAGGATAGTGTCGACTCTAGGGGTAATATGCACGAGCACCATTTGTTCGAAGGTTGAGCACATAAAAGGAAAGCGTTTAGGAAAATCACTCCATGAGGCTATATCAATCCACTCAGACTTACTTAAGCTTCGACCCTTGCAATAAGGCAACACCGACAAATCCATGTAGTTGTACATAGCGGTTTTTTTGATGACATCTTTCACTACCGCGTATTTCAACTCTTTACCATGTTTCTCAATGTCACTTAATACGCCAGCCATATACAGGGACAATGAAGGTGACGCCCCCTCTTCTGCACTTAACAGTAAGCGCTCATCAATTGAACCTCTTACTTCACCTACAACAGAAGACTTATAGGTATCTGGAAAATCTCTCTTTATAAAATCAAGGTTAATCAGGCTGTACGCTTCGAGCATATTTTTTCTGTCAATCTTACCTCGTAAAGAGCTATTCATCTCATTTTGGAAGAAGAAACTTGCCTTACTAACGATGTCATAAGGAATTAAGCCATTAAGAGATATGTACTCTTGGTCATACATTGACCTATTAACGTCAAACTCGTTAATTAGAGACATTGAATAATAGAAATCCACCGACCCTTCGTTTAAATCATAGTCAGCACCAGCAGATGATAAGCTGTCGTATTTTAGCGAGAATCGCCCTAACTCGTTAGACGCATATGGTAATAGTTCGCTCACACGTAAAGGTTTGGTCTCAGCATATAGATGTGCGCTATAAAAAAGCGTTAACACGTAAAGTAAGTATCGGAAACTCATAAACACCTCAAGCAATTAAACTAAAGTACGTTACCATTAGTTTTCACCGCGCAACCCCACTAGAGGTTGCTGTATAGCTTCCCAGTCCATCTTATCGAGGATAGTTCCGCTTTTGTGACGTTCACTCGTGCTGAGGTGTTTGTCTGCGTTGATATAGAAAGAGACTTATCACAATCCAGCTCTATCGTCCTTATTCTTCGGGTCCTAGTTTTATCTTCATAGGGGATGCGAACCTGAACAGAATGCGCCTCTCCAGTGATGAATGGCACATCAACAACGTTGTTACCAATGTTGTAGTCCATACGCATCTCACTGCGCTTAATCAGATTGAACAACTTTACATGGTCGGCCGGTAACGAGGCATTTACGTCAGGCAGTCTGGCCAAGCATAAACGTAAATCTGATTTGTCATTTTGAAAAACTGCAACAGAAGATGACTCAGGATAAAACTTTGCTTCACCGTCGCCCATCATGTTGACTGATTGACCACCATCGAAGGCACTGGCAAACGCTCTTTTTAGTCTTTCTTGGCCTTCATTTGAAATGCTTGTGGCAACTTCAATACTGACGTCAACATTATCTTTGGAAACCTTTAAAACCTTGGTTTCACCGATGGTAGTATTTAAATAGGTATTTAAAGATGCAAAAGCATCACTAAAGTAGGAACTCATTTTGCTGACTGTTTTTGCGTTGAATAATGCAAGCGAAAGTGATTCGGGTGCAGACACAATACCTGATAGACCCATTACACCATTTTCATGCATCATTTGGTAAAAATAAGCGCGGGTGGATACGAGTTGATTCGCTGCATGCTCGATATCCTCATGTTTTATAATGGGCCCTTTCCTAAGAGCGCTCGTTATCGTTTCCTGATAGTTAATCGCCTCTACCATTTTGGCAATTAAATCATTTTCCCTCAAAAGCCGGTCAGAATAGAAAGACACTCGGTAATGGTTTAATGAGAATTCTCCCACTATGTCAACGCAATGAGGTATCGGATTGTCACAACTTACAATGCTATAGGATAAATCCTCCTCATCAACACTTGACTCGAAGAAAGTAGCCAAAAGTGATGATGAGGTAATAAGTCCAAGCTCCTTCAAACGACCATTTAAAGAAGCGTAGTCAGGGTTTTTAATTAACGCATTATGCAGGTGGCTTAACCTAGCCTTCTCATGCATTGTCGCTATAGATAAATGTGATTCAAATGATAACTCCGTAGAAAATGCAGTGGCGACTTGAGCTCCAACTAAAAGAGGAACGGTCAATAATCCACCAGCCAACTTAACAAGTCGTTTGAACACCATACGTAAAGACATTTCGTTCACGTTATGCCTTCTCATTATCAGTTGAACCTCTCCTGTCGGAGACAAAAGTATTTGCGAAGAATTCACCTAACCCTTCATTACCAGATCCATTAACTGATGGCATTTTGCCCTCTCCCTGTTGTGCAACATTATCTTCTGTGGGCATCAATGGAGTAGATACCGGAGGTTGTACATTTTGATTAGTAAAATCATATGGGGCCTCGGATTTCTTTTGTCCTAACTCTGGCGCATCATTAAAGGCACCTTTCCCAAAATTGTCGTCTTTAGAGCTATTGTATAGCCCTAAAAACTTACCATAATCACCACCGCTATTATCAAATGCTCGAACAGCATAGGCGATGTTCTCGCCAAGTTGTTTTTGTGTTGCATCACCATTACGCATCATCTCAATAGCTGAAATGGCAAGGAGTTGAGTGTCTCTTCCTGCGCCATCTTTTCTTTCGCCATCAGTTTGCAGAGCATCGAAGGTTTTACGTAATTCGCCATCGTAAACCCCCTTCGCAGCATTTATAGCATTGATGTTCGAATTGCTGAAAAAGCCCCCAGTTTCGACGTCCTTGGCGGTCTCCATAATGAAATCATAAGTCGTGTTGAAATCTGAAGCATAACGACCAGAGGTTTCAACATCGTTTGAAAAAGCAGTAGCTAGTGGTATTTGACCATCATCTGTAAAGTATTTGCTATTGTTGTTTAAGCTTCTCTCTTCTATCTCATTAAGACCGCTCTCTTCAGAGCTTAGCCCTCTCAATTGCTCTAACACATTATTAAAACTCGATAACTGAGGATTTGATTGGGTCGCCGTATATGCTTGCGCGAGTCTTAAGTCTTTTAGTTCATTTGATGTCATATCATCTGGACCCAACTCTTTATTACCCATCAGGTCGAAACCATTTTGCAATCTAGACCCAAATGTATTTTCAGTTAGAGACCCATAAAGCTCTTTCATGTCTAACTCTAGGTTTTCATTAATTGGAAGACTATCCAAATAATTCTGAGCTTCATCCTCATAACTATTACCTCTATTTACTTTATAAGTGGAGTCTTCACCCGGCTTATAATTTTCCAGATTGTCAATAATCCTGTCTGCTTCGCCATATCGCTTTTCAAATAATTCATTTAGCTCAGAGCTTTGCTTACTTCCAGCTTGTATTATGTCCCCTTGTGACGCAGGTCTAACGCCGTTGGCATCAGAGCTCAATCTCACGTCATTTGATTGACTTCCGTACTGTTCGTCTAATTGCTCTAGAACAGCCCCATTTTGAACTAAGCGGCCATCAGAGTTCCGTACAGCACCACTTATATTATCAACATCAGTTTCAATAGCGCTGCCTTCCTCATTTACATTGGCTAAGTCCCCTGCCAGTTTCGCAAGATTCTCACTCATTCCTGTTAGAAAATCAGCTTTGTTGGGGTTAGTCATAAATTCCGATAACATATCAACCTTATCGTCATATTTTTGAAGCTCTAATGCATCTCCCGATGTACCATTAAGCTCTATTGAAGATTCAATACCTCGTGTTTTATCCAGCATAAATTGCTGAGCAGGATTTAGAAGACTTCCGAGACCGCCTGTAGCTTCGTCATTTTGTTGAACCAATTTAGACCATCTTTCTCTCGAATTATCAAATTCCTTGTTGAGGGCTTTTTCATTCTGTGAGAAGTCAGCACCTTGTTGTTTTTGGCCGTCGATAAAAGTTTCAAGCATGTCTTGGCGCTCGGATAAGCTTGCAGAGGAATATCCATTTTGACTTGCGAACTGCTGGAAGTCGGAAATAATGTCATCTCTATTACTCAGACCTTTAGTCAATATGTCAAGCTGCTCACTCTGTGTGATCATTCCGTGGTCCTGAACAGCCTCAAGGAAGTTCTCAAGTTGAGCATCATTTCTCTGTAAATAATCACCATTTTCAAAGTTTAGTTTTGCTTCGCTCGAAGAGCTTGCAGACTCAAGAAACCCTTGGGCTTTTTGATAGGCATCTGCTCGTTTTGAATTTTCCTGAAACTGGTCAATGGAACTTCTACTTGTATCATTAAGCACAGAAAGTGTGTCGCGGTTTTCAATTGCTGTTTTAGCCATCTCGGATGCAGTTTTTTGAAACTGTTCCTGTCTTACCAGTTGATCAGCGTCCTCTTTTGAATAACCAATCTTTTGTAGATGCTGACTTAGGCGCTCGTAAGCTTCTTGCTGTTGCTCTCTATTTTCAATTCCAGCATAAGCTTGTATATTTGCGAAATCACCAAGGAAACTTCCCGTTCCAACACTACCTTGTACTCCCGCTGATACAGCAAATGTAGAAGAAAGAATCTCTCCATACTTATCTGCTAAGGTCTGTTCGTCACCGTAAGCAGTTTTCTCTTGAGTAGATAGTTGACTGGAAATTGCTTGTGCTTCTTGTATTTGCTGTTGCTTTTCAGATTGGTCAGCGCTTGAGCTTGTGTTGCCTGCACTTGTAGAACGGAGTTGGGAAACTGCCTCAACAGCATTTTTACCGACCTCCTTACCTGTAGTTTGACTCAGAGTGCCAGAGCTGTTGCTTGCTCTGTTATAGTTATTTGAAACCGATACCGAGCCACTAGTCCCATTTGCGTTTGTTACAGTCATTGATGCCCCAGTTTCAGCCCCAAGTGTGGCTGTGAGTCCTCTGGAATTAACCACAGTGCCGTCGCCGTTTACAACTCCACCGAATTTAGGATTAACATTGCTAGTATCTGTGGATGCTTTAGGCGCAGAGTTTGCAGCCCCCATCAGTGCATAAGCTGAGCCAGTTAGCAGGAATAATGTAACCGTCGGCATCAATTGTGCAATTGTACCGCCCATTCCTAATGCGGTTTCAATGGTCGTATACGAGGCTTCTATCCCACCAACTGTTTGTAAATTTAAACACTGGACATCTGTCGGGTTAGCGCACATTTCAGATAAAGAAGCGTAATACTCTACAAACAATCTTGAAAGTACGGCAGTAATTGGAATTGTATTTACCCAGACAACCAGTGTTAACCATGCGAGCAATATTTTAAGTAAAGCTCCTCCAGAGATTAAGATAAGAAAAGGAATAAGTACGGTCACGAAATAACAGATGATTTCGAAAATCTGAAGCATGATTGTCCAGTTTTCGTTGTAATATGAGTAATCAGCAGCTCCCTTAGTGTTTTTATCCTGCATCGCACGGAAACGAGCCTTTTCCATTGACAGTTCGAGATTGCTAAAGCTTGCGGTTCCCTCTGTAGCTGCTCTACGTACTACATATCTAGCAAATTCACTTCTTACTAAGTTTGCCGCTGTTACAGAACCTGCAACGGTAGCATTTGTAAGAGATACAGCTGCATCAATATTAACTCGACCGCTAATTCTCATATCACCGATTGCAGTATCAACCCAATCACTATCCATCTGAGCTTCGATTTCTGCATGTGCAATATCACAGTGAACTTCAGCTGGGTCTTTTCTGCTATGCGGAGCATCACCAGAATTAAGTGCTTGTCCGGGTGAGGATAGTTCAAAGTACACTTCTGTGGTAAATGGAATTGGACCTGTATCTATTGAAGGCCAGAAGTTATGGAAAGACTTGCTGTCTATTTCATCCTTCCTTCCCTGACTTACCAAGTGCGCGTTATAGCAGTCCCTTACGTAGTTAACCATACTTGCAGCCAAGTCATCTCTGTCATTCTGAAGTGTTTGCTGAGTTGGTGACCATTGTCGTAAATTCATAAGTGCTACATATGGGTCACTTGGAATTCGCACAGAGTCTGGAGACCCATCTCCAGCTGGAACATATTTAGGCAACGCGAAAGCTGTTGTTAGAACGTCATTCATTTCGGGGCCGACTATACCGAGTACATAAAAAGGCATTGCAATACCTAGCGGTAAATCAGTCACAAACGCTGTACTCCCATTCGGACCAGTGATTACTGCGTCATAACGAGTACCTGCTGCCGACCCCATGGAAAATCCGAACATAGTGAACCAAACAACAAACGCAGCAATAAGTTTGTTAAAACTAAATTCACCGGTAGTAAGAGCATTAATTGCTGATACAAGGATGCCAATAGCCATAGCACCACCAATTGCGTTTCCACCTCCAAGGCCACCAGCATCGAGGGCCATCATAACTGCATTCAGGACAGTTTCTATTAGATAAGGGTCGCCAGTGGTAAAAAATTCGACTGTCTGATTCATGGATCAAGCCCCCCTTTCAAAGTCGCGAATATTCATAATTGCGCGAATCGTGTCGTTGGCTCTCTTTATTCCTTCTGCGTGCTCCTTCTGAAGCTGAATGGCAGTATCTTTAAGCGTATCGACGTTTTTTCTTAGATTTTCAATTGCAGACTCAGGAATCTGGTCTACAGTACCTTTGCTTGTGATTTCTTCGAACGCACGTTCATATTGTCTAACAATATCTAACACAACTTTTGCGGCAACAGTCGATGCTACATGGTCACCAATATCAGCAGCAGCCTGTTCGTCTTTTATTAAATACGTGAGGCCCTTATCGCCCATAGGGAAAAGAGTTGAAAGAGCAACTTCCCTTTCTGTCATGCGTGAGTTACCAAATTGCTTTTTCACAATAAGGCCATGGACCATTGATTTGACAGTAGGTAAAACTCCGACCCAAGTTGTAGCGCGTTCAACAGAAACTTCCGTACATTCCTCGGCCCAATTTAGACATTTTAAAACCTCTGGAGGTTGACCATCTTCACCGGGGTTACTTCCATATAAAAATGCTTCTACCGTTAGTGGTTTGTAAGCTGAAATTGCCCCTTCTTGGTCGTTATCTCCATCACTTACATTTACAACTACATTTCCAATTAAAGACTGGAAAATTTCGAAAAACTCTTGGTCATCGTAAGCAACTGTATCAGCAATGAATGACCCCCCTTTATATCTGGAGTTTTTAAAATACTCATACAGATAGTTTTGATTACAGTCATCACCACACGTTTCAGATACAGGCTTTGAATCATTTTTCTCATATTGTTCCGCTGCATCCTCACTCGTACCACTTTCAAACGTTTCTCTTATTCCTTTAATAAGAGCATTATTTTTAATCGTGCTTTGAATCTTATCGCCATGTTCTGCAACGATCTTTTCACAACCACCACGCAATAGTTGAGCATGTTTCTGAATGTCTTTTGCGAACTCTTTCATTTGTGACCAACATCCCGAGCACATTGCATCTATAGCAACACCAAAAGCGTACATGAGAGTACCTTGTGCTATCGACCTAAGCTGTTGAACTAGCTCATCTTTATTAATTATAGAGAAGGCGCCAAGATTAAAATCTATACCGTTACACCCATATCTAAATGATGGAGGCCTGATTGAATAAAGAGAACTGAACGTAACCTGAGGTGTTCTTATAGACGCCGCGCCGAACCCTACTGCATAACCGCCAGCAGTTTTATATCCTCTAGCTTCAGTAGTTTTAACCATGCCGTTAAAAACGTTCTCAGCAGGGCTTGCACTACTTACAATTGGGAGTATTAATAATGCAAAACACATCGATTTAATTGCATTAATCATCAGCGCTGTTCCTTTCTTTCAATATAGTATTTTCAATTTCAGTAGCTTTTTCAGAATCACTAAGACCAAATCTATTACGTATTAAATCCATTAGTACTTGGTCTGGGTCTTCTGTCTCTTCAACCTGAAGTTCGTTTTCTACAAAGTCCACACGTTTTGCTTTTTTGATTTTATTAAGGTCTGACTGATCAATGATTCCCTTATCTTCGGCCAATAGAACAAGACGCTCTTCAAGGGCATCTAGTGTAGTAAACCCATCAGTTAGTTGGGTTATCTCACTGCCATCATTGAAGACCATGAAAGTAGCAGGAACTTGAGTAATACTTAGTTTCTTCAAAAACGATGGGGTAAGTTCGTTACTTAGTCTAAAGTTTTCAAAATCCCCCGTTGGAGGTAAACCATCAAAACTAATTGGCAATGCATCGATGCCTGTCTTATCTCTAAACATAGATACTAGTGGGCCTTGCTTCTGACACCATTGGCAATCACCACGGTAGAAATAGAAAATAGATACCTCTTCAGATAATCGTGCGTATAGGTCACCCTTGTTCTTTTCAATTTCTTCGTCTCTCAATATCAAAGCTGCTCCTGATGTTTTCATAAGGCGTTCTTCTGATAGTTCTGGGAACTTAAGGAACAAATTCCGATTTCGGTATGAAAATTCAGAGCTTTTATCAAGCATTACCCTTTGCATGACGGCCCACGCCAAAAGGTTTTCATCATTTGGATTATCAATTGCCCGATCACGAAGTACTGGTAAACTTTCACGAATGTGCTCTACACTGAATGGACGCACCTTTTTAGATTTGACACTTTCTGCCTCCGTTGCAGGTGCTGGTGTTATAGCTTCAGGCTCTTCAGGTTCTTCTTCGATTGGAGGCTCTTCGTGCCAATACCAACCTCGCTGTCTATCTTCATAGAATGATTTAGGTGGTTCATCTGCATTGAGATAAAAAGAGCAAAACAACATGCCCATAAACGCAAATTTATTCATGACCGGATTCAGGTGGACTAACATAACGCTATAGTAGCGTTAAGGTGTGGAAGTATTGCTTGATTAAGAGCCCAAATTTAGTGCGTTAATCGATTGAATAATGATTGAGGAACAAAAAAAGTGCATGATAAATGTACCGATGCACTTTAACAAATTTTGGCTTATGTTTTGCGATTTAAGTCTTATAAAGGAAATATTCGCTCCAACTATCCTGTTTTGAGTTCGCTTACTTCGCTTTCTTTGGAAGTACGTGCCACAACATTGGTTTTGCGCATTTTCTTTATTGCAAAACAGTTTGTGCAATTCGATTGAGTATTGCTGTCCATTTTAACAGCAAAAGTCCAAGAACATTTATTACAGCGATTAATTTTGAATAAACCACCGCTAAACATCATAAGAGCTGTATAAACTCGGTCAGCATAAATCTCGCCGTATAATTTGTGCTGGCTACAGCGCTGCAAGTTTCTTTTCAGACGTCTACAAACGAATAGAAGTTCATCGGCCGTTATAGGCATATCTAAATCTTTATTGCGTGAATTGCATTGCTGATAAGTTAGGATTGCATCATGAGCTAGCGCTCTTTCCTCTGGTCTTGTAAAAGACTGAGAACTTTTTTCACGAAAAACGATGCCATCACTTTTCTTCATTTCTTCACGGATGTCATCGCAGAATTTTTCGAGCTTTTTGTAGTCAGAAACCTGTCCAAAACAAAGGTTATGGCAAATAGCCTTGCTTAACATGAACTCTTTAACGAGTGCTTCATACTGCTCCACAACCTGAAAAACATGTAGCTGTTTCCTTGCGTATTTCATTATCCTGCACTCCGTGTCAACTTATACTTGGCTGGCTGTCTGATATTTCTGACCGCATCGCGCAGCTCAAAAACATCGTTTGCATTTGCCATTGCTAATTTTACGTTCGACATGAATTTACGCTTAAGTGTCATGATCGGTGGCAATAAATGCGCACCATCTGTATGCAGGGACATTTGCGGAACGTCTGACGGAATAACATTAAGCTCTTCAAGAAAATATGATGACGTAGATAAATCGTCATCGACAGCTTCAAGCAATTCACCAGATTTCTGTATGAAGTTTTGTTGAAGCACAGCTAGTTCATCTAACACGGCTTCAACACGAGAATTATTGAAAGGCACACTACATCCTTAGTATTTCGTTTTGTTTTCTGCGGCTTCTTACCACTTGGGTTAGTCTGACGAAAAACAATTCAAACTTGTACCACACTATTCGCCATGGCACGCCACAAAAAATACCACTTAAGTATAAGTCATTTTTGTGTATACGCATTACCTATTGATATAGTTGGAGTTTATACCAACCTTTGCACGAATAGGTATTCAGAGATATACCAATGAACTAAAAACCATACACCTGATAATCATGATTAAAATTTAAATCAAAATCATCTACCCAACAACAATAACACTGTTAAAAATGGTGCAACCCATGGGAATGAATTTTGACAGATAACTGTACAAAAATACACTTGTATATTAATACACATTAAATAGTATTTTCACCATAAATTCATATAAGCAATATTACCTTCTGAAGACATAAGTCTACTACAGCGTTGAATAAGGTAGTAGTTGAATTTTACCTTCTCCCCTACCCCATACTCGTACATTTGAAATGTAATCAATTCTTAGGTTTTAATCATTCACAGTTGTATATTTACAAAGAAAAACACTATTGGCTCAGTTTTATCAACTGAGCGAATGATTACTTCTATTAAAAGGTTTTTATATAATACAGCAGGACAATTCATCTTGCTGACAAATACCAAACATAATTGAAACACTGCTCCCAAAATCTAAACGCGATCAAAGGACTTTGGATAGTGTTCAATTGTTTGCTTGAATATCATAACTGTTTTGAAACAGCCAAAGATAGCGATAGTCCTGTAAGTCAGATATCGGGGTTCATAGAGGATATTGAGACACCTTTTACATCTAACCTACATAAACCAATTAAAAGTTCTTTTTACAATCGGCCCTTCTTTGTAAGTCAAAACATAAGATTGTAATTTACAATCGGCTCTTCTTTGTAAGTCAGAACAAAAGATTGTAATTTACAATCTGTACTTCTCTGTAAGTCAGAACATAGGATTGTAATTTACAATTGGTACTTCTCAGTAAATCAGAACATGAGATTGTAATTTACAATCGGCCCTTCTTCGTAAGTCAGAACAAAAGATTGTAATTTACAATCTGTACTTCTCTGTAAGTCAGAACATAGGATTGTAATTTACAATT
>NZ_JBHZRZ010000006.1:0-201287 GCF_043642145.1 Alteromonas gracilis
TGCTGTTTTGCTTTTCCCCCGAAGCGGATGCGCATTTTAGGGAAATGAGCGCTCACGTCAACACTTATTTTAAAAAAGTTGAAAAAACTGAACTAAACGACTAATTTTCATTCAAATGTGATAAATAGTAGACAAAAAGGGCTAGTTGCTAATAGGATGGAGCTTCAGATCCTATAAAGCAGTAGTTCTTAAAGTAGTATCTGATCCTGCCGTTGTTATAAGGAAGGTTGCGTAAAGGATTACGTATAAGAACGTATATCATCGTAAATAAGCAAAGCTTTGCGTTCTTAATAAAAGCAACAATACTGGTAGTGTCAGTAATTGACTACGCAATAATTATAAAGGTGGGTTTATGTTACGAATTCTTTCATCACTTTGTGCAGCTACATTAACAATTCATGTTAGTAATGTGGCGATAGCGAAAGAAATCTCTTCAGACGAAATTATTCAGCCAACCGCCTCAGCAAACGTTGAGCCCGTAGAAGAATCAAATCACTTCCAAACAGCTTTTTTGCGACGTCAAGTTGATCAAACCATGTCAGTGGGGAGAGCAATTAGTTCAATTGCAGGACATTATCCGAAAGAAATAGTTTCTATCGTTGATATTGCTTTAGATACTTATCCAGACAAGTATCGTGAAATTATTTTCGCAGCAATTTCTGCTCATCCATCTTCTACAGAAGAAATTGTTCAGCTTGCCATTGAAAAAGAGGTAAGTAGCTGCCCTAACATTGTTCAACTGGCAATTAAAGCAGAACCGACTTATGTAGACTTTGTAGTTCATGCCGCAGCCATGTCTACGCCAGAGGAACTTGACGAGATAGTGCGCGTTGCCGTGTTAACGCAACCTGATGCAGCGGATAGTATTGTACAGACACTTTCGAAAGAGCACCCTAACAAGATTGTTGACATTATGACCAGTGCTTTAAATGCCGTACCGTTTGTTGGCGAGTATGTCGTCGATGCTCTTTTAGCGGTATTCCCTAATGAAGCAGAGACCGTTGTTGAAACAGCAGTAAGGGAGTCAGCACAACAACGCGAGCAAGTAATGCGTATACTTAGCACAGCACAGCATGCAGGTGTTGCTCACGATAAATTAAAAGGGTACGCGATGTCAGCAGGCTTAAGTGAAGATGACTTTAATAGCGCTGTAAGTAATTAGCGCGACTACGCTTGGTTAGCCTTATTAAAAACGGCGTTTCGAGAAATCGAAACGCCGTTTTGCGTTTTAGGGTTTGACTGTTTATATAGATAGCGTCATAAACTTGAATAACCCAGAATGCTTGTAGCTTAAAATAGACAAGAACCTTTTATAGCGTATATAGCAAAGCCGCTTCTTTATAGAGTGCTAGCTCAGCTTTTAACAAGTCGACTTTTGCCTTTATTTCTCTTATTTGCGCCCTTATTTCATTTTGCGCACGTGCATTCAACACAAACATATCACTGTCTCCCGCATCAAAACGCGTCTTCTCTACCTGAGACAGCGTCTTCGCCAATTCCGCATTTTCACTTTGAAGTTCTACGATATCCTTAGCCTGTCCCCAATAAATAAGTGCTTGTTCAAATCGTTGAACAATTGCTTGCTGTGTGGAAGTAAGTTTGTGTTTGAGCTCTCTTTGTTTTGATTGGAGTTGAGCGCGCTCAGCTTTAGCCTTTCGGTTTCCTAAAGGATATGAAAATGATAACCCGACTTTCGTTTCTGTTCCTTCAAGCGTTTCAGATCCCGCGCCTACATCTCTGGCAATAGACGCAGTGAGATCTAATTTAGGTAACAGTGCATTGTTCGCAAGTTCAACTTTATTCTGCACAACCTGTTGCTCTAGTTTCATAACATCTAGCTCTGGATGACTTCGCAATGCTTTGCGTAGCGTGACTAGTTGGCCGTTACCCACCCAATATGGCCAGCTGATATCTTGGGGTAAGACATCACTTTTAACGGGTAACATTTCTCCATTAGGAGAGCGCCAGTAAAACGCCAACATTTGTGCGTGCATATCCCGTTTTTGTTTTAGTTCAGCCAACGTAATTCGTTGCTGAAGTAAATTCGCTTTAAACTCGGTAAGCACAATGTTCGCTAAATCCCCTTTCCTCACTCGTGTAACTAATGCCTTCTCTCGTTCAGAAGCGGTATTAAGAAGATCAGTGACAGCTTGTATCTGTAATGCACTTTCATACCAAGCAATATATTCGCTTACTCCCTTGTAAACGAACTCATTTATCAGGCTAGTCGCCAAAGCTTGCCATTGAGATGTGGCGAGGCCAGCATTTCGTAACTCTGTTCTACGCTTATCAATTTCGCGATTTTGTAACAATGACATCGCCAAACCAACGCTTGCCTCACCGCCAGACAACGTTTCGTAATCTCCTTCGTAACTCGGAAAGTCGCCATCTGAGATACGATATTCTCCAAACAAAGAAGCATTAAAGTCTTCTATAGGATTGGTAAATCGTTGTGTTAGGTTCGTGCCATCATAATATCCAGAAACACGGCTTTTAGTTTTTTGTTCAATGAAAGGGTCGAAACTGCTTCTCGCAATTTCAAGTTCAGCTGCTGCTTGGTAGTTACCTTCATTTATAGCAAGGACATAAGGGTGATAGCTCACCATACTTTCAATAAATGCTTCTATAGACGGCGCCTGCTTAGCTTCTTCACTTTGGGCCAAAACATGGGGAACATTCACTCCCCCAAAAAACCCGATTACCAACGATAACCATGCAAACCTTCGCACTACCATATTGAAGCTCCTGAAGGATCAGGACTAGTTGTAGTTGGTGTTTGGGTAGGCAATGGTGGGAAATTATTTAGTTGTCGCCACATCTCATAACCTAAACGAACTTCTTGAAGTAGAATCCACGCTTTTACCCGACTGCCAAGACGAGCTGAACTTTCGGCCGGCCAAGGGATATCAGAGTCATCTGGTCTGATCCAAACATTGAAGTCTCCTACTGATGTTGCTACGGGTTCAACATACACAACTTCTCCACCAAAGGTACCAATTGCACTGCCAGGCCAGCCACTAAACTGAAAAACAGGCCAGCCTTCAAATTGAATTCGCGCTTTGGCACCAGGCTTAACTAGCGGCGCGTCTAAGCCTCGCACCGTAACCCGGACGCTTCGCTTAGCATCTGCTGGAATAAACTGACCTAGAATGTCTCCCGCCTTAACAAATGTAGATACACCACCTGACAGTAAGCGCACCACGGTTCCGTCCACCGGCGCAAACTTAGTTTGTGTTGATTGGCGAGAAAGGGTCATACTCACCTCGTTAATTTCGGACACTGATGCTGCCGCCTTCGCCTTCAATTCTTGAACTTTAATCTCAGCTTGCTCAACTTCTTTACGAGACACTAATCCTTGTGCCTCAAGTGCCTTTTGACGCGCGAGATTATTTCCTGCATTTCTAACGGCAGTTTCGTTGGCTTGATTCTTTAGATTAGCCGCTGACAGCTGTGATTGCAGCTTTTCAAGACGTTGGGCATCAATGTCGATGAGTGTGACGATTGGCTCGCCAGCTTTCACTTGCTGCCCTTCACGCACATGCCATTGCTTAACCTGTCCATCAACTAAGGCATTAATGGGCTGAGTTCTATCTTTTGGATCAAGTGAATCGACCATACCAGTGCCGTAAGCCGTTTGAATCCAAGGCGTGAAATACAGGATGAACCCAGAAGCAATAACCAAAAAGATGATGACGCCTGTTATAACCCTGTGCAATTTGGGAACTTTCAAAGAAGGCAGTGAGGTAATGTTGCCTAAAAAGCGACGTTCTGCATTATTCATTTACTCACCCTTCTTATCAACTTGCGCATTGTGGTTATCGATTTGATTAGTTTCCGAATCTGCTGACGCGTTACCATTTGCGCTATCCTCTATTATAGCTGTTGCATGGTCCTGCAAATGAAGTACTCCGTCTAGGCACCCAGTCAATGGCATGTTCGTAAAATAAATTACTGTAAAGTCATATTTGCTCAAACGTCTCAGCAAACGCTCTCTCAAATCCAACGGGATCGCATCAAAGTGCTGATTAAGAATTAGTAATTTTGGTTTGCTGATTATCGCGGCAGCAAGTTTAAGTAGCAAAAACTCTAAGGGCAGGAGCGGCGCTCCCAGTACCGACACTTTGGTTTGAAGACCCTCTGGTAAGGCTTCAATGACCTTGGCCATTTCAACAACTTCAAGCGCGGTACGAATATCTGAAATCGTCGCCTGGGGTTGAGCAAGCTTCAGATAGCGTTCTATCTCTACTTCGATGATTAAAGAGCGATCAAGAATTGTCACAGCTTGTCTTAGTTCGTGCGTATCATAGTCGTTCAAACTTAAATCGCCCAACATGATGTCGCCTGATTTAACTTTATCGTACTGTTTCAATAAGCCTAAAAGCTGCTTTTGTATCCAACTTTTATCGGTGGTAACAAAATACTTTACTCCAGGTTCAAAAATAACGTTAAGCAAACATTCATCGTTTCCATGTCGAAGCTCGACATCGTGGAAAACAAGCTTAGAAGAAGCCGGTAAATGTTCTGACGAATTTAACTGTTCTTGTGGTATGGAAAGTGCCCCACCAAGCTTTTCAGCGGCACCATACAGCTCGTAGTAAAGTTTTAGATACTGAGTAAATCGAGATAGACCAAAGAACACCGCTGACATTACTAGCTCTGCTGCCACCAGCTGTCCTATTGATAACTCTCCTTGCACCACTAACACACCGCCGATGCCCAATAAAGATGCACTCGCTACCGCATAAAGCAATAAGAACATCACCACCTGAGAGAAGGTATAGTAAAAATGATTTTTGTGTTTTTTCACATAGTCTTTGATAAAGCTTTCTGTATTGCGACCAGCATAATCTACGTGGTCTGCTGATTTGAAAAACTCATGTGCACTTGCGATATCATATAACCACTTAGCAGTGCCATATTTTGCGTGAGACAGTTCGATGGCTGTGCGTTTAGCCCCTCGCCCCCAAATTTTCCACACTGCGTACATGGTAAGCAAAAGCACAACGTTAAATACAAATAAGGCTGGGTGATAAAAAGACACAAGCGTAAAGCCCACTAGCATTTGCAGTACTAACGCAAAGCCGTCGATCATTAAAGACGGCATATTTTTTTGAAACGTCATTATGTCGAAATAACGCTGTGTAATACTTACGTTTTGATGGCCTTCAAAAAAGCTATGAGGCGCAAGGATGGTCTTGAGGCCTAAGTCAGCTGTTAACCGCGCGTACACCTTGCGCTCGTAAAACTCCATAACTCGCATACGGAGTGCACTGAACACCCCTGATACGAATAACGTGAGAAACAATATAACTGCCAATATGACAACAGCGCGAGTAGAACCAATGTTGGCAATACTATTGATGAGCGTTTGTACGGCTATAGGCACCGCGAGTGTCATTAAACTAATTGCTACGCCATATGCGATAGCAACCCAAAAAAAGCCAGCTTCTGGTCTTAATAGCGAAAATAGGGTCTTTCGCGTTTTACGTAAATCAATTTTTTTAGCCATAAATATGTCTTCGTCAAAACCGCTAGCTTAAAGAAATCAGTAACTTGTACTTCTTCAATTATATAGAAAGGGACGGGATATAGTGTATTTCATTATTTAGTTAGGTTAAATCTGTTATATTCTTAATACTTCATCGATAATTTCTGCCTTTTAGCAATTCAAATTGCAGCGGTTATTTTTCAGATAATCGGTAACAGCCGAGAGATTAATGCATCACTTAAACTATCATCACTTGTACTATTTTTACTTAGTTGCGCGCGAAGGCAGTATCGCAAAAGCAGCCAAACTTCTTCACGTTACCCCTCAAACTGTGAGCGGACAATTAAGCACATTTGAAAATCAACTTGGCTATACACTCTTCGATAGAATAAACAAAAGGTTATACCTTAACGCAAAAGGAAAGGTAAGTTATCAGTATGCCAGTGAAATATTTCATAAAGGTAATCAACTAGCTGAAATTCTTAATAATAGCGATGAAGTAAATACGAAAGAATTCGTGATAGGTATTACAAATGGTATTCCAAAAGTACTTTTTTACGATTTTGTTCATAATACTATGCGCCAGTTTTCTCATGTGAAGTATGTGATAAAGGAAGATAGCTTCGATGGTTTGTTAAAGGAACTTGCGATAAATGCCATTGATTTCATTGTGGCGGATAGAGGAATTGCCCCCGGCACACAAATAAACGCCAATAGCTTCTTTTTAGGAGAAAGCTCGTTAAGTTTTTTTGCAAAGTCACCACTAGGTGAGAACCAAAAGTTTCCCGACTGTTTAAACCAAATGCCCTTACTCATTCAAGGTAATACATCTGGAATTCGCCATGCACTTGCAAGCTGGCTGGAAAACGAACAACTGTACCCTAGGATTGTCGCTGAATTTGATGATACTGCACTGCTTAAATTGTTTGGCAGTGAAAGTTTCGGCGTTTTTTGTGCCCCTTCAGCTATATCCAAGCACGTAGAAGAACAATATGGCGTGCACTGTATTGGAAACGCGAATACGTTAAACGAGAGATACTACGCCATAACAGGCAAAAGCCGCGCTGACTACACAATCAGTGAAGCCATTGTTCAAGAAGCTAGAATGATCTTGGGCTAAAAATTGGGGTCAGAGTATTTTTCTGCCCCAATTTTTTTATGCTGCAACGCCACCATCGATGTCTTGCGTGTAATAGCTAAGTATTAATATTTTTGCTGGCGCGAAACGCAGCATTTCTAAGGGAGGCACTTCAATATCTGGCTGGACAGCTCACGCTGCCTATTCATAACGACTCCGCTAATAAAAGCAAACTAATACAAATGCTCATGCTTTTTGAATTTAAAAGGTTGCATGAGCTCAACACTCTGTTGACTAGCTAAAGTTACCAATTGGACAGACTGCAGTGGAGGCGGAAAATGTACTCTGACCCCAATATTTTGAAGCATGCTTCTTCACTGTCTTTGATATGAGAAAGCTTGAGGCTTGCGGCTGGGGTTGAATTGGTGCGGATTTCATTTTGATTTTTGGGGTTTGGGAAGTGCTTTTTGGAACACTAAACCAATAAATCGTACCCTAATATAAGTAGCTTTTGCTGATTTCAATCTCACTATAACTCAGTATACTAAGTGGATAATAAGTAATTTTAAAATCAAGGAACGCTAATGAAGCCAGTTATTCTTGCAGGCGGTACTGGAAGCCGTTTATGGCCAAAGTCTCGCGCCGCTTTACCAAAACAATTTTTGTCTCTTACTTCTGACAAAACTATGATTCAAGAGACTGTGCTAAGGCTGGATGGGATAGAGTCTCTTCCTCCATCTATAATTTGCAATGAAGAGCATCGCTTTTTGGTTGCAGAGCAAATGCGACAAATTGACGTCGATAACAGCGATATACTTTTAGAGCCAGTAGGCCGTAATACTGCCCCAGCAATAGCACTTGCAGCTTTTCAAGCAATAGAAGACGGAAGCGATCCTATTCTTTTAGTTTTGGCCGCAGATCACCTAATTCAGGACAGCGAAGCCTTTCGCGTTAAGATTAAAGAAGCACAGGCTTTGGCTGAGCAAGATAAACTCGTTACATTTGGCATTGTTCCAACGCAACCTCATACTGGCTATGGATATATTAAGGCAGGAAGTAAGTTAAATGTAGGGTTCGATGTCAGCGAGTTTGTTGAAAAGCCAGATATGCCTACCGCAACAAAGTATGTAGATTCAGGAGAATACTTCTGGAATAGCGGTATGTTCATGTTCAAAGCAAGTGCATTTTTAAAAGCACTTGAAACTCATGCTCCAGAGATACATTCAACTTGTAAAAAAGCCATTGAAAAGACTGAGAAAGACCTCGACTTTGTCCGAGTTGACCAAGAGGTATTTGCTTCCTGCCCTAGTGACTCTGTCGACTACGCTGTAATGGAAAAGACTTCCGAAGCCGCTATGGTCACATTAGACGCTGGCTGGTCAGATGTAGGCAGCTGGTCATCTCTATGGGAGACCGGAGACAAAGACACGAATGGAAACGTGACATTTGGTGATACGCTACTTGAAGGCACCAACAATAGTTATGTAAACGCAGAACATAGTCTTGTGGCGGTTATTGGACTAGATGATGTGGTCGTTGTCGAAACAAAAGATGCTGTGATGGTAGCTAATAAGAAGAATGCCGAGCATATAAAAACCGTCGTGAACCACCTGAAAGCTGAGAAACGCCCTGAGTTTGAATTTCACCGTGAAGTATTCAGACCTTGGGGAAGTTATGATTCAATTGATAACGGCGGACGCTTTAAAGTCAAACGCATTACAGTTAAGCCAGGTGAGAAATTATCTGTTCAAATGCACCATCATAGAGCCGAGCATTGGGTGGTAGTATCTGGTACGGCTAACGTGACTATCGGTGAAGAAACGCAAATGCTAACAGAGAACGAATCGGTTTATATTCCAATTGGTGCTGTTCATGCTTTAGAGAATCCAGGTAAGATTCCACTAGAATTAATTGAAGTGCAATCAGGTGCCTATCTTGGTGAAGACGACATTGTTCGTTTCTCTGATAGATATGGGCGGTCTGACAAATAACCGCTTTTTAGTTTCCCTTGTCAAAACCAAAAGGGCCAGGTTAAAAAACTGGCCCTTTTCAATTGTGGAGTTAGAAAATGTACTCTGACCCCATAATTTTGCTTAGTCTGCGTTGAACAAATCGCGGCTATATACTTTATCTAGTACATCTTCGATATCGCCAGTTACGCGGTTAGCTACAATAACATCAGAAATCTTCTTAAACTCTTCTAGGTCGTTTACCACTCGAGAATTGAAGAAGTCTTCCTCTTTAAGCACAGGTTCATAAACTACAACTTCAATACCTTTAGCCTTAATACGTTTCATGATGCCTTGAATAGCACTTGCGCGGAAGTTGTCCGAGCCCGATTTCATGATAAGGCGGTAGATACCGACAATTTTTGGCTTTCGGCTAACAATTGAATCAGCAATGAAATCTTTTCTCGTACGGTTAGCATCTACAATGGCCTGAATCATATTATTAGGCACTTCACTATAGTTAGCTAACAGCTGCTTGGTGTCTTTTGGTAAGCAGTAACCACCGTAGCCAAAACTTGGGTTGTTGTAGTGGTTTCCGATGCGAGGGTCTAAGCCCACACCTTCTATAATCTGCTTAGTATCCAATCCATGACGTTCTGCGTAGCTGTCTAGTTCGTTGAAGTAAGCAACACGCATTGCTAAGTAGGTATTCGCAAAAAGCTTTATTGCTTCGGCTTCTGTACTATCAGTAAATAGTACGTCGATATTTTCTTTAATGGCGCCTTGCTGAAGAAGCTTAGCAAATACTTCGGCGCGCTCACTACGTTCGCCAACAATTATGCGGCTTGGGTGAAGGTTATCGTATAGCGCTTTTCCTTCGCGTAAAAACTCAGGAGAAAAGATGATGTTGTTTGAGCCAAAGCGCTCTTTAGCATCTTTTGTGAACCCTACTGGTACTGTAGATTTTACGACCATGACTGCATCAGGATTTATTTCCATTACGGTCTTAATCACTGCTTCTACACTACCAGTATTAAAATAGTTGGTTTGCGGGTCATAATCAGTTGGAGTCGCAATTACGACGTAGTCGGCATCTTTATATGCCACCTGAGCATCTAGCGTTGCCTCTAAGTTTAGATTTTTTGTTGAAAGATAGTCTGAAATCTCTTTGTCTTCAATTGGAGACTTTTTGTTGTTCAGCATCTCGACTTTTTCTGGGACTAAGTCGACTGCTTTCACTTCATTGTGTTGTGCTAGTAGCACTGCATTAGAAAGCCCCACATAGCCGGTACCCGCCACTGCTATTTTAAGCTTCTGCATAGTACTATCCATCTAATTTCTCTCCAGTTTATACAATTTAAATTCTGCAAATGATATTGCTAATATTACAAAATAGTTTTAAACAATCATGAACGCACTAGATAACAAGTTCACAGTACGCATTCGGCCTTTTGCTTTAACCCTAAACTTGTTATGCATATTATGCGCCTTTTAAACCCCGTTAAACTCTTCTCTACTCTTTATTGAAAAATTTTCGCGCTTTAACGTTAAATTCGGGCTATACGCGGGATCATTCTCGATAACATCGGCCCATTGTGTTTGTAAATACGAGAGCTCTTTATTAAATCGCGCCGCTTTCTCGGGTGATATATCTAGCCCCCTACTCACAGATTCATGATGGAAAAGCTCGGCTTCAGCGCAATAAACATTGTTAACACCTAACGCTTTTACCCTCAAACAAAAATCAACGTCGTTAAAGGCCACCGATAAGTCCTTTTCGTTTAGACCCGCAACTGCATCAAAGTGAGCGCGTTTCACTAACAAACAGGCTGCGGTAACAGCACTATAATTATTTGTTGCAATAATTCTTTTTAAATAGCCAGTGTGATAGCGAGGGAAGTTCTTATGAGCGTGTCCGGCACCACCTCCGTACCCCAAAACGACGCCAGCGTGCTGGATACGTGTATCGGAATAAAGCAATTTTGCACCAACACAGCCAACCTCTGCTCGTTGTGCATGCCCCACCAAATACGTTAACCACTCAGGAGTTATTACCTCTATATCATTGTTGATAAGACCAATAATATTACCTTTCGCGTGCTCGACCCCAAAATTGTTGATGGCTGAGTAATTGAAAGGGGCTGGGTATTTTAGAACAGAAACTTTTTCGAGCGTGTTCAAGTAGTCGAAATATTCAATACTCTCTTTCTCATCGGAACCATTATCAATGAGCAAAATTTCAAAATTTTGATAGGTAGTCTTTTTTAGAATAGATTCAATGCATGCCTGAACAAGTGCTTTACCATTTTTGGTTGGAATAATTAAGCTAACTAGAGGGTTAGTGTTACTCCAACAAAGTCTGTTTACCATAAACTGCTCATCAAGCGAAACGGCAACAGCGGTATGTTTTTCTAATACTCTTTTTACAGCGTTTAACGTCGCTACATCGGCAGAATTATTGCGCGTCGTGTGCACTAGCGTTTTAGGCACGTGGGCTACTTTTAGCTCTTTTTTTGACAACGCTAATTCAGTAAGAACACCCGCCACTCGGTTAAATTCAGTAGCATTTAATAGTTTAAGTAGCGAAGTTTCAATGAAAACACCAGTGTTGACGTATGCAGTCGAGAATTGCAATTCAGGGCTCCAATCAGGTAAAAACCTAGGATTAGTTCTCGTGCCATCTTCACTAAATTGGTCTGTATCACAATAAACAATATCGCTATGTGTCAATGCACTGACCAGCGTTGAAATTGCGCTAGCGTTAAGCGTATCACCACTGTTTAACAATAACGTAGGTAAGTTATCGTCAAGTTCCATCATATGTTGAGCATAGTTTTCATCTGCACCGTGCTTAACATTTACTATTTTATGCGCCCCCAACTCATTTAAGCATTTTTCGGTTTCACAGCTGCCGTTTTCTCCGAACACAACTGCTTGCCATCCAACCTGATGCGAAGAGGCAAAGCCCTCAGAGCCCTTTTCCATTTCTAACCATTGCGCATATAACTGTTGAGTTTGTTTGGGCGTGGGCGCGTCAAAAAACAGACCTGAGCGGCGGACTGATTTAATATATAAATTAGTTAAACGCTCATTTTGCTTAAGCTTATCTTTTAAGTTTTTGGGGATAAGTTGAAGAGCGGCTCTTACTGACCGCATAGCTATTTTTTTCATGAAGACAATTCAACGCCGTAAATATAAAAAGGCCGCTCTGAATAGCAGAGCGGCCTTATAGCTTATCATTTGTAAGCGCGTAAGTGTATTAACTACCTGTGCCCAAGCGCTCGCCTTGATAGCTTCCATCTAATACCGCTTTCCACCAGCTTTCATTATTCAAGTACCATTCTACCGTTTTGCGAATTCCACTTTCGAAAGTTTCCTCTGGCTTCCAACCTAGCTCACGTTCTATTTTGCTAGCATCAATCGCATAACGCATATCATGTCCAGGGCGGTCTTGAACATATGTGATCTGTTCAGCGTACTTGCTCTCTTTTGGCTTAACCTCATCTAAGATCGAACAAATGGTTTGCACCACTTCAATATTCTGCTTTTCGTTGTGACCACCAATGTTATAGGTTTCGCCAATTTCACCATTTAACGCAACCACGACCAATGCGCGAGCATGGTCTTCAACATATAGCCAATCACGAATTTGGTTCCCTTTTCCGTATACTGGTAATGGCTTTCCAGCTAATGCATTTAAAATAACCAATGGAATAAGCTTTTCCGGAAAGTGGTAAGGCCCATAGTTATTCGAACAGTTAGTTACCAGTGTAGGTAACTTATAAGTACGAAGCCATGAGCGTACCAGCTGATCTGAACTTGCTTTACTTGCTGAATAGGGTGAGCTTGGTGCGTATGGTGTTGTTTCAGTAAAGAGCGGAAGTTTAGTATTTGGCTCTACTTCATCTGGATGAGGCAAATCACCATACACTTCATCCGTTGAGATATGATGAAACTTGAAGTTAGATTTCTTCTCTCCTTCAAGCGCTGACCAATACGCTCTTGCTTGTTCAAGCAAGGTGTACGTGCCAACGACGTTAGTTTGAATAAACTCACCAGGGCCATCAATAGAGCGGTCTACATGTGACTCTGCTGCCAAGTGCATAATGATATCTGGCTGGTGCGTGTTGAAAACACGCTTTACTTCTTCAGCATCACAGATATCAACTTGTTCAAAGCTGTAGCGGTCGCAGCTTGAAACAGGTGTTAATGATTCTAAATTACCCGCGTAAGTTAGCTTATCTAAATTAACCACAGTGTGGTCAGTGTCGTTTATAAGATGGCGAACTACTGCTGAGCCAATAAAGCCCGCGCCACCTGTTACTAAAATCGTTTTACTCATTTTCTTTTTACCAAAAGTATAATCTTGTTCTTGTCGCTTACGCTTTCAATTCATCTAACATGCTGGCTAATTGCTTACGCCAGTGCGTGGGCTTACACGCCGCAAACACTTCGCGTGCAGATTGCTTGTCTAACACACTATAGTGAGGGCGCTTTGCGGGTGTGGGGTATTGACTAGAAGGAATTGGAAGAACAGGGATTGCCTTACTTGATAAGCCTTTTTCAATACCCAGCTCTTGAATAGCTAAGGCAAAATCGTACCAGCTTGCAACACCTTCATCAGTCCAGTGATAAATGCCCACCGTTTTATTTTCTGCAGCTGACACACAGGCTTCTGCTAATCCTTTCGCCCACGTTGGTGTGCCAATTTGGTCGTCTATTACAGCTAACTGGGGCTTTTCCGCCATCAAGCGAAGCATGGTTTTCACAAAGTTATTACCGTGAGACGAATATACCCAAGCAGTTCGAATTAGGCAGCTGGCCTCAGGCAGTATCTCGAGTAGGGCTTTTTCGCCTTCTGCTTTTGACTTGCCATAGGCACCTTGTGGCTCGATTGGATCGTCTGTTAAGTAAGGCGAACCTTTATGCCCGTTAAACACATAGTCGGTAGACACATGTACCATGAAAGCGCCACGAGCCTTACAGAACTTTGCTAAGTTCTTAACTGCGAGAGCATTGATTGCATTGCATGCATTGGTATCTTCTTCAGCTTTATCAACGGCGGTATACGCGGAAGCGTTAATCAAAACATCGGGTGATAAAGGCACTAGCGTTTCATTAATGTTATCGCTACTAGTAATATCAATATCATCGCGCCCCAAAAACGTAACTTGGTGCTCACTATTTTTTAGCTCACGAGAAAGCTCAAACGCTAGCTGACCAGACTTGCCTATAATTACAATATTCATTAATCGCTTCTTCTTGGTAAAAATTAGAATGTAGGTGCATCTACAAACATTAAACCCGCCTCGTCTTTACCAGACAGCGAAGGCTTCGCACCATTTACTAACGGCCAAGCAATATTTATTGTAGGGTCATCATACTTAACCGACACTTCAGACTCTGGGTGATAATAGTCTGTGCATTTATACACGAACTCAGCAGATTCGCTGGTTACGTAGAAACCGTGAGCAAAGCCCGTAGGTACCCATAACTGGCGCTTGTTCTCGGCAGATAAAGTCACCCCAACCCATTTACCATAAGTTGGTGAGTCTTTACGCATATCTACGGCTACATCGTACACTTCGCCGCTAACTACTCGTACCAACTTACCTTGAGTTTGCTCCATCTGGTAATGAAGGCCGCGAAGAATACCTTGGCTAGACTTAGAATGGTTATCCTGAACGAAATCAACATCTGCACATTCTTTCTTAAACCAATCGGTACGAAAGGTTTCTAGAAAGAAGCCGCGCTCATCGCCAAATACTTTAGGTTCAATGATTTTAACGTCTGGGATTTCTGTTTTAATTACTTGCATTTACTTTCCGTAAAACTTGGCACACGAATATTATGAGAAAGGTGGCAATGCCACCTTATAAAATGCGAATATAGGTTAAACTTTTACTCGGTCTTTGAGCACTTTAAGCAGATAGTCACCATAGCCACTTTTCTTAAGTGGTGCAGCAAGCCTTTCTAGCTGTTCAGCGTCGATATAACCCATTCTGTAAGCGACCTCTTCTGGGCAGCATACTTTTAAGCCTTGGCGTTTTTCGATAGCCGCAACGAAATTTGCCGCATCAAGGAGTGAATCTAAAGTGCCGGTATCAAGCCAAGCCGAACCGCGCCCCATTAACTCAACTTTAAGCGAACCATCTTTAAGATATAGGTTGTTAAGGTCAGTGATCTCAAGCTCACCACGTGGTGATGGCTTAACTTCTTTGGCGAAATCTACTACGCGGCTGTCGTAGTAGTAAAGTCCTGTGACAGCATAATTGGACTGGGGCACCGAGGGCTTTTCTTCAATTGAAAGTGCGTTCCAATCATTATCAAAATCAACAACGCCATACCGTTCGGGGTCGTTAACATGGTAACCGAATACGGTTGCTCCATGCTCTTGGCTATACGCACTTTGAAGAGACCGCTTTAGATCATGTCCATAATAAATATTGTCGCCAAGAATAAGTGTGCAGCAATCGTTACCAATAAAGCTCTCACCAATAAGGAACGCCTGTGCTAAACCATCAGGTGTAGGCTGCACTGCATATTGAACGCTAATTCCCAATTCACTACCATCGCCTATAAGCTCAATGAAACGACGCTGTTCATCAGGTGTTGTGATAATCAAAATATCTCTGATTCCCGACATCATAAGCGTTGCCAAGGGATAAAATATCATCGGTTTATCGTACACCGGCATGAGTTGCTTACTCACCACCTTGGTTAATGGGTGTAAACGGGTGCCGGAGCCGCCAGCTAATATTATTCCCTTCCGTTTCATAGTTTTTCCTTGCTAATTCTTTTTGATAACGCCCGACAAACTATTTGCCAGGTCAATGGCAAGATGTTCATCGACGGCCTCTATCATCACACGGATTAATGGCTCTGTTCCAGATTTTCTAAGTACCAGACGCCCATTTGAGCCTAGCACTTTCTCAACGCGGTTTACCTCTTCTTTTACAACATCCAAATTAAGCACTGAATCAAGTTCGCTGTGTCGGACGTTCACCATACACTGGGGAAGTTTTGTCATTCCTGCTTTTAACTCATTTAACGAGTATTCGCTTTTCACCACAACTGTTAGAATTTGCAGTGCTGCAATTATGGCATCTCCTGTGGGGGCGTAATCTAAATTGAGAATATGTCCTGATGTTTCCCCGCCAATTCGCCAGCCCGTCTCCTTGAGTTTTTCAACGACATACCTGTCACCCACTTTCGTTCTTACAAATGGAATATCTAGCTCTTTTAGCGCTATTTCTAAGCCTAAATTGCTCATCAATGTGCCAACAACGCCACCTTTATAACCCGCCTGCTTGGCTTCACGGGCCATTAAAAAAAGAATTTCGTCGCCATCAACTACTTCACCTTTCGAGTCAACAAACATTATTCTGTCTGCATCACCATCGACAGCAATCCCTAAATCAGCCTTATTTGTTGTTACAGCTTTACTTAAAGAGTCTAGAGAAGTTGCACCGCAGTCCTTGTTAATGTTTATGCCATTTGGCGTATTGGCGATACTAATTACTTTCGCGCCCAGCTCTTCAAAAACACTTGGAGCGACTTTATATGCAGCACCATTAGCACTATCAACAACAATAGTGAGACCATCTAAACTGAGTTCACTTGAAAAAGTACCTTTGCAGAATTCAATGTAACGACCAGCTGCGTCTTCAACTCTTCTTGCTTTGCCTAGACGTTCAGAACTAACGCAATCAATGCCATTTTCTAAGGCATACTGAAGCTTTTCTTCAATAGCTTTCTGTTGCTCAGTACCTAACTTTACTCCGCTTCGACCAAAAAATTTAATACCGTTATCGTAATAGGGGTTGTGTGATGCGCTGATAACGACGCCAGCGTCAGCCCGAAAAGTAGAGGCTAAATAAGCTACCGCTGGTGTGGGAATAGGCCCTGCCAATGCAATATTAACTCCTGCCGCAGACAAACCTGCTTCTAATGCAGACTCCAACATATACCCACTAGCTCGTGTATCCTTACCAACTAGTACTTCTTTTGTACCGTCTGCAGCCAAAACTACACCAGCGGCCCAGCCTAGCTTCATCACAAAATCGGGGGTCATAGGAAATTCGCCCACTTTCCCGCGAATTCCATCTGTTCCAAAATACTTTTGAGACATTTTTACTTCCTAAAAAACGAAAGGCCACAACCCAACGAGTTATGGCCCGATATCAATGCGTTAGTTTTATTCTACTGTAACTGACTTTTCATGAATGAGAGGCTGAACCACGTCGATACCTCTTATCAATGTCATGTTATTCTCGATTATATTATTGTGTACCGCAGCTACATGGTTAGATGAATAGTAAGGAAACGTGCTAGTTTCGTTCGTGCCGCGACATGCAGCCCATTGATCATGAGCAATACCTGTCTGGTCCGAAGCCGTTTCATTATCAAAAACTCCAGCTGAATTATTAACCTTATTTATTTTGCACCTGCGTTTAAATTTGCCATTCTTATCAATCATCGCAACACCACAAGAACATTATACCCTCTATCTTCTTTTCGACCCGAACCTTCTACAGGGGTTTTAAAAACATTACTTTAAGCTACTGGGTTCACTAATCCACACATATATTGAAGCTTTTAACACATGTATTACTTTCTGCTATAAACTCTTGGAACTCTATTTGAAATCAAACAAACGACTTCGTAAGGAATTGTTCCAATCTCTTCAGACATTTGGAGAACAGACAACTCGTCATTGATAATCTCGGCAATGTCTCCTGATTGCACATTTGCATCTACCAAAACCATACATTGATCCATACATATTCTGCCTATTACAGGGTATTTAGTTCCATCTATCATTACGGAACGGCCCTGATTTCGCCGAATAAAACCATCTGCATAACCAATAGGAAGTGTTGCAATGTACCCTGCTTTCTCCATCGTAAACGTGTGGTCATAGCCAACGCTAGTACCGGCAGATACATGTTTTACTTGGGTAACTCGTGCAAACAGCTTGATTGCTTGTTTAATTTCTCCGGCGATACTTAGTCGTTTGGGCTCAAGTAGGCCATACATAGATATTCCCAGCCTTATCGTATTACCTAAACTCAAGCTGTCTTCTAGTGACGCACTATTGCTTAAGTGCAAATAGTAATAATCAGATTTGTTGATACCTTTAGTAAGTTCATTAAAGAGTAACTGCTGTTTTTTCATGCTGTCTGGGTTTTCCCCAAAAGCATAATGAGTGTAAAGGCCTTCTTTTTTGAATAGATTGTTACTAGACAAAATGAAATCAGCTTCATTAACTTGTTCAGCTGTGTGAAGGCCTAATCTGCTCATCCCAGTATCGACTTTAAGGTGTATATTGATGGGAAGTCTTATGGCGTTATTGGCCATTTTTAGCCATCGTAAATCATGTACGGTTATGCTTAATTTGTTTTCAGATACAATGGGTAGCTCATCAACGTCAACAACCCCTAAAATGAGAATAGGATGCTCGGGAAAATTTTTTCTTAGTACCAGCGCTTCTTCTAATGTAGCGACAGCAAGCACGTTCACACCACACTTTATTGCTATTTTTGAGATTTCTATAGCACCATGGCCATAAGCATTAGCCTTTACTACAGCAATAGAGTAAACGCCCTTAATAGCACTAAGGACCGCTGAAATGTTATTTTCGATCCTCGTTAAATCTACCTCTGCCCAAGTTCGGCGCTGAGCGTTGAGCGATGTCATTTGGTGAACTTTCCAAATATTTCATTTTCCTCTTCTAACAAATTTTCCAATTCGTAGAGGGCATGAGGAATATCTAACTTCTCAAACTTTCCATTACTGATATCAATAATATTTTCAATTCCCTTTTTAACGTTAATTTCACTTCCGTTTTTTACTATTAGAGTAGTTATTGAAGACGTATTGGCGTCCTTTAAAAACTTAGAATAGACAGTACACAAATAATGGTGTTCGTATTTGGTTAAAATAGTTTTTGCCAGCGATAGCAAAGAAGCCACTTTGTGTCGTTCACATATAGCTATTAAATCATTAAATATTGGTTTCGGAGACTCAGTATCTAAAACATAATTTAAATGTGACCAGAACCTTTCTATCGGGCGCTGTAAAAACAATATGCGCTCACAACTATCTTTAGAGTCATCTTCGAATGCATTCGGGCTAAAGTGCCCTATTTGATTACCAGAAAAGCCGTAATTCTGAGCTCTTTCAGCTTCAGTTAATTCGCGCCCGTTCAATTGGTTGTAGTATAACTGCCAAAACCCTCGCTTGCTTTCTTGAGCGGCTTTTAACCAAAAAAAGTCAGAAGAGAAAGGTATATCGAAGAGTTTAACTTCGGTGTTCTTAGGTACTATCTCAGAAAAGCTACTACTCTTTCCAAGGGCCATTTCTTTAAAACTGCCCTTAAATCTCTTTACAGCATGAGCTTTGAAGCTTTTTAAAAATGCCAAGTCACTAATAGACGTATTTCGGGAAACCTCGGCTTCAATTGCTTTAAACCTTAAATAATCGCTCCTAGTATTAGGCGTGTTCTGTGATAGGAATTCATTAAGGTAACTTAGGTTTCTTTTATCTTTCTTAATGAATGATGAAATTAAGCGAGAAAAAACTTCTAAAGAAATATGCTGAAGCCTAACTTTACCTATTTTTTTTAATGCACATTGATTTAAAAGCTTTTCTGCATTGTTCACCGAATAATTTTTACAAAATGCGCTTAGCTGGCTTAGATAACTCGCTTTTGCACTATCAAACTTTTCAGCATCCATTAAACTGTAGCTTTCTGCGCCCTGTCCTTGCATTTGCAAAAATGTATCTAGGCTTCTTTGAAGGCTGCCTAAGTCGAATTGATTAAACCAACGCTTAAGCTGCAGCCCCTCATGCGAATAGCTGCTGTTAATACGCTTCTCTTTTTTAATTTCAATATGCCGTAGATCAACCTCTTCAAAAGAAGATAAAAAATCGGTAATGATGTTTCCGCCAGAGAATACGGGATCGCCATAACCTCGAAGAATCATCCTAGAATTGTTTCCACAACGTTCAGATATTTTTTGCAATTTAACCAGAGTCTGTGATCTAGGATGATCTGGAATTGATAGTTCAGCAGTTCTGCCGTGTCGCTTCACACCCTGATTATAAGATGACTCGAATTGCTCTAAACCAAAACGAATGTAAGCAATAAACTTCGCATCAGGGATAGCATCTATGAGGAGTTCAGCTTGTTTGAAAAAAAACTCTGAGGAAAAAACTATTATTTTTGCGCCAATTCCTTTTGCATGCTTTATTTCTTTTAATAGTTTGGTTTGTTTAAACTCTAAATTCCCACTAGAGTCTTTAGAGAACAATGACCTCAAATTCCCTGAGCTTATACCGTTCTCATCGACAGTATGAGATGGGTAATAAACAGAGTTTTCTAGCAACGTTTGTTGATGACGCGCGCACCAGTTCTGAATAGCGGAAGTACCACTCTTGGGAGGACCTATATGAATGTAAATTTGCATAAAAATTTTAGAGTAATTCTACTACCCTTACTTTAATTTCTTAAAAAAAGAAGAAAACTTCGTTAAAAGCGCTTGTTCACTAAAGGAGTCGGTTGCAAACCTCTTTGCCTTGTAGCCTATTGAATTCCTGAGAGAGGAATCATCCTTGAGTGCCATCAATACATCAACAACTCCCTGTACATTTCCACATGGCACTAAGAAACCCGTTTCGCCATTTTGAATAAGCTCAGATACTGCGCCCTTGTCATAGGCAATAGCAACTTTTCCGAGTAATTGCGCTTCAGCCACTGACCGACCAAATGTTTCAGAAAAGGACGAAAGACTTAAAACAACATTGAGAGTTGAAATTGCATCACTGGGAGTATCTACGTATCCACAAAATTCTACATTACCAGTTGCCTGAGCCATTGCATTTTCTAGGTACGCTGTCTTAGGCCCATAAATCTTAAAAGATAGGCCCTGAACCCCAGAACAAATTTTAGCAACTTTTATAAAATCGCCAACTCCTTTTTTCTCGATATTGCTGCTGATCAGTCCGACGGAAACATTATCAGTTTCTTGAGAAATCATAACGTCGGTATTTTCACACTCAATTAAGTTGTAGATTGCTGAAATATGCTTATTAAAAGACTTAGGCAATAAATTCTTAGTCTGTTGAAGGCAATAGGTCGAATTACAGAGAATGTTACAACCATATTCTACTAGTCTACTGATAGCTTGATCGGGCGAACAAAGCATAGTCTCACAGAGAGCTCTATCTGTTGGTAAATCTTCTCTAATGTGAACTACAGCCTTAATATTAAGCGCTTTGGCCGCTACTAGAGGCTCGTCTAGAACCAATGTGTTGGTGTGAAGTATATCGATACTGTTCTCGGTTAAAACGCCCTTGATTATATCAACAGTTTCTAAATTAGGTTGTTTGCCGTTAAACCACCATGTGTAGGGCGCAACTATCACCTTCAAAGAGTACTGCAAAAGTTGCTCAATATAATCACTATTTAACGCCTCTGGCAGCAAAACAAACACATTGAAATTCGAATTACACAGTAATTTAGCTAAATCCAAGAGGCTACGTTCAGCTCCAAAAAGCACCTGCTTCGCTTGGTGTCCAACTAGCAAAACATTCAAATTTTCACTTTGCGCTCTCTTACTTTCAAATTTGCCTAAATAATAAGAGTTGGCGTCGTGAAATCTAGAGTATCTAATTACTGCTTCTTGAGCTTCACATTGTTCTTTCTGAACATAAGAAGAGAGCGAAAAACGAGGCCCAGGATCTCTTAGTTCTAAAATACCACGTGATTGAAAGTGTTCGAAAGGGTGTACTCCCCCTTCTTGAATATCTTGGTAACGTTGAACATACCACGCTGCGTCCCACAAGCCTGATTGCTTTACCTGCTCAGCCCAATCCTCTGGATTAATTTGCCCCTCTTGCAGTAGTGCATTCGGTGCTCTGAAAGGGCGAATAGCCAAATTAGTACTTAAGTAAAGGCTATCTTTACTCTGGTTGTGCCATTTTAAGGCGGCGTCCATATACCATTTTCTAGGGCCTTCAAATTGGGTAGTTAACCCTATGGTTTTAGAGTTAGTTAAAGACTCATCTCTTACAAGTTGCATTGATAAAGGGGCATCAGGTAAAACATGTTTTATTGAATGTCGCCCAAAAGCCGTCTCAAGCCGATAGTAATACTCTGTATCAGCATTTGCTTTAACTTCATCCCAATAGCCCAAACTGGATAAAACGCTTTTGCGGATCATTAATGAGCTAACATTTCTTTGTATCCAAACTTGCTCAATGTTCACACATTTAAATTGAAATTCAGAAGTGACTCTGACACAAGAGCTGACAGTTGCTTGAATAGATTCGTCAATAAAAGCAGAATACTGAAACTCCAGCTTTTGGCAATGTGCCCAGTCATCAGCATCATTTACCGTTAAAAAGTCTCCTTTAGCCAATTGCATTCCTACATTCCGGCTATGGTAAGCACCTTTGTTCTGCTTATTTTCTACATATTTTAGTTTGAAGGTTTCATTATCAGGGTTGGTTAACAACCACTGTTTGTAAACAGAATAGGTATCGTCAGTACTTGCGTCGTTTACAACTATCACTTCAATATTGCGATAGGTTTGGTGTCGCAAAGAATCCAGCGTCGAAGTCAAATGCTCAGCCGCGTTGTAAGCGGGAACAATCACTGAAATCAGAGGAGACAGTGGCTTCTTCGAATCTTCAACTAATAGTGAGAAATTTTTTTTACAAGCTTCCAGTCTATTTTTTTCGACTAATACGACGGGAAAACAATTGTTAGCTAAAAGAATTTTATTGAGATAATTTACCCATTGAGCATTCGGGCTACACATCTTTTGTAACAGGTTTGATTTTAATAAATGATATTCGTTACAGTTCGGGTAATTCTCTTCAAGTACCTTTAAGCTTTTTTCTGTAAAGGAAAACTGTTTAGCATTGGTGGCTACATCAATTACCAGTGTAATATATGATTTATTCGGCTTAACCTTAAAGGTGCTTATAACAAAGAATAATTCTTCAACATAATGGAGTGCTTCCGCAACATACCCGTTATAAGCGTACCATCTTGATAAGTACCATAACGCCCTAGCTTTATCTTCCTCATTATTGGAAGAAACCAATAAACGCTTTAACTTTGTTAGCATGAGCTCTGGCCTACCAAGCCAAAGCAGGGCATCGTATTTATCTAGACGACTGTCGTTTGCAAGTCTTCCTTCGCTTCTTCCAAAAAACACAAAGTGGAAGAATGGTAATAATTGGTTGCCAGCAACGTCCTTGTACTGTTCTACATACCATTGTGAATCGAAATTTGGAATGTACTGGGGATCCAGAGGACTCCCATAAGTAAGTGAGTAAGCTACTTTGTATTTAGCCAATAAACGAGCTTTCGTTCCCCGAGGACACTCAAACAGAGGATCATTCACTATTCGATTAGTTTTCGAAGCAACAAATGGAACTATGCCACGTAGCAACTCTCGAGCAAACGTTAAAAAAAGCAAAATTTTGCCCTTGAAAATCATTCCGCTATTACTCTGCAACAACACTCACATAATTCCCTAAAGGGTCTAACTCTCCATCCTCGACACCTTTGTTGGTGTACATTATGCGATTTGCAGTAATCAAAGGAGCTTTTTCAAGTTTTTGTTTAAAAAGCTCTGTTGAAGGCGTGACTACTAACGAACAAGTCACTTCCATGCCATAAACTACTGGGTATACATTTGCCAAATCAAGAAGCTCAAAAAACATAGGAAGAGGCTCTTCTTTATCTTTACCATATTCTGGCCAATGAAGTAGCGCCACTTTAAAATTGGCTTTCCTTGTATCTGCCTCTAAATTTTTCTTTAGGGCATCAAATGTGGCTTCCTGACTAAAGTCGGCGAGATAAAGCACATCGCACGAAAGGAGGTTATCGCCACGCTTCAACATTGGATTTGGAACTGGAAAGGCTCGTTTTTTGTTCACTATCGACAGTTCATCTGACGTCTTATGCCACCATTGCGCTGCATTGCGGTACAGATTTCTCAGCCCCAAATGAATAGTGCTTACGTGAGTAGCCTTAGCCCTTGTTAGTGAAGCATCGTCATCTAAAGCGAATGAAAAAGGGATATTTGGCTTGTATTTAACTACCGCTCCCTTGCCGTAATGAGCTTGAACTCGCCAAATGAACTCTGTGTCACCACCAATAATTACGCTGTCCCAAGACCCTAACTCAGACAGCACTTCCTTTCGAAACAGAAAGGATGAATGGTTCCACTGCAGTAACTTTTCATTCAAATTCCAGTTGTGCGTAAACGTTAAGTCATCTAGTGCTCTAGTCCAATAAGTACATACTCCCATAACAGATTCTTTTCTAAGCAATAAATCCATCTGAGTTTCTATTTTTTGGGGGTGCGACCAATCATCCGAGTCGTGGGTAGTTATATAGTCACCAACCGCTTCTTTGAGGCCTCGGTTTCTCGCTAAGTAGGCTCCACCATTTTTTTCTTGCTTAAAAACCTTTACTCTAGAATCTATTTTCGCAACGTTTGACGCTACTTGGACAGTATTGTCAGTGCTACAATCGTCAACCACGATTATCTCGAGGTTGCTCCAAGATTGATTTAGCAAACTAAAAAGCGCTGCGCTAATTTTATCTTCTGCGTTAAAGGTTGGCATAATAACGCTAACCTTCTGCGAATGATGCCTACTTTGACTCGTGGCTTCTATATTACTTAAGCTTAAAGGTTTCTCAGCATCAATCTTCTCAATCAGAGCCAAGTCTCGTTGAGCAAATATTGTATTTACAACCTTTAACTTTTCTTCTTCGTTTTCATAGGTATTGGCCAAAACAAGCAACATATCTGTATCATTCTTGTTAGCTAATAAATATTGCTCGGCCAGCTCTCTTGCCTTAAGAGGCTCTCCCATCGCAAGGTATGCAGATGTAAACATCATTACTGTGTTTTTTTCATTGATGTAGTTCTTGTCAAGAGAGATAACGAGCTCGGCTAGTTCCAAAAGAACGTCATATGCTTGAATATAAAAATACCATCGAGCAGCATGCCAAGCGGCAAAAAAACGTAACTCAATGTGTTGAGACTCAGAAGCGTAGATTTCCTTCAGCTCTTGCAAAGCAATCTCTGAGTAGCCCCCCCACAGATGTTTTATTGTAGAGTTTCTCAGCTTTTCACGCTCATCTCTGGTTCTTTCTGTATATTTTCTTCCAGAAATACGCCGCCCTTCTTTTTGACCATACTTTAGATAATGAACTAGTGGATTAATACCTTCTTGCGCTACATCTTCGTAGTGCTCAGCGTACCATTCCGTGTCGAACCATTTAGAACACTTACGTCTCTCATCGCCACCAATAAGAAGAAAATGAAGAATAGGATTTTTAGACCAGTATTTATCACGCGCTACATCTTTGTGTTTCCACAAATAATACTTGCTACTGAACAAATCTGAATTCTGCAATAAAGCTATGTCAGCTTTATACTTTCTCTTCATTAAGTATGGATGGTTCTCAACCACCCTTTTTAGAGTTTTCAGTCCCATTTAACATCCATTGAGGGCAATAATTATAAACAGCCGGAGTATATCATTTTAATGAGTAATACTCGAAATGAAGATTGGTCATTGGTTTTTACAAATGACGATGAGTTGAAATCTCTATCATGCTATATTTGCTTTAATTATTTTAGGTCTACGCCTATAGCCTGTAGACCCGTTATCAAATTGGATATTATCGACGCAGATTTTGTGCGTAGCGTAAGGATTTTTAATGAACGCAGAAGCAATACCTCTACTTTATAAATTTGGATATCTAGCCAAAGCTGGAGAGCGTCTTAAATTGACGAGTAGCTTAAAAAGCAAACTTCCCTTTTGGCGCGAGCACTTCTTCAACGGACTCTCGTTGTTTGCACATCCAGATTTACCCATAGCGTTCTCTACTCAGAATAATAATAACGTAGTAATACTGGGCCATGCTTTTAACCCTTTCTCGAAAGTCCTTGATTCACAGCTGGTATGTGACAAATTGGCTAGCTTCAAAGAAGAGTCTTCAGCGTTTTTTGAAGAAATGGACGAATTAAGTGGTAGGTTCATAGTATTTGCAAAATTCGACGAGGTATGGCGCGCTTATCCTGATGGGTTTAGCTCTAAAATGCGCTACTTCACAAAAGAGTTGAACCCTACTTTGTCTTCTCATGTCAATTTACTTGCGGAAGCTACGGGCAGCAGTATAGATTTTGACATGTACGCCTTTATTACAAGCGAAGCTTACAAGAAAAAAGACGTAAAAAACCTACCTGGTTTGAAAACAGAATACGAGAACGTTTTCGTCGCCCCTGCCAACCACAGTTTAAGATTGGACAATGCATCATTATCTCGATTTTGGCCACGAGGCAATATTTGCCACAAAGATACCGAGTTAGCGAGTAACGTTTTAATAAGTTATTTAGATGGCTATTCTGACTACATTGCTCAAAACTTTGACGAAGAAATATTTGGCCTTACTGGAGGTATGGACAGTAGAACCATGCTAGCTCCACTGATTGCCAAAGGGGTGAAATTAAACACTTTTACACAGCTTCGTGGAAGTCAAAGCAATTTAGCAGACCTAAAAGCGGCGAAATCATTAGCAGAAAAGTTTAATTTCTCGCACCAAGTTATCGATGTTTCATCGCAAGATGCAAGGGTGAACGGCTATTTTTCTGAGAGCAGAAAAGCACTGCGAACGAATGGCGGCCCTCACCGATTAAATACAATTTTTTCAACAGATGCACTTTACAATGCATTCAAAGATTTAACGTCGAAGACTAATTATTCAAGAGGTTTCGGTGGCGAAATTTTAAGAGGGTTCCACCAACGAAATGGCAAAAAACTCAAAGTTGCAGAGGCTGAACATTTTTCCAGAATAATGGCTATTCACGCACAAACAGCCCTTTCTATTGATTCATTTTCAGAGCACATTGAAATGCTTGATTACAACAACTGTTATGACGCAGATTTGTATGATTTGTTTTATATGGAGCATAGAATGAGTAAATGGGGTGCAAATTCAATGAACGAAACTGATGTTGCTGTTCACACAATGGTTGGCTTTAATTCTAGAAAGTTATATGCATCCAGCATGGGCTTACCGCTTAAGATAAGAGAAAAAAGAAATGCCTTCCGTGATAGCGTCAACTACTTCTGTAAAGAGCTTTTTGAAGTGCCCGTTGTTTAAACACCAAACTCTCATAGTAAGAATTAGGCTTACTTCGATGTGAGCCTAATTAAACTAGTGTGAAAAGATTCGGGCATCATGATTACCATTTTCATCTTGCTATAAATGATATCGACCACAACAATAGCAATGTCACCACAGAAAAAAATAGCATCTGCCATAAGCTTCTACAAAGTGATATTGAGTTAGTCCTATCAAGTTACCTCCCGCAAGAAGCGCTATGAATCGCTAAACGAGCCTCAAAAAATCACTGGACGTGTGGCTCAACAGTAAAAGGACTCATCAGAGAAAAATGTACTGCGGTAGACATTACCGAAAACAATAATCGATGGGAAACAAACTTGGGCCGAGAAGAACCTAGCTCAAATCTAATCTGACAGCGCCACCTGGAGCAACGGGTAACTGTCAGATTAAGTCTGAGATAGTAAAGCCTAATTAATGAACCACTTCTTTTTAAGCACAAAAAAGCACGTTTTTACTAAATAATACTTAAGCTAGTCAACTCGTCAAAATAAACCAACGAAGTATTATAGTCCTGATTATGAGGAAGAAATCCGCGAACATCATTTGAACCAATCTCACTATTTTCTTTAACAGAAATTAGTACGTTTTGGGTTAATACCTCTACCAACTGGTCTGGAACATGTTTTAACAGCATTTCATTTAGGAACAGCGTGTTTCTTGAATTTACTTTCATGCCAAAAACACAGACGCTTATATTCTTTTCCATCAACAGACTATAAAACTTGCTGGAAAGTGGCTTAACACTCTTTCCAAATTGAGGGATGTGATATAAGACAATACTCATCCCATTCTTTGAATGCTCAAGAAGTAAGTCAAATTGCGCTTGAGAGAACCTGCCCAGGCTAAAATCTGAAACAGCTAAGAAGTCGGCAGCAACTTCATTGTCGCCCCTTTTCAACATCGTTTGAGGGGCAGGAAAAGGCCTATCGACGTAATTCGAAATATTAAGGGAATTTTTATTTTTCTTATGCCACCACTGGCATCCTTCTCTATATATGTGACGCATTCCATTATGCATAGTTTTAATATGAGTCGCTTTATTTCGAGTCAGCGAGCCTTCATCGTCTAAGGCAATGGCCATAGGAACTTCGCTATGGATTCGTTTGAACGCCCATTTCCCATATCTGGCTTGAACACGCCAGATAAATTCTGTATCTCCTCCCGCTATTACATTATCCCAATAACCAATGTCTGATAAAACCTCTTTCCTGAATAGAAAAGAGGAATGAGACCAATGAATCAATCTTTCATTCAATCGCCAATTATGCTGAAATTGAAGGTTGGAAGAAGCGCGAACCCAGAAAGTTGAAACACCTTTTACCTTCGGCATCGAGTCTAAGTACGCAACCTGACTGGCAATCTTTTGAGGATGCGACCAGTCATCACTGTCGTGCGTTGTAATAAAATCGCCTTTTGCGACTTTAAGGCCAGCATTTCTAGCGACATAAGCTCCGGCATTCTGCTTTTGTTCGACAAGCTTTACTCTAGAATCCAACTGCATTAACTGTTTCACGCTTTTAACGGTATTATCTGTACTGCAGTCATCAACAACAATAACCTCGATGTTGCTCCAAGACTGCTTAAGCAATGACTCTACAGCGACCTTTATTCGAAGTTCAGCATTGAACGTTGGAATGATTACACTGACACGTCTTGGATCACTTATTGTAGTAGCATCTCCATGTAAACTTCGAAAATCAATACTCTGCCCATCGCCTTTTAAGTCGATTCCCCTAAATCCATTTTTCTCAAACGCTTTATTTATCCAACTTAATTTTTCGCTTCGTTCGTGGTACAGATTAGACATCGAAAGAAGCGCATCAGCATCATCTGGCATGATATTCAAATATTCACGCAATACCTCTTCAGCCTGCTGGTTTAGGTTCAATTGCATGAGACAGAAGCTATGCATCAATACGACTGTCTTATCTAGAAGATACTCTTCCCCGAGGCTTCGGATGAAATGAGACAGCTCAAGGGCTTTCTTGTAATTTTCAGAGAAATAATACCAACGAGCTGCATGCCATGCAGTAAAAAACCTCAACCTTGTTGCCTCTCTACTGTCAGAGTAACAATTTTCGAGAACTTTTAGTGCTGGCTTCGAATAGCCTCCCCACAAGTTTTCTACAACACTAGTTTTGATACTTCTAATTCGTTTTTTTAACCAGGCATCGTGCTGCCTTTTATTGGGTTTTCTACCTTCAGACTTTCCAAATAAAATGTAATGAACAAAGGGGTTAATTTGCGTGACTTTAACATCAGTATAATTTTCTAGATACCAAGTGGTATCAAACCAGCTTGAAGGGTTATGCCCAAGCTCTGCTCCTTTTGTCAGATAGAATTTTATTGGATTTTTTGAGTCTGCTTCTGGGTATTTCTTTAAATAATATTTCCGATCAAACTTATTGCTATCATCAATAATTTTCTCATGAAGCTCAATAAGTCTGCCGCTACCGCGCTTTTGTTTCAAAGAAGACACAAGTTTCTTTAGCATCATAATACCGTACCAATGAATTTCGTCATATAGTACCAAGTAAGCTTGTCGCTAACTACTGTTTTGCTGAGTGGGGAGAGATACTCAATAAATTATGAAGAACTTATTTTTCTATGCATAGTAACACTTACTGCTTCGATATTTGGTTTTTCAAACAAGTCTGATGCTCATGTTTTCGTGAGCCCATCCATTTTGAATACAATAGAAGAGCTCTAGCGTCACTATACTTTAGATAAATCGACATCAGAGTTTACTAATAAAGCGTTAAATCAACTATCTAACTCTGAACATGTCGATTTTCAACGTAAGTTTTACGCCGTTAGGATTGTGGAAATTGCTGCAAGAGCAAGCACAAAACATGAAGAACAATTTAAAGGAGATGCAGCAGCAAGAGCTCATGCACTTTTGTGGCACATTACATAGAACCCAGCTCACAAAAAGAAAAGTGCAGAAATTATAAAGCTTGGGCCTCTACATTTAAGGGTTTCAAAGTTGCTAAAGGATACCAGCCAAAAATATTCCTCGAAAGCGCGTGGATACTGCCTATATGGATACCGTCTTTGGATATGATTAAGAATGATCTTACCGATTGGACATCGGATGACGAGCGGGAGTTTAGAATTTTTATAAAGAAGCTTCATCCGTATGCCAGAAAAGCACACAGAGACAATAATTGGGGTACATCGGCAATGTTGGCCGATATGTGTAGCGCAGTATATTTTAAAGATGAAATACTTTTCACAGAACAGCTTAAAAAGTTCACCTATTACTTAAAAATTTTATTAAATAAAGATGGCTCTTTAAATGCTGACTACTTATCTGACCCATGGCACCCACGATTATTGGATTAATACAAAAAGCAGAGATAGCTGCAAATCAAGGGGATAACCTCTTTGGTACGGTTATTGGTGACGAGAAAACACCAAGGCTGAAAGCGATTTTAAATCATTTTGAAGGCCTGTTTTTAGGCGAAGTAAAAGCTCCCAAGGGACTTAAAAGAGGGAGTTACAAAGGTGCGCACAATAATTAACAAAGTTATCAAATCGCGCTTTCATATTATAACCAGTCTGTTGGCAGTAGAGCGTTGACTGAATCTTTCCGAAAGAATTGGAACCCTAGCGAAACTTCTCAGCTTTTCATGATGTGGGATAGAGTCACTCACTCGCTGGAGATCATAAGAAGTTCAGATACTCTGCGGAAAAACTAAAAACACAATCAGTCAACTCAGATGATGACGATTCTAGAAGTAATGCATGACTATCAATTGAGGGCAGTCGATAATGACTTGGCACACTATGAATTTAGTATGCCTAACGTTGGAAAAGCACTGATGATAGTGATAAATTGCAGAGAAGATTTACTCTCTGACCTAGAATAAGGTTAAATTTTCTGCGTCGGAAGTCTCTAACAGTATTTTTAAAAGTAGGATAGTATGTCTATAAACTCCCTTCAGGAGAAAGGTCTTCTTGAAATAAAGAACACTGAACGCTCTACAGTTTCACCGGATGTAACCCTTGCGTTTGCATTTGACAGCGGTTACGCAGAGTGTTTCAAAGTTATGCTTGCGAGTATGGCTGAAAATGGCGTGTTGTGCCGAAATCCGATTGTTGTATATACCGATGATGAACAGTTACAGGATGACCCGGTAGTAGCTGCGGCAGCCGACAGGATTAGCATACTGTCTGGGGAACGAAAGAAGCGTCTTTATACGTTAGCTAGAGACAATGTAAAACGCCCTGAAAGAGCTAACTGGAATAGAGGAACTTTTCTGAAATGGTGCATTTTTGAAGAGCAAGAAACAAGTAAATTGCTTTTCTTAGATGTCGATATGCTAACCCTAAACTCGCTGGATGGTCTTTTAAGCGCGTTTCCAGATAAACCATTAGTTACATGCCCACAGTTTCAGCAATCTATTCGCACAGAAAATACTGATGAACAACTGCTTAATATGCTAAAAGGCGAGTTCGACAATAAGCACAAGAGCCGAATAAACTCAGGTGTAATGCTTGTAAATAACGAATTATTAAGCGATAGCTTTTTTGATGAAATAACAAAGTTCGCTTCCGAGAGAGTATCAATTCACGAACAAGGACTTCTTAGCGAATACTTTGCTAGTAACAAAAATATGCTCGGTATGGCTTCATCTCGCTATAACTATCAAGACAGCTACCTTCGTTTTGCAAGCGACTCAGTTTATAAAGACATCTTGTTAGATATCTCAATTATTCACTACGCTGGTGGAGTAAAACCTTGGCTAGATACCTCAAAATCAGTTGAAGATCTTGCTAGTATTAAAATTTGGCATCATTACAAAAGCCTTGCCACAAAAATTTTATAACTGAAGGGATTTGCTGTGAAGTTGAGTATCGAAGATGCCAAAAAACTTGTAAAACTGGGAGGCGAATTTTGTGAAGACTCTTATATTGAGTTTAGCGAAGCCGCCATATCAGCGATTAACAATAATTCATTAATAGTTAAGCTAAAGGTACACGGTAAAGGTAGACCACGAAAACGGTTTAGTGCCTATATAGGCGCTACATCTGGCGAAATAAACATATCTACTGGTGGCAACGACCAGTCTGTTAGGTTTGGCGAGGGCGCTAAGGGTTACTACGTCCTTAGAATGACCGGCGAAAGCAAAATAAACATCGGTGAGAACACTACTTCTAATGGCACCACCATTTATACACACGATACGGGCTTTCGCTGTGGAAAAGACTGTATGTTTTCTAGTGAAGTTTTAATACAAACATCTGACCAACATGCCATTGTTGACTTAAACACGGGTGATATTATCAATCTAAACTATAGTGAAGTAGCTCTAGGTGACCATGTATGGTTGGGAAGACGTAGTACAGTTGTAGCGGGCTCTAGCATTGCTAGTGGCTCTATAGTTGGAACAGCTTCTGTTGTTTCTGGTTTAATTCCAGAAAGTGTTATTATTGTTGGTTCTCCAGCACGAATTGTCAGAACCAACGTTACTTGGAGTCGAGATAAGCATCAACTTGATGATTACAGTTCAAATTGCCTAGCTCGCTAGCACAACTTAGATGAATTAGTCTCGACTTAATCTGACACTTCTTCTTGAATAGATGAGAGTTACCCGTTTTGACTAGACGTATAACTCTCATGCAGCATTAAATATCCAATTACAAAAAAAGCAGATTTGCTTAATGGCCGTATGACTAAAAAATGCCCTTATAGCCGTGTTCCGCTGTAAACCTCCCCTAATTAGTTACACCCATAATTAGAGGTCTCGGCCAGTTCATGCTTGGTTAAATATTCCCATGGTGTCAGATCATTCAGCGCATCATGGGGACGCTCTTCGTTGTATTCAGTCACCCAGCTCTCCGCCAGTTCACGCACTTCATTGAGTGTTTTGAAGACGTACATATTGAGTATTTCGTCGCGGTAAGTCCGGTTAAAACGCTCGATATAGGAGTTCTGCGTTGGCTTGCCCGGTTTGATAAATTCCAGAGTAATGCCACGTTCTTCTGCCCAGCTGGCCAGTGTGATTGAGATGAACTCTGGCCCATTATCCATGCGTAGCTTGGCAGGATAACCCCGCCACGCAACGACGCGTTCCAGCACACGTACAACCCGCTGCGACGGCAGGTTTAAATCAATCTCAATAGCCAACGCTTCACGGTTGAAGTCATCCACCACATTGAATGTTCTAAAGCGCCTGCCGCATTGCAGGCTGTCACACATAAAGTCCATCGACCAGCAATGGTTAGCCTGAACGGGTACGGCCAGTGGCTCAGGGTTTCGGGTAGGCAAACGTTTCTTGCCACGCCGTCGCTTGTTGAGCTTCAACTCACAGTAAATACGATACACTCGCTTGTGGTTCCAGCCGTGTCCCCAGCGTTTCAGAATTTTAAATAGCTTGCTGAAGCCGTAAGCGGGATAGCGCTCAACGGCTTCCTGCAGCTTGGCGATGACCTTGTCATCACGCGCTTTATCCGGTTGATATCGATAGACCGAGTCACTGATGCCAACTACGCGACACGCCATCCGCAAATTGGCACCATGCTGCTCTCGCGCATAATTCACTAGTTCACGCCTGATCGCTGGCTTTACAGCTTTTTTTCAACGATGTCTTTCAATATCCGATGCTCCAGGCTGAGATCGGCAAACATAGACTTCAGCCGCCTGTTTTCATCCTCAAGCTCTTTAAGGCGCTTGATGTCCGACGCCTCCATACCACCATATTTGGCTTTCCAGTTGTAGTAGGTGGCATCAGAAATGCCGTATTCACGGCAGACTTCTTTAACCAGTCGGCCAGCTTCCACTTCCTTCAGGATCTTTACGATCTGCGTTTCTGTGTATCGAGATTTTTTCATCAGGAGTTCTCCTTCTTGGCTCAGTGTACGCCGAAGAACTCTAAAAAGGTATGCCACTAGTTTTGGGGAGGTTTACACGCTTATTTAGCTTATTTTGTGAAATTACTTTTACCTATCATAGCATTTACCCTTTAAAGTAATAACTTTCCCAGCCATCAAAAGGAAAATTAAACTTTAAGAATTAAAAAACCACCTGTGTTCTCGCAATAAGGGGCTTTGTTTCCCCTTCTCGTTTTATAAAACCTCTTACAGCGATTTCCGCGCTGTTATCATAGGGAGAAATATCAAACTTTGTTAGGTTATCTGCCTTGTACAAATGTTTATCAACCACCTCTCCATTAACAACTAGATAAAAAGCGTAAACAAAAACACCGTCCAAATGGTCTTGATTGACATGTGTAGAAGCAATTAACGAACCTCGGTTTACTTCGCAAGTCACAGTAATTAACTCTGGTTTTAAATTAAGTCGATTAGCTTGCTGGCATTTCTCATCTTTAGGTTGGTGCTCTGTCGCTTTTACAGTTTCACTTATGGTGGAAAACTGAGTATTCGCAACCTGCTCGACAAAACTAACTAAGTGCCTAAACTTTTCTATCAAATGTTCATCGGGCTCATACTGAACATTTTTGCCCAACAAACTTGATTGTCCCCCTTTGCCAAAACTCCAACTATGAAGCAGCATTGTTAAACAGGGCAGCTTGAACTTAATGCTAAGATAAATTAAATGGCAGATCTGCTCAAACGAAGTGCTATTAAAGTTTAACCCTCTAACTTTATCTCCAATTCGATAACTAGTAAGTGGCACTTCGGTTAGAGAGGCACTTTTAAAAACGCCGTTACCAACAATTGATGACCGCGTCTCAAAGTAATTTTCTTCCACATTATCCATTAGTGAACTATCAATGCTAAAGCCCGCATTTCTAATGCAAGTTTCCATATTTGGGTAAACGTCTAGCCTACCGGAGCGGAAAGAAGTTATTGCTTTTGAATTAGGTATTGCTGACTCAATGCGCTGTTTACCCCAGCGCAGTACCTCTGTAAGTTTCTTTTCGTCTCTATACCACTCGTGCTGCAAATTGAGATGCTTCTTGATGCCTTCATCGATAGAAAAAGCATGACAATGTAAACCAACTTCAGTGTGCTCACGATTGAAGAAAGATATAACGCGCGAAAACTCATCACTACTATTTAAAAGTGACGAGTAACTCTCAATAAAATACGTACAAGGAATTTCCTTCGACAACAGCTCGGACTCGAGCACAGAACCATCACCAAAATCAGCGAAAATGAGCTTATTTACTTCATTCTCACACGCCGTTTGACTAGCGTAATAATCACTTATGGAAAATGCTTCAACGTCGACAGACAAGTTAAAATGAAGCTTGTGATTGCTATTCAAGGCCTCAATTTCAGATTTATATTTTGCTTTTATTTCCTCAAATTTCTCTGTAATAGGTTGCTTTGTAGAAGCGGTGATTTCTTCATCTAGCGCAAAACTATCACTAAGCACATTGCATGAAGCCAGCAGATTATGATGATTTCTAAACCATTTTGTGTAGAGATAGACTGATTCAAGAGTTTGATTGTGACGTCTTAAGAATGGCTGTTCGCGCTTCCTATTGACAGTTTTTGCTGGATCTAGAGTAAACCAATCTACAATTCCACCTGCATTGCTAAAATCTTTTGCCAACCCGCCTATTTCATCAAGCATGAACTTAAGATTTGCTTCAGAATGTTTAATTATTGGCTTTTCTGTCCACCCTATTTGTTCTGGTTCGGGACTATTCGTTGAAGGAAGTACGGCAACCTCGGCATTGATTTTCTTCAAAACATCTGGGTAAAAGCTAGGGCTTAGACGAATTGCAGGATCAATCTCTGTGGCCAATTGAAGTAGCCTTTTATCCATAAAAGGTAGCTCTACCTCTATATGCTTCCTTTGCGCGGCAATTGAATAGCCTACCGCTCGAGCACCGCGATTGTTTATAAGAAAGTTTAAAGCCCGTGTTTCCCTAGGGTACTTAGCTAACTCATCTGCAAGCGCTTTTCTAGCCAGCTTTTCTAACGTGTTATAAACAGGTTTTGAAAGCACGGTTGACGGAATCTGCACTCTGAAACGACGGAAGAATTCGTCAGAGTCTGGAAGCAGCTGGTCGTCATCGATACCTTGCTTCATTCCTCGAAAAATCAAATCGCCTGCATATCCATCAAAATTTACATGCTTTCTGGTAAGCGGAGTTTTTGTGAGAAAGTCATGCATCCAAATATGCATATTAGTAGAAAAAGCACTTTCTGTTAGCGCTTGCTCACTGAGTGATTGATAATAATTATCAGATAACTCGATTATGGTATGAGGTACGCTTAGACAGTTGGTTACTTGTGCAGAAAAAACTTGTTCTTTGTTATTTCCGCCATCATAAGTCGTCGTGTAAGCCTCAACATTTCGTTCGGGCGCTACCTTTCGGATGCCAGCCAGTATTGCTCTTGAGTCCCACCCCCCACTTAGGAACACTACGGGGTTAAAACTAGCTCGATGCTGCAGTTGTGTTTCAAGAACGTGAAGAAACACATCCGCTGCCTGTTGAGTAGCATACTCATAATTAGAAATTGTTTGGGCTATAGGTTCTAAATGGACTCTCTCTACAGGTAGATTTAGATCTGCTGGCTCAGTGGTATCGACATCTTTTAAATAACGAGCATTTCCCAGCGGGTAACCAAAAAAGAAATAGCTAGCCCACGCTTCCCAATTAATTTGTTTACTCATGGCATCATACTGCTAACTAAAATCAAGTTTTGAAATAATTGAATCATTTGGCTCTGATATTGTGACGTTCGGTTTATTGCCCACGACATTATTTTCGTCACTATATGAAAGAACGCCTACCCCCTTTTCAAGCGAGAAAAATTCCAGCGACATTTTGGTCAACTCTGACCATGCCTCGCAAATTTGCGTCTCCTCTTCGCGAATAGTGTCGTCCATCCATACCTGAGAGGAAGAATGTAACTTATCAATCACAGCTGGTACTGCTGGAAACCGACTAAATTTGCACGTTTTTCCTGGCGGACCATCAACCCAGACAAAATCGACAGCGTCTAAATTATCCAAAACTTTAGCATCATACCAATAGGGAGTTTCCTCCTCAGGAGTAAGGTGACTACCCAACCAAGGCACCAGGGGCGCAATTGTCAAATTGACAAAGCTCTCCAACCCTTCTTCTTTTAAATTACACTGAGTTTTACCGCCGAACTCATCGCTATCGTCAAACGAATAAAGTTTTCCGCTTCCATTTTGCTTTAAGGCGTCAGCAATTACAATTGTCGATGCACCACTACCAAATTCAACAACGCAGCTGGGCTTTGATTCGGTAATGAAAGAGTGTAACTTTAAAAGCACATCAGGCGACGTTGCCCAACCTCTAAGTGGAGGGAGTTGGTTTTTAAGTGACAACTTCTTTTCTAGCCAAAACAAGCTTTCCAATTGTGAATAAACTTGGTTCACCAGATTACGGTGTGTACGCTCTTGCTTTTCGATACGTTTGAATAAAGCTTGCTGCAAAGACGTTATTAGACTTTCAACGCTTTTACTTGATTCACTCATAAAATCAGCTCTCCCCGGCAATTGAAACGTCTGCCAACTTATAGAAATACATCAGTCACTAATCGCTTTTTCTATTAATGACTGAAGCACTATCTTCCCATACTTTTCGTTCATGTGAATTAAGTCTCTTCTTCCTTTAAGCTCAAAATATCGTTCACTTTCCGGAGTACCATATGCATTACTAAATAATTTATCAGTGCATATCTCTCCAACGACTGTTTCGTCTGGTTGATGAAGTACTTCAGTACCAAGTTCACAAAAGTATTGCGATGCATTTACAAAAGTTTCGCTTATGAATGATTGTTCTTCGTTATCAATACAAACCTGATGGACATCATCTGCATATTCACCATTGAGAAGATATTCAGACGAACGTGGAGTAGGCACAAGAAATACTTTCTTAAACCCAGCGTTGACTAGTGCTTGGTTTACCTTGAAGGCAAGAGAGTTCTTAGTTAACTCTTCAACCGTTGCATTAAAACAGTCTTCGGATATTAAAAATTTTGTCTCAGATTGTGAAGTTAACCTGTGTGTTCTATAAACATCCAAAAATTGTCTCAACTCAAAACCTAGGCCACAAATTAAAATCGCGTCATAATTTTCTATCGCAACTGTACTAGCTAACCCTGGAAGAATCTTGACCTGGTCGATTTGTGTCTCTCCATTTAGCCCTTTGACAACTAAACTATTTTCTCCCGTTGATCTCCAAATAAAGAAGTCAATAGAAACGTTCGTTTTGGTCTGACTTAATTGATCCCATGCCATTTTAAGCATTGCTGTGTGAGAATTACCTATTAACGCAATTTTTATCATTTGTTGAATGCCTCAAGTAACACGTCTTCACAAAACTCTTCATCAGAATTTTGAGACGGTTCTGAATAGTCAGAAGGCACGGACGTATCTTCGCCTGTATCTTCAATGAAAGCGTCTCCCGATTCGTTTACACTAAAAAATGTGTTCATCGCAATTCCGACCCCTTCAGGTGAGACTGAACGTAAATTCTTTTCGTATAATTTACCGGCCGCCAAAGTCGAAGTTAAAATGTCAAATGAAGGAAAATAGTCTATATCGTCATTTTCAGTGGCTAACTGACCAGCAACTCCCCGAAGCACCGATTTAGAATATGTCGTAGCAGTTAATACATGTTGGCCGGAAGCTGTTGCAGTTAAAGGAACAGGAGAAACACTCAAAATGAACCTAAGCTTCGGATTTACGCGCTTGATATGAGCCTTTAGTTTCATGAAATCATCGTAAATTTCTAAGAAGGTAAAATTTTTGAATTCATATTGAGAATCATCAAACTCTCCAGCGATAGTCCCCGGTGCAGTTGGATAAATGTCACCAGAATCTTTGTGCATCCAAGCTTCGGTGAGGCCCAAAGTGAAAATGAAAACATCGGCTGTTTTGAACATTGTTTTGACACAGGACAAATGTCTTTCTCTGTGCGCTATAACGTCTTCTGAGCGAGCATGCCCTTCTGGCTCTACTGAAGGTCGCATTGCATCAAAATAGCGACCATTTCTTTCCCAAACTACCGACGAAGGTTTCCAAAGCCCAAAAGCTTCTTCAAACAATTGGAGCAACTGCCTCATCACATAGACGTTGCCTGTCCTAGCTGAAAACAGTTCGTAGCCAAACTTATTTGCAGCTAACCCATGTAAACCTTTGGGAGGCGGCTCAGAATCAAATACCGTATATCCTCGCTTTCTCATATTTCTAGCTATATGCTGAGCAAAGCAACTGCCTAAGGTTATTACTTTCTCGGTCTTGTTAACTGGTTTTTTGGGTCGATAAACATTCGCTAAGCTTTCAATACTTTTTGCAGCGACACCTGTGCGCCAGAATGCATCTCTCGATAAACCTTGATATGGTGACTTCATATCTTCTCCAATATATCTAAATTAGCCGAACGCAGAAGCTAAACCGACCATGCTTACTTGCATCTATTTCCAATGAAGGAGCACTTTCATAAACCCCATACTGTTTAGAAAAAGGCCGTTCCTTTATTGCAACCTTAATGTTTTCGCTACCATATGAAATAATCATTCGTTGCTGTTCCTCAACACTGATAGTAGCTTGACTATTTTCTAAAGAGACATTAGCGAACTGGTGGAAGAAAAGGTTTTCCATCATTCCTTTTTCTGCCCCTTCAATAACGTCTGTTATTTCTATCAAACCAGACGCTAACTGACTTATATTGATTGTGCGCTTTATTTTTTGGCCATACAAAAAACTCTCCGCGACAATAAAGCCTTCAGTTACGTGTAGAGTCGGAACGCCGGCTAGCGCCTTCCTATTTCTGGTCGCTTTTTTGCCAACTATATAAGGCACATTATGACATTCGTTACTTCGAAGTGATATTCTGCGAGGATCTTTCTCATTGTGTGCGCCAAGTCCGCCATCTGATAGCAAATCAATATTGTCATAGCTTAGGTAAATGTGGAGGTCGTCATCATGACGGTGATATACCGAGTCAAAACAATTCTTTACCATTAAATACAACTGCTTATCTAAAACCTTTCCTTTAACAATCACATAACCTGACTTTGAATAATCATAAACGGTCAACTCGCGAGGGAAATCATATTTCTCAACGAAATGACCACCTCTTGTATCCCCGACCATAGGCAATGTTCCATCAACAAGGGTAAGGGCTTCTTTAAAATTTGTGGCACGCTCTTCAAGTAGAGCCGCTTTTTCGGATACTTTGTTAGCGTGTAACTTACCTAGCTTGCTAAATCGAGTTAGCCTTCTTAGCATGAATATATGATAACCAGGGCTGTTTTCTTTATGTACGCCTTCTTCCGTATACGCGAATTCAATTTCTTCAATTAATCGATTTTCAGACAATTCAAAAAACGATTTCCAAACAGAGTGATTCGTGTACAACCCAATAATGAATACAGCGGTGGCTTGATCGAGACCATGATTTGTATGCTTTGAATAATTTTCATCTTCGGTCAGCCAAGCAATATGCCTTTTCAGAATATCTTCCATCAGATAAGGGCTATCAAGTTCTTCTACGAACTCACTCAGATCATCATCCAGCCACAGACAAAATAACCAATTAAAGAGATTGGTCAATCGATACGACGTGGCATGGTCATGCCACCTTAGCGTCTTGTCATTATCCTCTGGGATGATCTCAATCCAATTGATAAGACTATCTTTGCAAAACTTCGCAGCAAGTTTTCGTTCTTGCGCGGAAAGCAACTTTCTACACGCCACGAACCAAGCTAAAAACGGAAGTGCTTGTACTTGCCACCACCAATTCCGGTCCTGGCCTGATGGTGCCCAGTCGAAAGTTCGGAAGTCAATATCGGCATCTTCGAAACTATTAGTTTTGACTATGCCTTCATTTATCGCTGCAAGTAAATTATCTTTCGCTTCTAGATTTTTACCTGTGTTTTCTCTGCAAAAAAAAGAAACCTGAGCGTCATTAACGCTCTTAAAAACATTTTTCAGCGAATTATTCTGCGTTGTTACAGCCATTACCCAATTAATTCCCTTATCTGACTTACTATGTGACTCGTGGTAAAGTGATGTTTGGCGTATCCCCTTATGGATTTCGACTTTGCCATGTCGAAAATCGGGGCTTCAAAGTTTTCGGGTAGGTTTTCGTATACATATTTTTTTGGATACACCGTTTCCGCTCCCGCCCAAGGCAAGATGATTGGAATCGCACCTGACGCCATTCCTTCAGCCACAGCTTGATGACTGCCTTCAAAGTCGCTTGTCGACAAGATATAGCCTATGTTTTGAAACCATTCTGGCATATCGTTACCGTGACCATCAAAAATAACGTTATCTTTCCACTTAGCCGCCGCGATACGAGCGTCTTGTTCCTCATACTTTACAAACTCGTCAGCAAACTTGGGCCCTTTCATCCAAGGATAATCATGTGGCGTTTTTCCTTTCACCCTTAATTTATATCTGCTGTCGGTTTGCCATAAAGACTCAAAAATGTCTAATGCTAAATCGAAACGCTTGCGCCACGGCACCATCCCGATGAACCCCAGTGTAAACTTAGCATCGTCGCTCTTGTCCAACGCAAAACGTTCACAATCTACCGTGTTGAAAATGAGTTTACACTTTTCTCTTGGCAAATTATGCATCTCAACAAACTCTTCATACCTATACGGTGCGATAAAGATAAATTGATCGATATTATCTAAGTTCCCTTCTTCAAGATATTGAGGAACTTGATTTTCTTGTAGGTGAATTCTTACTAAAAGTTTTTGCCCAGGCTTTTTGTTTTTCGAATACCAGCGGATATTACCCAATCCCCATTCACAGAAGATAACATCAGCAGCTTGTAGCTTTAACTTGCTTTCATTTTCATCGTGCTTTGTATGGCCATTCCATTGATCAATAAGCACGTTGTAATTAGTGTCTTTTTCGTAGGCAGAAATTACATCTTGCAAAAATTTGAGATCGTGTCCTGCGAATAACATTGTCTTTTTCTGGTAACAAATTAATCGCTCGATAATTTCATTGTGGTCAACCGACTTGGCGAAATTTTTGTATGCTTCATAAGACATTTCAGATGCCTTTTTGTAAAGCGCTACGTCTGTCAAAGCATCATGGATTTTATTAGCTGCATCAGTATTATTTTTTGCAAATAATGGGTAATCACTACCAAGTAAGTCTTTGTGTACTTTTGTGGGTCTTAATATGACCGGCTTCGCACTGCTCATGTATTCAAAAAGCTTTGTTGATAACTCCTGAGATTCGTCATTGTCAATTTTTGTCGAGCGAAGAGCGAAACCAATATCAGATTGTCGAGAAAGCGCAATGCTCTCTTCTCTAGAAACGACGCCAACCCAGTTAACACCATCTTCAGACTCGAAATAGGTTTGAATTTCATCTTTCCGACCTCCTAGTTCGCCGTGAAACTTATTTCCTGCGATATTTAATTTGGCGTACGGAAGCTTCTCCTTCAATAACTTAAATACATCTACCAAATCTGGGGTGCCCCACTCTTCAGAGAACTTCCCTGTGTAACAAACGCTATTAAGCTGATTACGGAAGCTAGGTCGCTTCATAATAGGCGGAATTAGCGGGGGTAGTATGTAAATATGCTCTTTGGACAAATCAAATTCACTGCTATAACTCTCTCGCATTCTTTCACTTTGCACTATGGCAAATGCTGTAGCGTTTAGCAGTTCAGATACCTCCACCTTTTCTTTCACCGACAGTTCATGGCGACGTTGAAAAGGCTCCAGCGTATAATAAACAAGTCTGCCAGCAAGGAATTTAACTAATGCCTTACCCATTTCAATGTGACCGCGCACAAGCACTCGATCGTAATTGTTTTCTTTGTCCAATTGCTCGATAGCTTCAGCCGCTTGCTCTGGCTTTAAGGGGCGAGCACTTTTTTCAATGCGATTTATATTGACCAGTTTATCTACCTGCCCATTCAATGGGCCACCTTGATGCGGCGCCTTAGACAAGAAGTCGAGCTGTACTCTCGGGTCTTTAGCGATTAGGGCCAAAAGCTCAGCGAGCCAAACAGAAGAGCCGTCCATTATATTTAGGTTTACGTCGGCGTAGATAAGTAACTTTATTGTTCTCATTATTGTTTCTCGCTTATCGCTGGGTGAATGTTGTCGTACTGCGTTTTAATGGCCACGTCTTCCATTAGCGTTTCTGCAATATTGTCATTCAAGTCTAGGTCTACACTCACACCCTCAAGCGGTTTTGCGAACTCGGTTAACACTCTAAAAATCTCTTTGTCACTATTAATGTTGAGATAAGGATAAAGCTCATTGCTATTTTCTAAATTTACGACCAGACGCTTATCAAAATACGTCTGTGAATTCACAAGCTTCCTTGCCTTTTCTACCATATCGACTGTGCCAGCGGTAATAACTGCATTCACTACAGGTAAATGAGGTACTACAGGAATGCCTACGCGCTTACAAACTTGCTCTAGTCTATCAGCAATTGTATGCTTGCCGAGTGTCTCTCTAGCACCCTGCTCAGCGATTCGCTTATATTCCTTCTCATCTTTCAGCATTTCTACATAGTCAATGATGTCTTTTTTGTTATCGCTAGCACAAACAATTCCGCTAAATTGCGTTACTACACCTTCGGAGTAGTTACTTATTACTGGTGTTCCTGACGCTAGTGACTCGTATACACGACGGGCGAACATGGTAGGACTATGCTTAACGGTGTTCATGTTCACCGTATAACGATACCCTTTGTAAGCCTTCCACATTTCATCAGGCTCTAAGTAACCGACTACATGTTTTTTGAAATATTCAGGAAATTGAAGATGAGACACACCGCGCTTCAAACAACGGTCATAAATTTCATAGGGTACACCAGCATCGTCTAGCCCCCCTAAAATGGTATGGAAGTCATCACATCGCTCTTTCTTGTCAGAATAGTAAGACCCAGCGAATGCTGCTTTATGGGAGCGTGTTATAACTTCAACAGGGTTGTGCACTTTGGGCTGACAGAAGAAAGAAAGTGGCTCTGCATCTATACCATACTCACTTTTGTAGCTTTGCACCATATTTGCATCTGTGGTGTAAACATAATCAAACAGCTTCGCAGTAGGAGCAAATCGGCTATAGTGCACAGGATCTTCTTTAGACCAAAAAACGGTTGGAATACCTTTTCTATTACAATAATTGATAACTTTTACCAAGCTATCCATTTGGTTGGCACCATTGGAGGTATACCCGTATATTAAACCACCCCACTGGTTCTTGTTGCCAAACCAGCAGCTTTCTACAAAGAAAATATCGGGACGAGATGCTTCTAACTCATGTTCCCAATTCTCTGGTGAAATAGGCACAAGATCTACTTCCATTCTGAAGCATTCCATAGTGAACTCATCGAGAATAGCTGCAACCTTGACGTTGGCTAATGGACGGGCAGGAGTTGCTTGCAGTGCTTTTCTTAAATCTGAAGCCTTACTTGTATCTGCTATTTTTTGAACATCCGGTGCGCACTGCATAGGACGCTCAACGAAAACATTACCTTTCGCATCCCACTTTTGCAGGCCAATCGCCAGTTTTGTCGCACCTTTGGGTGGAATTATTTTAGCTACTTTTTCACAAGTAACCTCTAAATACACAAAGTTTCCTACCGTCTTAGACTGAAGTAAACCTTGATGTTTACCCTCTAATTCATTGCCTTCGCTGTCATGGAATTTAACTCTTGCAATTAACGACTTCTTGCGCTGTTCGTTTTGATTTTCAAAATTAAATTTGGCAGTCAATGTATGCGGAACAAACTCTCTTACCGCAAAAGAAGTCCATAGAGGATCTTTGGTGACTCTCTGAGCCTGCTCTACTCTCACATCGCAGTTTGCTAATGACATCGTAACATCGAAATTGTGTACTTCGACAAACTCGGCACTTTCGCAGTTGAATGCACACAAACCAACTTCAATTTTTCTTACTTCTGGCGGCAACGCTAACTTGTGTAATAGCTTAACTTGCTTATTAGTGTCAGCAATGTACTTAAACTTAGATTGTAGATGAGATGAAAAGGCAAGCTTTCCTAACGCTTTGGAGATATCATTTCCCTGCTTATCAAAGGCCTTTACAAGTAATACTGCTTTCCTTTCTTTTTTAGTTGTATTTTGGTAAGCAACTTGACCAAGAACACGAAGTTCACACGGTCTTTCAACATCATATGTAAACCAAGATACTTCAGGTGAATTAAGTATAATTTTTTTATCAAACTGTTCACCACTCTCGTCTTTTGTAGTAGTGACAGTTCCAGTTACAGAATTAAGCGCTCTATCTCCACAAAAACTTTCTCCCATTAAGGCAGTATCAATCAGACTTTGCTTTAGGTTATGCCAATCTGGAGCCACTGTCTTTGCGTGTAAGCTTAGTATTAGCGTTTCCTTTAGGCTATTAATATTATCAGCCTCGAAATAATAAACGCTGCTAAACTTTTCAGTGATTTCTTTCAGTACTGGTAAGTTAGAGATAACAAGTTTCTTTCCATATGAAAGTGCTTCAATAGCTTTCATAGGAGGAACGATTTGACATACGTCCAAGTTCCTTCTCGGTATAACTATTGTATCGATAAGTGCCAAATAGTTTGGCACCTTATCTTGAGAAACTCTCCCTGTTCTAATCAGCCATGACGAGTCCGAATCAGACTCGTTACCATCGACACCATCCACAGGTTGATGATCACCCACTAATAGCAGCTTTATTTGCTCACCGTCTTCAATCAGTTGACGACAAGCCTCAATTAATGCTTCAAGCCCTTCGTATTCAGTAATACTACCTACATAGCCGACCACTTTTTCAGAATCTGAAATGCCAAGCTCCCTTCTCAATTCGCTATTGGCACTTTCGATATGAGGTAGCGCATCTAACCCGTTATGAATAACACTTATTTTCTCTTGACTTACCCCTCTGCGAGTAAGCTCAGCTTTCATTGTATAACTTAGTGTAAAAACCTTGTCTGCCTGATTGGCAACGAAAGTATCCCTTATGCTTTCCTTTTTGAAGCTTGGTGTTTCCTTGTATTCTGGCTCTCTTGCAATACGAGATAGTTCCCAAAAACCTCTTATTTCGTAAGCAAATGGAATATTTAGTGCTTTAGCAGCAGCCCAGGCTGGTAGGGCAATTTTCCAGTTTGAAGCTGCTATGATTTTTTCAGGTCTGTAAATTTGAAACAACTCGCAAAACTGGGCAAAAGATTGTTTTAAGTGTTCTTGCTCACTTATCCTGTAGTTATCATTTTCCCATCGAGAATGGATGTAACGTACCCCGTTTACATCAATTACAGGCTTGATTGAATTCGCAGCGTTAGCGTTTAGTTCCCAAGGTCTTCCGGGTCGCACGAAGCAGAATACATCTTTCCCATTGTCTATAAGAGAGCGTGCTACTCGTTGTGTTCGTACGGCATAGCCATTGCTAGCATAACTTGCACCGTGACTTACTACGTAGGCAATTCGATTTTTAATAGAGGAATAGACTTGATGGGATTTTTCGGACGCAAGCTCTTGTGCTAATTGAACAACTTTATCTTTTTTCATAACTGCATATGCCGTGCAAAGGGGTATTAAGAATTTTGAGGAACTACAAAAAAGCCGACGAAACGAGAACGTCTAGCCGGCTTTGAGATATCATGCTGGACTATCGTTTGAACAGGCCTGCAAAATCGATGGATTTTTCGCTAAATGCATGTGCTTTGAATTCTTTGTGAGCTACCAAGTATACAAGAATATCAGCATTACTGGCTTCTTCCTCAGACACCAGTTTAAGCCCATCAAACTCTTCAATGTTGGGTTCGACAGCAATTACATTGTGGCTTTCGTTGAGTTTTTGCGTGATGTAAAGCGCTGGAGACTCTCTCAGATCATCAATATCAGGTTTAAAAGCAAGCCCCATACATGCAATGATAGGAGCACGACCTTGTGCTTTTTCAAACTCTAGTGCGGCATTTTTCACTTTCTCCGCAACCCATTCAGATTTGTAATCGTTCGTTCTGCGTGCTTGTTCAGTCATTTTTGCTTTGCCGTTAGCAGAGTTCACAATAAACCATGGGTCGACAGAGATACAGTGCCCGCCTACGCCACAACCGGGCTGCAGTACATTGACTCGAGGATGATGATTTGCAAGTGTAATCAACTCATAAACATCAATACCCATGTCATCACATAACATGGATAACTCGTTTGCAAAAGCAATATTCACATCACGGAACGCGTTTTCTGTTAGTTTAGCCATCTCTGCTGTCTTTGATGTCGTTTCTAACACCTCACCTTCGACGAAGGTACGATAAAACTCAGCAGCAGCCTTAGTTGAAGCAGGGTTAATACCACCAACAACACGATCATTTTCAATGAGCTCACGCATTATTTGCCCTGGCAATACACGTTCAGGTGAGTGAGCAACATGAATTTCAGAAAGGTCTACCCCTGCAGCTTCGAGCTCGGCGGCCATCATTTCAGTGGTGCCTACCGGTGAAGTAGACTCTAACAGAACCAAATTTCCTGGCTTTACGAATGGTGCAATCGCTTGCGTAGCGCTTTTTACGTAGTCCAAGTTTGGAATAGGTGAGTTTGTCACTGAATTAAGCTTATCGTGATGGAAAGGCGTGGGTACAGCAACTAGGAAAATATCGGCTTCAGTTGGTTCTAAATGAGCGGAAAGCATGTTGCTATTCACTGCCGATTTTACAAATGTATCCAACTCGGGCTCAACGATGTGAATTTCACCCTTATTGATTGTATCAACCGCTTTTTTGTTTACATCAACACCGTGTACGCGGAAGCCGCGATTTGCAAGAAGTGCTGCAGTTGGCAAGCCAATATAGCCCATCCCAACAATACAAACATTTTTATTAATTTCCATTTAATGTCTCCATCAAAACTTCGATGATTTTTTCGCATGCTCTTCCATCGCCATACGGGTTATGGGCAAAGCTCATTTCTTTATATTCTTTATCGTTAGTAAGTAACAACGAAAGCTGTTGCTTTATCACTTCAACATCGGTTCCAACCAACTTCACTGTTCCGGCTTTAACTGCCTCAGGACGTTCAGTTGTATCACGCATGACAAGTACGGGCTTACCAAGAGAAGGCGCTTCTTCTTGAATGCCACCAGAGTCAGTTAAAATGATATGTGCCTTGTTCATCAAGTAAACAAAAGGCAAATAGTCTTGCGGTTTTATCAGGGTAATATTGTCAACACCATTCAGCAATCTATTAACTGGCTCCTGAACATTCGGGTTCAAATGTACAGGGTAAACAATTTGACACTCTGGGTGCGCTCCGGCAGTAGCAGCCAATGCTTGACATATCCTCTCAAAACCACCCCCAAAACTTTCTCTTCGGTGACCTGTTACAAGGATAAGCTTCTTGTTTTCGTCTAAGAAACCGAATTCTTCAGCCATTCGACTATTTAAAGCTATATCGGTCTTGAATTTTTCACTGACACTCAGAAGTGCGTCAATTACCGTATTTCCCGTAACTGTAATAGCAGACTCCGCCACTGCCTCATTCAACAAGTTTTGCTTTGAAATATCTGTAGGCGCAAAATGATAGGTGGTAATTGCCCCCGTTAGTTTACGGTTGGCCTCTTCCGGCCACGGCGAATAAATGTTTCCAGTTCTCAGGCCTGCTTCAACGTGCCCCACAGCTATTTGCTGATAATACGCAGCTAGACTTGTAGCAAAAGTGGTAGCTGTATCACCATGCACCAAAACCACATCCGGTTTAAAGTCTGCTAACACAGGCTTCATACCTTGCAAAATATTAGTAGTAACATCTGTCAAGTCTTGACCCGGCTTCATGATATCTAGATCATAATCAGGCTTCAGCTCGAACAGCTCTAAAACCTGATCAAGCATTTCCCTATGCTGTGCGGTTACACATACCCTAGCATCAAGACCCTGTGTTTCAGCCAGTTTCAATGCTAAAGGAGCCATTTTTATCGCTTCAGGGCGTGTACCGAACACGGTTAATATTTTCATTGTCTCTCTAAGTCCATCAGTTTAAATCGTAACTCTTGTACTTGGTTATAGTACTTTTCTACAAGCGCCTGAGATTGTTCTAATTGCTTTTGGTTACTCAGTGCTTCTTCGGAATAAATGAGGTGAGATTGATGCACGCATTGTGAACTTTTTTTGCTAGCAGCACGCTGTTTACAAAGCCAAAGATTAACTTCAACTAAATGTTTTCCCAGCACCGCTCCAGCGAGCTCATATTTTTCTGCAGCCTCTTGATATTTCTCTTCTCGAAACAGGAGATTGGCTTCTCTCATATACAAATGCTTTTTACTACTCATCTTCGTGCTCTATAACTTTTTTCTATTGCGCCCAAAGGTATACCATTTGCGACTCTGTATACTACCACAACTGATTATGTTTGCATTAATCAAGGATATTAGTCTCACAATGGCCTACTTTTAGCTAACAACGACTCACCGCTGTTGCTAAGCTGTTCAAAATTAAAAGAAAGCCCTCTTCTTTCTGTTTCAGATTGCCAACTTGTGACGAGCCTTTGCCTTAAGTCAGCGTTTTCTTCTTCTAGAAAGAAGTCAACTGCATGCATTGAAAGCTCGTCTAAAACAGATGGAAGTGCAACACTTTTACATTCTGCTGAATTGCTCTTTGTGTAGGGTCCATCGACAATCACAAGAATATTTGCACAACGGCCATCTAATACACGTTTGACTTCCCTAAGCTTCTCTTCACAACCGTAAAACAAGGAAGGCTCAACTGAACTGTATTTATTATCAATTAAAGGGGTGAGGCAAAGGTCTACAAGCTGCATCAGGTTTGCGTTCTCTAACAACTTAGATGTATTTCCCAAGAAAGTTTCTGATTGCTCAAAGGAAATAATGTAATTAGGTAAACTTCTGAAATTGCCGTTATTTATATTAGCTAACTTATCTTGCTCGCTTGAGCGCGTTGAGTCATCGTCGAGATGCAGAGTATTAGACCTCTTGAACTTCGATGCAATAACATCAGCCATTACTGCTGTGCTAGTACCACTTCCAAATTCAATAATAACATCATAGTCACTAAGTCGGATAAGTGATGTAAGAAAAAGGAGGCTTTCTGAACTAAGTGACTCCCCACAACCATAGGTGATGAGTTCCTTGTTATGCAGCACATCTTGAAGCTTATTTAAAGCCAATAGTTCTGTGCGAGTATTCGTTTCGCTTTTAGTAATATGACGCCCTAATGCGTTTGCTATCTCAACGCTTTCATTGCTTTGTGTTTTGAATAATGTATCTATCTTAGCTTCCAGCTCTTTCACTGACTTTTGAGTGTCACGAGAAGCCAGTAAGTTGTCTCTTTCCTGTTTTAGTGAATTGATTTGAGATTCAAGGACCTCTACCTGCTTTTTCCTACTTGCAAACCAAGAATAAACTTCGTCGCATTTATCTTGAGATTTTTTAAGCGCGTCTTCTAATGCTTTGATTTTTAGGATATCCTTTTCGGCACTATCGTTACGCTGCGATACTTCCTCTACCGATGCTTTCAATGCAGCGCTTAACTTTTCAATTTCATTGTTTGAAGTTTCTAGTTTAGCTTTTAGAGAATTAATCGTACTGTTTAATGTCTCAACCTCTATTGTAAACGAGTCAACATTACTTTCTGACTCCTGAAGCTGAATGCGTAGTTTTTCATTGTCAGATATACGTTTTTGCGCTTCTAAATTTGCCTTCTCAAGGTCTCTTTCTAGAGCTGAGAAAGCTTCACTGTTATCCTTTAATGAGTTACTTGCAACCTCCAACGAATTCTTTAACGAATTATTTTCAGACGAAAATTGAGCTACTTCAGAATCTTTCGAGGCCAATTGGGCTTTTAGCTCTACTACAGTCCTTTTTAGTTCTTTTGCTTGTCCCTCTGCAATTTCTAGCTGCGCGCTTACAGCACCAAGGTTGGCTAAACGTTCATCGTACATGTATTTGAACGATGGAATATCGGGGTCATCGGTATTAGTTGAATTTAGTTCGAAGTAGCCATTGTTCAATAACAATTCAAGCTCGCTTGCAGTTTTGGCGCCCTCATAAAGAGTTTCAATACCTGAAGACACATATATACAAGAAAAGAGTTCGATAGCGCGTGTATGGATGAGAGACTCGATGATTTCGCCTGCAATACACGGCAAATCAACAATCAACGTATTTTCGTGTCCTGAAACCTCACATAATGAGAGGCAATCTGAAAGACTTATGCCTTCAACCTCTCTAGTTTCCTCAACTACCAAACCGGGAAACAGTGTTTTTAGACCGGTTGGCATCTTTAGTGAACTTAGTTCTTCAATAGAATATATTTCTAAGTTGTTTGAAATACCACTTACTGAAACTGCTGCATTTACCAATTCCACTGAGCCATCGAATTTGCCCGAGATGTTGTTCAGAGCTTCTTGTCGAGCCTCAAAGAAATAGCAATGTTCATAGTCTTGTGTTTTTTCAGGTAAGTGGTTTGCTTCTCCGCAACCTAACCACAAAAGTTTTTTATTCATGACTACTTTGACTTCCTTCTCTCATGAGAAATCATAAGTGGAGAAATAGAGCGTCCCTCCTCGCGTCCATGCTTGATATAGTGCAGCAACGGATTCATTCCCGTTTCGGCCACATCAGGATATCTTTGAAGGTACCAGTTTCCATCAAAACGCGATGAAGGGTTTCTACCCTCAGATGCTCCTGCGCTTAGATAGTGTTGCACTGGATCAATACCGACTGCAGCAACATCTTTGTAGGTCTCAAAATACCAATCAGCATCAAACAAATCGCTGGTATAAATAAGACTTGCATCCAACAACTGTTGATTGCGGTCAGTCGCTTTCCTATCTAAAACATGGCTTAGCTTCTCGAATTTTTGAGAAAAACGCCAATAGGGAGACATCGTTGCTACTCGATATTTGGCCAAATCAGTTCGTAGCGCATGGGCAATGTCTTCTTGCTCACTGATTTTCGCTTCTAGTTTAATTATTTCTCTGTCTTTTTGTTTTTCAAGCAGCGTCAGACTCTGGCTCTTTTCCTTTAGCTCTCTAGCTTTATCCTCTAGCTGTCGCTCTAACTTGGCTATCCTCTTTGTATATTTAGCACATTGTTGTTTATGCTCTACTTTGAGCTTATCATGTGCCGAGCATTCGTGTTTGTACGCTTCATTAAGCTTTTCATGCGCAGAGCATTCTTGGTTATACCGTTCGTCTAGTTTCTCAAACTCATCTTCTAATTTGACCAACTCAGTTTTTGATTGTTTATGCGCTTTTTCCGCTTGCGCTAAATCTGAAGAAAGGTTTTTCCTTGCTACAACTTGTATCTCTAATTCTTCTTGTGTAGTGAGCAATGCTTCTACAGAAAAATCCAGCGCTTTACACTGCTCATCATGTATCTCTTTGAATGACGTTTCTTTGCTAATGCTTTGTGTTTTTAACTCAGTAAATCTGTCTTCTTCGACTTTAAGCCTAGCAATATTAACCTCTAGCGCTTCCTGTACACCAAGAATTTCGTCAACCAACCTGGCGTTATCGTGAACTAATTCTTGTTTCTCGTCTTTTTCCTGTTGCTTTCGTTCTATAACGTCTTCAACGTCTACTATTGGTAGAATATCTCTATGTGGAAAACGCAACGAAGCTTTTATGCGTTTATCCAAGTTCTTCAACTCAACTTTCGTGTTTAAAACATAATTAGACAGCAACAACTGTTGGCTATCAATATTGGCTAAAATCTCTGTAACATCAAACCTGACTGCTACATCTGGGTTTTCGCTTTCTGTACCACAAATACTGTAAAGAGGTATGAACGAAACTCTCAATCTATTCTGGGTTTGTAGCTTTAATGCACGACTGAGCGTATCTGATACGTGTTCAAGTTTTAAGCTACCTGATGAGTTTAGCGCTTCGGATATCAGAAGTTCAGTAGGAGGAATCAGAATACCCAAACTAGCTTCCGAATTAGCTGCTAGCAACTCTAGTAACGTTTCTTCGCTTTCTGCACGGAAGATATTGTTATTTTGGTGACTCTGTAAATCATCAAAGGTAGGTACAAATTTTAAAGAAGATTCATGAAAAATACGTTGGATGAGGTTAAAGGGGTCCAACGCGCACAAAACTACCATCTTTCTCTCCTAGAAGAACTCGGCAAACAATGCAACTTAAGCAAATAACAACACGGTTTGTAATTATCCTTATAAGACATAGATACTATCAGATTATGTCATTATTGATAGCTTAGATGTGTTACCACTTTGTTAAGCACACCATCCATTTACATAGGGAAAACTCAATAAATTGCGCTCTACACATCACAGATGTTAGAACATAAAAAAAGGGGCCTGAGTTTTCACTCAGGCCCCTTTTTCTAATCGAGTATCAATTACTCTTCAGTTGCTTCTACTGCTTCTTCTTCAGCTTCTACAACTGGACGGTCAACTAGCTCAACATATGCCATTGGGGCATTGTCGCCAGCACGGAAACCGCATTTAAGAATGCGAGTGTAACCGCCTGGACGAGCTTCGTAACGAGGACCAAGCTCGTTGAATAGTTTACCTACAACCTCTTTGTCACCAGTGCGGGCAAAAGCTAGACGGCGGTTTGCAACGCTGTCTTCTTTAGCCATAGTGATTAGAGGCTCGATTACGCGACGTAATTCTTTCGCTTTTGGTAACGTAGTTTTGATCACTTCGTGCTTGACCAAAGAACCGGCCATGTTTTTGAACATAGCTTGACGATGGCTGCTGTTGCGATTCAACTGACGACCACTCTTACGATGGCGCATAGTTTTATCCTTCTCTACAAATCAGTTTGATAAAAACCTGATTAATCTTTTTCAGCGATGCTCTCTGGCGGCCAGTTTTCTAGGCGCATACCTAGAGAAAGACCACGAGATGCTAGAACATCTTTGATTTCAGTTAGCGATTTCTTACCAAGGTTTGGCGTTTTAAGTAGCTCAACCTCAGTGCGCTGTACCAGGTCACCAATGTACTGGATAGCTTCTGCTTTCAAACAGTTTGCAGAACGTACTGTTAGCTCTAGGTCATCTACTGGACGAAGCAGAATCGGATCGAATTCTGGCTTCTCTTCCTTCGCTTCTGGCTCAGATACATCACGTAGGTCTACGAATGCGTCTAGCTGTTCAGCTAGGATAGTAGCAGAACGGCGGATCGCTTCTTCAGGATCCAAAGTACCGTTCGTTTCCATGTCGATGATTAGTTTGTCTAGGTCTGTGCGTTGTTCAACACGAGCAGACTCTACACTGTAAGCAATACGTTCAACTGGGCTGTATGAAGCGTCAACTAACAAACGACCAATTGGACGATCATCTTCTTCAGAGGAGCGACGGGTAGAAGCTGGTACATAACCACGGCCCATTTCTACTTTAATGCGCATGCTGATTTCAGCTTCGCCAGTTAAAGTACAAATTACGTGCTCAGGGTTTGTAATTTCTACGTCGCCATCATGCTGAATATCACCAGCAACAACAGGGCCAGCGCCAGATTTCACTAGAGTTAGGGTTGCCTCAGTTTTACCTTCAAGGCGAACCGCTAAACCTTTCAGATTAAGCAAGATTTCGATTACGTCTTCTTGTACACCTTCTTTGGTGCTGTACTCGTGAAGAACGCCATCAATTTCTACTTCGGTAACTGCACATCCTGGCATAGATGACAGCAAAATACGACGTAGGGCGTTACCTAGAGTGTGGCCAAAGCCGCGCTCTAGTGGTTCCAAAGTTACTTTGGCACGAGTAGGAGAAACGTTTTCGATCTCTACTAATCTCGGTTTTAGGAATTCAGTCACAGAACCCACAATGCTTCCTCTTTAGTTAGCTTTACTTAGAGTAAAGTTCGACGATCAACTGTTCGTTAATTTCCGCAGACAGGTCAGTTCTTTCAGGAACGCGCTTGAAAGTGCCTTCCATCTTGCTGCTGTCTACTTCAATCCAGGTTGGCTTCTCACGTTGGTCAGCCAGTTCCAAAGCAGCTACGATACGCGCTTGCTTCTTAGCTTTTTCACGAACAGAAACCACGTCTTCGGCAGAAACGTTAAACGATGGGATGTTCACAACTTGACCATTTACCATGATCGCCTTGTGGCTAACTAGCTGACGTGCTTCAGCACGAGTGCTAGCGAAACCCATACGGTAAACTACGTTATCAAGACGCTGTTCTAAAAGCTGTAGCAAGTTTTCACCCGTGTTGCCTTTTAGACGTGCAGCTTCTTTATAGTAGTTGCGGAATTGCTTTTCCAGTACGCCGTACATACGACGAACTTTTTGTTTTTCACGCAGCTGAACACCGTAGTCAGACAGACGGCCACGACGGGCACCGTGCTGACCAGGCGCTGTATCGATTTTACATTTAGAATCGATTGCGCGAACGCCGCTCTTAAGGAACAAGTCAGTTCCTTCGCGACGGCTAAGTTTGAGTTTTGGACCCAAATATCTTGCCATGATCTTTCTCCAACTGTCCGTCGATTAAACGCGACGTTTTTTCGGTGGACGACAACCGTTGTGAGGAATTGGGGTCACATCGGTAATGTTTGTGATCTTATAACCTGTAGCGTTAAGAGCACGGATCGCAGACTCACGGCCTGGACCTGGACCTTTAACGAAAACTTCAAGGTTCTTAAGACCGTATTCTTGTGCAGCAACACCTGCACGCTCAGCAGCTACCTGTGCAGCAAATGGGGTAGATTTACGTGAACCACGGAAACCTGAACCACCAGATGTAGCCCATGCTAGTGCATTGCCTTGACGGTCTGTAATAGTCACAATTGTGTTGTTGAAAGACGCATGGATATGAGCCATACCGTCTGCAACCTGACGTTTAGCGCGTTTACGCGTGCTACGAGCTGGTGCTTTAGCCATAACTTACTCCCCGCTTACTTCTTAATTGGCTTACGAGGACCTTTACGGGTACGCGCATTAGTTTTAGTGCGCTGACCACGTAGAGGCAAGCTACGACGGTGGCGAATACCACGGAAGCAACCCAGGTCCATCAAACGTTTGATGCTCATAGAGACTTCACGGCGTAGGTCACCTTCAACGGTGAACTTAGCCACTTCGTCACGAAGCTTATCAATAGTAGCTTCGTCTAGCTCTTTGATTTTTGTATCTTCTGCAACACCAGCACCCGCACAAATGCTTTTCGCACGTGTGGGACCAACGCCATAGATCGCTTGGATAGCGATTACAGCATGCTTGTGCTCAGGAATGTTAATGCCAGCGATACGGGCCATTAACAGCACTCCTCTTGTTTATTTGTCGACGACCTAAAAAGCCCGATAGGATACTTACCCGTCGACTAAATTGCAAATTAAGGTTCAAAATACTTTTAAACAAAACTAGCAGAACCTGACAAGTATAATCCAGGTTCTGCTCAATTAGCTTTGCAAATATTCTGTTCCGCTTTGATTAGCCCTGACGCTGCTTATGCTTTGGGTCAGAACTGCAAATTACACGCACAACACCGTTGCGCTTGATAACTTTACAGTTACGGCAAATCTTTTTTACTGATGCACGAACTTTCATTACATCTTTCCCCTTTCTATCAATATTAAGGGGCTAACTTATCGGCCGTAGCCTTTAAGGTTAGCTTTCTTCAGCACAGACTCATATTGACTAGACATCAAATGTGTCTGTACTTGTGCCATAAAGTCCATGATAACTACCACGATAATTAGAAGCGACGTACCACCGAAGTAGAACGGCACATTCCAGGCAATTAGCATGAATTCAGGCACTAAACAAATAAAGGTTATGTACAGTGCGCCAGCCAGTGTAAGGCGAGTCATTACCTTGTCAATGTATCGTGACGTTTGCTCACCCGGGCGGATGCCTGGGATGAACGCACCAGATTTCTTCAAGTTATCTGCCGTATCACGCGGGTTGAATACCAACGCCGTGTAGAAGAAGCAGAAGAAGATAATCGCTGCCGCGTATAACATCACGTACAGCGGTTGACCAGGAGATAGCATAAGCGCTACATCTTGCAACCACGCTGTTGATTCATTCTGTCCAAACCATCCTGCGATGGTACCCGGGAACAGAATAATGCTAGAAGCAAAGATTGGTGGAATTACACCAGCAATGTTGACTTTAAGCGGTAAATGGGTGCTTTGTGCAGCAAAAACCTGACGGCCCTGCTGACGTTTTGCATAGTTTACCACAATTCTGCGCTGTCCGCGCTCTACAAATACAACTAAGTAAGTAAGAGCAATAACAATCACGCCAATCAACAGTAGGAACAACATATTAATGTCGCCCTGCCTTGCTTGTTCCGCAGTCTGACCTATCGCTGTTGGCAGACCGGCAACAATACCAGCAAAAATCAATATAGAGATACCGTTACCAATACCTCGTTCGGTAATTTGCTCGCCTAACCACATTAGGAACATAGTTCCTGTGACTAGACTCACTACTGCCGTAAAGTAGAATCCGAAGCCAGGGTTTATCACCAATCCATTAATCAGGTTAGGCAAACCAGTCGAAATACCAATAGATTGGAAGATAGCCAATACAAGCGTTAAGTAACGCGTGTACTGACTAATTTTACGACGGCCTGCTTCGCCTTCTTTTTTAAGCTCCACCATCGGTGGATGAACCACCGAGAGCAACTGCATGATAATGGATGCAGTAATGTATGGCATAATGCCCAAAGCCAGAACGGATGCACGCTCAAGCGCACCACCAGAGAACATGTTAAACATTTCTACAATGGTGCCTTTTTGTTGCTCGAACAAGTCAGCAAGTACAGCTGGATCGATGCCAGGGATAGGAACATAAGAACCTAGTCTGAATACAACAATCGCACCTAGTACGAACAACAATCTTGCCTTAAGCTCACTCAAGCCGCTTTTCGCGCCTGAATCCAATCCTGGTTTAGCCATCTAGCTTATTCCTCTACTTTACCGCCAGCAGCTTCAATCGCTTCTTTAGCGCCTTTAGTAACCTTTAACCCGCTTACTGTAACAGCGCGTGAAACTTCACCGCTCTTAACAACTTTAACGAACTGGATTTCTTTCTTAACGATACCAGCTGCTTTTAAAGTCTCAAGAGACGCAGTATCACCATCAACCTTCGCGATTTCAGCAAGAGTTACTTGATCAGTAACAAAGCTCTTGCGTGAAGTGAAACCGAACTTAGGAAGTCGACGCTGTAATGGCATCTGACCACCTTCAAATCCTGGCTTAACACGGCCACCTGAACGGCTTTTTTGACCTTTGTGACCTACGCCACCTGTTTTACCAAGACCTGAGCCGATACCACGACCAGAACGCTTACCAGTAGGCTTTGAACCTTCGGCTGGAGAAATTGTATTTAAACGCATGTCTTACTCCTCCACGATCTCAACCATGTAATATACACGGTTGATCATGCCACGTACGGCTGGGGTATCTTCCAGTTCACGAACATGGTTGATTTTACGAAGGCCTAAACCTTTAAGCGTAGCTTTGTGCTTTGGCAGACGGCCAATTGCACTTTTAGTTTGCTTTACTTTAATCGTTGCCATGTCTGATTACCCCAAAATTTCTTCTACAGACAATCCACGCTTCGCAGCAACTTTCGCCGGGCTGTTCATTTCTGTCAGCGCGTTGATTGTTGCACGTACAACGTTGATTGGGTTTGTAGAGCCGTAACATTTTGAAAGTACGTTTTGTACACCAGCTACTTCAAGTACTGCACGCATCGCACCACCAGCAATAATACCGGTACCTTCTGATGCTGGCTGCATGTAAACTTTAGAGCCAGAGTGACGACCTTTGATTGGGTGCTGTAACGTGTGACCGTTAAGGTCTACGTCAACCATGTTGCGACGTGCCTTTTCCATTGCTTTTTGGATTGCAGCAGGTACTTCACGTGCCTTACCGTAACCAAAACCAACGCGACCGTTACCGTCACCCACTACTGTCAATGCAGTGAAACTAAAGATTCGACCACCTTTAACCACTTTAGATACGCGGTTTACAGCGATCAATTTCTCTAGAAATTCACCATTTTGAACGTCTTGTTTAGCCATTATAAACTCCTAGAACTGAAGACCAGCTTCGCGAGCTGCATCAGCTAATGCTTTAACGCGACCGTGGTATTGGAAACCACTACGATCGAAAGCCACTGTTTTAATGCCTTTCTCAAGCGCGCGCTCTGCGATTGCTTTACCGACTACCGTCGCTGCTTCAGCGTTACCTGTAGACTTAAGATCTTTTGCAAGATCTTTCTCAACAGTTGAAGCCGCTGCCAACACTTCAGAACCGCATGGAGCGATTAGCTGAGCGTAGATGTGGCGAGGTGTACGGTTTACTACCAAGCGATGCGCGGCCAGTTCACGAATTTTTGCTCGTGCGCGAGTTGCGCGACGAATGCGAGCTGTTTTCTTATCCATCGTATCACCCACCTACTTTTTCTTAGCTTCTTTACGACGTACGTGTTCGTCAGCGTAACGTACACCTTTGCCTTTATAAGGCTCTGGTGGACGGTAACCACGAATGTTCGCCGCAACCTGACCAACCACCTGCTTATCGGCGCCTTTAACGACGATTTCAGTTTGGCTAGGAGTTTCAACCGTAATGCCTTCAGGCATTTCGTATACTACAGGGTGAGAGAAACCTAGTGTAAGGTTTAGCTTGGCACCTTGTGCTTGTGCACGGTAACCAACACCTAACAATGTAAGTTTTTTCTCGAAACCTTGTGAAACACCTTGAACCATTGCGTTCAGGATAGAGCGAGCAGTACCTGCTTGTGCCCAGCTATCAGCAAAACCTTCACGTGGAAGTGCTTTAAGTTGGTTCTCTTCCTGTGCAACTTCTACAGCGTCGTTGAAAACGCGGGTCAAAGTGCCTTTACTACCTTTAACAGTAACTTCTTGACCAGAGATAGAAACTTCTACACCTGATACAACGTCTACTGGGGCTTTTGCTATACGTGACATTTCAACTCCTCCGTTATGCTACATAACCGATGATCTCACCGCCCATGCCAGCGTTACGCGCTGCACGGTCAGTCATCACACCTTTAGAAGTCGACACGATAGCTACGCCTAAACCACCCATAACCTTTGGAAGCTCATCTTTTTTCTTATAGATGCGCAGACCAGGACGGCTTACACGTTCGATAGTGTCAATTACTTGCTTGCCTTCGAAGTACTTAAGTGTAACTTCTAAAACAGGCTTAACGTCACCAGAAGCAGCGAAGTCAGTAATATAACCTTCAGCTTTCAATACTTCACAGATTGCAACGCGAAGTTTTGAAGAAGGCATAGTTACAGAAACTTTCTGTGCCATCTGGCCGTTACGGATGCGGGTAAACATATCCGCGATAGGATCTTGCATGCTCATTATCAGCTACTCCTTACCAGCTGGCTTTCTTAAGGCCAGGGACTTCACCGCGCATCGCTGCTTCGCGAAGCTTGATACGGCTAAGACCGAATTTGCGTAGGTAACCATGTGGACGACCAGTTACACGACAACGGTTACGTTGACGTGAAGAACTTGAGTCACGTGGCAGTTGTTGTAGCTTCAGAACAGCGTCCCAACGCTCTTCTTCAGAAACGTTAACATCGCTGATAATCGCTTTAAGTGCGGCGCGCTTCTCAGCATACTTAGCTACTAGCTTAGTACGCTTAGCTTCGCGTGCCTTCATTGATTCTTTTGCCATAACCCTACACCCCTACTTTTTGAATGGGAAGTTAAACGCGTCCAGCAGAGCACGTGCTTCTTCATTTGTATTCGCACTGGTAGTGATAGTGATATCCATACCGCGAACCTTATCCACTTTATCGAAATCGATTTCAGGGAAAATGATTTGCTCACGCACGCCCATGCTGTAGTTACCACGTCCGTCGAATGATTTAGGATTCAAACCACGGAAGTCGCGAACACGTGGAATAGCGATTGAAATCAAACGCTCTAGGAATTCCCACATACGCTCGCCGCGTAGGGTTACTTTACAGCCAATCGGATAACCTTCACGGATTTTGAAACCCGCTACTGATTTTCTTGCAACTGTGACTACAGGCTTCTGACCGGCGATAGCCGTCATGTCAGCTTGAGCATTCTCAAGTACCTTTTTGTCAGCAACTGCTTCACCTAAACCCATGTTTAGAGTGATTTTTTCAATCCGAGGGACTTGCATGACGCTTTTGTATCCGAACTGCTTAGCAAGTTCAGCTACTACTGTTTCTTTATAGAAATCATGCAGTTTCGCCATCGTACTCTCCAATATAATTAAACAAGTTCGCCGTTAGACTTGAAGAAACGTACTTTCTTCTCATCTTCGAAACGGAAACCAACGCGATCTGCTTTGCCCGTTGCCGGGTTAACAATCGCAACATTAGAAACGTGAATAGAAGCTTCTTTCTCAACGATGCCACCAGCTACGCCCAATTGTGGGTTTGGCTTAGTGTGCTTCTTGACAAGATTAACGCCTTCTACAATTACACGGTTATCAGCAATAAGCACGCGAAGAACTTTGCCTTGCTTGCCTTTGTCTTTACCCGCTAATACGACTACTTCATCATCACGACGAATTTTATTAGCCATTATCGTGACTCCTTATAGTACCTCTGGGGCCAATGAGATGATTTTCATGAAGTTTTCACTTCTCAACTCACGGGTAACCGGGCCAAAGATACGCGTACCAATTGGTTGCTTGTTTGCATTAAGCATAACAGCCGCGTTACCGTCAAAACGGATGGTAGAACCATCTGCACGACGAACGCCTTTTCTAGTACGCACCACCACTGCGTTCAGTACGTCACCTTTTTTAACTTTACCGCGAGGAATTGCTTCCTTAACAGTAACTTTGATGATGTCACCGATACCTGCATAACGGCGATGCGAGCCACCAAGAACCTTAATACACTGAACCCTGCGAGCGCCGCTGTTGTCTGCAACGTCCAGGTTAGTTTGCATTTGGATCATGTTAGTGCTCCGCTCTTAAAATTAAGACTCTCCCGAGTCGTTAGTGCTGCTAAAAACAACTGGATATCGTTGCTTTTATGTACATACCCCCATAAAAAGGGCGCGAAATAATAACAGAAAACTTTTGGAAGTGATAGCGGTAAATTGAATTATTTTTAAACTATGTGAGCAATAAAAAAGCCCTAACTAAAAGTCAGGGCCAATAACCACGTCATAGGCTATTAAGCAAAATCTTTTAGATGACTTTCATTACTTACAAGCTGTTTACTCAAATGCCTGTATACGCATTCTTTCAATCGACTAACACCAACAGGTTTTGATATGAAGTCATCCATGCCAGATTTCAAGCATTTTTCTTTATCCCCTATTAATGCATTAGCCGTTAAAGCCACAATAGGTATTGTGCACGCCGCGTCGCCTAGCGCCCTAATTTGTCTTGTTGCCTCTAATCCATCCATCACGGGCATGTGACAATCCATTAGAATAATGGCGTAAGGGGTCTTTGAAGCTAATGCTCGCTTTACGCTATCTAACGCTTCCTTGCCGTTTTCAGCTAATTCTGAAGTTATCCCCACTTCTTTTAACTGTTCCTTTATAACAAGCTGATTGATTTCGTTGTCTTCAACGATAAGCGCTTTCATGGCGCTAAGCTCTTCGCGTGTCGGTATGTAGGTGGGCGCCTTATCGCTGGCTTTTTCATCTGCGGCCTCGTCGTTTGCATCGTCTAACATAAGGGTCACTGTAAAACGTGCGCCTACACCAAGGTCGCTGCTAACTTCAATTTTTCCATCATAATGCTTAACAATTTGGCTGACTATAGATAAACCTAAGCCCGTCCCGCCATACCTACGTTGCGTTGAACTTTCAGCTTGGATAAAAGGAGAGAAAATAAGCTTTTGCTGCTGTTTGCTTATGCCTATTCCCGAGTCAGTGATAATTAATTTAACCAGAAAACGTCCGGCGCCATAACGAGTGCATTTTGCCTCAACGGTGACCTTGCCCTCTTTTGTGAACTTCACTGCATTGTTAAGCAGGTTGATTAACACTTGCCCTAATCGAAGTTTATCGGCCATAAATGTTTTACCATCAACGCCCTTCGTATTTACCTCAAGCTTGATTCCCTTTTCGCGCGCCAGGCTATTGAACATTGGCACTTGCTCTTCAATAGTCTCTACAAGGCTAGTTGGCGACCGCTCAAACGTCATGCTGCCAGAATCAATTTTTGAAAAATCCAAGATATCATTAACGATACTGAGTAATGAGTCGGCACTTTTCATCGCGATAGTCGCATGTTTAAGCTGTATTGAATTTAACGGCGAATTCAAAAGTGCCTCAAGCATACCCTGCACACCGTGAATTGGCGTTCGAATTTCGTGGCTCATGTTAGCTAGAAACTCACTTCTGGCTTTAAGGGCGCTTTCTGCAATGTGCGTTTTTTGTTGCAGCATTGCTTTATCTAGGTATAACTGAGTAATATCTAATGTGGCACCGATCACCTTTATACATCGTCCATTTTCCATGACGGGGTGCGCTCTACTTTCAAGCCAGCGTGTCTCTCCTGCATCAGTACGAACCTCTAACTCGTAGGTAAAACCTTCGCCACTTTTAAGCATTTTTTTAAAGCTTTCGATGTAATCAGAACGTTGTCTGTCGTTTACAACAAATTTTATTACGTCTTCGGGTTTGAGCACTTTCTCTGTATGAACATGCAGCATTCGCTTTAACGCACTGCACCAAATCAATGCTCCCGTATCGAGATTTAGCTCCCATGTGCCCACACCAGCTAGGTTTGTAACTTGATGAAGCAGCGAATTTCTTTCTTCTAACACCGCTTTTTGTGCATTCAAATTGTTCATGGCTTGCTGGCGCTCTAACTCATTTCCAATCCATGATGCAAGCAAGAGTAAGTAGTCCATTTCCAGAGATGAAAAAGGGACTTCTCGTGGTACAAGAGATGAAAAGTTTACTGTGCCGAAAAACTCACCGTGCACCTGCACTGGCGATGCTAGGTAGCTTTTAAGTGTGTATTTTTCGAAACACGGATGCGACGCGCCTGGTGAGACTTCGATATTGTGATAAGCAACAACCGCATTGCTGTTTACTACATCAGCACAGTAGGTTTCTGGTAACGCGAAAACGGTGTTTAACGGTATATCATTGTCGGGTGTAACTACACTAAGTACGCGATAATTGTCACCTTTAATGCAACTTACAATCCCTGTTTCCAACCCAAGTGTTTTTGTACCTATGCTTAGTAAACTCTCAAGTTTTTTCTCAAATGATAGTGCTTTATCATTTGATATGGTCTGTAAAGCTTTAATAATACTCATGAGGATTTTCATGCCCCCGGACAGCAAGTGAAAAGGCCAACGCTCGTTGCGTTAACCTTTTAAACTTACGTGAAATATACGCAGATGAAAGTTTTCACCTTTATCAATTAGTCTAATAAGCAAGCTAACTAATTAATAAAGCACGTTAATTTCATAGCCAGTCGGTGTGTCAGCAGGTTCAACTGTGACTATGTAGTTTTTTTCTTCGTTAAAACCGAACAGTGCGGTTCTATCTAACAGAACTTGTTCGTCGTTATCGTCTTCATAAACTGCAATTACTTCATAGTAATCCGAAGGCAACACTTCACTGGCGCTTTCTGCAAATTCTAGGTTTTGCACATTGTATTCTGCAGTATCTATGGTTTCATCATGCCTAACTAGATAGAAGTCCACATCGTCAACATCGCTGGCCAAATTAATAAAGTTTACGGTTTTATCGTAAGCTTGAGGTAAACCACTTTCTACAAATGTCGCGGCTCCTAGCTTGTCGTCGGCGTTATAGATGAGGACAGCTTTACTTTCGCCTTGGTTAAGCGTGATAAGTTTATTGTTAAGTGGCGCTATAGCTCCTGATGAGTCAGTTACGCTTACGCGATAATCGCCGTAGCGAATTGCGCTAAACTCAGACAACTCACCGGCTGCAAGCGTAAAACTCACATCCTCTTCGTTCGTGTTGCCACCGAACGTCACGTTTAATTCTGCTTCAAGATTCGTCGAGTTATAGATGCGATATTGAGAATCGGCCTCTACATCTGTTAGTGAAGACACCGTTGAAGAGTTTAAAATGGTGTCTACAACAAGCCCTTCTTGAATAGCGCCACTCACATCGCGAAGGGTAATTAAATATTCAGTGCTATAAATAAAGTCTAAGGTTTGAGACTCAAAAACCACTTCATCGCTACCTGGTTCAGTAAGGTAAATGGTGTATTCGCCTTCATCAAAGTCGTCGCTGTCTTCGTCACTATCCCAAAACGTTAACTCTAGCATGTCGCTGGTTGTGACGGCTCCAAGGAAGTTAGCGGCTTCAAACGGGTCGCCCGATTCGCTCATGTACAAATCGTACGAAGCGTTATTTGCCACGACAGACAATGCGAATAGGCGAAAATGGTTTTCCAGCGTTTCACGTTCATATGAATAGGCAGTGAAAACTGGTGCACTAAAGTCACCACTCATGATCACTACCGTTTTATAGCCCGATTTAAGGTTTACTGTAAGTTCATCTATAAAGACTTCCTGATCGTCTGCATCTGTTCGAATGAATTCAAGCACCAACTCTCCGTCATCTAACGAGAACATTGAGGTTGCATCACCAAATTGAGCCAAACCGAAACTGTCACCATCAACTTCACGTACTTCGACATTGGCGCCGTTAGGCGAGGCATTGTAAAACTGTAAATAAGCATAAGAATAATCTGACTCGGTGCTGTCTGAGCCTCCACATCCGGTAAGACCACTCAATACTAGTAGCATGAGTAGCGCTAGATGTATTTTCATTTTGCCAAGCAAAAATTGGAAAGTTGATTGCATAGAGCACATGTCCTTTGACGTTGTTATTTGTTGGATATAGCGAGCTTTTCGTTGCACGCACAGTACGGCGATATGGCTGAATCAAAGGCGCTTAGTTCATCGCTTTACACTATCTTTGCAAAGCTGACTTTTCTTTATTGAAATTAGATTTACGCTTGGGTGGAAATGATGATGAATGATGGCCAGCCAAAGCAGAGGTGGGATTAAAATCACCAGAACGGTGTGAACAACAAAAAAAAGCCTGCATAAGCAGGCTTTAACTTAGTTTCAGGGAGATGAGACTAATTACTCATAAGAGTATGACAGTGTTACACCGCTGTAGCTTGAGTAAGCACGAATTCCAATATGCCACGTGCCTGATGCGGGCGCGTCGAATGTACAAATTTCGTCATTACCATTTTGATAAGGGCGACAATCGTAGCTGTTTGTTTCTGGTTGAGAACCAAACTTAACATAAAGATCAGCATCGCCCGTACCACCTGATGTTCTGATGGTCATTTGCGTTACACCTTCAGGAATAGTCCACGTATAACGGTCCCAATTCGTGCGAGTTCCAGATAAATCTGTGAGCTGCCCAGACACTGGTTCGACACCCGGCTCTGAGCCACCGCCACCAGTACCACCGCCCGCACAGCCGTTGGTATTGAGGTAATTGTATGCATCAGCTAACTGCATTAAGCCGTAACCATAGAAGTTATCTCGACCTGCACTGCCTTTATCTTTTGCTGTTGCGTTAAGCGCATTACGAATTTGGTTGTTTGAACACTGAGGGAAGTAACTCCACACCAGCGCCGCACCACCAGCAACATGTGGTGTTGCCATTGATGTGCCGCTTAGAGACGCGTAAGTGTTTGTAGGGTACGTAGACTGAACCGCACTGCCTGGCGCCGCAATTTCAACTTGGTTGTTATACTGGCTGTAACTTGCACGATTTTCGTTGGAGTCTACCGCAGCGACAGACATTACCGCATCATATGATGCAGGATAAGACTTAGCGCTGTTACCGTCATTCCCTGCAGCTGCCACTAACAGCATACCAGCGTCGGTAAAGCTTTGCATTGCATTACGCTCAGTTGTAGACGAGCTACCGCCACCCAAGCTCATGTTAACCACGTTTGAGCCTGCGTCCTGACACTGAGTAATCGCATCGATAAGATCGGATGCAAAGGTCCACTGTCCGCTATCGTTAAAGATTTTAACAATGTGCATATCGACACCTGGATATACGCCGATAACACCTTCGTTATTGTCGTATGCCGCGATGGTGCCTGCTACGTGAGTACCGTGGCCATTGCCATCATTATACCAATTACCCACAGCACTATTATTTGCTTGACCTGTAACACCGTCATTTGTGCCAGGTAAATCAGGGTGGCCTAAGTTGTAACCCGTATCGATAACACACACTTTGCGCGCTGTCGTGTCTGACTGAGCAAACTGATTTGCTTGCACCATGGTGTAACCATATGGAGTTGTCTGCGCCATTGGCATACGACGTACATCTACCTCAATACTTTCAACATTAGGGTTTTTGCGAAGCTTATTTAGCGCCGATTTACTCAACGTAGCGGCAACCATTTTATGCTTTTTAAGTTCTTTTTTAATCGAACCGCCTACCTTTGTGACATCAGACTTTGCAGAAACGATGTTAAAGGGCTTTTTGATTCTCGATTTTGCTTTTGCGCTTTTTACTTCGCCTTTTGCCGAACTAACTTCAATCTCTTCGCTAATCATCTCATCTTTAAATTTGATGATATAGCGTTCTGGTTCCGTCACGACCAGTCTGTCAATAGTAAGGCGATTACCTAACGCTTGCTTTAATGTTTGAGGCTTTTCTTTAACCTTTACCAGACCTTCGCCTGCTGCCATTGCAGAATTACCCATTAAGCCAAGTGATACGGCTAATGCCGCTGCTGTTAAACATGTGTGTTTCATATTTATTTTTGAGTTCAAAATCTATTTCCTGTTTTATCTGTCTTTTTAACTTCAACACTGTTTTTGTCCGTGCTTTTGAAGTTGTTTGTTATTAATTGACATACAGATATAACCATCGCCTCATACGAAAAGCCCTTCCTTGACAACCAACGCAACTGCGTTGCAATGACCTACCCGTTTGTCAGATTTGTAGAAAAAATGACATGGTCAGTTTGTCTACACAGCTCATAGTAGGCGGCGAATCATCACGTTGAGTATGCTGCCTTAACCCTAGTGAGCGTTTTTTATACCTTTACTAAAAATATAAAAAACGACTGAACGCATGAAAGCCGCACAAAATATGTACTACAAGCAAATTCATGGTAGGAATACAAATCTATAATTAACACTAATTTAACAAATTGAAATGTAACAAAATATTTAAAGCTTCATAAGCTTTGCTTAAAAAACAAAAAAAAGGGCGTGTGATAAAAATAATCACACGCCCTTTTGAAAAATGACAAGCAATAAGGCTAAGCCGCTGCTTGCTTAACATTTAAGTACACATTTACATGTTACTCGCTGAACTACAAACCGCGCTGTCTAACAATCTCGTACAAGCAAACGCCTGTTGCCACAGACACGTTCAAACTCGTCACGCTACCTGCCATAGGTAATTTCACGAGTTCATCACAGGTTTCCTTGGTCAATCGGCGCATCCCCTTGCCTTCAGCGCCCATAACTAACGCTGTTGGCCCCTTCAAATCAACATCATAGAGTGTTTTTTCGGTTTCGCCGGCTGTACCAACAATCCATAAACCCTTATCTTGAAGGTGCTTCAACGTTCGGGCCAGGTTAGTAATTTGAATAAGTGGAATGACTTCAGCTGCACCGCACGCCACTTTTCTTACCGTACCGTTTAGGCTTGCTGATTTGTCTTTTGGTACAACAACAGCGTGCACACCTGCACCATCGGCAGTACGTAAACACGCACCTAGATTATGCGGATCGGTTACCCCATCTAACACCAAGATCAGCGGTTGTGCCTGACTCTCTAGTATTTTATCAAGGTCAGCTTCATCTAGCACCCGAGCAGGTTTTGCTCTGGCCACAACACCTTGGTGTTGCTCGCCGTTAGCTTTGTCATCAAGTGCTTTGCGCTGGCAGAACTGTACTGAAATACCAAAACGACGCGCCTGATTAACAATTGTGGTTAAGCGCTCATCGTTACGACCTTTCAGTACCAGCACTTCCATTACACGCTCTGGCTCTTTTTCAAGTACCGACTGCATGGCATGTAAACCGTATAACCATTCTTGCTGCGCCATTTAACGCTTACCTCTTTTGTTCAATGTCAATGTTTTGCCGCTGCTACTGCCTTTTGCGCTGCTGCGACCTGACGATTTACCACCGCTACGGTTAGACGAACTTGAACCGCCTTTACCTTTGCTGCCTTTCTTATCGGAACGCGAGCCTTTGTCAGCGCGTGGCTTGTTGTCGAAGCGTGAAGTTTTGTCTTTCGACTTTTTCGCCGACTTCACTTTTACCTTCTTGCCCTTAGTTCCGCGCAGCATAGACTGATCAAGTAATAAATCAATCTTTCTTTCATCAAGGTTTACTGCAGCTACTTTAACTTCAACAGTATCGCCTAATCTAAACTGGCGATGACCCGACTCACCTACCAATGCCTGTTTTACTTCGTCGTAGTGGTAGTAGTCGTCATCTAAAGACGTGATGTGCACTAAGCCGTCAATGTGGTATTCAGTAAGACGTATAAATAAACCGAAGTTAGTCACCGAGCTCACTACACCTTCAAAGGTGTCGCCTACGTGATCGAGCATGAACTCGCACTTAAGCCAGTCTGAAACATCGCGGGTTGCATCATCAGCACGGCGTTCTGTCATTGAACACTGCTCACCAAGCTGCTCAATTTCTTCAACCGTATAGTTTTTCGCACCACTTACTGCCTTTTTGCCCTGCTGCTTTGCAATAATGCCTTTCAGCGCACGATGCACCACTAAGTCAGGGTAACGGCGAATGGGTGAAGTAAAGTGCGCGTAAGCTTCTAAGGCCAAACCGAAGTGACCTACGTTTTCGCCGTCATACACGGCTTGTTTCATTGAACGAAGCAACATGGTTTGAATAAGTTCTTCGTCTACTCGACCGCGAGTTTTAAGCACAACATCGGTAAATGCGGCAGGCTCGGCATCTTCAACAATACGATGGGGAATGCCAATTTCGCTTAAATAACTGGTAAACGCGGTAAGTCTGTCTGCATCTGGCTTGTCGTGCACACGGTACAACGCTGGCGCTTCGTGCTTTTCTAACATTAACGCTGCGCTTACGTTCGCCATAATCATGCACTCTTCAATGAGTTTGTGCGCGTCGTTTCGAACCAGCGGTACAATGTTCTCAATTTTACGCTGTGCATTGAAAACAAATTTTACTTCTTGCGTTTCAAACTCTATCGCACCACGTTTTGAGCGCGCCTTTTTAAGGGCACGGTACAAATCGTGTAAATTGCGAAGGTGCGGTACGTGAGGTTCGTAACGTTGATGAAGCTCTTTGTCACCCTGCAAAATGTTCCACACTTTGGTGTAGGTCAAACGAGCATGAGAGTTCATTACCGCCTCGTAAAACTGGAATTCTTCCAGTTTTCCTTGTGCGCTAATGGTCATTTCACACACCATACAAAGACGGTCAACCTCAGGGTTAAGTGAACACAACCCGTTAGACAGTACTTCCGGTAACATTGGAATTACCTGGTCGGGGAAATATACCGAGTTACCGCGCTGCTGCGCTTCATCGTCTAGGGCAGAGCCTGTTCTTACGTAATGGCTTACATCAGCAATGGCTACCCACAGCTGCCAGCCGCCGTCGTCAAGCGGTTCACAATATACCGCGTCATCGAAATCTCTGGCGTCTTCTCCGTCAATAGTAACCAGCGGAAGCTGACGTAAATCAATGCGCCCCTCTTTTGCCTCGTCGGGCACTTGGTCGGTAAGCTTTTCAACTTGCTTAGTTACACCGTTAGGCCACTGATGAGGAATATCAAACGTGCGAAGGGCCATTTCAATTTCCATACCCGGCGCCATATGCTCACCAAGTACTTCAACAACTTTACCCACTGGGCTCATTTTTCGGCGCGGGCGCTGGGTAAGCTCTACCACTACAACCTGACCCATTCGTGCACCGTGTGTGCTTTCTGGTGGAATCACAATTTCGTGCTGCAAGCGACTGTCATCTGGCACCACCATGCCAAACCCCTGTTCTACAAAATAGCGACCGACAATAGGCTCGCTACGAGGCTCGATAACTTGGGTAACAAAAGCTTCTTTTCTACCGCGGCGGTCTGTGCCACTAATACGCGCTTCCACCACGTCATCGTGAAGGAACAAGTTCATTTGCCCAGCACTTATAAACAAATCACCGCTTCTATCTTCAGGACGTAGAAAGCCGTAACCATCTCTATGACCAATAATGCGGCCTTTTACGAGCTCGTCACGGTTTTGAAGTATGTACTTTTTCTGTTTAGTGAATTGTACTTGCCCTTCACGCTCCATAGCGCGTAAACGGCGCTGAATACCAATTCGCGCTTCTTCGTCGAACGCGTTCACTAAGTTACATATATCAAGAAACGATAACGGCGTATCGTGCTCTTTTAATACGCTCATCAAATATTCACGGCTTGCTACCGGGTTTTCGTACTTCTCTTTCTCGCGCTGATAATGCGGATCATCACTCATGTATTTTTAAATTACCTTTTATGTATTTTTTTAACCATTTTCTATGGTTGCGCGCATTAACACGCGCTGCAGAAAATATTGAATAGTGTTTAGTAGACACACTCACCTAATTTGGTTCATGTGGTTATTTGATGCACAGTATAACAGTATTTGCCTTAAAACATGGACTGTTATTGCCAATTCTCAGCCTGACATCTCTGTGTCACAAACGGGCCGTATAAAAATACGACTACGCTTTATTGCTTGAGCGTTCAATTAATAAAGTGCTCAACATCAATTTAACTACACCCTATAAAGAGCAGGCAAATGGATAGAAGATCGTTTATCAAGCTATCGTCATTCACAGGCGCTACAATAGCAGTATCCTCAGGGCTGGCTGGCTGCACCATAAGTCCTTCAGCAGATAACCAAGCACAAACCAACGCCACATTTACCCATGGGGTAGCAAGTGGCGACCCTTTAAAAGATGCCGTCATTATTTGGACTCGGGCAGCTCCCGTGTCAGGATCAGGCTTGGTTAAGGCCAATATCTTTTGGGAAATGGCTAATGACTCAGCGTTTAGCGATGTAATAAGCAGTGGCTTTGTTGAAGCTAAAGCCAGTCACGACTTCACCGTTAAAGTTGACGTGTCAGGTCTTACCCCTGCACGTCGATACTTTTATCGTTTTAAAAGTGCCAATAACGTAAGTCCAGTTGGTGAAACTCGCACGCTACCTAATACAGATGTCACTAACGTGACATTTGGTGTTTTTTCCTGCTCTAACTATCCCGCAGGCTTCTTCACCCCTTATATGGAAGCAGCCAAAAACGACCATATAGATTATGTATTGCATTTGGGCGACTACATATACGAGTACGACGGCAACGGATATGCCACTGAACACGCCAAAGAAATTGGCAGAACGTACGCACCTGATAATGACACCGAGCTATACACCTTAACCGACTACCGTAAGCGCTACGCATTGTACAGAACTGATGAAGGCTTACTGGCACTGCATCAAAACAAGCCCTTTATCGTAGTGTGGGATGATCACGAAATCACTAACGATACCTATATAGATGGCGCTGAAAACCACCAAGAAGATGAAGGCGATTTTTATGAACGTCGCGCCGCCGCAGTGCAAGCCTACTATGAATGGTTGCCTATTCGCCCGCCATTCGGAACAGAGCGCTTGGAAATATATCGCCAATTTACCTTTGGCAGCCTTCTTGACTTATACATGCTTGATACGAGAGTGCTAGCACGTGATAAGCAGCTTGATTACGCAAATTATCGCGATACAGAAACCGATGCCTTTAATAATGAAGCTTTTACAAAGGATATCAGCAACCCTAACCGTGGGCTATTAGGCGAAGATCAGCGCAACTGGCTTCACAACGCAATGCAGCAAAGCCAAGCCAAATGGCAAGTGTTAGGGCAGCAGCTATTGATTGGACGTATGTTGTTTCCTGTGTCGATTTTCAACGGCGTAGAAAGAAAAAACATTCCTTCACATGCGCACAAGCTTGCCAATATAAAACGCAAACAAATGAAGGGGGCTGAATTAAGTGATCAGGAGCTTTCTTTAATTAATACGGTTATGCCCTATAACCTTGATGCATGGGATGGCTACCCTGTTGAACGTGAGCAGTTGCTTAGGCAACTTGAAACTCTTGGTAAACCAGTGATTGCCTTAGCAGGTGATACGCACAATGCATGGCACAATAAACTCACGCTAGATGATGGAAGCGAAGTGGGCGTGGAGCTTGCCACACCTGCGGTTACCTCGCCGGGTATGGAGCATTACCTAAGCATGGATGAGGATACGGCTAAAACCTTTGCCAAGGACTTACCTTTACTTATTGATGACTTACAGTATTGTAACCTTCACCAACGAGGTTTTATGACACTATCAATTAGTGTTGATGAGGCAAAAGCAACCTGGCATTTTGTAGACGCTATTTTGACAAAATCTGGAAGTGTTTCTCATACTCATAGCTTCGTGATGAATGCGTAAATCGATTGAACGATATCAATGTTTTGAATTAAGAAGATAAACGCGTTAATTTTGAGTAGGATATTAAAAAAACCGTTTAATAAAAGCGATATGGAGACTGCAATGAAAAAATTAATGATGCTAACAGCAATAGGCGCTGCAACTTTATTAAGTGCGTGCAGTGCAGAGCATGGAACAACGCAATGCACTACGGCGCCTGAATCTGAGTGGCAGAATCAAGACGCATTTCAAGCTACGTTGCTAGCGCAAGGTTATAAAATCAACGAGTTTAAAGTGACAGACGGCAACTGCTATGAAATCTATGGTTTCGACAAAGATGAGAACAAAGTAGAAATTTACTTTAGTCCAGTAGATGGCAGCATTGTTAAAAAAGAGATGCACTAAGCTTTTATCGGCAATAGAAGCACAGCAATGCTTACTTTAATTGTAATAGCTTTGAGTTAAAAAACGCTGCAATATATTGCAGCGTTTTTTTTGAATTATCCTTTTGCTTAAACCTTTTCTTCAATTTGGACAATGCCACTTCATGAATAGCAATCAGTCTTCACACTCACACGATAATATTTATATTTGGGATTGGGTGGTTAGAGTGTGTCATTGGGGTATTGTTGCCGCTTTTACTATCAATTACTTTATTGCAGAACCTGGCCGTCTTATCCATGAAATCACAGGTTACGCAGCAATGGTGTTTATCGCTGTACGCATTGCTTGGGGCATAAGCCGTCCAAAAGTTATGAGTGACGGCAGCAATACAGATTTACACGCAAGTTTTGCCAACATTTCACTCAGCAAATACGCTTTTGTTGAACACATAAAGCATTTAAAGCAAAAGCAGCTTCCCACCAATCACGGACACAACCCTTTTGGCTGGCTGATGGTGTTCGCCGTTATCGCACTTCTTTTAGGGTTAACAATATCTGGCTTTTTGATGGAAGAGATAGATGCGCTGTTTGGAAACAGTACGTTAGAGTGGATGCACAGCATCATGGCAGACGTTTTATATGCTTGTGTACTTCTGCACATCGCCGCTGTGTTTTTCGTTCAATACGTGGGCAACATTCAGCTGATTCGCCCTATGCTCACAGGTTGGCGCAAGCGATAGCACCTCAAACCACATCACTCTTGAAGTGTATAGAACCAAAGACCTCAAAAGCGAAAGAACGCTGTCTATGTAATTAGCTGTCTAGTGGGCGCTTCGCTTCTCGCACGGCTTTTGGATGCATTAACGCTTCTAAGCGTGCAAGATAAGAAGCAATTTGTTGATGCTGTTCTTTATCATTTGTTACCGAATTATAAAGCCAGTGATACGCATCTTCATAATCGTAAGGGCTGCCATAGCCTTCTAGAAATAATTCAACCAAGTGAATTTGCGCTTTCAAGTTTTTAAGGGCCGCAGCCTCACGCAAATATACCACCGCGCGAGATTTGTCTTGCTGCACTAACGTGCCTTTTGCGTAATAACGCCCTAGCTGCTCAAGTGCAGCGGGCAAACCTTGATTCGCGGCATCTTCCATATAGCCAATCCCGCGAGCAGGTTCGGCGTCTACGCACACGCCCCATGCCAACATATCGCCCCATAAAAATTGGTATGCTGGCACTTTTAGCACATTTGCGCGTGCTTCAATGTCTTGAACCAGCTGACATCTATCAGCAACCACTTTGTCTAAATGTGTATTGGCGTTAATCATGTCGATTAGATCGTCTTGGCTGTATAACTGCACAGCGCGAAGCTCTTCAATAGTTTCGCCCTCAAAAGCGTGAACAGAAAAGCCTGATACACAAGCGCAGATAAATATAGCTGTCGAAAGAATACGTTTCATAGCAAAAGAGTATGTGTTGATTGCAGTGTCTTAGTTACGTTATCGGCTCATTATAGATTATCTTAACTACGACATGCCTATCTTTGCGAAAATACGCACAGCCCAAAAGCATAGATTGTGCGCAGATAAGTAGCCAAGCCATATTTGGCCTAGCCACTCACATTTTATTTGTAATTAATGGCTACTTTTTCGCGGGCACATGGCCGATTGAATATGGCGGGCGTGGTCGGCAAGGTCTATGCCTAAATCAGTGAGGTAACCACCATCAGACTGGGTAATTAACCCTTTTGAATACAGTCTTGATGCTGCGTTTACCATACTTTGACTTGCATCGTGATGAATTTTCAGCCCTTGAAGCAGACTGTCTGCAGGGAACTTCAGCAACAAATTTAATTCGTCTAACATGTCCTGATCGAATGAACTCATGTAACCACCTTAGGCAAAAGGGTTATTAGGACCAAAATGCAAACACTAAAGTATGCATACCAGAAAATTATAGGTCCTAAGTTTGTTAAAATTGTTAACGCTTTTCTATATCACACCCAAATTGCACCTCTGTAAAGATTAATTTGTCTGTAAAACGTTTAATCCTGTAATCACAACGCTTACTGATCGGACTTTGTCGCTAAATAGTATATTCTTGCCATAAATTACATTTGTGGATACACCTGCCCTGATGAAGTACAAAGATTTACGCGACTTTATTCGCCTGCTAGAAGCTAAAGGTGAACTGGTACGCATTAGCCAACCCATCGATACCGACTTAGAAATGACGGAAATAGCCGACAGAACGTTGCGTGCTGGCGGCCCTGCTTTGTTGTTTGAAAACCCCAAAAACCATGATATGCCCGTGCTTGCCAACTTATTTGGCACACCAGAGCGCGTTGCTATGGGCATGGGTCAGGAGTCGGTAGAGGCACTGCGTGAAGTCGGAAAACTGTTGGCGTACTTAAAAGAGCCCGAGCCACCAAAAGGGCTGAAAGATCTGTGGGAAAAGTTGCCGGTATTCAAGCAAGTGCTAAATATGCCAGCTAAAGTGCTCAAAAAGGCCCCTTGTCAAGAAGTAGTGCTAACTGGTGACGACGTAGATTTGTCGAAAATACCTGTGCAGCGCTGCTGGCCAGGCGATGCCGCACCGTTAGTAACTTGGGGATTAAGCGTAACAAAAGGCCCACACAAGAAGCGTCAGAACCTTGGTATTTATCGCCAGCAAGTTATTGGTAAAAACAAACTCATCATGCGCTGGCTATCACACCGTGGCGGTGCTCTCGATTTTCGCGAGTGGTGTCAAACTCATCCTGGCGAACCATACCCTGTTTCTGTTGCACTAGGTGCAGATCCAGCGACTATATTGGGCGCGGTCACTCCGGTACCCGACACGCTGTCTGAATATGCTTTTGCTGGCTTACTTCGTGGCGACAAAACCGAAGTGGTTAAATCGATAAGTAACGATCTGCAAGTACCTGCCAGTGCAGAGATTGTACTTGAAGGCTATATTGCACAGGATGAAACTGCACCTGAAGGCCCATATGGCGATCACACTGGTTACTATAATGAAGTTGACGACTTCCCAGTGTTTACCGTTACACACATCACGCATCGCAAAGACCCTATTTATCACTCGACTTACACAGGCAGACCGCCCGATGAGCCAGCTATATTAGGCGTGGCACTAAATGAAGTGTTTGTACCGATTCTGCAAAAGCAGTTCCCTGAAATAGTCGACTTTTACTTACCGCCTGAGGGATGTTCTTATCGCATGGCGGTGGTAACCATGAAGAAACAGTATCCTGGCCATGCCAAGCGGGTGATGATGGGTGTGTGGTCGTTCTTGCGTCAATTCATGTATACCAAGTTTGTGATAGTGTGCGACGACGATGTGAATGCCCGCGACTGGAACGACGTAATTTGGGCGATTACTACGCGAATGGACCCAGCCCGCGATACGGTGATGATAGAAAATACGCCCATCGACTATTTAGATTTTGCCTCCCCGGTTTCAGGGCTGGGCTCGAAAATGGGAATGGATGCAACAAACAAGATGCCCGGTGAGACTGACCGTGAATGGGGTGTTCCTATTGTGATGGACGAAGACGTTAAAAAACGCGTGGATGATATTTGGGACAGTCTTGGTATTATGTAGCGATTATTTTTAGTGCAAACTAATCCGATTTTAATTTATGCGCTACGTGATAAGCGCATGTAAAGGCGATAGGCAAAGCAAAAGGTTAGAAGAGAATACATGTCAGAAATTAAGTGTAAGGTTGCAAGCATCACGCCTTTAACCGAAGTAGTACAAAAAGTTGAGTTAACCCCAAATGACGCGGTTGCGTTCAAAGCAGGTCAGTACGCCATGGTAGTAATGGGCGAAAAAGATATGCGCCCTTTCTCAATCGCGAACGCGGCGTTTGATAATAGCCGTATTGAGCTGCATATAGGCGCAGAGCCGGGCAATAGCTATGCCGGAGAAGTGCTTGAGCGAATGCGCGCTGATGGTGAAATTACAGTGAATGTGGGAAATGGTGATGCGTTTCTTCAAAGTAACGGCTTGCCTATGGTGCTCATTGCCGGTGGTACAGGTTTCTCCTATACATACTCAATTCTACAAGAGCACCTAAATAGCGGTGACAAAACGCCTGTAACTTTGTATTGGGGCGCAAGACACGCTGAAGACTTATACTTAGCAGACGAACTTACCGCAATGGCAAACGCCAACGAACACTTTACGTTTGTGCCAGTTGTAGAGTTTGCTCATGATGACTGGACTGGCAGAACTGGCTGGGTTCACCATGCGGTAATGGCAGATCACGCCGACTTCTCAAATGTTCAAGTTTATGTGGCAGGGCGCTTTGAAATGGCCAAGGTAGTGCGTGACGACTTTACGCAACGCGGCTTGAAAGTGGAGAACCTGTTTGGCGATGCCTTTGCTTTTATTTGAGCACTAGCGCATCATCGTTATTTAATTAGCCGGCTGTTGCCGGCTTTTTAATTTATGTACAGCCCATATTTACTTTCCAACACGCCATAAAAAGTTGCTGTAAGCATTTACCGTATTGGCTTGCGATAACTCGCCATTTCACACGTTTACTCTAATTGTGCGTTTTCATCGTATTCGTTATGGTGAAAAGATAAGCACTGGAGAAAACAATGATAAAAAACCTAGCCTCTAATTTTAAAACAACGATAAGAACAACAAGTTTGTTAGCCACTGCAATCGCTGTTAATAGCGCAGTGTCTTTTACTGCCTTTGCACAGAGCGCGCAGCAACAAGCGCTTTACGATATCGCTAAAGGCGTTTCAGCCGAAAATATTGAAAAAGACATCACAACGCTGGTTAACTTTGGCACGCGCCACACGCTTTCTGAGACCGAGTCTGATACCCGCGGCATTGGTGCAGCCCGCCGCTGGATAAAATCTGAGTTTGATAAAATTTCAGCCGAGTGCGGCGGTTGCTTAGAGGTTTATTACCAGTCTGAGGTAATAAGCGGTGAAAAGCGCATTCCCGACCCCGTAGAAGTGGTAAGTGTCATCGCCATTCAGCGCGGCGCGACCGACCCTAACCGCTACGTGATAATGTCTGGCGATATTGACTCACGGGTATCGGATGTCATGGATTTTACTTCTGACTCTCCTGGCGCAAACGATAATGCATCGGGCGTTGCCGGTACGCTGGAAGCGGCGCGCGTGTTATCAAAGCATAAGTTTAATGGCAGCATTGTGTATGCAGCGCTTTCTGGCGAAGAGCAAGGGCTTTTCGGCGGGCGTATTATGGCAAACAAGGCGAAAGAAGACGGCTGGCGAATTAAAGCGGTGTTGAACAACGACATGATTGGCAACATTGAAGGAATTAACGGTGTGATTAATAACACTACCGCTCGATTATTTGCCGAAGGCACTCGCGTTACTGAGACGGAAAAAGAAGCACGCATGCGTCGATTCACTGGAGGCGAAGTAGATTCACCAAGTCGCAATTTAGCGCGTTATATCGACAAAATTGCCGATCAATACATAGAGAACTTAGACACCATGGTGATTTATCGCCTAGATAGGTTTGGTCGAGGTGGACATCATCGCCCCTTTAACGACCTAGGCTACCCCGGCATTCGCATTATGGAAACGAACGAGAACTATACTCGCCAGCACCAAGACCTTCGCGTTGAAGGCGGCATTGAATACGGCGATACATTAGACGGGGTTAATTTTGATTACGCCGCTAAGTTAACAGGGTTAAATGCGGTTTCTCTTGCGGCCATGGCATGGGCGCCAAATCCACCAGCAAACGTTGAAATTGCTGGTGCCGTTCAACCCTCAACATTCCTGAAATGGAATGCGCTAGATGAAAAACAAAACCCTCAGCTTAAGGGCTATAAAGTGTACTGGCGTCATACCAATGCGCCGCAGTGGGAATACAGCAAATACGTAGGTAACGTAACTGAGGCAATGCTTGAAAATGTGGTTATCGACAACTACTTTTTTGGCGTGGCAAGTGTGAACGAAGACGGCGTTGAGAGTGTTGTTGTATACCCAGGCCCAGCTGGCAGCTTTGGTGAGTAGTTACGTTTTGGTAAAGCTGATTTAAGCAGGCAATCTTTTTAGCAGTTGCTTCCCCTAAAGGTTAGCAACTGCTATACGCCTAAGTTTACAACCGCATAACGCCAAAATCGGCTGTTCATTCGGCCTTCTTTGCTATTTTTGTAAACAACAGAATACAACTCACAGATGCAATGTGTTGATGTCGCTTACATTTTGTTAATTTAACCCGCTGGCTGTTTATTGGTATTCCGAGCATAACTGCATTACAGTGTAAGAAATGCATGATTGCAGTATGGAGGTCACCTTTGGCAAGATTCAGCGCTTTTCCATTTTCGTTCTCTAGTCGCCGACTTCATTTAATAAGTTTCTGCTTTATTCTATTTTTTTGCAGTGCTTGTCACCTGCAAGCTGCCTCAATCACGCTTGGCGCCTCCTCTTTCGAAACTTACATCAGCGACGACAGCGAGTCAGCACGCGTTAACACGCTACTTGAGAGGGCGTTTCAAAAGGCAGATTTAGATGTTGAGCTTCGCGTAATGCGCGACGCATTTTTAGGTAGCTCGGTGCTCACGGGCAAAGTGGATGGTGAATTTGCTTTCGTAAACTTGGGTGAAGATAACAGTAATTTTTTTCTCTCTAATACTTACCTACCTGTCTACTTATATGCGGTAAGTAAAAGTGCAGATGTTGAGGGCATTAGGTTATTTTCGCATCTTAAAGATAACCGTGTCGCCATTGAAAACCGCTTTGCCAATACTCCTTCTTTCAGATTACTTAAAGATATAAAGTGGTCTCGTAACCCAACTACGTACGACGCCTTTCGACAACTTGCCGATGATCGAGCCCCTTATCTAATCACCACACAACTGCTCGCACGCGAGCTTAACACGTTGCTTGCAAACGACAACGAAGAAACTCTACACTACTCGGCTAAACCGCTGGCGACCACAGGCTTTCAATTAGCTATCAATAAAAATGTGGCTAACGCTCAAAATCTTATACAAAAATTCAACAAGGCGATATCGTCAATGCAGGATAACGGTGAGTTCAATGCACCTTTGGCGCTTGCTTGGTTAACGAAAGATGTAAATGGCGATGATGTCGCCGACTATATTGGGCACAGCAGTATAACAACGGTGCAAGACTTACCAAGTACGGCATACTCACTTGATGGCAAAGCTACATCAGAACGAAGCGTATTTTATGTTGATGGCGAGGCATATGGTTCAATTGAAGATGCTCGCGCAGCGCTCCCTAAAAACGGTGCTCAACAATCACGAGAATCTCTTCTAGATAAAGCGACCTACCAGCAGTTGCTTCGCCGCTGGTAGCGTTCGTCACTTAAAACGCAGCGTTGCTGAGACTTTTCAAAGCCTAGCAAGCGGTAAATGGAATTCAAGACCTTTGTTTGATACTAATTCACGCTGCCTAATTGGTGGTCTCAGGTAAGTACATTTCCAAAATAGTCAGCAGCTCCTCACCATCTACAGGCTTAGACACATAGTTGTTAAACCCGGCTTTTAATGCTTTAACTCGGTCTGAAGTATAAGCATAGGCAGTTAAAGCTACGGCATTAAGCTTGGCAATCTCAGAGTTTTCACTGGCTCGAATTTTTAATATTAAACCTAAGCCGTCCATTTCTGGCATGCCTATATCTGACAATAACAAGTCAAACGCTTCTGGCATTTCGTTAATTTCTTTCCATGCCAAAAGGCCATTTTTAACCACGTTGACTCGCGCACCATTCGACTCTAGGAATAGTTTTATAAAATCTCGGGCATCTTGCTCGTCTTCAGCAACAAGAATGCGAAGGCCATCTAGTCGAAGCGACTCTGTAAAATCGCTTATTTGAGAATTCTTTGTTTCGATAATGTCGTCTTGAACGCTAAGTGGCGCTATCGGCATGGAAACAAAAAAAGTGGTTCCACTATTAGGACCTTCACTTTCTGCATAAATTTCGCCGCCGTGCATTTCCACCAAACTCTTAACAATAGATAAGCCTAAACCTAAGCCGTTTCTGTTATGCTCGTTTTTACCTTGATAAAAGCGTTCAAAAACGCGAGCCAATTGCTCCTGCGTCATGCCTTTACCATTATCCTTCACACGGAATAAATAGTTAGAATGCTCTCTTCGCCCACGAACATGCACCGTGCCGCCTTTAGAAGTAAACTTAAGTGCGTTGCTTAGCAGATTATTAATCACCTGCTTTATGCGCAAGTTATCGCCGAGTATTTGCGTGTGTGCATCTTCACAATTTATCGTCAGCTGGATATTTTTACTAGCAAATCCCGCTTCGAACGACTTCGCAACCTCAGCAATAGAGCCTGCAATATTAAGTGAGTGCGTGCTGAGTTTCATAGTACCTGAGATAATACGCGACAAATCCAAAATGTCGTTAATCAACGCCGCTTGAGTTGAAGCTGCGCGTTTAATTACTCCCAACGCGTCCGTCATTCTTTCTACATTATTCGAGTCCATTAACGCCAAGTCAGTCCAGCCAACAATGGAATTTAACGGCGAGCGAAGCTCATGAGAGATGCTGGCAAGAAATTGATCTTTCGCTTTATCAAGCTCTTCTAACTTACTGATTTGTTTATCTAGTGAGGCTTTCAAACTTAAAGCGTAAGGAATAAATAAGTGATCGAAACCTTCAATAATTAACTGGTCATCGTCTGTCCATTCAACCGACTCATCTGCCACACTTTGCAAATACATATCGAATGAATGCCGGGGAGTTAACGACTTGCCTATATCTTTTTTCGCTGCCTCTCGCCCTGCCCACCGAACGGTTTTATCTCGCTGCTCTCTAAACCATACTGTGTAGTAACCTAACTTTGCGGATACACAAGAAATGTACATGCCGCGAATACCGTTTAGGTTGCAGTCATCGGTGGCTTCATCGGCGAGTCGGCTTATTGAAATTGAATTTTCTGAGTCTGCAACAACAAGCTTGTTAAGTAGCTTATTTAGAGCCTGGTCGGAAGGCGTTTTGCCAACGAGATACTTATCAGCGGGGGTAATTACCGCCATACCGCATGCCTCGGCCACGTCCAAAAGCCCTTTCTCTTTCTGGGTAATGGCTTCAAGCGGATTCGAGAAGCTGGTCAGTTGATGGACAATATTATTCAACTTCCTTTGACGGATTTGAAACCGCTCTTTTTTCTGATGGAGTTCTTTTGTATGGAGCTGCCACGCATATAAGTGCCCTAAAGACTCACACACAAGACGCTTTTTCTGATCAATGTAAGCTGGCATACTATTGTGGCATGCTAAAAGCCCCCACAACTTGCCTTCAAAAACCAGCGACACAGAAAACGAAGAACGAACCTCCATATTTTTAAGATAGGCTATATGCATAGGCGAAACCGAACGCACCATCGACATCGACAAATTTAAAGGCGGGCGCTCAGCCTCTCTCATAGATGGCATAAGGCCAACGGGCTGTTCTTCTACATCAAAAACACAGCGTACCCGGTTTTTAAGGTACAACTCGCGCGCCTGAGCTGGAATATCAGACGCGGGGAATTTTAGCCCTCGAAACGAGCGTGCATCTGGCTCGTTTGCTTCGCCTATCACCTCACCGCAATATGTTTTATCAAATTGATAAACCATCACGGTTTCAAAACCAATATATTTTTTAAATACTTGCGCGATGGCGTCCGCCACATCACTCATTGAGTCACAATCTTCAACATCAGGCAGCAGTGAACGAATGTCCATATCCATGGGCACCCACTGTTGGGCAGCTTCAAAACTAAGCTGAGGCGTTGGCTCCAATTCAATAACCAGTAAGCCATTGGAATCAAAGGCCACACCACTACCTTCTTTTTCCCAATCCTTTATGTGAAGTGCATTTTCTGCAAACTTCCACTGGTAGGCATGTCGAGTGTTACCACCTTTTACCGAGTTATGGATAGTTTGAAATGTATGCGCTTCAGGAGAGGGAATATCAATTAATTCAGTAATCAGGGTTTCACCTGGAATGATATCAACAGCAAACATATCGTTGATATTTTTACTCACTACCTGAATTTTTTTTGTATTAGGGTTTATCGCAATCACGTACCCAAAACTCTGGACACTCTCGATCTGATGAATAGCTTCGTCTTCACAGTTTTGAAGTGATATTGAGATTTTATCTACCATTTCCATTGCCTTACATCAGACTTAAAAGAGCATGCATTCAAGAGGCTGCCCATTAATTTTTAATCACGATAGCAACTAATTACTGAAAGATCATGCTTTATCGAATTCAGATACCCAATTGAATTTCATTAAATTAAAGACAGGTGAGTGAACTTTGACGGTAATAGTAAACTGCCAAAGCCGACCTTTTAACTTCTCATAAAGTTAAAAGGTCTTTAAAGGCCATGCTCTCTCATCACTAGCAGAACATAAAGCATTTGAATCTGCCCAATATCCTTTGAGTCAAATTGGATACCTACAGATAGTTTGTCACGACCTCGAATGTTTTTGACTTTCCCTCGAATTACTATCGCTTCTGGGTTTTCCTCGTCGGGTGGAAACTCAATTTTAACGGTTTCGTCAATTAATGCATTTAGGGAATCGCTATCTGCTTCGGCCAATTCTTGGTCGGTAGGGTGATACTCACAATGAACACCTGACTTTGACATATCCGTCACCATTGCAAGGTGCTCTGATTGTGACGATTCGAGCGTCAACTTGACCATAAGCTCTATTTTTAATCGCGGTTCGCAGCGTAAACGCTTTTGATTGATGTCTTTTGGAAAAGTAACAACAAGAACAGGGACTTGAACTGTAGTAAGCATTAACAGCTCACTTTGAAAGTTTATTGATGTAAGTGTTGCATCACTGACAATGCTCTTTAATTCAAGAGCGAGGCCTGGCCGCAGCATTTTAATTTCATGGAGGCTTTTTTTGTTCCGCGTTAAGTCAAATAACATAAACTCAGAAGACACGCTGCCAATGTAGCCGACTTTAAGAGAAACGCGTTCATGCATGGCATTGAGATAACTTATCTCGACAGGTGTACCAACTTTAAGCTCATAAATTATGCTCAAACTGCTCCCTTAACTTGGTTACCATCACCCATTTATTCCCTAAAGCATCAACTGACATCAACATACCGCTAACAGTGTGAAAAAGAAAGAAAACAAATCTTAACCACGGCGTAAAACGCGACACAAATTAAGCACTGGCAAGGCAATTTACGTCATGAACGCTGTTCATTAAGGGCCTTACTCATCATTAACAAAACATAATACGAGTTATTCAGTGTACTGGGCTGCGTAAAATTATCGCGCTTATTTCTCAGGTGCATGTTTCTCAATGCTTATTAAAATCCACCATTAAATTTTTCTTATTTTCATTCCATTTCTATTGATCTTGATCAAACTAATAATTAAACTTTCAGTAATTTCTGAAACTTCTGGAATATGAAAATGAAAATGACGCCTTTGATTACATCTGCGGTTATGCACTTCGGCGAAATGGGAAGTCGCTGGGGATTCAACAGAACGGTAGGGCAAATACTTGCGCTTATCGTGCTAAATGAAGAGCCAATTTCAGCTCAAGAGATTGCCGATGCTCTTAATATTTCTCGCGGCAATACCAGTATGGGCCTTAAAGAACTGCAATCTTGGCGGTTGGTTAAGCAACACCTTGTACCAGGCGAAAGAAAAGACTTTTTTATTCCAGCGGGCGACATATGGACGCTGGCTAATCGTGTATTTGAGGAGCGCAGAAAGCGCGAGATAGACCCAACCATGAGCCTATTACGCGATTTATTGCTAGATGCGCCTGCCAATGAAAAAGAGGCAAATGCACAGCATAAACTGAACGAAATACACGATTTACTCGAATCAATTACGGCATGGTCTGAAGAGCTTCAAAATCTTGGGCCGGAAAAGCTAAACACGTTGATGAAGTTAGGTTCTGGCGTGGGCCGTATGCTTGAGCTTAAGGATAAGCTACTTCCGGGGAAAAACAGCGTTAACTAAGGGGACCCTCAGTGGATGCATTCTTGCTGTCTCGTTTACAATTTGCGTTAAATATTAGTTTTCACATTTTATTCCCAACCATCACCATGGCGATGGGTTGGTTTTTGTTTTACTTCAAACTGCGCTCTAATATTTCAGGTCACCCTGTATGGATGCGTATGTACCGTTTCTGGGTGCGTGTTTTTGCGCTTAGTTTCGCGTTAGGTGTAGTAAGCGGCGTGACCATGTCATTCCAGTTTGGCACTAATTGGCCTGGCTTTATGGAAAAAGTGGGGAACGTTGCAGGTCCATTATTAGGCTACGAGGTACTAACGGCGTTTTTCTTAGAAGCGACTTTCCTTGGAATAATGCTATTTGGTATTCGCCGGGTTCCAAACTGGCTGCATACAGCGTCAACGCTGATAGTTGCAATTGGCACGACAACCTCTGCATTTTGGATCCTAGCACTTAATAGCTGGATGCAAACACCTCAAGGGTTCGAAGTCGTTGACGGTGTTGTGTATGCCACAAATTGGAAAGAAATCATTTTTAACCCCTCTTTCCCCTATCGATTTGTACACATGATGCTTGCGTCTGGGCTTACCGCTAGCTTTTTGATAGCGGGCCTGTCAGCCTATCGCTTACTGAAAGGAGACGACAAGCTTGCTCCCAAGTTGGCGCTTAAAACGGCTACGTATACCGCTGCGGTGTTAATTCCACTTCAAATCTTTGCAGGCGATATGCACGGCCTAAATACGCTTGAACATCAACCACAAAAAGTAGCGGCGATGGAGGGACTCTGGGAAACCACTGAAGGCGCACCATTGCTATTATTCGCGATACCAGATGAGGAAAACAAAGAGAACCACTTTGAAGTTCCCATCCCCTACGGCGCAAGCTTAATCCTTACGCATGAGCTTAAAGGCGAGATAAAAGGGCTGAATGAGTTTGAGGGAGAGCACCCTCCGGTAGCGCCAGTCTTTTACGGCTTCAGAGTAATGGTAGGCATGGGTTTTCTGATGCTAGCAGTATCATGGCTTGGCAGCGTATACCTTATTCGCAAGAAAGAATTTCCATTGTGGCTTAAGCGTACGTTTGCCGGCATGGCCTTTAGTGGCTGGGTAGCCACGCTCGCAGGCTGGTACGTAACGGAAATTGGCAGACAACCTTACTTAGTAAGTGGTGTATTGAAAACCGCTGATGCTGTAACGCAACTGCCACCTGCAAATATCGCGCTGTCATTTACGCTATATCTAGTCATTTACAGCGTGCTTCTTGTTGCTTACATGGGAACACTCATGTTGATGTGCAGAAGAGCCGTTGAAATTGAAGAAATTACTACGGAAGAACGCGAAGTTGCCAAAGCCAAAATGCAACCAAGCGATCCCGATCCGAGTACGGTTTAAGGAGAGCTGACATGTTCGAAAACGTATCGGCAGAAATGCTTGGAAACATTTATGTTGGCCTACTTGGCCTATCTGTTTTGCTCTACGCCATTTTAGATGGATATGACTTAGGCGTAGGCGTACTAATCCCCCCTAGAACTGAGGCGTTTCGCGATGACATGATAGCCTCGATTGGGCCTTATTGGGATGCCAATGAAACATGGCTTGTACTTGCCATTGGCCTGCTGCTTATTGCCTTTCCTGAGGCACATAGCGAGTTTCTGCAGACGCTGTATTTACCCGCCACATTCATGTTGTTGGGGTTAATACTGCGCGGAGTCGCATTCGATTTTAGAGCTAAGGTAGTGCAGGTTAAAAAGCGCAAATGGGATTTAGTTTTCAAGTACGGTTCATTACTCACTACGCTTGCACAGGGCTACATGCTAGGCATATACGTGACAGGGCTTCGAACTGACATATGGGCGCAAGGCTTTGCGCTACTTGCTGCTTTTGGCGTTACCGCAGCCTATGCGTTTATCGGCTCATGTTGGTTAATTTTAAAAGCAGAGGGAGAGCTTCAGCAGAAAGCGTACTATTGGGCTCGCCGCGGCTTAGGTGTACTGGCAGTGGGAATTGTTGCAGTTAGCATTGCAAACCTTACGCTGCACGACGACGTACGCGAGCTGTGGTTGTCAGCACCTTGGGGTTATGTGCTATTTGCCATTCCAGTTGCATGTTTCGCGCTTTTAGCGCTGTGCGGCGTGTTGTTGAAGAAACTTCCAGAGGCAAAAGGCAAAGGAGAATGGCTTCCGTTCTTTATTGCGTTACTCGTATTTTTTCTTTGCTTTACGGCATTTGGCATAAGCTACTATCCGTTTATTATTCCTGGTCAAATGACCATTGCTGATGCGCTAAGTGATGCCAGCTCATTGCGCTTCTTGCTTGTTGGTGTGGTAATAGTTGTTCCAATTATTTTGGCCTATACTGCCATGGTGTATAAAATTTTCTCCGGAAAATCAGAGAAGCTTTCCTACTACTAAGGGCTGCAGCCAGTCTAGCTCACCCACGGCTTTAATTACCAAAAACAATAGTGAACATCATTGAGAGTCAATGGTGTTCACTTTCCCCTCAACGCTATACTTTGGTTAGTTGCTTTAAAAAACGCATTCATTATTTCTTGTAGCGATTATTTCCTACTAAATAGAACGACAACACTTTTAAGGTGATCCTATCTGCCTGATAGGTAATACCTATTATTACAATTATTCGTGCTCACCTTGCCTATACTTTCAGGATATTAAGAGTTTAATTACTCATGATGTTTCAAACAATTATTTGACATCAAACTGTAATATTATTATATTTTATTTGGGGCAGTTTTTAAAAGAAGGAGCCAGAGTTATGGAAAATGTTTTCCATTCGATTTCACGGTTCTTCAAGCGCGCGCACCCCTATACGGTTGCACATTATATCGGCCGTAAAAATGCGCAGCGTATCTTAGGATGTAAAATTAAAAAGAAATCCAAGATATTTGCCGAACAGCACGTTGAAGACCAAAATCATTAATTTATATGGGGCCCGTCAAACCGGCCCCATTTTTTTAGTTCAGTTTAAATGTATTTACATTCGCTTGAAGACCTTCAGCCAGACCTGACAAACTCTTCGCTTCGCTGTTTACATTGGTATTAGCCGCTTTTACTTCGTCACCAAGCATTTGAAAATCGAGCGCGCCCTCTCGCGCTAAAGACACTTGGTCTTTGGCATGCTGAACAAGAGATGATGCCTCGGTGCTTACTTCAACCAACGATAAAATACTGTTTCGCCCTTCTTCTAAAGTCGCAACTAATTCGTTAGCTAAACCCAATGCGTTGTGTGCTTTATCTTTATTCGATGTCATGGTTTGAACTGAATCGCGAATTGACAGCACAATTTTTTCTAACATCGCATTGATTTCAACCGTCGATTGATGGGTTCTAGACGCCAAAGTACGCACTTCATCTGCCACCACTGCAAACCCCCTTCCCGATTCACCGGCACGCGCCGCTTCAATAGCAGCGTTGAGTGCCAACAAATTCGTTTGGTCAGCTATTTCGGCAATAGTCTTTACCACGCTAGACACATTCTTGCCGTCGCTTTGCAGTTGGTCTAATTTTGAGGCGGTTTTGTCAATATCGAAGGTAAGATCAGTAATTGCACGCGCAGTGGCTTCTACGTCTGTCTTGCCTTGCGCGATTTGCTCCGCACTGCCTTTCGCTTCACTTGCTGCGCGCATTGATAAATTAAGGCTTTGTTCCATCTCATCAGACAGATTATCCATAACGGATACGAGTTGTTTAATATCACCATGAAAACTAACGATGGCCTTCGAAGAATGAGTCGTGGCGTCATTAAGGGTTTGCGAAGAGTGATTAAGGTTATTAACCGCATTTTGCAGGTCTGTCATTCCCTTAAGAAATACACTCAACAAGCCTTGAACGCTTTGTGTAATGGCGTGTAGCTCTTTTAAATTTTGCCCCGGTAACCGTGCTTTTAAATTGCGTGAATTCGCAATGTCATTAAGCTTCTCTGCCAGGGTTTCGATGGGATTGGCAATGTTTGCCTTAGCCAGTATATATCCAACCGCAGAGACACCTAGCATTAGCACAATCAAACTAACAATTATCACCTGACTGATATTAAGTTCAGAAGAAATTGCCATAGTGCGCATACTTGCCGCCTGCTCTACGCTACTGCGCACCTCAGTAAGGTATTCGTTCAAATCCGAAGCCGCCTTTGTAATAACCTGAAGGTTTTCGCGTGCGGTATCCCAGTCAACCGGAGAAGCAGTCATTGTGCGTTGCAAAGTTGAGGCAGAAGATACGAGCACGTTGAATTTTTCGGTTACGGTGTCATTTCCCATGGTACTTAACTGAGCAAGGTTATCAGTAACGCCCTCAATTAAGGCATCCTTTTGTGTTTGATAGCGCCTACTATCAATGGTGGTGCCATATAAGGAATACGCAATAAGTACCAATTCTTTGCTGCTGCTTTGAACATCGTCTATTGCACTTAATGAAGGAAGGGTTTCTGAAATATAGGCCTCAACAAGCCCCTCTACTTTACTGTTATTTTTAGTTAATACGATTGCAGCAATAACCGCCACAACGACAACAAGCAAATAGCCCAGCAGGATCCTTTGTTTTATGGTGTTAAACATGTGTCTCCCTTATTTCCTTTAGGTACGATGCGCACGTGTCGCATTTCACATCAATCTATTGTTGGTACTGATAAGCGCGCAGTGCGCAAAAATGACCACTGAACAAAATTAGACCGCTTGGACTACGCTTTTATTTCATTCGTTTAACTTAAACACGAAACAACGCTTTAAGCTAAGTGTTTAAACAAACGAAATTATTGAATCTAGGGCGACAACAGCGAAAAGCGATATAAAAATATAGACAATACTCTTACAGCCACCAAGGCTGGCCAAAGTCTATGTTCTCTGGTGATATCTCAAACTGAAAAGGCGGTTCAAAAACTTCCCAAAACGTTTCGCTTAGGGTTTTATCTATTATTTTTAGGTCGCCGTTATCGCGATAACGGGATAGTAGCGCATGGTATGCGTCAATAGGCATCATTGGGTTAGACTGCAGAAAAATCACTCTTCCACCAAACTCTTCAAACATGGCTTTTTCTGTTTGATATTGCATGACTTGTTTAACCGCAATCTCATGAATAGATTTAGTAGACGTTTCATCCGTCATTTGACTTGAAAATGTTTCAATAAACTTGTCGACAAGGTCTTCGTTGAGCACTATGCCTTTTTGCGATGCATAGCCCTCTATTACCCGTTCATAAATTTTATTTGAGGCGTTTACTCTGATCACGTAGTCAAGCATTTGGGCATAGTTGTCTTTTACCTGCTGCTTAATCGCATCTCGTTCCTCTTCATTAGGCATAACATCTGCAGAGCTTATAGTGGCACCAAATACCATTGCCATTGGCTTATCATCAGGAAGCGGCGCCCTTTGTTGCGCACCGTGAACATGCTGCATGTTTAGTAACAAAAGCACGGTGATTAACGAAAAGCGAATGACGGATGTGATGCGCATAGAGCACTCCCTTAAAAAGTATTCACAACAACGGCCTATAATTTATTGAGTAAAGCATTAAACACTGTGTACGCGCAATACCTGCTAGTACAGACGCCATTAGCACACCGAATGATTTAAAGTGATAGGTTGAAAAGAAATGTAAGACGAGAAGGGCTCACCTTGGAAAAGGTAAACTAAAAGCGCTCAATACGAGCGATAGGGCAGAATTTTTAGCGTAGAAAGAAAAACGGCGGTCATATTGACCGCCGTTTTTGAATTCTTAGATAGCTTGCACGTTAGCAGCTTGAAGACCTTTTTGACCTTCTTCAACTTCAAATTCTACTCGCTGACCCTCTGGAAGCGTTTTGTAACCGTCAGAGATGATCGCACGGAAATGAACGAAAACGTCCTTGCCGCCGTTATCTTGAGTTAGAAAACCGTAACCTTTATCAGCGTTGAACCACTTAACTGTGCCTGTAACTTTAGACATGTCGTATAGACCTCAAATATCGTATTAAATTGCGCGTTAGCGCGTGTAACATAGTTCCTTTATAGTCTTTAAATTGGCGGAGTATTGGGTCTTACTTACGAATGGACAAACAACTTACAACAAATTACAGGGTAACTCGAGCGGTTTAACATATAGCAAATAATACAAAATCGCGTCTATTTAAAGACTTTGGCCAAAAGCCATGAACACTATAACACTCTTCGGGACGATTAATATACAAATTAATTGCTTAACTGCCGATTTCATAAATATTTCACAGCAGCGTAACAAAAATCACAGCCCTTTTCGCCAGGCCAAAAACCAACAAATTGCTCCAAAAGCAGCAGTACTTGCAGGGAAATACCACGATAAATCATACATCGGCAAGATAGCTGAAATTAGCATCGCGGTGGCACCCACCACACTTAAGTGAGTGGTCTGAGTTGTTTTCTTCTGCTCCTGAAGCAGAGCTAGATGCGCCCGTTGTTGCTGCAAAGGCAGGCGCTTCATCTGCTGTAGGCTGTCGTATAGCAAGTCTGGCATTTCTGGCAGTTTTTCCGACCAAAATGGCAAGTTTTCTTTAACCTTACCCATCATGGCAGTGAAGCCAATTTGCTCTTTCATCCAGTTTTCAAGAAACGGCTTAGCGGTTTTCCATAAATCAAGCTGTGGATAAAGCTGACGGCCCAGCCCTTCTATATACAGCAACGTTTTTTGCAACAGTACAAGTTGTGGCTGCACCACCATGTTAAAGCGACGCGCGGTATTAAATAGCTGTAGCAACACGTTACCAAACGATATTTCTGCTAACGGCTTTTGAAAAATGGGTTCGCAGACCGTACGAATGGCCATTTCAAACTCATCGATATTGGTATCTTGCGGCACCCAACCCGAGTCGGCGTGAAGCTGCGCTACCTTGCGATAGTCACGGTTAAAAAAGGCAATAAAGTTTTCGGCCAAATAGCGCTTATCTTCGCGATTAAGCGTACCTACAATACCGAAATCAATCGCGATGTATTTTGGGTTTTCAGGGTGCTCGGTTGATACAAAAATGTTGCCTGGGTGCATGTCTGCATGGAAAAAACTGTCGCGAAATACCTGAGTGAAAAATACTTCAACGCCGCGCTCTGCCAATTTTTTCATGTTGGTATTTTGCGTAAGCAAGGCATCGATATTTGAAATAGGCAAGCCGTAAATACGCTCCATAACCAACACATTACTGCGGCAGTAATCGCTGTAAATTTTAGGTACATACAGCGCGTCAGAGCCTTCAAAATTACGCCCTAGCTGAATACCGTTTGCAGATTCACGCAGTAAATCTAGCTCATCAACGATGGTCTTGCGGTATTCCACTACCACTTCTACAGGGCGCAGGCGCTTACCGTCGGGCAGCCAACGCTGAAGCACATTAGCTAGGCTAAATAACAGCTCCATGTCTGCCACAATGGTATCGCGAATATCTGGGCGCAATACCTTTACCACTACGTCTTCGTTATTATGCTTTAACTTTGCCGCGTGAACTTGGGCAATAGAGGCCGACGCCAGCGGCGCTTTTTCAAATTCGCTGAATAATTCGCTTAAATCAGATAGCCCCAACGCCTGCTTGATAATGTCTTGTGCGGCATCTGATGAAAACGGCGGAACTTTGTCTTGTAAACGGGCAAGCTCGTTTGCAATGGCAGGAGGGAGCAAGTCTCGGCGGGTAGAGAGCATTTGGCCGAACTTAATAAATACAGGGCCAAGGCTTTGTAGCGCAAGCGTAATTCGTTCGCCAGCCGATTTGCCTTTATGCTTATTTCGCACCCAGAAAATGGTATGACGCATGGCTCGAGCGTACCAGGGTAACCACTTTGCTGGAATAAGTTCGTCTAAGCCGTGTTCCAACAATACCTTGTTAATTCGGTATAACCTAACAATACGCATTTATGAGCCTGTTTCTCTCAATCTTACTTAAGTTTTTCTTCTAGACGGCGCAATCTCGCGTCGGCGCTTTCGGCTCTGTCGCGAAGTGCGTTCACTTCATCACTAAAGTGCATAACCGCCAGCCTATGTGCACCAAGCTGTTTTTCTTCCACCACAGCGTTGCCTAATACTTTCGCCATGGAGGCTAGCGCAGACATCGATTTTTCATGCACTGCTTTAACCGTTTTCACGGTTTGATGGGCAATTACATCGTTAGTCTTTTGTGCCAGCAACTCTTCAATGTCGATATCAAGCTGCTGAAACAACGCGCTGACCTTCTGAGCAACGTTAAGCTCCCCTTCCAAAAAGAGTGCTTTTTGTTGAATAAGGCGCGTCAGTTGGCTGGTTTCTTTCAGTTCAGGCAAGGTTTGTAGCGACGTTTTAATACAACAGTCTTTCGGCCCAAGCGATGCAATGGCGTCGTCGAAAGTGCCGTGTTCGCTAAGCACGTCTACTCGGTCAGAAAACGACAAGGTGATGCCGTATGGCAGCGGCGAGATGAACGCCGTAAGCCTTGCGCCATTAAGGGGCTTAAGCCTTGTTTTGCTGTCTTCGTCTAAAGACAGCAATTTATTGATAACCGATTCAGCCGTCGCGGTAACCAGCGCAGAAGTAGGCATTAAAATTTGTAACCTCTGTGCAGCGCTACAATACCGCCAGTTAGGTTCTGGTAATCACATTGCTCAAAGCCAGCCTGTTCAAACATACCCTTTAAGGTTTCTTGGTCGGGATGCATGCGAATGCTTTCCGCCAAGTATTGATAGCTTTCTGCATCGTTTGCCACCAGCTGCCCCATTTTTGGCAGAATATGGAACGAATACATGTCGTAAAGTTTGCTGAGCTGCTCTGACGTAGGCTTAGAAAACTCTAATACCAGCAGGCGGCCGCCTGGTTTTAGTACGCGAAAAATAGAATTTAGCGCGTTTTGCTTTTCCGTTACGTTGCGAAGACCAAATGCCATGGTTACCACATCAAAGTGGTTGTCAGGGAAAGGCAGTGCTTCTGCGTCAGCCTGCACATAGTCGATGTTGCTCACCAAACCACGGTCGCGAAGCTTATCGCGGCCCACTTTCAGCATAGACAGGTTGATGTCAGCAAGGGTTACACGCCCTGTTGGGCCGACCAAACGAGAAAACTTAGAGGTTAAATCGCCAGTACCGCCAGCAATATCCAATACTTTGCTGCCCGCGCGCACGCCGCTGCAGTCAATTGTAAAACGCTTCCATAAGCGATGAACTCCCATCGACATAAGGTCGTTCATGACATCGTACTTCGCAGCAACAGAGTCAAAAACATTCGCAACTAAAGACGCTTTTTGCCCTTTATCTACCTGCTTAAAACCAAAGTGCGTCGTATGCTCGGTAGCATTATCGATTGCAGAGTCTGCTTGCGTAGCGGGAGTTTGATTGTCGCTCATGACAGTCCTGTAATTTGAATATTTTTATTAATGCCGAAGTGTATAGGATTGTGTGCTTAAGCAAAAGCTTTATGCCCGACTGCACACTGATGTAAATCAAGTCACTGGCCTGCACATTATCAAAGCCTGCGAAACGCAGGCGATATCAAGTTAAAAGGTTAATCTGGCTTACTCTACGCTGCCCGATTATTTGTGCCCCAGCTAAAGGCAACAATGGCACTCACCTCTTGTAACGAACGGCCGCTTTCCTCATGCCACAGCGCAAAGGCAGCATTGGCTGCCGACAGTGACTTTTTCGAGGTCAACCCACCGTCGATAATCTCGTTCTTTCGCAAGTAATCTTCCACATCACGAGAAAACAAAAAGGTGTCTATGCCTAGAGCACGAAGCATGTAAGGGCCGGTGTTGCCGCCTAATCGTGCACCGCGCTTTTTCAAAAACGCCCAAAGCTCAGTAATGTTGTCTTTATCAAAGCTTGCGACAAATTTACCAAAGCTACCGTGCTGAATGGCCACGTCTTTGATCATCATGGCATTGTCGCGCACTGTCATTACCTTTTTGTAGTTTCGAACAATGCGCTTATCTGATGCTTTTTGCTCTAGCATTTCATCGGGCATCAGCAACACTTTATCAACGTCGAAACCGAAAAATACGGTTTCAAAATCGGGCCACTTTTGCTCGATAACTCGCCATACAAAGCCCGACTGAAACACTTTTTTGGTCATCGCCGCTAAAAAGCGATCGTCAGGAATAGCTTCAATTTGTACCTTGGAAAGAGGCGCTTGCAGCATCGCTTCAAGCACCTTTTCACCGCCTTTGCGCTCGCACGCTCGCCGGTAAATAGATTGAAAAGACTCTAACGTAGACTCTTTCATGTGTACCTAGCCTTTAATACCGCTATGGCGAAGCAGTGCATCAACTTTCGGCTCGCGTCCTCTAAAGGCTACGAACAAGTCCATAGGAGGCTTGCTGCCGCCCATCTCTAAAATATTTTCTAAGAACGCTTTGCCCGTGTCGCGATTAAAAATGCCATCTTCTTCAAACTTGCTGTACGCATCAGCAGAAAGTACTTCTGCCCATTTGTAGCTGTAGTAGCCCGCAGCGTATCCACCAGCGAAGATGTGTCCAAAGCCATTTTGGAAGCGGTTAAACGATGGTGGAATGACCACGGCCACTTCTTCACGCACTTTGTCTAACGTGCCTTGCACGTCTACGTCACTGCCTTTTTCACTATGCAGTAAGAAGTCGAAAAGACTGAATTCGAGCTGACGCACCATCTGCATAGCAGACTGATAATCGCGTGCGGCAAGCATACGCTCGAGTAAATCAGCGGGCAGTGGCTCACCAGTTTCATAATGACCAGAAATAAAGTTAAGGGCATCTTCTTCCCAACACCAGTTTTCTAAAAACTGACTTGGTAGTTCAACGGCATCCCACGGCACACCGTTAATACCCGACACACCAGCCACACGCATTTTAGTAAGCATATGGTGAATGCCATGACCAAACTCGTGGAATAAGGTTACCACCTCGTCATGAGTGAATAGCGCGGGTTTATCACCTACTGGTCCGTTGAAGTTACAGGTAAGGTACGCCACGGGAAGCTGCAACTCGCCATCCATCTTCTCACGACGCACGCGGCATTCATCCATCCATGCGCCACCACGCTTTTTGGCGCGCGCATACAAGTCTAAGTAGAAGCTACCACGCAATACATCGGCATCGTCGGTAATGGTGAAATAGCGCACATCTTCATGCCATGTATCAATGCCAGGCTGTTCTATAATGTTCAGGCCGTACAGGCGATGCACAACCTCGAATAAACCAGACAGCACTTTGTCTTCAGGAAAGTAGGGACGCAGCATTTCATCTGAAATGGTGTACTTTTCCTGCTTAAGCTTTTCGCTGTAATACGGCAAATCCCATGCTGCCAACTCGGTAACACCGTGCTTATCTTCAGCGTATGCTTTAACTTCTTCAAGCTCTTGCTCGGCTTGAGGTTTAGATTTCGCTGCCAAGTCGCGTAAGAAGCCAATCACCTGATCGGTAGAGTCTGCCATTTTGGTGGCCAGTGAGCGCTCTGCATAGCTTGCAAAACCTAACAGTTCAGCCAGTTCGGTGCGAAGCGTCAGGGTTTCTTTAATAATATCGGTGTTATCCCACTTGCCCGCGTTTGGCCCTTGCTCTGATGCTTTCGTTGCATAGGCGCGGTACATTTCTTCACGTAGCTCGCGATTATCAGCGTACAACATAACGGGTAGATACGACGGAATATCTAGTGTGAATAACCAGCCTTGCAAGTCTTTTTGGTGCGCAGCTTGCTCCCCCGCTTCAAGGGCCGATTCAGGCATGCCCGCAAGTTCAGCTTCATCGGTAACGTGTTTAGTCCACCCCATGGTGGCGTCCATCACATTGTTAGAAAAGGTCGACGATAACTCGCTAAGCTTAGCCTGAATCTCTGCAAATCGTTTCTTTTGTTCAGCTGGCAGTGCTACGCCTGAAAGGGTAAAGTCGCGAACGGCGTTTTCAACGACTTTCTGTTGCTCTTCGCTTAAGCTCGCAAATTCTTCAGACGCTTTAAGCGAGGCATAAGCATTGTAAAGGCCTTCGTGCTGGCCTACCCAGGTTCCGTATTCAGATAATAATGGCAAGCACGCATCATGCGCTTCGCGCAGCTCATCGCTGCTCACTACACTATTCATATGCGAAACCGGCGAGAATATTTTACTTAAGCGGTCATCCACCTCTTCAAGGCGTAATACTAAATTCTTGTAAGAGTAATCTTTCGACGCAACGACCTCTTCTATTTCGCTTTTACAGGCAGCAATTGCTTTTTCAATTGCAGGCTTAATATCAGCAGGTTCAATTGCAGAAAAAATTGGTAGACCATCTACCATCTCGATTGCAGGGGTTGTCATAATCTTTTTCACTCTTAGCGTTTTGATAGAATAATGATGGGGCTTCGTTGATTAAAAGCAAGCTATTGTTTAGGTTAAGTTTGACTAACGTTTTGCGCTTTTATTGAGGTTTTACTTTCCAACGTTAGAAGAAAGATCATTGGATAAGAAGTCAAAAACGTTACGTATTTCTCACACTGCAGCGCAGCGTCGTTCTATGCTGCTCATACCTTGTCGCAATTGTCGCACTTCATTCTAATGTCTACTTTGTCTGACCATTTTTCTATGCCTATACTCTTGTTGAGAAAACGTACTGGGCACAAATATGAAAACTTTGACCTCGGGTGAAATAGCGTCGTACTGCGATGTAAATTTGCGAACCGTGATTCGATGGATTGATAGTGGAAAGCTCAAAGGTTTCAAACTGCCTGGCCGCGGAAATAATAGAGTCTTAGTAGAAGACTTCTTATCTTTTCTTGAAGCGCACGATATGCCTATTCCTGACTCGCTAAAAGGTGTATCGGCCCCTTCTATTCTCATTGTAGATGATGAAATGCCCGTCGCTAAATCTATCCAGCGAGTAGCTCGACGGGCTGGCTTTGACACATATATCGCGACGGGTGGGTTTCAAGCAGGCATCATTCTTGGCCAAAATAATCCTAAGATAATGACGCTCGATTTGAGTATGCCTGGCATGGATGGATATAACGTAATTGAATTTACGCGAGAGCAAGCGAGATACAACGACCTCAAAATAGTCGTAATTTCTGCGCTAGATGAGATCAGCCTTGAGCGTGCCATGGAAAAAGGCGCTGATGCCACCCTTCCAAAGCCTTTTTCTAACTATGACCTCACATTGGTGTTAGAACAATTTGCATCAATGTAAGTTAACGTTAAGAGGTGTCCTTATGAGATGGCTAGCTAAATTTTTGTTATTGGGTTTACTTGTTAACACACCTGCGTTTGCGGTTAATACTAAAGCGCTCACTTTCGCAGTAGTACCTCAGCAGTCGGCCAAGAAGTTAGCTGAAAATTGGCAGCCATTAATTGACTACATCACGAAAAGTACAGGGTTTGAGGTTAACTTTAAAACAGCGAAAGACATACCCACTTTTGAAGCAAATTTAGCCGAGGGCAAATATGACATTGCCTACATGAACCCCTACCATTTCGTCGTGTTTAACGATTCAGTAGGTTACCGTGCGCTTGCGCGTCAACGCGACAAAAAGTTACAAGGCTTAATTGTGGTACCTAAAGACAGCTCGGTTAAAACGCTTGATGATTTAAGCGGCTCTGAGGTTGCCTTTCCCGCTCCCGCCGCCTTTGCAGCCACTATTATCACTAGCGCTCATCTTCGTATGAAAAACATCGCTTTTGTGCCTCGCTACGTCAATTCACATGACTCTGTTTATCTTGCGGTACAACGAGGTTTTTTTGATGCTGGGGGCGGCATTGTGAGAACGCTTGAAGGCTTGCCAACAAACATCAAAAAAGAATTACGGGTTTTATGGAAAAGCAAGGGTTACACACCTCATGCACTTGCAACACACCCAAAAATGTCGCCGAGTGACAGACAGGCCATTCTTAACGCATTGTTAGCCCTCTCTAATGACTCAAGCAATCATTGGATTTTGCAAGGCATTGGATTTAATGGCTTTACCGCATCGCAGGATAGTGATTGGAACGATGTAAGAGCACTGGGGATAGCTTCCCTCTCAAGGCCCCATTTATGAGCATTTATCCATGAGAATCTCGCTGAGGATTAAAACGATAGCAGGTATAGCTTCCATCGCGGCGCTGCTATTGCTCCTGCTCATCATAACAGTTTTTCATTTACTTAATGAGCTGGTAGATAGCAACGTCAAAAAGTCTGCTGATACAACAGTGGCGCTCTTTGTTTCTGCAACAAAAAATGCATTCCTTAGTTATGACTTAGCGGCCCTTGACGCCGATGTAACTGAGATTCTAACTAACCCAAACATTTCCTATGTGAAAATAACAGACAAAGGTGGAAGAGTGTTTGTCGAAAAAGGGAACTCTGAGGCACTGAATCGCCCTTTTGTTGCCGATACGGCTGCGTCAAAAGCTAACGACAGTATTTACGACACACGCGCCCCTATCATGGTGAATGACACGCTGTATGGCTACGTTGAAATAGGACTCAATATCGCCTCTATTACCGAGTCAGTTTCAAAGGTGCGAAGCTGGACAGTCACGTTAGCTTCTTTAGAATTTATCTTGGTCGGGCTGTGCTCATATTTACTTGGATCTTATCTCATGTCGCAGCTTCATCAGCTGCACGAAGGAGCAAAACGCCTGGGCGATGCGGTTAAGCACAACAGTTTTCAAGATATTTCCATCCCCGTGCGCGGAAAAGACGAGCTCAGCGAGCTTGCACAAGCGTTCAATCAGCTAGTAGAGCGCCTTAAGAAAGAAAATGAGCAGCGTCAGCACGCGCAAGATGAGCTAAAAGAACTTAACACCTTGCTTGAACAAAAGGTGCATGACAGAACCGCATTACTCAACAAGAAAAATTATCAGCTTGAAGAAGCCAATAAAGATTTAAAAGAAACACAGGTGCAATTGCTGCAGGCCGAAAAAATGGCATCCGTAGGTCAATTGGCCGCTGGAGTTGCACACGAAATCAACAATCCAGTAGGTTTTGTGAGTAGCAATATTTCAACATTGAGCGAATATATTGCTACTTACCAAATGATTTTCTCACAAGTTAATACTGTCCTTGGCTGCAATGACGAAGCCTCGCGCGTTTCTGCGTTAGTCGAACTAGATAAATTGCTAGCCAATCAAGACATGGCGTTTATTAACGACGATATCAATGATTTATTAAACGAATCAAAAGAGGGCCTTCAGCGCGTAGCCGAGATAGTGAAAGGCTTAAAGCTTTTTTCTCGCGTTGATAGCGACCAAATGCAGAAACACAATATCAATGACTGTGTGCGAACCACCCTTGCAATGGTAAACAACCAATTAAAGTATATTTGTACTGTTGAAACGCACTTGGGCAAAGTACCAGACGTAGCGATGAATGTGGGAAAAATCTCTCAAGTTGTCACAAATTTACTTATTAATGCTGGCCAAGCCATAGAGAGCACCGGAAAAAATGGAAAAATTGTCATTACTACCTGCGTCGTGGGTAACACCGTTGAACTGCGCGTTGAAGATTCTGGCTGTGGCATACCATTAAGTCACCTCGACAAACTATTCAATCCGTTTTTTACAACCAAACCTGAAGGACAAGGTACAGGGCTAGGCCTTTCCATATCATTTGGCATTGCGCAAGAACATGGCGGTACGCTCTCAGCGAGCAGTAAAGAAGGAGAAGGCAGTACGTTTACTCTTGCACTTCCAATAGCATCAGATTTGCCTAGTTTACAAGCTAATGGGGCAAACTAATGGATAGCTTAACTAATGCAATTTGCCAGTCTTGGGCGTGTCGCTTAAAACTTCGTTTGTAAGGATTTTATCTTATGACAGAGACAACTACAGAACAAACCACAACATACACAGTACTGTTCGTTGATGACGAGCCCAATATTTTACGTGCCATAAAACGTGCGCTCTTCACGATGGACATTACGTTATTGCTTGCTGAAAGCGGCGCTAAAGCATTAGAACTTATGAAAGTGCATGATGTACATGTGGTTATCTCTGATATGAAAATGCCAAACATGACCGGCGCCGAACTTTTAGAGCATGTAGCGGTTACCTACCCCGATACTTTTAGGGTTGTACTTACTGGCTACGCCGATATCGAGTCTACTATTAAGGCTGTAAATCAAGGAAAAATACACAGATATCTACAAAAGCCTTGGGACAACCAAGAGCTAATTTCCACGGTAAGCGAAGGTCTAGAGCGGGTAAAATTAAAAGCAGAAAACTTGCGCTTACAAAAGTTAACACGCCTCCAAAACAAGAAGCTACGCGATATTAATGCATCGCTAGAACAAACCGTGCAAAAGCGCACCCGCCAAATTAAGGCGGTATTACATAAACTTGAAAAGCACAATCTAGCGTTAGAGCAAGTGCTGTTCAATGTGATCAGTATTAACCCTCACATAAACGGAAAATTCGCCATTGAAGTCAGTGAACTTGCATCAAAACTTGCGAAGTTAGCGCGTTTAGAACAAGGTGAGATTAAACAAGTACGCTACGCAGGTTTGATTTGTGAGTTGGGGCTACTCGGCCTCAATACAGGTGATTTCACAGCGCCGTTTTCAAAACTTAACTATCAACAACAGCAAAACTATTTATCTCAAACCAAACAAGCAGCTTTAATGCTAGCGCCAGCAGACGCACTTCACAGTGTGTCAGATATCATAGAGTTTCAGTTCGAGCACTATAACGGCTCTGGTCTTTACAAAAAAGTGGCTAAAGAAATTCCTGTCGGCGCACGTATATTGGCGATCGCACGCGACTACTGGCGCCTTGTAACGGGCAGAATGAGTGGCATTGAAATGACACCTCGCGATGCCAAACTTGAAATGAAAAAGCACAGAAATACTCGCTACGACGGCGAGTTTTTAGACCTGTTACTAGAAGCAGAAGATGTAACTACGTCAACGTTACTCGCCACATCAGTTAAAGCATCACAACTAAAACCAGAAATGGTGCTCGCCCAAAATTTGTACAACGATGCACATATCCTTCTTTTGCCTGAAGGGCATGTGTTTACTGAGGCAACCATCCAGAAGTTAATACACTTTGAGGAAGAACGCGGAAAAGCATTTAGTATTCAAATAGAACCAGAACAGGCTTCTTCGACTATAACTGAATAAGCTCTGTTGGCTGCGTGCGTAAGTCAAGGCACAGCTTTGTGACCTTCAAGTGAAGGTTGCGTTGCTCTGCCCCTTTAATTAGGCAGTACTACCCCCATTGATACACTAGATGAAATTCCTTGAAGCAAATTCCGGTCTTAGGAATACTCTAAAGACAGACCTGATTAACTAAGATTTGCTATGCGAGCGCACTAAACGCTGTTTAGCGCAGTACGTAGCTCGCCTAACCGACAAAGAAGGCTTTTTGAATGAAACATTTTGATTATATTTGCATTGGCGGTGGCAGTGGCGGTATCGCTTCTGCGAACCGAGCAGCTAAACACGGAAAGAAGGCCGCTATTATTGAAGCCAAAGATATAGGTGGAACGTGTGTGAATGTTGGCTGCGTTCCGAAAAAAGCCATGTGGTACGGTGCTCAAGTAGCAGAGGCTGTCCATCGATACGCGCCTGAATATGGATTCGATTTGTCGGTTAATCACTTCAGCTGGGCTAGCCTAATCGCCAGCCGACAAGCGTATATTGAGCGCATTCATGCCTCTTATGACCGCGTTCTCACAACCAACGACGTTACTTTGATCCGCGGATTTGCAAAGTTTATAGATAACAACACCGTGGAAGTTAATGGCGAGCAGTATACTGCTGACCATATCACGATTGCCGTTGGTGGACGCCCCATAATTCCTGATATAAAAGGCGCAGAGTTTGGCATTGATTCAGATGGCTTCTTTGCATTAAAAGAGCAACCTAAGCGCGCTGTGGTGGTAGGTGCGGGCTACATTGGTGTCGAGTTAGCCGGTGTGCTTCATGCACTAGGCACAGAATCACACTTAGTGGTTCGCAAGCATGCCCCACTTCGTAACTTCGACCCGCTTATTCATGAAACCTTAGTTGACATGATTCACGCTGAAGGTTGTAAACTGCACAACCACGCCAGCGTTGAAATGGTAGAAAAAGCTGAAGACGGTGAGCTGTCAGTGCATTTAACGAATGGCGAAGTAATTAAAGCAGACTGCTTAATTTGGGCAATTGGTCGGGAACCTTCTACCGATAAAATTGACATTGAAAATACCGATGTGGTGCTAAACGATGACGGCTCAATAAAAGTAGACAAATATCAAAATACGACTGCCAAAAACATCTACGCGGTCGGCGATATTATTGGTCAAGCAGAGCTAACACCAGTGGCGGTAAAAGCAGGCAGACTATTAAGCGAACGCTTGTTTAACGGTCAGAAAGACGCACATATGGATTATTCGCAGATTCCTACCGTTGTATTTAGCCATCCGCCCATTGGCACAATAGGTTTGACTGAGCCAGAAGCTATCGAAGAGTATGGCGAAGACAATGTAAAAGTGTACACATCAAGCTTTGCGTCAATGTACACAGCCGTTACACGCCATCGTCAAATGACCAAAATGAAGCTAGTGTGTACAGGAAAAGATGAGAAAGTGGTAGGCCTACACGGTATTGGCCATGGCATGGATGAAATTCTTCAAGGTTTTGCCGTAGCCATTAAAATGGGCGCAACTAAGGCTGACTTTGACGCATGTGTGGCTATTCACCCCACTAGCGCAGAAGAGTTTGTTACTATGTAGATCGCGTTCTGGAGTGTTAAACTGTAGCTGAGTAATTTCTGAAAAATGTACTACCCTTGAGAACTTCTTTGACTCATTTGGGGTAGTGCATGAATTATGTGATTTGATCAAATCCCTTCTCTGTGCTTCCCCTTTCGGTATCAATTAATGGGCATATTAAGCTGGAAGGAATTTCAACCTTTTATCATTCAGACCACGAATTCAGTAATTACTGTTTCTGCTAGCATGGTCTGCACGACCAAAGCACTTATTTCGCCATCAGCCACAATCAGTACGAGGCGTCGTTTAACATACTATGAGCCAAACACTTCAGGAAATTTAGCTTCGAGCTCTTCTGAGGGTAGCGGCCTGCAAAACAAGTAACCCTGTCCCTGTTCACACTTTAAAGCCTCAAGCATTTTTTGTTGTTGCATTGTTTCTATACCTTCGCACACTAATCGCAAGTTGAGTGACTTCGCCATTGTTTTAATGGCGGTCAAGATACTAAATGCTTGCTTGTTTCCACAAATGTCTCTGATAAACGCTTTGTCGATTTTCAATAGATCAAAATTAAAGCTTCTCAAATAAGACAAGCTTGAGTAGCCTGTACCAAAATCATCCAATGCTATCGTAACTCCCAAAGACTGGAGCGCTAAAATTGTTTTGTTGGCATTGACAACATTTTGGATGAGTGCTGACTCAGTAATCTCGAGTTCTAATAGGTGAGGGGGTACCTTGTACTCTTGTAAAGTCCTCGCAATGAGATCTGCAAACCCAGGAGCATTGAACTGAGAAGCACCAATATTAATTGCCACCCTCATTACCACATCACTCTCTAGCCACTTTTTCACTTGTAAACAGCTTTTGACTAGCACTTGTTCGCCTAACAACCTTATAAGGTTCGATTTTTCAGCGACTGAGATAAATTTATCTGGCGGTATTAGCTGTCCCTCATACCCGATTAAACGCACAAGCGCTTCTACGCCAACAATATTGCCTGATGTAAGAGAATATTTAGGTTGATAGTGAATAATTAATGCGTTTTCATCTAATCGCTGATGAAGCAGTTTTTCAATATTGACACGCTCTTTAAGCTCGTCGGTGAGGGTTTCGTCATAAAAAACATGCCCATTACGACCTTCGCTTTTCACTTTAAACATTGCTGCATCGGCATGCCGTATTAGGTCGTCAGCTGAGAGGGAATCAGTAGGGTAAATGCTGATACCCATGCTAAGAGTTAGGCGGTAACGCTCTTCTAATACACTGAAAGGTTTACTTACTTCCCTAGATATTTTAGTTGCAATTTTGTCAATTTGGTCATGGCTTGCACAATCAATAAGCAGCACAACAAATTCGTCGCCACCGATGCGTGAGATTACAGCTGAGTCATCACAAACCATTTGTAAACGCTTGGCTACCGACCTGATGACCTCATCCCCTTTTTCGTGGCCGATGGTGTCGTTTAAGTATTTAAAATTGTCAATGTCGAACATAAGAACAGCGACAAGGTGATTAGTGTGTCGCGCTCGCGAAATTTCATGCTTTAACCGGCTGTTAAGACAAACACGGTTCGGGAGCCCTGTCAGGTGGTCGTGATTAACAAGGTGAGTCATCTGATTGGCCATAGAAACCATGTCACTGATATTTTGAAAGGTAAGCACCCCCCCAATAAGATTAATATTCTCAATGTCGAAGAGTGGGCTCGCGGTGAGTTCAATTTGATATCGTTTTCCCTTGCGGCCCCAAAGCTCAACATCAAGTGACATGGTAATCACACGCTTTTGTGACATGGCAATATCAAGTGGGTCAAGCAAAGTAGATTTGTTTTCTGAATAGTTTAATTTGAGAATGTCAGTTATTGCCTTGCCTGTAGCTTCGGACGCAAGAAAACCTGTCAGTCGCTGGGCAACTGGATTTATAAATGTCACTTTTTTGCTGGTATCAGTGGCAATAACTCCATCGTCAATAGAGCGCAGTATTGCTTTTAGCTGTGTTTTTTCAGCATGGGTTTGATGTAACGCCGATTTTACAGATTCTGCTTGTTGCCTAATCACCATTTGATTCTTGATGCGCATTAGGCATACATTGGCGTGGATGGGTTTAGTAATAAAATCTACAGCGCCAAGCTCGAGCGCTTTGGCTTCCAGTTCCGGATCATGGTGAGACGTTATAAACACAAAACTCGCTGAGAGTAATGTGGGAATTTTTTGGAGCAGCTTACATAAGTCAAACCCGTTGATGTCCGGCATGTCAATGTCAAGTAGAACGATATCGGGCGTATGCTTTTCAGCCAATACTAATGCCTGTTGAGGCGAAGTGGAAGTCAAAACCTGATAGTGCGTGTGCAACGCACTTTTGATAACTTCTAGTTGAATTTCTTCGTCATCGACGGCGAGTATTAATGCATCACTGTTGTTTATAGACGACATGTGCTCTATCCCTATCCCTGCCAAATTTCCGTTTACATTAATAATCGCTGCACTGAGATTCAGAACTGCTAGTTAACGCTACTAATAGGCGTACTTTTAAAATTTAGCAGTATAGCTAGATTCACTCCTATTAGACAAAAGTATAACGAAGCAATGGATTGAGTAGAGTGAGGTTGCGATTGTATTCGCGTATCTCAAAGCTTCTGATGAGTTTGTGCTGAGTCACGCTTCTACAAAAGTGACGATGGTGAAATGAGGGACTTTATCCCTTTAGAAAAAAGCCCGCTCGTTAATAATGCGGGCCATTAAAGCATCTTTGCAACAATGTAGCTTTGTGAATGTAGCACCTTTTATACTTTTGGCTAATTTATGGCGTGATTGTGCTATCTCAATTATGTTTAAGATAGCGTTAGAAGGGCCTGATTTTTTAGTTGCCTTAGAAATAAGTGCAAACGGGAATCATGACAAACGCTGTGCAAGTAGCGCAAAAAGGGCGGAAATCTCAAATGGCTTGCCTAAATGACCATCAAAACCTGAATCAAGATAACTTTGAACTTCCTGCTCCATAACATTCGCAGTAATAGCAATGATATGCGCATCATTATATCGCTTTTTAATAAGTTGACAGGCTTTAGCCCCATCCATAATTGGCATTTGTATATCCATTAGTACGATATCAGGTTTATATCGATGGTAAGCCTCGATGGCTAATTGGCCGTTTGATACGACGTGGAGCATCGCTTTTGTATCTGCCACCATCGACTTCACAACCTCTTGATTTATCGAGTTATCTTCCGCAAGTAATATTATTCGACCACTTAAATCAGGTACAGCAGTCTTTGCTGGCTCCGGTGTGGCATCAAGGTCGTTAGAAGATGGGAGAAGAGGCAGAAATACGACAAACTTAGTGCCTACGCCCTCGTCACTTGAAACATCGATGCGGCCACCCATGAGTGTTACTAACTCATGAGTAATTGACATTCCTAGCCCTGTACCTCCGAATTCTCGAGTTGTTGAAACATCTGCTTGGGTGAAGCGGTCAAACAAAGTTTTCAGCGCACGCTTATTCATTCCGACGCCAGAATCTACAATGGAAAAAACTAAACCGCATTTGTCTTTTCGCTGTTCGGCCATTAGCTGAATGTCTACACTTCCTTGCCTCGTAAACTTAACCGCGTTGGAAATGAGGTTCATAAAAACTTGCCTAACTCGAACGGCATCACCGAACCAAAACTTAGGCATTGTAGATTGGTAATCAATGGTCACTTTTACGGCTTTTTCGTTTGCTTTAGGAAGTTCGTTCGACAAAATAGATTCAATCGTTCTTTCAATTGAAAACTCTGTTGTTTCTAAACTAAGCGAGTGGGATTCAATCTTTGTATAATCTAAAATATCATTGAGAATGCGCAGTAACGTCTTCGCGGAAAATATTGCTGTTGAGACAAGCCTCTTAGACTTATCTGGTAATGCTTCTCTTTCGAGCACCTGTAGCATACCGAGCACCCCATTCATCGGCGTTCTAACCTCATGACTCATATTAGACAGAAAGATGCTTTTAGCCTCATTCGCTTTTTCTGCCTGAGCTTTAGCCTGACGGAGCTCCTGCTCTACCTTCTCCTGCTCCGTGACATCTTGGATAACAGACCAAATAAGAGGTACGCCATCTTCGTTTTCTATTTTTACGCCGGAAAGTAAAACTGGATAGCAGTACCCATCTTTGTGAATATACTCTTTTTGGTAAGGCCCATAGCGACCAACTGTATTTAAGAGCTCCAGTTGTTTAGCTTCCTCTTCTTCGTATTTCGAAGGAGTCAACTCCCAATAGCTTAGCTCATTAATTTCATCGACACTGTACCCAGAAAATTTAGTAAACTCTTCGTTTACTGAAACAAACGATCCGTCATTAATTCGGTTTATCGCTATGCCAACGGGTGCCTGCTCTACAAACGCCCTGAACCTTTCTTGCTGAAGCTGAATAACTGACTCATACTTTTCAATTTCAGAATTGGCTCTAGTCACCGCTTCTTTTGACTGGATGATGTCTGAAATATCTCGACCTATCGCTAGTACCTGCGTGGTTCCCGGGGTCTCGAAAGCACTAAGTGAGACTAAGCATTGAAATGTGGTTCCATCAAGTCTTGAGTGAACCCACTGAAATAACTGAGCTCCCTTGGCAACTGACTCGGATATATAGGTTTTTGCAAGCTCAGTAGAGCGTGTTCCACAGGGTTGAAATTCCGGGGACAAATCAGCAGGGCTTAGTTGTAAAAAATCCTGCTCACTACTGACACCATGCATAGCAAGCGCTGCGTCATTACATTCGACAAACTTGCCCGTTTTTAAGTCGATTATTGAAAGCGCGTCAGCTGAAGTATCAAATAACCTTTTATACTTATCCCTCTCACGCCGAAGGTCGGTTAACTCACGTTTTAATAAAGCATTTTCATCTTGAATTGAGTACTTCTTACAACCATCCATTCCCTAGACAAACCTTCAAACATTCAATGTGATGCTATTTAGTGTAAATGCACATCGGGTAATTTCAATAAATTCCGTCATTTAAAAATTTTTATTTTTTTACAATACGTAGCGTGAGTGATAAATAGATTAATTATATTACACTCAGTGAAACCATTAGTGATTGCCACAAAGTTAACGGGGCAACATCGAGGCCCTTCTCCCGAATGCAATAAGAATCTTGCCTACTCTACCTTTAAAAAGGCGCCTGCGCGGAAATAATTACTAGTTTTATAAAAGGGATTTTATTATGAACCTACTTAACCTGAAAGCACACTTTCAAAACGAAGTTTCAGATATTGATGAGCGATACAGGGTAGCGCTAAGCCTTGCCATCGACCGTTAAATTGATAACGATTCATAAAACGAAGATGTTCCCATCGTGTTGGCCAGCAACGATGAGATGGTCAAAAAGCATGGGCAGAGGTAAAGCGGCAGCTTTGTGCGTTAAGAGGAAGTTAAAGCAAAAAATTTTGTTGATAAAAAGGCCAAAAACTACCGGTAGAATGAATCTTATCGGCAGTTTCGTTCGCAAAAATCTAAAAAATCACTTGGCTCTAGGGGCTTCGAAAAAAAATAGCCTTGAATCAAACCGCAACCCATTTCGACAAGCTGTTCAAGCTGACACTTTGTCTCAACACCCTCTGCTATGCACTCCATATTTAACTCTTTAGCCATATGAATAATCGAATTGCACAATGCTTTTGACTTTTTGCAACTGCTAATGTCATCAACAAAAGACTTATCAATTTTAAGCGTAGTTATCGGCAAGGATTTTAGATAAGACAGATTCGAGAAACCAGTTCCAAAATCATCTAATGAAAAGCTTATTCTCAAATCCGAAAGCGCATTAATTGCTTTAAGTGCCAACGTACGATCATAAAATATCGAGCTTTCTAGAATCTCGATATCTAAGGCGTCGCGGGGAATGTTACAATCCGAAATAGTTTGTTTAACATAACAATAAAAGTCATTAGATATGAGTGTTGAACCAGTGAGATTGATTGATAATTTGAGTGGCGCTTCTATGGTTTTACGCCACGCTGTCCACTGCTGGAGGGCTTGGTAAAAAATGAATTTTTCTAGTTGAAGCAGGCAATTTGTCTGCTGAGCAACTTCTACGATGTCCGTGGGGTCAACAAAACCCAACTTTGGATGGTTCCAGCGAAGTAAGCATTCGGCACCAACTATTAAATTTTCACTCGCCGTTATTTTCGGTTGATACACTAAATGCAAAGCATTGTTTTCTATCGCATTGTGAAGGTCTCTGGCGATTATTGTTTTGCGTTGAATCTGATTTTTTGTCTTGTCTCCGACGAATAGAAACTCTACATCTCTCGTCACTGCATGTTCTTCAATCGCTGTGTTTGCCAACCCTATAGCATCGCTGAACAAACCTTCTGACGTCTTTTGATTGACCACCGATACAACCAGAGAAGGAGATATAGCAGCAACTTTCGTATTGATTGGTAATGCGAGGGAGTGCTCTAAAGATTTTATCGTTGCATTTATACTTTCGTGAGAAATGTCAGAAAAAGAAACAAAAAAAGCGGTGAGCGTATCTTTCTGATCTCTGCCGACATAGATCTCTCCTACGTCCCTGAATGCCTCTTCAGTTCTGCCATAAACCTCAAACATCAAGTGATCAACAATAAAGTTCCCATAAGCTTTGCTGAGTGAGTTGATATTGCTTAAGGATATTTGCAAGACCCAGTAATTGTCATGACTCGACGTTTGCAGGATCGAATCTACTTTGTTTTTCAGCGTACCGTTGATAAACGCGTGCGTTATTGGATCTTTATTGTTTATTAATGCTTTTTTGGTTCTGTCTCTATTGTGAGATGTATCTGCAAGCAACTCTTTTCGTATCAAGCCAGCGAAGCGTAAAAGTTTGTTTTGCTCGTCTATAGGAAAATGTCTGGGTTTACTGTCGATAATACAAAGCGTTCCCAGCGGCAGACCATCGATACTACGCAGTACGGCACCAGCATAAAATCGTATATTCGGTTCATTTAGAACAAGCGGATTCAATTTAAAGGTGGGATGTTGAGATGCATCTTCGATGACTAAAATTTCATCTTCGTGAATTGCATGGGCACAAAACGCCTCGTCTCTGTGGGTTTCGTTCGCGGCAAGTCCACAATTCGACAAAAACCATTGTCGATTTTTGTCTACCAAGGAAACCAGAGCGATAGGCACGTTAAACACCTGAGCTGTCAACAGAGTAATATCATCGAACCTCGAAGATGAGGGAGAATCGAGGAGCATGGTATTCTTCAAAGCAGCTATACGGCTTTTTTCATCAACATGAAGCGGAGCGGAATAAATAGCCATTTTGTAAATAAAACTTTCTTAAAAAACATTCATTTGTCATTAGCCTAGCGTTTATTTCACCAACCGCAAGACTTTTGATCTTAAGCCTAAGTTTTCGCGCTTATAGGTCTGCTCGAATTTTTGAAAAAATGTCTTTTGAGCTTCAATTGTATTTGAAGTATGCAGAACTTATTGAAACCGTTTAACACAATGGGGGAAATAATAGCTTTCGCAGCTTTCTGAGATAGAGTAAGTATCGAATCAGAGTTCTGTTTCACATAACATTACTTGCCTTATGCTGTAAAGTATTCCTTAATATCAAAAAGCATGTTGGATTTATTGAATGAAGTCCGAAAGCAACCATATTATTCAAGCTTTTAAGTTCGCGCCATTACCAGTATTGATTTTCAACGAAGACGGAAACGTTAAGCTTGTAAACGAACAGTGGACGGAGATTACAGGCTATACTCCCAAAGATATTCCTACGATTTCTCGCTGGGTAGAGTTGGCATATAGAGACAATCGTAAGGAAGTACAAGCGGGAATTGAAGCTTTGTTCGAGAAGCACAGGGTTGTTAAAGAGGGCGAGTTTAAAATTCGTACAAAAAGCGGAGAACTTCGTACATGGGATTTTTCTTCCGGTCCATTAGGCGTAGATGAACAAGGGTGTCGAATGGCTATCAGCATGGCTGTAGATATCACCGAACACAAAGCACTGGAGAAGCAACTAAGAGACAGTGCGACCAAAGATAGCTTAACTAAGCTAACTAATCGAACTGAGCTTATGCGAAAGCTTAAAAAGGAAATTAATCGAGCGAAGCGTTACAATCATCCCGTATCACTAATGTTCTTAGACCTAGATAATTTTAAGCAAGCAAATGATACACACGGACATCTTGTAGGTGACAAGTTATTAATTAAACTTGCAAAAGTATTAGAAAACTCCTTGCGTGTATCTGACTTTACAGGTCGCTATGGCGGTGAAGAGTTCATCGTTGTTTTACCAGAAACCCGTAAAGATGATGCAATAGAGCTTGGCAAAAGATTGTGTAAGAGTATTTCGAAGGATAGTTTTGCGCTCGACGACATTACTTTAAATATGACAGCTAGTATAGGTATAGCTAGCTTTCCAGATGATGGAGAAAATTACTTAGAGATCATTGATGTAGCTGATGGCGCGATGTATGACGCTAAAGCTTTGGGAAAAAATCGGGTTCAGAGCAGCTAGTATCAGGTCGCCTCCGGCTACAGAAGCTTCGGGTAAAATTGATGGCTCAATTGATGAAACTCGTCGAGAGTGTTGAGTAGCTGAATGGTAATATTCATAACGCCTAAATGCCAAATCCCCCACCGCTACCCCACTCTAACTTTTTCTGGAAAATGCTGACCGGGTTCCTTTGAAAGAAGGGCTGATATACTTCTTAAAATTAGAAAATATGGAAAAAGCTTAGAAGGCAAGTGAATAAGCAGTTTCCAGACATCTTCCGTATGAACAACTAAATAGTAAGGATGTACTTTGACTAATCAAGCATCCACTGACCTTTATGCCAATGATATTTTCAATGGCAGCACATGTACTCGCCGCACGGTGGGTGCATGTACAAGCCATTTCTATCCAAAAGCGTTTTCCTAAAACCTAGAAGAACTCAACATCAAGGTATTCTTCCTCTTCTTCTGTGGTTGAAAACTCTGTGACGTGCACTTTCAGTTGCTCAGAAATTGCCGTTAACAGCGCATCAATCTTAATAAGGTCTTGATCGTCCTCTCTCGACTCCAGCTCTTTTTCAATTAAAGCCATGAAGAAAGACTCTTGCGCTTCAGTCATTTCTAGCTCATGGAAACTCGAGCGGATTTGCGAGGATACGCCTTGGATAATCTGTCGTTTTTCTGCATTTAAGCGCCTGAAACAAACCTGTACCTTATCAATCACATCATTCACGTCGGTGTTTAAATTGATCATCGTTTGTTGCTGCTGCAAACTCTTGAAACGAGCTTCAATGGCTGGAACCAGCTTTGCCCCCATATCAAGAATGGCGTCGTAAAGTACAGGATCATCTTTAGCAATGTTTTTCACCAGCAAACTAACGCAGGTGTCGTTGAGCATAAGTCTGCGGCCGAACCTGTAAATACGACCTTGATCATGAAGCACTTTAAACACTTTTAACGTAATGTCGTCGCAAGGGGTTAAGTCGGTGTCAATGGTTTCAACTTCACCTTCACTTCTAAATTGCAGTGCACAGTGCACGCCATTCAAACGAAGGGTGTTAAGCACTTTTTTGGCCATGCTAGCAGCGGAATCACACTGGTTTAAGGACGAAACAATTTCCATTCCTGTGCCATAAATGGCGGCTTGGCTTAAGGCCGTTTTGGTTGTTTCACGGGTTCTCTCATTATCTTTTTCCATCTGCGCAAGTGTCATAATCTGATGCTTTGCGTTAACGATGGTTTCGGTAAATGAAATTACATTGTAGGGCTTGATAAAGTAGTGTGACACACCCGCTTTAAAAGCTTCACGCATTGTATCGTCATCACTAATTGATGACATGACCATTACGACAGGGGGCTTCGTTTTGCTTTCTGTGTTCGCTTGGCAGAAGGCTGCCGCCGTATGCTTACCAACGTGCCAATTTGATAACACAATGCCGATTGACTGTTTATTAATAACTTCAAGCGCTTCGTCCATTGTCGACACCGTAATAATGTCGAATTCGTCTTCCAACGACAATGTATAAAGCTCTAATTGTGTTGCATCCTGCTCAACAATGAGAAGTTTCATAAACAACTCTCCTTTTTATTTACGGCTGCTACTCCAAGCCTATCCAAAAGAATTACCAAGAAATTTGATAACTACAAAAACACCAACTACGTTTTATATTCACAGAGAAATTATAGACTAAAGTATACAGAGCAGTTCAAAAAACAGCGACGAAACTAGGTTCGGCTACAACCTGAAAAAGTAAAGGAGTGCTAAATGAACAAGACAATATTAATTGTCGATGATTCACCGTCAGTGAGACAAGTGGTTGAATTTACATTAACCGAGGCTGGCTACAACGTAATAAGCGCTGATGATGGCGCAACAGCCTTAGAACTTCTAAACGGTCAAAAAATCCACCTTATTGTCAGTGACGTTAATATGCCAATTATGGATGGGCTGACTTTTGCTGAAAACGTTAAAAAAAACGAGGCTTACGCATTCACGCCTATCCTGATGCTTACCACCGAGTCAGGTAAAGAACTGAAAGAAAAAGGCAAAGCCATCGGGGTCAAAGCGTGGCTTGTTAAGCCGTTTAAACCCAACCTTCTGCTCTCTGCCGTAAGCAAACTTGCGTAGGTTTTCGCTATGGCTTCTTACTCTCTCCCTGCAGAGTTAACGGTGTATACGGCTGATGAAATTCAACAGCACTTGCTTGCATTACTATCGGATGCCCCGAAACTCGTTACGCTTGATAGCGGTGCAATTGAGGAAATCGATAGCTGTGGGATTCAGCTTCTTATCCATTTCACTACCCTTTGTGAAAGTAAAAACGTTAACGTCCTCATTGATAGCCCGTCTAGTAGTCTGGTTGAAGCTACCACGTTGCTCAATGTTAACTATGCTCTGTCACTTAATTCGAAGGTAGCGCATGATGAACTTGATTGATACGTTTCTTGAGGAAGCCGAAGAACATCTCGCAGCCATGGAAGCGGCGCTGCTGGAGCTTGAAGAGAACGATGTCTCTGATGATATCATCAATACGGTATTTCGTGCTATTCATACTATAAAAGGTTCCGCAGGCATGGTTGGTTTAGACCATGTGTCTTACTTTGCACACCACGTAGAGAGCTTTTTGGATGCGCTTCGCGCACATCAAGTGTCTTACAAACCAGACATGGTAGCAGTACTCATCGAGTCTAGAGACCATATTGATACACTCATCCATAGCCACGTTTCTAATGAGCTTATGGCTGTCAGCGAACAGATCATCGCGAAAGTAAAAACATGGTATAGCGATACCTCTTCAGAAGAAGTCTCCTCGTCAGATGTAACGGTGGAAGGAAGCAATGACGAAGGGTATTGGAAACTACAATTCACACCTCACGCTGAAACGTTTAAAGACGGTTTCGATGTATTACCTATTATTCGCGAATTGAGCGAACTTGGGGAGTGCGTGGTGTCTACAAGCCTCAACCCACGCGAAAATTTAGAATTTGAGCCAACAATGTGTCAGCTCTCTTTCGTTGTATTGCTAGATGGCAACATAGATGAAGCTTCAGTCATGTCTGCATTCATGTTTGTAGAAGATGAGTGGCAGATCGAATGTGACTTTCATTCCTTAGAGGAAAGCAGCAGATTAGGAGACATCCTTGTGTCAATGGGCGCGGCAGAAGAGTCGACCATTGAGGATACACTGGCTGACAAACCAAAAGTCGGTGAACTGCTTACCGAGCGCGGCGTGGTGTCTGAACGAGATGTGAAACAAGCGCTTGATCAGCAAAGTTTTGTTGAAACGAAACAAGTACAAAGCGCTAAAAAGCAGGCGAACGTAAAAGTCTCTGCAGATAAGCTTGATAAACTATTAGATCTTGTCGGTGAGCTTGTCATCGTTCAGTCTGCGGTTAACCAACATGCCGAAAACCAAAGCGATTTATACCTAACGAATATTGGTGAAGAGCTGAGTAGACTAACCACAGAAATACGCGACACAACCTTCGGGATCCGAATGCTCCCCGTTGGCTCTACTTTTGCTCGATATAGAAGGCTCATTCGCGACCTCAGTCAGTCGCTCGATAAAAAAGTTCAGTTGGTTACCAAAGGCGCTGACACCGAGGTCGACAAAATGGTACTTGAAAACCTTAACGACCCGCTTATACACCTGTTAAGAAATAGCATGGATCACGGTATTGAAACGCCCCAAGTCCGCCTTGATGCTGGCAAAGAAGAGACCGGTACCATTCTACTGGAAGCCAGCCATAGAAACGGCAAAGTCAGTATAGTAATCAAAGATGATGGCGCAGGACTGTGTACAAAGAAAATTAAGGAAAAGGCACTTAAAAACCGACTCATTCAGCCTGACGACGTGCTCAGCGATCACGACATTCACCAACTTATTTTTGCGCCAGGTTTTTCTACCGCCAGCGAAGTCTCTGACGTCTCAGGTCGCGGCGTGGGTATGGATGTGGTTAAAACGTCCATCGAGAATATGCAAGGCAGTTTAATTTTACACAGTGAGGAGGGGAAAGGTACTTCAACAGAGATTTTATTACCTCTAACGCTGGCCATAATCGACGGACTGATGGTGAACGTGGCCAATGAAATTTTTATCATTCCACTTTCAACTATCGAAGAGTGCGTTGAAATAAACCAACCTAAAAGTCGTCGAGAAGATGGTGCGTTGTTGGTAAAAACAAGGGGAGAGTTAGTCCCCGCCATTTCGCTTAGAAGCCATTTTTCGATAAGGGGGGATTTTCCCCCTTACCCTCAATGCGTCATTGTAAACTCAACTGAGAGTCGTTTTGGCATTATGGTCGATAGCGTCATCGGCCAACATCAAACTGTCATAAAAAGCTTGGGAAAACTTTATCACAATGTTCGAGGCCTGATGGGAAGCACAATATTAGGAAATGGAGATGTAGCCATGATTATTGACACTACTCAACTTTTCGAAGATGTCATTTTGCCTCGACAAGAAAATTCCTTCACGGAGAAAAGCTATGTTGACGAAAATTAACTTAAATTCACTCGTCGTCGCTGGTTTTAGTATCTTATTGATACTGTTGTTACTAAGTGGTGGTTATGCCGTAATATCCGCATCAGGTCTAAACGATGCTTTGAGCAACGTTATTGACGGCCCTGCTGAGCGTGTAAAGATAGCGGATAGAGTAAAGCAGTCTACCCTTACGCTAGCTGGGCAAAGCAGAAAGCTTATCCTCGCCAAATCTCCTGAGCAAATGAAGCGTATCCAAACCGTCATTTCTAATGAGCAGCAGCGATTAGATGAACGCATCGCTGCACTGGAAGCCATAACACCCGTAAGCGCCAAACCTCGCCTTCAAAAAATTGCATTAGAGGTCGACACCTACGGCGAAATTCTTGAAGAAGTGATCACCCTTGCGTCACTGAATTCCAATGCAAAGGCAAGGCAAATTAGTGAAAACCAAGGTGCAGATGCCTTCGATGCACTGCTGGCAATAATTGCTAATATAAAAACCGCAATTAGAGAGAGCGCCGCGCGCACCGGCGTTACCCAAGCTAATCAACAACAACGTGAATATCTAGACAACATTTCAGAACTTGCAGCACGCTTAATTCGTCAAGAAAAGAACTATATTCTGGCGACCAATCCACAGCGTTTAACTGAAGTAGAGCAAGACATAAATAACTTACGCTCTGATCTGAACACCGAAATTCAGAGGCTTGCCTCCAGCGTAACCTCTTCACTTACACCAGTAGTTAACGACTTAAAAAGCACTGCGACCACTTACCTTAGCTTTCAACAAGACGTTGTTTCGCTCTCTAAGGAAAATGGCAACAATCGCGCTTTCAAGCTATTGAGTGAGCAAGGTGAAAACGCAATCGACAATATTGAAGCCCTTGTTGGAGATATTGCTCAAGACAACGACACTCAGCTGGTAGACGCTATCGCAGCAACAGACAACGAATACGTGTCAATTAGACGAAGCCTTCTCATCGCTGCGACTATTTCCTTACTTCTGGGAGTGATTATTTCTTTTGTCGTATCAAAACGCTTGAAAGAAGTGTCGAAAATTGTTTCCGAAATTGGTCAAGGTAACTTGAACAACCAGTTCAAAGCTGGGTATAGCGAGAAAGATGTGTATACCAGCTTGAGCAATATGAACACCAAGCTCACAAACATAGTGAGCGACATTCAACAGTCTGCCGAAAATGTATCATCGGGAAGCAGTGAACTTGCCAGCACGGGCCAACAGATAGCGCAAGGCGCAACCGAGCAGGCTGCGTCACTTGAAGAGGTTGCCTCTTCTATGGAAGAAATGTCCTCTAATATTGCACACAGCGCAGACAACGCGAAACAAACGGAAAGTATTGCGCAGCAGTCTGCAATAGAAGCACAGGAATCGGGAAATGCGGTAAGAAATTCCGTTTCGGCAATGCAAAACATTGCCGAAAAAATAAGTATTATCGAAGAAATTGCTCGCCAAACGAACCTGCTTGCATTGAATGCCGCCATTGAAGCTGCTCGCGCAGGCGAACACGGTAAAGGCTTTACCGTTGTTGCAGCAGAGGTGAGAAAACTGGCTGAAAGAAGTCAGCATGCGGCGTCTGAAATTGTCGATTTATCAACAGAAACGCTTACCGTATCTGAGCGTGCTGGAAAAATGCTCGACTCGTTAGTACCCAACATTCAGAAAACAGCCGAACTAGTGCAAGAAATAAGCGCTGCGTCGGTTGAACAAGACAAAGGGGCAGCAGAAATTAATAAGGCGCTTCAAGAGCTTGATCAAGTCGTACAGCAGTCGGCAGCTTCCGCTGAGGAAATGGCATCGACGTCAGAACAGCTTAGTGCGCAAGCACAACAGCTAACTGCCTCAATGTCGTTTTTCACCATTGACGATAGCAATCCCCCTTCTTCGCCTCCAAAGGCAAGGCCCGGCAATACCTCAAGAACGCTACCAGCACGCACAACAACCTACTCACCGTCTAGTGGTAGCACAGGCGTAGATATTTCGCTAGATGATGACGATGGCTTTGTAAAATATGGAAATCAATAGGAGGGCTCCGTGGAAACACAAGATCATGTTGAAACGTTACAAGTGCTCTCTTTCGTACTAGACGGTGACTTTTTCGCTATCGGGATAGATAGTATTCAGGAAGTAATTGAGTATAAAAATGTGACTCGCGTTCCTCGTTCTCCTGAGTTTATGCAGGGCGTAATCAACCTGCGCGGCCAAGTAATTCCCGTAGTTGATTTGCGCGTTCTTTTTTCTATGCACGTGTCAGAAGTCACCTTAGACACGTGCATTATCATCATAGATGTCGACGTAGACGGTGAAGAAAACCCCATAGGCATTGTCGCTGACAGTGTAAAAGAAGTTGTCGAATTCAACGTCTCCAAGATACAAGCAGCCCCTAAAATAGGATTATCAGTAGATAATCGGTTTATTTACGGCATGGTGGAGCAAGAGCATAATTTACTCATTCTGTTAAGCATTCAACAAGTTTTCAATGCTGATGACATTCAACAACTTCTTGTTCCTGTAGAGGATACGGTGGCCGTTGAGGAAGCCGATGCCTGAAAGCACAATAAGCTATGACAGTTTAAGTGATAGAGATCATACTCGTGTTTCTCAATTTATGGACAGGCACGCGGGTATACAGTTACCGAAGAATAAAAAGAACCTTATTGAAACCCGTTTGCGTAAACGTCAGCGGGCATTAAATTTCAAAACACTGTCTGAATATATTAAATTTGCGCTCGAATCCTCTGAAGACGAACAAATCCATCTTATTGATTCACTCACTACAAATAAAACAGAGTTTTTTAGAGAAGCGAGCCATTACGACCACTACATCTACTATCTACAAAGTGTGCCTAGTAACACACAAGTTAAGATTTGGAGTGCCGGTTGTTCAAGTGGTGAAGAGCCCTACACCTTAGCGCTATTGGCATCTGAACATCGTCCTCAAAGTACGGCAATATTCGCCACGGATATCTCTGTTAGCATGCTGCAACGAGCTCGCCGTGCCATATACCCACACTCAAGCATATCCTCTATCCCTCTGACAATGCGCAGGCGGTATCTCCTAAGAAGAAAAACCGAAGCTGCAGACGAAATAAAGATATCAGCGCCAGTTAGACAACTTGTTAATTTCGATACGTTTAACCTTATTACAAGTAGCTACAAAAGCTTGCCGGTGTTCGACATCATTTTTTGCCGAAACGTGATGATTTACTTTAATGCGCAGCAACGAGAGTCCATTATCCGGCAGTTCTGTAACCGACTGAAACCTCAGGGTTTACTTTTTATAGGTCATTCAGAAACTTTGAATAATGAAAAACCGCACTTACGCGCCGTTGCACCAACGGTTTATCAACGGGAGTCGACATGACAAATGCGCAGCCCATTAAATTAATGCTAATTGATGACTCTGCACTTGTGCGCCAAGCATTTACTTCGCTCTTTGAAAAAGTAGATGACATTAAGGTGGTAGCCGTCGCGCCAGATCCCTTTATTGCGGTTGAAAAACTTAAAAAAACGGTGCCAGATGTGATACTTCTCGATGTTGAAATGCCCAAAATGGACGGCGTCACCTTCCTGAAGAAGCTAATGGCGCAGCACCCCATTCCCGTTATTATCTGCTCTACCTTGGTTGGTCAGCAAAGTGCTACCCATATGGCAGCATTAGAGGCAGGTGCGGTCGACATTATTCCTAAACCGTCTGTCGGTATTAAACAATTTGCACAAGATGCAGCCACCATACTTTACGACGCGGTACGCGCTGCATCTAATGCAAAAATTAAGTTAATTAAAAAGCAGGCTAAGCACGTTCAAAAGCTGAAAGCAGATGCAGTCATTGCTCGAAAGCCAACCTCAGCAATGCATGAAACCACAGACAAAATAATATGCATTGGAGCGTCAACAGGAGGGACTGAAGCCATCAAAGCCGTGCTAATGAAAATGCCACGAGACTGCCCAGCCATCGCAATAGTTCAACACATGCCAGAAGGATTTACCGCCTCCTTTGCCAAGAGGCTGAATGATCAATGTGCAATTTCTGTAAGCGAAGGAACTCATGGTATGAGCCTGTTACGAGGGCATGCCATCATTGCGCCTGGTAATCACCACATGACGATTCGAAGAAGCGGTGCCAAATACTTTGTTGAGATTAAAGACGGGCCTTTAGTATCTCGGCATCGGCCTTCGGTGGACGTACTATTTCGCTCTGCCGCCAATACTGCGGCAAGTAACTCAGCTGCTGCCATCCTCACGGGAATGGGAGATGATGGTGCGCAAGGGCTTTTAGAGCTACGCGAAAGTGGCGCTGTTACCTTTGCACAAGACGAGGCCACAAGCGTTGTTTGGGGAATGCCGCGAATGGCTATTCAAAAAGGTGGGGCAGAAAAAGTGATTGCGTTAGAGAATGTTGCCCAGTACTTGTTAAAAGCATCCGGCTATGCAAGCAAATAAGCGCAAAAATAGTGAACGTAATTATGTTGTCTTACACGCGGGAGAATTGTTGTTTGGCAAGGGAGACAAAACGGTGAGCACGGTTTTAGGCTCATGTGTATCCGTCACCTTATTTCACCCAAAACTCAAATATTCTGGCATTTGTCACTTTGCGTTGCCTTACCCTAAAAATAAAGACAAGGATGAATTTGATCCAAGGTACGGCTCAGCATGCTTTGCCCTTTTTCAGCTTAATGCTAAAAAATTACACGTTAAACTGAACGAGTTTGACGCAAACATTATTGGAGGCGGAAACATGTTTGACGACCCAACCAATACATTTATCGATTCTTCTGAACGCGACACCGTAGGGGAAAGAAACGCAAGAATGGCCCTAGAACAAGCAACAAAACTTCAGCTTAATATTCAGAGCATAGATGTAGGTGAATTTGGGTATCGAAAGCTAATATTCGATACAAAAACGGGCGAACTAACTGTGACGTTTAATCCTAACGCCTTGTCTTAACAGAGAAAGCGTTCACCCAATCTTTACTTATTCATCAATATTTAAATAAGCTGGCACTTAACCCGCCTTTTCCAACTCAACAGGTACACCGTTTAATACGGCATTGCCAGATAGCACATCTACCTGCCTGTCGTCGGTAAGAATATTAGTATTTACTCCCGGGTGCTGGCTAGCCACCGACAGCTTAATGCCCTTTTTGTTGTGCCCCCACCCATGAGGAATCGACACCACGCCGGGCATAATCGCATCGGTAACTTCGGCTTCAATGGTTAGCTGACCCACCCGCGATTTTACGTGAACGCTATTTCCGTCTTTTATACCGTATTGCGCACTCGTTTCTGGGTGAATTTGCAATGTACAGCGGTTGTTTCCTTTTACCATACGAGGGCTGTTGTGAAGCCACGAGTTGTTAGTTTTAATGTGCCGACGCCCAATAAGTAAAGTTTCTTGAGCTTTACTTTTATTAACCTTATCAAAGAAGTGAGCACTCACTCTTTGTAAGTCCGCCATAAAGTATTCGAAGTCTAAATGAATCTTTTTATCTTCGTGATACAGCGCGTCAGGTAATGCTGATTGAAGCGGCCCAAGGTCAATGCCATGTGGGTGCGCACTGAGCCTTTCGAGCGAAAGCCCATGAACGGTGCTTTTATTATTGCCATTAACATTGCCTCCATAAAGCCCAGCTTGTAAAAGGTCGTCCACGACTCCCTTTGGCTGCTTTTCCCATAGTGCAGCATAATGCGCTGTACTTTTTTCATTTAATCGGTCAAGTCGTTCAGCCAGTGACAAATAAATTTGCCAATCGGTTAACTGATCTTCATCAATCTGTACTACTGCCTTGGAGTATTTTGCAAAGTTACGCACTGCGAAATTGTGAAACACAATGTCGTAATGATCGCGTTCAAGTGCAGTAACAGGAGGCAGAATAATATCGGCATGTCGGGTGGTTTCGGTAACGTAGAAGTCAACAGCAACCATAAAATCTAGTTGTGAAAAAGCGCTGTCGAGTTGCTCTGCATTTGGCGTTGTTACCACAGGGTTTCCAGCCCCAATTACCATTGCCTTTATCTGCCCTTCACCGGGCGTTAAAATTTCCTCGGCAAGGCAAGCCACAGGGTATTCACCGGCGAAAGCGGGTAGCCCGCGAACACGAGACGTAAACCCACCCATACTTCCCTTCCCAGAAACGGGAAGTACGTCGGCCGCAGGCTGTGTGAACATCATGCCGCCACGCTTATCTAAATTCCCGGTAAGCATATTAAATAGCATTATCAGGTACTGAGTTAATGTGCCAAAAGTTTGTACACTAGCGCCCATTCTGCCATAGCAAACCGCAGATTCCGCCTCACAAAAATCCGTTACCAGCTTCACAATTAGCGAAGGTTCGATACCTGTGAATTCACTGACTTCCTGTGGCGAGAATCCACTCACGTAATGCTCTACCTCTTTGATATCTTCAGCATAAGGTAACAATGCATCAACCTTGTAAAGCTGCTTTTCAAACAGCACATGTAGCATTGCAAGTAGCAGCAATACATCGCTGCCTGGGCGAATAAAGTGGTGCTCGCAGCTGATATCGGCAGTTTCACTTCGCTTAGGGTCAATAACCACTACTTTGCCGCCACGCTTTTGAATGCCTTTCAAACGCTTCTTCACGTTAGGCACCGTCATAATGCTGCCATTTGATGCCAGTGGGTTGCCACCAATAATCATAAAGTGCTGAGTGTGATCGATGTCGGGAATAGGAATTTGGGAGATATGACCGAACAGCCTGCGGCTTACGATATGGTGCGGCAATTGATCGACAGAGGTAGCCGAGTAGCGATTGTGCGTTTTAAGGGCGCGATAAAAATACGGCCCGAACAAAATCGCCCCCATGTTGTGCGCGTTAGGGTTTCCTAGGTACATTCCCACCGCGTTGTTTCCGTGCGCTTGCTGAATGTGGTGCAGTTTATTGGCAACAAGGTCAAATGCTTCGTCCCAGCTGATTTCTTCCCATGTATCACCCACCCTTTTCACTGGGCGTTTTAAGCGGTCGGGGTCATCATACAAATCTTTGAGAGCACTGGCTTTGGGGCAAACATGCCCCTCACTAAACGGGTTCGCTTTATCCCCTTTTATTGAAAGTATTTGTCGCCCCTTTGTCGTTACCTCAATTCCACACATTGCTTCGCAAAGTGTACATGTAGAGTAATGCAGTTGTTGTTCAGCGTTTCCCACGGTAGTTCCACCCAACAAAATGTAAATAGCTTGTTACGAAGCTAGCGACTATTGCTGTAATAGACAAGCATCACTGAAAGTGATGAATAAGCTTATTGATGCAGACTTAACGCTTAAATCGCATTGCCTGAATGCATATTGAGTACTTTGACTGGATGCCAGATAGCAGCAAAATAGTGTATTGGACAGGCGCTAAGTTCCACACTATCGATATTAAAGATAAAACCACCCGCACGCTGGATGTCATCATTGAGGGCAAAGTAAAATTCGCAGACGCACTGCGTTTTGACGTAGATGTAGCACCGGATAAGTTTGACGTTCGCATGATTCGCCGGTTGCAAATGTCGCCAAATGGCACTGGGAGCATTAATCACTTTTTTGCTTTTACCTAAATGAGTAAAAATAAAGCCGATAAAACAATGATGTATTATCGGCTTTTTTGTGTTTATCCCCTGCGTGATTAAGGCACAATGTTTTGTCTTTCATAAAAGAGTGATATATATACAAAAAGGATTTAGACTGGCGAATAGCAAGCGGCGTCAGGTTCTCGTTTTCGAGTTAAAGGATTACATGGTAATGCCTCATTTCTTACCTACTGCATTTATAGCAATTGTTTTTGTCCACAGTCCGCTGTGCGCGCAACAAAACAGCTCGCTTAACCACAATTCAAAAAATAGTAGCGCCCCAACCTATTTCCAAGACTGTACTGTTCTCGACTTCGGTGAACAAGATATGTCGACCATGACCGAAGCTGAAAAAATACAAGCACTTGACGACTCCTTCTTCGGCGCATTAAACCAAAGCGAAGATTGCATGAATGCCGCTGCACAATCTAGCGCCCAAAGCGTTGCCAGTGCAGCAGGACAAGGCGCAGGTGCGGGAAATACTTCAGGCGGCTCCTCTGCAGGGATGGGCGCTGGCCAGTCAAGCACTCAAAGCAGTACCGAAACGCAAGAATCATCAGCAAATACACGAACGTCTACCACCACCTCTAACTCTTCAAAGCAATCAGTTGGTGGCCCAGCAAAAGGTGGAAGTTCAGCGGTATGTGACGCCGTAATTGCCGGCTTAGAAGGCGCGACAACTGAGTCTGAGAGGGCTCATTTTGAAGCATTAAAAGAGCAATACGGCTGTAAATAAAACTCAGAGGAAGGAAAGGATATGTCTTCATTTAAACCAAAGGCCCTGTTTACAGTGGTCGCTACTGCATCGTTTATACTCTTGGGCGGTTGTGGCTCAACGCAATCCAACGTAACAAGTGTAGGCCCGTCAATGGTGGGGCCAGGCACAGGCCAGCCATTGGGCACTCAAAGAAATGCCTACAACTACAACTCCGAAATATACATGGACGTAGCCATACCTGTGTTTGACCCAGGCTTTCCGACTGAAAGTGACGGCACTATCGATTACGATGAAATTGAAGAAGAAGGTATTTGGCCCCAAGTAAGACGGTTAGAGGCTAATCGTTTTGCGGTAGCAACCAAAGAAGCGCTAGGTGAAACCAAATCGTTTGGCAGCATCAATGTCACTCCTGACGCATCAGCGCTAGCCGATGTGTACGTACTTGGGAAAATTAATTACTCAGACACAGAAACCGTAGAAATTGGCGTAAAAGTAATGGACGCTAAAAACACGGTATGGGGTGAAGAAGAGTTTGAATATCGCGTAAGTGAAGGCTGGTATCGCGATGCCATGTCACGCGGCGAGAATCCCAACGGGCCTGTTTTCGATCAAATCGCTAAATTCGTTTATGACTTACTTATCAAAAAGTCAGAGGCTTACAAGCGAGAAGTGCAGATGGTCTCAGATCTTCGCTATGCACAAATGTATAGCCCTGAATCGTTTAGCCAGTACCTTTCGCAAGGGCGACGCGGCGAGATTGAGTTAGTAAGCGCCCCTTCAGACAACGACCCAATGCTTCGCAGAGTACGCGCTATTCAAGCGAAAGACGAGCAGTTCATTGATAGCCTGCAGGAAACCTATGATGCATTTTGGGTAACCACGGAAGGGCCGTACAGAAAGTACCAAAAGGAAACCCTTCCTGAAGCCAAGAAAATTAGAGAGCTAGAAGCCGAGCGCACTACACAGCAAGTCACTGCGGGTCTATTCGCTGTAGCCTCTGTACTTTTAGGCTCTAATTCTAATTCGACCGCTGGCCAAGTTGCGGCTGCGGGTGCAGGTATCGCAGCCATTGGTACATTAAACGAAGCCATAAAAACCAACAAAGAGCTTCACGCACAGCGAGACTTGTTTGATGAAATGGGCCAAAACCTTGATATTCAAGTTGCCGATCAAATTGTTGAGATAGACAACCAACGCATTGAGCTTCAAGGCACCGCAAGCGAGCAATATTATCAATTGCGCGCCCGTCTAAAAGACATTTACGATAGAGAAGCAACGCCAATGACTACGCTTTAGGCGTAGTCGTTACCTTTTATTATTGTCTTACAACTCACTAGTTTATAGATAGTTAGAAAGTGAAGGATTACGCATGCCAAGCGTTGAGCAGCAAATAGAGCAAGGCCGAGCAAAGAAAAAAGCCCTGATTAAAAAAGCGCTGCTTGGCTTTACTGTGGTGCTATTAATTGGCGCGGCAAGCGCAATTCTTGTTACTTTAATACCAACCGCTGTGCCTGATGCTGACGAATCAAATATTGGAGTAAGTGACAGAAGCACGGCGGTAAACCAATCACCACAACCAACTACCCAGTCTAATTTTAGTGAAGAAGAGCGAAAAGCGCTTCAAATGGCGCTAAGCGAAACTAAGCAAAATGTAACTGACTTGGCTCAGCGCGTTGCCCATACCAACGTTTTTTCACACAGAGCAAAAGAGATTGAGCTTGCTCTTGAAAATGCATTTAACGAATACGGCGCCGCCAATTTTCATGCGGCTAAAGCAGCGCTTGATAATATTAACCGTTCGGTTACGGCATTAAGTAATGAGTACGAAATTGCCTATACACAACCGTTTGAAGATGCACTTGGCGCCTTCAACAACAATGATATATCCAGCGCTTTTAACTTCAATAGAGAGTCACTGTCAATTAACCCCGACTTCGGCAAAGCAAAAGCACTACAGCAGCGCATTGAAGTATTTAACGAGGTACAAGATGCCTACGAACAAGCGCGTGTTGGCAAGGTAGAGAACAACATTGAAAAGCAGCGCGATGCCTATGCAAAAATTGTCAGCCTTGATCCTCTGCGCCAAGATGCCAATAACGCGCTTGATAATATTAATGAACAACTGATAAACAGCCGGTTCGATAGCCTTCTAGCCAAGGCTAATCAGGCTATTGAGCAGCGCAATTTTACTGCAGCAGCGCAATACATTAACGAGGCTAAAAGGATAAACCCATCCAGTAACGAGCTGGCAACCATTAATAAAAAGTTGGCTACGTTGGTTGCCCAAGACGATCTCATTAAAATTGAAAGTCAGGTGACATTATTTGCAAGCAGTGATGAGTGGAAAACGGTTCAGCTTTTAGCAAGCAAAGGGCTTGCGTCGCACCCCACCAGCCCAACGTTGCAAACAGCAAAGCAAAACGCAGACGCTATATTAGCTGCTAGTAAACGCCTTAATGTTTATGAACAAAGGCCACAGCGACTAGCCGACAACAATGTAAGAAACTTAGCGCAACAAGACATTAATCAAGCACGCTCCTACGCAGATAAAAGCGCGAAGCTACTTAAACAAATTACAGCGCTAGAGCAGATAGTGGATGATATTAACAAGCCCCGCCCTGTTACGATAACTTCCGATAATGACACCTATATCAAGGTACTTGGTGTGGGCCTTGTGGGCGAAGTCAAAAGTAAAACTATCCAGCTTAAGCCAGGCACTTATCGCATTGAGGGTAGCCGTGAAGGCTATCGCTCTACCATACAAGAAATTGTGGTATCACCAACAGCAACTAACCTCTCAGTGCATGTTGTATGTACTGAAAAAGTATAAGGACGTAGATTTTGAGCAGTATTGATGACGCCATTGCCAAAGGGAAAAAGCGACGCAAAGGCGTGGCTATCGCCTCATTAATCGGGCTTGCCGTTGTACTTATCATCTATTTTAGCTGGTTGTTTTTGACGAAGGGTTATGCCTTTGTCGTGTCGCCGGAACGCGCCGCTAAAGCCCCTCAGTTTGCTGTAACAAGCGGCAGCGCTATGTTCATCGGCAACAAGCTTTATGTCTTTGGTAGCCATGCTGAGGTGTTGGTGTCAGCCCCAAAATATAAAGATGCCAGCGTGGTCATTGACGACAACTCGCCAAGCACAATTAGCGTTACACTTACGCCTCTACCCGCCAAATTAGTCGCCTTAACCTCTCCTTCATTAAGCGAAATCACATGGCGCTTAAACCGTGAAAAAGTATCGGTGTCGCGCACCTACTCTGCTGAGCTAAGTGAAGGAAGCTATACCATTAGTGCAAGCCACCCTTATTATCAAACTGCTGAGGTTCAATTCGATGCAGATATTGCACAAGAAATCGAAAAACTTGTGCCAATTACACCTATGGACGGTGTAATAAGCATCAACTCAACGCCCTCAGGCGCAAATGTTTCTCTTGATGGAAACGATATAGGTGTAACACCGCTTAATATCGATATGCAGGGCGGGAAGTACGATGTATTGGTATCAAAGGACGGGCTAGAGCCTCTAGAAGATACCATAGAAGTCACTAATCAACGCCCAAACCCCACGAGAAACTATAACCTTCAGTCTCTTCAAGCGCAGATATCAGTTATCACAAAACCGCAAGGTGGCGTACTAACGGTAAACAACAAACCTGTGGATTCCAATGCGCGTGTCGATGCCAACGTACCTCATGTTGTTAAATATGAAAAAACGGGGTTCATCGCCCAAAGCCAGCGACTTACGCTAGCGCCAGGTGAAAATAAAGCACTTACCTTCGACCTTGAAAAAGAAATTGGTGAAGTAAACATTTCCGCCTCGCTGGCAGCAAACGTTTCTATTAACGGTGTGCCTAAAGGGCAAACGCCGCTTAAACTAAATCTTCAGGCATTACCAAGCACAATAACCTTCGAACGCCAGGGTTATCGCACTGTCACAAAAACCGTAACTGCCAGCGCAAAAGGGCCCACCAAAGTACATGCCGAAATTCTCACTGAATTTGACGCCAGACGCCGAGAAGGTAAACCACTTTTTGCGAATACTTTAGGCATTCAGTTGGCCCTAGTAACGCCCAAGTCTTTCACCATGGGCTCGCCGGCAAATGAAAAGGATCGTCAGCGCGACGAAACGCAACGAGACATTTCGTTTACTCGTAAATTTTGGGTGTCAAAACATGAAATTACGCAAGCGCAGTTTGCCGCGTTTACAGGTAAAGGTGGTGGTAGCGCCCTTCCCGTCACCAATGTGTCGTGGAACGATGCTGCCGCGTTTACTAACTGGTTAAGTGAAAAAGAAGGCTTAACGCCATTTTATAGTATTCAAAACGGCAGAATAGTTGGCATTGATAAAACGTCTAAGGGGTACCGCTTGCCAACCGAGGCCGAATGGGAATTCGTTGCTAAATTGAACCGTCGTGCATCACCTACCATCTTCATATGGGGCAACCAATACCGACTTCGTGAAAAACAAGGGAACTTTGCTGACGCGTCGCTAAGCGGCAAGCAAACCTTTGTTTTGAAAGACTATGACGACGGATTTGCCGATAAAGCGCCGGTTGGCTCTTTTAAAGCAGAGCGTGGAGGCTTTTACGATTTAGACGGCAATGTACGTGAATGGGTGCACGATGTTTACTCTGTCACACCATCGAATCAATCGGGTACTTATGCCGATTACTTAGGACCCGTTGGCCAGGGTAAGCACGTGGTGAAAGGCGCGTCTTATCAAACCGGACGCCTTAAAAACATACGCGCAAGTGTGCGCAGTGGCGAAAGCAGTCCTGCAGAAGATATAGGCTTTCGCATAGCGAGATACGAGAACTAATATGAAAAAGAAACTATTAATTGCTGCTGTGTTGGTGGCATTGGCCAGTACTGCAAGTGCGTACTTTGTGTCGCTCGATTCGCCGCAAGACTTCCCGGTTAATATCTAGATATCAAGGATAGATAATGAATAAAGATAACACCTTGTCTATGAACCCCAGTTTTCTTGTAAGCGGTGGGGTATTTTTGCTTATTTTTGCTCTCGTACATTTCTTATTTGCTGGAGTAATTCGCCCGGCAGCAGAAAAAGTGATGGCCACAGCAGGCACCGCGTCTCTTTCTTCAATTTGGGTCATACTGAAAGATATTGAGCAGCAAGTGTGTATTTCGCTGATGTTGTTTTGTATTTTTTTGATGGTATACAAGCTTTGGAAACTGCTTGATGAAGAAGAAATTTACTCACGAGATTTACTGCCCGAGCACAACAAAGATACACCGTTAAATGTGGACAAAGCGCTTGATGAATTAACCTCTTCTTCGTACAGCGAAACGCCAGCCTACAGCACATGGATAAACTGTATTCGACGCTTTAAAAACACGCAAAATGTGCAGCATGCGGCTGATGCCATTCACGCATCGGTAGAGAATATTGCAGCGCAGCTTGAAAGTGGCAATAACGTTATTCGCTATATTATTTGGGCCATTCCTTCTATTGGATTCGTTGGTACGGTGCGCGGTATAGGGGCAGCACTTGCACAGGCAGATGCGGCGTTAGACGGAGATATTGCCGGTATGACGGCATCACTGGGTGTTGCCTTTAACTCAACCCTAGTAGCACTTTTTATCTCGCTGGTATTAATGCTGCTAATGCACCTGCTAAACGGCCGTCAAGACACCATGGTAATTCGCACACAAGCATCTTGTGAGCATCATTTATTGTCTCACCTTCACAACTAATTAGGCGATATCACAATGCCTAAAGTGCGCAAAGCCGTAGACGGATTTAACCTTGCCTTTTTGGACGTAATGGCCTGCGGCCTAGGCGCAGTTATTCTTATCTTTATCCTGGTCGACTTTAAAGCGTTTACCCCTACCCCAACACAAGAGAAAAAAAAGCTAGAACAGGAACTGGCGGCGGCCGAGCAAGAACAGCAAAAACTCAAAAAGTCGATTGATGAAATAAACGATAAAATTGCACTAGAGTCTGCAAAACAAGAGGACGCGCAACAGGCACAAGCCGATACCACACAAGACCAGTCTAAACTTTTGCAAGACATGTCCACAGAAATGGCTGTGGTTGCCACACTCGAAAATCAGCTTGCCGCGCTGTCTAAAGAAGTAGAAAAATCGGCCAATATCCAAATGCAGGGAACTGGAGAGCAAAACTACATAACGGGCATGAAAATAGAAGGCCCTGAAATAGGTCTGCTTATTGATAAAAGTGCTTCAATGATGGGCGACAACCTGCTGGATATATTAGGCAAATTGGCATTAAGTGATGCGCAGAAAGTTTCTACTCCCAAGTGGATTCGAACTAAACGCGTAGCTCAGTGGATGCTTGCCCGCGTGCCGTTAGAGTCGAGAGTTACCGTAGTAACATTTTCAGACACCGCGACAACGCTAGGGCGTCGCAATGTGAATAGTGCCAAAGTGAGTGGCTCTATGAACGCCATCGTGAAAGACTTGGGCGCCGTAGTGCCCAATGGCGGAACGAACCTTCAAGAAGGCTTGAGTGTACTTTTTAAAGCCAATCCTAGCATTACCGATGTGTATATTGTCACTGATGGCTTACCTACGCTTGGCGACGGGTTACCCAGTAGATGTAAAAGCTTTATCCGCAGTAAAAAATCTATTTCATCAGATTGCCGCCAGTCGTTGTTTGTAGAAACCGTAAAACGCGCCAAAAAGGGCGTACACTACAACGTGATTTTGCTACCTATTGAAGGCGATCCATTCGCTTCACCTATGTATTGGGAATGGACCCGTACGACAAGCGGTACATTCCTATCTCCTGCTCCGGAGTGGCCCTAATGCGTAAAATTCAACGTGCTCCTGTTGAGGTATTCAACATTGCCTTTCTCGATATTATCTCTTGTGCCTTTGGCGCCGTGGTAATGCTAGTGCTACTGGCCAAGAATGGAACCGAAGATACCGAACGCGGCCCCAGCAACGTAAGTGTGCTTATTGACCAAGTACTACAAGCCCAAGTTAACGTTGAAACGCTTAAAGGTGCGCTTTCAGACAAGCTATTGGAGCTTCAAGCAGCCCAAAACAAAACCGCTTCGGTGACAACAGAGAAAAAGAACCTTGATTCCTCTATCCCCCGCGCCCAGCAAACCATTGATCAGCTAAAAGACAAAGCCTCTTCGCTACGTAACGAAATACGCCAAGCCACCGCTATGCTAAATACGCCAAATCCTTCAGATACACCGGACGACGACGTAGGGGGAATTCCAACAGACGCAGAGTACGTTATTTTTGCCATAGATAACTCTGGGTCTATGTCGTCTGGCAGTGGTTGGAATCGCGTGATAACCGTGGTCAACGACATCTTAAAAAATCACCCTAAAATGAAAGGCTTTCAAATAATGTCTGCTGACGGCAGCTTTATGTTTTCAAGCAGAGCTGGGCAATGGCTAGATGATCGCAAGACAATGCGAGATACGGCAATGAGCCAGATGAAAAACTTTAAAGGCGGCGCTAGTCAACCAGAAGCAGGCATCCTTAAAGCCATTAAGCTTTACAAAAATACAAAAGGGCGCGTGAGCCTATATGTATTTGGCGATGATTACCAAAGGTCAAACTTAGACCAAATTGTTAGCCAAATAACCAGTGCGAATCAAGGAGCCAACGGAAAGCCTGTTATTCGTATACACGGTGTTGGTTTTAGCCGTAGTAACGGAAATGCACAGCGTTTTAGCGCGTTCATGCAGGCGGTAGCAAAGCGAAACCGCGGCGCTTTCATCGGCCAATATTTTTAGCATATTGACCAAATGAAAGCGGCACTATTAAACGTGCTATCTATTGCGTCCGTATTGCTCGTGCGACGACACCCAATCTGACGAGCTAATGGCTGAGGCAAGCGATATCTCACCGGCTAACACAACCGAAGCGACGATCTCCGCAAACTTATACACGCGATCTCGCCCGTAGCAATCCAGCAATTCTAAGCACTCGCGCTGCGTTCCAATACCTGTACCGCCGCCATATGTCGCTACAATCAGCGATGGAATGGTAATCGACACATACAGGTCTCCTTCTTCGGTAAGCTCCGAATACATCATTGCAGCCGACGATTCGGACACGTTGGCTACATCCTGCCCTGTAGCTATAAACATAGCGGTAATACCATTTGGCGAATGAAGGCCCGTGTTATTAACACCCGACAAGAAAGACCCAACCCCTGCAACACGACCATGGTAATCAATTTGTTTCGGGTCAACGCGCATCACCTCTAACAAGTGCTCACGTTTAATGGTGGCTTCAGCTGTAACGCGCTTACCACGAGTACGCATAATATTTATTTGCGAGGCTTTTTTGTCGGTAGCGAAGTTAGATTCAAGGTAGAAGTTTTCAATGCCCTCATAATGGTCAAGGATCCATCCACAAGCGGCGAATGTTGCTCTTCCCACCATGTTTTGTCCGGCTGCATCGCCCGTTTTAAAGTTAAACCGCAGAAATGCAAACTTGTTTGATAAGAAATGGTCAATATAGGTTAGCTTTGCGACGCTGGACGTTGCTTCCGCTTCTTCCTTAATTTTCTCAAAGTTTTCTTTTATCCATTTAACAAAATCTCTGGCACCTCGAGCATTTTGAAAAATAAATACTGGCGCTCGCTGCATGGCGTCATCCACCACCGTAGCCGTTACACCACCGCTCATGTTAAGTAGCTTCATGCCGCGGTTGTAAGATGCTACTAGCGTGCCCTCGGTAGTGGCCAATGGCACGACAAATTCACCTTGTGCGTGCTCACCATTTATCTTCAATGGCCCTGCAATACCAATAGGAACCTGCGCAACACCTATGAAATGTTCAATATTGCCTTTCAGCGCTTGCGGGTCGATAGAATACTTACCAACATGGTCTATTTTCTTTCCTGTTGCGCTTTCGAAATACTCTTGGCGTGTTTTTATAATGCTTTCGCCGTAGTCTTCCATGTCGTCGCGAGGAATAGAAGCGCTGCGCTGGCCAGGGGCTGTAATGTTGTCTTCAACTTCAAACTTAAGCTTTCCAAAAGGCGATGCTGAGAAACAAATTCCCAGCTTACGCTTTTCAGGGCAAGGCGCTTCATCTATATCCAAATGCACAGTGATGGATTGACGCAAGCCAAAAGCTTTCCCTTCTGATTTATTCAGCTCTTCTACAGAAATGCAGGAGTCAGCAGAGAGTTGCAGTGAGATTTTATGCTCTGGAATTTTTTCTCCATCGAGCGATATCCATTTCACTTCTTTAATGGTTGCGTCTTTCAATCTATTTTTTAGAGAGAAAGATAAGCCCTTATCTGTCTTGGTTAGACTTGCGCGTGTATATAGTTGTTTTAATAGTATGCTGGGCACAAACATGAGGCTTCCTTCTTTATCTTACTTTGTTGTTGTCATATTCCTTTATTTTTTATAGCACACTCTTTGTACAGTTCTATGACTTCTTTTCGCTTCTTCAACATTTTTTTGAGTGATATCAACTTTTAAATGCGAGCCAAACGCTTTCAAAATTGCGCCAAGCCCAGAGAAACTGCGGCCTCCTGAAAACAGGACCTTTGCAATAATTCTTCGTCCTCTCCAAAAATTTAAAGTGAATACCGTCATCACATTAGTGTTGACCAACGGTATCTGGTAGTTGCAAAAGGAGGCGTCAAGGATTGTGATGCCAAGGATTAATAGTCTGCAAGGAAGCAGCAACCAGATACCTTTTATTTACGCGCTTCATTCTTTTTGCACTGCTTAGTGCCATTTTTAAAGCGACGAATTACAACCCAAAAGATTTAAAATTCAAGGATAGAAAATGAGAACAGGACTGTTTAGAAAAGAAGTCGTTGATGAGCAATCAAATGCCGTTGATGGAAGCTTTCTAATGACACCAAAACCTGTTTACTCTGCGATTGCAGTTATGCTGGTGGTATGGGTTGTTGCTGTGCTCATTTATTTAAACATGGGCACATACACGCGAAAAGCTTCCGTTCATGGGTGGCTAGAGCCAAGCCAAGGTGTGTTCAAACTGTATGCCGATGGAAAACGCGGGAAAGTGGCCCATGTATTGGTAAGCGAAGGGCGATACGTTGATAAGGGCGCGCCTTTAATAACCATACACTACAGCGCCAACGACGCTTTAGGCAATAAAGTGAGTGTGCAATTACTAAGCGAGCTTGAAGCAAAACAGCAGCGTACCCATCAAAGCATTTCTCGCCTTAAAACGCTGCACAAGGCACAGCAAGATGGTTTAGAAAAGCAATTGCTTCAAGCAATGCGTACTGTAGAGTCGTTAAGCGCTATAGAAGTATTGGCTCAAAAACAGTGGAGCGTGACCTCGCTACAATGGGAAAAAACGCAAACCTTACTAGAGAAAGGCCATATCAGCCGCGCCGAGTTTGAAAATCGCACGCTCCAGCGTTTAACAGCAGAGCAACAGCTAAAGCTTGCAGAAAAAGACCTAAGAGCCGAGCAAGCAAAAATAGCGACAATAAACCACGAGCTTGCCACCTTACCTCAGCAGCAAGCAAATGAGCTTGCGAATTTTGAAAATACCCTGAGCGATCTTAAACAACAAATTGTTCGCCATAAAAACGACTTTGAACAAACCCTTTATGCCCCGCACAGCGGCGTGGTTTCAGGTTTACATGTTAAAGCCGGATACACCGTAGACAGCACAAGACCTTTAATTACGCTGCTACCTAACAACACCAACATTCAAGCTCGTATTGCTGTTCCAGTACGCTCAGCTGGCTTTTTACGAGAGGGCCAGGCCCTGCACATTCGATACGATGCATTTCCTTATCAAAAGTTTGGCGTGCAGTCGGGTGAAATTACCAATATCTCACCATCGTTGGTGCTGCCGGGTGAACTTGCCGATGTGCCAATCTCAATTAGTGAACCCGCCTACCTCGTTACAGCATCGCTAAGCACGAAAGATATATTGGCATATGGAAATAGTATTTCTTTAAAAGCGGGAATGACCTTTTCTGCTGACGTGCATTTAAGTCAACGCACGCTTGTAGAGTGGCTTATGGAACCGCTTTACAGCATTTCAGGGAAGCTATAATCATGATAAGTATTACCACCCCACATGCAGCACATACACTTCATACTAAAAAACGTGTTCCCGTTGTATTGCAAAGCGAAGCAGCAGAGTGCGGCCTTGCCTGTATAGCGATGATTGCCCAGTTCTATAAAGACAAACGCGACCTTAATGCGTTACGGCAAACCATGTCGGTATCACTGCGAGGCACGACGTTAAAAGATGTGATGAAGATTGCCAGCGACCTGGGTTTTCAAACGCGTGCCATAAAGATAGAAATGGAGCATCTGGCACAGCTGTCGTGCCCTGCCATATTGCATTGGAACATGAATCACTTTGTTGTGCTCACAAAGGTTAAAGGAGAGACCATTACCATTCACGACCCAGCACTAGGCGAAAGAAAATTGTCCTTTGCTGAGGCTTCAAAATGTCTGACAGGCATTGCACTTGAAGTGTCGCCAAGCGACACATTTACGCCGAAGCAGTCCACTCCACGCCTTGGCCTTTCACAATTTTTCACTCGTATATCAGGTTTTAAACGCAACCTTCTTACGCTCTTCGCATTGTCGGTTGTTTTGCAGCTATTCGCGCTGGCCGCGCCTTACTATATGCAAACCGTGGTCGATGATGTGCTGATTTACAACAACGCAACACTTCTCAAAGCTCTCGCCATCGGGTTTGCCTTGCTGTTGATGATAGAAACGTTTACCAGCGGAATAAGGAAGCTGGTTATCTTATCCGTGTCATCTCGCCTTCAGCTGCAAATGTCGGCATCAGTATTTAAACACCTACTATCTTTGCCACTGGATTATTTTGACAAGCGCCATGTTGGCGATGTGGTATCTCGATTTGGTTCGCTTAGCAGCATTAGAGAGTTTTTAACTACGGGCGTGGTTACGGCGCTGTTAGATGGGCTAATGGCGGTTATCACATTGGCAGTGATGATGTTGTACTCGCCAATACTTACGTTCGTTGTTGTGGGCGTTATGCTTGCTTACCTTGCAATACGTCTTGGATTGTTGCCGGTTATTAAAAAGCTTACAACAGAGCGAATTGCACTTGCCGCTTCAGAGCAAAGCCATTTTATGGAGAGCGTACGCGCCATATTGCCTATTCGCGTATATGGCCAAGAGGTGCAGCGCCACAGCCATTGGCAGAACAAACTGGTTGCCACGCTAAACAAAGATATCACGCTTGGCAAAATAAATATTGGTAGCACCCTTACCAACCAGTTTTTGTTTGGTATAGAAAACCTCATTGTGGTTTACGTGGGAGCCAGCCTGGTTATGGAAAGCTCGCTTTCCATTGGAATGCTGCTTGCCTTTATGGCCTATAAAACGCGCTTTGTAAATGCTCTTGACGGCGTGGTAAACCAACTAATAGAACTCAGCATGCTGGGTGTACACTTCACGCGCTTAAGCGATATTTTATTGACGCCCAAACAAACCAAGAACAAGCTTCAAACCCTTACTAAAGATGGTTACCCAATTCAATCTGAAACGCCAAAGCTATCCGAACAATCCGCAAGTAATACGCCACTAGCGCTCCAGGCCTCGGGCCTTGGGTATCGGTACAGTGAATCAAGCGAATGGGTATTTAAGGATATCGAGCTGTCTGTTAATGCCGGTGAAATAGTCGCAATTATTGGTGAAAGTGGATGCGGAAAAAGCACGCTTCTGAAATGTTTGATGGGGCTTTACACGCAGTCTGAAGGGCATATCAAATACCTTCAAAAAAATACACCTGTTGTCGCGTCAGTGCTGCAAGAAGATGTTTGTCTTAGCGGCACCATTGCGCAAAACATTTGCTGCTTTGAACAAACGCCCAACTTACAAAAAATGGTGCAAGTAGCACATATCGCCTGCATTCATGACGATATTGTGCAAATGCCGATGCAATATCATTCGTTGGTTGGCGATATGGGCAGTAGCTTAAGTGGCGGTCAAAAACAGCGGTTGCTTCTCGCAAGAGCGCTCTATCAAGAGCCTGACATTCTGTTCTTAGACGAAGCCAGTAGCCATTTAGATATGGCTAACGAAGCCAAAATCAATCATCACTTAACGTCACTTCGCATGACACGAATTATTGTGGCTCATCGCCCGCAATCTATAGCTATCGCAGACAAAGTATATCGCCTGAAAAACGGCACTTTACACCTCTGCTCTTCCGCTGAATTAACAGGGAACGCAATATCAGATAAACACGGAGAAAACTTATGAAAACCCATGAAGTACGAGAACCCGCCGTTCTGATAACTGCTGCTGAGCGCATGCAGATTGAAGAAAACGGTATTACCGCGCTAAACAGTGTTATTCCAATTAACTGTCTATCAAAGCGCGAGCTACAAGTAGCGCACAAAATAATGGAAGGTCGCTCAAACAAAGTCATTGCTTCAGAGCTTTTTATCAGCGAGCGAACAGTAAAGTTTCACTGCGCCAATATTTACAAAAAACTAAATATCTCAAGCCGCTCTGCATTGATCGCTGGTTGCTTTAGAACAATTTACCAAGGAGCTGCTTCGCTGTAAGCGAAGTTAGTTTTTAAACCACAACGCCACTACAAGGAGCGTAAATATGAAACACCATCAACCTACTCACACTCTAGGTGAAAACAAAAAACCGGTTAACTTAGCTGAAGATCAGCTGTTTGAAGTTTCAGGCGGAATGCGAGCTCGACTCAGCGATAGTGCCCTTTTAGTTAGGGAAGTACCGAAAGAGCCAATTTACATCACACTGGCTATAGGTGAAGGAGGCGGTAAGTTGCCAGACATATTGTCGTAGCACATTTTATCGACACTACGATTCACAAAGTAAGGCACGCGATTGAATTTTAACGCGGTATTTAATTGCGCGCTTTCTTTCCCAAAATACTTTTAAAAGGCTAAAAACGCAAATGCATGTGGCATTACTTGGAAACGAACAAGACCCTCAAATTCAACATATCGCTATGGCGCTTGAACAACAAAGCACGCCTTATTTCTTTGCCAACACACAACTTTTCGGCACTGACTGGACGATAAGTTACGACCCCGATTTTGACGATGGGTTAATTCACTTTAAAAAACCGACGCTGTGCAATCAGCCACGAGTCACGTTCTCAAATACCAAGGCCGCTTACTGGCACGAATACTTACCCGGCGCATTAAAACGTACGCCAAACGATGAACCTTCCACCTCAATGGAAGATTTCGGCTGGGCAGAGCAAGAGCGCGCAAGTACGCTGCTGTGCTGGTTTAGCTATAGCGACATCAAGTGGGTGAACTCTATTAACGCCGTTCGAAGTCATCAGTGTAAGCCGTACCAATCGCGAATAGCTGGCAAGCTAGGCGCTCATATTCCCTATTCGTTTGTGGGTAACGCGCCAGAGGTGGCATCTCAGTTTTGTAACAATATGAGGGAAGTGGTATACAAGCCGGTTCGCGGTGGTCGCACAGCCCAGTTTGTAAACAAGCAGCCAAACATGCGCCCACTGCTTAATACATTATTGAACGAGCGCCCCGTTACGTTTCAAAAGTATATTGCTGGCGTAAACGTACGAAGCTACGTGTTAGGTGATGATGTACTTAGCATACAAATTGATTCGGATGAGTTGGATTATAGAAACGACGACAACGCCAGTGTAGCAGTTACCATTATTCCAAAGGCCGTTCAGCAACTTGCTGTGGAAATTTGCAAGGCGTTAGGCATGCACTGGTGCGCTATCGATTGGCGCAAAAGCCTTAAAGGCAATTTCTTCTTTTTAGAGGCCAACCCTAGCCCCTTCTTTTTAAAAGTAGAAAAAGATACAGGCCTAGATATTACGGGAAGGTTAGTGGCGCTGTTGACCCAAGCTCGGCACTGAGTAACGCCACAAAAAAAGCCCAGCACTCAGGCTAGGCTTTGCTATCTAACTTTGTTTTAAGAATATCGAGAGACTTGAAGAAAGCTCAATTAAAACTCTTACAAGTCCACTTCACTATGTGTTTACATTACAAAATAAAGCGCGATAAGTCTTCGTTATCGACTAGCGTTTCTAGGTGGCTGTTAACGTATGCTGCGTCTATCACGAACGACTCGCCACTTTTCTCTGAGGCATCAAACGAAATATCTTCCATTAAACGCTCTAGAACGGTGTGAAGTCGACGGGCACCAATGTTTTCAGTGCTTTCATTTACTTGCCATGCGGCCTCTGCAATACGCTGAATACCAGAATCATCGAAACTAATATCTACGCCTTCAGTTTTCATTAAGGCGATGTACTGATGCGTTAACGACGCATTTGGCTCGGTAAGAATACGTTTGAAGTCACCGACTTTAAGCGCAGATAGCTCAACGCGAATAGGTAAACGCCCTTGTAGTTCTGGAATAAGATCAGACGGCTTGCTCATTTGGAACGCGCCCGATGCGATAAACAAGATGTGGTCGGTTTTAACCATACCGTGTTTAGTCGATACCGTTGAACCTTCAACAAGCGGTAGCAAGTCGCGCTGTACACCTTCGCGAGATACGTCAGCAGAAGAGTTACCTTCACGCTTACAAATCTTGTCAATTTCGTCGATAAACACAATACCGTGCTGCTCTACCGACTCAATCGCTTTTTCTTTCAAGTCTTCTTGATTAACAAGGCGAGCGGCCTCTTCTTCAATAAGTAGCTTGAACGCTTCTTTAATTTTCAGCTTTTTCTTTTTCTTCTGCGAACCCGACAAGTTTTGGAACATGCCTTGAAGCTGATTGGTCATTTCTTCCATACCTGGAGGCGCCATAATTTCTACGCCAACTTGAGGAAGTGCCACATCAATCTCAATCTCTTTGTCGTCTAAGTCGCCCTGACGAAGCTTTTTACGAAATGCTTGGCGTGTACCGCGATCTTCAACGTCTTCTTTATTTCCCCACGCGTCTTCTGGCGGAGGAATCAATACGTCTAAGATACGATCTTCCGCTGCTTCTTCCGCGCGAAATTTCACTTTCTTCATTTCGTTTTCTTTCGTCATTTTCACCGCAATGTCGGCAAGATCACGAATGATGGTTTCAACTTCTTTGCCCACATAGCCCACTTCGGTGAACTTAGTCGCTTCTACCTTGATAAAAGGTGCATTAGCCAGCTTGGCAAGACGACGTGCAATTTCGGTTTTACCAACACCCGTAGGACCAATCATAAGAATGTTTTTAGGCGTAACTTCTTGGCGCAGCTCTGGCTCAAGCTGCATACGACGCCAGCGGTTTCTAAGCGCGATAGACACGGCGCGCTTGGCATCTTGTTGACCAATAATATGACGGTCTAACTCGTGAACAATTTCTCTTGGTGTCATTTCAGACATGAATAAACCCTTTTCTAACAAGTGCTGGCTGTAACTGGCATTGTCTTAGCTACAACCGGCAGATAACAGCATGTCGCTATTACTTAGTAATCCAGTACATCTACAGTTTGGCTATGGTTGGTGAATACGCAAATATCACCGGCAATGGTCAATGCTTTTTCAGCAATATCTTTTGCACTTAGCTCTGTATTGTTAAGCAGAGCCGTTGCTGCCGCTTGCGCGTAATTACCGCCAGAACCAATGGCAATCAGGTCTTGCTCTGGCTGTACTACATCACCATTCCCCGTAATGATGAAAGATGCGGTTTCATCTGCTACCGCCAATAGGGCTTCTAACTTTCGAAGCGCCCTATCCGTCCGCCAGTCTTTGGCAAGTTCAACGGCAGCTTTGGTCAAATGTCCCTGATGAGCTTCAAGCTTGGCTTCAAAGCGTTCAAATAGCGTAAACGCATCAGCCGTACCGCCAGCAAAGCCAGCCAAAATTTTATCGTGGTATAAGCGGCGCACCTTGCGCGCATTACCTTTCATTACGGTGTTCCCTAGTGATACTTGACCATCACCGGCCATCACCACCTGATTTCCACGTCGTACAGATACAATCGTTGTCACGTTTTATTCCCCGTTTAGCTGGGTGCTGCTGCGTTTATCGTGTTGCAAAGGCAGCAGCGTACAGATTCAATATCAAATAAGTGGGGTGAAGCTGGTCAATTTCAAGGGTATTGAATAATAAAGTGCGCCCAGACTGCGCGAAGATAAAGGCATCGCGTTGTAGCAAATGCATTGAATAAGCTAGCCGTAACAAGCATACTCATGCCAGTTGTAATTGTTATTACTTAATGGAGATGTAATGAAATATCAGGGAAGAATTTTTCTTACGTTGGCTTTACTTGTTTTGTTTAGTGGTGCAATTGCACTGCTTGTTTCGCTGGGCCAGTTACCATCAACCGTACTTGTAGCTTATTTCACATTAAGCACCATTGCATTTTTGCTTTACGGCGCTGATAAATCAGCGGCTAAGAAGAATAAATGGCGCGTTTCGGAAACTAAACTGCACTTTTTGAGTTTATTGGGTGGCTGGCCGGGGGCCTTCGCTGCACAGCACGTATTTAAACATAAACGCAGTAAACCCGCTTTTATGAGAGTGTTTTGGACTACCGTCACAGCGAATATCGCCGTACTTGTATTGGTAGCATTTGAGGTTATCCGTATAAACGCGCTAGATGCCTCAGCCATCCCTCAGGCGTTGCGTTTCTGGCAATAAAGCGCCAAATAAAAGCGCATAACCAAAGTTAAAAAATGACAACTGTTGTTACAAATCAAAGTTGCAACCGATTGAAATTTATCGCGTAATGATTTCACTTTAAACTTATTCTCTGGTTCTCATTATGCAGCTTCAGCGTGCGGGTGGCATCGCAGCCATTGTTTGTGCTCTTACCTACCTGTTTGGTTTTGTGCTTTTTTTCGGTCTCATTGACCCACCAGCCGACACTTCTGACATCGGTCATTTGCAGTTTCTTGTATCTCAGCGCGATACCTTTTACATGGGGTATATCGTAATTGGTATTGTGTTTAGTTTAGGCTTGCTTTTACTGAATCAGTCGCTGCAGGCAGTATTTAAAAATCATTCTTCTATTATCGCTCGCTACAACAGCACCATTGGGAACATGTGGGCAACGTTTGTAATGGCTAGTACCTTTATTTTTTTAGTAAGCCTTCCGTTTTTAGCCAATTACGCTGATACCAATGAAGACAGTGCTGCTGTTGTATTAAAGAGTGTGGATATAGTAGTTGATGCACTAGGCGGAGGCATAGAGCTACTTGGCGCAATATGGGTATTGCTAATTAGCTACATGGGCATTAAACATGGCGTTTACGCTAAGGCAACTCATGTACTTGGTGTTGCTGTGGGAATTGCGGGCATTCTCACCCTGTTTTCAGGGCTTTCATTCTTTTCGGGTAATGTACTTTTTGAAGCGTCTACCGCTATATTCGGTTTAGGCCAAATAGTGTGGTTTATACTCATTGGCCTGCATATGACTAAAGCATCTCGTTAGGAAAGGCCATGTAGCATAGTGGAACGCAGTCCGCGTTCCACTCAGAGCTTTTTTCACATAAGTTGCAACAACAAAAGTTACAAATTCCAGTACCAGATTTGACAGGTCGCAATATTCACTTTACGTAGGCTGTGCTTGGCTTTTTCTGCATCGCGTTTAGACTCGAAAGGGCCCAAAATTACGCGGAACCAGTCGCCATTGCTGCCCGAACTGTGTCTGATCAGCGCTTCTAAGCCCTGAAACGCAATTTTCGCTTTCATCTCTTCGGCTTGTGCACGGGTTCTAAACGACGCGCACTGCATAAGATAACGTTTGTCAGACTTTTCTTGTTCTTTAACTTCTACTTCTACCTCGTATCCTGGGAGGGTTTTAATGTACTCCCATTCTTCTTCGGGTAATTCAGGTAAAGACTCTTCGGTAGGTGCAACAGGGCGCGAGGCTTGTGTATCTACATCGTCTTCTACATTGTCTTTAATCGACCACAAAAACGCACCAAAACCAATGACAAGGGCGAACACGCCAACAAGGCGCACAATAGGAAGCTTTTGACCTGTCGGAACATTTGCTTGCGCGTTTCCTGACGGCTTTCTACCTTTACTCGCAGGCTTCTTTTTTTGAGGGGAGCGTCCACGTGAGACATAATCGCGTTGGGCCATAGTCGGCAAAATTCCTACTTGTTATCGTTTTTCGTATGCGTAAGAAAACGTCATATACCAAATCTATTTAAAGGGTCATTGTCACCACACCTTTAAGCACGGTGAAATTTTAACGTATTGCTACTCAACAAGCTAACTGAAATCGGTAGGATCGATATCAATCGACCACCTTACTTTGGTTGCTTGAGGCAGCGCCTGCAAATAGGGCAATGCTAAGCGCAGGGTGTTATGAAGCGGCGCGCGCTTTTGATGGCTGCACACAAGCATAAATCGAAATCGACCTTGTCGCTTTTCAATCAAGCACGGGAATGGACCATTAATATCAATGGCATGCTGCTGATTAATCACTTGCTTACACTCTTGCAAGAAACGATAGGCCAAACTACTGTCAGTTGCCTCGGCTCGAATAACAAATTGGCTAATAAACGGCGGCAATGCCGCTGCTTTTCGCTCCATTAACGCATGCCTGGCGAAATGCCCGTAACCATTGTGCACTAAATCTTGTAAAAGCGGATGATGAGGGTTGTGCGTTTGAAGCCACATTTCTCCAGGCTTGCTCGCTCGCCCTGCTCTACCTGCAAGTTGAGTAACTAATTGGGCAAGCTTTTCTGGCGCTCTGAAATCAGCGCTAAATAATGCACCATCGCAATCGAGAACAGCCACCAAGGTTACATGCGGGAAATGATGACCCTTCGATAAAATTTGGGTGCCAACCAATAGTTGATACTCTTGGCGGTTAATAGCATCAAGGGTTTGATGCAACTTGTCTTTACCGCGCACGGTATCACTGTCTATTCGTACCTGCTTTACGCCGGGAAATAAACTAGCAAGCCCTTGTTCAACTTGTTCTGTACCTGTTCCCGCTGTCACTAACTCGTGGTGGCCGCAAGCTTCACAGTTTGAAGGCATTGAACGCATGCTACCGCAATGGTGACATTGCAATCGATTTTGTGCTTTATGCACGGTATAAGGTCGGTCGCACCGTTTGCACATTACGGTTTCGCCACAGTGATGGCAAAGCAATGCTGGCGCATAGCCTCTTCGATTTACAAACACCAACACCTGATTGCCTGCGCTGATGTGTTGGCGCATTATTGTAAGCAGACCTTGTGATATGCCGTAATGAATAGGCTGATCTCGAGCGTCTAATACGTGCTGATGCGTGCTTTTTGCTCCACCTGCTCGCTTAGTTAGCTGCAAATGCGCATATCGGCCACTTAACGCGTTATTAAGCGTTTCTAAAGCAGGCGTTGCGCTACCTAATAACAAAGGAATATTGTGCTGCTTTGCACGCATCGCCGCCAAGTCTCGCGCATGGTAGCGAAGGCCGTCTTGCTGTTTAAATGACTCGTCGTGCTCTTCGTCAACAATTAACATGCCCGGGTTGAGAAGCGGAGTAAAAATAGCGGAACGCGTGCCTATAATAATACCTAGCTCGCCCGCTTTTGCGCGCTGCCACACCTGTAAGCGTTCTTTATCAGAAAGCTGAGAGTGTAGAACACCCACCGCAATACCAAAGCGCTTTTCAAAACGAGACACCGTCTGCGGTGTAAGCCCAATTTCTGGCACAAGAATAAGTACCTGCTTCCCATCGCGCAGCAAAGGCTCAATAGCTTGAAGGTACACTTCCGTTTTACCGCTACCGGTAACCCCTTCCAGCAAGCTCACCGCAAATTTCCCTTGCTGACGATTCAGCGCAGCAATAGCTACCGACTGCTCAGCATCAGGAATGGGCTTTTCAGAAAGTGACAATGAAGATAGCCAGCCGCTCGGCTCAAAATTTGGGATGACTTCTTTAATGTGTACCAGCGACTTTTCCACCAATGCTTTTACTGCTGGAGCGCCGAACTGTTTGCGTGCCTGTGACGCTAGCATTGCATTGCCCAAAAGCGCTTCAAAACATGCCTTTTGCTTCGGCGCCCGTGACAAGGTGTCTGTCGTTATTTCCTTACTGTCTTCGGTAAGCATTAATATGTCTTGTGGCGTTGGTGCCGTCGATTCCCCTTTACGCAGTAAAACCGGCAACATAGCGTGCAAAACTTCGCCCGGTGCGTGATGATAATACTGCCACAGCCACTGGGCCATTTTCAGTAACACGTTATCTATTATTGGGGAATCGTCTAATACCGACTCAATGGCTTTTAGCTTGTTGGAATTGTCAATTTCGCTTTCAGATTTTTGTAGTGTTTCAACCACTACGCCAACGAGCTTACGAGGACCAAAAGGCACAACCACTCTTACACCTGCACTAAGCGCGTTTTCGTGGGTATATGTGAAAAGTTGGCGCAGTGGCACTGGCACGGCAACTTGAATAAAGGCCATTGCGAACGTTCTACCTTATTTAATTAGTATAAATGCGTATTCCGCGGTTTAGCGTTATGATTAGTGCTATGTCATTATTAGTGTAACTAGGAACCGGCCAACATAATGCTAGTTTACATAAATATTTAGCAAACAAGGTTGCGTTGACCATTGGTGAAATATTTAAACATACTTTAACCGTAAGCATAAAAGGAATGTTAATTTGTCTAGCCTTCTTGTTTAGCAATTAGTCAAAAACCGCTTGATCAAGCCCTTGCCTTCCTTTATTATGCGCCGCTCTTTTGCGATAGGCTGTTCTTTGAACGACTTATCATTTGAATTAAGTAACGTATGGTGTGCGACTTCGGGTTGTATAGCGATACGGCCTTATTATGTGAGGTAACCCAATGAAACAAGATATCCACCCTAAATACGAAGAAATCACAGCAACTTGCTCATGTGGTAACGTTATGAAAATTCGCTCTACGCTTGGTAAAGACATCAACCTAGACGTATGTTCTTCATGTCACCCATTCTACACTGGTAAGCAACGTAACGTTGATACTGGTGGCCGTGTTGATCGCTTCAAGAAGCGTTTCGGTGCATTGAGCAAAAAGTAAGCCTGATATCGAGTTTGAAAAAAGCGCCTTCATGGCGCTTTTTTATTGCTTAAATTTCGTTATTTTTGTATTTAACGAAACCTTGAATACCAATTTTTGAAAATTTTATAGTGTCTTTGGGTTTTAGCTTTTTATATTAAAGCCCGCTATGTGAAAACCTATCAATGTAATCAGTGGTTAGTGAAGGCTGCCCAGCCTAGATAAATGCTTCTCCCAATTACCGCCACTCATTTTCTTACACGCTTCCTCGCTATCAAAAGAAACAGACGCTGGTGTTGATTTGATTGACGCCAATGCAATATTCACTTTATTTATGAAGTCCATATCCCACCCATTAACGAGAGCAGCCTGCTTTTCACGCTCGGTACTAAATACAGCAATAACCTGAGGCGCCCTCCAATGCCCAACATGAGTTAGCCAAACAAACCCGTCGTCTTCGCCTTTTACTGCTTCACAGACATCAGTGAGTACTGCAACTAATTTTCTTTCCGTCATTACATTCACCTCGGTACAACTTTCAATTGCGTTTTTCATCATTTTATCAAATTAACGGGAGATGATTTAGCAGCAAGCACCTAGTGGTAAAAATCTGCGTATTTGCCTGTGTTCAGTTCACATTAAGCGGATGATTACGATGCGATGATTGTTTTTAGTGACTGGGCGTATAAATAGATCACCGTAATCATCATAGACATAAAAATAAATAGTATGAATGGCAATTATAGCTTTGTTTTACTGGTCTAATAAGTATGCCTACCCTACATTGGTTTATGAGAATTCTGATCAGATATGTACACGGTTGCAGGCTGTGTTAGAGTTGCCATCGGCACTTTGATAGCGAGCATTAATTCTATGAATAATGGCTTACTTTCAAGCTATGGAGCGTTTAGAAATGAAGCTAAACACCTTCAAATTAAAAAAAGTACATCGGCAAATACAGCAAAAATTAACACTAATACTGCTATTTCCATGTATCAGCTCCAGTGCTAATAATTATTTAAACAATTTTCGTCACGACTTGGTTGTGGCACGCTCACGTTCAACTATCTATAACAATAACAACAATAAAATAGCTACAGCGCGTGAACGAATACATCGATGAACCCTACATCTAAGGATACCTTTTTACATGTCAGATTTTAGACAACGCGCACTCGACTATCACGCCAAACCAACGCCTGGAAAGATCTGCGTAGAACTGTCGAAACCCGCTGATAGCGTAGACGATCTTGCTTTAGCTTACAGCCCTGGTGTTGCCGAGCCTGTCAGAGAAATTGCTGAAGATGCAGACAATGCTTACAAATATACGGGTAAAGGCAACTTAGTTGCGGTAATTAGTAACGGTACCGCTATTTTGGGTTTAGGTAACTTAGGCCCACTGGCGTCGAAACCTGTTATGGAAGGCAAAGCGCTATTGTTTAAACGCTTTGCTGGATTAGATGCGATTGATATTGAAGTAAAACATCGCACGACCGAAGAATTCATCAATACCGTTGCCAACATAGCCGACACGTTTGGCGGCATTAACTTAGAAGACATTAAAGCGCCTGAGTGTTTTGAAATTGAACAAGAGCTGATTAAGCGCTGTAAAATTCCAGTATTCCATGACGACCAACACGGTACTGCTATTGTAACCGCAGCAGGTATGCTCAACGCCTTAGAAATTCAAGGCAAGAATATTGAGAGCGCTAAAATAGTATGTATGGGTGCTGGTGCGGCAGCGGTTGCCTGCATGGAGCTACTAATTAAATGCGGCGCCCAGCGCGAGCGAATTTACATGCTAGACAGAAAAGGCGTTATCCACACACGTCGCGAAGACTTGACCGAGCATAAAAAGCTTTTTGCTAACAATACCGATAAACGCGCACTTGAAGACGTGATGGAAGGGGCCGATATTTTTGTGGGTGTATCAGGCCCAGATGTGTTGCCGCCAGAAACACTCGCGCTAATGGCTGAGAACCCGATTGTATTTGCATGCTCAAATCCAGACCCAGAAATAAAACCAGAGCTTGCTCACGAAGTGCGTAAAGACCTAATTATGGCCACCGGACGTTCTGACTACCCTAACCAGGTTAACAACGTTCTATGCTTTCCGTTTATCTTCCGCGGTGCATTAGACGTGCGCGCAACAGCCATTAACGATGAAATGAAAGTGGCGGCAGTAGAGGCCCTTCGTGCTATTACAAAAGAACCTGTACCCGAGGAAGTCCTTTCGGCAAGCAAAAGCGAAAGCCTGACATTTGGTAAAGACTACATTATTCCTAAGCCTATGGATCCACGCCTGTGTGAGCGCATCGCAAGTGCGGTATCCAAAGCAGCGATTGAATCTGGTGTGGCTCGCGTTCCTGAGAGCCCTGAAGAGTAAGGCAAGGTCAGAAGAGAGTTAAGGCTTGGCGTTTTAATTCCAACAACGTTCTTTTAAGGAACGAGTGAAATAAAAAGCGGCGCTGTGTTTCGAATAACGTTATCGTTTAGTTCGCCACACAGCGCCGTTTTTGTCTAACCGTTAAAGGTTAAACGTCTTCAGATACATCGTTTTCGAAACTGGGGTCAATGCCCATTTCTTCCATTATACGTCTTGCTTCTGCAGGCACGCGATTTGGGTTGTCTTTGCGTAAGTCATCATCGTTTGGCAATGGCTGACCAGTAAACGCGTGCAGAAACGCTTCGCACAGTAATTCCGAATTAGTAGCGTGACGCAAATTGTTTATTTGGCGGCGAGTACGCTCATCAGTAAGTGCTTTAAGCACATTAATTGGGATAGAGACAGTGACTTTCTTTACCTGTTCGCTTTTTTTGCCATGCTCTGCGTAGGGGTGGATATATTTACCATTCCATTCTGCCATCGTACTAACTCGGTCTACTCTTTTTTATGTTATGAATAGAAATTCTAAACAAGTTCACGAAAAGGTCAATTGAGCAGTGTAAACCTCTTGACGTCTAGACATATATTCTTTAGTTTAGACGTCTAAACGTCTATAAAAACACATTTTTGAGAGAAAAAGCCATGGTTTCTTACGCACAAGGTATCGATGCATTAAATCAGTCCCTATCGGAACTGCGTGATATTGATGTATCGTTTGAATTCTTTCCGCCTAAAACCGAAGCCATGGAGCAAACCCTCTGGAAGTCAGTGGAGCGACTTGCACCGCTAAAGCCAAGCTATATGTCGGTGACTTACGGCGCAAATAGCGGTGAACGAGACAGAACTCACGATGTTGTTAAACGTATTCAACAACAAACTGGTGTAGCTGCGGTTCCACACTTAACTTGTGTTGATGCTAGTCGTGATGAACTAAAGCAAATTGCAAAAGACTACTGGGACTCAGGCATTCGCCGTATTGTTGCGCTTCGTGGTGATTTACCGCCAGGGGTAGAAAAAACAGAAATGTATGCGTCTGACTTGGTTTCGCTTTTAAAAGACGTGGCCGATTTTGATATTTCCGTTGCAGCTTACCCAGAAAAGCATCCTGAAGCACCAAATGCCCAGTTTGATTTGCTGAACCTTAAGCGCAAAGCAGAAGCAGGCGCTACCGAAGCCATTACTCAGTTTTTCTTTGATTCTAGTGTTTATCTTCGCTTTAGGGACCGCGCTGCCGCAGCAGGCGTAGACCTAGATATTGTTCCTGGTATTCTGCCGGTAACTAACTACCAAACACTAGTGAAGTTCGCGGGCTTTACGAATGTTCACGTACCGGGCTGGCTACACAAAATGTTCGATGGCCTTGATGCTGACGACCAAGCTACTCGTAACCTCATCGGTGCCAATATTGCCATGGACCAAGTGAAAGTACTGGCTAAAGAAGGGGTAAAGCACTTCCACTTCTATACGCTAAATCGCAGTGAATTAAGTTATGCTATTTGCCACATGCTAGGTGTACGCTCAGGCGTGTAAGGCATTTTGGTTTTATCTAGCCAACGCTGTTTCTAAACTACTTCTGCATAGAAGGCGCATTTAATGCGCCTTTGTTACATAAAGCCTGCATTAAACTTTTGCCACCAAGGTCTACCCCAGTTACCATTCGATATATCATGTACTATCAAAATTTTAAGACCCCTTATAATTAAGGCTTACATTTTTCGTATTTCTAAAAGCGGTACGGTCAGGAGAAATTGAGTGGATTTGGGCAAGGTTAAGACCATTTATGACAACGTGACCCCTCAAGTAAAGGACCTCTTCAGCATTTTTATTAAACGCTGCAAAGAAGACAACATTACTATTTCTGCAGGGCATCTAGCTTATGTCACCCTGTTGTCGTTAGTTCCATTCATCATGGTCACCTTTACTATCATGTCGGCATTTCCTGCATTTGCGTCTGTGAGAAGTAAACTTGAGCATTTTGTCTTTAGCAACTTCGTTCCCACTGCCAGCGATGTAGTTCACAAGTACATGACAGACTTTGTTGGAAATGCCTCTGAAATGAGTGCAATCGGTATATTGTCGCTTTTAGTCGTTGCGCTTTTGCTTATCTCTAACGTTGATAAAACCCTTAATAGAATTTGGCGCACACAAAGCGACAGGCCAGTGGTTTATACCTTTGCTATTTACTGGATGGTGATTACCCTTGGGCCCTTACTTATTGGCTCAAGCGTGGTAGTAAGCTCATATTTAACCGGCTTAGCTGCTTTTACAGAAGAATACACGCCGGGCCTGGGTACATTTTTATTAAGCCTAGTGCCGAGCGGCGCAGCGATGCTTGCTTTTGCTATTTTATATATGGTGGTGCCGAATAGAAGGGTGTACGCGCGCCATGCTTTTGTAGGCGCTATTGTAGCCACGATTGCGTTTGAACTTACCAAGTCTGGCTTTGCACTTTATGTAACTAACTTCCCTTCTTACGAACTTATTTACGGGGCACTGGCTGTTGTTCCTATTTTGTTTTTATGGGTGTATTTGTCGTGGGTAATTGTGCTGTTCGGTGCAGAGTTTACTTGTAGCTTAGGAGAGGCATTCGAGAATCGAAAAGCGGAAAACGAACCTCGAAAAGTACCTCAAGAGTAAGCACTATCAGCAATAAGAAAGCTGAAAGAAAAGCCGTGTTTTGATAACTCAAGAACAAACAAGCGCAAAAAAGGGAGCAAACGCTCCCTTTTTCTTTAGGTATTGATTAAATACTAATTTTTCATTGAGGCAATGAAAGCATCAGACTCAGCAATAGCAGACTTCATTTGCGCAACCAACTGTGCAACATTACTTTCTATAGTCGATAACTCACCTTGTAAGGCCCCAATTGCGCTGGCATTAAGGTTATGCTTTAAGTAAAGCACATTGTCCTGTAGTGCGTTTAGTACCGGCGGCATTTTCCCTTCAGCGTTACGCATAGCTTTGGTAAGAGAAGCATAGCGGCGCTTAGTCTCACGAAGTTTCGATTCGCTATCACGCTTTAACGTGGCATTTTCGTATTTATCTAGCTCTTCTTCCCATTCGTCAAATAAAGCTTCGGCAACACCTTCCACTTTATCAATTCGCGCACTCACTTCATTAGCGGCAGCTAAGCTGTCTTGATACTCGCCATTCAGTCGGTCGTACACATCCTCAAGTTCACCACCGTCGAATGAAACTGCCGCTCTAAATGCTTCTAAAGCCGAGCTGAACTGCTCTTGCGCGTCTTCTTGTGAGTCTTTCGCGTTTTCTACACGGTCTACTAAAATGTCGCGTTTTTCAACGCCTACTTTTTCCCATGCTGCGTAATATGCTGACTGACATCCGCTAAGGGCAAGCATAGCAACAAATGCCGATGCGATTAGTTTCATGCGGTTACTCCACCTCTAAATCGTGCTGCACTAATAATACTGATTAAATGTAATATGGCACCTAATGGCCAAAACACAATAGCTAGCACAACCGTGGCTGCCAAGGCGTAGCACACACCCACAGTGATAAAGAAGAAGAGCGCACCTAAAATTCGGCCTTGTACCAAATGACCTAAACCAGGAATAAAAAAGTTACAAATTGCGGCAATTACGTTACCGCCTGATCCTTGACCCGCCATATAAACATCCTCGCAATTATGACTATAATATGATTAGCTAGTACGTAATGACACTTTTTCAGTAGTATACACCAAGTATTTATTGCTTTATTTAAAAGCGTAAACAGCGTTGAAGCAGTCAGCACGCAAACGTTTGTATAACAATAAACTAAACTAAAACAGGCACTCACACAACGCGCAGAAACAAAATGAAACGACTTTACCCCGATGTTACCTGCTATGAAAATGGATTTATTGAAGTGGGAAGTGGGCATTCGCTTTACTTCGAGCAAAGTGGTAATCCAAACGGCATCCCCGTGCTTTTTATACATGGCGGCCCTGGCGCCGGCTTGCCCCCTAACTATAAATGCTTTTTTGATAGCAATAAGTATCGAATAATTGGTTATGAGCAGCGTGGCTGCGGCCGTTCAACGCCCATAGCCGACACGCTGAACAATGACACTTCATCAAATGTTGAAGACATTGAAGTTTTAAGGTCGCATCTTTCTATACCTAAATTTCTGCTGTTTGGTGGCTCTTGGGGCTCAACCCTTGCGCTGCTTTATGCATTAAAATACACGGCGCGAGTGACTGGACTCATTCTTCGTGGGGTATTTCTGGCAAGGCAGGAAGACAGAGATTGGTTTTTAGCACCCAGCGGTTGTGCCGCGCAACTGTTTCCTGAGTATTATCGCAAGTTCACTAAAGACATTCCCAAACCACTAAGTGCAGCCGCCGTCTGCGATTTTTACAGTGTAATGGTGCGCTCGAGCAATGAAGTACTGCGACACGCAGCACTGAAACGGTGGTACCAATGGGAAGAGCGTCTTTCACGCATTACTTTGCCCCCCGGTGTAGGTGATTCTACCACCCATTACCCTATGCAGCTGGTCACCTGTTTAGCCACGTTAGAATGCCACTTCCTTTCGAATCAATGCTTTTTAGAAGAGAACTACATTCTTGAAAACATTAATAAAATAAGCCATATTCCTGGAACCATCATTCATGGTCGCTACGATATGATTTGTAAAACTGAAGCGGCGGAAGCCCTTCATAAGGCATGGCCTCAAAGCCAATTACAAATCATCCCGGATGCGGGTCACAGCACGTCAGAACCAAGTATTGGCTATGCGCTTTGCCGCGCCACCCGCGATATGTCACGCTTTATTCAGGAGTCAACTAAGTGATAGGACTAGTTCAACGTGTCTCAGAAGCCAACGTTACCGTTGATGGCCAGGTTATAGGCGAAATTGGTAAAGGCATGCTGGTGTTGCTTGGCGTTGAAAAAAACGATGGCGATGCAGAAATAGAGAAGCTCGCTAACAAATTATGCCGCTTTCGAATGTTTAACGACGAAAACGAAAAGATGAACCTGAATATCGAACAAGTGGGTGGAGAAATTTTGGTTGTGTCACAATTCACTTTAGTGGCAGACACTCAAAAAGGGAACCGTCCTGGGTTCTCTCGCGGCGCGTCGCCTGAGCATGGTCAGGCCATATACGAGAAGTTTGTTCAAGTGCTTAAAAACAAAGGTGCAACCGTCGCTACTGGCAGGTTTGGTGCAGACATGAAAGTTGGCCTTATCAATGACGGTCCTGTGACCTTTCCATTCAACGTATAAAAAGGTGCACGAAAGGCCCTATGGCCGCAAGCCGATAGCGTGCCCTCAACTTGCTTACATAATTAAGCTTGTACCTCTTGTATTCTTACGTTTAAATAGAGTTCGTTCAGTCTAGACGTTCATTTATTTAAGAAGGCCGGTTTATTGTGTACAAGGTAGTCACACCAAAGAGCGATGCCGAGTTTGAAGCCTATTTTCATTTTCGGTGGGAACATTTGCGCCAGCCATGGAACTTTCCTCCAGGCTCTGAAAAAGACGAATATGAACAAGTCGCAGAGCATCGTATTATTACTAACCGAAATGGCGACATCGTTGCCTGCGGACGTGTGCATTTGAATACCGCTGAAGAAGCACAAATTCGCCACATTGCCGTTCACACAGAGCATCAGCGCAAAGGCTTGGGTCAAATGATCTTAGCTGCGCTTGAAAATGTTGCTAAAGATTTAGGCGCTGAACGTGCCGTCACCAATAGCCGCGAAATTTCTATCGATTTCTTTAGTGCTTGTGGGTTTCAAATTGAACGCGAAGCGCCTAACGAGCTTGGTATGTTAAAACGTCAACAAATGGTAAAGAAGTTTACCGAGAACAATACCCTTGTGCTGCACCCCAAATGGTGTAAATCGCTTCAAGAAACCTGGTCTGAAACCATTCCCATTACCGAACACATGGGCATTAAGCTATATCAATATACGGGGCGTACCTTAGAAACCCGTGCATCACTTAATAAAAACATCAATATTCACGGCACCATGTTCGCCGGCAGTATTTTCTCTTTAGCCACACTCACAGGCTGGGGCATGATTTACCTTCAGCTAAAAGAGCGCGGGCTTGATGGTGATATTGTTTTGGGCGATGGCGACATTCACTATCACAAGCCCATTACTATGAAGCCAAGAGCAATTTGCAACATCGAAACTTTGTCGGGCAAATTTAAACCGCTAGAGAATGACAACAAGGCGCGGTTTGAGCTGAGTGTAGCAATACTAGATGGCGATACCCCAGTTGCAGAGTTTGAGGGCGTATTTTACGTACTCCCTATTTCAAAGACTGACGAAAAATAGATTCCTTTCATCCAGCTAAAGGTCTGCACTTTCACTTAAATTAAACAAAAAAAGCGCCATAAAGGCGCTTTTAATATTTAAGCTGTTAATTTAGCAATGGTTTCACGTACTAAGCGAAAGGCTACGCCACCATCGCCGCTTGAAGCTTTTTCATCGCATTCTTTTCAATTTGGCGAACGCGTTCTGCAGATACCTGATATTTATCAGCTAAGTCTTGCAATGTAATTTTGTTGTCTGCTAACCAACGGGTTTCAATGATGTCTTGGCTACGCTCGTCTAACGTTTTAATGGCTGAGTACAAACGCTTGCTCGCAGCGGTATCCCAGTCATTATTAATGACGTCAGCTTCAACATCCGAAGACTTATCTTCTAAGTATTGAACTGGCGCAAAGTTGCCTGTTTCATCTTCGTCCGCAGTTAGGTCAAACGCCTGATCTTGACTACTCATGCGCGCTTCCATTTGAAGCACTTCTTTAGTACTCACGCCCAGTTCGTTTGCAACGGTTTGCACTTCGTCATGCGTGAACCAACCAAGGCGCTTTTTCGCCTTACGAAGGTTAAAGAATAATTTGCGCTGCGCTTTTGTTGTCGCAACCTTAACTATTCTCCAGTTTTTAAGTACAAACTCGTGAATTTCAGCTTTAATCCAATGTACCGCAAAAGAAACCAAACGCACGCCCACTGTAGGGTCGAAGCGTTTAACGGCTTTCATTAGACCAATATTACCTTCTTGGATTAGGTCAGCTTGTGGTAATCCATAACCTGAGTAAGATTTTGCAATGTGCACTACAAAGCGAAGGTGTGACATTACCAGCTTACGAGCGGCTTGTAAGTCTTCGTCTTCACGAAGGCGCACTGCCAACTCGCGCTCTTCCTCAGCGCTAAGCATATCAATAGTGCTTACAGCTTGGATGTAGCCTTCAATGCTACCGCTGTGTGGCACTGACAGGGCCATAGATTGCAAATTGTTGCTCATTGTTCACCTCATTTATTGCCGCTTCATATTAGCAAAGTAACCGAAGCTGCGCGAGACCTAATTAAGATATGAAGTCTAACCGATATGTAGGTATAGCGACTATTTCCACAATATCAAGACCTGAATAAAGAAAAAAAGTTCAACTCGCTCTTTTTGAATGCCGCTCTTATGTTTGCTATTAGAAAGGTAACGCCCTATGGCTGTCTAATTAGCGTCTAAAGCAACGCAGGCCATCTCTCATCAAGTCACATTCACTATAGTTACCGCAGTATAAAAACCTACTGCTGCGCTTATAGGTCAATGATTAAACCATAAAACTATTATACTTTGATTACATTGCCAAGTAACCAAGCTAGTCTCACTGGTATGAATTTCAACGCGTAATTCTTGAACCGCGCCTCGTAAATGCATTTTTACTAAATAATATAAAAATTATTAATTCAATGTTATATCTTGCTTTTCATAAGCGAAACTGAAAATAATAGATTGAACTAATCGATTTTGCACTACAACCGCTGTACAGCATTTTCCAGACAACAATTATAAAAAACTGGAAGGGAAATACTTAAGGAAAGGAGTAAGGCAAGTGAAGCAAAGAGGATTCTGATGTTTGCTTACGTCGCTAGACAGCCCATATTCGATGTAAACAGAGAAGTTTACGCATACGAACTACTTTTTCGTGTTGGAGAAGACAACTGCTTTCCTGATATTCCACCAGATGAAGCAACCTCTAAAATACTCACCTCAACCCATTTGAGTTTGGGTATTGAAGAAATTACTGGCGACAAGAAAGCCTTTATAAACTTTCACCGCGACACGCTAATGTTTCGTTTTCCAACGTCGTTAGATGCAAGCAAAGTAGTCATTGAAATAGTCGAAACTGTCGACGTCGATGATGCTCTCGTTGCAGCTTGTAAACACATTAGGGGCCTTGGTTACCCTATTGCCCTCGACGATTACGACATGAAAGGCAAATGGGAAGCCTTCATTCCTTTTACCAGCGTCGTCAAAATAGACATCACCGAAATCCCCCACGAAGAAATACCAGCACTAGTTAAGCGCTTCAAATCGAATAAAATTAAATTGGTAGCGGAAAAAATTGAAACCTATGAAGAGTTCAACAAATTCAAGGAAATGGGGTTCGATTATTTCCAAGGGTATTTCCTAGCAAGACCTGAGATTGTTAGACACAGAAAGCTAGGCCCTAGTAGCCTTACCATGATGGAACTTTTGACCTTAAGCAGCCAACCTAAGCTCAACTTCGATGAAGTAAACAAGATCATTGAGCGCGATCCATCACTGACTTACCTCTTACTGCGCTTTATTAACAATCCACTGGTGAATAAGCGACACAAAATAACGTCGCTTAAGCATGCACTCACCTTTATGGGTGAGGTAGAAGTTAAAAAATTCATTTCATTACTTGCACTTGCAAACTTAAATGATGGACAACCTACCGAGCTCATGCAAATGGCTTTAGTTCGCGCTAAGTTCTGCGAACTGATTTATACACAGCTAAAAGGTGAAGATAACCCTCTAACAGGCTTCCTCACCGGCCTTCTTTCTTTACTCGACGCTATGATGGAACAGCGTATAGACGACTTGGTAAGTAAAGTCCCTATTAGTGATGACGTTAAAGAGGCACTGTGCGGAAACCCTGGCGTGCTTCGCAACTGTTTAACCCTTGCACAGTTTTTTGAGCGAGCAAAATGGGCTGGAATACAACAGTTCGCAGCAAAGTACGATATAAAGCAAAGTCTTCTGCACAGTTATTACAACGAAGCTATTAAGTGGGCGAAACATATCCACAGCGCAGCACTTAATACAGATTAACTCATTTTAAGCGCATTCTAGTGTGAAATTAGTTGTTGAATAGTTGTTAGATTGCGTTTACTTATCATAGACTAGAGTATGGCTTGGTAGGATCTGAGCCCACCTTATAACGACAATCACCAGAATTGTGTTCTACCAGGAATTGTATATGTTCGCGTTTATAGCTCGCCAGCCTATTTTAGACAAAAGCAAAAGTGTGTTTGCCTACGAACTTCTCTTTAGAGATGGCAAGTCTGGCGCTTACCCAGAACATAACGAAGAAAAAGCGAAATACATTTCTGAGCACTTTCATCCTTTAGGGCTTGATGACATTAGCGGTGAAAAGACGTCGTTTATCACATTTTCTTCTGACACCATCATTTCACGGTTCCCAACATCGCTTAATCCTGCGTCGGTTGTTGTAGAACTTGCTGACCCTACTGATAACACTAGCGGGCTGTTCGAAGCCTGTCAGCACATAAAGCAATTGGGATTTAAGCTGGCTATTGACGACCCTATGATGGTGGGCTCAAAGCACGATATTTTTCCGCTTATCGATATTGTTAAAGTGGATGTCACCCGAACACGCTTTGAAACCATCGAAAAGCATATTCCGCGATATCACGATGCCAACGTGCAACTAGTGGCAGAACAGGTCAACACGCAAGATAATTTTTCAACATGCGTAGATTTGGGCTTCGACTTCTTCCAAGGTTACTTTTTCTCACAGCCTGAAGCGCGAATTTTAAGACAACTTCCAGCGTCTAAAATGAACATCGTTGATTTGATGGGAGAAAGTTCTAGCAGCGATTTTGATATTGACCGAATTAACCAAATTATTGAACGCGATGCCACATTAAGCTTTTTGCTATTAAAATTTATCAACAACCCAACAATCAATAAGCGATACAAAATTACATCTTTAAAACACGCACTTAATTACATGGGTGAAGTGGAAATAAAGAAATTTATTGCGCTGTTGAGTTTGACAAATTTAGGCGACACCAAACCTCTTGAAATTATTCACATGTCTCTTGTTCGTGCCAAATTTTTCGATTTATTGGCAGAGCGCAGAGGCATCAAAAACAATCCTCCAATATCATTTTTAGTTGGACTCTTCTCGTTACTCGAAGGCTTGCTTGATCAGTCTATGACAGACATCGTGAAACAGCTGCCACTTTCAGATGACGTCAACGATGCATTACTTGGCAAAAACTTAGAAATGAATAATTATATGACGTTAGTTCGCGCTTTTGAAAGTGCCCTATGGATGAACGTCATAAAGCAGTCAAAAGTGCTTAACATCGATCAAAAGCAGCTACATATGCTATACAACCAAGCCATTATTTGGGGCAATGGTGTGCGAAGCACTATTTCTGCTCACTATCCACGCGCTATCGCTTAATTTAACGTTAATTTAGGCGCCAGTGTTTACACAATTCCCACGCATAAAGTGCACTCAAATAGGTGCACTTTCCACATGTAAATAAGTTAAAACCGACTATTTGGGCTCTATTTCTCTTACGTGACGTTGCACTGATATAAGTGAGCCTAACAAGCCAAGTAGTACAGAAAGTCCTAGCATTGTTAGCAATGCAGACCCCGTTAACCCGGTGATATTGAAGTCTTTCTGATACATGGCAGCAAACGTGGTAATGCTGCTATCCATCCACCACAATATAATGATAACGGCGAACCACGCCATGAGCCCGCCCAGTAAACCATACCAGAAGCCCGTGTATAAAAATGGACGGTGGATAAACGCATCTGTTGCGCCCACCAGCTTCATTACAACGATTTCGTCATACTTATTTAATATGTTCAAACGAATAGTGTTACCAATAATTAGCACAACGGCGATAAACAGCAGTAACCCTATTAGCGTAACTAAGTCTCTAGCAATATCGATAACAGCGTATAGACGCTCTAGCCACTCAATATCCAGTTTGCCAATATCGACTTCACGCTGTTGGCGCAATTTGTCCAACAGTGCTTTAGCGGCCGTTGGCGAAGCGTGCTTCTCATTGGGAGTCACAAGCACTACATCGGGTAGCGGATTTTTTTCAAGATAAGCGATGGCATCGCCCAGTCCCGATAAGTGCTGGAATTCTTTTAGCGCATCATCGGCAGGAATATAGACAACACTGTCTATTTCAGACCAGCTGTTTAGTCTTGCCACCAGCTGCTGTGAGCTTGCGGCAGTAATATCCGGCTTTAAAAAAAGAGAAATCTCTGACGCTTGATCCCAGCCCGCCGTAATTTTCTCTGTGTTTTTTACCATAATATAGAGAGTACTGGGCAGTGTAATACTAAGACCCAATACCCCAATGGTCATTAAAGACGCCAGCGGCTGACGCCACAATTCACCAAGGCTTGCCAGTGCCTGACGCACGTGGCTAACAAAGAACATCACAATAGACTGAAGAAAACCCACTTTGGCAGAAGACGCCCCTTTTGCTCGCCCTTTAAACAATATGCTCATGCCCAGCCTCCATCACCGTTACCAGCAGTGGTGCTATCAAGGTCCTCAGTAAGGCCATCTGTGATCATTTGACCATTTTTGAGCGTTAGCGTGCGATAACGCATACGAGCAATAAGCCCTAAATCGTGAGTTGCGATGAGTACTGATACGCCCGCTTGATTAAAATCTTCAAACAGGCGAACAATTTCCATAGAAAGTTTGGGGTCGAGGTTTCCCGTGGGCTCATCTGCCAGCAGCAAAGGGGGCTTGTTTACTACCGCGCGTGCAATACCAACACGTTGCTGTTCACCACCAGACAAAGTAATAGGCAGACAGCGCGCTTTGTCTCTTAGGCCCACCATTTCAAGCGCGGCTTCTACCCGCTTGCGTATTTCTTTGTGCGTGTAACCTTCTATTACCAACGGCAACGCTACATTATCGAAAACCGATTTATCCATTAGCAACTGATGGCTTTGAAAAATCATGCCGATGTCGCGGCGAATATAAGCAACGTCTCGGCGTGTTATAGCATTTAGGTCGTGGCCATTGATGAGAACGCGCCCTACCGTTGGGCGCTCCATAAGGCTGATAAGTTTGAGTAACGTGCTTTTCCCCGCACCTGAGTGCCCAGTTAAAAAAGCCATCTCGCCAGGCGCAATATGAAAATTTACCTTACTAAGGGCGCGCTGCCCCCCCGGATAGGTTTTGCTTACCTGCTCAAACTTTATCATTATTTTTCCCTACCGCTTTGCTGGTTTTAGCCTTCAGGTGTATCCATTTCGCTAAACAACGCATCAATGAACTCTTGTCCATCGAACTGGCGTAAATCATCGATACTTTCGCCTACACCTATATACCTTATAGGAATTTTGAACTTATCGGCAATAGAGAATATAACACCACCTTTTGCGGTACCATCTAACTTGGTGAGGGTAATGCCTGTTAAGCCCACAGCTTCATTAAACAGTTTGGCTTGGCTGATAGCGTTTTGCCCCGTACCGGCATCTAACGTAAGCATTACTTCGTGAGGCGCGTTTGGATTAATCTTCTTCATGACGCGAACCACTTTCTTAAGCTCTTCCATCAGGTTGTTCTTGTTCTGTAAGCGCCCTGCGGTGTCGGCAATAAGGATATCTGTGCCTCTTGATTTTGCCGCTTCTAGTGCATCATAAAGTACCGATGCACTGTCAGCTCCGGTATGCTGGGCAATAACAGGAATATCGTTGCGCTCGCCCCATACTTGAAGCTGTTCGACCGCTGCAGCTCTGAATGTATCGCCAGCAGCAAGCATGACTTTCTTGCCATCTTGTTGGAATTGCTTAGCCAACTTACCAATAGTGGTGGTTTTACCAACTCCGTTTACACCAACCATTAAGATAACGAACGGGCCTTCGCTTGAGTCGTGAGCTTTCATTACTTCAGGTAGGGGCTGATTGACTTGTGACAGCATACCTGACATTTGCTGCTTCATAATTTCAAGCAAAGCTTCTGCGTCTTTTAAATCTTTGCGCGATGCACTGTCGGTCAGGTGGTTAATGATCTTCTGTGTGGTGTCCATGCCAACATCAGCCACTAGAAGCTGAGTTTCTAGGTCTTCATATAGCTCGTCATCAATGGCTTTGCCTTTAAACAAGCTAACGATACCACTGCCTAGGTTTTCCTTGGTGCGAGACAGACTTTCTTTCAACCGTGCGAAAAGCGACTTTTTCTCTTTCGGCTTTGCTTCCGCTTGGGCTTTGGCCTGTGCTTCAGCTTCCGCTTGGGCCTTCGCCTGTGCTTCGGCTTCTGCCTTAACGCGGGCCTCTGCTTCCGCTTGGGCTTTCGGCTTTGCTTCAGCTTCTGCCTTAGCGCGGGCTTCTTCTTCCGCTTGGGCTTTCGCCCGTGCTTCTGCTTCTGCCTTAGCGAGGGCCTCTGCTTCCGCTTGAGCCTTCGCCTGTGCTTCAGCTTCTGCCTTGGCACGGGCTTCTTCTTCCGCTTGCGCTTTCGCCTGTGCTTCAGCTTCTGCCTTGGCGCGAGCCTCTGCTTCCGCTTGGGCCTTCGCCTGTGCTTCTGCTTCTGCCTTTGCGCGGGCTTCCGCTTCCGCTTGCGCCTTCGCCTTCGCCTGTGCTTCTGCTTCTTCCTTAGCGCGAGCCTCTGCTTCCGCTTGTGCGCGGGCCTCTGCTTCCGCTTGGGCCTTCGCCTGTGCTTCTGCTTCTGCCTTGGCGCGGGCTTCTTCTTCCGCTTGGGCCTTCGCCTGTACTTCAGCTTCTGCCTTTAAACGCGCTTCTTCTTCGATTTGCGCTTTTTGTTTCTCTGCTTTTTTGTTCTTACTGAACCAGCCAAAAAGTTTCGACATAGTTAGGACAAATCCTTATAAATTCTGAGCAAATTCGGCTACACTTGCCGTCTATTGTATGAACGCATGATACCATTGTCAGCTACTATGAAGCGAGTTTCTCGCCCTACTCGGGCACCATCTTCTGCAAAAAAACGTCATTCAGCTAAAAATGCAAATGTCCTACGTGCAAAAAGCACCGGGCAAATTCGCATTATAGGTGGCCAGTGGCGTGGTAGAAAACTACCTGTACTGAACGCAGAGGGGCTAAGACCCACCACCGATAGAAATAAAGAAACCTTATTCAACTGGTTAATGCCGTATATTAACGAAGCCCGCTGTCTTGATGTATTTGCGGGTTCTGGTGGGCTAGGTTTAGAAGCACTGTCCCGCTATGCAGCGCATTGCGATTTTATCGAGCTTGATAAGCAGACGGCAACACAACTCAAAAGCAACCTCACGCTGCTTAAAGCGAGTAAAAAAGCATCAACTAATGTGCATCAGGGCGATGCGTTGAGTATTTTGAAAGGCGTTAGCGAAACGCCCTACGATATTGTTTTTGTCGACCCACCATTTGCAAAAGGCTTAGTGGAACCTACCCTCACTGCATTAAAAGAAAAACAGCTCGTGCATAGTGGTAGCGTGATATACCTAGAACACGAAAGCGCGCTTGCAACACCTGCTTTACCTGCACATTGGCAGATTATTAAAGAGAAACAATCCAGCGCTCTTCGGTATATGCTCATTGAAGTTTCATAAGCCGCGAGTTTCTACTTTACAAGCAGCTTAAGGTTAATAGTACTGTTACAGCTCAAGGCCAATGTTGGAAATACCTGCTTCCAATGCAAGGGCTTTCATTTCATCAGCGGCCTTGGCTGGGTATTTCGCTTGCTCTATGTAATCTAGCAATTCGTTTTGTACCTCAACTTCAAACTCCATAAGCGGGTGCCCTTTAACGGTCTCGTCATCGGCTTCTCCACTTTCCAGCAAATACGCTTCAACGCTTCCTTGTGATAGTTTACTTATCACCACCGCCCCTTGTGGGTCGTCGCCTGCCATCAAGTTGAGTAGACCGGCTAATCCAATTGCAGCATCAATGGCTGGATACACGCCATAATTGTCGTGTTCGCTGGTATCAGGTGTGGCCACTTCAACTTTTTCAAGCTGCACAGCAATATTGAATTTGCTTTTAGGGGATTTGAGTGTTTCCCACACTAAGTTCAAACAGTTGCGCAGTGCGCTTGCATCACCGCTTTCTGTTAATTCACAAAAAAGTGTGTAGTTAGGCAGCATGCGCTCAAGCAATGCGGCACCGAATGCAACAGCTTTCCAGCCTTCCAGAGCGCGCACACGCCCGAACGTATTTAGTTTTTGCTTTGCCATTTACAGTGCTCCAGTGGCATGCATGAAATATTGTGTAACGCCATCTAGTAACATTTGAATGGCGATCATAACTAGGATCATACCCATTAATCGCTCCATCGCAACTAGGCCGCGTTCCCCTAGAATTTTGTGGAATACATTAGAAAATAATAAGATCACGGCGCTTATTGACCACGAGGCCGCCAACGCAATGGACCAGTCGGCCATTCTATCTGGCGCTTGATTGGCCAGTAAGATGAGCGCCGCTAATGTCGAGGGCCCAGCAATCATTGGAATTGCAAGAGGCACAAGAAAAGGCTCTTCACCCACCGCTAACCCACTAGGGTTGCCCGAAGAGGGAAATATCATTTTCAATGCTATCAGAAACAGAATGATACCTCCGGCTATGCTTACCGTTTCCTGCTCTACATTCAAAAAGTTAAGGACCGATTGACCACTAAATAAGAATAAAAACAGAATAGCTAGGGCAAACAGCAGTTCTCGAATAAGGATAATTTGACGTCGTTTTGGCTCAATCGATTTAAGTACCGACATAAACACAGGCAGGTTGCCTAAGGGATCCATGATCAAAAAGAGCATGATGGCAGCAGACCAAGTATCCATTTTATTAGTGTCTCCGATGTTTGAGCGAGTGCCCACTCTTAGCGTAAACCAACGAGTATAACTCAAGATTCGTGCAGAAGGCGGTTATTGGCGCGCAATGGTAAACCAAGCAGGCGAAGTTAAAAACACATTTTAAACAACGGTTCTGTTATGAGCAGTAAATTGTGTGCATACTGCATCCACAAAGTTGCTAAAAATACTCGAAAATTAAAAAAAATGCGCTTTACTAAAGCGTAGAGCTGACACGTTTAAACTTCTCGCTTTACGTATTGTCTTAGCTCGACACGCACATAATCAACAATTATGTACAACCACGGGTTGATAACCTAATTGGCTTTTTCTACACCTTTTGGATAATGTCTTATCTTGAGGGCTTTTGATGTAATAGTGCGTAGAAACCGTTTGTTCGACACTTTGTTCGACATTGGAACCTGTTAATCCTCTAATAAGAACAACCAAAAATAGGAAATATTGCAATGAGTTTGATGACAGTAAAAGAAGTAGCTGCATTTCTTGACGTACAAGAAGTTCGCGTGGAACGTCTAGAGCGCGAGAGTCTTTTAGTATCTAAAGAAAAAGATACTGACGGCAACCCACTTTTCGACAGCGGCGACGTTGAGCGATATAAAGTGCTTGCAGAGCGTTTAGGCGGTCTTTAATTTACAAAAAGGGGCGTGACTTTTTGTCAAATCACGCCCCTTTTTAGTTTCCACTTAAAACTGGCTTAGCCTAGTTGCATTGCGTAATACGCTAAACATTCGCACTGTTACTTACAACGCGAACGTTTTGCATGTTATGCCGTAAAGTCTTTTAACATTCGAGCAATTGAACGAATGCCTTTTGCGGTTGCACCTACAGGCATTTCGCTGGTTGCCCCACCGTGATAAGCCGCCGCTAAATCTAAATGCACCCAGCCTTCTGGCTTAACAAATCGCGACAAGAAACCCGCTGCGTTTGACGCACCGCCACCGCCGCCGCCTTTCTGCGGACGACTATTTGCCGTGTCTGCAAATGCTGAAGGACAGCGTTCTGCGTGGAAATCTTCAAGTGGTAGCGGCCAAAAACGCTCGTTCTCTGCTTTTGCGGCTTGCAGCATTTGCTCACGAGCATTGTCATCTAGTGAGAATACGCCGTGATAATCAGACCCAAGTGCCACAACCGCTGCTCCAGTTAAAGTAGCGGCATCAATAATTAATGGTGCGCCAGTTTCAGTTGCCAGCATTAGGCCATCGGCTAGCACTAAACGGCCTTCAGCGTCGGTGTTTACCACTTCAACGGTGACGCCATTTTTGTAAGTCAGTACGTCTCCTAGCTTATAAGCGTGGCCGCTAATGAGGTTTTCTGCACAACATAGTATTAGCTGAAGTCGTTTTTCACTGCCTTGCGTAATAGCCAAACCAAGTGCACCTGTCACGGTTGCAGCGCCGCCCATGTCACACTTCATGTCCAGCATACCTTCACTAGATTTTATGCTGTAACCACCGCTGTCAAAGGTAATACCTTTTCCAACTAGCACAGCATCTACTGGCGCATCGGCGTTACCTGTTGGGTTGTAATCAAGTACGAGCATGGCAGGCGGGCGTTCACTGCCGCGACCAACGTTGTAAATACCAATCCAACCTTGCTCTTTAAGCTCTTCACCTACTGTCATTGAGTAGGATACTTTGTCGCCACCTAGTGACTTAATCCACTGGGCTGCGCGCGTTGCAAGGGTTTCTGGGCTTAAGTCTTCAGGTGTTTCGTTCACTAATTGACGGGTAAATAGCAACGCCGCATATTCTTGCTCTAGCGCTGCTTTGTCGCTGGTATCTGCCCAAACGATAGAAGCAGGTTTGCGCGCCCGCGTGAAACTTAATGCGAATGCCCACTGCTGCTCTTTGTGCCAGTCACCCGTTAGCGTAACTTTTGGTAAACTTAAGCCATCTAACTTTCTTGCCGCTTGTTGAATTAAACGCTCGTTAAGCTTGTCATCGGGTAGGTGAATAACAGCACCAGATTCGTTAAATGAAAGCTTAGCACTTTCGCCCCACACTGCCTCTGCACTGTCTGTTGAAAGGCTAACGGTAAATTCTGCCATCGCGTTTATTCCTTATACTTCGTTATGAATTCAGTAAGCGCTTTTTGCGCTTACACAAATGTTTGTTACTCTTTGCCGCTTAACTAATAGCGCGTTTGTAGTTCGCTATCTGCATTTTTTATGCGCCATTAAAATTCAATGCAGTTTCATCTCAATTCGTTAATCAAAAAAGGCATCTCATGGAATTTTCACCTTCTTTACTACGCGGTACGCTTATAAAAAGGTACAAGCGATTTCTTGCCGACGTTGAACTAGAAGACGGTACCGTTGTTACCGCACACTGCCCAAACACTGGTGCAATGACGGGTTGCGCGCAGCCGGGTTACACTGTGTATCTTAGCGAGTCGAATAACCCTAAACGAAAGCTTAAATATACATGGGAGCTTGCGCAAACCTTTGACGGCCATTTTATCGGCATTAATACTCACAATGCTAATAAGTTGGTGGCAGAAGCACTAGATAACAAGGTGCTAGACGAATTTTCCGATATAACGGATTGGAAAGCAGAAGTGACGCCCCCTACTGCCAATAGTCGCTTTGACTTTGCGCTAACCCGTCAAGATGACGGGCACCAGAAATTGATGGAATATATGGAAGTTAAATCTGTAACCTTGGCCGAGCAAGATAAAGGCTTTTTCCCAGATGCAGTAACACAGCGGGGCGCAAAACATTGCTTGGAGCTTGCACGTTTAGCTGAAAGTGGTATAAAAACTAGCCTATTATTCTGTGTACAACACACGGGCATTCAAAGCGTGCGAGTTGCTGAACATATTGATCCAACCTATGCTAATAGCGTAAAGGTTGCCGCCAGCGCTGGTGTTTCGATATTTGCCGCAAGCTGTGCAATAGACGAACAAAAAATACTATTAAATCAAGCACTCCCCTTGATTTTATAAAAAAGAGGTTGATTTTTTTCATTTCGCCTTCATATTTGCGCCTTGTTTTAGTGGGAGAACGCATTAATGCGTTTTTTGCTGGTAGCCAGCTGCCTAGATGAAAAACACCTGGCTAAATAAGAAAGAAATACACCAGCATAATAATTACATAGACACGATTGATTGCCTGAAGTTGTCGAGTCTGATATAGATATCGATCGAATCAGGACAAGATGGATGTCGTAGTGTAGGAGATGTGGCACATGCCAACAGGAAAAGAAACAAAATCCCTAGGACTATTAGCGCTGGCAGGTTTACAGCCGTACGAGCCGAAAGCTGACGAAGAGTATATGGGCGAGCCCCAAATGGAGCACTTCCGTCTATTGCTTAAGGCATGGCGCAACCAGCTGCGTGAAGAAGTTGATCGTACGGTAACGCACATGAAGGATGAAGCAGCAAACTTCCCTGACCCTGTAGACCGTGCAGCTCAAGAAGAAGAGTTCAGCCTTGAGTTACGTACACGTGACCGTGAGCGTAAGCTAATAAAGAAAATTGAAAAGACGCTTAAGCGAATTGAAGAAGACGATTTCGGGTTCTGCGACTCATGCGGTATCGAAATTGGTATTCGTCGCTTAGAAGCTCGTCCTACAGCAGATTTATGTATCGACTGTAAGACTATGGCTGAAATCAAAGAAAAACAACTTCAAGGTTAATAATTAACCCGGCATGTTGATATAGAAAGCCTCATCCCGAAAAGATGAGGCTTTTTATTAAGCCTTTATTATGCATAATCACTATGTAGGGCGCTTTGCTCCCTCCCCTTCAGGTAAACTTCACTTCGGTTCATTAGTTACCGCCGTTGCCAGCTATCTAGACGCTAAAAGCCACAATGGAAAATGGCTTGTTCGTATGGAAGACATTGACGAGCCACGCTGTATTGCCGGCGTCGACAAAGACATATTAGCTGCGCTAGAAGCCCATGGACTGTGCTGGGATGATGAAGTGATTTATCAAAGCCAGCAGCACGCCAGATATCAAGCTGTACTCGATGACTTGATTGAACAACACCGCGCTTATTTTTGTACCTGCACTCGCAGACAAATAAAAGCCATGGATGGTATGTATAACGGTCACTGTCGCGACAAACACATTGCGCCTTGTGATGCTGTAAACTGCGCTGTTCGGCTAAAGATGGACGATCAGCTTGAAGCCTTCATTGATGTGATTATGGACAACGTCGAACCCGATACCTCATTGCCCCACACAGCGCGAGCTGAAGATGTGGTGCTAAAACGAAGAGATGGCTTGTTTTCTTATAATCTGGTGGTGATCCTCGACGATGTATTTCAGCAGGTAAATCATGTGATTAGAGGGTGTGACTTAATTGACGTAACGCCTTTGCAGCGCGCGGTTTACCAAACGCTAGGTTTCACGCCCCCTACGTATGGTCACGTTCCTGTGGCTGCTGTGGCACCAGGTAGAAAACTTAGCAAGCAAAACCGCGCAGCACCAATTGATAACACCACCGCCTTAGATAACATTGTTCGCGTGATGAACTTTTTAGGTTTCGCTTTTCCAAATGCTTCGGAGTTTGACGGTGTTGATTCGGCCCTTAACCACGCAATTTCGATGTGGGATAGGAAAAAAGTAGTGAAAACAGCCGAAATTATTGTTCCACAGCATGAATCCACTTATTATAGCGGACCTTTATAGTCTGCGGAGATACCATCATCATTCATCGTGTTTTTAAATCTGTTAAGCGTGCTTTTTCAAAAGAGAGTTCGTCCACTAACGCTTTAAAGCCAAGGACTATGACCCGTGGGGAACACGGTATATCTCGAGAAGACGTTAGTGCAAATGCATTGAAAGTAATGTATCGCCTTAATGGAGCTGGCTTCGAATCCTATTTGGTGGGAGGCTGTGTACGCGATATTTTGATGGGTCACGAACCAAAAGACTTCGACGTAGTGACCAATGCCACGCCTGAGCAGATAAAAGGCTTGTTCAGAAATTGCCGCCTTATAGGCAGGCGCTTTCGCTTGGCCCATATTGTATTTGGCCGCGAAATCATTGAAGTAGCCACGTTCCGCGGGCATCACCAAGAATCAGACGAAGACGAGAATCTTCTAAAGGGTAAGGCTATTGCGAAACGCGATGCCCATGGTCAGTTAGTGCGCGATAACGTATTCGGCACCATCGAAGAAGATGCTGAGCGTCGTGATTTTACCTTTAACGCTATGTATTACAGCGTAGCAGACTTTACAGTTAAAGACTTCGCCAATGGCCTTGCTGCTATAGAAAAACGTGAAGTAGAGCTAATTGGCGACCCTGAAACACGTTATCGTGAAGACCCGGTTCGTATGCTACGCGCAGTGCGCTTTGCCGTTAAGCTAGGCATGAGTATTGAAGCAAAAACCGCAGCACCGATTAAATCTTTAGCGAACCTTTTACAGAACATTCCACCCGCGCGCTTGTTTGAAGAAACCTTAAAGCTGTTTTTATCAGGCAAAGGCGAAGAAACTTTTTTGATGCTGCACGAATACGGCTTGCTTGAGCCACTATTCCCGCAGCTAACGCCGTTTTTGAAAGACGAAAGCAGCCGTGAGATGCAGTTTGTTCGCCGCGTTCTTGCCAATACTGACGAGCGCATAAACAGCAACCAACGCGTAACACCCGCGTTTCTTTACGCTGCGTTACTTTGGTACCCTGTTGAAGAACAATCGCAGCGCTTACAAAGCGAGTCTGGGTTAAACGCACATGATGCGTTTAATATTGCTTCAGGCGATGTGCTTGCCCGTCAAACTCAGCGTATAATGATTCCGAAACGCTTCTCTACCGTAGTTCGCGATATCTGGATTTTACAGCAGCGCTTACCAAAGCGTTTTGGCCGTCGTGCTTTCCAGTTACTCACGCACCCTAAATTTAGAGCTGGCTATGACTTTTTGCTTGTTCGTGGTCAAATAGAGGGCGGTGACTTACTTGAACTGGCGCAGTGGTGGACACATTTCCAGCACGCTGACAGTGGCAAACAAAAAGGCATGCTTAACGCGCTACGCAAAAGTGAAGGTGGTGCAAAAGGCGCTCCGCGCAAGCGAAAGCGTAAACCAGCTAAACGAGGTCCAGATGCATAAAGAGCATGTTTATATAGGCGTGGGTAGTAACCTTGGCGATAGCCAGGGTAAAGCACAGCGCGCATTTGATGCTATCAATGATATTGAAGACACGCGCGTACTCAAGACCTCTTCGCTTTATTCCAGTAAGCCAATGGGCCCTCAAGATCAACCCGATTACATAAACGCGGTATGCTTAATTGAGACGGCGCTTAAGCCTCATAGCCTGTTAAAACAACTTCAACGTATAGAGCTTGAAGAAGGACGAGAGCGAAAAGGCGAGCGCTGGGGTCCACGCACCCTTGATCTCGACATATTGCTATACGGCAGCGAAAATATAGACACCGCCGATTTAATCATTCCACACTACGGAATGGCAGAACGCGAGTTCGTCATGGTGCCATTGTTTGAAATTGCGCCCAACATGGTGATGCACGACGGCAAACCCATTTCGGCTTGGGTAGCCAACTGCTCACTAGACGGACTTAGTCGCCTGCGCTCTTCCAATTAGCCGCAAAATCCGTATAGTTCGCCACACGATATCAACAAATATCAATCTGAGACATGTCATGAAGAAAGTAACAGTTTCGGGCTTGCTTAAGAAAAAGCAGGCTGGGGAAAAGATCACATCCTTAACCGCTTATGATGCCAGCTTCGCAAAAATGTTTGACGAACAAGGCGTGGATGCACTCCTAATTGGGGATTCTTTGGGCATGGTCCTTCAAGGTGAAGATGACACCCTTCCTGTAACCATTGATGACATTGCTTATCACACGAAAAGTGTGCGTCGCGGTACTGAACGCGCTTTTGTATTAGCCGACATGCCATTTATGTCATATGCCACTCCAGAGCAAACCTATGCTAACGCTGCTAAATTAATGGCGGCAGGAGCAAGCATGGTGAAAATGGAAGGTGGAAGCTGGCTTTGCGATACCATAAAAGGGTTAAACCTTCGTGGTGTGCCTGTGTGTGGCCACTTGGGCTTAACGCCGCAATCTGTGCACGTTTTCGGTGGTTTTAAAGTGCAGGGCCGCGAGGCAAGCCAGGCAGAGAAGTTACTCAACGAGGCGAAAGCGCTGGAAGAAGCCGGCATTCAACTTTTAGTACTTGAATGTGTACCTTCCTCACTTGGTAAAGCCGTGAGTGAAGCACTGACTATTCCTGTAATCGGTATCGGCGCAGGTAAAGACACCGACGGTCAAATTCTGGTGATGCACGACATGTTTGGCATTAGCGCTAATTACATGCCAAAGTTCTCTAAGAACTATCTAGTCGAAACAGGCGACATGCGCAAGGCCGTATCAAAATACATTGAAGAAGTTCAAAACGGTGCATTTCCATCGTCTGAACATAGCTTCGAGTAACGAGGTTAAATATGAAGGTGGTTGATAGTATTTCAGCATTGCGCAGCACGGTGAGTGCATGGCGACGTAATGGTGAAACCGTAGGATTTGTTCCCACCATGGGAAACCTACACAATGGTCATCTTAAATTAGTAAAAAAGGCAAAAGCACACAACGACAAAGTTGTAGTGAGTATTTTTGTAAACCCAATGCAATTTGGCGCTAATGAAGATTTAGATGCCTATCCACGCACTATAGAAGAAGACAAAGCGAAGCTAATTGCAGAAGGCGCTGACGCCGTGTTTCTGCCTAGTGTTGCTGAGATGTATCCGGCAGGTTTAGATGCGCAAACCTTTGTTGAAGTACCTGGCATTTCGGACTCTCACTGTGGTTCAAGCCGCCCAGGGCATTTTCGCGGCGTTGCAACAGTGGTTACCAAGCTGTTCAATATGGTGCAGCCCGATGACGCGTTCTTCGGCGAGAAAGACTTTCAACAGCTGCAGGTTATTCGCGCGTTAGCCCGCGACTTATCCATGGCAGTTAACGTGCATGGTGTCCCCACTGAGCGCGAAACATCAGGCTTAGCAATGAGTTCAAGAAATGGCTATTTGTCGGACGCTGAAAAAGCGACCGCCAGTGCTATTTTTGAAGAGATGCAGCGTATCAAATCTGGAATAGAAAACGGCAATACAAACTTTGCAGAGCTTGAAAATATTATGGTTGCCAACCTTGAAGCCAAGGGGTTTAAGAAAGACTATTGCCAAGTGGTAAACGCCGCTACTTTTGAAGCCGCCACTAAAAGCGACAAAGAGTTAGTTCTGCTTGTTGCGATGTTTATGGGTAAAACGCGCCTGATCGATAACATGCAAATAACGCGTTAAGCCTTAGTTGAAATCATTGAAAAAAAGCCCGAAACAGGAAGTTGCTTCGGGCTTTTTTATGAAAATAAATTTGTACAACCGCCGTGTTGATATCGGCGCTTATGAAGCCACGGCTTCTGGATCGCGAACAAACGCCATTAACTCTTTCCAAGCCTGCGTTTCTTTCGCAATTAAATGTTGCTCGGCTAAGATTGCAGCTAAGTCGTTGTGGCTCGTTAGCGGGTTTGCAAGCACCACGCGAAATACCGTTATACACTGAGTTGGGTAGTCAGGCGCCTCTAAACGAGTACGAGAAACAAAAGACTTACCTGCTTCACGCTGTTGCTTTTGAACGGCAACAACAAGAGCATCGATTTTCTCATTTATTGCATTACGCATTTTCGCGTTAACATGCTTGAGCTTTTCTTGCACTTCAGCTGGGCACACGCGATAAGTAAGCAGCGATAGCGTAGGCGTTGTTGTAAGTTCGAAATCCTGCGCCTTGTCTATCATTTGCGCAAAATCTTTGGCTTTATCAATACTGCGGTCAATTAATAGCTCATAGCCTTTACGTCCAAAAATATGCAGTGCTGAGTACACCATCATGGCCATACCGTTACGTGAGCCTTCAAGCGTGGTAGCGCCTAAATCTTTTGAGCCCGCGCGCAAAATATACTGAGCATGATGTCTTACTGCATTGGCATTTTCAGGGTTTTTAAATAGCGCCATACCCGCGCCCATAGGCACATACATTTGTTTGTGGGCATCAATAGTTACCGAGTCTGCGCGCTCGATACCTTGCAATCTATCGCGGTAGCGCGAAGAAAATAGCGTTGCACCACCCCAAGCGGCATCAACGTGGAACCAGCACCCTAGCTCTTTCGCCACATCGGCAAGCTCATCTAGCGGGTCTACGTGACCTGTTTCAGTTGTTCCACCCACACCAACGATAGCAAGAAGCTTGTTGCCTTCTTCTTGATAGCGTTTACCTATGCGAAGGGCTTTTGCAGGATCAAGAGTTTGTCTTGGGGCAGGTACGGTAAGCAGCTGCTCACGGCCAAGCCCTAATACGTCTACTGCCTTTGACAACGAATAGTGACCGCGCTTACTGCACATAACACCCAAGTTGTTAATACCGTGGTGACGATAGGCTGCGGCTAAGCCTGTTTTAGCAACGCCTGCGAAGCCTTTTTGCGGACCAAGAAGCTTGTTTCGCGCTACCCACAACGCAGTGATATTAGCTATAGTACCGCCAGAACAAAACGCACCTAGTGAATGTGCGGCGCTGTGTAAATGCTCGTCGTAGAAGGCTTGTGGTTGGTCGTACACTAAGTTGTGCATCATGCCGATCACTTGGCGTTCTAGCGGAGTGAAAGCTTTAGAGGTTTCAATTTTGACCAGGTTCTGGTTAAGCCCTACCATTAATTTTGAAAGCGGCAGGTGAAAATATGGCAATGCGGAAGTCATGTGCCCGATAAAAGTCGGAGAATAAGTATTTACAGAATGTGCAACCAGCTTATCAAGCAAGCTTTCAGCATGAGTAGACACAAACTCTGGTGATTCTGGCACCTTCGAGTCTGAGAAGTCTTTTTCTATCTCTTCTAACGACGTCTTTTTTGTCACCACGTGCTGCGACAAAAAATCTAAGATATTGTCAGATAAATGCTGCTCTATTTGAGCCAGCTTTGAGTCTTTGTGTTCAGGTTTGGTAAAGACCCTAAACAGGTGCTCTAAACTAACTTGCGCTTCACCCACTCAACACACCTCATACTTAAAACATTCACATATTTCGCGTAAAGTCTATAACGCGAAATTAAACAGGCGGTTTTGCAGGATACCGGCCTGACACTTACTTTTCCTTTTAGCCAATTAGCATGCGATTCTCGGTGCTGGTACTTTATCCATACACCAAATTAGGATACATCAGCTAGGCTAGTGCGTATTAACGCGGTCCATTCGTTGCCAAACCTGAAAACTTATCACAATACTTTCAGGGTGTCGCACTTTACATCAGATTGCAATGCTCGCCAAGGGTTAGCACACGGCATTTAAGCGACTATTAATGTTTTATTACATTAGTCGAAATTGAAGGCTTACGTGTTTAACACTGAAATTGTGGGGGGATGTTATGAAATTTTATACCGCAAATTTTAATACTCTCTACTATATTTAATTTATGAATAGTACCAACACCAGTTTCTGGCGTTGGATTTACATCTTCTAATTGCGAGCCTAAGTAGCCGTTGAACTCACGCTCAAGCATTCATCGCTGCAATAAGGTACTGCTCCAATGCAAGGGGGTCTGTTTATGCCCATTCGTGAAATTTCCGAGGATTTTTCAATCGATGATATCGTTCCTTATTTCCAACCTATTGTGGACTTACAAAGCCAAGGTGTGTGGCGCTATGAATGCCTAGCTAGACTTATCACACAAGGTGATAAAACCTTTCTCCCTAGCGAATTTTTGTATCTGATTGAACGAGAGCAGCACGTTAACACACTTGCGGCAAGTATGTTTGTGCAATGTGCCAGCTACTTCCATGACGTAAATATTCCTTGGAATATCAATATCACCGCAAAAGACTTGCACAACGAAGAGCTGACCAACACCCTCATAACACATTTAGCTAGTTACCCTTCGCCTGAACGCGTGAGTATTGAAGTGAGCGCGTCAACCGCGTTATCTAACCCTAAGAGCCTGACTTCATTTATCGAGAAAAGTATGCATGTAGGCCTTGGGGTATTTATTGACAACGTAGGTTCATGCCCAGGAAATATACGTGCACTAATGAATTTACCCGTCAGAGGCATAAAGCTAGCAGGCGGTTTAATAAAGCACTACGACCAACAAGAAGCCGTGCGAGAGTATGTGGATTATTTGTTGTCTCTTTGCGAACGGCATGGCGTAAGCACTATTGCTGAGCACGTTGAGGACGAGACCCATTTAGAGAGCGTTAAGCGCCTCCCGATCCGCTATGCGCAGGGCTATGTGTTTAGCCCACCTATGGCGAATGTGAGAAGCGCGACTGCCCGTCATTGAAAGGGTTAGCGCTTTGCGTTAGCTCTCTTCACTACGACATTTAAGCTGCCAGCAAGATTGGCCACTACCTCGGTACTTCCTTTCAAAAGGTGTCATGTGGTCGTCGCCCGTCACTTCAGCTAAGTCTGAAATAAGACCGTAATGGCTGGCGGCCTGCGCGAACTCCATCAAGTAAATGAGCCAGTTGCTGCGCACCTCGACATTCGGGGTAATGGCCATTAAGTCGACCATTGCCGCACTACCATGCCAGCGCTTTTGCACCTGCGTCTTTTTGGGATACGGGTTAGGATAAAGTAGAAAGTGTTGAGTAACACGCCAATTCGACAGTTTTACTAAGCGCCAAAAGTCATTAACGTCGGCGCGGATCACTCGGTAATTATCCTGCTTCGCGCTGTAATGTTCGTGTTTATCAACACGCAGTGCCGATTTATCTATGCCAATCACACGGGCATTCGGATTGGCTTTGGCAATGTTAGTCGTACTTTCGCCCACGCCGCAGCACGAGTCTAAAATAACGTCACCGTCAAAGCCTTCTAGCCACGCTGAAACCTCGTCAAAAGCAGCCTGTGTGTGGTCAATGATAGGGCGTTTGTTTTCACTCACTTGGTACTTTTTCACCAAGTCGTCTAACTTATCGTGAATACCCACCTGCGAAGTGGTGATTTCTCTTGAGTTTCCGCTTGCCATTAACTGCGAATACCTTTGCCAGTTTTGAGTAAGTAATAAGCCACGCTAAACAGCAAGGCATTGAAGCCTACGAGCAAGCTTAACGACAAGGTGACATTAACATCAGACACGCCCAAGAACCCGTAGCGGAACCCGTTAACCATATACACAACTGGATTTGCTTTACTTACCCATTGCCAAAACTCAGGCAATAAAGAAAGAGAGTAAAACACACCACCTAAATACGTTAGCGGCGTTAAAACGAACGTTGGCACTACGCTGATATCGTCAAAGGTTTTTGCGAATACGGCATTAATCAAACCTGCCGTGGCAAATAGGGTCGAAGTTAATAGTAGCGTGAGCGCGATAATGCCTAGGTGATGAATTTGAACATCAACAAAAAACAGCGACACCAAGGTAACAATAATGCCTATCAGAATGGCACGGGCCACACCGCCGCCCACATACCCAAGAATAATTACTGAGGTAGGCACAGGCGAAACCAACAGCTCCTCAATATTGCGCTGAAACTTGGCGCTGAAAAATGACGACGAGACATTGGCATAAGAGTTTGTGATCACTGACATCATGATAAGGCCAGGCACAATAAATTCCATGTAGGTAAAACCGCCCATTTCACCTATCCGGTTACCAATAAGACTACCAAATATCACGAAGTACAAGCTCATTGTAATGGCTGGTGGCACCAGAGTTTGTACCCATATGCGCAAAAAGCGCGTGCATTCTTTTATCCAAATAGTGGTAAGCGCCACATAGTTTTGCTTTACCCAACCTACGTTTTCTTCTGTGTTCATTTGCGTGCTTTCAGTTTTCATTTTTGCATTTTCACCTGATGTGGGTTTAGCCGGCTTGCTTCGCTGATTCAACTAAACGCACAAACAATTCTTCTAGGCGATTTGATTTGTTGCGCATGCTCATAACCTGAATACCTTGCTCACTTAACTGCGTGAAAACCGGGTTCAGGCCTTCGGTTTTTTCAACGTCAACTTCAAGGGTATGGTCATCAATTAAACGATGCTCAAAGCCACGCAATAAGTTGTTATTCTCTGACGCGCTTTCAGGTATTTTGATATCCAACACAAAGGTTTCTAGGCTAAGCTTCGACAACAAAGCCTTCATACTTGTGTTTTCCACAATGGTGCCTTTATTAATAATAGCGATATTGCGACACAGCATTTCTGCTTCTTCAAGATAGTGTGTTGTGAGTATGATGGTGATGCCTTGACGGTTTATCTCTTCTAAAAAGCCCCACATTGAACGGCGAATTTCAATATCGACACCGGCCGTAGGTTCGTCAAGAATAAGCAATTTAGGTTCATGCATTAATGCGCGGGCAATCATAAGTCGTCGCTTCATACCGCCAGACAACTCGCGGGCGCGCGCGTCGCGTTTTTCCCACAAATCGAGCTTTGCCAAATACTTTTTCGCACGTTCTTTGGCTACACTTCGCGGCACACCATAGTATCCCGCTTGATTAAGTACAATTTGCAGTACAGTTTCAAACTGGTTGAAGTTGAACTCTTGCGGCACTAATCCGATACAGGCTTTGGCTTGCTCTTTCTGCGTTGTTAAATTGTAACCAAACACAGAAACACTGCCGCTGGTTTGATTAACCAGTGAGCTAATAATACCAATTGTAGTAGATTTCCCCGCCCCATTTGGGCCAAGTAATGCGAAGAAGTCTCCCTCTTGCACGGTGAGTTCAACGCCTTTTAGCGCCTGTACGCCACCTTTATAGGTTTTGGTTAACCCTTGAATGTCCAACGCTTTCATGATTTGCCTGTATTGAGAGTGTGACGACGAATTAACTAAAGCGAGATTTGAAACGCCTTAGCCTGCAAAGTGTAACCTAGTTCATGCTATTAAATGAATACACTCGCGTTTAGTGGTTGCTTAAAACAGTTTAAGGCTTTGCCTTGCTGCGGCCTGTTAAAGAAAACTATGTAAGTAAAAAATAGACCGTGCTTAAGTAAGTGCTAACAAAATTACCATTTTCAACCCTGCTGGTGAAATGAACTGTTTTGGAGCTCTAAAGGCAAGTGGGTAATATAGAATATGAAAATTGCTAAAAAAGCGCTGTGTACTGTTGGGGGAGCACACAGCGCAAAGGGTAGTTTTTTACGTAAAAGTTCAGCCTTACCTCTTCTACGTCGCTTATTTCAAAGCAAATGTCGTTAATCTTTATCACAAACTTCTATGCAAACCGAAGACCAACCGACCTTTTGTATTTAACCCTGAATACATGGCGAAAAAAGCCATGAATTATGGAAATATTATGATGGTTTCGGCTACCTGCTGTCCTTTGTTGATAAAGGTGCACAATGCCGCTTGAAAGTAGCGTTTGTAAGGTGATGTGCCACTGAAATATGCTATGCGCGCCGCTCAAATATGGCACAAATGAGGCAGGCTTGTGGATTTTATGTCGAACTTAAGCAAAAGCAACATTTCACAGGTATAGTGTGCGCTCTATCCGTTTTATATTTGCGAGTTAAAGAATGCCAAAGACAATTGCATTAGTGGAAGATGACGCAGCCATTCGCGAAAACTACATTATCGCGCTGAAAGCGCAAGGTTATAGCGTAAACGCCTATGAAGACAGGCCGTCTGCGGCCGAGGCTTTCAACCACACCCTGCCCGACTTAGCAATTATTGATATTGGCTTAAAGGATGAAATAGAAGGTGGCTTCATGCTGTGCCAGCAATTAAGAGGGCTATCACAAACCCTTCCTATCATCTTTTTTACTGCCCGCGATAACGATGTAGACACCATTAGTGGCCTTAGAATGGGCGCTGACGATTATCTTACGAAAGATATCAGTATGGCGCATTTGCTGGCGCGCATTGCCGCGTTGTTTAGGCGTACCGATTTACTGGCCGCGCCTTCAGAGCAAAAAGACGAGCTAAAAGTGGGCGATTTAAAAGTAGACGTATCACGCATGACGGTTAGTTGGCAGAATCAGCCCGTTTTACTTACTGTCACCGAGTTTTGGATGCTGCATGCACTCATTAAACGTCCCGGTCATGTAAAAAGCCGCCAGCAGCTTATGGATGAGTCTAGAATGGTAGTAGACGATACTACGATCACTTCTCACATTAAGCGTATGCGCAAAAAGTTTGTTCAGCTTGATCCTAACTTCGACCATATCGATACGGTGTATGGCATGGGATACCGCTGGCAACTGTAGTTGCTTGCACTCTATAGACCTAAAACAACGCACTGTAAACTTTGCATCAAGAGGTAACATAACGACGCCATGGGATTTCGCTTTTCTATTCGCCTGCAGCTTATGGTGCTGTCGTTGTTTCTTTTCACAATTCCCTATCTTGGGTATAACTATGTGTGGGAGCTTGAACAATATCTGCGAAATGGCCAAGAGCAGACCATGATTGGCACCGCACGTGCCGTAGCCACGGCACTGCACGAGCGCCCCGCATTATTCGATAGTCAATCAGCCTACCTACAAGATGTACGCCCCGGCACTGACCTTTACGCCCCTCCAATTCCTTCGCCTATTCGTCTTGATGGCGAGCTTAACGACTGGCAACAAGTCAGTGAGTTAATGAGTGAATATGGCAGCGATGAAATCATCGAGTATTACAACGACTATGATGATAAACCTACCAGCCTGTCGTTTAAGCATATGGTAGGACGCTACGGTCAATTTTTATATGCGATGTTTGAAGTAACTGATGATACTTTGATGTGGCGGCAGCCCAACAGCTTGAGTGTAGAAACCGGTGATCACCTGCTTATTGGAATGGAAACACCCCAAGGCGAGCTTGCAAGATATGTGGTTGCACCTTACGAAAGCGGCTGGGTGAACGCCTATAAGTTATCAGAAAATACCTCGTCAACGCGGGCAGTGGAGAACGCGCTATCAATTCAAGGTCGATGGCAGGAAACCGCCATGGGCTTTAACGTGGAGCTACGCTTTCCTCTGTCTATGACAACAGGCGGCTTAGCCTTCTCCATTGTTGATATTGACGATAAAAAACGCCGTTTAAAGCAGTACGCTTTAGGCACAGCAAACACGAAAGAGCTTTCAGAACTTGGCACCGTTATTACGCCATCGCCTGAAATCGAACGCATTTTGGCAGGTTTAAAATATGCTGATTCCCGCGTTTGGGTGGTAGATAAACACAAGCGAGTTTTAGCGAGAGCGGGCGATATTCAATCGGCTACGGGAATTGAAGTTGAAGAAAAAGAAGCGTCATCAAACCCGCTATGGGAATGGATTGAAAGTGAGTGGTTACTCCCGCTTTATTATCTTATTCTTACTAGGCCACCCGCTGACTTTATTGACGAATTAGACGACACCTATGCCCTTGTAGGTCAGGATTTGGGCACGGCGCTTAACGGCCAGCCCGATTCCCTATGGCGACTATCACCAGACAATAAAGCCATCGTACTATCCGCCGCCTACCCTATTTTTATTGAGGGCACGGTAATGGGCGCGGTAATTGTTGAGCAAACCACCAATGGCATTCGTACATTAAGAAACCGTGCTTTAGAACAGCTGTTTCACGTTATTTTAGCAGTGATGACTATCGGCACCTTGGGCCTGTTGTTATTCGCGACGCGTATTTCTAATCGCATTCGCTCGCTTCGTGACAACACAGAAGCCGTTATTGATGACAATGGCAAAATCATTGGATCGCTACCAGTGTCTAATCAACGCGATGAAATTGGTGATTTATCTCGCTCTTTCGCCGATGTTCTTTCGCGATTGCAGCAATACAATTCTTATTTAGAGAATATGGCATCTCGTTTATCTCACGAACTCAGAACCCCCATTGCCGTAGTTAAGTCGTCCCTTGATATGCTTACCCACGTTGATGACGCCTCTCAACAAGCAGTTTTTGTGGAAAGAGCGCAATCGGGTGTAAGCCGCCTGAGCACTATTTTAAATAGCATGAGCGAAGCAACACGATTAGAGCAAGCCATTCAACAAGAAGATTTAGAACCATTCAACTTGGTTAACGTTATCTCTGGTTGTATTGCTGGGTACGAACACGCTTACAGTAATCGACGCTTTACCCTTTCAAGTAACGAAGACGCTGCTCGTATCTTGGGCTCACCTGAGTTGATTGCACAAATGTTCGATAAGATCATCGCTAACGCTGTCGACTTCAGCGAAAAAGACAGCGAAATACAAGTGAGTATTACCGTCAAAGACAAGCTAGCCGAATTAACAGTAAGTAACGCCGGCGCACTTTTACCCGAAGGGATGAAGTCTCAACTATTGCAATCAATGGTGTCGGTAAGACGGGAAAACGACGTACAAAATGCGTCTTCTCCTCACTTGGGCTTAGGACTTTACATTGCCAATATCATTGTTACCTTTCACAAAGGTCAACTTTCCTTGGCGAATCGCAAAGATAACTCAGGCGTAATTGTCACTGTGCGCTTTCCTCTAATGTAAATGAATAAAAAAATTCTCAATCGCGGTCTATATTTAATTGATATGAATGCCGAAGCGATGCAAATTAAAACAAAACGCGCATTGCCTTTCTTGTTCTTAGTGAACGAACTACAATAAGAAAAAATTAAAATGACACAAAAGATCAACCTTTTGAGCAACTTCCCGACATCTGTTTTCTCGCCTTTTACATCCCTTTTAACCGCAGTGTCAGTTATGGCGACCTTCTTCGCTTCGCTAGCTGTCGCACAAGATACTATCGGTCAAAAAATGACGAGTATTTCTGTGCAGGTCACTGAAGCAAATGGAATACCAGTGAAAGATGTGGTGCTTACTCTTACGCCCTTGCTCCCTCTAGAAACACCGCCAACAAGACCTGAAAAACCGGCTATTATGAATCAAATTGATAAACAGTTTGCTCCACATGTGCTTGTTGTGCGTTCAGGTACTGATATTTCATTTCCTAACGCAGATAACCTTTTTCATCACGTTTATTCTTTTTCCCCCACGAAGCAATTCGAGCTAAAGCTTTATAAGGAATTCACTGCCGATCCACTTCGCTTTGAGCAAGCAGGCATTGTGGATATTGGCTGCAATATTCACGACTGGATGCTGGGCTATATTGTTGTTTCAGACAGCCCATTTTATGGAAAGACAAACGAAGAAGGCATTCTTGATATTACACTCCCTGTCGGTGAATATGACATTATGACGTGGCATCCCCAGCTACCTGAACTACGGCTTTTTGATTCCGCCTCTTTGAATGTAACTGCAGCAGAAAAATACGAATTTAAAATAGACTCAGTGCTTAGTAGCGATGATTTTGATGAAGGTTTTGGCGACTATTAATGCGTAGTACTCTCGCTGTTTGTTTTGCTTTACTTTTAGTTTTTGGGGCATCTTTAGTACATGCCGATACTCACATACTTGTAAGAGCAAGCGCTGTAAATAAAGACAATTCACAAAGCTTCCAACAAATGGGTCAAAGCCACCAAAGGTTTGACGGAAACGGTGTACATCTGGCACAAGCCATATTAGCCACCGACGTAATGCTTAACAATAATTGGTCAGCGATTGGGGTTGTTAATGGTTATACTGACGGCGAACAAAAAGTGGGGGTGTCTGAGCTTTACCTGAAATATCGTCCTTTCATTGCATCAACCATTAAGCCCGAAGTAAAAGTAGGCGCTTTCTTTCCCGCGCTTTCTGCCGAAAACACAGATATAGGTTGGCTATCGCCGCACTTTTTAAGTAACTCTGCCATCAACAGTTGGGTAGGAGAAGAATTGCGAACCGGCGGTATAGAAGTCAGCATTAGGCAAAACGGAAGGCAAGTTCGAAGCAACTGGTCGTGGAAAATTCTAGGAAGCGTTTTTAAGGGCAACGACACAACCGGCACTTTGCTCTCATGGCGAGGGTTTGCACTGCATGACAGACAGTCGGTATACAACGACCGGGTAAATTTCCTTCCCATCCCTGGCGTTGTCAGTGAAGAAGGGTTGAATGCGCCAGCTTGGACCGACCCATTTAGAGAAATAGATGGGCGATTCGGATACTATGCGGGCGCCCACTTGGCTTACAAGCGACGAGCAGAACTACGCTATTACTTTTACGATAACAATGCTGACCCGAATATTCTGGACTCAGACCGTATTTATGCGTGGCACACTCAGTTTCACTCGTTAACCTTAAGATACATGCCCCGGCCTGATTTAACCCTGTTTACTCAAATACTTGTAGGTGACACGCTTATGGGTGAGCACGTTGTAGACAATGATTTTGCGAGTGCTTATATTGCCGCCGCTTATAATTTGTCTTCGCTAAATTGGGACCACATTACTGTTGCTATGCGAGCAGACTGGTATCAAGTAACTGATAACGACAATACAATAAATGACCCGAATGGAAGCCGAGGAAGCGCCCTCACTGTGAGCGCTCGGTACGATTTAAATAGACAGCTTGCAGTTACAGCTGAGTGGCAGGTAAATACAGGCCATCAGGAAAACTTACAGTTTTTTCAAGACGGTGATGATTACACCGAGCAACAATTACAACTAGCTTTAACGGTAACCTTTTAACTGCCACAGCTTAGGGGCTACTTAGCTTAGCTGCGTCGCCCCAAACACTTATTAAGACTTTTTAGGCGATTTCTCAAGCGACGCATCAGGCACATTTTTGATCATCATTTGCTCTTTGCGCTTCATCATCATTTTAGCCAGGCGTCGCATACTCACCGTGGTGTCTTTTTCATCCACAATATCTACGCCTAGTAAGCGCTCAAGCAAGTCTTCAAGAGTGAGTACACCTTCCAGTCCTCCGTACTCATCCACCACCAGCAACATATGAACGTGCTTATTAATAAAGTGCTCGAAGGTGACAGACAACGGCATCGTGTTAAGCACGGTAACCATATCTTTTGCATATTCAGATAATGGTTTGTCTGTGTTGCCTCTGGCTTGCGCAACTAAGAGATCTGAGCGCATAACAAAGCCAGTAATATTCTCTGAATCGCTATCTTCGAATACGGGAATTCGCGAGAATTCTATATTTGCGTGTTTGTGAAAGAAGCCTTCTACTGTCATCGACTCAGACACTTTAAACAGCGCCGTGCGGTGCGTAATTGCATCTTTCACTTTAAGTTCATGCAAACTTAACAGGCTTTGTAAAAACGCAGCTTCATGGTTCGCCAATTGGCCTTCTTGACCTGATAACTCTGCCATAGCATGCAACTCGCTGCGACTTAAACCCCGCAACGGGCTGTCTTCTTTAAAGCCCTTGGTTAGCAGTGCAGACATTTTGACAAACGGCAAAAGCACGATAGAGAGATACTTAAGAAAATAAGCGGTAATTGGTGCGAGTGCTCGCCAGTAAGTGGCCCCCAGTGTTTTAGGAATAATTTCAGAAAAGACCAAGATAAGTAATGTAAGTACGGCCGAAATTACCCCTAAATAGGCATCACCAAATACTGCCGCCGCTTGTGCGCCAGCGCCTGCTGCCCCCATGGTATGGGCAATAGTATTTAAAGTCAGAATAGCCGATAACGGCGTGTTGATATTGTCGGTTTGCTTGCGGAGCAAAGTGCCACTTGGTTTGCCTTCTTTTTCCAATACAGAAATATAGGCAGAGGAAACACTCAGAATTACAGCTTCCGCAATAGAGCACACAAAAGAAAAGCCCAGTGCGATGAAGACGTACACAATAAGTAAAAGCATGTAGTTATTCCAAGCGTCCTTGTAAGGTTAAGCCTTTAAAACTAAAACGCATTATAATTTTAATAAGTTGAGCGACTATTATGGTTAATAGAGCTGGATATACAAGCGCTCTGTTCATAAGATTTGAGCGCTTGCGCAAAGTTGATGATGATGCGATGTAGCGGCTATCCGCAGCACGCCGAGTGTTGCTGTTGATTTTGACGGTAGTGCTGTATTTTTTTAACACCCAGCCTAAGCATTAAGCCTGCTAACAACACAGCGCACATTATATAAACAACCTGCGCACCAGCACCATGTTCGTGCATGTGACCTTGTGCTTTTATCATCGTTTCTAACGATAGTGACGATACTAAATAGTTTAGTGCGTAGCCAAAACACAAACTCGCAGAGATTACACTGAACAAATAAAGGGCGAGGGTTCGAACCCCCATTTCTTGCTTAATCATACCCATTGTAGAAACATTGGTTGCCGGACCTGCCATTAGAAAAACCAACACCGCCCCCGGCGATAAGCCAGCAGCAAGAAAACCTACTGCCAATGGGGTAGATGCGGTTGCACATATGTACATTGGTATTCCAATAAGGGCCATTACCAGCATGGCAACGATACCGTCACCCCACTGGGTTAAAAAATCGGTAGGTACCCAGGTTTTTATTGCCGCGGCAAGCGCCAAACCGATTAACAGCCACATTACAATATCTTCTAGCAGCTTACCGCTAGCATAAGAGAACACGTTTGAGGTTTTCTTTATCAACGTTGTAGTACTGTTTTTTTTGTGACTGTGTGTTCCGTGACTGTGTGTTCCGTGACTATGTGCTTCTTCACTGTCGCAACACGACGTTACAGGGGCAGGCTCAGGCTTAGCTTTCGAAGCGCAGCAGGAAGATACATGGTCAGATTCTTGCTGTTTTTCTTGAGCAGCTATCGATTCGGTTTCTGCGAAAAAACGTACCATTAAGCCAGCATAAATAGCACTTGTGACAGCCGCAATTGGTCTAACTATGGCGTAAAGAGGGCCAAGTAAAGCATAGGAAACCGACACGCTATCTACACCTGTTTCGGGGGTAGACACTAAAAACGATACAGTAGAAGATTTTGATGCGCCACTGCGACGTAAGCCCAAAGCCGCAGGAATTACGCCACAAGAACAGAGTGGCAAGGGTGCGCCAATGATTGCAGCTTTACTTATTGAGCCAACCGATGAGCTTCCCATGTGCTTTTCAAGAAATGATACAGGCACCAATTCATGCATTATTCCTGCTACCAACAAACCTAAAAGCAGCCAAGGCGCAGATTCTACAAATAGCGCTAAGAAGTTCTGTCCAAGTAAAATAATATCTGACACAAAGCCTCGCGGGATATTTTGCCAATCTAGGTTAATTTAGTAATAAGTAACCAGTGTAGAGCAAATTTAACAGTGGTTTAAAACGCCGTTTATAGTAACAGATAACCGACTATACAGAAAATCGGCAATAACTGATTTGTAAGGAAAGAAAAATGGCCAGTGCAAATGCACTGGCCGAATGTTGACTGTCTCGATAGTGTGACTTTAAACCACGAGGTCAACCATGAAAAACCTGTTGCTGATTACTCGCTACTAAGTTGCTCTTTTTTAAGCTTTGATACCACTGAAAAGGCTTCAAGCATAACAAGCACCGATACCACAAGTACTACGGCATCTAAGAATACGAGTAGGTAGTTTCCTTCAACATAATATTCTTGAAGCTTGATAAGCCCTGCAAAGAACGCCATAAACAGTACGAATACCATTGGAATAAGCGTATATTTTGCAGGTCGACCAAGTTTGATAAGCATGACCGAAATAACCAGAAGCGTTAAGCTAGCTAAAATTTGGTTGGTAGAACCAAAGAGAGGCCAGATAATCATACCGCCGCTACCTGACGAGCCACCCGCACCGAAAGCCAGCAATAAACAGCAACCTACAGCTACTAGGGTTGCAACTACGCCATTTTTCAATGCGTCAATTGAATAGATATCGCCCCATTCTTGAATAATATAGCGTTGTAGGCGCACGCCTGAATCCATGGTAGTTCCTGCAAATAGTACAACCATGACAGCGAGTATTGTTGAGGAAAAATCTACCGGCAGACCCCACCCCTGCTGAATGAGGTTTGCACCACCTGTGATAAAGGCACCTACGCTACCTGCGCCTAAGTGACTATATACTTCATGCCATTCTTCTGGAGAGGCGGCGAACGCCACACCGCTAACCGCAACAATGGTAATAAGAGCAAGCGAACCTTCACCGACTGCACCTAAGTAGCCAACAAATCGTGCATCGGTTTCTTTATCAAGCTGTTTAGAACTGGTACCTGAAGATACGATACCGTGGAAACCAGATACGGCACCGCAGGCGATAGTGACGAACAATAGCGGAATTAAGCTGGGTGAGTCTATGGCTGTTTGCGTGTTAAACGCTGGCGCTGTGATATCTGGCATTGCGAAAAACACCGCGCCATACAGTAAGAACAACCCAACTAATAGCTGCATACCGTTTATGAAGTCACGAGGCTGTAATAGCATCCAAACTGGCAACAGCGATGCGATAGCCGCATAAATAAACAAGATAATGATCCAGTTAGCTTTGTCTGCCAAACCAAACATAGTTTCAGGTAAGCTAAGTGGAATGTAACTGCCTGCGTACACAGAAGCGTATAAAACGATAATTCCCACGATGCACAAAGGAATTAGGCTGAAATTGCGCTTAAGAAGTTGCCCAATTACCAAGGCTACGGCTATGGCGGTCCATGCGGGGAATACGGCATTGGGTTGAGAAACAAATGAGTTGGCAATAACCACACCAAAAACGGCATTCACCATTAACAACACGAGGAAGATGACTATCATAAACAGTGAGCGAGACCGTTTGCCGATGACAGTCTCAGACAGTGCGCCCATTGACTTACCTTTGTGACGAGCACTCGCCCAAAGCGCTCCCATGTCGTGCACTCCGGCAAATAAAATCGTGCCGAAGACAACCCACAAAACGGCTGGCACCCAACCCCAGTAAACCGCAATGGCCGGCCCAACAATAGGCGCCGCACCGGCAACAGATGTGAAGTGATGGCCCCACAATACCACTTTGTTGGTGGGGACAAAATCAACCCCATCTTGCATTGAGTGGGCAGGTGTTACAAAACTATCATCCAACTTGAATATACGGCTCGCAATAAACTTTGAATACACGAACCAACCGAGCAACATTCCAATGATGCCCATTATTACAATGGCAATAGACTGCATACTGTCGTCCTATTTGTTATATCAAAAAGCAATAGCTCTTTGATTTTCTTATTTTCAGTTCAAACACTACACCAGTTAGCGGTGAAGAAAGGTCATACCTGAATAAGAAAAGCATCTATTTAAGGTATGTCAAACCCACTGTTGCGCATATTTAAACACGCAACAAGGCAAGGGCTTAACTCATAAGACTAAAGTCTAACCCAAAGGCTAATATTTAGCCTTAAGGAAAGACCGAATTTGTAAGCAATTGGAGTGAAGTTATATTTTTAGTAAAGGTCGCGGTGATACCTGTCATTTGTTGTGAGTGCAATATACCCTTGCTCGCCAAGTATCATCTGTAAGGCATGGTCAACGCCCTGGCCCATTCCCTCAAATTGACCACAAACATACACTTGCCCGTGGTCCTCTAGAAATGCTTTAACGTCTTCTCGCTGTTCAATTAGACGCTGCTGAACGTAGCCACCACCTGCTTGTCTAGAGAAAATCACCGACTTCTTATAAATACAATTGCTGTGTTGGAAAGGCGATAACGTTTTATCTAGCACTTCATCGTGTATGGGCTCACGCTCTCCAAAGAAAATCCACACGGGGCTCGCGTTTTCAAGTAACGCACGTTTTGCAAGCTGCGCGCGCACCCCAGCAATACCGCTACCAGCAGCTATCAAAATTAACGGGCATTGTGTATTGGTGATGATTGCACTGGTATTTTTGCGAATATATCCCCGCACAGTTTGCTGCAGCGGCAACGATTGGGTAAGCAAGCCTGAACCCACTCCAAGTTGTCCATCGTTTTTCACCACCTGCCTGACAACTAGCTTTATGTCATGCTCTTGAGGGACCGATGCAATGGTGTAACTTCGGCTTATTGTAGTTGAATTAGACGGCTCAAGAGACTTAGAAGCATCAGGAACAAGTATTTCCAATACATCGCCAGCTTCCCATTGCTCAGATTCGCCTTTAACACTTACCACGCTGCTTGGGCTTAAAGACAAACCATAAAGACCCGGTGACGCCGATTGGCTTGATGGACTTGCTTCATTTAATTGCACACGTGTTTTTAAGGTGAAAGAGCGGGTAGAAAGCAGTTCACTGTCGGGTAAAGAATGTAGCAACGATAAGTGTTCACCTTGCCCTGAATCGAGGGTGGTAAGCGGTGAAAGTGCACGAGCTCCCAGTGCACTAATGCCATCAAACAGCGTAATCGCAAATTGGCAAAACGCAGCGTATTGCTTGTCGCCTAGCCCAACCACTTCAAACGACAAGTGTGATAAATAGTCAGAATGATTTGATGACGCTTTTTCAAGCGCTTTGTTGAACGTTCGCCCTGCATCAGGTGGCTCACCTTCACCATAGGTACTTACAATAAAAATAACCTTAGAAACATCACTGAGGGTTTTGAGCTTTAATGAAGCCATAGACAAAACAGACGTAGGTTCTTGCGACGAGAGCGCAGCCGCTTTAGCGCGAGCAATTTTTTCCGCCGTCCCCGTTTGACTTGCATATACAATAAGCGTTTCTTCGCCAGTGACCGAATGCTTGTTACGCTTTTTATTTTTAAAAAATAACACCGCTACCCATAGCGTATATAGGCCAATACTTACGATTGCTATAAGTAGGCGGTGTGTTTCTGTCATGGTGCTTGTCTTTTGTACTGTGGTTTTTGAATAGCTAAAGGCTGTTGTTCTTTGAACTAAAAAGAAAAACAGCCACTTACAAAGCAATCACTTCGCATTACTACAGCGGAAGTACTTCAAACGTTCCTGAATAACTGCCGTTACGCGTAGTTGCAGGCTTTTCCGCTTTATCGTCTTCATAATCAATTTCTACAAAGTACATGCCTGCTTGCGGCCAGGTAATCTCAATTTGGCCATTGTTGTCTGACGTCACTTTAATCGTTTCTTGGTCGTTTCTATAACGCATTCCACCGCGTACCACTTCCACGTCAGCGCCAACCGCTGGCTCACCGTCAATTAATAGCTCAAATGTGGCAGTCTCGGTTGCGAATAGGTCGTTGGGGTGAGTCACAGGCACAAGTTCTAGCCCCACGTTGTCAGGCGTAAATACCTTTGTTGAAGGTGCACCTAACGTGACAAACGTTTCGACGCGACGAGACCTTTGCATTACGCGAAGATCGACGGCTTTTTTGGGAACCGCCGTTGCAAACGCTTCTGGCTTGTACGTTTCGCCTCGGCCAGGCCACATTTTTCGCTTGCCTTCTTCGTCACGCCAATATGCGCGAATACCGCTACTTGCTGATGTCAGTTTATAAGTACCTTCTTGGTTGAGCTTTAAGTCGAAAGTGGTGCGATACTTGCCGCGTGCCATATTTTCTACTTCAACCGCTTCACCTTCCGGTGATGTAACCACTAAGTTGCTGGTATTCATTGCAAAGTGATCTGGATGGAAAATGGTGTTTGAAATGGCTGCATCAAATGTGACGTAAGCTTCCTCACCAGAAAGTACCGTTGAACTTGGAAGTAACCACGCACGGTGCGCGCTGGCTGAAAACGAAACAGCGAGTGTTGCTGCTAGCGCTACTGCCGTAGCTTTTACTGATAATTTTTTCATAATGTTCTCTTTTAAGGTCTCTACTTAACGCGCCGTTTTTTGAATTAGCGCCTCAGCAGATTAGTCTTCAAAACGCAGTACAACGCGTTCCAGCTCTGAGTTTCCTTTCACTTCTGCTGGTAAGGTCATAGAAGATAGTGGCAATGTAAAAGGCAGTGACAGTACTTCTCGCCCACCTACTTCGCGCGATGCTTCCACGCGTAGTGTATATTCACCCGCAGACAACGCTGCTAGCGCTTCATTCAGTTGAGCGTCAATACTGTAGTCACCAGGGCCTTTTGTTGCGCTAGTTAGACCGTCGTAAGGCATATCGAGGCTGCGACCACCTCGACGCCACCATTGACGTAAGTCTTTGAGCCACTCTTTTCCTTTACCCTCTCGCATTTCAACGTCGTACCATACTGCCACTTGAGTAGCATTGCGTTTGCTGTCTTCAATCCACACTGCAAGATAAGGCTTGTGATATTCAGCCACATCAAGTTGAGGAAGGGTTACCTCAAGTTTGGCTTGGCTTGCCGCGTGAATAACGCCAGAGACAAATGTCAGGCCCAATAAAGCCGATGCGATGACTACGCCTTTAGGCATTTTCATATAAACACTCCTTTAAATTATGTGTGCGTTTGCACGGGCATATTGCTAGTGCACAAACAGTAAAATAATGACAAAAGGGATAAGTAAGCCAAGCATGGTAATAGGCCATGTAGACGCACGTGAATTTGAATGGCGAATTAAAAGCTGTAGCCCAGTCACACTAAAAATAATGCAGGCTATAGCAAAGATATCGATAAACCAGCGCCATGCATTGCCAGTGTTACGCCCTTTATGCAAGTCGTTGAAATAAGAGATCCACCCTCTATCGACATGTTCAAATGTCACAGTGCCCAGTTCAATATCTACTGCAATCCAGCTGTCTGAACCTGGTCCTGGCCACGCTGCATAAAACTCAACACCATCCCACTCGCCAGTTACCGACGAAGGTACCATAACCCCTTCATCTGTAAGCATAAAAGCAACCAATTCGCTTGGAATTTGAACCTCACCGTTCTCTAAAGAATCCAATTGCCCTGCTACCGATTGTGGTAGATTTGCCTCTGCCGATGTCACCGTTCTGCTGGCTGGAATATCTGCTGCGTGATTAAGCGTTATGCCTGTCACAGCAAATAACAGCATTCCAACAAGGCAGACTGCGCCACTAATCCAATGCCACTGGCGAATACCGCCTAACGAAAAACTCATAACTTCCTGAAATATTTCTTTGTATTTATCGTCAATGTTAACGGGCTTGATAATACAGGTATTTTCAATATTTTCAATGCAAATGAGATTTATTATCATTTTACTTTTTTAACGAAATAACCTTTAAGCATTGCTTCAATTACAAGCCTAAATATCCATCATCATAAAGCATGATTTACTGTGCTAAAATAAGGAGTAGACGCTTAAATCAATTACTTTTTAGATAGCATTTTTCACCAAGTTTTCTAGAGGTTGAATGTTACTGAGTAAATCAGAACGAGAGGGGTACGATTTATATACTTGTCTTAAAAGAGAAAGTGCGTGCTGATATTGACGCTGATCGATGGCAATTTGCGCTCGCCCAAGCATCGCCTGTTGCTTAACATGGGTGAGTGCTTCAGCCCTTAAATAAGTCATTTTCGCGCGTTCTATATTGTTCTGTTTGCGATAAAGAGAAGCGAGTTGCAAAAGTGCTTCCCCATGGTCAGGCGCTTCATCAATAGCTTTAGTTAATAGTGAAATCGCGGTTTTATTCTGCCCCTTACTTATAGCCAGCTGTGCTTTTAGGACATTTAGCGTAGCGACTTGAGAGGTTGTGAAATTGTTAACATTACTTTCGGCAGCTTGTATGAGTTTACTTAAGTCAGACCACTGTTCATTAGCTGCTAGATAAGTCGCGATTTGGGAAAAAGCGTCAAAGCCTTCTTTGTTTAATGTGAAGGTTTTCGCATGTTTCGCCAGTATGTCGGCAGCACGTTTTGCGCTGCCGTCAGAAACGTGTAACTTAGCCACTGAAATCAAGTTCGACAATGAGCTGTCGCCCAAAGAAAGCGCGGTTTCCAAGCTAGCCAGTGCTTTAACCATGTTGCCTTGCTTTAACGCAATTTGCCCGCGTTGAAGCCAAAGCTGCGGGTTATTTTCATCATCAATTAGCATTTCGCCTAACAAGCTTTCGGCCTGCGCAAGTGCATTACTTTCAATAAGCGCGAACAATAACCCCTGAGACCACTGCTTGCTGTTAGGCTCCAGCATGAGCGCGTTTTGATAAGCACTTAAGGCCGTGACTGGTTTACCTAGCTGTAAATTGGCGTAGGCGAGCTGCCCAAAAAGCTGGGCGTCTTGAATACCTAGCTCAACGCTTTTTGTTAAGTGAATGCGTGCTTTGGCTAATTTATCTGTCATTAAATACACCATGCTCAAACTTCGGTGTGCCGATGGAAGGTTAGGTATAGCTTTGATGACGCCTAGCAGTACTTGTTCGGCAAGCGCATAGTTTTTTTCATTCAGTAGTACTTGGCCATAGAGCTCACGTAAGCGGGGGCTAAACCGCGACACATCCTGCGCCTCAAATGCACTGGCGACACGTGAAAAGTTACCCGCTTGTAAGTCACCCTGAATTTGTTTAACAAACTCCCCCTCTTCACGAGATATTCGCTCGTGGTGACCGTCTTTATGGTGCTGACGCAAAACAAACTGCCAATCTGGCTCTTCCAATTCTACCGTTATTTTGGCGTCTACCGACGTAACGAAAGCCAGAGAACTCGCTATAAAGCCGAAAAGAGTCACGGCTGTAATCTTCTTAAACCTTGTCACATTTAACCTCTATATCTCTTAGCTTCTATTTTTATTTCGCTTTACTTTGCTTTGCCAAATTAGGCTTCTATAAAAACAGGCCAGATAAAACGCGCTTTCACAGCTTCATCTTCCTTGAACGGCGAAGTAAACTTGCTGGCCTTCACAAAGCGCACTATTTCTTTGTTCAATTCGTGGTGAGGATTTTCAACAATATCCATCAGCTCAACGTTGCCACCTTCATCGATAACAACATCTAGCTTTACCATTACTTGCTTAATTCCTTGTTTCTTGAGTCGTTTTGGAAAGCGGATTTTAACTGGCGTAAGTAAGGTTGGCTTTGAATCCAGTTCACTTAGCCCAAAGGCATTTAATTCAATATCAGGCATATCCCATTGGGTTTGAGCAGCTTGAACATTGGGCATGTCGGGCTTAGGTACATGAATATCTGGCTCAACGCTTAAATCAGCCATAGTCATGGCGGCACCACTGCCTTCTACCTGCATTACAAGCTCGGTTTCTTGTACTGCAGCGTGTGTTTTAGGGGGCGGCGGTGGTGGAGGCGTGACCGCAATGTCTATTTTGCGCACCACCATGATGTCGGGCTGTAAACTAAACATAGCGTGTCCTAACCACATGACACCCACTGCACTTACGAGCACCGCACCACTAAGAAGAAAAGACTGAAGGTTGTATCTCATTGAATTTTGCCTCGTTCGCTATGGCTTCAAGGTGGCGATATTGACCGAATCAGCACCCGCCAGTTTGGCTTCATCTATTACGCTTACCAGTAATTCAGAGCGAACAGCTTTATCTACCTGAATCACCACTGGGCGCTTATCTTTCATCAACAATTGTTCCACGGTGGAGCGCACGCCACTCACGCCAATATTGGCACTGTCATACACCACTTCGCCAGTGCGGGTAATGGCCAGCATAATGGCCATTTGGTCGAGCTTTTGTGCCGATATCGCTTGTGGTTTATCTACCTCTACCCCGGTTTCTTTCACAAACACGGTTGAAACAATAAAGAAAATCAAAAGGATAAAAACCACATCGAGAAGCGGTGACATATCAATGCCTTGCGCCTGCTGATTTTCAAGGCGTCGCTGTAACCGACTCGCCATGCTTTAAGCCTCCCTTGCTACAGCACGCTTCACCGCACCGTTAACAAACATCAACAATAGCCAACCTGGAATAGCCAACGTTAGGCCAAGCTGGGTGGTAAAAAGTGCATCGGCAATGCCGCCAGTAACAACTTGGCTATCGACACCAAATGACATCATTGATGTGAAGCTCACTTGTAAGCCTGATATTGTGCCTAATAGGCCCATTAAAGGCAGAGCATTGATTAGCACTGCTGGCACCATTTCACGTTTTGTTAGCGCTTTCTCACCGTCATATCGTTTTTCGTTATCACGGCTTTGGGCAATGTCGTTACGTGACGTAAACAGCACAAAGGTTTGCTGATAGGCAAACCATGCCACCAAAAGCATTAACCAGCACAGTGCATTCCCCGCTAGCTGTTCAATCATTAGCTTGCGCTCGCTTGCTGTTGACCGTCACCCTTGTAATCAGCTCTATTGGCTACGTCTGGCTCGTCATTGCTAAGTACAAGTGCAAAGCTTTCGAGCTCGTCGTAGTAGTGTCGCGCTTTACGGGAAAGCACGGCATTAAGAATTAATGCCGGTATGGCAACCACCAAGCCTAGCTCTGTAGTTACTAGGGCTTTTGCAATGCCCCCCGAAATCACTTCTGGGTCGCTCGAGCCAAATGCCGTCATCATTCTAAAGGTTTCAATCATGCCGCTTACCGTACCTAGAAGACCTAGCAAAGGTGCTACGGCAGCAGTTACAGCAATGGTGCCATTGTATTTTTCTAGCTTAAATTTGTGCCGCTGGAGCGCAGAAAAGAGTTCGTCGTCGCGCTCAGTGGGCGTGCTTGCTCGCTTGGTAATGTCATACAACTCGCGCTGCATGCCATCAAAGAAGCCAATACCTGAACTTCCCACCATATTCACCAAGGCTTTGCCTGACGCAACTTGCTTCACCTTTGGTAAGCGCCATAGCTGAATAACTTTAAACAGCGCAATAAAAGTAGCAATGAGGGCAAATAGCACGATAGGAATCACCCACACACCACCTTTCACAACATGTTCGATTACCCCCTCAGAGACTTGTTCACGCGTAGCGGCGCGACCAAGCGTAGGATCAAGTTTAATACTGCCGCTACCGCTGCGCGCCAAATTGCTAAGACTTTCGATATCTGTGCCTGAAAAGGTGGACGTAGAAGTAAACAAGTCTTCTGTATGCTCTGACATCTTTTTACGCTCTGCAGTACCCGCTACACTTTGTGATTGCGCTAAGTACCATGTCACCGGACCAAGGGTAAGCACCTTAGCGTGTGTCACTTCACCATTGGGCAGTACTACTTGTCCTGCGCTGAAGTTAGGTGTTTGTTGATTGGCGAACGCTTGTGCTTTTTCACCGACTCTCTGCAGTTTGTCAGACAAGGTCATTTCGCTTAATGACGCACTGTTTACGCCAGTTTGAAGCAAGAAACGATTCAGCAGATTTTGTTGAAACGCTTGTTGCTCGCTCCAACTAGAAAGGCGATTTTCAAGTTGAGTGAGACTAAGCGTTCTTTCGTCCATTTTACGGCGCGCGACTATGGTTTCATTACGCAGTTTTATTACCTGCTGCTCAAGAGCGCGCAGTTCATTTGCCAGCTTTACGCGCTCCTTGCTTATTCTGCGCTCTGTGCGATCCAGGCGGTTTTTCGCTTGCTTGATATTGGCGAGCATGCTTTCCTCAGGGGAAGCCACTGTAGGCAAGGAAACAGCCGCTGCACAAAGAACAATACAAACTGCTGTAAGAGACGATTTCAACATTGGATTACGCGCAAAGCGAATGTGAGGAAAGAATGTCATTCGCTCTCTCCTTGAGCCAGCGTAAGTGGTAATGAAACAAAATCAGGCTCATGTTTCTTCTCGAAAATAGAGATGGCAAGCGCTATCGCTTCGCTATTTACGCTTTCATTAAATTGCCACTGCCACTCGCCGTTTTGAACGCGACCAATACCTTGATATTGCCCATCGGCGTTAGTGAACCACGCATAGCTGCTGCCCACGAAGAACTGTTTAACCAATACGTCTTGGTCATCGGGTGCCCGCATTACCGTTTCGTTGACCAGCAGTTTACTGTTGAATTGGGCTAGGGATGATAGTTTTGCAAGGGTAACCTGAAGCTTATTAGATGTGTCTGCGTCAGCGTCTAACTCGGCGTGCTCTTTGTCCCACGTTTGGCGAATGATCTCGGGCAAAGACGAGTATAGGCTGTCTACTTGCCCTATTACCCCCATTAATTTGCGCTTTACCCCGCCTTGCTGTGCTTCAAGCTCACTTTGTTTTGAAAGCAGTGCTTCTCGCTGATTTTCAACGCTGTTGGCTGCAGCCTTACTTTCGGCAAACATACTCTGAAGCTGTGTACGCTCGGCTTTCAGTAATTGAATGCGCTGACGCAATGCTGGTTCTGATTCGCGCCACTCGTTTTCGAGCTTTTGCGTTTGGCGCTCAATGTTAATCCACTTTTCTGTGAGAGTATCGATATCGCTGGCTTTTGTTTTGGCCAATACATTACTGCACGACAACACTGTAATTAACACTAGTAAAATAGATAACGCTAAATGTCGCTTAACTATCATCTAAATCTCTTTACCCTCTTTACTGTTTGAGTGAGATTGCCGGCAAGCTGATACCAATATCAGAGCCGACACAATTCTTATCCTATTTCTGCGTACCAAGTATTTAAGTCGCTAAGTAGCAATTCACGTGCAACTTATTACAGGTATTCTGTTCATGATTAAACCTTTACAAGGCGCGTGTGTCCTCACGTTTAACGCTCTCGCCAAATAAAAGTGTTGTTATTCGCACGCAGTTTTTAATGTGCTGAAGTGACACATTATGCTTAAAACCCTTAACATGTTAATAGCAATGATTATCATTTGCAATGTTATTGGGAGATTTTGAATGCTTTATCCAGCTTGCTTTTAAGATTTGATAGATGTGACAACAAAGCGCATAGAAGCGACGTATCGTTGCAAAAATAAAGAGATATTGGAGGCGCGTTAAAATGCTTTTCGTTTTTGCTAAAGCCAGCGCTTAAAAAACGCATTAAGCTCATCATAAACGGCATAAGATTCTGGTGTTTCATAGGCAATAAGGTATTCAGCATGGGACATACCTTCTATAACCTCTAGCTGAGTATCACCTTTGCAGCTGCGGATTTTACGATTAAGCCTTACCGCATCGCTTAAAAACAAATCGCGTGTTCCGGCCACAATAAAGGTAGGTGGAAACAAAGAAAAGCCACCATTTATTGGAGAAATATTAGGATCGGACAATGACGCTGAACCAGCGTAAAGCTTAGCCGCCGAGGCTAGCAGCCCGTCAAATGTTACAAGTACTCGGTCAGCGCCTTCATTCACTCGCCGGCTGTCACCCGCAAAGGTTAAATCAACCCAAGGTGTGCCAGCATATAATGCGGCGGGTAAGCTAATACCATTATTTATAAGTTGCTGAGTGAGCGCTACCGCCAATCCAGCACCTGCTGACGTTCCTCCTAAGAAGATATGGTGGCTACCTAATTGCTGCGAAAACGACATATAAACCGCTTCGATATCATTAACTGCAGCTGGTGCAGGCGAGTTCGGTGGCATAGAGTAATCGATGCTGTACACGACAATACCAAGTCGCGAAGCAATGAGTAAACCTTCTTCGATACTGGGCAAGCCACCGAAGAAAACATAGGCTCCGCCGTGAATATCAAGATAAATGTGATTTTCATAACGAGGGCATAGCACTTCTGGCGTAAGCTTCCTTACCGAAACGCCAGCAACCTCCATTAATTCAACAGACACATTAAGTTGCTTTCGCATTTTCTTAATTCTCTTTTTTTGCTGCGCATTTCTCTGATGAATCACTTCTCGCCATTTTGCGTTGTTCTCTGGCACCATCAACTTCACATCTTCAATGGTGGCAACAGGGAACTTCTCTATTGCGCGTTTGAAAGCTTGGCTAATGGTAACTGGTTCTAAGGGAGTGTGTTCCGACATATATCTACAGAGTGTTGTTAGTGCACCTAATCAGCATTGAAGAGTTGCAGTTGGAATTTAAAAGACTCAAAACGGTTTAACCCGTATTCTTGAAATAACAGATTATTCAAAAACAGATTTAATGTATATGGTTAAATAGGCCAATAAAATCCGTCCGGAAGATCAGTCTTTACCATTCCACTCTTCTGCTATGATGGATGCTAAAGGAGTCGTAATCGCAATATGAATGATAATGGCTGAGCAACTAGCGGTGACTTTAATTCAATGCAGTAGTGAATGACGTGGTAAAACAAACAGGCAATAAGGATATACACGGTGAAAAAACTAACGTTACGTAATATGGCTATGGCGCTGGGCTTGGCTTTATCAACTTCAGCAATAGCAAGTGATGTAGAACGAAAACAAACATCAATATGGAAGGTATCTAAAGGTGATGATGCCGTCTATGTCGGCGGCACTATTCATATATTACCTATTTCTGAATTTCCCCTGCCAGATACGTTCACTCAAATTTATAAGATGAGCGATACACTAGTTTTTGAAGTAAAAATGCCAAACGCAACTGATGTTGAAGGCCAACAAAAAATGATGGCCGGGCTGGCATACGCAGAGGGCAAAACACTCAAAGATGATGTGTCTGAAGAAACCTATCAAGCATTGGATTCCTATTTGAGTAAGTTTGGTGCAAGTGCTGATCAACTAGCCCGATTTAAGCCTGGTATGGTTGCATCTATGTTAGTGGCGATGGAGGCGCAACGTTCGCAGTTGGCTGGCGAAGGCGTGGATGCCTATTTCATGCAGCTCGCAGAGCGTGATGGAAAAAGAAGCGAGTATTTAGAATCATTGGATTTTCAAATTAATATGTTGGCTAATATGGGCGCTGGAGAAGAAGACCGCCTCATTATTGAAACTTTGGAAACGCTGCCTGAACTCAAGGACATGCTTAAAAGCACAATAAAGGCATGGAGAGAAGGCAATTCACAGAGAATTGACGAACTGGTCGTTGAAACGTTTAAACGTGAGTCTCCTAGCTCTTATGACGATGTGTTTACCAAGCGAAACCAAAACTGGCTGCCTCAGATTGAAGCTATGTTTGGTGATGACGATCAAGAGTTTGTGTTAGTTGGCGCTGGCCACTTAGTTGGCGATGAAAGTGTTATCGCCTTATTAGAAGCAAAAGGATACCAAGTCGAACAAATGTAGACCCTTTGTTGCTACCGCCCCAAATAACAAAGCTAGGCATAGTCCTAGCTTTTTTTATGCCTATTACAGGAGAAGATGCCCCATATAACTCTGTACCGCAGGGATGCGGTGTAGGAGCTCTCATATGAAAGCTGGGATGGGTTTACGGCGTGTCCCTTTCCTCTCTCCCATAGCTTATTGCTACGCCGATTGCGGAGGGAGTGAAGCCCCATCAAAAATTCTCAGCAGCAGGGACGCTGATTGATGCCGCCATGGATGACTTTACGGCTTGTTTCGGAGGGCATACACTCACTCCCTTTCCAAAAGGCATAAAAAAAGCGCACCTAAGTGCGCTTTTTTGGCTTGTGTTGCTAAGTCTAGATTAGTCTAG
>NZ_JBHZRZ010000007.1:0-199145 GCF_043642145.1 Alteromonas gracilis
TCAAATGGTACAGCTCCATTACCGACAAGGCCTGGGCTGGAATCGTATGAAATTAAATTCGTGGGGATCCCTCAGGGGCAGAGTACTTTAGTTCTCCTACAGGCTCTGCGGTCAGATAAATGTACTCTGACCCCAATATTTATGTTGCCGTCAGTATTTGTAGACGATCTTCTAAAATAAAAGCGCCAATAGATTCTACTTACTTTTAGCAAAGTGAACGTTTTTTGGTAAACTCTATCGGATATTTTTTTAGTCGAAGTAAATAGGACGAACCAATGGCCGTATTCGGTACAGTATTTATGCCACAAATGGCACTTGCTACCTTTGTCAACGATAAATGGACTGACACCGAATTTGTCAGCGCAGACAGCATTCAACTGCATCCTGGTGCACACGTGCTTCACTATTCAAGTACTTGTTTTGAAGGTTTGAAAGCATTCAAGCACGAAGATGGCAGCATCAATATTTTTAGAATGGATAAAAATATTGAGCGCTTTGCGCAAAGTAGCCGCCTTTTGAACTTGCCAGAAATCGACAAGGCGCAAGTGGAGAAGATGATCATCGATATCGTGGCTAAGTACGCGTCTGAAGTTCCAGAGCCTCCTGGCTCTATGTACATCCGTCCTACGCATATTGGTACGGAAGCGTCTATCGGTAAAGCAGCGGCGCCATCAGCAAACTCAATGCTATATGTATTGTTATCGCCGGTTGGCGATTATTTCGCTGGCGGTTTAAAGCCACTTCGCTTGTTACTCGATGAAACAGGTATGCGCTGTGCACCACACATGGGCATGGTAAAAAGCGGTGGTAACTACGCCAGTGCGTTACCGCCTATCCTTAAAGCTCGTGCAGAAGTGCAAGCCGACCAAATTCTTTTCTGTCCTAATGGTGACGTTCAGGAAACGGGCGCAGCTAACTTCTTACTTATTGATGGTAATGAAATTATTACCAAAGGGCTAGATTCTAGTTTCTTGCACGGTGTAACCCGCGCCACTATCCTTCAAATTGCCAAAGACCATGGCATGAAAGTGAGTGAGCGTGACATTACTGTTGACGAGTTACTCGAGCGTTCAGCTAAACCAAATACTGAAGCGGCGCTTTCAGGCACAGCAGCGGTATTAACCCCTGTAGGAACCTTTATCCACAATGATAAGGAATATCAGGTTGGTAGTGGTGAAGCAGGCCCAGTGACAATGAAACTAAGACAGGCACTAAATGATATTCAGTGGGGTAAAGCAGAAGACACCCACAACTGGTTGGTGAAAGTACCAAGCTAAGACTGCTAAAAATCAATAAAAAAGCCAGTGTATTGCTACACTGGCTTTTTTGTATTAGCACATCAAATTATGCTTACTTTGCTTGGCCTTGTTTTGCCACAGCATCCATCATCGCTTTGATAGCATCAGCATCGCCAAGATACTCTTTTGAGATTGGCTTAAGGTTTTCGTCTAGTTCGTATACTAGCGGTACACCTGTAGGAATGTTCAGACCCAATACTTCTTCGTCTGACATACCATCAAGATACTTAACCAAGGCACGTAGGCTGTTACCATGGGCGGCAATAATAACGCGCTTGCCCGCTTGGATGTCTGGGCGAATTACGTCATGCCAGTATGGTAGTACGCGTTCGATAGTCAGTTTAAGGCTTTCACCGCGAGGTAGAATATCAGCATCAACAGTGTTGTAGCGAGGATCGTGGCCAGGGAAGTGCTCGCTGTCATCTTCAACGGCTGGCGGTGGAATATCGAAGCTGCGACGCCAAATTTTAACTTGTTCTTCGCCGTGCTTCGCTGCAGTTTCAGCTTTGTCTAGGCCAGTTAGTGCACCGTAGTGACGCTCATTCAGGCGCCAGTGACGCTCTACCGGAAGGTAGTGCTGACCCATTTCTTCAAGTGCAATGTTTAGCGTTTTAATGGCACGTAAAAGCACAGACGTATAAGCCTGATCAAATGTAAATCCAGCATCTTTAAGAAGCTGACCTGCGGTCTTTGCTTGCGCTACACCAGTGTCGGTCAAGTCAACGTCGTGCCAGCCTGTGAAACGGTTTTCCAAGTTCCACTGACTTTCTCCATGACGAATAAGTACCAATTTATACATAGTTGGGTTACCTGCGGCGTTAGAGTGAAATAGTCTGAGATAATTCCAGAAGTTGGACGTTCAGACGTATATTTAAAAATCTGCCGTTATCATCCTTGATCGGCGCTTAAAAATCCAGTTTATGGTTGTACTAAATCGCAGGTAAGACGTGTGATCAAAGAACAGTTTTATAACCGCTGTGTTATTCGTTATAAAAAGCGTGTTAAGTCAGGGTGGGCAACTTTTATCCACTCTTGCATTGACGGCTCTTCAATAAAACTGAAATCTTCGAAGTCAAAGCCCGGTGCTACAGAGCATCCTACTAGCGAGTAATCCCCCATTGTAGTGGCGGCTTGAAAGTTACCCGCATTAACCACTTCAACATACTCGTTACCTTGTCCACCAATTCGACGTTCCCACAATTGTTGTTGTTGAAGCTGGAATAATTGCAAAGGTGCCCCTTCGTAGTGATTCCACACCTCGTCATGCAGCACCCGGTGAAAACGGCTTACTTGCCCCTTTAATAAAAGAAAATAAATATGGGTAAGAGCAGGTCGACTAGCGTTATGCACAAACGACTTGGTTTCATGTTCAGAACGAAAAACTTGACGGTAATAACCTCCCTCTGGATGAGGGGCGAGGTTGTATTTCTTAACTAACGGGTGAGTCATATCTACTTCAGGCACGTTGTTGTTTTTTGCCACAATGAGCTTTCCAATGTTTATGCGTGTTGCTCATGAGTCGAAATATAAGTGATTTACAGTTGTTCAAGCATACCGTCCGGTACTATATAAGAAAATAGAAATGTTGCATTAATGTAAATATCTGCGGTTTGTTAAAAGAAACGGTTCTTGAGAATAACTCACTTATATAGATGTCTTATGTGCAATCACAAAAGCACTCAAGTCTTAAGAACATATTGTTGAAGCCCATTTTAACTGACTATAACAATGCAGAAATTTCAATTAAGTAAGGTTTCCAATGACCGAAGTACTAAGCACATTTTCCAGGTGAACTATTTTTCATGTTCACGTCGTACAAACTAAAAAATAACGCGACAAAGTAAAGCCGTGATCATGGCGAAAGTGCCAGTAAGGTTGAAATGTCTATAATTTTACGAACAGGCAAAGAAGGATGAAGAGCGTATGAAATATAAGTCTTTTTCGCAGCTTGAAGTGGGCGGCAAAAACTTCAAGGCGGTCAATTTTGACGGTATCGGTAATAAATATGCGCTCGACAGGCTTCCTTTTTGTATCAAAATTTTGTTAGAAAACTTGATACGTCATGAAGACCAAGAGTTTGTTAACAGTAGCGACATTGAACAAGTGGCAAAATGGGATACTACAAACCATGTAGACCATGAGGTGTCATTTGTTCCTGCACGAGTAATTCTGCAAGACTTTACAGGTGTGCCTGCTATTGTCGATTTAGCCGCCATGCGCGACGCGGTCAACCGACTTGGCGGAGATGCTCAGGCGATTAATCCCCTTAATCCAGTAGAGCTTGTTATAGATCACTCGGTAATGGTCGATCATTTTGCCGAGGAAAACGCGTTAGAGAAAAACACCGCCATCGAAATTGAGCGAAACGAAGAACGTTACCAATTTCTAAAATGGGGCCAGTCTAGCTTTGATAATTTCAAAGTCGTTCCGCCCGGACGCGGGATTGTTCATCAAGTTAATTTAGAGTATTTGGCACGCTGTGTATTTTCCAAAGAACAAGACGGTGAAACCATCGTTTACCCCGATACTCTCGTTGGCACCGATTCTCACACTACGATGATAAACGGCCTTGGCGTATTGGGTTGGGGCGTTGGCGGTATTGAAGCCGAAGCGGCTATGCTTGGTCAACCTGTTACTATGTTACTTCCAAAGGTGGTGGGCTTCAGGCTGTTAGGAAAGCTGCCTGCTGGCGTTACTGCTACTGATATGGTGCTAACCATCACCCAACAGCTACGTGAGCATGGCGTTGTAGGTAAGTTTGTGGAGTTTTACGGGCCAGGACTTAAACACCTCACCACGGCTGACCGCGCTACCATTGCCAACATGGCTCCCGAATACGGCGCTACCTGTGGCATTTTCCCAATTGATGATGTGGCGTTAGATTACCTTCGACTAACCGGCAGAGATGAAGAGCAGATCGCTCTTGTTGAAACGTATGCGAAGTTCAATCACTTGTGGCACGATGACCATTCAAAAGATGCGGATTATCACGAAACACTAGAGCTTAACTTAGATGACGTAGTGCCATCGCTGGCAGGGCCGAAACGCCCACAAGACAGAATTGCACTGGATAAGGCAGCAGAAGCCTTCAAAGAGTGGCACCGCTCTCAAATTGACGTAAAAGTGCTAGATGAAGAGACTGACCTTATTGCAGAAGCTGGCTTAGGTACTACCGATGAAGTGGACGAAGACCACGACTCATTTGCAGAGTTTAGAGGCAGTAAGTTTAACTTAGAGGATGGCGCCATTGTTATTGCGGCCATTACAAGTTGTACCAATACCTCTAATCCATCCGTTCTAGTTGGTGCTGGCTTGCTCGCTAAAAAAGCGGCGGAAAAAGGATTAACTCGCAAGCCTTGGGTTAAAACATCACTTGCTCCCGGCTCTCAGGTTGTTACGCAGTATTTGGAAGATGCAGGCCTTATGGACCCGCTCGAATCTTTAGGTTTTAACCTAGTAGGCTATGGCTGTACTACATGTATTGGTAACTCAGGTCCGCTTCCAGACGCAATCACCGACGCTATCCGCAAAGCCAAACTTACGGTAACGTCTGTGTTGTCAGGTAACCGCAACTTTGAAGGACGAATTCACCCTGATGTCGCAGCGAATTATTTGGCATCTCCACCGCTTGTTGTTGCGTACGCATTAGCGGGTAATATGAATGTAGATATTACTAAAGAGCCCCTTGGCAAAGCCGATGACGGTTCGCCCGTATACTTGAAAGATATTTGGCCAACGGAAGACGAGATTCAGCAATATATTGCTGAAAACGTTACGGGCGATTTGTTCAAAGAGAAGTATGCCGATGTGTTTAAAGGTAGCGGTGAATGGAATGAACTGAAAGTTAGCAAAACGTCGGTTTACGACTGGCCAGAGTCGACCTACATCAAGCATCCACCGTTCTTTGAAGTGATGGGTAAAGAACCTGAAGCGTTGACTGCCATCGATAACGCGCGGTGCTTGGTTAAAGTTGGCGATTCAATCACAACTGACCATATTTCACCAGCAGGCGCCATTGCTGACGACAGCCCTGCGGGCGAGTACCTACAAGCACAAGGTGTGGAGCCCAAGGACTTTAATTCCTATGGTTCACGCCGAGGTAACCATGAAGTCATGATGCGAGGCACCTTCGCTAATGTTCGTTTTCAAAACCAGCTTGCGCCCGGTACAAGAGGCAGTGCAACCACGCACTACCCAAGTGGTGACAGCATGTCTATATTCCACGCAGCCATGCGGTACAAAGACAATGGCGTGCCAGCCATTGTTATTGGCGGCAAAGAATACGGTACGGGCTCAAGCCGAGACTGGGCGGCAAAAGGTCCTTCACTTATGGGTGTAAAAGCGGTCTTAGCAGAGAGCTATGAGAGAATTCACCGTTCAAACCTAATTGGTATGGGAATTTTACCACTGCAATTTAAATCGGGTGACAGTGCAAGCTCGCTAGAACTTAAAGGTAACGAATCATTCTCAATTGATGCGGTAGAGCGTGGACAAACCGAGGTCGAAGTTAAAGCGGTATCTGATGAAGGAAAAACCACCACCTTTATGATGGATATTAGAATTGATACATCAAACGAGTTTACTTACTTTGAGAACGGCGGAATTTTGCATTACGTCATAAGAGAATACTTAAGAAAGTAAATAGCACTACGCTAGCAGTAGTTTTTAACGCTACTGCTAGCGTGTTTCATCAGTGGTTCAAAAGAAACGCTATCATTCACCGCCCACAATTTGCACTTGTGCTAGGTCGGTGTCGCCTTTTAGTACTTTGAAAATTGCATCTTGAACGAGTGTGCGCATGCCATCTGCCGCTGCTTGTGATTTCATGTCTGCCACGCTTGCTTCTTTGTAAACCAACGAGCGAAGCTCTGGAGTCATGCCAAGCAATTCATGTACACCTGTTCGCCCTTTGTAGCCTGTATTACCGCATTCTTCACACCCTTTCGCTCTATAAAGTTCAAGGGGAGTCGGAATGTTTAGTTCGTCTAAATGGGCCTTGCCATACTGACGCTCGATAAAAGCCATGTCGGTTTCAGAGGCAATGTATTTCTCTTTGCATCTGCCGCACAATGTTCGAACAAGTCGCTGTGCTAATATGCCAACGCAGGCATCTGAGAAGTTGACAGGATCTAATCCTAAATCGAGTAAACGGGTGATGGTTTCGGGCGCAGAGTTAGTATGCAGTGTCGATAATACCAAGTGACCCGTCAGTGACGCTTCAATACCCGCATGCGCGGTTTCTTTATCACGCATCTCACCGATAAGAATAATATCGGGGTCAGCTCGTAAGAACGCTCGCAAAGCCGCAGCAAAGTTAAAACCAATCTTAGGGCTTACTTGAACCTGTTGTAGGCCGGGTTGCGTGATTTCCACCGGGTCCTCAGCCGTCCAAATTTTCTTTTCAGGCGTGTTCAAATATCCCAATATAGCGTGAAGCGTAGTGGTTTTACCTGAACCTGTAGGACCTACTACTAGTAAAATGCCGTGTGGCTTTTTAATCATCTCTTCTAGTCGCGAGCGATTAGTCGGCGCTAAGTTCATTTTTTCGATTGGCATAGCCCCGCCAGAGGCAAGAATACGCATGACCACGCCTTCACCTGCTACCGTGGGGATAGTGGCTACACGCACTTCTACCAGCTGGCCGTTCATTCTAAAGGCAAGCTTTCCGTCTTGCGGCACTCGCTTTTCCGCTATATTTAAGTTCGACATAATCTTTATGCGAGCAATAACAGCACTGTGATGCGAGTTAGGCACTTGGTTCATATCGCGACACACCCCATCAACGCGCATTCGAACGCGCGTAGGAGCGTTTTTCTCAGGGTCAATGTGAATATCCGAGGCGTTTAGTCGCTTCGCGTCGTGTAAAATCCTACTAACTAGACGAACCACTGCAGGTGCATCGTCCGATAGCTCATCTACCTGATCGTCGTTATCTTCCGTTGAAGAGCCAATCTCGTCGAGAATGTCACTCATCTCGCCAGGGCCGCCACCGCCACTGTTCTCCCCCAAGTATTGAAGAATTAAGCTAGGCAGGCTCACCGCTATTTCATAGCTATCGATGCCCATAGCGCTTTCTATTTCCATGAGTAGCGCGGCATTGTTTGGCTCGGCCATCAATACAATAGGTTTGTCATGCGCATCGGCTATAACGGCCACATAGTTTCGTTTAAGGTAAGAAACATTTAAGCGGCTTTCATTTTCAAACCTGTGGTATTTTTCAGGCAGGTAAGGAAGAAATGGCACTTGATAATGAGTAGATAGCGAGTTGCCTATTTCTTCTTCAGAAATCCGCTGTTCTGAGATAAGACGTTGAATAAGAGCGCGAATGTCAGGCGTCGATTCTTGTATATCATTTAGCGTTGCCTCCTCTATCAGCCCCTTATGAACGAGGAGATCGAACGGGTCATTTGTTCCGCCGAGTTCAAACCTGAACTTGTCTCCCAATATAAGCGCCAATGCGTTGCCAAGCTTAAGGTCTTCTTCGGTAAAACCGCCATGTGACTTATTGATGATTTGTATAACGCCCATCAAAACGCCAGCATTCATAATAGGAACACAAAGAATATTTTGCGTTTTAAAGTCGTTGCCTTTATCGAATTTGTCAGCGAAGCGTAAACGAGGATGTATGCTTTGCAATAGAGCGGGATTGTAAGGGTCGTCAATAACTACCGATTTCTGCGACAGAGCAACGTAACCTGCAATTGACATCGGACTGATAGGTACTTTTATTTCTAGTGTTTCTTTGCCCGTTTTAAAACGCGCGACTAAATCTTGATGCTGGCGTCGGCGCTGAAAAATACTCATACGCTGTGCGTCGAACAAATCAAGTATAATTGGCTCTAACAATCCATACGCATCCAACAACGTGGAATGGTTGTTTAGGATGCGTTTAATTTGTGCAAATGTTTGCTGGTTATTCTCTACTTCCATATTCTCACTACTAATAAGATTTGCGCTACATCCGTTTTGCTTAAGACACTAAAACTCGCGACTAACGTGTAGGGTACTAACATATACCTATACCACGAAAGCAACAATACTACTTATAGACAGTTACATACACTGGTATAGCGCAAAAATATGTGTTTAAAAAGCAAACTGCCTCTTGCATTGCTTCCGCCTTTCTGTATAATTCGCGCCCACTGCCCAATTAGGGCACGTAATTTTTAGCCGCGACCTCACTGCTTTTAGGGTGGTTGCCGAAGTAACGGATTCATCATCACTGATTAGCCTGTTGCTGGCGTGCTAGAAAAAAGAACAGGGTTCCAATTGGGAACCATCGGTTTACGCACATCCTTTCTTTCCGAAATAAGTGGAAGAGAAAGGGTGAATTTTTTTGTTCTTTCGATTGGAGCTTAATCGATGCCAAATCAAAGAATTCGCATTCGTTTGAAAGCGTTTGATCACAAGTTGATCGATCAGTCTACGGCTGAAATCGTTGAAACTGCGAAACGCACTGGTGCTCAGGTAAGTGGTCCTATTCCTCTACCTACTCGCAAAGAACGCTATACAGTTCTGATTTCTCCGCACGTTAACAAAGACGCGCGTGATCAATATGAAATCCGTACTCACAAGCGTTTGGTAGACATCATCGAGCCAACTGATAAAACAGTTGACGCGTTGATGCGTTTGGACTTGGCTGCTGGCGTTGATGTTCAAATCAGCCTGGGCTAATAAGAGAGGGTTATAACAATGGCGATTGGTCTAGTCGGTCGTAAAGTGGGTATGACTCGCATCTTCACTGAAGATGGTACGTCTATCCCTGTGACTGTTATTGAAGCGACCCCAAACCGCGTTACTCAGCTTCGTACTGAGGAAACTGACGGTTATCGCGCTCTTCAGGTTACTGCTGGAACTAAGAAAGCTAACCGCATCAACAAAGCTGAAGCAGGACACTTTGCTAAAGCTGGTGTTGAAGCTGGACGCACTCTAGTAGAATTCCGCCTAGAAGAAAACGAAGGTGCCGATATTGAAGTAGGCAGTGAAATCACTGTTGAAATCTTTAACGACACTAAAAAGATTGATGTAACTGGTACATCAAAAGGTAAAGGTTTCCAAGGTGCTATCAAGCGCTGGAACTTCAGTTCTCAGCGTATGACACACGGTAACTCTTTGTCACACCGTGCTCCTGGTTCAATTGGTCAAAACCAATCACCAGGTAAAGTATTCAAAGGCAAGAAAATGGCTGGTCAGCTTGGTAACAAGCAAGTGACTACTCAGTCTTTGGAAGTGGTACGTGTTGACGTAGAGAACGGCCTTATCCTAGTTAAAGGTGCCGTACCTGGCGCAACTGGCAACGATGTAATCGTAAAGCCAGCTGTTAAAGCGTAACGTCTGGGGAGTGAACTGATGGAATTAACATTGAAAGACGCGCAAAGCGCTCTTGAAGTATCCGAAGCGACCTTTGGACGTGAATTCAACGAAGCCCTGGTACACCAGGTAGTTGTAGCTTACGGTGCAGGTGCTCGTCAGGGTACAAAAGCGCAGAAAACTCGCGCTGAAGTTCGTGGTGGCGGTAAGAAGCCATGGCGTCAAAAAGGTACTGGCCGCGCGCGTGCTGGTACAATCCGTAGCCCAATTTGGGTTGGCGGTGGCCGTGCTTTCGCAGCAAAGCCTCGTGACTTTGACCAAAAAGTTAACAAGAAAATGTATCGCGGTGCGATTAAGAGCATCCTGTCTGAACTAATCCGTCAAGACCGTTTGGTTGTTGTAGAGAAGTTCGGTGTTGACGCACCTAAGACTAAAGCTCTTATTTCTGCACTTAACGAATATGAACTAAATGACGTTCTAATCGTTACTCCTGAAGTTGATGAGAACTTGTTCCTAGCGGCGCGCAACTTGTACAAAGTTGACGTACGTGACGTAGCAGGCATCGACCCAGTGAGCCTGATTGCATTTGAAAAAGTGCTAATGACTGCTGATGCGGTTAAACAACTTGAGGAGGCGTTAGCATGAAAGAAGAACGTCTACTGAAGGTGCTAGTAGCACCTCACGTTTCAGAAAAGTCTACAATGGCTGCTGAAGCGAACAACACAGTTGTATTTAAAGTAGCTAAAGACGCGAACAAAGCCGAAATCAAAGCTGCAGTTGAAAAACTGTTTGAAGTTGAAGTTGAAGGTGTTCGTACTGTGAACGTTAAGGGTAAAACCAAGCGTCACGGCATGTCTTTCGGTAAGCGCAGCGACTGGAAAAAGGCCTACGTGGTTCTTAAAGAAGGTCAGGACATCGACTTTGTCGGTGGTGCTGAGTAAGAAGGGGATTAGAAATGCCATTATTGAAAGCTAAGCCAACTTCTGCCGGTCGTCGTCACGTTGTTCAGGTCGTAAATCCTGACCTGCACAAAGGTGCACCGTACGCACCTTTGCTTGAAAAGAACAGCAAATCTGGCGGTCGTAACAACAATGGTCGTATTACCACTCGTCACATCGGTGGTGGTCATAAGCAACACTACCGTGTAATCGACTTTAAACGCAACAAAGACGGCATTCCAGCTAAAGTTGAGCGTTTAGAATACGATCCAAACCGTTCTGCAAACATTGCACTAGTATTGTACGCAGACGGTGAACGTCGTTACATTCTGGCTCCTAAGGGTATGCAAGCAGGTGATGCAATCCAGTCTGGTTCGGATGCTCCGATCAAGTCTGGTAACACGCTACCTATGCGCAACATCCCTGTAGGTACTGTTGTACACGCAATTGAAATGAAGCCTGGCAAGGGTGCACAAATCGCACGTTCTGCTGGTGCTTACGCTCAGATCCTAGCACGTGACGGAAACTACGTTACCCTACGTCTACGCTCTGGCGAAATGCGTAAAGTTCTATCTGATTGCCGCGCCACTATCGGTGAAGTTGGCAATGCAGAGCACATGCTTCGTTCACTAGGTAAAGCTGGTGCTACACGCTGGCGTGGTGTTCGTCCTACCGTTCGTGGTGTTGCCATGAACCCGGTTGATCACCCACACGGTGGTGGTGAAGGTCGTACATCAGGCGGTCGTCACCCAGTAACTCCTTGGGGTGTTCCTACCAAAGGTAAGAAAACCCGAAGCAACAAGCGTACTGATAAGCTTATCGTACGTCGTCGAAACAAGTAATAGCGAGGATTCACCATGCCACGTTCTCTCAAGAAAGGTCCTTTTATTGACCTTCACTTGCTGAAGAAGGTAGAGGCTGCAGTGGAAAAGAACGAACGTAAACCAATCAAAACTTGGTCTCGTCGTTCTATGATCATCCCAGATATGATTGGGTTGACCATTGCGGTCCATAACGGTCGCCAACATGTACCTGTCATTATTAGTGACGAAATGGTCGGCCACAAGTTGGGCGAATTTGCGCCAACGCGTACTTACCGCGGCCATGTCGCGGATAAGAAAGCTAAACGTTAAGGGGTAGGAAGATGGAAGCATTAGCTAAACACCGTTTTGCCCGCACGTCGGCTCAAAAGGCACGCTTGGTTGCGGATCAAATTCGCGGAATGCACGTTGAGAAAGCTCTAGAGCTTCTTGCGTACAGCCCGAAGAAAAGCGCAGCGCTAGTAAAGAAAGTATTGGAATCTGCGATTGCTAACGCAGAGCACAACGAAGGCGCAGACATCGACGAATTACGCGTGTCTAAAGTTTTCGTTGACGAAGGTCCAACTATGAAACGTATCAAGCCACGTGCTAAAGGCCGTGCTGATCGTATCTTCAAGCGCAGCAGTCACATCACTGTGGTTGTAGCGGATAACTAGGAGTAGATAATGGGACAGAAGGTACATCCTACAGGTATACGCCTGGGTATCAGCAAACCATGGACTTCTACCTGGTACGCTAATACTGCAGACTATGCAGACAACCTGTATAACGATCATCAGGTACGTCAGTATCTGACTAAGCAACTAAAGAACGCTTCACTTTCAAAAATCGTGATCGAGCGTCCTGCTAAGAGCATCCGTGTGACTATTCACACTGCTCGTCCAGGCGTTGTAATCGGTAAGAAAGGTGAAGACGTAGAGAAGTTGCGTAACTATGTATCTAAGCTAGCCGGCGTGCCAGCTCAGATCAACATCGCTGAAGTACGTAAGCCAGAGCTAGATGGCCAGCTAGTAGCTGACAGCATCTCTAGCCAGCTAGAGCGTCGTGTTATGTTCCGTCGTGCTATGAAGCGCGCAGTACAAAACGCAATGCGTCTAGGCGCGAAAGGTATCAAAGTTGAAGTTAGCGGCCGTTTGGGCGGTGCAGAGATTGCACGTTCTGAATGGTACCGTGAAGGTCGCGTTCCTCTGCACACTTTCCGTGCGGACATCGATTACGCAACCTCTGAAGCGTCAACTACTTACGGTATCATCGGCGTTAAAGTATGGATCTTCAAAGGTGAAGTTCTAGGTGGTCTACCTACAACTCAAGAGCAAGCACCAGCTGCTCAACCTAAGAAGAAAGGCCGCAACGCTAAGCGAGAGGGCTAATCATGTTACAACCAAAACGCATGAAGTTCCGTAAGATGCACAAAGGCCGCAACCGCGGCTTCGCAGCGGGTAGCACTGTTGCCTTTGGTACTTACGGCCTTAAAGCAGTTGGTCGTGGTCGAATGACTGCGCGCCAAATCGAAGCAGCGCGTCGTGCTATGACTCGTCACGTTAAGCGTCAAGGTAAAATTTGGATTCGAGTTTTCCCTGACAAGCCAATTACTGAGAAGCCTCTAGAAGTGCGTCAAGGTAAAGGTAAAGGTAACGTTGAGTACTGGGTATGCCAAATTCAGCCTGGTCGTGTTCTTTACGAGATGGAAGGTGTTCCTGAAAATCTTGCACGCGAAGCGTTTGAATTGGCAGCGGCTAAACTGCCATTTAAAACAACCTTTGTAACTCGGACGGTGATGTAATGAAAGCGACTGAACTGAAAGACAAGAGCGTAGAAGAGCTGAACGCAGAGTTGATTAACCTGCTACGCGAACAGTTCAACCTACGCATGCAGCACACAACAGGTCAGCTTGAAAAAACTGATCAGTTGAGAAAAGTACGTCGTAACATCGCGCGTGTTAAAACCATTCTGACTCAAAAGGCTGATGCGTAATGACTGAGCAAAAAATTCGTACAGTACAAGGTCGTGTGGTTAGCAACAAGATGGACAAAACCATCACTGTTGTAGTTGAACGTTTTGTTAAGCACCCAATCTACGGGAAGTTCATCAAGCGCTCTACTAAGCTTCACGCCCACGACGAAAACAACGTGTGCAATAAAGGTGACGTAGTAACAGTACGTGAATGTCGCCCGCTATCTAAGAACAAATCTTGGATGCTAGTTGACGTTGTTGAAAAAGCTGGCGTTTAATCGCTAACTTTTTTAAAAGTCTTAAAAAAGCCGCTTTCGAGCGGCTTTTTTGTGTCTGTCGAACATGCTCAATATTCTTAATTCCGCCTTATTCCTAGGCTTGCTCTTTCCCTTCTAATATTAAGGTGCTGTACAAGTCTGCATGAGCTTCAGCCATTCTCTGAATAGTAAACTTGCTTGCGATATACCGATGCAAAGCTTCAGCGTACTGTGCTCGTTTCTCTGGTGTTTCAATTAAGCTGATTATACTTTCTCCTATGCCATCAATATCACCAGGTGCCATCATCACCCCCGTTTCTTTGTGCTTAATAATTTCTGGAATACCGCCAACTGGAGTTGATAACACTGCACATTTACTTGCGCCAGCTTGAAGTAAAATATCTCCAAGGCCCTCGGAGTATGAAGGATGTACAAGGATATCAATGTTGGGCAGTATTTTGGCGACGTCATCAGTAAACCCGCATAGTTTTACGTGGTCACCTAAATTATGGCGCTCAATGAGCGACTGATAGCTGTCTTTCAAGCTTCCTTCTCCAAAAAGTAGACAAGTCACGTTTTCATGTTCATTCAACACATCATGCATCGCTAAGATGATATCGGCTTGACCATTCTGTGAAATGTATTGGGCAAAGTTGGCCACAACGAAGTGATTATCTGGAATAGAAAACGTCTTATTCAGCCATGCCCTGTTTCGAGCTTGCGAATATTGTTTTATGTCTACAGCAGGGTAAATAACACATTGGTGTTTTACACCCTCACAGTGTAATGACACTACGTTTTGCACGCCTTGAGAAATACTAATAACAGCATCGAACTGTTTATATTTGTAGAATGAAAAGTGAGTTTCGGGGGTATCTGCCCGTTTGGTGCAAACGGTAGGAATACCAGAAATTTTTGCCAGCATGGCACCCCAGACATCTAGCCCGCGTTCGCTATGCACATGGATAATGGCTGGATTTATTGAATTTACCACTTCAAGCAACCGTTTGACACAAAGAAAATCTGATCCACCTGCGTACTTAATAGTGTGGGTTGTACAGTGCTTGAATGACGTATGCCGAAGGTCACTGTCTTCAGCGCAAATCAAATGTTGCGATAAGTCATCATAGTGTTCCAACGCATTTATTAGGTAAGTCACTTGTTCAGCTGTGCCGTGCAAATGTGTCCCAAGCTCGATGTGTAAAACGCTGTTGCTCAAATGTCTTCCTTAAAATTTATTTAATAAACTATATACGCCAGTTGGTTAAATAAGACCGTTTTACTTTGACTCTTCTCGATAATTTCTATCGTCCACTACACAATATTTCACGCTACAATCGTGAAACAGGTGCCAAAGCAAATAAGACTGCGGATGTCACACTAAACCAATGGATAAGCCACGTTTAGCCTAGACGTTAGATTTTTAACTATTACAATATTGAAAGTAAGCAAGTGCTTACTCGATTAGGAATGAGCGTATTGGTAAGTAATACCTAGGCTCGTCGCGGAATGATTTACATCGGTGTAACGCGTTTGGCTACATACGTTAAGCTGCGCTAAAAAGTACTGCCGGAAAAACTAATACCAAAAAAGGAAGTCTTTATGGGTGTTGCCAGTTCACATGGCTATAAACCTACTTTATCTGAAACCTTGTGTCGGTGGCTGTACTCGATAGTTTTGGCTTTGGCCATTCCTTTCGCGTTTATTCATCTCCTGCTAAAAGGCGCTCAGAAAAGCAAAGGTGTCAATCGACGTCGCTTTGAACGCTTTGGTCTAGTTGCCAAGCCGCAAAAACAAAACGGATACCTGTTTCACTGTGTGTCTGTTGGCGAAGTGGTAGCAGCGTCGTGCGTCATTAAACGCATTATGCAAGAAGAGCCTGACGCACAAATTACGGTAACAACCACTACACCTACGGGGTCAGCCCGCGTAACAGACATTTTCGCAGACACGGTTCATCATTTTTATCTACCTTATGATTTACCGTTTACGATGTCGGCGATGCTAAATCGAGTAAAACCTAAAGCCGTCATGATTACAGAGGTCGAATTATGGCCAAATCTAATCGATGTATGTTGGAAGCGAGATATCCCTGTATTCGTTATCAACGCCAGAATGACTGACCGTTCTGCTAGGCGTTATAAAAAAATCAGTAAGCTTTTTAATCCAATGTTAGCCAAGCTGTCTCATGTTTGCGCGCAAGGGCAACGTGACTTCAAGAACTACGCATGGCTTGGAGTTGATCAAGACAAGCTTACGCTGACCAACAATATAAAGTTTGATCAGGCCGCTTCCGTCGGTTCAACCTCAATCAACTTCCTAGGGCTGAAAGATAGTGAAAGCCCTGTATTCGTGGCAGGAAGTACGCATGATGGTGAAGAGAGCGAGATAATTGAAGCTGTGAAAACGTTGTGGGAAATAGAGCCACAGCTTCGAGTTGTTATAGTTCCGCGACACCCTGAGCGCTTCGAGAGCGCGGCTAAACTACTAGAAAAGCACGGGCTACAATTTGTGAGAAGTTCAGTTACCGAAAAGGTCCCTGACCACGTGAATGTTGTTCTACTTGATCAAATGGGTAAATTGAATAACGCTTACGCAGTGGCGTCTTTTGCATTTGTTGGTGGCTCAATTGCTGACAAAGGCGGGCACAATGCCCTTGAACCAGCAGCTTTTTCGCTACCAATTTTAATGGGGCCTCACACGTACAATAACCCGGTCATTTGTGACTACTTGCAAGACTGCGGCGCACTTTACATTGTTGAGAATGCTGCGCAAATAGCTTCTAAAGTGGCAACATGGCTGGAATCACCCAGCAAGGCGGTGCAAGCAGGAGATGCAGGGAAAAAGGTGTTGCAAGACAACAGCGGTGCTCTAGATTCTACACTATCATGTATTTATAACTATGTGAGTTGACAAGCGTTAAGCTGTCTAACGTCGCAAATAATTGATATTGAACAAAAAAAGAACCCCGCAATAGTGCGTCCCACGCACCAAAACAGTTAATTTGTTAGGTAAGTATTAGCTTTGAGTATAAATAAATAAGTGTAAGATTCTGTTTTATTTATACTTTTATAAATTGGTTCGCCGCTTGCTATAAAGCCTACGACAGCGTAATTACAGTAAAATCCAAATAATAATGCATCTTGTAATGAGGGCACTGGATTACGCGTTTTCCAGGGAGAGACCTCCTGCCGGTGGGCAGGAGGTTTTCTTAACCTATTTTTCCATCTTCTCTTCTTTCAGCTCAGGTTCAACTAAACTTATAACGCGCCAACCTGCTTTGGGTTGTATGCTATTTCCGTTAATGAAAGTAAAGCTTCTACCCTCACTGTTAATAGCGATAAGCGGGGTAGCACGTTCGCCGTATTGCTGCACATACTGCTCGTATGAGAACTCCTCAGTTATGCGAGTCGTTTTCACTTTAGCGTCGCGAGCAATAGCAGAAGCTAAATATCCATAGGTGACCCCTTCATCAAACAAAGTAAGTTTTTTGGCATATTGCTCACTGACTTGGTGACTAGGACGAGTAGACTGCTCGTTATTAGTAAGGGCCCATACTTTATCTTTGCCCATTGAATATTCGAAATGGTAAGCGATAAGTGGGTTTAATTGTTTATAGGGCGACATAATTAAGACAGTGCCGAAAGTATTCAGATCAAGATGCCTTGCAGCATGATCTGACATAGGATTACCGAAATAAACCGGAATATCTTTCATTCTTGCTTCTTTAATGGCATCCCAGTTGGTATCGGCAATAGTGACATCTAGCTTTTGGTTGATCATTTCAATGGCAAGCGCGCGGTTAAACTTACTGCCTCCAAATATGAGGTAACCCGTGGGTGCAGGGGCTCTTACTTTCAAAAGAGACGCCACCGTGCGCGATGTTAAGCTTTGAACGACCACCGTGGCAATAATTACCATGAATACAATGGGCACAATAATACTTGCGCCTTCGTAACCAATTTCCTCGAGTTTTAACGAGAATAGCGCAGAAACCGCTGCGGCAACAATGCCTCTTGGCGCAATCCAGCTTAGAAGTGCGAGTTCGTTTAATTTAAGCCCGGTGCCTATCGATGAGGCCAGCACAGACAAGGGTCTTGCAATAAACATGATAGCGGCAAGAACAACGATAGACCCCCAACCAACATCTACTACTGATTGCAGATTTAAACGGGTAGCAAGCAAAATGAACAAGCCCGAAATTAAAAGAACACTTAATGTTTCTTTAAATTCTAGAATGTCTTCTACGTCCACATCTTTCATGTTTGCCAGCACCATCCCCGAGATGGTAACCGCTAACAGACCAGATTCGTGCGCCACATAATTTGAGGCGGCAAACACACCTAAAATAACGGTTAACACCGCGGTGTTAAGTAGATAGTGCGGTATCCACTCTTTTCGGATTGAAAGGCCTAGTAAATACCCGGAAGCGAGCCCTAAAACCGAGCCAATGCCTATGGTTTTCCCAAAAGCAATTAAGGTGTGGGTTATCGCTGTTTCTTGCGATGCAACGATAAACTCGAAGACAAGTACCGCCAGTAACGCACCGATGGGGTCAATGACAATACCTTCCCAGCGTAGGATGTTTGCGAGGTTTGTTTTAGGCCGAACCGTTCTGAGCATAGGCACAATTACGGTTGGGCCGGTAACGGTAACAATTGCACCGAACAAAAAAGACAGCTGCCACGACAAATCTAAACTGTAATGCGCCGCCATGGCAGCTACCAGCCATGTTACAACTACCCCAATTGAGCATAGGTTCCTCACCATATTGCCATGACCGGCAATATCGCTAAATTTAAGCGTTAGCGAGCCTTCGAATAGGATGATAGCAACCGACAGTGATACGACAGGAAACAGTAAGTTACCAAACAAGTCGTCTGCATTTAGCACACCAAAAACTGGGCCTACCAAGATACCAACAATTAACAGCGGCAAGATAGCAGGTAGCCTCACTTTGTAGGCCAAGTATTGGCAAGTAATTGACAGCAATCCTACTGCAACGAGTGAGAGAAGCGGGTCTGACAAGGTAAATCCTTAACGTGTTAATATTATTCCATGGTATATCAACCTAAATATTTGTCATACAGACACTTTAGGACAGACTATGTTTATAGCGATATACGCTTGGGCTAGAAGTTTAGACCAATAGACCACATTTAGCGCCCTAAAATGCGTGTTAGATATCCGATAGGTTTGATACTATTTGTTACCAACAGATCTTTGTGGAGCTTTCCGTTGAACACTTTTTCTAGATATGCGCTTCTTTGTAGTTCATTTTTGTTTGTCTCAGCGTGTGCGGTTCAATATCCAACTCCTAGCGCACCATTAATGATTAATAGCACAGTAGAGCTACCAGAAGCGCTGTCAGAAACTTCGGGGCTCTTTTGTGAAGCAGACTTTCTCTACTCCGTTAATGACTCGGGTAATGCTCCAATAATTTATCAAGCTAATTATCAAGGCGACATTGTCGAGCAAATTAAACTTGCGCTTACAAATAAAGACTGGGAAGCGATTACCGGTGATGCAACTTCTTTTTATATTGCAGATGTGGGAAATAACAGAGGTACAAGAGAGCAAGTTGAAATTCATAAAGTGAACAGACGCAATGTGAATGACATTGTCTCAATTACCCTCAAATACGCCGGTAACGACGCATCAAACAATATTCCCTATGCTCACGACTTCGATTCAGAAGCAATGGTTAAATACGCTGATGAATTGCTGCTGTTTTCAAAGAGTTGGCGCACAGGTATCACGCATATTTACCGCGTAAACGAAGCTGAAACCGTGCAAACCATTAGTCCGTTTGCCTCTATAAAAGGCCTTCCTGGCGTTGTGACGGGAGTAGACTTCGATAAACGTCGAAATAAATTCGTGATCACTGGTTACAAGTCAGACCCCTTCGGCAATTTTTCTACTTTCATGGCGCACGTATCGACGAGTTTTAGCCTGCTTGATGTCTGGCCGCTAAAGCAATTCAAACAAGTAGAAGGCGTTTGCGTTGATAACGAAGGATTTTATTGGTTCAGTGAAGAAGCGACAGAGGATCGCAAAGCATCTTTATCTCGTGCCACAGCAAAACCTAAATAGTAGACGGGCGTGGTTATCATCTTCATAGCATAGCGACCTCACAGTACGTCACCGCATCGATAGTTATTTTTTAGACAGCTTTAGTAAAATGGCTAATACCCAATAAGTCATTTTCCTGTCTATACTGAAATTGTGTTCGAGTCATTTGTATCCAACCACAATTGAAGAGGCGGCGAAAATGAGACGTTTTACCCAGTCCCTTTTAGCAATATGTATTTGCCCGTCAGTATTTATGGCGGGGGCAGCTAATGCCTCTTTAGTTGAGAAAGCCGAGCAGTGGCTGAACAACTACTCTGATAGTGACGACACATTCTCGTTAACGCTAACCAAAAATAGGATTAAATTTAAAGGCTGTAAGCAAAAGCAATATCAGTTAGCGTTTAGCCAAAAAATTACACCCATGTTCAACGTTGAAGCAATTGTTCACTATAACAAAGGCTTGTTGGAATATGGCGTATTGTCGCAGCGCGTAAGAAGCCACGAATTTGAAGTGGTAAGCTGGTGGGACAGCGGCGACTATCGAGTTGGGCTAAGCCACAAAGTACGTCCACGACACGAATTAAGCATACCTGTAACCGACAGAATACAACTGCCGACCAGCACGTCCGCTGGCGTTTATCTGGAAATTCCATTTAAAGAGGATACGCACCTTCTTACCTTAGGAGCAGTGAGAGAGTCGTGGGAAAGTGACGGGGCCTCGCAAGAGATCGCGTGGCGGGCTAGTCGAGATAGCCAAGTTAGGGTGCAGTACGCCATCACTTTCTAGCAAGTTACATTCGCTGTGAAAAACAGCGTGTACCACTTAGATCGTAAAAGTAAAAAAGGCGAAGCGCATAAAAGCGCTTCGCCTTTCTTTCTTACACCAAACTTAGGTTAATCGACTATAGCTTAAATCTGCTAACTTCAGCTGAAAGCTCTTGCGCTAAATCGTCGAGCTTGTCACTTACTCTTACCAGTATTTTTGTGGCGTTTAGCGTTTCTTCGCTAGATGCACTGATGTCGTTAATGTTTCGGCTAATATCTTCAACCACCGTAGCTTGCTCTTCCGTTGCTGTAGCAACTTGCGTATTTACATCATTAATATGCTCAATCTCTTCTGCGATATTCTGAAGAAGCACATCAATTTCGTTGGTCGCCGTTACCACATCCGTGGTGCGCGCACGACTCGATTCCATTTGAGAAACCGCAGACTTCGAGTCTTGCTGGAATTTATCAATTTTCACCTGAATCTCGTCGGTCGCTTGTGCAGCGCGTTGCGCAAGTGTTCGCACTTCATCAGCCACCACCGAGAAACCTCTACCGTGATCCCCGGCGCGCGCAGCTTCAATTGCAGCGTTCAATGCAAGCAAATTTGTTTGCTCAGATATGCCTCGTATTGTATCGAGAATGCCGCCAATGGCTGCAGTGTGCTCATCTAGTGATTGAATTACCCGAGACACATCTTGAATCTGATTTGAAAGCCCTTCAATTGCATGCACGGCACGCTGTGTAATTTCTCTGCCATGCGCTGAGTTTGTGGTCGCTAAATTCGCATTCTTCGCTGCGTGAGTAGCGGAGTGTGCAACCTCGTTAACGGTACTACCGATCTCTGATAACGCCGTAGCTGCCTGTAATGTTTGATCTCGCTGGCTCTTTGTAGAGCTTTCTGTTTGGTGAGACTGCATCGCCACATCTTTAGCTGACGCTTTTAGGGCATGACTTGTTTTAGCCATTTGAGAAATGGTGCCATGAAGGTGGTCGATAAAGTTATTAAACCCTTCAACTAATCGAGCAATTTCCTTTTGTTCCGGCATTGGAATTCGCGAGCGTAAATCTCCTTGCCCTTGTCCAAGCTGTTGGAAAACATCTGCTAACGATTCGAGTGGCTTGGTAAGCGTGCCAGCAAGCCAGATCCCTATTAGGGCGAATGCACCTGCAATCGCTAAAGCCCAGAAAATGATTTGGCGGCTGCCCGCATCAAGCGATGCATAAAGCTCGTGCTCGGGTACTTGAGCAACCACGTACCAACCTGCATTCTCTACATAAGTGCTCGCGAACAACTGCGTTTCGCCGTCACTATCGCTGGTGGCCATTGAAAAGCCTTGGCGATTAAGAAGCTGACTTGCTGAACGAGAGTCACTCACAGAGGCAAGCTTTGTTTTGCCAAGAAGTTCTGCATTTGGGTGAGCAATGATAGTGCCGTTACCGTCAACAAGAAACACAAACCCAGTTTGTGCAATTTTTACGGCGTTGATAATTGCCAATAGTTCATCTACTGATTTCGCTACACCCGACATCCCTCTGCCGTTAACTTGCTGATAGTTAGCAAAAAGGCGATAGCCTTTGCCGGGTTCGTTGTACAAACTCAGCGAGATAGGCTCGCCGCTATCTTTATAAGCGAAAAACCAGCCATCAAGCTTGTCGTTTTGCAATACGCGTAGGAAGCCGTCTTGATTCCAGTATTTATAGGTAGTTCGATCCACAAACGAGGCCACGGTTAAATCGTTAAACTCAACTATGTTTTTAAGGTAACTAAGAAGTCTGCGTTCGCCAGCGCTGTCCGCACCTGCAGTAGACCACGCAAGAATATCAGGGTTTGAAGCAATGCTGTGTGCAACAGTTAGCATCACACTAGCTTCTCGGTCTACGCGGTTACCAACCTGATTAAGCAAAGAGGGAAGCTGCATTTCCTCCATGTTTTCTTTAACGAGGTCGCGGGCTATCCATTGACTAATAGAACCTACAAGAATAGCAGCGGCGAGCACAGCAACAATAAGAGAGAGAATGAGTTTTTGTTTTATACTGAAAGTCATGACTTTCGACCACGTAAGTTAATGCTGAAAATATTGAATAAAGATGACGTAGTGCCTTTCATGCAGCAACGCCTAAAACTAATTCGTAGCGCGGGCTAGTTACTATCTAATTCATGTGTAAATGCTTTTATTATGCATGTAAGTATGAACAGTTTATCGACCGATCCTCGGCAACATTTATACATTTCGCTAGTAAATTAGAGATAAGAGATTGTGAAGTATGATTAACCAGCAGGTCAATAAGAAAGATTACATCTTGTGCACGGGGAAAAAGAAAGGCTCCCACGTTAACAAACGTTGGGAGCCTTGAAAGAGCCAATATTTACCGTTGGTAAAAAGTGCTTAACCGCTTAGGGTGAATCACTTACTCTTTGTTTTCTTTAGGAATAGGGAAGCCTCGGTCGCGCATGAGTGCATCTACCTTGGCATCACGACCACGGAATTTGCGATACGCTTCAGCTGGGTCCATGGCGTTGCGTACAGCAAAAAGATATTTCACTAAGCGATCGCCCACTTCCTTATCGTAGAAACCACCCGGTGCTTCCATAAAGGCTTCAGCAGCATCGGCGGTGAGTACTTCTGCCCACATGTAGCCGTAGTAAGCAGCCGCGTAACCTTCACCAGAGAATACGTGACCGAAGTGTGGTGAGCGGTGACGCATAACGATTTCTTCAGGCATACCTAGCTTCTTAAGCTCTTCGCGCTCGAAAGTGTCAGGGTCAATCTTGCTAGGATCTGTAGTATGGTACTTCAGGTCCATGATGGCAGAGGCCATGTACTCAGTGGTTTTAAAGCCTTCGTTGAAGGTCGACGCATTATTAATCTTTTCAACCAGCTCTGCAGGAATTGGCTCTCCTGTTTCATGGTGCACTAGGTAATTATTAACTACCTCGTCGGTGGTTAACCAGCGCTCTAGTAACTGAGACTGGAACTCTGTGTAGTCGCGCACGCCAGAATGTGACGACGGATATTCCACGTCAGACGCTAAGAAGTGAAGGGCGTGTCCAAATTCATGGAAGTAGGTCTCTGCGTCATCCCAAGAAATAAGCGTAGCTTCACCGTCAGCACCTTTCACAAAGTTTGAGTTGTTAGAAGACAATACAGTTTTCTTGCCGTCAAAGGTGGTATAAGAACGATACGTGGTTGCCCAAGCACCAGAACGCTTGCCTTGGCGCGAGAACGGGTCAAGATACCAAAGGCCGATGTGCTCGCCACTATCTTTGTCCGTTACTTCCCATACTTTTACGTCTTCGTGAAAAACAGGTACTTTACCTTCTTCAACAGGCGTAAAGTTGAAGTTGAACAAGCGACCAGCAACGTAAAACATAGCTTCACGAAGCTTATCAAGCTGTAAGTACTGCTTTACTTCGTTAGAGTCTAGGTCGTATTTCGCTTGGCGCACTTTTTCTGCATAGAAGCGGTAATCCCATGGAGCAATGGTAATGTCTGCGCCTTCTGCATCTGCAATGGCCTGCATGTCAGCCACTTCTTCTTCAACGCGAGCAATGGCCGCTGGCCATACTTTCATCATCAAATCCATGGCGTTTTCTGGGTTTTTGGCCATGCGATCTTCTAAACGCCATTGCGCATAGTTTTCATAACCTAAAAGCTCTACGCGTTCGTCGCGAAGGGTTAGAATACGCTTAATAATTTCGTTGTTATCGAAATCGTCAGCGTTATCACCACGGTTATAATACGTGCGCCATACTTTCTCGCGAAGTTCGCGATTTGTGGAGTACGTAAGGAATGGGTCCATAGACGAACGGGTGTTTGTAATGGCGTACTTATCCTCTTCACCGCGAGATTCTGCCGCCGCTTTAGCCGCCTTTACAAACGATGCCGGAAGGCCGTCAAGTTGCTCTTCAGTGATGTAAGTAACGTAGTTTTCTTCATCAGCTAAAACGTTGTTAGAGAACTTAGTGTGCAGCGTAGCTAGCTCTTGATTGATTTCGGCGTATCGTTTTTTCGCTTCGCCATCTAATGTTGCGCCATTGCGTGCGAAGCTGTTGTAAGTCATCCACGTGATACGCTGCTCTTCCGGCGTCAGTGATTTTAGTTCGTCAGACTCATACACCGTTTTCACTCTTTCAAAAAGCGTTTCATTTTGCGTAATTTGAGTAAAGAACGCCGAAAGCTTCGGTGACATTTCAGCTTGAATCTCACGGAACTCTGGGCTTGACTTGTTAGCACTGTAAATGCCGTAGTAAGTGAATACGCGGTCAAGCTCTGCACCCGCTCGTTCCATCTCAACAATGACATTTTCAAACGTTGGCGGTGCTTCGTTATTTGCAATAGCTTCAATTTCTTTAAGGTTTAATTCCATCGCTTTTTCTAGCGCTGGCTTTAAATCTTCTAGCTTCATCTTGTCGAAAGCTGGCACGCCGCCATAAGGGCCTTTGAATTCTTGAAGCAGCACGTTGTCAAACTGTGCTTGCTGAGATGTTGCCGTATTTTTAACATCGGTGGTGGCCGTTTCTGATGCTTTTTGCTCTGAACATGCACCGAGCGCTACCACAACCGCCAAAGCGGTGAGTGATGACTTAAACTTACCCATGAGTTTTCCTGTCTGTTTTTTATCTATACGTTTTTGACAATTATCATCTTAAGTTAATGTAAAAATAAGTTAAATGCTCTTTGACCTAATTCCTTGCAACACATCGGTTCGATAAGAAAACGCGCAAATATGCAATTCGTCGAAATCGTACATATTTTAATTGGCTTTGTGCTGTATGGAATTTACACTGCGCGCGTCCTGAAATGCTGTTCTCAGCAATATTATCCACCTTTGTTTGGCAGTGAGCATCATGTTTGAACTTCTTCTTCACGCGTTTCCCGTTGCTTTCGCATTAGCGTCTTTTTGGTCGAACACTGAGCGAAAACTTCTGTTTCTCAATTTAGGGCTTTGCGTGGCCATTGGTGCCTTGCTAATTTTTGAGCAAGCGTGGGGGGGAGCTATCGTTATAACAGTGGCAGGAATGAGTACCAGCTATCGCTTAATTAAACAACAGCTACTTTCACCGCTAGCAACGTACGTCACCCTAATCACAATGATGTGCATAGTACTAACGGTAAACAACTTAACAGGCAAAACGTCACTAATTGAAACCATGCCAGCGTTCACGTTTATGGCGTATCGCTTTGGTGAGCTTCACTGTAAGGAAGCTGGCCTTCGAGTATGCATGATTATTGGATCACTTAACTTTACTGTTTACGGTATTATCACTGGAACTTGGGGTTTAGCCATTACCGAAGCGTTATTTGCGGCATCGAACTTGTGGTATTACATAAAGCTTAGACGCGCAATGCGCGTAAGCCCGGTGTGAAAAGCGAGGTTGCAGGAAGCCTATGGTGACGACGGGTTCAGCAATATAAAAGTGCATGTGTAAATAGGGCAAAGTAAGCAAAAACAAAAGCTCGAAAGTGGTTTCACTGCCGAGCTTTTGTTTTATAAGCGTAAAGGTTTACGCAAACACCACCGTTTTATTTCTGTGAATGATCACGCGGTCTTCTAAGTGGTAGCGAACACCGTGAGCAAGCGCGGTTACCTCACAGTCTTTACCTTTGCGCACCATGTCAGCTGCACTGTCGCTATGGCTAATACGTTTTACGCTCTGCTCAATAATAGGGCCTTCATCTAAGTCTTTAGTGACGTAGTGGCAAGTGGCGCCAATAAGCTTCACGCCGCGGTCGTAGGCCTGCTGATAAGGTTTTGCGCCAGCAAAGCTTGGTAAGAAACTGTGATGTATGTTTATGGCTTTACCTTGTAGTTCTTGGCAAAGCGTGTCTGGCAAGATTTGCATAAAGCGGGCAAGCACAGTTAAGTCAATCTTGTACTCTTGCAGCAAGGTGGCGATTTGCGCAAACGCGGCCTCTTTTCCCAGTGCCTTAAAGTCTACCCAATGGAAAGGCACTTTGTACCAGTCAGCAAACTGTTTCATTTGCGGGTGGTTGCCAATAATCACGGGAATATCACAGTGTAGTTCGCCTGTATGCCAGCGGTGAAGCAGGTCAACTAAACAGTGAGACTCAAGGCTGGCCAATAGCGCAACCCGTTGCTTTTTATTTGAGTCGCTTAGCTTCCAGTTCATTTGGTATTCATTCGCAAGCGGCGTGAATTCTTGAACGAAGCTTTGATGATCAAGCTTGAGTGAGTCAGTGCTAATTTCATGGCGCATGAAAAATCGGCCGGTCTGCAAGTCGGTATGATGGCTTGCTTCAACAATGGTAGCGTTGTGATCTGCTAAGAACTGCGAGACGCTAGCAACCAGCCCAATCTGGTCGGGGCAATCAATAACTAATCTAAAGGTTTGTTGCATGGAAAAAGTGCGATTAAAAAAAACAGGCAACCTTTTTACCGCTCAGTTCAATTGAAGTAAAGCGATACAAGCGCGAGGCAACAGCATAATTTTGAATAACTCATAATGAAGATGGGTTCATTCATCGGTAATGCCGCGCCTTAACTTTTCACGAACCGACATGTTGTGCTTCAACGGCCAAGATTGGCGAATAGGGTAAGTAACCCCTTGAGGCGTAGAGACAGATTCAAAAAGGTGAAAGGCAGAAACATGTACATCGACATTAGGACTATAAAGTGGCAAAGGTAACGTAGACGTAGCCTTTCTAACTACGGTGACGTGTGGCTTATATTCTCTACTTTCTACTTGTATAGAAGCTTTTCGTGCAGCCTTTCTTGATAGCTTAGCAAGCTCGCTAAGCGCTTTTGGTGTATTGCTTGGGGCTGCGAATAATATTTTAGGGCCATTCCATAAGCCTGTGGCATCGAGGGTAAGAGAAAAGGGCTCGCTTATAAGCTGATCTAGTTCGTAAGTAAGCGCTTCGTGTTGTCGATGACTTATCTCACCAAGAAAGCTTAACGTTATGTGAAAGTTTGCTGCAGGTAATGCGTAAGGCAGTGCTGGCCCTTGGCTCTCGCTTTGTTGCTTACCATGCTTTCGCGACCCTGCCGTAGCATTTTTAAGCCATTGCCTTGGCATAATCTCTGGCAAAGCCTGCTGCCGCCAGCTATCAAGGGCAAGTTTTTCTGTTGCGCTAAGATCTAAACCAATAAAGCATCGCATCGCTTTCTTCCTTTAATTTGGTTTTTAAGATTGTCCATCACCGTTAAACGCCGTTAGCAGGATGCATGGTCATGTGTTTAAGCTTAACACGGCGCAAACGACATATTACCAATGGATTTCTAAAGCGCTTTCTAAATCATCAACCACACCCGTGTTTAAGCCAAGACCAATACGTCAACATGAAGGGTTTAAAAAGAAGGCTGAAGTTCAGTTACAATCGTCAAATCAGGTACACTATACCTATAAACTTATAACACCTTTATGCCCTTTATGTTACAGCCGTTTTCCCATTTGCCCGCTTACGAACTTGCTGCACCGCTACAACAGGCACTTGCTGCTAATAACGTTATTGTAGGCGCACCGCCAGGCGCGGGTAAATCTACCGTGCTTCCGCTTTCATTACTGCAATCGCCACTTGAAGGTAAAATTTTGCTTATGCAGCCTAGACGTGTGGTGGTAAGAAATTTAGCAGATTACTTGGCTAAGCAGTTAAATGAAAACGTAGGTGAAACGGTTGGCTACCGCATTAAAGGTGAAGCAAAGACGTCGTCAGCTACCAAACTTGAGATCATAACCGAAGGGGTGCTGAGCCGCATGATTCAGCAAGATCCTGAATTAGAAGGCATAGCGGCTATCGTCTTCGACGAGTTTCACGAACGCAGCATTCACAGCGACTTTGGTTTGGCGCTAGCGCTTGAGGTTCAGTCTGGGCTACGCGATGATTTGCGTTTAATTGTGATGTCGGCAACGTTAAACATTGAGCCGCTTCAACACCTGTTTGGCGAACATAGTGCACTGCCGGTGGCAAACCTAAATACCGAAGGGCGTATGTTTCCCGTGGACATTCGTTACACCCAAGATGCTACGCCTCAAGAACTAGTACAGAAGACCTGCAGTGTTTTAAAGCAGGCTGTAAGCGAACACGATGGCGATGTATTGGTTTTCCTCCCGGGTAGAGGAAGTATTAATGCGGTTGCCCGCGACATTAAAGCGTTGACCGAGAGTAATGATATTGCCCTTCATATGTTGTATGGCGCATTGGGTAAATCGGCGCAGCAAAGCGCCATTTCGCCAGATCAAAACGGCAGGCGCAAAATTATATTATCTACCAATATTGCCGAAACTAGCTTAACCATTGAAGGCGTAACGGTAGTTATTGATAGCCTGTGGGAAAACAGTGCCCAGTATCATCCGTCTAGTGATATTACGGCGCTATCGCAGCAGCGTATTTCACAGGCGTCTGCAATACAAAGAACGGGTAGAGCAGGGCGCGTAATGGCCGGGACTTGCTATCGTTTGTGCAGTCAAAGCAGCTTCGAGCGCTTGGCGAAACACAACGCGGCGCAAATAGAAAAAGAAGACTTAAGCAGCTTTTTACTTGATACTTTGGCGTGGGGAAGCACGCCTGACACGCTCGCTCTTTTAACCAAACCTACACAGGCCCAGCTGCGCGTAGCACAGCAAAAGCTTCGCCGTGTAAATGCTGTTTCGCATAGCAAAAACGAGAAAGGCGGCCACGGCGTACCCCAAAATCCCGATAGTGCGAATCAAACCATTTCCCCTTATGGAAGAGCGCTTGCGCAATTGCCGTGTCAGCCGCACTTAGCGCATTTGTTGCTAACGGTAAAACAGGGCATTGAAGGGCTTACTGCCAACGAAAACGACGCGCTTCGTTACGCCGCCCCTTTTGTGGTGGCCTTAAGCGAAAGCAATATGAGTGTAAGTGATGCAGCGCATGTGATGGAGGCGCTACTTCAAGCTGACGCAAAAACTCGTAGCCAGCTTAAAAAGCAGGCTTCGCGATATGCGCGCTATGTGTTTGATGCTGATAAAAAACATTCTGCCTTCAAAGCGGAGCTTCATTTACTTGATGAACAGGCACTGGGCCTTTGCATCGCCATCGCCTTTCCAATGCAGGTGGGTTTTAGGCGTAATTCGTCAAGCAATCAAGCGCGTAGCCAAAGCGCAACAAAGGGACGTTCTGCCAAGGGCACAGTTATTGAATACAAGCTTGCGAGCGGAAAAGGCGCAGAGCTTGTGACTACAGGTAGCAGTACTTCCTTTGAAGAAGAAAGTGGTGGTGGTTCATCATGGCTAGCGGTACTCGAAGGGCAGCTAATAAAAAGTACCGTCGCGATTCGCTTAGCGCAGCCTGTATCAGAAAAAGGGTTGCGCTTAGCCTTCCCCGAAGCGTTTAGAGAAAAGCGCAGTGTTGGTCTTAATAGCGACACTGGTATAATGGAAGCACGCGTTACCACGGGGTTTTACGAAATAACGCTAAATAGCGCGCCAGTTTCAGGGCAGGAAAAAAGCCGTGATAGTGAATTTTGGGGTGATGCATTGTGCGAGGCGTGGTTTGCTTACCTTGATGCGTTGCCGTTATCTGATTGGCCGCTGCCTGATGCAGACTGGCAGTGGTGGCGAAGGGTTGAAATGGCGGCAAAGCTTAACTTGCCACAAGAAAAGGCCTTTGATGAGCCTGAACCATGGCCGTTGTCGTTAAGTGCCCTGTTGCACAAGGCAAAAGACAGTTTAATACCAGCCCTGAAAAATTGTAAGAGCATTAAAGCGCTAACGCAGCTGCCGTGGAAATCAGCGCTGAACAACGGGCTTTCATGGCCTCAGCAAGATGCACTGGCTACGCTATTGCCAACTCATGTGACTATTCCAACGGGTAGAGAGGCTAGCCTAGACTATCGCGACAATGGGGATGTGGTGCTGTCGGTCAAAATGCCAGAATTGTATTCGCAAAGCTCGCCTTTAACGATAGCTGGCGGGCGAGTAAAGGTAGTTTGCGAGCTGCTGTCGCCAGCGGGAAGGCCATTGCAAACCACCAGTGATTTAGGCGCGTTTTGGCAAGGAAGTTATAAAGAAATTCAAAAAGAGATGAAGGGGCGCTATCCGAAGCATTTTTGGCCAGACGACCCTGCCAATTCAGCACCCACCAGTAAAACGAAAAAGCATATGTAGCCGCCAGAACCTAAGCGGCTACGTTAATATTTTTTGATGCTAGCCCGCAGTCATTAAGACTGCGTAGCTTTATCGCGCTCAAGTTTTACGTTAAGTGCAGCCATTACTTCAAGGCCTGGGAATCCGTCAGCAATCATGTTGTTGCTTATTTGATAGTTACGGATGCCTTCACGGGTGGCTGGGCCTATAATGCCGTCAGGTTTACCCACATCAAAGCCCAAATCATTCAGTTTGCTTTGAAGCGCAATAATGTCTTTGCGGTTATATGCTGGCAAGTCAGGTAGCGTAGCTTTTATGCCAGAAGCCCCCGCTATGCGGTCGGCCAGCACGCCTACAGCAATGGCATAAAACTCTGAGTTGTTCCAGCGCATAATGACGCGAAAGTTTTTATACGCAATAAATGCAGGGCCGTTGTGCCCAGCAGGCACAATAACATAGGCTGAGGTGTCACCTTCACCAAGCGCTGAGCCATCGGCTTTCTTCACGCCTTGCGCGTTCCATTCGCTGAGCGTTTTTCTGTTTTTGTAACCCGACTCTTGATAATTAAAGTCTTTAGGTAATTGCACTTCTCGGCCCCAACGAAAGCCGCGTTCCCAGCCAAGATTGGCAAGAAAGTTAGCCGCAGAAGATAGCGCGTCTTCTTCACTTGCCCATAAATTAACTTGTCCGTCACCGTCGCCATCAATAGCATAATGCGTGTAGGCCGATGGCATAAACTGCGTATGACCCATTGCGCCAGCCCACGAGCCAATCATATCTTCTTTTTGCAGTTTTTCTCGCTCCATCAGCTTCACAGCAACCAAAAACTCTTGAGTGAAGTACTTGCTTCTTCGCTTGTCGCACGCAAGGGTAGCAAGTGAATCGAGTACCGGCATCTTACCTTTGTACGAACCGAAGTTCGTTTCTAAACCCCAAAACGCAAGAAGGTAGTGAGGCGGCACGCCGTACTTATCGCTAAGTTTGTGCAAAAGCGCTTCGTGCTTAGCGTACATTTCTTTCCCTTTCTCGGTACGCCAGTTGGTAACACGCTTGCTGAAGTACCCTGGAAAGGTTTGTACAAATTCAGGTTGGCTTCTGTCCAGTTCAATTACACGGTCTTGATGAACAAGGCGAGGAAACACATCGTCGATAATTTGCTGGCTAACGCCCTCTTGCTTTGCTTTGTCGGCAAGTGTGGCGGTGCAGCTGGCGAATTGATCATTTGCAAACGCGGGGTTTATAGCTGCGCCTGCAAATAGAAGTGCAATTGATGTGCGTAGCAATGACGTGCATGACACTGCACGATTAAATGAAAACGTAGAGAAAAAAGAAGACTGAAAAGAAGCTAAGCGCATAGTACGGTTCCTGTGTTACTTGCCTGCATGCTATCGCATTGTGACCGTGAAACGCGAGTAAAATTCATTATTGAAGCAGGGAGAATTGCAGTGTGTACAATTTGAAACAGTTGTTGAGATGCGGCCTGAATGGTAATGTTTGCACTTCAATTACACCGCTCTAATGAAGCGAGCGTTAAATCCATATCGCAATGAGTGCGATGTCACCCCAATGATTTTCATGGCGTTTTCACGTGGCAAAAAGACAGACTAAAAACAACTCATCTTCAAAAAGCAAAGCAACTGCAAATGGTAAGAGCACAACTAAGCGCTCGTGGTTTTTCAAGCTGTTTTGGCGATTAACCCTTATTGGGCTTGTGGTGCTTGGTGCGTACGCGTTTTATCTTGATGCACAAATTAAGCACGCCTTCTCTGGAAACAAATGGGAAGTGCCGGCGCAAATTTTTGCTCGTCCTCTTCAAATCAGCAAGGGCGAGGAGATAACACCTCAAGAAGTCATTGATGAATTGGATTTGCTGGGCTATCGCAAAGTAACCTTTGCTAATAATAGCGGTGAATATAGCTATCAGAATAAGGTGCTGAATGTACAGCGTCGAGCGTTTCAATTTCCTGAAGGCGCAGAGCCGCTGCGTCATTTAGTCGTGACGTGGGAAGGAGCGCGCATTGGTGAAATATACGATAAGTCACAAGGTCGGCCTTACGGTTCGGTTAAGTTAGAGCCTTGGCTGGTTACCCGTATGACCAGTGGCTCGCATGAGGACCGTATGTTGGTGACGTTAGACACCATTCCCGAAATGCTACCAAAAGCATTAACCTTGGTTGAGGACAGGAATTTTTATAATCACCATGGGGTTGCACCGCTTTCAATTTTGCGTGCATTAATGGCTAATATTGCCGCAGGCAGAACGGTTCAAGGCGGCAGCACGCTTACCCAGCAGCTGGTTAAAAACATGTTCTTAACCCGCGAGCGTTCAATTGTGCGTAAAGCGAAAGAAGCCATCATGGCGGTAATCATAGACGCGCGCTACAGCAAGTCTGAAATTATAGAGGCATATTTAAACGAAGTATTCCTTGGCCAAAACGGCGACATGGCGGTACATGGTTTTGGGCTAGCTAGCTATTTTTATTTTGACCGACCTGCAAACGAATTAAGTACGCCAGAAATTGCTACCTTGGTGGCCATTATCAAAGGCCCGTCATATTACAACCCTCGCAAATATGCAGAGCGTACTAAAGAACGCCGCGATTTAGTATTGCGCATGTTGTTTGATGAAAATGAATTAAGCCGTCAAGAATACGAGCGCTACGTAAACATGCCGCTAGGTTTAGCGAGTGGAGCAAGCCTTGCAAGCGGTAAGCACCCTGCGTTTATGGAGCAGGTTCGCCGTGAGCTAAATGAAATATTAGCAGAGCCAAGCCTAAGAGATTCAGGCGTTAAAGTATTTACTACGCTAGATATTGTTGCACAGCGCCGCGCCGAGAAAGCGTTATCAGGTACGCTAGATGGCCTGCAACAAAACAGGCGTGTACCGCTACAAGGCGCAATGGTTGTAACAGACAGCGCAAGCGGCGAAGTGCGCGCCATAGTTGGCGGGAAAGACTTTGCGTTTAACGGCTTCAACCGAGCATTAGACGCAAAACGTCCGATAGGCTCATTAATTAAGCCTGCGGTGTATTTGACTGCGCTTGAAGACCCCACTCAGTTTAACTTGGCAACACCGCTCAAAGACGAGCCAATTACGTTAGAGAATAAAAACGGAAAAACGTGGTCCCCTCAAAACTATGATAAAGCGTTTAGAGGGCAGGTGCCGTTGTTACAAGGACTTGTCGAGTCATTGAACATTCCTACCGTTAATTTAGGTATGCAGGTGGGGTTAGATGCAATAGCCAACACATTGGGGCGCTTGGGTGTCACTACACCTGTTGATAAAGTGCCGTCTCTTACCCTTGGTGCTTTTGAGCTTACGCCTTTTAGCACGAACCAAATGTATCAGACGTTATCAAACGATGGTCGTTATATCCCGCTTCACACGGTAACGTCGGTGGTGACATCTGATAATGCACTGCTTTGGAAAAAGGCGGAGTTTTTTGCTCAGCGCACCGATGAAGCAGCAACTTACTTACTCAACTACGCGTTGTACAAGGTAACAACAGAGGGCACTGCCAAGCGCATAGGCTGGAATTTTGGCAATGTGAATATGGCGGGTAAAACAGGGACAACAGATGATTACCGCGACAGTTGGTTTAGCGGTTTTGACAGAAATAATGTGGTAACGGTTTGGGTTGGCAACGACGACAATCAGCCCGTTAATTTAACGGGGGCGGGTGGCGCGCTACCTGTCTTTGTAAGCTATATGAAATCTCAATCGCCCAAGTCATTGTCTAGACGTTTTCCAAAAGGCCTAGGAATAGCACATTTCGACTCGAAGACTGGCGCAGTAGTTGTTGCAGGGTGCGCAGGTAGCCTAAGTGTTCCTGCTATATTGGACGTGCTTCCTCCACCTCAGCAAGATTGTTCGGGACGTCCGGTAGACAAGAATGGCGATAAAGAAGATAAAAGCTGGTGGGAGCGTATATTCGGATAAAAAACTCCAGTAAGAAGATAGAAAACACAATCACTTGGCTGGGACACAGTCCGTGCTTTCTATCTCCCTCTGGAGAAAAAGCCAGGGAGGCAAATTAGGTAACGGTAGTCTCGGTTAAGGCACCTATCTATTTTTTATTGCGTTATTAGTGACCTTTTTGAAGGAATATGCGCGCTGTAGAAAACACCAGCGCACTTACTATAAACGCAATCACCGGGCCGAGTACCACCATAAATAGTGTAGCGGCGGTTAACATGTGCAATCTCCTTATGCGTCGTTATCGTTCAAGCTAACAGGCTCAATCGGCGTAATCGTAATTTCTGCAACTAAGGTGTTAACTTCTTCCACCTCTGGTTCGAATTTGTGGCTTGCAGTTAGTACGTCGTATGTCACGCCAAGCGCTAGATTGTGCTTCACATCTACCATCGCATTTTCAACAATAAAGTCAGTATGTGACACAATGTTATTTTGTGCGTCGTTAGCAAATGCTGATGCAGTCAAAACGCTTGTAGCCAGAGTAAGTGCAGTGAAAGTTTTGCGACCGATAAACATAGTAATCTCCTAAAAATTTAAAGTTAGACACTGCACTTGGAACATACTGCGTGGCAGCCATCATGTTGCTTAAGGTTTCAATAATAAGTCGTTATCAATTAACAATTAGTTTATAGCGAGGGATGTGCCAACTCGGCATATTGGTTTAAGTATTTGAATTTTATGGTTTTAAAATTGAATAAAAAACAAAGAAGAAAACTTAAGGGTAATAAAAGTACTAAAAAATAGCGTCTTTTTAAGCGGTGTGGTCAAAATGACTAACGTAAAAGGAAAGAAGTTAGCGCAGTAAAAAATTTACTACGCTAACTGGTAAAAATAGCTGGCTTATGAGGTGGGAAGGAAGTAAATAAGCGCTAATTAGAGGGGGGTTACTTTTTAAATTTAGAGACCACAGTCACCACTAGCGCAATAATTACACCGGCCGCAATACCCACAACCCCATCGGCGAGTATAGACATGACCAGCTGAGCACTTGGAACAAGGGCAGTAAACCAATCTGTGACAACGTGTAAAAAACCAATGCTATGAGTAAGTATGCCTCCGCCCACTAAAAACATGGCAACAGTACCAACAACGGCAAGTGTTTTCATAAGCGCAGGCGCAGTGACCAAGAGCGCTCTGCCTGTAAAACGTTTCATGCTACTCATTGAGCTGGTCAGCGAGTCACGTAGTAAGTAAAGGCCAACGTCGTCCATTTTGACCAGTGCAGCAACAAGGCCATAAACGCCAAGAGTAATTGCCAGGCTTAAGGCCACTAAAACCCCAATTTGCGTGGTAAGTGTTGCATCGGTCACAGTACCTAGCGCAATAACAATAATTTCAGCAGACAGGATAAAGTCGGTGCGTATGGCGCCCTTAATCTTATCTTTTTCAAACGCCACCATATCAACTTCTTCATGAGCGAGCGCTTCAATTCTGGCTTCACGGTTTTTTTGTTCGTCTTCGTGTGGAAGGTATTTGTGTAGCAGCTTTTCTGCCCCCTCAAAACACAAATACAGACCGCCAAGCACAAGCAACACGGTAATAAGAGAAGGTACAAAAGCACTAATGGCGAGCGCAGCCGGCACAAGTATGGCTTTATTGATAAGAGAGCCTTTGGCTACAGCCCAAACTACGGGAAGTTCTCTGTCTGCTTTTACGCCTTGAACTTGGTCGGCGTTTACGGCTAAGTCATCGCCCAGCACGCCAGCTGTCTTTTGTGCAGCCACTTTCGACATTGTTGCAATGTCGTCCATCAATGTCGCAATATCATCAAGTAGGGCAAGTAAGTTAGCTGCAGCCACAGTGAGTATCCTTTATTTTTGTTGAATGTAGTGCCTATTGAGTAGTAGTTTAGCCTACTCAACTTGTTGGTAATATAGCATGTGGAAAAAAGACAACTAAGCCGTAATATTTGAAAATTTTACAAAGGTTTAGCGTTTAGAAGTGGACAATATTAAAAGAAGAAGAGCACGGGCGTGCTCTTCTTTTGTTTATGTTAATTACCCCAAATTTGGTTTACGAACTCTGGATGATCAACAAATGGATTACGGTTATTTTGGAAGCTAAACGCAGCATCATTTCTGTCTATCTCCTTCTGACTTACTGGATCTTGTAAGTGCCAGCTCAAAAGAAGATTAAGGAACCAGTTCTCAAATACTTGATTATTCGTACCATTTAGAACGGCATCGCCATACGTACTGTTCTTTTCCCAGTTCGCAATAACGTTTTCATAGCGCGTTGCCATGTAGAAATACGCACGCGCAAAGTCGCCTTTAAACTCGTCAATAGGTTCAAATACAGTACCGGTATAGCCAGACGCTGACGTACCAGAACCTAATTTCGAACCGTTTGAAGAGGTATAAGTAGCACTGCCTACTTCACCGTAGGGGTAGCTACTACGGCGCCCGTTTACAAAACCATCTGTAGCAAAAACGTGGTGAACGTCTGTATTCATAGGCGACACCGCACCACCAAACCAGCTGCGTGGGAACGCATGTTCACGGTTATAGCAATCGCCTTCACCACTATAGCTACCACACTGATTTGTTCCGGCTGTAAAGTTGTACGAATCGTTAGTAAATGGTTTTTCCGAGTACATATCCAAAATGGAGCCGTCATTTTCATAATAGCTATCGCTATTGTAGGAAATGTAGAACGTCCAAAGGTCGCTGTAACTCTGCGTGCTATGATTATTGATAATATTGTGAAGCTCGGTTTTTAGTGAGTAGCCAGTCAGGCCATTTGCACTTGCATAGTACCCGGTCAGGTCAGAACCGCTTCCGCCACCACCTGATGTGCCAAGTGTAAAGCTGGTGCTTTCGCTCGAAGCAAATGAGCCACCGCTGGCTACAGACACACCGCCTATAACCAAATTGTAGCTACCTGAACCGAACGAACAACAAATGCCATCGCCATAAGCGTCGTTTATCGTAAAGGTATAATCACCATCATTTAAGCAAACGGCTTCTGAGTAACTTTGGTTACTGGCGTAGTTACCGCCAGACGCCTCAACCTGACTACTTGAGTTAGTAATTTGCCAGGTGGTTTCACTACCGTAATTGTCAGTGGTTAAACTCAGCGTTCCTGAATTGCCGGAACATGAGCCTGAGCCTCCACTATTGCCACCAGCGCCAGCGCTAGTAGGTTCGAATGTATCTACATATATAACCTCCGAGCCATCAAAACCCGTTTGATCATAAAACCGCAAGCCAACCTCTATGTCTTTGGTTGTCGAAGCCGTGTAAGAATAGGTTAATTGCTGCCAGCTTCCTGTTACGGTATTGTCTGAATAGCCTTGGTACCCATCAACGAATAAGCGGGCTTTAACCGCTCCCTCAGTGTGATATACCCTCACCGAGAACGCATAGTTTTCACCAGCGGTCACACTTACTGTTTGACGAAAGTCAGTTGAACTTTGGCTAGCTGTATTTACAGTGATCGCAGCGGAAGTATTTCCAGAAAAAGCGTATGCCGAACTTTCTGCGACAGAAATGCCAGCATCTATTGTCGTCCAGGCGCTGGGAGAGCCAGAAGTCCAAGTTTCAAAATCACCGTTCGTTACTTGGCCCACGGCAATAGCAGGCAAAAGTACACCTGCTGCGCCCATGAAATGACGTAAAGTTATATTCATTTATTTTCCAATATTTTCTTTATTATTAAATATAATATTCGTCCCTTAATGTAGTGTTCTTGCCTTCCTAGGCGTGCTTAATATTGCACGTAATTATGACAAATTGAATAAAAGTGCTTAATCTACCAGCACGTTATCGTCGGCAGCTTTAACAAAAATTGATGGAAAAAGACGATATACCTTTGAAAGTTATGGCGCTCACGCGGCTTTTTAATAAGGAACTACATTGTGTCTGACAGCCCTCTACCGTCACTTTCATTACGCTCGTACACCAAGCAAGTGCACTACCATAAGCATGACTTCTTTCAGTTAGTTCTGCCAATTAATGGCCACATAAAAATAGACATTGATAACTTTAGTGGGCGGGTGGGCGTGGGTGAAGGGGTGTGTATTGCGCCGCAAGAAATGCATTACTTTAGCGCTGCCGAGGTATCAAAATTTATTGTTGCCGACCTGGACACTGTGCCAATTAACGTAAACGACAAGCTGCAGCCTATTTTTCATGTGGACTCAGCGTTACAAGCCTTTTTATCTTTCGCAGAAATTCAGTTGAGTCAGGTGGCACACCATGGCCACTCGCAAATGGTGTCACTGTTTTTAGCGCTGTTAGAAACCTCTGCAAAAGCAGGAAGTGTCGACCAGCGTATAACGCCAGTGATCAGCCATATTCACCGCGATCTGGCTCAACGATTTACACAGACAGAGCTTGCTCGAATGGCCTACATGGGAACTACCCAGTTTAAAACGCGTTTTAAAGAAGCGACAGGGTTAAGCCTGCGCGACTATTTAGTTAAAGCAAGAATGGAAAAGGCAAGAGCATTGCTACGGAACACAGATACCCCAATGCTGAGTATTGCCTTAGCTACAGGTTACGACGATGTCGCAGCATTCAGCCGGCGTTTTAAAGCGTATTTCGGCCAGCCGCCCAAGTTCTACAAAAGAAAATAGTCGCAGCGCGCGCTCTTAAGTGAAACACACTTTTTTAAAACGCTTAGCACAAATTAGGTAATTCGCTATTAATTTGAGTTTTCGTCTAAAGGGCGTTTTTGAACTCTAGCGTCAACAAAACGCTTGTGGTCGTCCATTTTGGTGCATTCTAAGGTGCCTCCAGCAATGCCGCTTAAAAAGGCCAATGTCTTGTTTGTTGTGCTGCTGCAGTTAACCCGCTTAGAAGGGCGCTTATTCTCATTCGCTAAAATTTGCTGAGTACTCGGTCCGCTCAAAGTGGGGCTGTTTCTTCGTTGCTGGTAATCTGCTGCAGCTTGCTTGGCATCTTGTGCAACATTGTTGTTGTGATACTTATCAAGATAATTGGCGGTAGCGCTTTTTACCGACAAGTTTAACGAGCCAGCTCGTCGGTTAGCATCTGTTGAAACTGCAGGTGGTTGCTGCCCACTATCTTGCATTGGTTTGTGCCCAGTGTTCTGAATGTCGCCGCTGCGCTTTGTCTCTGGTTTTGGGTGTGACCTAACTGGGTCGTCTACGGAAGCAACATCAGATTTTATCTGCTCTTCAGGTGTTGTGAGAGGTTGCTCAACAGGAAGTGGGGCTACTGCTTTTTCTTGTGTGTCTACCTCAGTAGAACGAGTAGAAAGCGCAGGTGTACTTGGCTTCGCTTTAGGTGCAGAAGGGAAGTATAGCCTCGCTTTTATTTCTGCTCGGGGCGCCTGCTTTTTTATTCGCATGTTTCGGTCATCAATACTTAATTGAGATACGACAACAACCGCAACTATTCCCACCCCGTGAATACAAGTTGAAACCAATAGCGGACGCCACGCGGCTTTTCTGTTTTTAGCGTGAGTTTCGCATTGGCGCTGTGGTGCAAAAAAAGTTGAGGTGATAGTCGTCATAGTAATCAACAGACCATAGGGTTACGCGAATAGTTCCGTCCTAATTTATCGTACTTTTTAGGCTCCTTAACTCACCGTGACCTTGTATCGCTTCATTGTTGGGCAAATTTTCAGCCATGCACCAATAGTGTGCATTATTTTTGTGCATGAATGATGCGTTTAAGTGTATATATATGATTTTAATGATTAAATATTTGTGGCATGGCTCTTGGTTTAGCTACTAGCAGTTGGAAACACGACCATAAATTACAGAATAAACAAAATAACTGGGAGCAACTCATGAAACTAGTCACAGCTATCATCAAGCCGTTCAAGCTAGATGATGTTCGTGAAGCCATTTCAGAAATCGGCATCGACGGCTTGACCGTGACCGAGGTGAAAGGCTTTGGACGTCAAAAAGGGCACACTGAACTTTACCGCGGAGCGGAATATCAGGTGGATTTTCTACCTAAAGTCAAACTGGAAATTGCTGTTCAGGATGATCAAGTAGAACGCCTGGTTGAAGCCATCGTTGGCGCAGCCAAAACAGGCAAAATTGGTGACGGCAAGGTATTTGTTTATGACCTTGAACATGCCGTTCGTATTCGAACTGGTGAGTCGGATAGCGACGCGCTGTAAGCCAAAACGAAGAATTTGCGGAGAACACAATAATGGAAATCACTTTTGAACTTGGGTATGCGCTAGATACCTTTTATTTTCTAATCTGCGGTGCATTGGTTATGTGGATGGCGGCAGGTTTTGCAATGCTTGAAGCGGGTTTGGTTCGAGCGAAAAATACCACAGAAATTCTGACTAAAAACGTGGCGCTATTTGCCATTGCTTGCACAATGTACATGATTTGCGGTTACGGCATCATGTACGGTGGCGGCGACTGGGGTCCATTCCTAAGCGGTATCATGGCTGATGGCGCAACAGGTGTAGCTGAAGAGCCAGCAACATATGCACCTTCTGCTGACTTCTTCTTCCAAGTAGTATTTGTTGCAACAGCAATGTCTATTGTATCTGGTGCAGTTGCCGAGCGTATGAAGCTTTGGGCATTTTTAGCATTTGCGGTTGTGATGACAGGTTTCATCTATCCAATGGAAGGTGCATGGACGTGGGGCGGCGAAACGGTATTCGGTATGTATACGCTTGGCGACCTTGGCTTCTCTGACTTCGCAGGTTCAGGCATTGTTCACATGGCTGGTGCAGCTGCAGCTCTTGCTGGTGTACTTGTTCTAGGTGCTCGTAAAGGTAAATACACCGCCGACGGTAAAGTTAACGCCATTCCAGGTGCAAACCTTCCGCTTGCAACCTTGGGTACATTTATCCTTTGGATGGGTTGGTTTGGCTTTAACGGTGGTTCGGTATTGGCTACTGCAACGGTTGAAAGTGCAAACGCAGTGGCTATCGTATTTATGAACACTAACGCTGCGGCGGCAGGTGGTGCCATTGCTGCACTTATCGTTGCTCGCATTCTGTTCGGTAAAGCTGACCTAACAATGGTACTTAACGGTGCGCTAGCAGGTCTTGTGGCCATTACAGCAGAGCCGTCTACGCCAACTCCGCTTCAAGCAACTCTGTTTGGCGGCTTAGGCGGTATCTTAGTAGTGCTTAGCATTGTTGCGCTAGACAAGCTTAAAATTGACGATCCAGTGGGTGCGATTTCTGTTCACGGTGTAGTAGGTTTACTTGGCCTTATTCTTGTTCCTTTCACAAACGATGGTTCAAGCATTTCTGGTCAGCTAATTGGCGCAGCGACTATCTTTGTATGGGTATTCGTAGTGAGCCTAATTGTATGGTTAGTCATTAAAGCGGTAATGGGTGTACGTGTCAGCGAAGAAGAAGAATTCGACGGCGTAGACATGAGCGAGTGTGGTCTTGAAGCATACCCAGACTTCACAGGCAGCCGTTCATAAGAGAGTCTTGATTAGGCAAATGAAATAAAACAATAATAATGCCTTTTTACTTCGTTTAAGCCCCGCACGTGCGGGGCTTTTTTCGTTTGATAAAGCACCAGAGTAGGTATGAGAATACTGTGGGGGAAAAGGGCCTAGGCGTAATGTGACAATAAGGCTACACTATGAAGCGATGCGCTTACGCTAGATTATTTATCGGCAACGTTTAAGAAAAGGACCATTATGATTGCTACCAAGCGACTTCTATCGTTGATGCTTATTGTGTTTAGTGTCAGTTGTTTGGGCTACGACAGAATAACGGGGCACCCCTTTGCAAGTCGCTCAGAAGTTATTGCAAAAAACGGCATGGCAGCCACCAGCCAGCCTCTAGCCACACAAGTTGCGTTAGATATTTTAAAGCAAGGCGGTAGTGCGGTTGACGCAGCAATTGCAGCAAATGCTATGTTAGGTTTGGTCGAACCAACAGGTAGCGGTATTGGTGGCGATTTATTTGCAATCGTATGGGATGCAAAAGAAGAAAAACTAGTAGGGCTAAACGCTTCAGGCCGCTCGCCAAGGCAATTAACCAAAGAAGTGTTTGCCGAACGCGGGCAGCACCAAATTCCAAAGTTTGGCCCTTTGCCTGTATCTGTACCCGGTGCAGTAGACGGCTGGTTTACGCTTCATGAGAAATTTGGCAAACTGCCTATGTCAACGCTGCTCACCCCTTCCATTAAATATGCCCGCGAGGGTTTCCCTGTTTCAGAAGTCATTGCGTATTACTGGCAAATGAATCAAGAGCGCATTGGTCACTACGACGGTTTTGCAGAAACTTTCCTTATTAATGGGAAGGTGCCGCGAAAAGGCGATATCTTTAAGAACCCCGGCCTTGCTGTAACTTATGAAAAAATTGCAACGGGCGGACGCGACGCCTTTTACAAAGGTGATATAGCCCACACGATAGACGCTTACATGAAGTCGCAAGGCGGCTTTTTGTCATATCAGGATTTGTCATCGCATACCTCAGAGTGGGTAGAGCCAGTTTCCGCTAATTATCGCGGTTACGATATATGGGAAATGCCGCCTAACGGCCAAGGTATAGCTGCACTGCAAATTCTTAATGTGCTTGAGCATTACGATATAGAGGGTATGGGGTTTAATTCAGCTGACTATATTCACACTTTTGTTGAGGCCAAAAAACTCGCTTTTGAGGACCGCGCCAAGTTTTATTCAGACCCAGACTTCAATGATATTCCCGTCGACTGGCTTATTTCGAAGGAATACGCGGCCAAGCGCCAGAAGCTTATTGATAATGAAAAAGCAGCAAATCGTGTGGATGCGGGCATATACGAGGGTGATACTATCTATCTTACCGTTGCAGATAAAGACGGCAACATGGTGTCTTTAATTCAAAGTAATTACCGCGGCATGGGGTCTGGAATGACCCCTCCTGGACTTGGCTTTATTCTTCAAAATAGGGGCGAAATGTTTACGCTTGAAGAAGGCCATTTTAATGAATACCGCCCGGGTAAACGCCCGTTTCACACCATTATTCCCGCCTTTGTTACAAGAAACGGTAATCCTGTTATGAGTTTTGGCGTGATGGGGGGCGGAACTCAGCCTCAAATGCACGCGCAAATTATTGTTAATGTTCTCGATTTCGGAATGAATTTACAAGAAGCCGGAGATGCCCCAAGAATATTGCACAGTGGCTCTAGTAGCCCGACCGGGGCGTTAATGACTGATGGCGGCTATGTAAGTTTAGAGGCTGGCTTTAGTGAAACGGTTCAGCGCGATCTCATGGAGCGAGGACACAAGCTGCAGCGCGTTGTTGGTGCCTTTGGCGGCTATCAAGCTATCGCATGGGATGAGCAAAAAGGCGTCTATTTCGGTGCGTCTGAAAGCCGAAAAGATGGACAAGCAGCGGGCTATTAAGCACACTAGAGTAAATAATGAGCGGTGTGTTTTAAGCCGCCATTGCGTGGCTTCGCTTAAAAAGGTTTCTAAGCTTGAAGCAGTTGCTAGAATATAAAGTGTTCGCAACACAACGCGCGGCGAGTGATCGCCAGCAGCAAAACGTCATAATACGGCGTAAATAACAACAAGAGCGGCAATGACACAACCACAAAAAGGCCTCTGCGCTGAGCCAAATTTACATGCACAGTATTTGTTACTGAACGTAATTGATGACGATAGCCAAGCGGTACGCGCTAAGCTGTCGCGTGTGCTTGATATATTTGAGCATTTCGAAAACGAGCACTATGAAGCCATGGTAACTGGCGTTGTCGCTATTGGCACTGGTTATTGGGCTGAAGTCTATCCTGGCTTGATACCCGTTGAGCTTGCACCCTTTCCTGACATGCAGTGTGAAGACAGAAGTGCACCTACCATGCCCTGCGATCTCTTTATTCAAATTCGCGCCGACCGACTTGATATTTGCCATGCGGTGGGCATTGAAGTGATGGACTTGCTGCGCATTCACGTCGAGCTGGTGGAGCAAATTCGAGGCTTCAGGTATTTAGACGGCCGTGACTTAAACGGCTTTTTATATGGTGCCGACAATCCTCGTGGTATGAAACGCAGAAAAGTAGGCATTATTGGTGAAGACGACCCAGATTTTAGTGGCGGTAGCTATGTTCATATTCAGCGTTATCGGCATGATTTAAGACGCTGGAATAGCCTTTCAAGCCGCCAGCAAGAGCAGGTAATGGGTACAACGAAAGAACATAACTTGCAAAGTAGTGAGCAATCGGCGTCTTCGCACAGCGTTAGAGCAAGCAGTGCTGCGCTAGATGGCGATGAGCCTAGGCTGATCAAGCAAGGCATGCCTTACGGGGATATGGCCTCTCAAGGCTTATTTTTCGTTAGTTGTAGTGCAAGTGCACGGCCATTCAAGCAAATGCTTCATAGCCAAATATATGGCAACGGGGAAGGAGATTACGATCGCTGGTTAGACTTCACTAGCGCAGAAACCGGTGCTGCGTTCTTTGCCCCATCTGTAGGCTTCATTCGTAGCCAAGCGAAATTATCTGAATCTTAAGCTTTTATCACGCAACTAAAGGCAGTATCAGAGTACAACAGCGCTTCTCTATATTTCTGAATGCACCGTACTTTCAAAGGGGGCGTATTTACGTTCTTGTTTTGGCAGTTTGTAGCTGCACTAATACGCCTTTAAGAGGGCGTATTAGTGACTGGTGCTTTTTCGCAAGCGATAAACTTAAAGCGTTGAGAATACCTTATCTGCCGCAGCGAGTGTTTTCTCAATTACTGTAGCGTCATGCGCTTTTGATACGAAGCCAGCTTCATAAGACGCAGGGGCTAGGTAGACGCCTTGCTCTAACATTCCATGGTAGAACTTATTAAATTGCTTAGTATTACAGTTAATTGCTTGCTGGTAGTTTGTGACTTTTTCTACATCAGTGAAGAAAATGCCAAACATGCTGCCGGCAATGTTAGTAGTTAGACTAATATTGTGTTTATTAGCAATGGCTTGGAAACCATCAACCAGCGCTTGCGTGTTTTCGAAAATTGAATCATACAGGCCCGGTTGTTTAATTTGCGTTAGCGCGGCAAGGCCGGCAGCCATTGCTACTGGGTTTCCTGAAAGTGTACCAGCCTGATAAATTGGGCCGGTTGGTGCAATGTGCGTGATAATATCGCGTCGTCCACCAAAACAACCTACCGGCATACCGCCACCAATAACTTTACCCAAGCAGGTTAAGTCAGGTTTAACATTGTAGCGCTCTTGCGCACCACCACGCGATACGCGGAAGCCTGTCATTACTTCATCAAAGATAAGTACACTGCCGTATTGGTCACAAATGGCGCGAAGGCCTTCTAGAAAACCTTCAACAGGAGGAATACAGTTCATGTTGCCCGCTACAGGCTCTACGATGATGCAGGCAATGTCATCGCCATGGGCTTCAAAAATCTCTTTAACGCTTTCAAGATTGTTGTATTCAACGGTTAACGTATGTTCAGCCACATTTGCGGGTACACCCGGAGAACTCGGTACACCCAAGGTTAGTGCGCCAGAGCCAGCTTTCACTAAAAGTGAGTCGGCGTGGCCGTGGTAACAACCTTCGAACTTAACAATTTTATTTCTGCTGGTGTAGCCGCGAGCAAGACGAATTGCTGACATGGTAGCTTCTGTTCCAGAATTTACCATGCGCACCATTTCCATTGATGGCACAAGTTCGCTAACTAGCTCAGCCATGATCACTTCAGCTTCTGTTGGCGCACCAAATGAAAGGCCGTTATACGATGCTTCAATGACCGCTTCGCGAATTTTTTCGTTGTTGTGGCCAAGAACCATAGGGCCCCAAGACTGAATGTAATCGATATATTGCTTTCCATCCGCATCCCACATGTAAGCGCCATCAGCCTTGGTAATGAAGCGAGGCGTGCCGCCTACCGCTTTAAATGCGCGAACAGGTGAATTTACGCCACCAGGAATGGTTTTTTGGGCACGGGTAAATAGGGCTTCAGATTTTTGCATGTAATTACTTACTCTTGTTGCTGTACCAAACCACGTCTCGCTCGTACTTAGTGAGAAGATTCTCTACACCAAGAGTGAGTGCGAATAGAGCCATTCTTACTAGAACACCGTTATCGGTTTGCCTAAAGATGGCGAGGTTTGGGTTAAGGTTTAGATCGTTATCTAACTCGTTGGCTTCCATACGTGAATCTCGGGGAAGTGGATGCATAATAACGGTCTTCGACTGAAAGTGTTTGGTGTAAATCGACTGGTTAAGGCGGAATTTACCCCGATATTTATTGGCTTCTTCCTGAGACGGGAAGCGCTCTTCTTGAATGCGCGTTTGATAACAAATATCCGCATCCATGTTCCCTTCAAGGGTATCGGTGATAATCAACTGATGCCCCGCATTTTCAATGGCATCAATAATTGGCTGTGGCATCGCTAATTCTTTAGGTGAGATAAGCGTAAAGCGAATGTTTTTAAACAAACACAAAAGGCGAGACAGCGAGTGCACGGTTCGTCCGTAGCGCAAATCGCCAATCATTGCGATGTGCAGGCCGTCAATGCCGTGGCCGTTGTACTCAAGCTCACGTTTGATAGTAAAGAGGTCAAGTAACGCTTGCGTGGGGTGTTCGTTTGCGCCGTCACCACCATTTATAACGGGAACACGGCTACCTTCGGCAAACTCTGCAACTGAACCAGCCGCAGGGTGGCGCATAGCGATAATGTCTGAATAACCGCTTAACACCCTTGCTGTGTCATATAACGATTCGCCTTTAGCTAATGCAGAGCTAGACATGCCTGTGGTTTCTCTTACTTCACCACCCAACAAATTGAATGCGGTGCCAAAACTCACGCGAGTACGGGTACTTGGCTCGAAGAATAGATTGCCGAGAATAGCGCCTTCTAGGACGGTCGTTCGCTTTTGGCGTTTAGCGTAGGGCTGCATGGAATCGGCAACTGAGAACACTTTCTCAATGGCCTCGCGATCGAATTGATTAACCGAAAGAATGTGGTTACCAGTAAAGTCAGACATGCGCTTCTCAATCATCAACGAAAACGGCGCTAGTGTATAATACCGCTCTAAACAAGTCATTAGGGCGAGGTCATCTTTGCCCTACGTTATCTAAAGTTTTTGTTATGCCCTTGGTGGTGCAATGCAAAGTAGTTAGCCTGAATGTGACAAGGCCTAAAAAATGCGTCTAGCCTGGTTGTTGAGTGTAGTGTTTGAAGAGTAATAAAATTTTTTCAGCCGCACTATTCACATGCAGACTAATCTCTTCATCTGTTAGCGGAGACTTGATACCGCAAAGCATCATGGTGTGGTATTCACCTTTTAGTAGCGCGCAATAGTCGATGGCAAGCTGGTGGGCCAACGCTTTACTAAGACTGCCTTGACCAAACTTTTCAATGACGTCGCTTAAGGTCGCCAGCGAAGCTTCTGGGCCAGCTTGATAAAATAGCGTCGCAACATGGGGGCTATTTACAGCTTCAGCTATAATTACTCGAAATATGGCAAGGGCTTCGCGGTCTTGCAATAACCGCACGAATTGGCTGCCTACTTTTAGTAAACATTCGAACAGTGAAAGGGAGCCCGATGTAGCATCAATAAGTTGCTGAGTGTCGAGTTGATATGACCTGCACTTAGAGCTAATCGCAGCTTTAAATAGCGAATCTTTACTTTCAAAGTGAGAGTAGACCGTTTGTTTTGAAACGCCTGATGCTTTTGCAACCGTATCCATAGACGTGTTAGCAAAGCCTTCTTTTAGAAAGAGACAAGACGCTGCGTGTAATATCAGATGATATTTCTCTTCACTTTTTGGTCGGCCTTGCTTTTTAGTGGTAGCCACGTGACATCTCGCTATTTGTTAAATTTTATATATCAAACTGGACGGTCTAGTATTTATATACTAGCATAGCACAATAAGTATGCAAATGTAGCCTAAGGCACATGCTAAAATAGTGAAAGGAACTGTTATGACAGCTGCAACAACGCCTTCGAAAAGTGGCAAATTTACCCTTATTATTTCTATTGTCGTTTTTACTGCAGCGTTAGTCATTCTTCTAATGACAGCTGGTTTAGGCAATGCTACGCAAACTCCTGAAGCAAGAATTCCAGTCTCCGTATCCACTGGCACTGTAAAAATTCAAACTGGCTTTGAAACGCCCATTAATGTCTTTGGACTTATCGAATCGCCAAAAGCAACCTTACTGTCTTTCGATGTGGCAGGGCAGGTAACAGATTTATTGGTTGAAGAAGGGGACGTTGTGGATAAAGGCGACATGCTCGCCCGCCAGGATGTTCAAAGGCTGAACGCCAGAAAACGCGAGCTTCAAGCGTCGCTTGAACGCGCCAATGCCGATTTAGCACTAGCAAAAGTAAACAGTGAAAGGGCAGTATCACTGGTTGAAAAGAAGCTTGAGTCAGCACAGCGGCTCGATGAAACAGACGCTGGCTTGAAGGTGGCTAAAGCGCAAGTGAGAGAAGTGCAAGCGGCGCTCAACTCCTTAAATGTAGAGATAGAAAAAACCACGCTGATTTCGCCGTTTGCTGGTGTAGTTAATCGCCGTTTCTTTGATGAAGGCAGCGTGGTCAATGCTGGTAGTCCAGTATTTGGCATAACCAGTATCGAAAACTATCAGGCACGTTTTGCTGTGCCAGCCGATGTTGTTGAACAGTTTGATGTTAACGAGCCTGTACTTGTAAGAGTTGGAGACATTGATGTAGCGGGTACGGTAACCCAGCGCCTGCCGGTGAGAAATGTTCAAACCCGAACCATTGATATTCTTGTCACATTAAATAGCAATGAGCGGGTTCGTCCTGGTGATATGGCAATACTTTCAGGTTTTCGAGCTCATAAAGAAACGGGAAGCTGGCTTCCTGTGAATGCGCTAAGCAACGGGCTTAGAGGATTATGGCGAGTGTTCGTGCTATCTAGCGAGAAAAACGCGACATTAGAAGCCCGTGTAGTTGAAGTAGTGTATACCGATGGCAACAACGCGTTCGTGCGCGGTGCGCTAAAAGATGGCGAGATTTACGTTAACGAAGGCACGCATAAATTGGCGCCAGGACAAATGGTGGCCATTCCTAGTCAACATCAAGCTGGGGCGTATTAATGAAGTCATTTAATTTCGACTCTGACAAAACGTACCCATGGTACACACTGTTTTACCGTCGAGGGCATTTGCTGGTTCTGAGTTTATTAGTATTAATAACCGCTGGACTGTCTGCGTTAGGTGCTCTACCTCGTATTGAAGACCCGCGCATAGATACTCGCAATGCCCTTGTTATTACTCAGTACCCCGGAGCGTCTGCAGAACGAGTTGAAGCCTTAGTCAGTGATGTGCTTGAAGATAGGCTTCGCGAAATCTTTGAAATAAAAGAAGTAAAATCAACGTCTCGCGCGGGCATATCCATCATTTCAATCGAAACGCAAGACTGGATTGACAATACCACTAATGAGCAACTTTTCAGTGAAATTCGCGATGCCATAGGCGCCGCGGCTGCGTTTTTCCCAGAAGGAGCTATGGCTCCCGTGTTCGATGAGAAGCGTGGCGCTACAGCGTTTACTTTGCTGCTATCTTTGAGGGCTGATCACTTTGAAAACACCCCCATTACGTTAACCGCTCGTTTGGCGCAAGAGCTAACTGACCGATTGCGCAATGTAAATGGCACTGAGCTTGTACGTGTGTACGGTGCGCCTCAAGAGGAAATTAGCGTAGACATAGACCCAATCAAGTTGGCGGCTACCGGACTTACACTGCAACAAGTCAGTAATTTAATTAGCCGCGCCGACCCTAAATTGCCCGCAGGCATGCTGAATTCGAAGCAAAGCAACTTACGTTTTACAGTAGGCGAGGGCTTAAATGGCGTAAACATGATTGCTTCAATTCCTCTTGTTAACGAACAAGGTCGCTATCTGCGTGTGGAAGACGTCGCGTCGGTAGAACGGAGTTTCACGACACCTCGAAGCGAGGTGGCCTTTTTAAATGGGGAAGAGTCAATTTTTGTGGCAGCTCGTATGCAGCCTTCGCTTCGCTCAGATGTGTGGACTGAAAATGCCCTAGCCGTGGTTGAGCAATTTAACCGAGACTTTAGCGGTACATTAACCGCCACCGTAGCGTTTGAGCAGAATGAATATACGACAACCCGCTTAGCTGACCTATCGATGAATCTATTGATGGGTTGTGCGGTGGTTATGATGGTTATCTTGCTGTTTATGGGTTTTCGCGCGGCGTGGATAGTGGGCCTTGCTCTGCCTTTGTGTGCCGCGTTTGCGCTGTTTTCGTTAAGCTTTTACAACGAGCAAATTCATCAAATGTCTATTTTCGGCATGATCATAGCTATTGGCCTGTTAATCGATAACGCCATTGTTATTACCGATGAAATTCGTATTAATTTGCAAGATCCCAATTTAACGCGGGTTGGCGCAATGGCTAAAAGTGTTGCTCATTTGTTCGTGCCGCTTCTAGCCTCAACGTTGACTACCATTTTAGGCTTTATGCCAATTTTCCTCTTAGATGGAAACATTGGCGATTTTGTGGGGCCAATTGCCATCAGTGTTGTCATGGCGCTTATTGGGTCGTTGTTTATCTCGCTAACCATTATTGCAGCTTTAGCTGCACGCTTTTTGCCTAAGCACGACGGCGTGACACAAGAAAATACGGCATCACAGTCTTGGTGGAAAGTGGGGCTTCAAGCGCCCGAGCTAACCTTGGCGTTTAAAAGGCAGCTAGGCAGGTGGATAAAACAACCTGTTTTAGTTCTGCCTGTTATCAGTGCCCTATGTTTGTCGGGGTTTGTATTGTCAGGAACGCTAGCTAGCGTATTTTTTCCCAGCGCAGATAGAGATCAATTTGAAGTTTACCTGTGGACCAAAGAGGGAAGCAGTATCGAAAATACGACGGACTACGTAAAACAAGTTGATAGCGCAATTCGCAGTGAAGAAGGTGTGAAGCAGGTTAGCTGGTTAGTTGGGGGGTCTGCACCGTCTGTATATTACAATCAGCTGATGACCCGGGATAACACGCCCTATTTCGCAAATGCGGTGGTGTCTACTGTATCGGTTGACGATGCTGCGGCACTCGTGGGAAAACTGCAAAGAGAGCTCGATGTTAAATACCCCGAAGTGCAAGTTGTGGTGCGCGCTTTCGGACAGGGGCCGCCCATTGCTGCGCCTGTGGAGGTTGAAGTTTTTGGTCCAGACTTAAACGTGTTGAACGATTTGGGCGATAAGGTCCGCATGCTAATGTCGGAAGTTGACGGAATATCTCAGTCAATCACCAGTATTTCCATGGGAGAGCCGGAACTAAAAATTAACGCTGACAGCGACAATTTGTCTTACCTTGGCCTAACCCTGTCGGAACTTGCCAACCAAATGCAAATTAACTTTTCTGGTATTACAGGCGGCTCGGTGCTTGAAAGTACTGAAGAAATTCCAGTGCGCGTGCGCCTAGACGAAGAATTTAGGCAAAATGTAACTGGCGTGGATGCTATGCCTATTCCCGTTGCAGGCGATAACGTCATTTCTTGGTCGCCGTTGGCGGCAGTAACAAATTTAGCACTGCAACCTGCAACCAGCAGTATTACCCGAGTGGACGGTGAAAGACTGAATCGGATTCAGGCGTTTTTGCTGCCTGGTGTTCCAGCTATTGATGCCAGTAACCAATTAAGAGATTTACTCGAAACGCGATTAATTTTGCCGGAAGGTTATAGAATTCATTTAGCCGGTGACGCCGATGAGCAGCAGCAGGCGTTAGGTAAACTTGCGACTTACGCCCCAGTACTATTGGTGCTAATGGTGACAACGCTTATTTTAACATTTACCAGCTTGCGCATGGCTGGGGTTATTGGATTGGTAGCCATCCTTTCTGTGGGACTTGGCATGTTTAGTTTGTGGATTTCTGGGCTGCCAGTTGGATTTAACCCATTACTAGGTTGCGCAGGCCTAATAGGCGTAGCGATTAACGGCTCTATCGTGGTAATTGCCGCCATCAATGCTAACCCCAAAGCTAAGCAGGGAGACACAAAGGCTATTGTTGATGAGACGATGAGCTGTAGTCGTCATATTCTGTCTACCACTTTCACAACGGTAGGTGGGTTAATTCCGCTGCTTCTGTTCAGTGAAGGAAGCTTTTGGCCGCCGTTAGCTGTAGTGTTGGCCGGAGGCGTGGGCTTTTCGGTGATATTGTCGTTGGTCTTCACGCCTACAATCGTCGCGGCATTTCAACGCTATCGATATAGAAATCATACATTGGCATAAATTTACGGGTAAACTATCTGTTTTAATCAAACGTATAAATTAGGCTGTAAAGCGTATGCGAAAATCAAATTTACTATTACGTTGGTGGCATACTGACTGCGTAAAGTGTAAACGCATAAGGCTTTATATCGTTTGGGCCGTAATCATGTTGGTGGTGTATCTTTATGTCTGGCACTAGTGTTGATCCTATCTATATTCGAGCTGCGTCTAAAAGTAACGGCATTACCAGCTTAGTGCTGGGCTGTGTGGGGTTGTTCGCTGCTGCCCTGTGGCTGGCATTTTTACCTGATTGGTTGTTCTTAGCGGGTATTTTTCTAACCAGTGCTGCACTGGTGTGTTTGCTGGTTGGGTATTTTAAACTTCGTGAACCAGCCTACAGCTTAGAAATAGCGAAAGACTATATAACTTATCGTCACCGTCTAGGAAGCTGGCGTATTCATTGGGATAACTTACAACGCGCAGATTGTCCTCGGGTACGACAGGGGCTTGACCACATCCCGCTTGAAACCATCGGTTTTAAACTTAAAAGCTATACCGACTTTCTTAATACAATATCACCAAGGCTTGCCACACACTTGCTAATGGAACAGCGACCGCTACTAATGCGAAACACAGATGGAAATTGTGCATCGGGTAGCTGTTACGAGCAATCAATGTTTGATGACAAACAATACGTCATGGAAGACGGTACCGTTGTAAAAGGCATTAAAGCCATGCTAGCCCACCGAATGGTAGAGCTGAGAAAGCGCCTTGGTTTTGATATTTTTATTGCCAGCTCTGAGCTAGATCGCGACGCCAGCGAATTTGCCAGTCTAATCGCTCAGTGTCAGCAAGCCAGACAAAGCATAGAAGCAGACTAACAACAATTAGCACCGCACTGGGTGCTAATTTTCTTTACATGTCGCCAGCACGCGACTGGCTCTCATTCAACACTTTCTTTGCCTCAGCGATTAAGGCAGGTATGTTTTCTTTCACCAGCTTGTGTTGCCCTAGTTTTAGCGAGCTTTCCGCTTCATTTGCTAGGTGCTGCATTCGTGGAAGGCCGGTATAACAGCATGCGCCATGTAGTTTGTGGACTTCAGTTTTTAACCCATTGTAGTCTTGTTCATCCCACAGAGCGGACAGTCTTTCAATTGTTTCTGGTAGCAACGCCACAAAGCCATCTAGCATTTCTTTTGCGGTATCCTGATTTTGATTTGCGCGTTTTAGCGCAAGTTGCCAATCGATAGACGGGAATACTATCTCACCAGGTTCAACATCGTGACACCATGACTTAATTAGGTTAATGAGCAATTCAACTTCAATAGGCTTGGGTAGATAATCATCCATACCAGAGGCCAGAAGCCGCTCTTGCTCTTCTTTAAACGCATGCGCTGTAACGGCCACAATCGGGGTTCCCATATTGAGAGGAGACTTGCGAATTTCTCTGGTGGCTTGTAGGCCATCCATACCAGGCATCTGCACGTCCATTAAAATAAGATCGAATTCTTGGGTCTGACACTGATTCACCGCGTCTTGGCCACTTATCGTGGTGGTGAGTTCTACAGAGGATTGATCAAGCCAGGTGTGCAACAGCTTAAGGTTCATTTCCATGTCGTCGACAGCCAAAATGCTTGCTTTGGGTAAGCTGCTAATCTTTTCATACATCGCATTCTTGGCAGGCGTGGTGTGATTATGCACCAGGCTATCAAGCTTGGTGAGGGTCATGGGCATGCGCACTTGCGAGTGGAAGTGCTGTGACAAACTGGGGTATTGAGTAAATGGGTCTGGGCCTGAGTACCATAGGATACGCTTTTTAGCTGGAAACTGAACGAACCGGCTTAAGTAGGTATCTCGAAGGTTCATTTTGCTGACAGGGACAGTAGCCATAAAGAAGTCATATTGGCCGTTTAGCTTGGCTAAATAGTCTAGTGATTCTACAGACGTTATATTGGCACCTAATTTCGACATCATATTAGCGCTTGAGCGGCGGGTGGCCGGAACAGGGTCGAAAATAACTACATGTTTGCCTTTCCAGTCGTCGCTTTTTGTTAATGCATATTTTTGACTTAACTGGTTCATGCGCAGTGACACGTTAAAGGTAGAACCTTGACCAAGCACGCTTTTAAGGTTCAAATCTCCGTTCATCAAACGAACGAGCTCGCGGCTGATGACAAGGCCCAACCCTGTGCCTTGATAATTGCGATTTAGGGAGTCATCTACTTGAGAGAATGCATTAAATAGTTTCTTTTTATCCTGACGGCTAATTCCAATACCCGTATCTTCAACGGTGATGTTTACTTCGTGAATACCGTGAGGCAAAGAGCGACCGCTAACCGAAAATATAATGGTTCCACTGGAGGTGAATTTCAGGGCGTTGCTAAGAAGATTGTTTAACACCTGCTTAATACGAAATACATCGCCTATGAGCTTTTCAGGCAATGGGTTCAAATCAAACACAAACTCAATGCGTTTACTGTGCGAAGACTTCGCCATAATAGTGACCATTTCTTCCAACAGTTTATTAGGCGAGAATGGCTGATTGTTGATTTGTAGTTTACCGGCTTCTATTTTTGAAAAGTCGAGCACATCGTTAACAATGGTAAGCAGATTATCAGCCGCAGTGTTCACTATCCTAACTTGCTCTTGCTGATCGGTTGGTAGTGATGCGTTATTCAATTCCTTACTAAAACCCAAAATAGCGTTAAGTGGCGTGCGAATTTCATGGCTCATATTTGCGAGAAATTGAGACTTAACGTTACTGGCTTTTATTGCATCTTTTCGCGCTATATCTAATCGAGCATTTTGCTCTTCAATAAGCTCCATGTTGTTGCGTAAGTCGTTCGTCGCCTGTTCGACTTCACTTTCAAGCTGCCCTCTGCTTTTTTCCATCAAAGCAAATGAAAAGAGCCCAGCTTGAAGGAACACTCCCACCTGAAAGCAATAGGTAGTAATGTCGTTAGACGGCAATATGCCTACAAGGCTAAATAGGCCTAAAATGGCACCTGAAGCCAACATGCTCCAAGCGAATATGAAATAGCGTGCTGGTTTGAAATTATTGAAGAAGGCTTCGAAACCAGCGTAGATGTAGCTCAAAATAGCCACTATCCCTATGCCGTATACCAAGTTGTGTTTCCAAATAGGCGGCAATAGGTCGATAAAGCAAACTAGTCCGGTCAACGCCAGACAAACCAATAAAAGGCTAATAATAGGGTGCGACGTTGTTGCGTACTTTTCGGTTTCCAAAAACGTCATGGTAAAAACGCCCGAGCTAATACCAATAACGACGAAGAAGAGCTCTGAGTGACCAACGAGCCACGAGGGTATGCCTTGACCAAACAATAAGTGGGTATGGCCACCCCAGACAAACTGCCACAGAATTACCGCGAAGATATAGCCAACATAAGCCAATAGACTTTTTTCTCGCACCCCAAAGAACAGGGCGAAATTATAAATGGCAAGAACCAGTAACCCGCCGTAAAACAAGCCCCACAGCAAACTGTCTTTTTGGAAGTAACTATTGTGAAGTGGCTCGGTCTGTATACGAAGGGGCGCAATCAAACTCGACGAGCTACTTTCAACGCGAATGTATAAATCGACAGGGTCGCTATTTGTTAATTCAACGCGAAAAGTGGGCACACGAAAACGCTGCTCTTTTTGCGCTTTGCCCTGATGACTCTGTTTAATAACTTTGCCATTTTGTACCAAATAAAAATCGACACTGTCGAGTTGGCTAAAATTTATTGAAAAGACCCAGTTCTTTTCGTTGGAAACATTGGCAACAGTGGTGAGCAACCAAATACCATTATTGCGAAACCCAAAGTTTGGGTTGTCGTGAGGGTGCATAAGGAAGTCATTACGCCTTCTAGATACATCGCTAATGGTAAGCTGATAATCGGTTTCAAATAAGAAAAACAGTGAATCAGATAAATCTAACGTACTTTCTTCATCGAAAAGCTGTTCGATATGCTGCGCATTGGCCATAGACGGCAAGCAACTACCTACAATAAAGAGGAGAAAAAAGAATACGCGAAAGCTAGCCATGATTACCTGTACTTCATTACCTTATACATTGGAGTTTATAGGGCGAAAATTGAATGGCAATTTTTCGACCAGCTCTATTTAACCACTCTATTTGAAGAATAACAAAACAAACACTTAACTCGTGGTGATACTAAATTATACCTATCTGGGCTGTGACAATTGCTTTCAAAGATTGCACACAAATGCGGTTTACCCCACAATAGTCTTTCACGCTCGCGTGCTTTCACAAAGTGGTGCGCTAAAACACCAGCAATCGAATGCCGTACTATCATGAGCGCATTGGTATTAATAACAAAACGAAAAAACTATCATGAGTGACGAGATCATCATTAATCGCGATGGGGTAGAGCAACTTCCTCTTCGACGCTTCACCGAAGACGCTTACCTTAACTATTCCATGTACGTCATCATGGACCGTGCACTTCCTCATATCTCAGACGGCTTAAAGCCTGTTCAGCGCCGTATTATTTATGCAATGTCTGACTTGGGGTTAAGTGCGAATGCCAAATATAAAAAGTCGGCAAGAACCGTAGGTGATGTACTCGGTAAGTTTCACCCGCACGGTGACTCAGCGTGTTATGAAGCCATGGTACTTATGGCGCAGCCATTCTCTTATCGTTACCCATTGGTTGACGGGCAGGGGAACTGGGGTGCACCAGATGATCCTAAATCGTTTGCCGCCATGCGTTATACCGAAGCTAAACTGTCTCGTTTCTCTGAAGTACTGCTGAACGAACTTGGCCAAGGCACGGTCGATTGGGTGCCTAACTTCGATGGTACACTGGAAGAGCCAAGCGTTCTGCCTGCGCGTTTACCTCATATTTTACTTAATGGTGTGACAGGAATTGCGGTAGGTATGGCCACCGATATTCCTCCTCACAATGTAAGAGAGCTGGCCAATGCGTGTGCCATGTTGCTCGATAACAGCAAAGCTGAGCTTAGCGACGTCTTAGAGCATGTGAATGGGCCAGATTACCCAACCGAAGCAGAAATTATTACGCCTAAGTCCGATATCAAAAAGCTTTATGAGACGGGACGTGGCTCAATCAAAATGCGCGCGGTATACGCTGAAGAAAATGGTGATGTGGTGATTACAGCGTTGCCGCACCAGGCTTCAGGCGCCAAAATTTTAGAGCAGATTGCTGCGCAAATGCAGGCAAAGAAATTGCCAATGGTAAGCGATCTTCGCGATGAGTCTGACCATGAAAACCCAACTCGCTTAGTTATAACACCACGTTCGAATCGCATTGACGTTACGCAGCTTATGCAGCATTTGTTTGCGACTACCGATCTTGAGAAAAATTATCGCGTTAACTTGAACATGATTGGCTTAGACGGTCGACCTCAGGTTAAAGACTTGCGCACTATTTTATCTGAGTGGTTACAGTATCGAAAAGATACCGTGACTAGGCGCTTACAATATCGCTTAGATAAAGTTCTGGCGCGTTTGCACATTTTAGAAGGTTTGTTAATTGCGTTTTTAAATATCGATGAAGTCATCGAAATTATTCGCACCTACGACAAACCAAAGCCAGAATTGATGTCGCGATTCGGACTAAGTGATAAACAAGCTGAAGCTATTCTTGAACTGAAGCTTCGTCACTTAGCCAAATTAGAAGAAATGAAAATTAAGGGCGAGCAAGATGAACTTGCCCAAGAGCGCGACAAGCTACAGCAGCTTCTGGGCTCAGATCGCCGCCTTAAAACCCTTATTAAGAAAGAAATTCTTTCAGACGCTGAGAAGTACGGCGACGACAGACGCTCGCCAATTATTGAGCGTGGTGAAGCGAAAGCCTTGTCTGAAAAAGAGCTTGTACCTGCTGAGTCAGTAACCGTTGTGCTGTCTGAAAAAGGATGGGCACGATGCGCCAAAGGGCATGACATAGATGCTGAAGGCTTGAGTTACAAAGCGGGCGACGCCTACCTTTCTAGCGCCGAAGGCAAAAGCAATCAGCCTGCGGTGTTTATGGATAGTTCGGGGCGTACCTTCTCGTGTGATGCGCACGGACTGCCTTCTGCACGTAGCCAAGGTGAGCCGCTAACGGGGCGTTTCAGCATTGTCGGGGGCGAGTCGTTCGAGCATGTCATCATGGCACAAGATGAGAGCAAATTCTTAGTTGGCTCTGACGCTGGCTATGGCTTCGTTGGAACGTTTAAAGACATGGTGAGTAAGAACAAGGCGGGGAAAGCCTACTTGTCCTTACCTACTGCAGCAAAAGTAATGAAACCAACACCTGTGACAAACCCTGATTCAGACTGGTGTTTAAGCATTTCAAATGAAGGACGGATGCTAATGTTCCCGCTTCGCGACTTACCAAGCCTTGGCAAAGGTAAAGGGAACAAACTCATTAATATTCCGTCTGCGAAATCACAGTCTCGTGAAGAGTTTGTGAAAGTGCTTGCTGTGGTGCCCGATGGCGCAGCCATCAAAGTTGCAGCTGGGAAACGCAATATGACGCTGTCAGCCGATGATTTAACCCACTATCAGGGAGAAAGGGGCCGCAGAGGGAATAAACTGCCGCGAGGTTTACAACGCGTTGATACGATAGAGGTTGTGTTACCTAGCAAGGATGAAACACCAGAAGAATTGTCATAAAGTTTAAGTTGTTCTTATGCTTAGGTGAACTACACTCATAATGTAATGGATGAGGAGTTTACATGCTAGGCATAGTTTTTACATCGCTAATCGATATGCTAGAGGAGAAAGTCTCTCCTGAGTTCGCTGATGATGTCATCATGGAAGCTGAGTTAGAGAACGACGGCGCTTATACAGCAGTGGGCTATTACCCGTTTGAACAGATGCAGCGCCTATTAGGCGTGCTGGTGGAGAAAACGGGTAAGTCTGAAAACGAACTTCTTTATGACTTCGGTTTCTATCTATTCGGTAAGCTAGCCAAAGCCCATGGCGATGTGCTGGCTAATACCGACGATATGCTTGATATGCTTGATATGCTGGCTCACCTTGATGATGATATTCACGTTCAAGTAAAAAAGCTTTACCCCGATGCAGACCTCCCTCGCTTTAAAGTGTTGTCTCGCACCGATAATGCTATGCGACTACAGTACTACTCGGAAAGGGAGCTATACGCTATGGCAGAAGGGTTGATGGACGCTGCTGCAGAGCACTACCAATGCAAATTGGAAAGGGAAACTCATCAACTCGATACACCTCATACCTACGAATTTAGTATCTCTCTCGTTTAATTGGTGAGCGCAATGTCAGATAAAACATCGCGCGGTGAATCTCACTGTAAAGATCCAAAAGCATTGCTGGAAAGGCGCTTGAAGCGCGAACGCAACGCCAGAGAACAAGCCGAAACGTTATTACAGAAAAAAACGCAAAACTTGTTTGTGACTTTGCAAAAAAGCCAAATTGCACAAAAAGAATTAGAACTGGCCCTATGGGCATCCCAAGAGTCGTTTTGGAGTTGGGAAGCCCACAGTGACATCATGGAAATTCGCTCTTTTTCCCTTCACGCTAAATGTGTGTCTACATGGGCAGGTACATTACTCCAGCTAGCAGAGCGCGTGCACGAAGATGACTTAGACGGCCTTCAATTTCACTGGAGTATGGCGCTTCATGGTAATCGCGATCGAATAGAGTTTTCCTTTCGCTTAAAGCTTGAAAAAGACTTTCAGTGGGTAAGGTTACGCGGGCGTGTGCTAAAGCGCGGCAGAGCAGGTGAAGCATTACATATTGTAGGGACTACAAAAGACATTACCCAACAGCGCATGGCTGAGCAGTCTTTCCACTTAATGGCCTCTGCCTTTGCTAGCTCTCGTGAGCCGATGTTAGTGCTATCACCCGACCTCATCATCACAGAGTGTAACGATGCTTTCATTCACTTAATTGCGGCTTCATCAAAAGAGCAGTGCACTGGGCAGGATTTCAATGAACTATTCATAGCAGAAAAAATAGACAAGGCTCAGTTGTCACTAGACAAACAAGTTCGTTTTGAGTCGAAAATAAGAAATGGGCGTGAAGAGATTAGGGTGGTCGATATCTCCGTGGCGCTGTTTGAACCACACCACAATACAACGCCATACCTGATTGCCACGATGCGGGACATTAGCGACCGGAAACGCAGTGAAGCAAAGCTTCGACAGCTAGCCTTACAAGACGAGTTAACGGGGCTTTCTAATCGAAATGCACTGCGTGATGCCATCTCAACTTATATACAGCAAGACAAACGCTTTGTTTTGGTCTTTATCGATCTTGATGGGTTTAAAGCTGTGAATGACAGTGCAGGGCATGAACGGGGAGATATCGAGTTACAGCGCGTGGGTGCACTCCTTACTGGAGTGTTTGGCCGTACTGGCGACGTTGGAAGGTGGGGCGGCGACGAATTTATTACTGTACTGCCGAACCAAAATATTGACGAGGTTACCGAAAAAGCGAAACACCTTATTGATGCGATTGAAGAAGACGTTATTAGGGTTAAGTCTGCTGAGTTGAGATTATCAGCAAGCATAGGTATTGCTGAATTTCCCGAGCACAGCAAAAAAATTGAAAGCTTAGTGCAGTGTGCTGATGCAGCCATGTATCGCGCTAAGGAGTTGGGCAAAGGGCAGGTATTCGTCTATGAGCCAGGTCTTTACGAGAGCATGACGCAGCAAGTCAGTATGGTGAACGATCTGCGCAGAACGGTAGAAAACCACCTTCTCGATTTCTATATTCAAGGCAAATATGATTTACATGGAGAGCTGAAAGGCGGAGAAGTGTTATGCCGATGGATTTCTGGCTTACACGGTGTGGTATCGCCCGCGGTGTTTATTCCTATTGCAGAAGAGCATAAGCTAGATTGTGCTATAGGTCTTCAAGCCTTAGAGGCAGCGTGTGACTACATTTCTATTATGGAGTCTCAACAGGGAGATTCTATACCGCTTTCCGTAAACATCAGCGCAAATCAAATGCTTGACCCACATTTCCCAGAGCAAGCTTTTTCAATATGTTCGGCTAACAATGTCTCTCCTGAGTATATTGAGCTTGAGCTGACCGAATCGGTGTTTATTCGCGATGAAAAAGCAGCACTTAGAGCCTTAAACAGCTTACGTGATAAGGGATTTAAATTGTCGTTAGATGACTTTGGCAGTGGATTTTCATCCCTGAGTTACTTGCGTAGCTTTCAGTTTGAAGTGGTAAAAGTGGATAAAAGCCTAATTCAAGGCATTCATCAAGACAGTAAAGCCAATGCTTTGTTTATTGGCTTAATTGGTATGTTGAAAAGCTTACAAATAAATGTGGTGGCCGAGGGCGTTGAGATAGAGTCTTATCTACCTTTTATGGAGCAAGCTGATATAAAACTAATGCAAGGATTCTACTTCGGCAAGCCTATGCCTTACGATCAATTTATCGCTCGTCATACGTGGGAAACGTGCCGATAGACTGGGATTTTCAGGCGTTGTTTAAGCGAGCTATCGCACCTTCTAGCTTATGACATTTGGATGGGTCAGACAAACAAAAAAAGCCCAATATTGGGCTTTTTTCACACATAACCGAGTTGGCTATTTCGCATTTGTGCTTTCAAAGATTTTATCTGCCGATGCAGCAACAAAGCCTTTATACAGTTTGCCATCTGGCATTTCGTAACGCTGCGCAAATTCGTAGAAGCAGCTTGGTATCGCTACGGTCTCGTCGCTAAATGCCACGTCTGCGCGGTCGGCCATCGTTGACGATTGCGCCAAGAACACGTCTGGACCGCCTTTAATCTCGCCGCCTGAGGTGTTAAGTACAAAACCCGCTTCTTTAAGCAGAGTGTTTACATCGGTAAGCTCATTTGTACGCGTTAAGTGGTTAACACTTACAGTAAAGTGATTAGCACGGAAGCCCCATGCAGCCATCCACGCTGCGTACTCTGACTCGTTTAGCAGGGTGTCGTATTCTGCTTTGGTGACATCCCAATGCTTTCCTGAGTATAAGAAGTTATCAGCCTCTACGATAGATTCAGGCATTTGATCAACAAGCTTCTTGATAATAGTTTGTGCTGTCTCAGAAAGCTCATTAACACGTAGTTCGCTAATGAACACTTTAGGCTTGGTGTCGTCAGGGTGTTCAAAGTGTTTTGCGGTAAGCTTTTTCGCTTCAAAGTCATAATCGCCTTTAGCTTCGTAACCCAGTGCTAAGAAGTGAGCAGCAAGTTTGTCTAGGCGAGTTTTATCAAGAGCAAAAGTTCTAAAAGCTACATGGTCGTTCACGATGTCGTTCGTGTTCTCTTCACCTGCTAAAAGCGCGTGTATTTTGTGCGCAGAGGGAGTGATGGTCACGTAATCGTCCCACATGTTGCTAAACAACGTATCAATGTTGCTATGCATGGCGGTAGGGTCCTTTCTGTCGTTGACTATTTTAAAGTGAATAGTTCGTATGATGTTAAAGCTAAACTGGCCGACACATGAAGCGTACCGGCCCTTTTATTATGCAATGAAATGCTTGGGTTACATCGACAAGCCAGGGCTTAATTTGCCCGGCATGGTGACTTTCTCAAGCTCAACTGATGCAACAGGGTATGCACAGTAGTCAGCGGCATAAAACGCGCTTGCTCTGTGGTTACCACTATCACCAACACCACCAAACGGTGCTGCGCTGCTTGCACCCGTGATTGGTCTATTCCAGTTTACAATGCCTGCGCGGATACGTGCGAAGAAGTAGCGATAATCTTCTTCACTATCGCCAATAAGGCCTGCCGAAAGACCAAAGCTAGTGTTATTCGCCTCAGCAATAGCAGCATCAAAATCTGTGTAACGAATCACTTTAAGCAGTGGGCCAAAGTGTTCTTCGTCAGGCAGTGACGCCAGCATGTCGGTAACATCAATAATACCTGGTGTAGCAAAACCTTTAGTTTCGTCTTTTTGTTCAAGGCGAACTAATACTTTACCGCCAAGGTTTTCAAGTTCCTGCTGTGCTTTCACCATAAGTGCAGCCGCGTTGCTTGAGATCATTGCGCCCATAAATGGCTGATCTTCAGCGTCATACTCGCCCACTTTGATGTTTTTGGTCACTTCAATTAGACGCTTAAGAATGGCGTCGCCTTGAGCGTTGGCTGGCAAGAATAAACGACGTGCACAGGTACAGCGCTGGCCTGATGTAATGAAAGCCGACTGAACGATGTCGTGTACTGCGGCATCAACGTCTGACACGTCTTTCACGATGAGAGGGTTGTTACCGCCCATCTCAAGAGCCAAGATTTTGCCCGGGTGTCCAGCAAACTGCTCGTGCAAGATTTTTCCTGTGCGTGAGCTGCCAGTAAAGAATAGGCCGTCGATATCGTTGTGTGACGCTAGCGCTTTACCTGTTTCTACTTCACCTTGTACAAGGTTAAGTACACCAGCAGGTAGGCCAGCTGCTTCCCACAGTTTCACCATTTCTTGTGCAACCATAGGTGTTAAATCGCTTGGCTTGAACACTACTGTGTTGCCTGCGATAAGTGCAGGAACAATGTGACCGTTTGGTAGATGACCTGGGAAGTTATATGGGCCAAATACTGCTACAACGCCATGTGGCTTATGGCGAATAAACGCCTTACCCACAGGCATTGGGTTTTCAACATTGCCAGTACGCTCAAAATACGCTTTTTCAGAAATACCGATTTTCCCCATCATGGCGCCAACTTCTGTGGCCGTTTCCCATTCTGGCTTACCCGTCTCTTTTGCCATAACTTTAGCAAGATGAGCTTTGGTTTCTTCAAGCTTCGTGCCGTAAACCTTGATGATTTCTAGGCGCTCTTCAACTGTCTTCATGCTCCACGCAGGAAGTGCGGTGCGCGCAGCGCTGATGGCACTGTCAATTTGAGAAGTCGTCGCAGACTTACCTTCCCAAATTACTTCATTTTTTGCAGGGTCGATTGACGTTAAGTCGTGACCTTGTCCGGCAACCCATTCACCGTTGATAAAATGTGTATGTAGCATAGTGGGTGTCCTTATTTTAATCTCTGAATGCAACAGGGGCAAAGCGTACGTGTTCACCCTCTTTAACATTCAATGCAGCAGCAGCTTGGCGAGATAGCACAGCAACTTGCTTCTCTTCGCTTACCGTCATCTCGGTGGCTACTGCACGAAAGTCTGATATTGATGTATTAATAATATAATGCGTTTGCCCTTGAGCAGCGGCACTATCGTCAATAACAACAGGAAGTTTTAAGCTAGATTGAGCGGTACGGATGTGACCTAAGTTTGCTTCAACCGTCGGGCCTGCATCGAAAATGTCTACGTAACCACGGCAAGAAAAGCCTTCTTCTTCAAGTAGCTGTAGAGCAGGGCGCGTTTTCTCGTGCACCTCACCAATCACTTCTTGTGCTTCTTTGCTTAGCAAGTTTACGTAAATAGGATATTTCGGCATAAGCTCGGCAATAAACACCTTATTGCCAATACCGGTTAAGTAATCTGCCGTGGGGAAATCCATTGAAAAGAAATGGGTCTCTAACCATTCCCAAAACGGCGAACTGCCTTCTTCATCACTAACACCACGCATTTCAGCAATCACCGTCTCAGAAAAGCGCTCGCGATGCTCCATCATGAACAAAAAGCGAACCTTCGATAAGAAACGTCCGTTAATACCGCCACGAGCTTGTTCACGAAGAAATAGCGTGCATATTTCAGTGACACCTGTGTAGTCATTACAAAACGTTAGAATGTCTACTGTGTTATGAATGTTTAGCTCGCGAGAGGCGTGTACAACTTTACTCAGGTGGTAGTGATAAAACGCATCGTCAATGCCTACCGCAGCCTCAATACCTGTAGTACCCACGACCTGTCCAGTCGTGGTGTCTTCCATTACAAACAAGTACGACTCATCACCGGGCTCGGTTACGTTAGGTTTGTTAAACGCAGTTTCTGCACGGTCAATTTTACGCTGTAGTAATTCGTCGTTGACGGGTAAAGACGTAAAGCCTATACCCGATTCAACAGCAATTTCTTTAAGCGCGTTATAGTCGGCCTTTGTGATAGGGCGAATGATATTCATGTTCGCTACTCGTGTTGTAATTATTCGGCGTTTACAACGGCAGCAACGGCGCGTTCAAAACGAGCAAGACCTTCTTTGATGTCTTCATCAGGAATTACCAGTGAAGGAGCAAAACGAATTACGTTCATACCCGCAACTAAGCACATTAGGTGCTCTTTAGTTGCTGCCATCATGAAGTCACGTGCACGGCCTTGGTATTTTTCATTTAGTGCACAGCCTAATAGCATGCCTTGACCACGTACTTCTTCAAATACGTTGTACTTTTCGTTAATTGCACCTAGAAGTTCACGGAAAAGCGCTTCTTTCTTAAGCACACCTTCAAGCACTTCTGGCTGATTTACGATATCTAGCGCTTTTTCTGCAACAGCACACGCTAGCGGGTTACCACCGTAAGTACTACCGTGTGTACCTGGCTTAAGGTGTGCAGCAATTTCCGCAGTAGTTAACATGGCACCAATTGGGAAGCCACCGCCAAGCGATTTAGCAGTGGTAAGGATGTCAGGTGTAACGCCAAGGCCCATGTACGCATATAGGTGGCCAGTACGGCCAACGCCAGACTGAACTTCGTCAAAAATAAGTAACGCATTGTGCTTGTCGCATAGCTCACGAACGCCTTTCACGAAATCTGCATCAGGTGGAATGATACCGCCTTCACCTTGAAGAGGCTCCATCATTACCGCACAAGTTTTGTCAGAAATTAGTGCTTCAAAGGCAGCAAGATCGTTGTAGTCACAGTGATCAACTGCGCCAGGCTTTGGACCAAAGCCATCAGAGTAAGCCGCTTGACCGCCAACTGTAACGGTAAAGAAAGTACGACCGTGGAAACCTTTGTTAAATGCAATGATTTGGTTTTTATCTTCACCATGCTTATCAAGTGCCCAGCGACGAGCCAGTTTCAAAGCCGCTTCGTTAGCTTCTGCACCAGAGTTAGCAAAGTAAACTTTATCTGAAAATGTTGCGTCATTAAGTTTCTTAGCTAGGCGAAGTGCTGGCTCGTTTGTAAATACGTTACTTAGGTGCCAAAGCTTGCTGCCTTGCTCATTAAGTGCTTTCACGAGTTCTGGGTGGCAGTGACCTAAAACGTTTACTGCAATACCGCCTGCAAAGTCGATGTACTCAGCTCCATCTTGATCCCATACACGTGAACCTTCACCTCTAACAGGTACCATACCTGCCGGGTTATAGTTAGGAACCATTACATCATCAAATGTAGCGCGAGTTACGTTCATCTTTGTTACCTCTGCGTTGGGCGCCAATCACACTGTGTGATTTTGCTTGTCGAAATTTAGAGCACATTTTAGTACCACTTTGCTCGATAAGCGTTAATTGGGCGCGTAAAAACTAATCGGATTTGTTTTACAGTATGCCATTTTTTTTAACATTTGTCTTCTATGCAACAGGCTGCAGCCCTTTATTTATAAGGACTGTGGCTTAATTTGCAGGAAAAGTGAATAACTATTAATTACTGAGCTATATCAATTGGGAATAATCGCTCAGCGTGCTTAGGAAAAGGCCACGTGGTGGTTTTATTGCCTTTTTAATAAAAAGAAAAACGATTAAAAAATGAAATAATTTACCCGTTTAATAGGTTCACAAACAGGCAATTTTATAGGGAAGAGGCAAGATTTTAAGGATTTGGGTGCACATTTAGGCAAAATCTGCATAACTAATGCATGAATATCCATAAAATATTTAACGATTGTCGTCGTTTTTCACTAAAGGGAGAGTGAATATATCAATCGCTTTAAGTTTTTCGAGAGAGCCTGCTGGATATCGTTGCTCCACAAAAAGTGGCTTCACTTCTTTCATTTCAACGAGTTTAAGCTGATGCAGCATTCTTATTTGGGTGTACGTTCGCGCTTGGTGAAGTATTTTGCCTAGCGTTTTTGGCTGCGCTGGCAATTTGTCAGCGCACGCACGCATAGGCTCAGCTATAGGCAGGCGGCTTAGCTGCATCCACGCTAAAATGTCTGCACTAACGGCGTCGGCAAACTCTTGTTGCAAAGCAATAAGGTGATTAGCGGAAGGAGCCGTTCTTAACAAGGCTTCATGGCGTTTTTGCTCTTTGTCTTTTTGACACTCTCGTAACAAGTGCAGTTGAATTTTGTCGAACAATTTGAAATAAAGCCGAGTAACTACGCAGCGACCTAAATTGCTGAGCACTGCCAATGTGTAAGCTTGGTTTTTGTTTACATCGCTAAATGCAGCAAGACGTTTGGCCGTAATGGCTACTCCCGTCGCATATGGGTTAAGCTTTTGCTTGATCAATGGGTAAGGATCGGTGATTTGCGGCATTGCACGCTTTAAAATTAGCGAGGGTATTAATGTCCGTAAATTCTCAATGCCTAAAAAGCTAAGGGCAGTTCGAAGTGTTTCAACCACGATGATACGCCCGCGTGAGTCTTTACGTCTAAATTGAGGCGTGTTCACCACTACAATCAGTTCATCGTATAGCCAGGGTATAGATGCGGCAATGGGCTCTAATTTAGACACTGAACACGCTTTTACAGACAGTGCGTCAAGCAGCTCACCAATGTTTTCGGGCAAGTTGAGCACATTTTTAGCAAGTTCTTCAGTGTTACTTAGCTGCTCAGTGAGTTCACTAAGCAATATTTCATGAAGGTTATGACTCACTGATTCAAGATAAGAGGCTTCGGTCTTTTCTTGTAAGCGTTTATTCTCGATGGCAACCTTTTCAACGTTAAGCAGCAGCCTGCGAGCATCACCTTGCTCTGATTGTTCAAAGCTCACTTCACCTACTCGACGCCTCCCTAGCATCTCGAGCACTCGCTCGGGCGAAACAAGCATGTTTTCAAAGCGATCGTCTATCGTGGGCGGTGTGGTTGCCCCCATTGTCATTTTAAAAGCACTCCTGCTCATTACTTTTTGTTGAACGGCAATGTTATCGTACATCAGAGGCCTTAATCACTTTCATTACTACCATTATTGACGTGGCTGTCAGCGGTCGAAAAGGCTACGCGTTTGGAATGCCCACTGATTAAATTTTGCGTTAGTCGAACATAATTCTCATTTGGTGATTTGACCAAATGTTGCTATGAAAAGTTAAACGAAAAATCAGTGAATTGCGAGTAATACTGCCTTTTAGGCGAAACCTTTACACTATGAATGCGTATCGGCACGTAACGTATTTCCTTAAGTCATTTTGAATTGAAGAAAGGCCTCAAGCACACTGTGGCCATGTTCAGTGAGCAATGACTCGGGATGATACTGCACTCCCCATATCGGGTGCTGGCTATGCGAAATAGCCATGATTTCTTGGGTTCCATGTGCTGTCTCACACCATGCATCGACATTCAGTGAAGAAGGCAGAGACGCAGGGTCTAGCACCAGCGAGTGATATCGCGTAACGTTGAATGTATCGGGAAGGCCGGTAAATAGCCCGGTATTGTGATGCTTCAACGTCGATACTTTACCGTGTTTTATTTCTTGCGCGCCCACCACATCAGCACCAAAGACTTGGCCAATAGCTTGATGGCCTAAACACACGCCTAGCATTGGAATTTTCCCTGTAAAGTGGGCAATTGCAGATAAGCTGATTCCAGCTTCATTAGGTGTGCATGGCCCAGGAGAGATAACAAGTTGGGATGGCGCTAGGCGCGAGATATCGTCAATTGTGAGTGCGTTATTTCTCACTACTTCAACGTTTGCACCGAGTTCTGTGAAATACCGAGCAAGGTTATGAGTGAACGAATCGAAGTTATCAATCAACAGCAACACAGCAGCGCTAATCCTTGGTATTTCTAGTTTGTTTAGGTTTGAACCATAAAGGGCTGAATTTACCCTTCATGGTTTCAATGGCGTGGGAAGTTAAACAATTAAGGCTTTGGAATAAAGCCAACGGCTTTATACACTTTAGCCAATGTGTCAGCCGCTCTGGCTGACGCTTTCTCTGCACCTTGGCGCATCACATCGTCTAAGTACGCTCTGTCCGCTCTAATTTCTGCATAGCGAGCCTGAATGGGTTCAAGTAGCGCAACCACTGCATCAGCGACATCGCCTTTAAGGTGGCCGTACATCTTATCCGTATATTCAGGCTCAAGCTCTTTAATCGATTTACCCGTAGCTAAAGAAAGCAGAGTCAGTAGGTTAGACACGCCAGGCTTTTCTGTTGGGTTAAAGTAAATGTTGGCTTGTTCGTCAGAGTCTGTAACCGCGCGCTTTATTTTCTTAGCCAGCTTCTTAGGCTCTTCTAGAAGGCCAATGAAGTTGTTCGGGTTGTTGTCTGATTTAGACATTTTCTTTTCAGGCTCTTGCAAGCTCATAATGCGTGCGCCGAAATCTGGAATGTACGGGTCGGGTAGACGGAATACATCGCCGTATAAGTTATTTACTCGCGTTGCGATATCACGCGTAAGCTCTAAGTGCTGCTTTTGATCTTCACCTACCGGAACCTTGTCGGCTTGATATAACAAGATATCAGCCGCTTGAAGCACAGGGTAGCTGTATAAACCCACGTTGATGTTGTTTTCGTTTTTCGCAGATTTGTCTTTGAACTGGGTCATGCGATTTAACTCGCCCATTTGGGCGTAGCAATTTAGCACCCATGACAGCTGTGCATGCTCTGGCACGTGCGATTGTAAAAATAGCGTACTTTTTTGAGGGTCAATACCACAAGCTAGGTAAAGAGAAAGGCCGTCTAAACAAGCTTCAGCAAGCTGCTTAGGGTCTTGTCTAACGGTGATAGCATGCAAATCAACAATCATATATAAACAGTCGTGATCGTCTTGCATGGAAACCCACTGTTTAAGTGCACCCATGTAGTTACCAAGGGTAAGTTGTCCTGAAGGCTGACAGCCACTTAATACAACGGGTTTATTACTCATTTCTTTATACCTGTAATACGTTAAATACTATTTATTAAATGCTTTGAAAATTTAAGCTTGAGAGATTGACGCTAGTTCATTTCGCATTTGTTTAATGACGTCGCTGTAATCGGACTGAGAGAATATGGCCGAACCCGCCACAAACATATCAGCACCCGCCTCAGCTATTTCGCGAATGTTATCTACTTTTACGCCACCGTCAATTTCAATTCGAATATCGTAGCCACTTTCAAGCACGCGTTGTTTCACTGCGCGTACTTTATCTAATGTGCTTGGAATAAACTTTTGGCCACCAAAGCCAGGATTAACCGACATAATAAGAATGTGGTGTAGTTTGTCCATGACATGATCAAGATAATGGAGCGGTGTTGCCGGGTTAAATACCAACCCAGGCTTACAGCCGGCATCAATAATAAGCTGCAAAGAGCGGTCGATATGCTCAGAGGCTTCTGGGTGGAAGCTAATATAACTGGCCCCTGCATTAGCGAACTTCTCAATTAAGTCATCAACGGGTTTAACCATAAGGTGCACGTCAATAGGTGCGGTAATTCCGAAGTTTCTTAATGCTTCGCAGATCATTGGCCCAAACGTAAGGTTCGGCACATAGTGATTATCCATCACATCGAAATGCACCACATCGGCGCCTGCCTTTAATACTTTTTCTGTGTCTTCACCAAGTCGAGCAAAGTCGGCGGAAAGTATTGATGGGGCAATTAGAAATGGTTTCATTGCGTGTCCTTTAAGTCAAAAAATAACAGGGTGCGTTGCCACTCACGTTTCAGGGTTGCGAAAGTTTACCCAAATCCTTGCTTTTTTACTATGCGTAGTCTCAATCAGCACCCATTCCACTGAAACTAACAATAAAACGCTTGCTTAAATGGCTGCCCAATTTTGGTGAGTACGCGTTATGTTGGTGCGTTTTTATGTAAAGGAGCCCTTTCTTAATTTCGCCTCTCAAATAATTAATCATAAAAAATAGCTTTTTATTCAATTGGTTAGTTTTTTGAGGGTGGAGTTTTTTGATGAACCATAAATGGGCATTAACTTTGCGTTATTCAGTCCAAAAATAAAAACACAGACAGAAAAACGAATTACAACAAGATTGAATTTGACTGGAGAACACACATGAAAACATCTACAAAAAGAACAATACTTGCCGCTGCTATTTCTTCAGCGTGTCTGTTAAGTGCTATGCCAAGTTACGCAGAAGGTACATTCACTGCTAATGCTAGCGGAACAAGCAACTACATTTGGCGTGGTTTAACGCAAACCATTAACGAAGCTGCGATACAAGGTGGTATCGATTATGCGCACGAAAGCGGCTTTTACGCGGGTACATGGGCATCGAACGTAAGTTATGCATCAGACGATGTTTATTCTTACGAACATGATATGTACTTTGGCTTTTCTGGTGAAGCAGACGGCTTTGTATACGACTTCGGTTACCTATACTACAACTACGATGCTGAAGCGAACTTCGATTTTGCTGAAATCTATGGTTCATTAGGTATGGGCGGCTTTAGCGTTACGCTTTATCTTTTAGCGCACACTGAAGCTGATGAAGGTGAAGGCCAAGATTTTGGATTTGGTAAAGCCTCTTACACATCGTTAGATTACAGCACGGAAATTCTTAACGGCACCGAGCTATCGTTCCACGTGGGTTATCACGACGGTGACTTCGTAGATGCGTTTAACTTTGGTGACGGTACGGACAATTATGCAGATTACGGCGTAACCATTGCTAAAGATGGCTTTAGCTTTGCAGTAACAGGCACTGATTTGGACGACGTTGGTGAAGATGCACTAGACAATGACGAAGTGAAGTTTACTGTTGCTTACTCGATGGATTTCGAACTGTAAGCGCTTTGTGAGGCCAGCGGATTGGCCTTTAGATTTAACGTTGAGAACTAAAAGCCTAATGTTAGTCAGTTAGGCTTTTCATTTTTTAGGCGACTAATTTTTAGCTTGTCCACAACTCGGTTTTGATTATAATGAGACTAATTTTTAAACGAGTGTAAGGGGTATTCAGGATGAAAGTTCTTCCTTTTTTAGCAGTCTGCGGAGCTGTCGCGCTAGTTGGCGTTTCAGTAACCAGCACGCCTAGTTCGCACTCGTCTGTTTGTAAATTTCAACCTGTTACTGAATTCAATCCCAAGCTACCTGCGAGTCACATCCAAAATCAATGCGCCCGCTATCAAGATGGCGTCGAGGAAGTAAGTTGGTTATCGTGGATTGCTGGTAAATCTCCCTCATTCCAATTTCACTTTTTAGATTTACTTGAGTTGCTGCACAGCGACGATGGTAATCGAGATTTTACTTCACCCGCTAACGACGCATAAGGGGGCATTATGCAATCTGGTACTGGTTTTTGGTCAGTTCTAGGGAGTGTAGTCGCAAGCTTATTTGGCGTTCAAAGCCATAAAAACTATGAGCGTGACTTTACCAAAGGCACATTTATCAGTTTCGCTGTAATTGGCGTAGCTTTAGTCGCGCTATTTGTTGTTTCGCTGTTTATATTCGTAAAGTGGTACGCAGGCTTCTGAGACTATAACGAAGAGCGTGTTGACGGCTTTTTTTTACGGGTATTGCGCTTAGGAACGACCTTTGCGGGTGGGAAAAATGCCAGAATTTCATCAACTGGCTGTCGTTTTGCACCGTTTTGGCTGATAGAACGCTTTACTGACAGCATGCTAAAGTCGGCACCCTGATATAGCGCTCGCGTTAACGGTAAGTCGTGATTAGACACCAGTACAGGTATACCCCGTTTCTTAGCCGCACGGGTAGCAAGCTCGGCAAGTTTTTCTTGAGATTCTTGTCCAAAACTTCTCGCGGCATAGCTTGTAAATGCCGCGGTTTTGCTAATAGGCGCGTAGGGTGGGTCACAATAAATCACGTTACCACGCCTTGCTCTTGAAAATACTTTCTCAAAAGGAAGACAGGTGAATGTGGCTTTTTGCGACTTTTCTGAGAATACGAACATCTCGTCTTCTGGAAAGTAGGGCTTTTTATAGCGTCCGAAAGGTACGTTGAATCGCCCTTGAAGGCTGTAACGACAAAGCCCGTTGTATCCGTGTCGATTTAAATAAAGAAATAAAATGGCGCGATAATATTCGTCTTGGGTGGCGTTAAATTCTTCTCGCAGCGCGTAATACATGTTCTCTTCGTTATACTTTGACTCGAAAAAAGAGCGAGCATCATTGATGAGTGCATCGGGCTGGGCTTTTAGAAAATTGTATAAGTTAATGAGATCTGGATTGATGTCATTTAGCAAGTAGCGTTTGTACTGCGTATTCAAAAAAACAGATCCTGCACCAACAAACGGTTCTATTAGTTTATTGGCTTGCGGTAATCTGGCCTGAATATGCTCAACCAAGCTGTATTTGCCACCGGCCCATTTTAAAAAAGCCCGGTTTTTTTTCTGCATCATGCTTAAACGTTACTACCTAGACGGAATGAAGACGGTGGTTTTTCCGTGCGCCGCCGTTCCAAGGGAAAGGGTCGTCTTTATACTTTTATGCTGATCAGCATCAGATATCACCACGCTAAAGGTAGATTGTAACTTTCATCAGTAAAACGGACAACCAACAAGTGTCGCAAGAATCAAATTTTGCCAATTTACCGAAAAATATGGGGGTTTTTTAGTTTCAAAACGACTTAATTTTGGGCTTTGCTCATTTCAGAAAGTATCTGGTCCCCGCGTTTGATAAACGCATTTTGTTTTCCTGGATACTCAGGTAGAGCTGAGCGCGCTTGTTGTGCCTGTGATAAAGAGGCGTAAGAGCTTTTGTGAACAACGACAAACCACTCACCGCCGTAGCGTATCGTTTTATAAATTCGCGTTTTTTCACTTAAATTGTTTTCGTTTAGAAATGCATTTAGTACAGATTCACTCTTCATTGCTAGCATTTGAATGGCATAGTCGTTTGCGGAAATCCAACTTTCTTGCGCAGCGGGCGCGTTGTTCGTTGGCGATTTATCTGAAGTTGTAAGGTCGTTGCTTAGCCTGGTTTGTTCTAAAGCCGCTGTTCCGTCAATGTCTTTATTGTTTAGCGGCGAAGTAGCTTCGTTAACAGATTGAGCATTGCTTAATGGTTGGCTGTTAGCTTGTTGCTCTGAAGGTGTCGGTACTTGTGGAAGCGATGAAACCGCAGTTTCCCAATTGGTAACGAGCGAGTCACCGTCAGTTTCAACCGTGTCTGTGCTTCTACTATTGTTAGTATCTGAAAGTAGGTTAGCATTAAAGCTTTGCGAGCCTTCGTTATTCTTTGGCGCGGGCGAAGCCGACAGGATTTCGCTTTCTAACTCTGTGTTTTCAGCGCCAGACGCACTGTCACTTTTATCTGTCTCTTCATGGCCGATAAGCGTTTTATAGGCCGAGCCTGGCACCACCTGATTATTATCAGGTTCATCTGATTGCTGCTCAATAGGCGCAAATATTGACCCCAATTTGTCGCCATACTGCCAATAAATAAGGCCAGAGAAAGTTGTTAGAAAAACGCATGCAACCGCTAAATAAAACCACTTGGTTTTTAATGGGTTCGTGAAGGTTTGCGTATTCTCTCGCTGGCGATTTTCTAGATGTGCTTGAAAGGCCTCTCGTCGTGAAGCAATCATCTTATCAAGTTCAGATTCGAAGTTTGGCTGCTCGCTCATTACCGATTGGCTACTGATAATAAGTGGGGTCTCTGTATTTTTTGCTGGAAGCCACTGCTTAGCGCGCTCTGCCCAGTCGTTATTTGCAAAAAGAAGCACGTTCAAATGCTGCTTATTTCCTGCAAAGCGGCTCTGAAGTACTAGGTTCCAAAGTTCTTGAAGTAGGGCGTCAGGAAGATGATGGGCCTGGGTTATCGCAATTAAAATAGGGCCTTCGTGGCGATTTAAATCAGAAAGTAATTCATTTAACGGTCGAACAAAGCTACCCACTACTTGCCCAAGTAACTGCCTGCAAAGCTGACGGCGATAGTCTGACGGCTCCATATTCTCTTGCGCGGTTAAATATGCAATTTCAGTGTCGTCGTGCTGTTGAAAGACAAAGGCTTCAAGGGTTTTTTGTTGTTGAGCAATAGATTCACCGCTGACAAAAATCAGCTGAGAAGAGTAATTGACCAAATATTCCAAACGTTCATGCAGTTCACTTTGCATGGGAGTTTGCCCTTATTCACCGTTGCTGTTAATTGTATGGCAAGCAATGCATGGTATTAAAAGGAGCTGTGCATTGCTTGTGTGTCGCGAGGGCTAAAGCTAAGAGAGGATGTCTGCAAGAATCTCGTCGGTGACGTCCTTGGTAACAACCGCTTTGCCAATACCTTGTGGAAGCACGAATCGAATACTGCCCGCTTCTACTTTTTTATCGCGTTTCATGTGTTTAACGTAGTCGCCTTTCTTCATGCTTTCAGGCCCCTTAACAGGCAGCGAAAACGCTTCAAACAATGCTGATACACGACGCGTTTCTGACGCTTCAAACCACGATAACGCCTCTGCTGCTTTACAAGCAAGTATAGTACCAGCGGCCACGGCCTCGCCATGTAGCCAATTGCCATAACCTTGTTCTGCTTCAATGGCGTGGCCAAAGGTATGACCAAGATTTAAAATAGCGCGTAAGCCGCCTTCTCTTTCATCTTTTGCAACCACATCTGCTTTAATTTCACAGCAGCGCAAGATAGCTTGGGTAAGAATTTGTGTATCTAATGAGCTTAGCGCATCAACATTATCCTCAAGCCACGCAAAAAACGGTGCGTCGTAAATAATGCCGTATTTAATCACCTCTGCCATACCCGCCGAGAATTCTCGTGGCGGTAACGTGGCAAGAGAATCGGTATCAATGGCTACAAAGACAGGTTGGTAAAATGCGCCAATCATGTTTTTACCCAGCGGATGATTAACAGCGGTTTTGCCGCCAACCGAAGAGTCTACTTGAGAAAGCAGCGTGGTGGGTACTTGAATGAAAGGTATGCCTCGTTGGTAAGTCGCAGCTACAAATCCTGTTAGGTCGCCGATTACCCCTCCGCCTAATGCGATAAGCGTGGTGTCTCTTGCCGCATTAAGTTCAAGAAGACGTGTCATAACCACTTCGAATTGGGCTAGGTTTTTGTGTTGTTCACCGTCGGGCAAAATGATGGTTTCAACTTGAACGTCACCGCATGCGGCTTTCGCAGCTTCGAGGTAAAGGGGAGCGACAGTTTCGTTAGTAACGATAACGGCAAGTGGACCTTTGATATAGGCATTAAAAAGGCCGGGTTGCGAAAGCAGCCCAGCCTCTATCTGTATAGGATAGCTACGTTCTCCAAGTTCCACAGTTAAGGTTGACATGGGCGTAGCACCTCCTATTACATATTTAATTTATAAACCAATTTTGCTGATAATTTGGTTTGCTACAGCACGTGCGCTTTGGTCGTCTGTATCAACAATGTAGTCAGCTACTTCTTCATAAAGCGGGTTGCGCATTTCTGCAAGATCGCGAAGTACTTGTTCTGGATCTTCATTTTGCAGCAAAGGACGACGTTTATCGCGTTGTGTACGGGCAACTTGCTTATCAATTGTCGTTTGTAGGTAAACAACAATTCCACGGGCAGATAAACGATTGCGCACAGCTTTAGTCACTATTGAGCCGCCGCCTGTGGCAAGTACGATACCTTGCTTATCTGTCAAATCGTTAATGACGTTTTCTTCGCGCTTACGGAAACCGTCTTCACCTTCAAGGTCAAAGATCCAAGCAATGTCAGCCCCTGTACGGCGCTCAATTTCCTGATCCGAATCAAAAAAGTCTAGGTGAAGTTCGTCTGCCAGATGTCTACCGATGGTACTTTTGCCAGCACCCATTGGGCCAACTAAAAAGATATTACGTTTTTCAGCCATATTTGCTTATATCACAACTTAATCATGTTAGGGGCAGTGCACTGTTGCCTTACCAGCCTACCCATTGACTCGTGCCTATTTAGTGTCCAATAAGCACCACTCCTTAAACCTCGCTTAAATTTCGAGGCGAGGATTATCTCAGTTTCCTGTAAGGCGTTGCAAGTTTTGTTACCAACAAATAGCGTATACCTGTAAATTTAGTTACAAAAAAGGGCTGAAAACAAAAAAAACGCATGAAAATGCGCTTTTTTCACAAAAGTTTTTCGTCTTTACGGTCTTTCAGTCACAATTTTAGGTGTAACGAAGATAAGTAACTCTCGTTTTTGTTGTAACTCAGATGAGTTTCTAAATAGTGCACCAACCAAAGGTAAGTCACCAAACAGCGGCACTTTCGAAACACCGTCAGAACTGGTTTGCTGGAAAATGCCACCTAGTACAATGGTTTCGCCATTTTCTACTAACACCTGAGTTTTAATTTCTTGGGTATCAATTGCTACCGCGTCACCGGTAGACGTTGATACCGTTTCACCACGAGTATCTTGTGTCACAACCAAGTCTAAAATTATGCGATTATCAGGTGTGATATGAGGCGTTACTTTAAGCGACAACACCGCTTTTTTGAATTCTACCGAGGTAGCACCGCTCGATGTTGCTTGAACGTAGGGAATTTCTGTACCTTGTTCAATATAGGCTTCGTGCTGATTGGCAACCGTGATACGCGGGCTGGCAATAATTTCCCCTTTGTTCTCAGACTCTAGGGCGGAAAGCTCTAGGTCTAATATGGTGCCGTCGACTAAGCTCGCAATTTGAAAACCAATGCTTCCTGCAGCACTAGAAACAGGCAGGTTAACATTGAGGCGATTATTAATACTTGGTACGACACCTCCGGCAATAGTATCAGCACCTTCTAAACTGCCTGAGACGCCATTGTCATCTTGACGGTCGCTAAAGCCCCAGCGCACGCCAAGCTGTTCATCAACGTCGTCTAATACCGTTACCATGCGACTTTCGATAAGCACCTGCTTAACCGGAATGTCGAGCGCGTTAATGGTTTTTCTTGCTTCGTCTATTGACGCTAAGGTATCGCGTATAAGCAACGTATTCGTTCGCTCGTCTACTGTAACCCCACCTCGCTCTGAAAGAATGCCGCCCTCAGTTGATTTTAAGATGGTAGCAAGAGCAGCAGCCTTGGCATAATTAACAGAAATATTTACGGTGTGAAGTGGCGCTAAGTCTGATACTTGCTTTTTTGATTGGAGAGCTTGAGTTTCACGGGCAGACAATTCTTCTGCTGGGGCGATTAAAAGAATATTGCCTTCTAGTCGTTTATCTAAGCCTTTAACGCGCAAAATCATATCTAGTGCTTGATCCCAAGGCACGCCAGAAAGGCTAATTGTAACGTTACCTGTTACCGTATCGGTGGTGACCAAATTGAACCCGTTAACTTGTGCAATAATTTGAAGAACTTGTCTTACAGGCACATCTTGGAAGTCTAGAGAGATTGGGTCGCCCGTGTATTTTTGCTCAGCCTCTAGGGCTTCTTGCTGCTCACTGTCCATTGGAGAGATCGCAATCCGTAAAAGGCCATCTTTCACAGTGTGCTGAACGGTCACCGGGCCAGCATAATTAATTTCAATTCGGGCACCGTCTTTATCTTCAAACGTTTCTATGGTTGAAACCATTGTGCCAAAGTCAGCGACGTTTAACTCTACTAGCTGATCTTCGCCTAGTTTGGTATTGGGTAGTGTGAGACTTACTTTACCTTGTGATTCAATAAGTTGTACCTTTGGGGGCTGTCCATCATAGTTCACTAAGGTCACAGCGGTGTCGTTGGCCGACTGAGTAAAATCTATTTTGGTCACAGTTGTACTTATCGCCGACGCTTTTTGCTTTGCGTCGGGGTCAACCAAACGCGGTTCTTGTGCTTTAACGGGCGATACAAATACAGTAACTGAAAAAATTGCAGCCACAGCAAAGGCCAGCCAATACCACCTAGGCGCTCTACGATTCAGAGATTTGTTAAATATGTATCGTTCGGCCATGCTTACTCTCCTGCCTTCGATGCTGTAGTCATTGTTGTTGTTTTCCTTTGCCAGCAGCCGGCACCGTCCGGTAATAGTTGTTCAATAGTAATTGAATCGGTGCCAATTTGCGTAATTTTGCCATAAAACAAGCCGATACGACTTCCAACTTTCGCTTTATGTAAAACGCCATCGTTGCTTTTTAATAGCGCCCATTTGTCTTCTTTCACCGAAAAGTTGCCGGTAAGCGCGAGCGCGTCAACGCCATAAGCCTCCAATGCTTCTTTAGGACGTTGGAAGTTTGGCTGTAAACAGTTTTCTACTCGTGCCTTTGCCACTGGAGCAGTGTTATTTTTAGGACGATCGAAAGGGCTTCTTAACGCGCTTGCAGAATAGCTAAAGGGCGGATGCGTTTTAAATTCTGGGTATGGCTCAATTTGAGGCTGCGCCCGTTCTTTAACGCTTTGCGTATACGCCTTCAAGTCGTCAAGCTTAGGTGAGCAGCCAGTTATTAGCAGCAACACTAAAAGCGATGAACACAAGCGAATCATTGCTCATCTCCTTCAATATCTGACGAGTTTTCTGAACGGTAGGTTTTAGCTTGAAGCTTCAAAGAAAGCCCGCTTTGCTCTCTCTTAATATCAAAATCGTGAAGAGTAACAATACGAGGTAAATCAGCTACCTTTGAAACGAACTCCCCAAAATTGTGATAGCCGCCACTCACTTCCATTTCAATAGGTAGTTCGGTGTAGAACTCTTTTGGAACTTCTTGTTGCCAGTTAAGCAACTCAAACGTGAGTCCAGATGCCGTTCCTACGTATGTGATATCATCAAGCAACCCTGGCGTTTCATTGCTGGTGGGCAAACTTTTAAGCATGGAAGAGAAGTCTTCTTTAATTTGTGCCAGCTGCGCTTGGTATGCTTCTAAATTTACCGCGATACGGTATTTCGCCTCAAACTGAAGTTTAAGTTCTTGTTCCTTTAATTCTGCGGCATCTTTAATAGGTAGTTTTGGGCTTATAAGCATGTAGTAGCTTAGCGCACCCACGGCAATTGCCACGAAAGCGGCAACAACAATACGTACTTCGTTTGGCCAAATAGCGATTTGCTCGAAGTCGAGCTCATTAAGTTCTTTTAGTTTCGAAACGTCAAACTTCATTATTACTGCGCCTCGCTACTTTCAATTTCTAAAGGAGCAACATTTGGGTTGATGGAAAACGTCAGCGTAAAGTTGCTAATTGCTCTTGCGGCGCTGCTATCCGATTTAATGGTGGAAATTTCGGCGGCAACAAATACCTTAGAGTTATCTAATGCGCGCATAAAATCAGAGAGACGGTTATTTGAATCGCTTATGCCTTCTATTTCAATGCGGTTATTGCTTCGTGTCATCGACTCGAACGCCACGCCTGGCGGCACGAGCTTCGCTAATTCGTCAAACACTATCGGTGCCACATTGCGGCTAGCTTGAAGTTGCTCAATAAGCGCCATCCGTTGCTCAATAGCATTTTTACTGTCTTTAACCTTCTTAATCTCTGCTATTTGCGCATCTAGCACGGCAATTTCGCGCTCCAGATACTGGTTACGAGTATTTTGATTATCTATTTGCTGGTCGATAGCTTGACCGATAAACCAAAAAATAAGGCCAACAATAGCTGCAACCGCAAGAAGTCCAGCAAGATATTGTTGTTTTTGGTGTTGGCGCTGCTTTTCACGCCAAGGCAGTAAGTTTACATGTGCCATGGCGTAAAACTCCGACTCGCTAAACCGGCAGCAATCGCTAACTGCGGGGCAATTTTGTTCAGTCTTTCAACATCCAGCTTGGGGTTTACTGCCATGGTGTTAAATGGATTAAAGCAGTTCACCTCTAAACCCAAATCTTGTTTCAAAATGTCTACTAGCGGTTCAATCGTCGCTCCGCCGCCGCTAAGCAGTATTTTTGTCGGGCGCTCGGCGTGAAGCGTGCTCATATACATTTGAAGCGCTCGGTTAATATTTTGTTGAAGGCTGGCGGCAAATATAGGAAGTGTATCTTCAACCCAGTTTCCTGAAAGCGTGCCGTCTAAAAGCTGTCGCTCGGCTGTTTCACGCTCAACCATATGAATTGCGCTAATATCGTTAATTAGCTGATTAAGTCCAAATGCGTGTTCTTTGGTGTAAATCACATTGCCGTTTTTCACTACGCAAATTTGAAGCAAAGACGCACCTACATTAACGCAGCAAAGGGGAACATTTTCAGTACGAGGCGTATGGAAAAAGTCTAATGCATTGCCAATCGCATAGTTTTCCATATCAACAATTTTAGGCTCGAAGTTGGCTTCTCTTGCCAGCAGCAGTCGACTGTCTACCAAGTCTTTGTGAGCCGCAGTAAGAAGCACATTTACTTTGCCCGTGTGCGTTGGACTTGGACCCATCTCTTCAAAATCCAAATAGACTTCTTCTAGCGGATAGGGGATTAAGCTGTCTGCCTCTATTTCAATTTGATTTTCTAAATCGTAGTCGCTTTGTTCAGGGTCCATGTAAACAACTTTACTAATGACAGACGTGCCAGCCACTGCCACATTCGCGTGTTTTAATTTTGTTTTTAATGATTTGCGAATTTTCTTTAGAGCAATGCTCACCGGCTCATAGTCTTTGATGTCGCGCTCTGAAAAAGCAATTTTACTAATAGGCTCGCAGGCATACCCTTGAAGGACGAACCCGTCTTTCGATTGTTCTAGCCACACCGCTTTTATTTGACGCGTGCCTATATCTAAGCCCACAATGGGCGGCAGCTTTTTTTGGAACAGCGATTTCATTTGCAAGTGTCCAGTTTCAAAGGTAGTTGCTCTAAAGTACAATGTTACGCTAATAGTGTTATGCGTATGGTTCTACAGATAACACATACGTATAAAATATACGTCATTTCAACAAAATGTCTTGGTATCCGTTACAGTGAAGTACATCAAACCTCTTATTTTATTTACTTTTCTATCAGGTCTTCTTGGTTTTGCAGCACTGGTAGGTATTTACTTTTATATCAAACCTGACCTACCAAGTGTTACTGTACTTAAGGATGTACGTCTGCAAACACCGATGCAGATATACACCAAAGACGGAAAACTTATTTCACAGTATGGAGTTAAACGGCGGATACCAGTAAAACTTGAGGAAGTCCCTCAAGAATTAATAAACGCCATACTCGCAACAGAAGACAGTCGCTTCTACGAACACCGCGGAATTGATCCCATCGGTATTATGCGTGCAGCAGTAAGTTTAGTACTAACCGGCGAAAAACGTCAGGGCGCGAGTACACTAACTATGCAGCTAGCGCGAGGGTTCTTCCTTACCCGCGAAAAAACTTACATCAGGAAAGTAAAAGAAATCTTCATTGCGCTACACATGGAGCAAGAACTTTCTAAGCAGGAAATTCTAGTGCTATATTTGAATAAAATTGAGCTGGGGCATCGCGCTTTTGGTTTTGGTGCAGCCGCTCAGGTTTACTACGGGAAACCATTAAACGAACTCAACCTGGCGCAGATAGCAACAATTGCGGGCTTGCCTAAAGCGCCTTCGGTATTAAACCCCATTAGTGGGCCGCAGCGTTCAATTGAACGTCGTCGCGTGGTGCTTCTTCGTATGCTAGACGAGGATTACATTACAAAAGCGCAATTCGATGAAGCAGCCAATGCGCCGGTTTCTGCCAAGAAACACGGTGCAGAAATTGAAGTAGACGCCCCTTATCTCGCAGATACCATTTACAACGAGATGGTAGAAATTTATGGAAAAGAAGAAGCGGAAACGGGCGGATACCAAGTATTTGCCACCGCAACTTCTGATCTGCAGTTAGCGGCACAGCGCGCCGTGGTCCAAAACCTTCACGACTATGATGAGCGTCATGGTTACAAAGGCGCGTTAGGTTACCTGTGGAATATCCCAACACCAGAAAGTAAAGATGACGCCATTCCTCAGCTGCCATTGAGTTTTGACATAAGTGATAAAACAACGAGAGAGGCGTGGGATAACGACTCACTTATGCAAGTGCTGGAAGAAGTCCCTCATATTAAACCGCTGCTTCCATCTGTTGTAACCAAGGTTCACGAGCAGTCGATAGAAGTGTTTTCTGTAGATGGTAAAGCCAGAACTGTTGAGTGGGATGGGCTTGATTGGGCTCGACAGTACATTACTGATTTTAGACAGGGCAGTGATCCTAAAACCGCTTCAGATGTCACTCAAGAAGGCGCTGTAGTTTATATCAGGCAGCAAGAAGGGCAGTGGCGTATTTCTCAAATTCCAGAAGTAAGCGGTGCCTTTATTGCGCTTAACCCAAAAAATGGCGCGGTTGAAGCGGTTGTCGGTGGCTACAGTTTTTATCAAAGTCAGTTTAATAGAGCTACGCAGGCTAAGCGTCAGGTGGGCTCGAATATTAAGCCATTCGTTTATTCAGCAGCACTTGATAGTGGCTATACGCTTGCGTCTATTATCAATGACGCGCCTATCAATCAATGGAATGCCGCAACAGGTGTGGCGTGGCGACCACAAAACTCGCCGGCTGAATACGACGGCCCAATTAGAATGCGAAAGGCGCTTGGCAAGTCTAAAAACGTGGTGTCTGTTCGACTTCTACGTGGGGTTGGTTTACGAGAAACGGCCGATTATTTAACGCGCTTCGGCTTTAATCGCGACGATATTCCTCTTGATGAAACGGTGTCGTTAGGCTCAAGTTCGCATACTCCGCTAGAAGTGGTGAGAGGTATGTCTGTTATTGCCAATGGTGGTTACTTAGTGAACCCTCACTTCATTAGCAAGGTTCTTGACGAGAACGGTGAAGAGCTTTGGAAAGCGAACCCTGTTTGGGCATGCAATCGCTGTGAGAGTCAAAGCGAGCCAGAAATTCTGCCAGAAGATGAAGAGACCGATATTGAGGCGCTGCTAGCCGCAGAACTTAATCAGGATATCTTACTTGGTAATACCGACGACCAAGAGAGCATTGAAAAGGTGATAGCGCCTCAGGTTATTACCGCGCAAAATGCCTTCTTGGTTGCTGAAATGATGCGTACAGCAGTGCGCGCCAACGGTAATTGGAATAAAAAGACCTATTGGCTGGGAACGGGATGGCGCGCTCGCAACATTCTTCAACGTACCGATATTGCAGGTAAAACAGGTACAACGAACGACTCGAGAGACACTTGGTTTAGTGGCTTTAACAAAGATTTGGTGGCTACAACATGGGTAGGGTTCGATAACATGGGGAGGCAGTTGGGGCGCGCAACACGCAACCAAAACCTCATTAATAAAAACCCTGAAAAGTTTAATTGGTTAGGAAATGCCATGATTGGCATAGAAGATGGAGCGAAAGCGGCACAGCCAGCATGGATAAGATTTATGCAATATGCGCTAGAAAGTAAACCGCATACGCCTATGCCCGTACCAGAGAATATAGTGCGTGTTCGCATTGATCGTACCAGTGGAAAGTTGACCAGACGAACAGACCATACGACACTATTCGAATATTTCCTGCAAGGCACCGAACCAACAACTTATGTTCGCGATGACGAAGTGTTAGATCCAGCCACGCAGGATACAACTACTGCACCAGAGCCAGAAGAAATATTCTAATTACAAAAAGGCGCGTTAACACGGCGCGCCGCTTTAGGCTTAGGTGAACTATTTGCCTGAACACAATATCGGAAAACCAATGTCAGAAGATTCACAGCGATATCTTTATATTCCTCATTCCGGCCCTTCATTGCTGGAAACTCCCCTACTGAACAAAGGCAGTGCCTTTACTGCACGTGAGCGTGCTGCATTTAACTTAACAGGTTTGGTTCCTCCTAGGTACGAGACAATTGAAGAGCAGGTCGAGCGCGCTTACATGCAATACAGTAGCTTCGATGAAGCGCTCAATAAGCACATCTATCTACGCGCTATTCAAGACAATAACGAAACCTTATTTTACCGTCTTATTCAGAAACATATCGATGAAATGATGCCTATCATTTACACGCCTACCGTTGGCGATGCATGTGAGCAATTTTCTGACATTTATCGTAGTTCGCGCGGTTTGTTTGTTTCGTATGAAGAGCGTCATCAACTGGATGATATCGTGCGTAACGCGACCAAACGCAAAGTAAAAGTTATTGTTGTAACTGACGGTGAGCGAATTCTAGGTTTAGGTGACCAAGGCATAGGTGGTATGGGCATTCCTATTGGTAAGCTTTCATTGTACACCGCGTGTGGTGGCATAAGCCCGGCTTACACTTTGCCTGTAATGCTTGATGTTGGCACGAATAACGAAAAGCTATTAAATGACCCAATGTATATGGGTGCTCGTCACCCTCGTATCGGTCAGGAAGAATACGACGAATTCGTGGATATGTTCATCAATGCGGTTAAGCGTCGCTGGCCCGATGTCATGATTCAGTTTGAAGACTTCGCTCAGCCAAATGCTATGCCATTGCTCAACCGTTACCGCAATGAAGTGTGTTGTTTCAATGACGATATTCAAGGAACTGCGGCAGTTACGTTAGGAACCATCCTTGCTGCATGTAAGACCAAGCAGCAAAAACTTCGTGATATGAAAGTGGTATTCGTGGGGGCTGGTTCAGCAGGTTGTGGTATTGCTGAAATGCTTATCCAACAGATGGTTTTTGAAGGTCTTACTGACGAGCAGGCACGCAAACAAGTCTTTATGATTGACCGCTTCGGTTTGGTTAGCGAGGGAATGGAAGGACTACGCGATTTTCAGCAGAAACTGCAGCAGAAAACGGCGGATTTAGCTGACTGGACGTTTAGTGGTGATTACGCGTCATTACTTGACGTAATGCACTGTGCACAGCCAGATGTTCTTATTGGTGTTTCAGGTCAGCCTGGCTTGTTTACAGAACAAGTCATCCGCGCTATGAAGCAGGGTTGTGCACTGCCAATCATCTTTCCATTAAGTAACCCTTCACGCCAAGTTGAAGCACGTCCAGAGCAGGTTATTGAATGGACCGATGGAGAAGTTATCATTGCGACGGGTAGCCCTTTTAAGCCTGTAGAATATAACGGTAAAGTTTTCCCTATTGCGCAATGCAACAACTCATACATCTTCCCTGGTATTGGTTTGGGTGTTGTTGCGTCAAAGGCTAAGCTTATTAGTGACGAAATGCTTATGGCTGCAAGTAATGCATTGGCGGCAGCGTCGCCATTAGTCAACACAGGCCAAGGTTCGCTATTGCCGCCACTTGCTGCTATTGCGCAAATCAGTCGTGAGATAGCTTATGAAGTGGGTAAAGTTGCCATGGAGCAGGGGCTTGCTCTTGAAATGTCTGACGACGCATTGCGCGCCAGCATTGAGCGTAACTTCTGGAAAGCGGAATACCGCCCTTATAAACGGGTTAGTATTTAAACCCACAGAAGACTCAAAAAAAGCAGGCCAAGCCTGCTTTTTTGTACCTGTAAGAACCGCTTTTATTCAAGGCGCTCTTCATTGAATAGAAATTTTGATCGTTTATTGCACGCATTTTACTCGTATTGGTGGCCGAATTTTCCCTAAGGTAGAAAGGTGTTACCTATGCGCAACATTTCTTCACAAAATTTTCCTTTTCAACTTCGCTTATTTATATAACTAATTGTTACTTAATGGTTTTTATTAGTTGGCACAGTGGTTGATATACCTCTACTTAGATACAAAAAGGAGCGAGAGGTGTTATTGATGACCAAAATGAAAAATAGCCGACATTCTTTCTACGCCCGCATTATAAGGCGTTCATTTTCTACATCGTTAATCATGGCAGCTCTAACCACACTTTCTGCCTGTGAGAGTGCAAAGATTAACGCGGACGCACAGCCTGCTTCTTCTGCAAAAACTTCCTCTCAGTCAGGCATCGATACGTCTATTGATGATAACAGCGAGATGTTTACCTATTTAGATGAGTCTGAGCTCATCGATGCTTACTACGACATTAAATAACAGTGCCTTAGCAACTGTATTGTTTCACTCTATTGAGGTCACTTGCTTATCAGTAGCGATTGCCCTCGAATAGCACCAGTTTGCGGGCAATGGACTGCTCGCCTTTTATTCTTTAGCCGTGCTTGATGTTGTATTGAGCGCGGCTTTTTTATGTCAATAAACGTAAATCACCGTGTATTTGTCGACATCAGTGAGCTATAAATCTTTAAAAGTAGTTCTTTATTACCACAAGGTTTAACCACCAAAACCATTTTTACAAACAACTCAAAGGAATTGCTATGTCGACAGAAAACAACTACACGCCACCTGAGATTTGGACTGTGCCCAAGGATGATGGTAACAAGTGGGCGAGCATAAACCGCCCCGTGTCTGGTTCTACCCATAAGAAGGCACGACAAACAGGCGAGCACGGTTTGCAGCTTTATTCATTGGCGACACCTAACGGCCAGAAAGTCACAATTATGCTAGAAGAGCTTTTGTCGGCAGGAGTTAGCGAAGCGGAATACGACGCTTGGTTAATTGATATTGGTGAAGGTGATCAGTTTTCGTCAGGGTTTGTTGATGTGAACCCCAACAGCAAAATTCCTGCAATGGTGGATACTACAACCTCTCCTGAGACTAAGCTGTTTGAATCGGGCTCTATTTTGGTTTACCTGGCTGAAAAATTTTGTAAATTCATTCCTCAAGATGCACAAGCCAAAGTGGAATGTTTTAACTGGCTATTTTGGCAAGTGGGATCTGCGCCTTTTCTTGGCGGCGGTTTTGGGCATTTCTACAGCTATGCGCCATACCCAATGGAATACCCTATCAATCGTTTCACTATGGAAACAAAACGCCAGCTAGACGTACTTGATAAGCACTTAGCGAACAATGAATTTATGGTGGGCAGTGAGTACAGTATTGCTGATATGGCTATATGGCCTTGGTATGGCAATTTAGTGCTGGGTAATTTGTATGATGCAGCCACATTTCTTCAAGTACATGAATACACGAATGTAGCGCGTTGGGCTAAGCAACTAGAGCAGCGAAAGGGCGTTAAGCGCGGCCGCATAGTAAATAAAACGTGGGGCGAAGAAGGGCAGCTAGAAAACCGTCATAGCGCTAAAGACATAGACGATGCATTAGCCGCAAAATAAAAATTGGGGTCAGAGTTAATTAAATGCCTCAAATGTCATGTCTGTATCGGCATAGCTGAAGCGAAATACAAGCGAACGCGAAGGCTTTAAATTACTCTGACGGCAGATTAAAAAAAGTACCCTGACCCCAATATTTGCGATGCTATTTAAAACTGGGGTCAGAGTAGATTAGTTATATCAATTGCACTATCTGTGTTGGTATAACTTAAGCAAATTGCAAGAGGACGCGGGGCAGAAAATAACTCTGTCCCAGAATCAAAAAAGTACTCTGACCCCAATATTTAAATGAGCTCTGCCACACTTTTAAGGTAGGCTTTTTGGAGGGGCTTGAAGTCCCATTCGTTTAGGGGCTCTCTAAACTGAAAGTCACCCACACGGCCTTGCCATATTTCAGTTGGTGCTGTTGGCCAAGTTTTTATGTAAACCAATTTTCCGTGCAGACAGTGAAGGACTTCAAGTTTGGTTTGACCCGAATTGTCGTAAGCCACTTGCTCTGAAACAATTGTGCCTTCTTCACAGTCTTGGTTGAAGAAAACAAAACCGCGATAACTGCCGTTCTCAGTGATAGTGATAAGGGAAGCGTAGGTACCCTCTTTTGAAACTTTTCTTAATGCAGGTAACTGAGTTGCAACATGTTTAATTTGAAGTCGTTGTGATTTGTCGTGCCACTCCCAACCAGTACTTCCCATAAACGTAAGCTCGCTATTTCTATCTTCAACCTGCATTAAAAACGCAATAGAATTCCAAAACGCTACTGCAATAATGCATAGCATCAGCAATCCTGTAATGTAGATAAGCAGCTTCGTCATGCTAACGTTAAGTAAGCCCTTTGGTAAAACTTTAGTACGTGAGAAATCATGCGATAGACCTAGATTGCAAAAAAGTAATACGAACTCTATTGTTAATTACTTCATTTTGCCTTCGTTAAGCCAAACGTTGGTGGGCATCTAAGTAGCGGTGTTTGTGCAATACGATTTAGCCGATAGCGAGCAAATAGTAGTAAATGGGGTCAGAGTTAATTAATAAAAAAGTACTCTGACCCCAATTTTTAATGTGTGGCGACGAGCGCATAAACGTGAAGGCGGATAGCTTGAAGTGCTCGCTCTTTCCAGTTGTGCCAGGTAATGCGGTTGCTGATTTCATGCTGGTTTAGCGTGATATAACCGTGATTGAGCGCCCATACTTGCATGGCCACATCTTGTTTTTCTTCTACGGAAAGCTCTTTTTTTATCAGTGCCGCGGTGAGCTTCGTTAACGTTATAAACGCCTTTTCGCCAGCTTCAATGGCTTCGTCAGAGGGGGTGTAGTCTTTTAAATTCGACGCAAAAATTAAATGATAGTGTGCCGCATGAGTCTCAGAAAAGGTGAGTATTCGCTCGCAGCCATTAATCACTTTTTCCGCCGCGGTGTTTCCGTTTGCAGCCAACATTTCACGTTCAACAAGCTCAAAACCCTCAATATACAGCGCATCTAAAATACCCTGCTTTCCTTTGAAGTGGCTATAAATACCAATGGTAGACATACCGGCGCCTTCAGCAATTGCTCGTACGCTCAGGGCATTGGTCCCGCCTTTAAGAAACAACGTTGAAGCTGCATCTAAGATCTTCTGTCTCGTATCTTTTTTCATTAACACGTCATTTACATGTTGCGCAATATAACAGCGTTATGTAGAGTGCTTTATAACGTTGTTATATTTCTTGGTTAACACTCAACCTGCCTGCCCGCAGGTTCCACACAAGGAACACTATATATGAAAACTGAGCAATTAACCTGCGATTATTTAATAGTGGGAGCTGGTGCGGTAGGCATGGCCTTTGCCGACGTACTACTTCACGAGACAAACGCTAACATTCTGATTATTGATAAAAATGCAAAGCCAGGAGGGCACTGGAATTATGCGTATCCCTTCGTTACCTTGCATCAACCTTCCGCGTTTTATGGCGTGTGCTCTAAAGAACTTAATCGCGGTGTGATAGATAAGTGTGGTATGAATGAAGGGTTAATGGGGCTGGCTTCAGGACAAGAAGTCAGCGCGTATTTTGATGCGGTTATGAATGAAACGTTTTTGCCTAGCGGTCGCGTTCAATATTTTCCAATGTGTGAATATAAAGGCAATAAACAATTTGTGTCTGCGCTTAATGGCACTCAGTACGACGTTACGGTAAACAAAAAAATTGTAGATGCCACTTATTTAAATACCAATATTCCACTTACCCATACGCCTAGTTTTACCCGTGATGACGATGTCGCGTTTGCACCGGTTAATACCGTTGTTCAGCATATTGCAAAGCATAGCAACTACGTGGTTATAGGGGGCGGCAAAACAGGTATAGATACTTGTCTGTGGTTATTACAAAACCATGTCTCGCCAAACAATATACATTGGGTTGTATCAAGAGATGCATGGTTACTTAATCGAAAGAACACCCAGCCTCTCACATCTTTCTTTTTTGACGCCATTGGTGCACAAGCCAATCAAGTGGAGGCGATAGCGGCATCTACTTCTATTGAAGATATGTTTGATAAGCTAGAGGAAAGCGGGGTGCTGCTGCGCCTTGATAAAACGGTTAGGCCCTGTATGTTCCATGGTGCAACGGTGAGCGAAATAGAGCTAAAAGCACTGCAATCACTCAGGAGCGTCATAAGGCACGGTCGTGTTTCGCACATCAGCAAAGACAAGCTTCACTTTGAAAATGCCACGTGGGACATGCCAGATAACGCGCTTGTTATCGATTGCTCTGCGTCTGCGCTTACTAACTTAGAAATGAAACCTGTTTTCGAAGGCGATGTTATTACGCCGCAAACGGTACGCGCCTACCAGCCAGTTTTTAGTGCGGCGCTTATCGCTCATGTAGAAGCCGCTTACTCAGATGAAAAGCAAAAACAATTACTTACTCAAGTTGTACCACTGCCGAATCGCGATATTGACTGGTTACCTATGACGGCGGCCATGCTGCGAAACATGCAGATATGGGGCGAAGATCAGGCGCTTAAAGCGTGGATTTATCATTGTCGATTAGATGGTTTTTCTCGAATAGTGCATGGCGTTGACAAAGATGACAGGGAAAAGATGCAGGTACTTGGCCGACTAAAAAGTGCTGGGGCTCCCGCAATGCAAAAGCTTATGACGTACATTCACGGTCTTAAAGCAGCTGGGCAACTGTAAAAATTAGAAGGATAAGTAATGGAACAGTTTCAAGTTGATAAAACAGAACTGGCACGCTCTCGAATTGTGTCAGCACAAACTGTTAATGAATTAGAACAAGGAGTGGTCTTTAAAGTTGAAAGGTTCGCGTTTACTGCCAATAACCTGACCTACTATATGGTGGGCGATACATTGGGTTATTGGCAGTTTTTTCCTACAACAAATACCGAAAAAAATGAGAATTGGGGCATTATTCCTGTTTGGGGGGTAGGGAAAGTGGTGCACTCAAACAACAATAAGGTAGCTGTAGGTAGTCGCTACTTCGGATATTTCCCTACCGCCACACATTTACACATGCAAAGTGTGTCGATAAACCATAACACGCTGATTGATTGCAGTGCTCATCGGTTGAAATTACCCCAAGGGTACAATATCTATCGCCCATTAACGTCTGCTGGCGAGATTGAAGACGATGACGCTTTAGCGCGCACTCATACGAAAGAAAATATGCAAATGCTACTGTGGCCACTTTATGCAACGTCATTTTGTTTGTGGGAGGTGGTGAGTGCTATTCCTAACGCACAGCGAGAGCAGGTGTTGGTGTTAAGTGCTTCCAGTAAAACTAGCTTAGGGTTAGCGTTTGCGATGAAACGCGATGACCTTAATGTGATAGGCGTAACCTCTAAACACCGAGTAGAAACGGTGCGTTCGTTAGACGTATACAGCGAAGTGATAAGTTACGACGATATAGATAAGCTTGAACAAAAGACAACGGTCATTGTTGATATGTCGGGCAATGCAAAACTAAAAGCCCATTTAACTGCATGCTTAGAAAGTAATGTTTCACGCTATATCAACGTAGGGTTAACGCATTGGCAAGAGACGAATGTGAACAAAGGGAATAAGTCCACTTCAAACGACGACGAATTCTTTTTTGCACCCGCTCATATTCAGTCACGCATGAAAACAATGGGTGCAGCAGAGTACCAAAAGCTAAGTTCAACTTTTGTTTTTGAGGCGATTGCGTGGAGTAGTAAATGGCTTAAGGTGCAAAAAAGAAAGGGCCTTGCGGCCCTATCAAACGACTTTACAGCGCATTGCCAAGGCGATATCTCAGCAGATACAGGAATGATTTATCAGTTAGATGGCAAATACTGATCAAAGTATTTACTTACTTTGGGCCATAGGTGTTGGCATTTTCGAGAGAAAAACTTCATATGGCCTATTTCTCCTACTTTATAATCGCTTGGGTGAAGTTCCTCTACTTCCGCTTCCATGTTTGGAAAAACGCTTATCATGTCGTGAACATTATGGATGTTAGCGATATCGTCGTCTTTGGCTAATAGCCACTTAGAAGGTATTTGAATATTGTCGTAGTGGTGTTGGTTAACGTCGCTGCCAAACCCTGTCTTCACGTAGCCTTTTCCGTTGCACCACTTTTGCCACTGACGCGCGACCTTTTTAGGCAATGGCTCTCCCATTCCTACCCACTGAGATTTTGTGTGGCCAAACAATAAATTGCTTACAGGAATATAAAAATTCATAAAGAAGTGGGCTTTAAGCAAGTAGCCCATTCGCATATTTCTTAAGCTGCCTGATGAACTTCCAAAATTACAAAAGGCCGTTAAGTCGTGAACGTTATACATCAAGCCTAGCAACTGGCCCCCAGCACTGTGGCCAACTAAAAAATAAGGAACGTTGGGGAAGTGAATTTTCAAAGACTCCAACGCCGCAGGCATATCTTGTTCACCCCACGTTACCAGTGATGCGTCGCTTTGCTTTACGCTACCGTTGACCGAGCCGCCAATACCACGGTTATCGAAAGTGATAACGCCAAACCCTTGTTCACACAAATAGGTGGCGAAGGCGGCATAAAATTGACGTTTAATTCCCGTTGCAGGACCCACCATAATTGCCCCTTTTGCGGGCTTTGAAGGCGAATAGAGTGAAGCAGCAAGTGGCGTGCTATCAACACAATTAATCGTTATATCCTTAACGCTAATGTTAGTTTTTGCATTGCTTGGCTTTGTAATGCTCGACATGGGAAATCTCGTAACTTGATCTGGTCTTACCAGTAAACCTTTTGCACCAAGAAAATGCAATATATTGACTATTTATTTTGATGATAATAGACGATGAGTACGCAAATGCAGTGGCTTATCTGGGGCGAGTAAGCCCGCGCATTTGCGTGGTAAAAAAGGTACTCGCTTAAACGGCGAGGGTGAATACTTTTGAATTCCGCTGGAAGTTATATAACTCTTTTTTCACCGACGGCAGCGCGCTAATGTCAGCAGGCTCAAAGCCTTGTTCTAAGAACCAGTGCGCGGTAACCGTGGTGAGCACAAAAATGCTGCTAATACCCGCTTCTTTAGCGCGCGCTCGCACTTCATCTAAAATGCGCTCGCCACGATTTTTCCCGCGATAATCTTGGTGAGTCGCCACGCAGGCCAGTTCGGCGCAGCCGTCTTCAGGGTATAAATACAAGGCGGCACAGGCGATGATCATGCCGTCGCGCACTATCACAATAAACTGGTTTATCTCGTTTTCTAAACGCTCACGAGAGCGCTTCACTAATACGCCGCTTTCTTCTAGCGGCTTTATTAGTTTCAAAATACCACCTACGTCGTCGATGGTAGCGGCACGCAGCTGCTCGTAATGGTGCTCCATCACAAGCGACCCAGTGCCGTCACGAGTGAACAGCTCTTGAAGCAGTGCGCCGTCTTTCTCATAGCTGATGCAGTGTGCACGAGGTACGCCTGCCGCAACGCTGGTGGTAAGGGCGCTTAATACCGTAACTTCGGTGGTGATATCACCTGCCATGATGAGCTGTTCCAACTGAGGGCGTTCAATAGTGCGAAGCAATCGACCGTCGCGGTTATATACGCCATCAAAGTTTGAAAATACGATAAGTTTGTCGGCTTTAAGGGCAATAGCCGCCTGTGTGGCTACATCTTCGTGAGATAAGTTAAACACTTCTCCGGTTGATGAATAGCCCATGGGCGATAGCAGCACAATTGAGCCATCGTTTAAATGATCGTTAATGCCGGTGGTATCGATTCGGCGCACTAAGCCGGTGTTTTCAAAATCAACACCGCCTCTCACGCCCATCGGCTTTGCAACAACCAAGTTACCCGAGCACACGCGTATTTGCGAGCCGTGCATGGGCGAGTTTGGAAGCCCCATAGTAAGCAGGGCTTCTACCTGAGAGCGTACCGAGCCTGCGGCATCTTTTACGCATTCAAGGGTTTGTTTGTCGGTAATACGCACGCCGCTTTCAAAGCGACCTTCAATGTTGCGAAGGGCAACGCGCTGATCAATCTGTGGGCGGGCACCGTGCACCACGACAACACGCACGCCCAAGCTATTAAGCAGGGCAATGTCGTGAATAATATTGGGGAGATTGGGATGTTCAATGGCTTCGCCACCAAACATCAATACGAAGGTTTTCCCTTGGTGAGCATTAATATAGGGCAGTGAACTGCGAAACAGTTTTATGCCGTCATGATGCGCTAATACCATCTAAGCAGTTCCTTCTCGCTACCCTTGCTTATCTAAGTTTTCCAGCTCTTGATACAGTGCTTTCGTCACGGTTTCTTTGCTGGTACCGCCTAAGATATTGCGTTGATTAACGCCGTACTCTAGCTGTAGTACCGGATAAACATCGTCTTCAATTTTGTCGCAAATAGCCTGCATGTCGCTTAGCGGTAAATCTTCAATGGCACAGCCTTTGTCGATAGCCTTAAGCACAACGCGCCCTGCAATATCGTGACCTGTTCTAAACGGCACACCTTTACCCACCAAGTAGTCGGCAAGCTCAGTGGCGTTAGAGAAACCTTGGGTTGCCGCAACGCGGCAGCGCTCCTCGTTAAGCTGCAACGAGTCAAGCACCTCGCTGGCAATACACAAACAAATATGCCACTGATTTACTGTATCGATAGCGCCTTCTTTGTCTTCTTGCATGTCTTTGTTGTACGCAAGAGGAAGGCCTTTCATGGTAACTAATAGCGCCTGCAAAGCGCCAAACACGCGGCCACACTTGCCGCGCATTAATTCTAGCGCGTCAGGGTTTTTCTTCTGTGGCATAAGCGATGAACCTGAAGTTACGCTATCACCCAGCTGTAAGAATCCTGCTTCGCCAGAGTTATAGAAAATCATATCTTCGGCAAGACGTGACAAGTGCATCATGCTGGTGCTGGCAACAAATAAAAGTTCTAGTACAAAGTCTCTGTCCGACACAGCGTCTAAGCTGTTTAGGCATGGCGAGTCAAAGCCTAGTTCTTCTGCAATAGCATAGCGGTCTACAGGAAACGTAGTGCCTGCCAATGCGCCAGAGCCTAAAGGGCACTGATTCATGCGAACTTTTAAGTCGTCTAAACGACTTAAATCACGCTTTAGCATTTCAACGTAAGCTAAGCACCAATGTGCAAAGTGTATAGGCTGTGCACGCTGTAAGTGCGTGTAACCAGGGATGATCGCTTCTTGATGACGGCTAGCGGCATTAAGAAGCGATTTGATCACACCTAAAACATCAGCGCGAAGTGAGGCAATATGTTCACGTACCCACAGGCGAAAGTCGGTGGCAACCTGGTCGTTTCGGCTACGCCCGGTATGAAGTTTACGGCCAATGTCGCCAAGCTTCTCTATAAGTGCGGCCTCAACAAAGCTGTGAATGTCTTCTTCGCTAGATGCGTTAAAGTCTAATTCACCCGCATCAGCTTTTGCTTTTAACTCGCTCAGTGCTGATTCAAGCTGGGCTTGTTCGTCAACGCTCAATACGCCTGCTTTTTGCAGCGCGCGCGACCAACTGATAGAGCCTTGAATATCTTGGCTTGCCATAACTTGGTCAAACGGCAGCGAGTCGTTAACCTGTTTAAACATACTACTTGCGCCGGATTCAAACCGGCCACCCCACAACGCCATGTGATGCTCCTTAAATGCTGTTCTTACCTTAGCTTTACTCGTTAATAATTAAGCTTACTGTTCACCTTGTTTTTTCAGTGCTTCGATACGACTTGAAAGGCTGAATAGGCGGATAAAGCCTTCAGCGTGCTTCTGGTCGTAAACATCGTCGGCACCAAAGGTGGCAAAGTCTTCAGAGTAAAGGCTATTTGGCGAACGGCGCTGTGTAACCGTAGCTTGACCTTTGTATAGCTTAACCACGATATCGCCAGTCACTTTCTTGGCAAAAGAAGCAGCACCCGCAAGTAGCGCATCGTTAAGAGCCGTAAACCAACGGCCATCGTACATGACGTGTGAGAACTCAAGGCCAATTTGCTCACGGTATTTAAGTGCAGCTTTATCTAGCACCATAGTTTCTAGTGCTTTATACGCTTTAAGCAGTACGGTGCCTCCTGGTGTTTCATAACAGCCGCGCGACTTCATGCCTACAAGGCGGTTTTCAACAATGTCGATACGTCCAACACCGTGAGCCGCGGCTACGGTATTAAGTTTTACTAGGGCTTGATAAGGCGATAACGCTTCACCATCAACATGAGTCAGTTTACCTTCGTTAAAAGACAGGGTTACGCGCTCAGGCGTGTCTGGTGCATCTTCAGGGTCAACCGTCATGGTCCACACTTGCTTGGTAGGCTCTTGCCATGGATCTTCAAGCTCGCCGCCTTCGTGTGAAATGTGCCATGCATTTGCATCGCGGCTATAAATTTTTGTCGCTGACGCTGTGGTTGGAATATTGCGCTCTGCAAGATAAGCCAATAGGTCTTCACGGCTTACCATATCCCACTCGCGCCATGGCGCAATAACGGTAAGATCTGGGGCTAGGGCAGCAAAGGTGCTTTCAAAGCGCACTTGGTCGTTACCTTTACCGGTACAACCGTGGCATAGTGCATCGGCACCTACTTTACGCGCAATTTCAACTTGCGCTTTGGCGATTACGGGGCGAGCCATTGACGTACCCAATAGATATTCGCCTTCATAAACCGCACCCGTAGTGATAGTAGGGAAGATATAGTCGCTTACGAACTCTTCTTTTAAATCAACAATGTGGCACTCGCTTGCGCCAGAGGCGATAGCTTTTTCGTGAAGACCTTCTAGCTCTTCATCACCTTGACCTACGTCGGCCGCAAACGCGACAACTTCACAGCCATAGTTTTCTTTTAGCCATGGAATGATGGCCGATGTATCAAGCCCGCCTGAATAGGCCAGCACGATTTTTTTAACGTTTTGCATCTAAGTAATCCTTTTAATCGTCTTTTTAGGCGTCTTTTTAAGCGTTAAGTAATTGAGTAAGAATGGCGTTTTGGCCATGCATTCTATTTTCGGCTTGCTGCATTAATAGCGACTTATCGCTATCAATTAACGAACCTGTAATTTCTAAGTCGCGATGGGCAGGTTGGCAGTGCATTACATAGCTTGCACCGGTTGCTTCCATCAGCGCTTCATTCACCTGATAAGGCATGAATTTTTCTTTGATCACTTCAAGTGGCGTCTCGTCACCCATTGAAAGCCATGTATCTGCGTAAATAACGTCTGCGCCGTTGGCGGCACTAAGGTCCGTGCTTTCAACAATTGATACACCTGTTTTCTCGGCAATTGCTTTGGCTTGTGCCACCATTTCAGGCGCAGCTTCGTGACCCTCTGGTGTTACCACAACTTGATTGCAACCTAAAAGCGCACCAACAATTAATAGTGAGTGAGTCACATTGTTGCCGTCGCCTACATAGGCCATGGTAAGACCTTCAGTTTTTCCAAAGCGTTCAAACATAGTGAGGTAATCGGCAAGGCCTTGGCATGGGTGGTATTTATCGCATAGTGCGTTAATAACCGGCACGTTTGCTGCCTTTGAAAAGGTTTCCAGCGTATCGTGAGAAAATACGCGCGCGACAATGGCGTCAGCCCAGCATGCAAGGTTAGCTGCGGTGTCCACAGCATCTTCACGGCCTGCAAGTTTGCCCGACTGCACATCTAAATACACCATGTGGCCGCCAAGCTTGTTTATACCAATATCAAAGCTTACGCGGGTTCGCAAAGACGGCTTTTCAAACAGGGCAACAATTGACTTTCCCGCTAACACATTGCTGTAGCTTGCAGGGGCTTGTTTAATGTCTAAAGCCAATTGCAGCAATTTCTTCATTGCCTCTGGTGTCCAGTCTGCAAAGGTAAGTAGGTCCTGTTTCATTGTACTTCTCCGTCGTTGCCTTTTGTTAAGTCCGTGTTTGCTGATTTAGTATTTGTCAGGGCTGAGGGCAGTATTTGTGTGCCCGTTTTCTTGTTTAAAATGTCGTTGACGTCGGCAGCCCAGCTCGCAATATAAACTGCTCTATTTAAGCTTTCTGCAGAGGCCAGTGCTGCATCTACTTTTACTTTCATGCCGTCGGTAATTACGCCATCAAAGGCGTATTGGGCGATACTGGTTGCGTCTAATTGGTTTATTAACATCTTGTCGCCGTCAAGCACCCCATCTACATTCGAAAGCAGCAATAGTTCTGCATTAAGAAGCTCTGCGATAACTGTGGCCGCTTGATCTGCATTGACGTTTAGCAGCCTACCATGGGGGCTTGAGCCTATAGAGCTGATAACAGGAAGGGTTGACTGCGCAAGCACGCTTTTAAGGAACGAAGCATCGGCCGTTGATGGCACGCCCACGGCTCCATATTGGTCAGCCAGTGGCTCACACACCACCATATTGCCGTCTAGTAACGACAAACCAACTGGAGTAATGCCCGAAGCCAATGCTGCAGCGCAAAGCTGTTTATTGGCAGAGCCGGCGAGGGCTCCGCAGATATAAGGCATGTGCTCGTCGGGCGTAACCCGAAGGCCATCAATTTTTGTGCTTTGTAAGCCAAGGCTTGCCATTAGTGTTTCTACTAATGGGCCGCCGCCATGTACTACAACAACAGGGCGTTTGGCTTGTACGTCTTTTATGCTTAAAAATAAGCGCGTCATTGCCGCTGCATCGTCAAGTAATGCACCGCCAACTTTAATTACAATAGGTGAAACACTCATAGTACTAACCCTGTCTCTACTGGTTGTTTCGTCATTATGTTAAGGCACTGAATAGCCTGAGAGGCCGCGCCTTTCATTACGTTGTCTATAGCAGCAGTAATCACTGCATACCCAGATGCCTCGTCTAACTTCCAGTGAAGATCAACAAATGGGGTGTGAGCAACGTCATCAATTTTTGGAAAACTCTTGCGCAAACGCACAATGGGTTTATCAGCATAGGCGCCAGAATACGCTTGTTCAAGTTGCGCGCTGGTAGTTCCAGTTTTAACTTTAACGGTTACCGTTGCCAAGATGCCTCTTTTAAAATTGCCCAAGTGCGGCGTGAAAATAACGGGTGTACCTAAATAAGCCTCAATTTCAGGAGTGTGACGGTGCCCAAGTACGCCGTATGCCTGAAGGCTTACCTCAAAAAAGCTGGTGGTTAGACTGGCTTTTCTGCCAGCACCCGATACCCCGGAAACGGCGTTAATTACAGGGCGTACGCTTTCATCAAGTAAATTACAGTGAGCAAGCGGTTTAAGTGCACTAAGGCTCGCAGTAGGGTAGCAACCGGGAACAGCAATAACGTTTGCGCTAGCAATTTGCGCTTCATGCCATTCGGCAAGGCCATAAACAGCTTGAGCTAGGCTTTGTGCTTGCGTATGAGGGAAACCGTAAAACTGTTCGAAAACATTCGTATCTTTTAGCCTAAACGCACCCGATAAATCGAGCACTTTGGCTTTACCAGAAGACAAGATAGACATCCAATCGTGGCTGGCCTCGTGTGGTGTAGCGAGGAATATAAAATCGACACCGTTAGCCATGTCTTTTAGGGCTGAATCTGAAATAGGCGTTAGCGTAGCATTAACGTGCGCCAAGTTGCCGTGAAGCTCTACAATGTTTTTACCTGCATCGCTGCTATTTTCAGATACGTAAGTCCCCGCTAATGCTAGTTTTGGGTGTTGAATAACCAACTGAACAAGTTGTGCCCCTGTGTAACCACTGGCACCAATAATTGAAACGCTATACATAATTTAAAAATTCAATAAAAGGAGAAAAAATTCACTTTTTACCTTTATGAACTGGTTGGGCGTAAATCCCTGCCTAACCGCGACCACATCACAAAGGTAAAAAGTGTGCTACCGAATAAGCATAGAAGTGCACACGCATCGTCGTGTGCTATGCATGGTGTAGCCAGCCAGGGGAGAGGTAAACTCTTTCTCGTTGTCAGTGGTAAAACCAACAACGCGAGTTGGTTGTGTCATCATCAATTCCTATCATGTCGCAACCCAAAATAGCGGGCTGGATGCTTTAACCGTCAACTAGTTTATCTAAATTGAATGTTTATGCAATAAAAATGTATAAATATTTTTATTGTGTATTGCGCTTTAATCTGTGTAAAAATTAAATCTAATAATATATTTATAGATGTGACAGTAAGTTGACAGCTTAATTAATAGAATTGAATATTTATACTTATCTGTCGGGAAATCACTGAATGCGGTAATTGATTAATATTGAACGTTTTACTTAGCCGTTCATATTAAAGCGGGGGGGCGTAAACGCCTTGGTGCTTAAGTAGACGAGCTGTCAAAGGTGTGAACAGTGAGCATTACCGTTGATGTTTGAATTAAACTCGGAAAGAAAATGGGCAAACTTACCTTAGCGCTTGTAGCGCACGATCATAAAAAACCTGAACTGTTAGCGTGGGTTAAACAGCACATTGATGTGCTTAAACAGTGTAACTTGGTGGGCACAGGCACAACAGGTGGGTTAATTGCCAGTGAAACTGGGCTTGAAGTGACGCGATATAAAAGCGGACCACTTGGTGGTGACCAACAAATAGGGGCGCTTATTGCTGAAAATAAACTCGATGCGCTTTTCTTTTTCTGGGACCCGTTAAATCCAGCACCTCACGACCCTGATGTGAAAGCACTATTGCGATTATGTTCGGTTTGGAACGTACCCGTAGCGTGCACGCCAGCAACAGCAGACCTTGTCATAACGTCGCCGCTGTTTTTATCTCCTGACTACAAACCGGTTAAGCCAAATTTTTAAAGGCCGAAAAAAATCAAAACGCAAAGTCGCGATTGCTTGATTCAATCAGCTGGTGGCTAATAATGGTGAGATATAAAAACGCTGGCAATACCAGCGTTTTTTTCTAATGAGAGGAGCAGTAAACGTTACAGTCTGAAAATTTGCCTTAATGAACGCTCTTCTTCCTTTCTTGCGTTAAGCGTGGCTTGTTGTTCATCAGTAAGCACAGCAAACATGGCTTGACGATGTTTAATTCGCTCAACACCAGCGTTAATAAGTTGCTCTTCATACTGAGTAACTAGCGCGCTCCATGCGTCCTGTGAAAAGTTGGCGCTTTGGATAAGCTGTCGCTGGGCGTCCTTGAAGCTACGCATAGTTTCTCTATTTGATTCTGCGGTGTCTTTGAAAGTATCGCGAAGCGCTTCGATATCCGCGATTTGGGTGTCACTCAGTTCGAGACCTTTAAACCCTGCACCTTCATACCCAGAACCGTTACGTTTGTGATCGCCGCCGTTTCTTGTATGGCTTCGCCACTTGTCGCCTTTTGCTTCGCGTTTCGCTTGCTTGTCTAAAACTTTTGCTTGTTGGCTTTCATCCAGCACGTTGAATATGTCATGGCGAAGTTTTGAAAGGGCGAAGTGCTTGGCCTCTCGCTGTTCAAACTGAGTTTGAACAAACGCAGTAATTTGAGCGTCACTAGCCGTTGCAATATCGAAATTCGGTCTTTCGCTTTTTCTTCGCTCGTGTCGAGGGTGTTTCTCTTTGTAACTTGCAACAAGCGCTTTTATTTCTTCGCGCTGAGCGTCGCTTAAGTCAAGACCTCTTAGCTGCTCACCCATTTTTCTAACCATTTCGTGATTTCGCATTTCGTGATCACGCATGCCATGGTCAGCCATCTGGGCCATCGCGAAGCTACCGAAGCACATAGCTGCAATACTCGCACTAGCAATTAAAAACTTTTTCATTGTCGTCTCCTCATTGTTCAGACACGCTAATCGTAGCGCGCTGAAATCAAAAAGCAGTCAACACTCTGTAAAGCTTATGTAAAGGTATCGCCGATTTATGATTGTAAAGGTCTGAAAAGATATAGTATGCGTTTGCCAGTGCAGTAAGCAGGGCTCAAAAAAGCCTAATCGCAAGCGTAAGTTGAAGTTTTTACAATTTACAGGCACTTTCATGAATCTAGTAGTTAAAGAGTTTAATACCATGAGTTCAGATTTTCATTTGCAGTCTATTCTTGTTATTGACGATGACTTAGAGCTAACAGAGATGCTTTCGACTTATCTATCGAGTATGGGCTACAAAGTTCAGGTTCGTAATGATGGAGAGGAAGGGCTATCTGAAGCCATATCTGGGCGCCACTACGACCTTATTTTACTTGATGTGATGATGCCGAAAATAGACGGTTTCGATGTATTGAAAAAGCTCCGTGCTAGTCACAGCACCCCTGTTCTTATGCTTACCGCAAGAGGCGACGATTACGATCGTATTTTGGGGCTGGAAATGGGGGCTGATGACTATTTGCCTAAGCCCTTCAATCATCGCGAACTTGTAGCGCGAATTAAAGCCATAGTACGCCGCCATAACCTGTCTTCTTCTAATGGTGCCTCAGAGCAAGACTTATTCGTAAACGGTATTTTCTTGAGCCCCAGTAGTCAGCTGGCCAAAGTTGACGATGTAGAGTTAACGCTTACTACAACAGAGTTTCTGATTTTAAGGCTACTTATGCTTAATGCGGCCCATAGAGTAACCAAGGATGAAATAAGCCTAAAAATACTTGGAAAGCCCCTGCAAGCGTTTGACCGAAGCATAGATATGCACGTGAGCAATTTGCGCAAAAAGATAAGCGCTGTGGCCCTTGATGAAAAAATTAAAACCATCCGAGGGGTAGGTTATATGTTAATTGCTGGAAACCGTTAATGGTAAAGCTTCTAGGCCAGTTACGCACGCTAAGCCCCACACGCGCCATAATGGGGCGTTTGTTTTTATGGTTTTGGGCAACATTTATCGTTACATCATTGCTTGCCATATGGGGAAGCCGCCTCTTTTTTGAAGACTTACAGGTTGTGCCCATCAAGCCCCGCGAAATTGCTGCGATGACACTAGTTATCGACCGCATGCAGTTTAGGCGTTTTAACAATATGTCGTTGCCTAATATTCTTGCTCGAAATTCCAGAGGCGTTAGAGGCCGATTGGTTGCTGTAAACTTAAGTGATAAGCGCTTGATTTCAGGAGGAGGTCCTCCGCTTCGCGATAACGACAAAGAAGACTTGCTTCGCTTAGTTGAACAAACGTCGCCTATTGCCGTAAAACGGGGTGCGTTTAAAGTATTGGGCCCGGTATTTTTTGAACGCGATAACGCGCGTTATGCGCTCTTTACCGTAAAGCTAGAAATGCCTGAAAAGCAAACGCCGCCCATTGTACTGTTTCTATCTATCGCGTTAATTACCACCACATTACTAAGCTGGCTATTTGCCAAGTCACTCACCAATCCCATACTGCATATTCAAGGTTCAGCGAAACGCCTTGCAAGCGGTGATTGGCAAACGCGAGTAGGCAAAGCCGCTAAACGTCTGGATGAGTTAGGGCATCTTGCTCGGGATTTTAACAAAATGGCAGAGCAGCTAGAGTCGATGTGGGGCTCGCAAAAACGGCTTTTAGCCGATGTTTCCCATGAGCTGCGTTCTCCTCTCGCTCGCTTACAAATGGCGCTGGGTCTTGCTCATCAGCAAAATGTAGACCCCGAAACGCTTGCTCGTGTTGAGCGGGAAGCCGATAGAATGGAGGCACTGATAAGTCAGCTACTTACATTAAGTCGGGCTGAAGCAGGTGAAGCGACAATGCAAAAGCATGTGCTCTCTCGAGTGCTTAATGACGTATTCACCGATGCGGCTTTTGAAGCTGCGAACATGAACAAGCAAATGAGTATTGAAGATATTCCTCAAAAGACTGTTGTGATTGATAGCATGATGTTTTGTCGTGCGGTAGAAAATGTACTTCGCAACGCCATTCGCCATAGCAAGTTAGTGACACAAGTGACGTTTAGTGAAGACGCGCACCATTGGTATGTTCATATAACCGATGACGGTGATGGGCTTAGCAATGAAGAGTGTGAGCGCATATTTTCGCCATTTTACAGAGCAACGCTTGCTAGAGAGCGCGAGTCAGGTGGCGTCGGGTTAGGTTTATCCATTGCAAAAGCGGCGGTGGAGTTGCATCATGGGCGTATTAATGCTGAACCTGCAAAGCACGGTGGGCTGCGGGTAACGCTATCGTTTCCAACATCGTCGCTTCCAAAGTCGTAACGATAAATATTCACGAACGCTGTACGTTAAAATAGTGTCGTTTTTTGAAAGTGCGACTTCACTGTAAAAGGGTATTTATGAGCTGGACGTTTACGTCTGAAAATAATTTAGCAAGCACCTTTGCCACGCATATTAATCCTTTTTGGCAAGACAGTGTTACGCAAGGCCACTTCTTAGGAAAAGGTAACGTAAGAGTGCGCTATGCGCATTGTGCTCCAACCGCGCCTCGGGCAACCATTGTGATTTGCTCTGGACGTATCGAGTCTTATCTTAAGTACAAAGAGTTTGTCTACGATCTTTATCAAAATGGATTCGCGGTATTCATTTTAGATCATAGAGGGCAAGGCTTGTCGGATAGAATGACAAGGGATCCCCAGCATGGCTATGTAGCGCATTTTGATGACTATGTAGACGACTTTGTCACCTTCGTAGAGTCTATTGTTAAACCCATGCAGCATGGCCCTTTACAGCTGGTTTGTCACTCAATGGGCGGTGCCATTGGTGCGTTAACGCTATTGCGTTTACCTAACATGTTTTCAAAAGCGGTGCTGGCTTCTCCGATGTTTGGTATTAAGCCCTCGTTACCTAATTGGCTAGCAAACGGCTTAATTCGCACAGGTCTTGCGGTTAACCGCATGCAAAAGAAAGATGCCGGCTACTTTTTTGGACAAGCGCCTTACATCGCATTCCCTTTTTCGCTCAATAAGCTTACTCACAGTAAAACCCGTTATGCATTGTTTCGAGAGCTTTATGATGAAGAGCAAGAGATTCAGCTGGGCGGGGTGACTACTGAATGGTTAGCCGCAGCGCACCAAGCGATGAATAAAATTGAAAATAGTGCACGGGCCATTACAACGCCTTCACTTGTTTTAAGTGCAGACGACGACGCCATTATTGATAACAAGCGACAGCGCCGGGTTGCACAGCAAATGCCAAATGTAAAGCTTGAAATTGTGCCCCGCGCTTATCATGAAATTTTCACAGAGTCTGATGAAATTCGAGAACGCTCTCTGTCTCGCATTCTCGATTTTCTGACAGAGGGCTAGCGCCGACCACTGCCTTGGCAATGGCTAAAGCAGTGAAATTAAGTTTGAATGTTGTCATTAAGAAGAGGCTGTAGGCAAGGTCAGCTGTAAATATTTATTGGGCACTGATTAAAAGTAAACGTTAGGGTGATGAAACGGTGCTTTTCGTTATAAAATAGCGCGGTTATTAATTGTGAAGGTAAGTTAGAAAAGCATGCTCGACATTGTACTTTATCAACCAGAAATTCCCCCGAACACAGGAAATATTATTCGTTTGTGCGCAAATAGCGGTTTTACGCTGCACTTAATTGAGCCGCTGGGATTTGAATGGGACGATAAACGCGTGCGTCGTGCGGGCTTAGACTATCACGAATTTGCGCACGTTAAGCGCCACGCCAATTTAGAAGCTTACCTTGAAGATGCAAAGCCAAACCGAGTATTTGCATGCACCACAAAGGGTAAAGCGTTTCATAGCGATGTAACTTATCAAAAGGGTGACGCGCTTATTTTTGGGCCTGAAACCCGTGGCCTGCCAGACGATTACATTCAATCGCTACCACCCGAGCAGCGTGTGCGTATTCCTATGCTGCCAGACAGTCGAAGTATGAACTTGTCTAATGCCGTGTCGGTGTTTGTGTACGAAAGCTGGCGCCAGTTTGGCTATGAAGGTGCGCGATAGTAAAGCTAAGCGGTTTTTAACGCGCGTTTAAAGCGGTTCTTAAAACGTTGCCTATGCGCTAAGGTAACAACAATGTTGAAAAGAGAAAGAAGCGTAGTGCTTACGCTTCTTTTTTGAGGTCTCGACCAAGTAGGGCTAATGCCGCTTCTTTTGGTGATTTCCCGTGATAAAGCACAGCATATATCTGTTCACAAATAGGCATTTCCACACCCACTTTCTTAGATAACACATGTACTTCTTCGGTGTTGCGGTAACCTTCTACCACTTGACCAATTTCTGCCATGGCAACATCAACACTTTTGCCTTGCCCTAATGCCAATCCAAAACGACGGTTGCGCGACTGGTTGTCGGTACAAGTTAATACCAAGTCGCCAAGGCCTGCCATACCCATAAAGGTTTCTGGGTTTGCCCCTAGCTTAACGCCTAAACGCGTAAGCTCTGCCAAGCCACGCGTAATTAATGCAGTTCGTGCATTAGCGCCAAAGCCTAAGCCATCAGCTAAACCTGCACCAATAGCGATAACGTTTTTCACCGCACCGCCTAACTGAACACCGGTAAAATCTGAGTTCATGTAAACGCGGAACGATTTCGCGCAATGTAGCTTCGCAGCAAACTCATCGCTTAATGTGTCGTCAGTAGAGGAAAGCGAAATAGCAGTAGGTAAACCGGCCACCATTTCTTTTGCAAAGGTAGGGCCCGATAACACGGCAAGCGGATATCCAGTTCCCAATATTTCTTCTGCCACATCGCGAAGTAAACGGCCTGTTTTAGGCTCAAGCCCTTTGGTGGCCCAAATGATGCGTTGATGTGATTTAAGCAATGGCTTTAAACTTTGCAGCATGGCTGCGAATGCATGACTTGGCACTACCACCAATATATCTTGGCTAGCAGCGACCACTTCTTCTAAATTTGCATTAACAACTAAAGAGTCTGGAAACGTAGCGCCGGGCAAGTATCGCGCATTTTCACGGCTTGTCGCCATTTCAGCAATATGCTTTTCATCTCTGCCCCAAAGCAGTGTTGAGTTGCCGTTTCTGGCAAGACAAAAAGCAAGGGCGGTGCCGTAAGACCCCGCCCCCAATACTGAAACCGAATTCGACTTCATGTCCACTTTAATTAAGCGTCCATTTTAGGCGCTTCGCCCTGCGCTTGTTGAGCACGTTTTTGTACGTAAGCCGCAAAGATAGCGTCGAAGTTTACTGGTGCAAGGTTAAGTGGAGGGAAAGTGCCACGGTTAACCAAGTTAGAAATCGTTTCACGCGCATATGGGAAAAGCATGTTCGGGCAGAACGAGCCTAGTGTGTGCGCTTTGTTTTGGTCTGGCATTTCGCCAATTGCGAAGATGCCTGCTTGCTGAACTTCACAAAGAAACGCAGTTTCTTCACCTAGCGTTGCTGTTACCGTTACAGAAAGCACTACTTCAAACACGTTTTCGTCTAGCTTGTTAGTGCTAGTGTCGATGTCTAGCTTAATTTCTGGCTTCCACTCTTTAGTGAAAATCGCAGGTGCATTCGGAGACTCAAAAGAAATGTCTTTTGTGTAGATGCGCTGAATGTTGAATTGAGCACCTTGTTGCGCTTGTGCGCCAGCTGCTTCGCCGTTATTTGTCTGATTTTCGTCAGCCATGGTATTTCCTATTTAATTGTCGTTTTAATTTAATGTAGTGCGTTGCTGTATGCGCTGACGTCTTACGCCAATCCCAACATCGGATTTAGTTTACTTTGTGCTTCCAAAGCCATCATATCGTCACAGCCACCTACGTGCTGATCTTCAATGAAAATTTGCGGTACAGTCCAGCCACCGTTTGCGCGCTCAATCATTTCATCGCGCAACTCTGGCTTAACATCTATTGGGTACTCAATAAATTCTACACCTTTTTGCGTTAGCAGTGCTTTTGCACGATGGCAGTATGGGCAGTGGCCCTTGGTGTAAAGTTCTACTTTGCTCATAAAGGTTACCTGTTATTTAGAAACGGGAAGGCTGGCGCTTTGCCAAGCGTTCATTCCGCCTTTTAATACATTCACATTCGCGAAGCCATCTTTCATCATCGCATTTGCTGTACCACGAGCCTGATTACCCATAGCGCATACTACGATAATGGGTTTGTCTTTGCTGTTTTCAAGTTTCTTAAAGTTTTTCTCACGCAGCTCTTCAGGTTTAATTTGTCTGGCACCTAAAATATGACCTGCTTTAAATTCTTTCGCAGGGCGTGTATCTAGCACAATTGCATCGTCTTTATTCATTAAAAGCGTTGCTTCGTGAGTGCTTAATTCTTTTACCGAAGATGTCCATGCACTGATATAGCTAAATATCAACATGGCAATCAGCGCAACCCAAATACCAGCAAGAATAATGTTGTTGCTAGCAAATTCTATTAGTTGATCCATTACCTCTAACCCTGTCTACAGACCATGAAAAGAGTGCAAAGTATATAGAAAACTGGGCGAGAAACCAGCCTACCTTTCAGTAAGATGAATGTTGTTCTTATGGGGTTCGTAGGAATTACTTTAGATGATTGATATTACGACTAAATTGCACTGGGCATATGAATGACCGTCAGATACACTGAGAAACATATCTAGTAGCAATGATAACAGTGACGATAAAAACAGTACGTCATCGTTGTAATAAGTTGAGGTTTTAAGCACGCGTTATGTCATTACGGTCATTATTTTCAATCATTCAGTGCCTTGTTGCACTTGCTATTCTGTCGATTGGAAGTGGTGCAATGGCGCAAGAAAACGGTGCTAACGCGCAAAAAGAAAAGCTGGCTGAACTGCAGGCCGAACTGCGCGCTCGTCAGCAGGTATTGGAAAACAATAAAGCCAGTGCGCAAGAATTAGAAAATGTGCTTAAGGCGTCTGAGTTAGAGATTGCGAAAGTCGCCAAGGCGCTAGCCAATACTCGCCAAGCGCTTAAAGACGTTGAACAAGAGCAAGCAACGCTCGAAGGCGAACAAGAAACACTTAAGGCCGCCATCCGCAAACAGCAATCGCTGTTGTCTAGTCAGCTAAAAAGCGCATTCATGGCGGGGCATTACGACTACGCAAAAATGTTGTTTTATCAAGATGATGCTCGTACCTTCGAGCGTGTAATTACTTACTACCAGTATGTTGCCAAAGCTCGCCAAAAAGAAATTGATAGCTTCAAAGGCAACGTTGCACGGCTTGAAGAGGTAAACGCAGAGCTTGACCAAAAAGCGCAGTCGCTGGCGGTGCTTAAAGATGAGCAAGAGGGCCAACGCGCTGTGCTTATTACACGCCAAGACGACCGTAAGAAAACGCTTAAAAAAATTAATAAAACCATTGCATCAGACAACCAGCGCATAGCGTCGCTACAGGCCGACGAGAAAGCACTCATAGACGCCATTGAAGCTGCCCGCATTGCTGCAGAACGTGCTGCTCGTGAAGCTGAAGTTCGTATGGATGGGTTAGCCAAACTTAAAGGTAAGCTAACTGCACCAGTTAAAGGCAGAATACGAAAGTTGTTTGGCAGTCGTCGCCAAGGGCAGGTGTCTTGGAAAGGCATTGTTATTGATGGCGCAGAAGGCGACCCTGTTAACAGCATTGCACCAGGTAAGGTGTTGTATGCCGACTGGCTACGAGGTTTTGGGCTGGTTGCTATTGTCGATCACGGTGAAGGCTACATGAGTGTTTATGGTCACAACCAAGCGTTACTAAAGCAGGCGGGTGATGAAGTTAGACGCGGAGAGCGCATTGCACTCGTTGGGCGAAGTGGCGGTCAAGAGTATCCTAATCTGTATTTTGAGATTCGTCACAAAGGTAAGGCGCTTAATCCCTCTTCGTGGCTAGACTAGCTAGTCTTCATGCTAAATAGTTAGTTTTCGCATTGCGTTAGCATGATTTAGAATTGAATCATGAAGGCTTAAGTGCACTTGTAAGGCAACAATGTTGAAACTGAAGCAGTTGTTGGTATGCTTAAGCAAAGGGCTTTAAGCTCAAGAAAAAAATAAAACACAGTAATGTGTAGTGTGCGCTTAATAATAATGATGAAAAATGGATGTGAATTAGATGCTTTTGCGTCTGCTAACGCCTTGTATAATCTTTGTTTTATGCGGGCTTGTTAGCCTTCAAGTAAAAGCAAAGACAGACATAATAATAATATTAGACGACCTGGGTTACAGGCCGTCCGATATCGCTGCTTTCTCTCTCCCCAAAGAAATCACATTCTCTATACTTCCCCAAACGCCTTTAGCTTCACAAATAGCGCACCGCGCAGAGAAAGAGGGCAGAGCGGTAATGCTTCACATGCCTATGCAAGCGCAAAACGGCGTCAATATGGGGCCCCTTGGCCTAACTACAGATATGTTCGCTGGTGCTATAACACACAACGTGCGTAGGGCGATGAAAAGTGTGCCAAACGCGGTAGGTATCAATAATCATATGGGCAGTGCCTTTACTGGCCAGCAAGAGGCAATGGAAGCGTTGCTTAAGGAAGTAAAACGCCAAGGGCTGTTTTTTGTCGACAGTCGTACTACGGTGCTTACCAAAGGTGGCGAAATTGCTGAGCAACTGGGTGTGCCTAACGCTAGTCGACAAGTGTTCCTAGATCATAAGCTGGAACCTGAATTTCTGCTTAAGCAGTTCAATCAAATGAAGCGTATAGCAAAAAGAAAAGGCCATGTTGTAGTTATTGGTCACCCTCATCCAGCGACGGTCAATTTTTTAAAGGCTCATTTGCCCACACTGGAAAAAGAAGGGTTTACCCTTACGTCTGTTGCCGACTATTTCTCACATGCTCCCAAAGTAGCAAAACAATTCGCAAAGGCTCAAGATCAAACAGCTGCACTCACTTCGGGTATCAAGAAACATAGCAATACTGATACACAAATTGAGATTGTGCGGCAGAACAAGGATTTTATGCAAAGCAGCACACCAAAAAATGCTTCGGATATAGCTGCTACAGCACTCAATGAATAGTTTTTAGTGAGCTGTTCAGCCTCTCATTTCCTCTAATAAGATCGAAATTTAATGTGGGAACGTTTCTCATTTCCGTGAGTCTGTTATAATATAACGTCCATAGCGAAATGTTCGCGATCAAATTTCTTTAGTGGTAACGAGTGTAATGACGCCAATAGATGAGAACCCTACAAAACTAGACAAGCTTGGCATTTGGGTGTCGAGTTTGTGTGCGCTGCACTGCCTTGCGCTACCCGTTTTAGTACCTCTGCTACCGCTTATAGGCTCAAGCTTTTTTGCGCAAGCGTGGTTTGAAAGAACCATTCTCACATTTTCGTTAATTGTGGGCGCTGTCGCATTATTAAGTGGCGCTATTCGCTACCACGGCAAATACTATCCGTTAGCGTTGCTGTTTGCTGGCGGCGCGATTTATTGGCACAAAGATATCTTTGGGCATCATTACGAGCCGTTTACTATCGCCCTAGGTGCCGCACTTATCGTTGCGGGCCATTGGGTAAATATGCGCTTGTGTAGACAATGCAAGTGTTGCAAAAACTCGGTGTTCTCAGAGCATCTATCTACCGAGTTTAAATAGTGCTTAAGTGCAAAAATGATTAAGCGAAATGAAAAAAACGAGCCGTTGGCTCGTTTTTTTATGTCTGGATTTTAGGTCTAACGCGTATTGGGCGATCGCTGTGTATTGCAAAGCCCCGTGTATTGCCGAGCATTGCGTATTACCGATCGTGAGGGCGACTTATCCGCGAGTTCCATAAAATTATTCAGAAAGAACATTAAGGGCAATGTCTGGCACATTGGTGAATATACCCGTTGCACCCCATTCTTTTAGCATCAGCATATCTCTGGGTTCGTTCACCGTATACACAAACACTTCAAACCCTTCGCTAAGGGCGGTTTGAACAAAAATTTTGTCAACGGCATCTAGTGCAATGTTTACTGAGAAAGCCTCTAGTGCGCGAGCGCTTGCCGTGCAGTCTAACTCGTAACTTGCCGATAGTGCGCCTATCTTTACTTCTGGCCAGCGCTTGGAAATAGCGTAAAGCCAGTGATGATTGAATGAGGAAATTAGCAGTTTGTCGACGTCTAAAGCGCTTTGGCTCACCGCTTCTTTAACTTCTTTAACCCAGCTATCTACGTTGTTTAGGTGCTTTATTTCAATATTGCACCACTTATCATAAGCAACACAGCTAAGGGTATCTGCAAGCGTAGGTATTCGCTCACCCTCGCCAATATCCATTTCGCTGAGTTCCTGCCACGGCACATCAAGTAAATAGCCTGGTTCACGTGCGCGGCGAGCCAAGGTTCTATCGTGAAAAACCACAATACCGCTTTCGTGTTGGTAAGTATCAAACTCAATGCCGTCAGCCTTTTGTTTAAAAGCCAAGTTAAATGCTTTAATTGAGTTTTCAGGCGCCGCTTTGCTGGCCCCTCTGTGCGCAAAAATAAGCATAGGCAATGGAGTCCTTGGGGTTAAAATTGTGCGTTATGAATTGTTTGAGTTATGCAGTTTATGCGTATTAAGCGTTTCATACACCGACGCCGAGGTGATAAGAATACCACCAAGTAGTGCACTCCACCCGGGCTTTTCATTAAGCAAAATAATAGCAAGAAAAACGCCATACAGCGGCTGCATACAAGCAATTAACGAGAAGGTTTTTGCCCTAAGATGACGTAGGCTGGTGGCAATAAGCGCGTGAGGAAGCGCGGTAAACACAGTACCTAACAGCAAGAGCATTAGCCAAGAGTTAGCAGATGCAGCGCTGATATCAGCGCTTCCCACAGGAAGTAACAATAGGCTAATAACCAACGTTTGCCACGCCATGGCTTGAGCACCGCTGTAGTGCTTAAAGTGCTTGCGGTGTATAAGGTTTCTAAACGAATACAAAATGGCAGAGGCGATACCGATTAACACCCCAAGGGTAATATCATTTTCCAATGATGTTTCTGGCACTATCAAATAAACGCCAGCAACCACGGTAAGCGTTGAGACAATATCTTGCCATACCAGTCTTACTCGTTCGAAAAAAGGTTCGATAAGCACCGTAATCACTGGAAAGGTAAAGAGGGCAATCATTCCCACAGACACGCCAGCGTATTGCATGGCAGCAAAATACGTCACCCAATGCAGCGCCATCAACACGCCTAAGCCTAGGGCAACACCGTAGTCTTTTTTGGAATTAAGCTTTATTTTATTGTTTGCCAGTTTCAAAAAGGCAAATAGCGCTATGCAGGCAAAAACCGAGCGTACCAAAGTGATATCACTGGCACTAAGCGGTACCAGCCTTGAGAATAGGGCGGTACCACCAAGTAAAATTACCGTGAAGTGAAGTGAGATCAGACTTTTTTTAACAGCATCCATAAATTAGCTGTCAGCGCCCTCTGGTGAAGCCTCACTCTTTTCGTCACTGGATGTTTCACCATCAACTTGCGTGTCGTTAGCAGAAGCTTGTGCGGTTGATTTAAAAGCCATAGGTTCGCCAAGGCGAGTCACCATGCCAGGGGCGAGGTCTTCAAAATCAATCATGTCTTTTTCAAAACATACCACAATGGTAGAACCCAGTTTAAAGCGGCCCAGCTCGGCACCTTTCTCTAGGAAGACAGCAGCTTCGCTGTCTTTTTCATATGACCAATGTTGAACATTTTTACCCGCAGGTGGTGTAACCGTGCCTGCCCAAACGGTTTCAATGCTGGCCACAATGGTGGCACCCACTAATACCATTGCCATTTTGCCTACAGGAGTATCGAACAAGGCTACTACACGTTCGTTACGTGCAAACAGCCCCGGTATATTTTGTGCTGTAAGCGGATTTACTGAAAACAGTTCGCCCGGCACATACAACATGTCAGTAAGCGTGCCCTCAATAGGCATATGAATTCTGTGATAGTCGCGAGGGGCAAGGTAAATGGTAGCGAACTTACCATTTTTAAATGGCGCAGCCACATCAGGCTTACCGCCTAATAATGTGGTCAAGCTAAAGTCGTGGCCCTTTGCCTGAAAAATGCTGTCGCTATGAATATCCCCAAACTGGCTAACTGTTCCATCAACAGCATGGATAAGTACGTCATCGTTTTCATCAATAGTACGCGCTTCAGGTTTAAGCGGACGCGTGAAGAACTTATTGAAGCTTCGGTAATGCTCTGGCTCTTCGTGAAGCGCTTCTGTCATATCAACATTATATTGCTTGATAAACAGCTTGATGAAAAAGGTTGTAACGCTACCCATTTCTGCTTCAGCGAGCTTGCCCACAAGGCGAGAAAGCAAGTGCTTTGGTGTAACGTATTGTAAATTAACTTTAAGCCAATCTAACACAAAATATCTCCGTTTCTTTTATGCAAGCAGTAACGCAGTGCATACATAGCGTTATTGTATAGTAAGTCGTGGTATTAAGAGCAACTTTAGGGTTATGAGTGCTTACACAAAAGCATAAGCATTCACGTTTTGCGATTTCTACGCCGTTTACGCTAATGCAGTTTGACGCAATAAATGCGTAAGTTTTTTCGCCTAAGTAGTTTTACTTTAAACAACGTTAGGCACCAAAGGGGGTTACGCCCCAGGTGGCTGACTGTGGCTAGGACGTTGCTCTTCCATGGTGGTTAAAATTCGGTGGTAGCTGTCGAAGCGCTCAGCGCTGATCTTCCCTTCTTCTACTGCTTCTCGTAACAAGCAGCCAGGGTCATTTAAGTGCTTACAGTCTCTGAATTTACAGCCGCCCAAATAATCTCTAAACTCAATAAAGCCCCATGTAATGCGCTCGGTTGGAATATGCCATAAACCAAATTCGCGCACGCCTGGCGAGTCAATTAAGTCGCCGCCGGCTGGTAAATGAAGTAACTTCGCGGCAGTGGTCGTGTGTTGACCAAGCCCAGAATTATCTGAAATATCACCTGTTAGTTCGTCGGCGTCTGGCAAAACTTGATTGATTAGACTCGATTTTCCTACGCCTGATTGGCCTACAAATACGCTAATATTATCGTTTAAGTATTCATTTAGCGCATCAATGCCCTCGCCAGTTTTGCAACTGGTGAACAATACTTCGTAGCCTAGGTTTTCGTAAGTTTTTAGTTGTTCTGTGACGGTTGCTCGTTCATCGGTGCTAAGTAACTCTACTTTATTAAGCACGATAAGCGGTGTAATGCCGATGTCTTCGCACGCCACTACATAGCGGTCAATAATATTGAGTGAAAGAGTAGGTAATATGGCGCTAACCACGATAATGCGGTCTATATTTGCAGCGATGGGTTTAATGCCGTCGTAATAATCGGGGCGGGTAAGCACAGAGTGCCTGTCTTTCACAATTTCGATAACACCACGTACACCAGACTCGGCATCGTCACCTTTACTGAAAAACACTTTGTCGCCGCACACTACCGAATCTACCGTGCGGCGTATATGACAGCGAGATACCACGCCGTTAGCATCTTCAACATCGGCATGTTTACCAAAGCGGCCAATTACCGTGCCGCTTTCTAGCGTGCTTTCATCAAGGTTTGCAGCAGCTTTTGAAGCATTCTTTTCACGCAAGCGTTTGCTTCGGTTTGCTGCGACTTGTCGTTTCTGTCGTTGTGTAAGTTTTGGTTTTTTCGCCACGATTCTTTTCTAGTTTCACGTATACTATGTCAATAATACCGTTTGTAGGGCATGGTTGCCATGTCTGAAGCGCAAAGAGGAAAGTAATGAGTAAACACGACAGTAACCTTGTTTGGATAGACATGGAAATGACAGGGTTAGATCCTGAAACCTGTGTTGTAATGGAAATTGCCACTATCGTCACCGACGCGCAGCTAAATATTTTGGCTGAAGGCCCAGTTATAGCGGTTCATCAAAGTGATGAAGTGCTAGATAATATGGACGAATGGTGCACCCGAGTGCACGGTGAAAGCGGGCTAACGGCTCGTTGTCGTGAAAGTAAAGTAAGTGTAGAAGAAGCGTCAGCGCAGACCATTGCCTTTCTTGAAAAATGGGTAGATGCGGGCAAGTCGCCTCTGTGTGGAAACACTATTGGGCAAGACAGACGCTTTATGGTGAAGTACATGCCAGAGCTTGAGGAGTATTTTCACTACCGCAGTATTGATGTAAGTACCATTAAAGAGCTTACTAAACGCTGGAAGCCAGAAATTCTTGATGGATTTAAAAAGAAGGGCGTGCACTTAGCGCTTGATGATATTCGCGAGTCTATTGAAGAAATGCGCTATTATCGTGAAAAAGTGTTTACGATTTAAGCATTCAAACGTTGAGGTACAAAAAAAGTAGAATTAAAGGTTGCGTTACCCCAAAATTTTTGTAAAATGCGCACCACTTCAAACGAAGTACCTCTTTTGTTGCGGGAATAGCTCAGTTGGTAGAGCACGACCTTGCCAAGGTCGGGGTCGCGAGTTCGAATCTCGTTTCCCGCTCCAAATTTTCAAATCTGATAGTATTCATTACTTTCAGTGGGCGTGAAAAGCGCGACCCCTTGTGGGCCCGCGACCGAGTGTCGGCCAGTTGGCAAATCTCGTTTCCCGCTCCAAATTTAAATCTGAATCTAATCAGATATCAAAAGATGCACAGCATCGACTCTATGCGGGAATAGCTCAGTTGGTAGAGCACGACCTTGCCAAGGTCGGGGTCGCGAGTTCGAATCTCGTTTCCCGCTCCAAATTTTTCAGACACATCAAAAATTAAAACTTATCTAGTTTTTAAGTCCGACCCCTTGATGGGCCCGCGACCGAGTGTCGGCCAGTTAGCAAATCTCGTTTCCCGCTCCAAATTTTCATATCTACAGTTTAATCAAACAACAGTTTTCAGAACGTTAGTCTGAACCAATTGCGTGGATTGTGTTCAAATCATTTCTGCAATTACAGACAGTTAAATGATGATTGAGCAAGGGAATGGCAGTCGGTATATTGAGATAAAAGTATCTCCTCAAAAGCGGGGTGTTAATACATCCGCCTTAAGTGCCATTTCACTTTCTGTCGTGTTAAATGGTTTAATGCTGTTGGGCTTTGCAATGAGCATGCGTAGCAGTGAACCAAGCAATTCAAACATTGTTTCAAACAATTACTTCAGTCAGCATAGCGTGATCAAAGCCATATTGATAAAGCCCAGTGTTGGTGTACTTCAACCACAGGTTTCAAAAAGCGTCGTGCAGCAGTCCAACTCCTTGAAGATTGAGGGTAGCACTGCTACGCCAGCAATACCGAGTAAACAAGAAGGGCAGGGCGACAGTAACGTCTCTGCAAGGAATGAAGGTATTGAAGAGAGCATCAAAGGCAACATCAAAAATACTACAGCGCCTGTAAATACATTAAAGCCAGACCCTAACCTGCCTGAGCTTATGCCTGCCCCCATATCTTTGCCTAGCGCAATAGAGATTAAACGCGCAGCGTCCAACTATATAAAGCATCTTGAACAAGCGCGTTTGCAACACCTCGCCGAAGACGCTATCAACAAACGCAAAAACGCTTCTGCGCAAGGCGAACGTAAAATCATCAAGCCTTTTAAATCAGAGGAAGAGCTATTGATTGAAAGTATGCAAATTGTTGTCGACTGCACTACAAAAAAAGGCGCTTTGTTTAATTTTCTAAGCCGCAACAAGGGAGTGGTATTAGAAGATCGCGACCTTCCCAGTTTTTCGCATTCCTCAGCGTGGCCTAGTGAAGGAACAGTGAAATGTCGAGATCACAGTAATTTTAGTGAATATATCGATAAACGCGTTAAGAAGTAGACACTGACTGTTTAAACCGAGTTTTTCGACCAATTGATATAAGCCTATCTCCTTAAGTGGGTTTCCATTCGCTCTTACTTGCACCGTAAAAGTGCGTTGATGCTTTGCTACGAGGATGTGCTCTCTAATTCATTGTTATATATAATAAATTAACTTTTTTGAATGTGTGAAAAACAAAATGAAAAATCAGTGGTGGTGTAAATGTGGGAAAAATTGCACTTTCAGTGAATAAATATTTTGTTTCACTCTGGCTTTTACTCATTTTTATATTAGAATGCGCGCAAATATCGGCACGTATTCTGCTGAGTTAGAAGTCTGCAGGCCCTATCAGCGATTAGTTTCTAATAAGAATAAAATCACTATCGCAGACGAGTCGGTACGCAAAATTACCTATTTAACGCTAAAAACGCTTTATCAGAAGGACTCTGATTATTCTTATGGAACAGGCTGGTTGTTCTTTAGCAATGTCCATTTTAAGAGAGAGAAAATGCATAATAAGAGTGCTCCTTTTCATATCTCCGCTGTAGCAGGTGCAGTTTTAGCTGCCTGTTCAAGCCAAGGCGCGTATGCCCAATCAGTGGCGATAGATGAAAAACAAATCGAAAAAGTAGAAGTAACAGCAACGCGTAGAAGCGGCACGCTTCAAGAAGTACCCATCAATATTTCTGCGTTAACTTCAGATGTTTTAGATCAACAGAACATCGAAGACTTAGATGCCGTAGCTCGCTGGGTGCCGGGTTTGACTGTCACTGATCAAGGTGGGCGCAACGACTCTCCCATTATCGTTCGAGGCCTAAATACCAACTCTTCTGGTCCAGGTTCAAACGGCGAAACGGTTGCCACATATTTCGGTGATATACCTTTGTTCCTTAATATGCGTTTAGTTGATGTAGACCGCGTTGAAGTACTAATTGGGCCTCAGGGTACGCTTTACGGCGCAGGAACACTTGGCGGTGCCATTCGCTATCTTCCTAAAAAGGTTGATTTAGAGTACATGTCTGGTGAAGTGTCAGGAGATGTATTCAGCATTAACGAAAGCGACTCTTTAGGTAGCGAAAGCAGCATCGTGTTCAATGCGCCAATCATCGACGGCGAATTAGCGGTACGCGCTTCAGTAAATTACTTTAATAACCCTGGCTTTCTTGATTACAACTACGTGGTAAGAGAGCCTGGTGTTTCGTTACCCGACCCAGATTGGTCTAACGAAGAAGAAGTAAATGAAAATCTAAGACGTGTAGAAGATGCTAACGGTGAAGACACGCTGACAGGTCGTGTTGCAGTGCGCTGGGCTCCAACTGAATGGTTAGACGGTACACTAACGTACTTTTACCAAAAGCAGGATGTTGAAGGACGGTCTATTACACACTTCGACGCGCTTTCAGCAGAAAACCCATTAAGTGAAATTATTGGGCCTTACGAGTCTGCCTATCGTTATGAAGAGCCTCGTGAAAAAGAAGATGAACTATTAAGCTTAGAAGTAAGCGCAGATCTTGGCTTTGCCGAGCTTGTGTCAGCAACAGGTCTTTCTAACTTTGAAGCCAATGGACAGCGTGACCAAACCGATCTTCTTATCCGCTTAGACTATAGCTACGAAGAATTCCCTGCCTTTTCTGCTTATACCGAAGAAGTTGAAGAGCGCGAAATCTTTACGCAAGAACTTCGATTGGTTTCGCAAACTGGTGGCCCTTTGTCGTGGATTGTGGGTGGCTTCTACTACGATTTAAGCAGTGACGGCAGCAGTAAAGAATTCACGCCTAATTTCGACGTTTATGCTATAGATGTATGGGGTGTAGATGGCAATTACCGTCCAGATTCACTGGAGTATTTCTCGGTTGATGAAACCGAAATAACCGAAAAAGCGTTATTTGGTGAATTAACTTACGAGATAACGCAGGAATGGGATGTAACACTTGGGCTGCGTGCATATCAATACGATGTGTTCTCTCGCTCAGCGGTTGATTTGCCACTGTACAACTCTGTTTTTGAGGGTAGAGCATCAGATTCAATTGTGTTGGACTACGGTGAAACCGAAGCGGACGATAGCGGCACGCTATTTAAATTCAATACCAGTTATCAGTTTACTAACAACACCATGGGTTACGTGACCATTAGTGAAGGCTTTAGAATTGGTGGCGCTAACGGTGTTGGAGCGTGTCCAGATAATGTTGATGAGTTAAACAATCAGATCGTGTGTGCTACGCCCGAAGAGCAGTTATTTGAAGCCGATACCACCACTAACTATGAGTTAGGTGTTAAAACAAGCTTCTTTAAAAACAAGCTTCAGCTAAATACCGCGCTATTTTACGTTGATTGGCAAGACCCTCAAGTGCAGGGCGCAACGGTTAATGGCCAGCAGCCAATTACGGTAAACGCTGAAGGTGCAGAGTCGAAAGGGGCAGAGTTCTCGGTTCGCGGTATTATTGGTGATCACATCACTACCTACGCAACCTATGCGTACACAAAAGCTGAGTTAACAGCAGATGCGCCATTCTTATTCGCGGTATTAGATGACCAGGGTACAGAACTTCAAGACTTTTACGACGGTAAAGATGGCGACCGCTTACCTGGAACGGCTGAACATCAGTTCTCGTTTGGTATCACCTACAGCCAAGAAGTATTTGACGACAAAATGCTAAACGTAAACTACGGTATTACTGCGCAAAGCGATGTATTTACCACGGTTGGACTTCGTCAAGACGGTGAAGCGCTGCCAGGTTTTGCGGTGAGTAATCTAAACGCCACCATTTCAGATGAAGACTGGTCGGTTACGCTTTATGTAGATAACTTGTTTGACAAGTATGCATTCACGTCAACCCGTCGTAATGTGGGTGATATTGGTTTAGGCCAGTTTAACGATGTGCTAGAACCTAACGGCACAGCACTACAGCGTAATTACGGTCACTATTTATTAATGCCACGTACCATTGGATTGATGGTCAATTATCGATTTGGCATGTAGTATAGTTATCGCTGCACAATGCTAGATAAAGGCGCTTATGCTTGATGTGTAAGCGCCTTTTGCGTATTCAACAGGTTCTTAAAAAAAAATGAATTCAAGCCAAACCCTTCTAGACGATGCTGTAAGTTTTTTAAACAAACGCGACTATCAGAAAGCACACCGTTGTTGTGTTGAAGTTATTCAACAAAGTGGCCCTCATGCGCACGCTTATTTTTTGCTTGGTATTATTCATATCGACATTGGTCAGATAGAGAAAGCCATTGCGCTATTTGAAAAATCAAACAGTATAGAGCATCGGCCAATTACGTTTGCTTATATGGCTAAATGCTACGCTTTAAAAGGGGATATGCGGCAAGCGTTAGACTGTGTAAAAGAGGCACCTGTCGATACGCTTACACGTGCGTTAGATTTAGACACGGTCGGAGTATCGTTATCTCGCGTTGGTTTGCACGATGCGGCAAAGGCATATTTTGAAAAAGCGTTGCGCTTAACGCCACATAACCCGCAATACAATTATAACTTTGCTGTTAGTTGCAAATTTGCCGGAAAGTTCGAATTGGCTCGTCATCATTTCGAAAAGGCGATAAGCCATGCTCCCGACTTCTATCAGGCCCACTTTGCGCTATCAGACTTAGGTAATATCTCAAAGCAGCAAAACCATCTAAACCGGCTGAAAACACTGGCTTCTAAAGTAGAAAATAACCCCGATGGGCGCCTTCACATTGGCCATGCACTGGCAAAAGAGTATGAATCGTTAGGTGATTATCAACGTGCATTCGCGGCGTTGCAGCACGCAAAAATGCCGCATCGTGAACGCAGCGTTGCCACCCTTAACGACTATCAATCTATTTTCAACACGCTTCACAGCCAATTGTCAGTTGAAACACCGCAAAGCACGCAAACCAGCAATGCACCTCTATTCGTAGTAGGAATGCCGCGAAGTGGAACCACATTAGTTGAACGCATATTAAGCCATCATTCGCAGGTAGCGTCGGGGGGAGAGCTTCAAGATTTTGGTGTTGCAGTAAAACAGATTTCCAATACCGACAGTCAACTGGTACTTGATTCGCCCACAATTGCACAAGCGTATCGCAGTGATTTATCTGCAATAGGCGAACGTTATTTATCAAGAACGGCCTTTTTGCGACAAGGTCATAAACACCTTGTTGATAAACTACCGTTCAACTTTTTTTATATAGACTTAATTCGTCGTGCACTGCCCAATGCAAAAATTATTTGTTTACAGCGCAACGCAATGGATACTTGCGTGGGTAACTTTCGACAGTTGTTCTCTATTCATAGCCCCTACTATGCTTATGCCTATGATTTGGATGTAATAGGGCAGTTTTATCTAGGGTTTAGTGATTGGGTTAACACCTTTGCTCATGCCTATCCCGAGTCTATTCGTGTGCAATCGTATGAAGCCCTGGTAGAAAACCCAGAGCAAGAGGTTAAAGAGATGCTTGCTTTTTGTGACTTATCTTGGGAAGCACAGTGTCTGCAAGTACAAAACAATACGCTTCCCGTTTCTACCGCCAGTAAAGTACAGGTTCGAGAGCCGATTAACACAAAGTCTATTGGGCGCTGGAAACGCTACGAGCCACAGCTTGATACCCTTAAGGCAATGTTTCTGTAGAAACGTAAGCCGCGATGCAAAGCTGTATACGTGCTGCTTTTTGTGTTTACTTTCAATCATCGGTTGCAACCAATTAACACAACGATTATGTTTATAGGTATTTAACTGGTCAAACCAGATTGGCGGCACACGTAATCTACGTTGTGTAAAGGCGAATTTTTGTAAGGCTTAATTGAAGCTAGCGTGGACACTATGTCAAAGAACTATGTATTAAATACCTATAATAAATTCATGAAACTTCCGTTTGGCAAAAAGCTGTTTAGCTGGTATTCAGCGCGAAGAGCACCGTATTTTTCCACTGTTTCGCCAATTATCTCAGACATAAAACCAAACTATTGCGAAGTGCACATTAAAAAGCGTAAAGCGGTAGAGAATCACATTGGTACGGTTCACGTTATCGCCATCTGTAACGGCTTAGAAATGGCAATGGGATTTATGTGTGAAGCGTCAATTCCAAAGAACTTGCGTTGGATTCCAAAAGGTATGGAAGTGAAGTATCCCGCTAAAGCCGATTCCGATATTCGCTGTGTAGCAGAAGTGCCTGATGATGCATGGAAGCCTGGCGACTTGCCTATATCTGTTAAAGCTTACAATGCTGAAGGGACAGTGGTTGTTGATGGCACAATTACAGTATGGGTGAGCGAGAAGCGCTAGTTTGCACTTGCTTACTAAAGGCCGCATAAGCGGCCTTTTTTTGTGTCGTTAAAACTAGCACTTTATTAAGTTTTTATTTCATCTCTATTTCTGTTTGACAGGATATCAAAACCCAACTAAGAATAACGTTTAAAGCGATTAAGGCGCTGAATCGGTAGTCTATTTCATTCAACATTTATGTTGTAACACTGTCTGTGTGGTCGACACAGGTATTAGCGATGGAAGAGGTTAAGATGTCTGTAATCACAAAAGAGCAAGTCACAAGAAAGCCCTTTATGGATAAGAAAAATTACCCCTATGGCTTCGCCCGTTCTGGGGATTTTTCTATTAATGAAAGTAAACTTCTGCAAGCTCATGGTAGCTTGTTTGCAGCGCTAGTGGACGGCAAAATCACTCCCGAAAACGATGAAGAGCAAGCTTACTTAGAGTCTGCGCTTGGACATCGTGAACCGGCGACGCCTCAAGAAAAAGCATGGTTAAAATATCAAGCTAGAATCAACAGACCCAAAACCGCTAGTATCTACGGATCTAAACGAGCTGCTGAAGAAGATGTTGACGATGAGGGGGATATGAGCGATAACAGTGATCTAGACATAGACCTTGATAATTAAAGGTACGCCTTTATTCCTGTTGAATGGATAAAGGCGCGCAACTCACTTTCCATCATTTTATTGTTTGCAGTGTTAATTTTTTGTAAACAAATATCCTATTTTCAGTAAAAATTACACTTAGATCGAAACATATATCCTAATTATTGCGAATATTGGGATATATATCTCACTTTTGCGCAATTTAGTGTTTTATCTTCCTATTACCTTAGATATAGTCGGGGCATCGTCAACGTACGCTGACAAACCCCCCAACCCATTACAGGAGAAAGCACTGTGAAAATGATGTCGGGCGCAGCCATGGTGGTTGAAGCGCTAAAAGATGTAGGAGTGACACACGTGTTCGGTTACCCAGGTGGTGCCGTACTAGACATTTACGATGCGCTATTTGCGCAGGATGATGTCAAACACGTCCTCGTACGTCATGAACAGGCAGCCGCTCATATGGCGGATGGTTATGCACGTTCAACTGGCAAAACCGGCACAGTGCTCGTCACATCAGGTCCAGGCGCAACCAATACTATCACTGGTATTGCAACCGCATATATGGACTCTATCCCGATGGTTGTTTTATCGGGACAGGTGCCTTCGAAGCACATCGGTGAAGATGCGTTTCAAGAAACAGACATGGTCGGATGCTCGCGTCCAATCGTTAAGCATAGTTTTTTGGTAAAGCGTGCGGTTGATATTCCAGAAGCGATTGCAAAAGCGTATTACATAGCCAATACAGGTCGTCCTGGCCCGGTTGTCGTTGATTTGCCAAAGGATATAGTGAACGTGGCGGAAGAGCATCCATATGTGTTCCCAACCGACGTGACTATGCGTTCGTACAACCCAACTGAACGAGGCCACCCTAAACAGGTGAAAAAGGCGGTTGAGTCGTTGCTTAAAGCAGAGCGTCCCGTGCTTTATGTTGGCGGTGGCGCAGTAGCGTGCGATGCATCGGCTAAAGTTATTGAATTGGCTGAAAAGCTTAACTCGCCGGTAACGTGTACGCTGATGGGACTTGGCGCTATGCCAGGCACACACAAGCAATTTATCGGCATGCTTGGCATGCACGGCACATTAGAAGCTAATAAAACCATGCACAATGCTGATTGTATTATTGCGTTAGGTGCTCGTTTTGATGACCGTGTAACAAATAATGTAGATAAGTTCTGTCCTCACGCAGATATTATTCATGTAGATATCGATCCTGCCTCTATTTCTAAAACCGTAAATGCACACATTCCGGTTGTAGGGTCGGTTGATAAAGTGCTTGATCAAATATTGGCGCAGGTTAATAAGAAAGATTTATCTGGCCAACAAGAAAAGTTATCAGATTGGTGGCAGCAAATTGAAACGTGGCGTTCGCGTCAGTGCTTGAATTATAACCAAGGCGAAGAGGTCATTAAACCTCAGCGTGTTATTGAAGCACTCTATAAGCATACCGATGGAAAAGCTTATGTAAGCTCTGATGTAGGTCAGCACCAAATGTTTGCGGCGCTATATTACCAGTATGACAAACCGCGTCAGTGGATTAACTCAGGTGGCCTTGGCACCATGGGCTTTGGTTTGCCAGCGGCAATGGGAGTGCAGTTCGCGCATCCTGGTTCAACGTCGGTTGTAGTAACGGGTGACGGAAGTATTCAAATGAATATTCAAGAGCTGTCTACCTGCTTGCAGTATAACCTTCCCATTAAAATTATTTCACTGAATAACCGTGCCTTGGGTATGGTTCGCCAGTGGCAGGATATGATTTATAAAGGGCGTCACTCGCACTCGTATATGGATTCAATGCCTGACTTTGTGAAATTGGCGGAAGCTTACGGCCACGTTGGCATTAAAGTAGACAAGCTCGAAGAGTTAGATGCAGCTATGGAGAAATGTTTCAGCTACACAGATCGCTTAGTGTTCATGGACATAGCAGTAGACCAAAACGAACACGTATATCCAATGCAAATTAAGTTTGGCGCAATGGATGACATGCGCTTAAGTAAGACGGAGCGAACCTGATGAAACGAATTATTTCTGTATTAATGGAAAATGCCCCAGGCGCACTTTCTCGAATTATCGGTGTATTTTCACAGCGCGGCTACAACGTTGACTCACTTTGTGTAGCACCCACTGACGATGCAAGTCTTTCGCGCCTTACTATTATCACTCATGGTGATGATAAGGTCATTGAGCAAATCACTAAGCAGGTGAATAAGCTTATTGATGTTCTTAAAGTCGTCGACTTATCAGAAGGTGCCCATATCGAGCGTGAGCTTATGCTAATAAAAGTGGCTACACGCACCGAGTCAGTGCGCTCTGAAGTAAAGCGTAATTCAGATATTTTCCGTGCGCGTATTGTGGATGTGAACGTGAACAACTACACCATAGAAATTACCGGAACGACGGACAAGCTGGATGCGTTTGCGGCGACGATGGGGCAATGTGCCGAGATTATAGAGTCTTCACGCACCGGCGTGTGTGGTCTTGCACGAGGTGATAGGGCACTTCGCCCCTAAGTACATTGGTTTGAGTAAAGTGGTTAAAGTAGAGTGGTTTGGAAACTAACGTAATACTTCATTTATAAAAAACGAAAAAGGGCGCTAGCGCCCTTTTTTATTGTTCTGTTGCGAGGCAAAACACTGCGAACTTTATCATGCAGCCATAGTTACTCAAACGTGCCTTTAACCAACGCTTCGCCCTGCTTAACCAGTTGCTTGCCTTTAGCGATAACATGCACAATGTCCAGTGTCGCCTTATCGCATAACACTATGTCAGCATCACAGCCAACAACTATTTTTCCTTTGTGATGCAACTTAAGCCTTTTGGCTGGAGTACTACTGACAACGGCAATGGCATTTTCTAACGATACATTGTGTTGTAAAACCAGAGCTTTAAATGCGTCGAATAAACTGCCTACTTTTCCCACTTCTAAGCCTACAAGCAGGCCATTATCATCAAAAACGGGAAGGCTAGCGTTTCCGTCTGAACTCATGCTTAAACAACTTGCAGGTACACCTTGATTTAAGCAGTAGGCGACGGCTTCTGCAGCGGGTATTTCACCCTCTTCAATAAATTGCTCGTTGGTGCTGGTGGTCATATCAATAACACCGCCTTTCTGCGTCCAAGCAATGCCGGCATCTAGCAAACTTTGGTTTCTATTGATGTGAGTAGGGTAGAACTGACTTGCCGGTATATCCGTGTTATCAACAACATTATGCAATACAGAAAGTTGGCGCTTTCCGTCTCCAGTATGAATGTAAACAATACCTGCCTTGCCGGAAATCATGCCACCAGTTCGTGCTTGCGCTGCAACCTCTGCAAGGGCTTGAACAGTGGGTTCGGCAGCCCTATGATCGGCAATAGCAACTTCTCCCACACCAATCATGCAGTCAATTAGCACAACATCATCAGTAACGTTACCGGTAATGGTGCGGGCCGGTAAATGGTAAGAACCTGTGTAGCAATATGCGCTGATCCCTTCCATGTTTAGGCCTTTTGCCTTAGCAACTAAATCAGGAAGCGTTCGCGTGGTTGCATCGGTACCTAACGCACCAATGACGGTTGTTACGCCATGCAAACTCGCATCACTTAGTTGCATTTGTGGTGTGCGAGTGTGAAAACCTCCTTCGCCACCACCGCCAGAAATATGTACTAGACTGTCAACAAGACCCGGCAGCGCAATTAAATCACTGCCGTCGATAATGTTTAATGAAGGCGAGTGCATCGACATGTTGGGGGCAATATGTGCAACGGCATTGTTGGTGATAAGAATGTCTACCGTGCCTTGTGGTGAAGGCGAGTAGCACTCTACATTTTTGATAAGCGTTAGCATTTAAGAGAAACCTATTAGAACGGCGGTGATAACAGTTAGCGACGCAAGTGCGAAAAGGCAGGCGCAAAACTTTGCGATAAATTTTACCCATGTTGTCCAACTTACGCCAGCCACACCTAAGCAACCAATTAGCGAAGCAGAAGTCGGAATGATTAAGTTAGTCAGGCCATCGCCTAACTGAAAAGCTAGCACGGCAACTTGGCGAGTGACGCCCACAAGGTCTGATAGCGGTGCCATTAGAGGCATGGTAATAGCGGCCTGTCCTGATCCAGAAGCAATAAAGAAATTAAAGATGCTTTGAAACAGCAGCATTAGCCAAGCACTCATTACGGAACCGGTTTGTGCCAACGCGCTGCCAGTGTGATGCAGCAAGGTGTTCAGCACAGAGGGAGAAGTCACGTCGTCACCACCTAGTACTAATACTATGCCCTTTGCCATACCAACAATAAGGGCGGCAGGCAGCAGCGATTGTGCGCCGCTAACAAACGCAGCACTAATATCATTGACTCGCATGCGTCCGCCAATCCACGCGATGGCACCTACCATGATGCCCATACAGAAAAACTGTGAAGCAATTTGTGGGATGTAATAAGCGTGAACAATCACCCCCCACATTACCCAATAAATACAGGCAAAAAAGGCGGCAAGAATAAGTTTGTCGGTAACGGAAAAATGCGGTTCAGCGAGTTCATTCGTTGATGCAGTGGAAGTTGTGAACTCTAGAGATGGCGCTTGGTTACTTGCCTCAGCTGTTCTGTTAAGCGTTTGATTATTATTTTTTAGCTGTTTTGCATAACGCAAAGTGAAGATTAAACCAAAAGCCGTAAACAGAGCCCAAATGGTCATACGAAAATATTGGCCAGACATTAGCGGCACGTCGGCAATGCCTTGTGCTATTGCCACAGAAAACGGGTTCATCCAGCTTGTAGCAAAGCCGATTTGCGTAGCCACGTAAGTTACAAGCACTGCCATGATACCGTTATAGCCCATGGCGGTCATTAGCGGCACTAACACAATACAAAATGCAATGGCTTCTTCGCCCATTCCAAATACTGCTCCACCTAATGAGAACAGTAAAAATAGCGCGGGAAGCAATAAATTGTCGGCGTGCTGGTAGCGCTTTATCAACGCCATAATACCGTTATTGATTGCACCTGTTTGCATCACAATGCCGAAAGCGCCACCAACAATTAGAATAAAAGCGATAACACCAACTGCCGCGCCCCATTTGTCGCCGGAAACCATACCGTCAAAAGCATAGTTGGCTATGCCTGTTGTGTTGCCAGTGCCATCGAATAACACAAAACCATGGCTTTCTTCTACATATCTGAAGCTATCGGCATCAAGCACGGTTTTCACGTTACCGTCTGATGTAGTGATACTTTTGGTGTCAAAGGTGCCTGCTGGCACAAGCCAAGCCACTAGCCCTGCAAGCAGTATTACAAAAAATAAGATTACGAATGCATCAGGCATTCGCGATGTAGAAGGTGAATGTTGCAACCTTACCTCCGAAAGTGAAGAGGGCTTAACGCCCTCTTTTATCACTTAGTGAAAATAGTAGCTAAACGCAAGTGTGTAGCGCGTACCAAACGGGTCGTGGTTAAAGGCGTCGAAACCTCTACCAGAGCCATAAGCTGTAGGAGCATCTCGGTCAAACACGTTATCAACAGTAAGGCGCAAGTCAGCATTCTCAAAGTAATAGCCAGCGCTTAGTGTTACGGTAGTCCAGCTGCTTACTTCGCGGGTATCGTCTTCATCTGCGATAGCACCCAACTCAATTAGCTCGTCAATTTCTCTGCTGCGCAAACGAATGATATCGTCATCATAGCTGCCAGTATAGAAGACGTAAGCACCTACGTACCAATCTTCTTGAACATAGAAAAGTTCAGCAGTAGCAACGGTTTCAGGGTAAAGGAAAGTACCTGCTAGTGATTCAATTTCATCAGAACCTGGTCTATTGCGGTCGTACGTAAGGTAGTGAGTGCCAGAAAAGCCTAGCTCCAACGTGCCGCTATCTAACTGAAAATCATGGTCAATGTCCCAGTCGATGCCTTCGAGTTCTTGAGTGCCCGTATTATCAAGCAATAAAATATGATCTCTAAACAGCGGTAACTCAGCAAAGCGTGGGTCGTCAAATTCAACCCATGCATCTAGGATTTCAGTTAAGTTAGCGCCATCATCTTCAATGGTATTCCCTGCATTATCGGTTACCAAACATAGGTCTTCTAAGTACGAAATACCTATCTCGCCTTCATCCAACACGCCGCAGTGGCGAAGCGAAGCATCGGTAATGGCGCGATCTAAAACTCCCGTCATATTTGTATCAACAATGTCTTCGTGATCGAAGGTCCAATAATCAACCGTAATCGTGGTGTTTTCTGTTGGGCTGTAGGCTAAGCCAAATGAGTAAGTTTCAGACTCTTCAGCGCGCAGCGCTGGATTACCAAGCTCAAGTACGTTATTGCCGCGAACTGTACCTTGGCCTTCACAATACAAATCTGCAACAGCGTCGTTCACCGAACAGTCGAACGAAGCACGAGTTGTTCGTAGCTGCACACCTGCTTGGGTCAAAGAGGGGGCACGGAATGCTGTTGACCACGAACCGCGAAGCACTAAATCGTCAATAGGGCGATAGGTGAAACCAACCTTTGGATTAAACGTGCTGCCAAAATCGTTGTAGTCGTCGAAACGTCCGGCAAGACTAATATCAAATTGGTCGGTTACAGGCACAAAGAGCTCTGTAAAAATACCCATCTGGTTTCTGTCTGCCGCTGAGGCACTTGAACCGAATCCGAATACATCGACAAGGAAATCGTTTTCCGCTCTCGCTTGTGAGTCTAAAGACGGCAAGTCGGTAATTTCTTCACGTCTGAATTCAACCCCTGCCGCTAGCAATACTGCATTGCCATTCCACTGCGCTATTTCACCATTAATTTTAGCATCTATACCGAACACTTCGCTGGTTCCGTCACGTGTTGGACGTGCTTGTGTTAAGCCCAAGATAGCGTCGTTTTGCGCATCGCCTACCAGAAAAGGGTTGTAGGCAGGCAGTAATGTGCCACCACCGCAGCTTAGAATATCGTCTGCACTATCGTACTGAGCAATATCGCCAGTATCACAGAGCTCTCCGTGAGCGGCCGCTGTATAAAGATAACGGTTGTAGATACCTTGCGTGGCGACCTGTTCAGACTCACTGCGAGAGTATAGTGCGCCAGCCTCCCATTCCCATTCACCAAGGTAACCTTGTAAAGACGAAACCAGTCGAATGGCATCAGTTTCTATTTCCACCGTGCGCGGGGTTGTAAAACGGGCATCGTATTGAAAGCCTTCTAGCTCGCGACCTGCAACGGTATCAAAGGGGTCTATGTATAAGTTGTTAAGAATAGCGTTACGCGCTCCCTCCTCGAGCACGTCTAGGGCATCAATGCCAATCCATGCACCTTCTTCATCGTCGACTTGATTAATGGGGGCAGGCGTTGAGAACGAGGTTGATTTGGTGTGCGAGACTAGAAGGTCTGTTCGCCACGTAACATCGTTACCTTGATATGTATAGGTGAAGCCACCTGATAACGTTTCTAGCGGTGTTTCAAAATAGTCGTCTTCATTGGCGTAGTATGCACAAATTTCTTCGCCGAACTCGGTTATTGTTAGCTCATTAGGGCAGTTAGGCGCAGGCATCTCATTGCCGTCTACTGCGCTATTGAAGAAAATGTTTGGCTGCCCTTTGGCAAGATACGAGTAGCTACTTTCCAAAATAGGGTCGCGGGTTTGCGAAAAATCGGTAGCGCGGATCGCTTTTCTATCGAAGTAATCGAAGAATGCAGTTAAATTACTGCCGTTATCGAAATTCTTACCCCACAGCATTTGAAAGTTCAGCGCACCATGGTCATTGCTGTTGGTGGTGTTTTCATAGTTCGTTTGAAGCTCTAGCCCCTCATAATCATTTTTGAGGATATAGTTAATAACACCTGCTACGGCGTCTGCGCCATAAATGGCTGATGCCCCCGTTGCCAAAATTTCTACGCGTTCTACCGCAGAGGCAGGAATACTGTTGATATCAACAAAGTTTTCAGTGCCAGACGCGAACGAGCTTGCGGCAATTCTGCGTCCGTTCACAAGTGTCAACGTTGAAGAAGGGCCGATACCACGAAGCGATGCGGCCGCTTGACCTGGTGGTGTAGAGGTAGACGTTGCCCCACTTTGGGTGGTGTCAAATGTACCCACGCCGCCTCGGGTTTGCGTTACTGTGCGCATTAGCTCTGAAATGGTAGATGCGCCCGTGCGTGCAATATCTTCTGAAGTTAAAACGGTAAGCGGTTGTGCACCTTCCATATCCGCGCCGCGGATATTACTGCCGGTAACTTGTATGCGCTCTACAACCTCTTCCTCGCTTGCTTCCTGTGCTGATACAGCTTGCGCGAAAACAGCGCCAGATATACAAAGCGATAGGTAGCTTAGCGTGCCAACAGACACACCTATTTTGTGAAGTAACGTCGATTTTTTCATTATTGTGATCCCCATAACGCGCACGGTCTAATGCCGCTTTTTGCGCGATTCAACACTTGTTTAGATAAAAATTTGCTGCAAGGCGCAGCGTGACCGCTTCAATGAATTGAAGGGCGAAGGAGCTACTCGTCGAACCACTCCGACAAGTAAAAGTTTTGATAGCGATAGTTGCCTAAGTTGGCAGCTTTCTTGATCATCGAAAAAAAACCAGTGTTGTGACGAATTATGCATTTCGTCTGAATCAAATATTGTTGTACGGCGTAAACTTTACCGTTGACATTAATAATTAGTTAACACTACGGTGAATAAAAGTCAATCAATTAAATGTTCTGTTGGTTTTAATGAAAGTTATTTTTTTGCGCGCAAATTTTTACTGTTTTAAGAGTAGTTTGAAAACATTGGTGTTATTGCTTTTGAGTGTTTATCTTTCTGTATTTTCTATGTTTTGTTTCTCGTCGCCTAACCTTGTTTTGGCGGGAGGTGCATTGAAGACATGTTCGAGTATGTCAACGAAAAACTGCAGTTCATCGTTACAGTTTACGTCGGGAAAAGCAGACATTTTGTACGAAATAAATCAGCAGTCACTGCGTAGATATCAAGAGTTGGCGAACAAATACTCACAAAGTAATGATTCTTTGTATTCAAAATTAGTGAATATAAATTCATCTGGGGGTGGGCGGCTATATACAAAAAATGCGCTATTAGATGCCCTTAATGATGCTGGGTTCTCAAACAGCGGTATTCGTGCTTTTTCTGATACTGATTACTTCATCTTGTTAGACGCGCTAGAGTCGCAGCAACTAGATGAAGAAGGCAACCGATTGCAAGAGCAAGTATCGCTAGCAAATACGAAAGCTAGGGCGTCAGTAGATATCTACACCGCATTTATTGAAGCAGCGCATGCGAAGCGGCAAGCTAAACGTGCAGAAAAGGATAGCGCTGAAACCGCCACTCGAACCACTATCGGAATTGTCACGGCATCGTCTCGTGACCCATTTGAAGCCATAGACTTTTACACTGGCGTTTTTCAGCGACCCAACGTTGACGTAATTTGGATACCGTTAACTCCCGCGTTTCAACAGGCCGTTTATGTTGAAAGCTTGGAAGGCAAAGGCTGTAACAACCTGGCGTTTTTTAGAGCGCAACATGCGCTATTTGATAAAGAAAGGTTATACCCTGAGCGCACGAGCAAACAACGTTTGTGGTGTGAAGATAACCAGTTGGCCAAAGATACGCTGTCTACCCTAGACGGCCTATTCTTTAATGGAGGAGACCAAAGTAAAACCCTAGCAGCATTAAGTACACCAACAGGAAAACCTAGCGACTTTCTTATAACCCTTCGTAAGCTGTGGCGAGACGATCAGATTGTAGTTGGGGGAACCAGTGCAGGAACAGCGGTGCAGGCTGGTGGATACAATAACCATCGACCTGTGCCTATGTTGACGAGTGGTAGTTCCGAGGGGGTTTTATCGAGTGGTGTATATGGCGTAAACCCAACATCACAACGTTGCGAGGACGACGCTCAATGCGATCACCGACTCATTGATGGGGCCATGACGATAAACCCTGACGGTGGTTTGGGCCTTTTCAATTTTGGATTACTTGATACTCACTTCTCTGAACGCGATCGCGAGGTGCGTTTAATTGCTGCCACAGCATCTAGCGGTCAATTATTTGGTTTCGGCGTCGATGAAACTACAGCGTTAATCGTCGACGCCAAAGCGCCGTTTGAAAACGTCTCTTTTTCAGTGTTAGGCAAAGGCGGTGTATTTATTGTTGATATGAGCAAAGGAAAGGAAGACATCTCACATTCCACTGCTGGTCCAAAGCGTGTTATTGCTGGTGAAGCAAGCTACTTACCTGCTCATACATCAGGACAGATTAATCTAGGTAAACTTAGTCTCTCGTTAGAACCCTTGCAAAAGCCGTCAACTTTTAAACGTGATGATAAAGGCAAGTGGCGCTTTGAATCGGGCAACCTTTGTCGTTCAAAAGACATGATTCGGTGGCAGCACGAGGGAAATTTACACGTGTTACAACCCTCAGAAGAGTCTCATTTTAACAAACTGCGCTATTGTGCTTATAGCTATGTTCCGTTTGTTGTCTACGACTAACTTTTTCACGTATCTTTGCCGTAATAAGCTTCAACACGAAGGGCTACACCGCAAGATGCTTTAAAGTCTTCATTGCGAAGCCACAGCACAAACGGTTCGACCTCAAAGAACAACCAATCGCGCAGCGTATTGCTGCGCCATCTAACGCCGGTGTAAACCTCTTCTACGCGATAGTTAGGTTGACTAAGCCCTTCTACCATAAAGTGAGGGATTATTGCGTTGTGCTCATCTACCGAATACAAGTGATGCACTTCATGACGCCAGAGCCAATCATTAGTGTCGTCACGGAAGTAAAAACGATTGTTTTGCCTTGCTATATGGTTTGTGCTTATCTCATATTGCACTGCAATGCCGACTTCTGCACCTAATCGGTCGCGTGTGTAGTAATACAGTTCGGCATCGTAAAGCATAGCCCAATGTTTTGAGAAGGCGTGAGCATCTCTATACCTTGCCATGGCATAAAGTTGATCCCGTCGTCCTGCACCCACTCTCAACGAGTAGTGTGAGTCTTGTTCGGGGCGAAAGCGCAGCGCAATTGTTGTCCTGTCACGGTCGTTGTTACCCGTATCACGGGCAGCGCGTATTGTGCTGTCTTGGCTTTCGTCTTCATTGTCGCTCAGCAACAAGTCTACCCGTTCTTTTAGTGCAGGAAGCCGAACTCGTACGCGAAAGCGCACATCGGTGTCGGTAAGCATGCCTCTTCTAGGCTCCCAAGCAAGCTGAATTCGGCCCTCAGCCTTGGCTTGTTTAGAGTCTGTGGAATAGACATTTGTTTCACTTTCAAACAGTCCATCAAGGCGTTTTACGGTAAAGTCCATAGTGTCAGTAAAACTGCGCTGCCAAACATCGAACCACTGTTCACTCTGCTCTGTTTCTCTTGAAGCCGGCGCACCTTTATCGACTGGATTTTGATTGGTTGAGTTGGTGTTTTCTGGTCGCAGAATATCGCCGTAAGCCGTGCTACTATTGGTCGCACCTACAGTAGCGTTCACCGTGCTTTCAACCTCAGAAGGGGCAATTGGAGCGGTGAGTAGTAAATGGCAAAATGCCACAGTAAGGCATAGCATTACTCACTAACTCCTTGTTTGAAATGGCATAGTTAAAGTAGATATTTATCTTAGCTTGGTATTTACAGAGCATGGAGTGTCATTATCAAAACGTCAATGTTTATTCATTGAAGTAAATATTCAGGTGAAAGCATCAGCAGGCAATGGCATACTGTACTTAACGATGTTAGGGAGATTATTTTTATGGGTGGTATTAGTATTTGGCAGTTGCTGATTATACTGGTTATCGTAGTGCTTTTATTCGGTACAAAGCGACTTAAAGGTATTGGTACAGATTTAGGTGGTGCCATTAAGGGTTTCAAAAAAGCCGTTAGTGAAGAAGAAAAAGATGCCGACTTTGACCAAAAGAAGCAGGTAGAAGAAAAGTCATCAGCAGAACCTGTTTCAACAAAGACGCAGAGCGACGTTAAAGAAAAATCCTAATGTTCGATATTGGCTTTTGGGAGCTATTGGTTATCGGTGTTTTGGCCCTTCTTATTTTGGGGCCAGAGAGACTGCCAGGTGCCATGCGCTCTACCATTAATACAATTCGCAGTGTACGAAATGTAGCAACGGGCTTTAAGCAGGAAGTTGAGCATCAGTTGCGCGTGCATGAATTGCATGAAAACTTGAAAAAAGCTGAGCAACAAGGGCTTAAAGATCTTTCACCTGAACTTGAACAAAGCGTCGATGAGCTAAAAAAAGCTGCAGAGTCGGTTCAAGAACCTTATAAAAAGCAATAGATGTCTGACGCTAACAACCTTATTTCTCATTTAATAGAACTGCGTAGCCGTATTCTCAAGGCCCTTCTAAGTGTGCTTATTGTGTTTATATGTTTGGCCGCATTTGCCCAAGACTTATATAGACTATTAGCAATGCCTCTGCTTGAAGCCTTGCCTGAAAACGCAAGCATGATAGCAACTGACGTAGCGTCACCCTTTTTTGCTCCCTTCAAACTTACGTTAGTTCTCTCATTTTTTGTCGCTATTCCGTATGTCTTGTATCAAGTGTGGGGCTTCGTAGCGCCAGGTTTGTACCGGAACGAAAAGAGGCTGGTTGCACCTTTGTTGCTTTCCAGCACGCTATTGTTTTATGCCGGTATGGCCTTTGCGTATTTCGTAGTGTTCCCTATCGCATTTGCGTTTTTTACCAGCGTAGCGCCTGAAGGCGTGACCGTAAGTACAGATATTTCCAGCTACTTAAATTTTGTGTTGAAGCTGTTTTTCGCATTTGGTGTGTCGTTTGAGATACCTATTGCAATTATTTTGATGTGCTGGACTGGAGTGACCGACGCCAAGTCTTTGCGTGCAAAGCGACCGTATGTCGTGGTTGGTGCCTTCGTGGTGGGCATGTTATTGACGCCGCCAGACGTCATTTCGCAAACACTATTAGCTATTCCAATGTGGTTACTCTTTGAAGTTGGGGTTATTGTTGGTGGGTTTTACGCTGGCAGAGCGCCAAAAGACGAGCCCTCATCACAGACGCCCGATAAAACATAGAATTCTAAAAAGGAAAGGGATAAAAATGAAAACTCGACAACTTTCTATTGCCACTTTAATGTGCGCACTGGGAGCATTTAGTGCTCAAGCAGAAACGCTGGGTGAAGCGGTTGAGAAATGCCGCAAGACTGAGGACAGCCTAAAGCGCTTAATTTGCTATGATGGCGTGGCAAAGTCGTTAAATCAGTACGATGGCTTGAATGAGCAGCTAAGCCAGATGAAAGCTTATAAGCCAGGCAGCAGCGCACAAGTTAGAACAGATGCAAATGCACAGTCGCAAGTCTCGCCACAACCTGCTCCAGCAGCGAAACCGGTAAATGAATTCGGTTTAGAGAACAAGCGAAATAAAAAAGAGGTTTCTGAAATTGCCTTAACCATCACTTCAATTAAGAAGAACCTTCGCGACAAGTACGTTATTAGTTTCAGTGATGACTCAGTTTGGCAACAAACCGACGGTAATTACATAAAGCTTGAAGAAGGCCAAAGCGTAACTGTGGAGCGTGGCTTTTTGGGCTCATTCTTCCTAAGCGTTGAAGGCTTGAACAAGCGTATTAAAGTAAAACGCATTAAATAAATGCGCTATTTTGATGCTGGCGTCAACTTGCTGGACAAGCGCTTTGACGCCGACGAAGTTATTCGTCGTGCTAGCGAGGCAGGGGTAGACAAGCTATGCATTATTACTACTCATCCAAATGAGTGGGATGCGGCCTTTGCTTTATATAGCAAATACCCTACGCAATGCTGTTATACCATTGGCGTTCATCCGCACAATGCTAAAGACGTCAACGCTGAAGACTACGCGCGCTTACGTGAGCTTGCTCAGCAAGAAGGCTGTGTTGCCGTTGGAGAATGCGGCCTGGATTTTAATCGCAACTTTTCCCCTCAATCAGTCCAGCTAGCGGTGTTTGAAGCTCAGCTAGAGATAGCTGCCTCTATAAATCTGCCGGTTTATCTGCATGAACGAGATGCTTTTGACGAGCAAGTAGCATTGTTAACGCAATATATGCCTCGTTTGAAAGGTGGGATTGCGCATTGCTTTACCGGTAATTCTGAACAGGTAAAACAATACTTGTCGTTAGGGCTTTATATTGGCATTACAGGCTGGGTATGCGACGAAAAACGCGGCGAAGACTTAAGAGATGCCGTAAAGCATATTCCCCTGAACCGCCTTGTTTTAGAAACTGATGCGCCATACCTATTTCCAAAAACGCTTCGCCCCAGGAAACGTAATAACGAACCTGCATTTCTGCCTCACATCGCTAATCAATTAGGCGAATATCTGCAAGTAGAGACTGATAAATTGTGTATGAGCAGTTATGCTAATAGCTGCGAGCTATTTTTTCTTAGCCCAACATAGGTATATATGCAGACAAGTTTGAAAGCGATGCGCAATTACGATGCGGGTCTTATCCTAATTACGGTGGTGGCAGTTGTTGCGTTTATGTTTGTACTGCTAAATCTATCGCCCACTACACAAAGTTCACCAAGATTTTCACAACTTTTCTACTTTAATGAAGGGGAAGGCGGCACACTGGATTTTAATAATATAGTTCAAAAACCGCTAAATGAATGGTCTTCTATTTCATCGCCAATTAATTTGGGAATTGATACCGATGTGTATTGGTTTTCGATGGTCATTGATCCCACACAAAGTAATGAGGGGCGCTTTTTACTCCATATCGACTACCCGTTATTAGACAACTTGGATGTGGCTGTTTACAGCCAGATAGGTAGCACACCTATTGTGTCTTACTTTGGAGGCGATGAACAACGCTTTGATGAAAGACCCATTTCTCATGTAAAACCATTATTTCCATTGCCTTCAAGTGCTCAATCACAACGCGTGATCATTAGGGTTCAGACCTCCGGTAATATCCGTCTACCTATTCGCATTTGGAATGAAACAGAATTTATCGCTTACACCTCAAGCCGGAATTTAGCGCTAGGCATTTTCTTTGGTATTTTGGTTGCGATGGGTGTGAGTAATGCCTTTTTAACTGTTACAACAAGCAATGTGTCGTTTTTGCATTACTCAGGTTACGTAACAAGTTTAGCGCTTGTATTAGTTACCCTTCACGGATACGGATATGCGTATTTATGGCCTCAAAGCATCTGGTTTCAGAATAAGTCCATCATCGTTTTTTCTAATGCTACCATTATGTTTGCAGCGCTATTTACGCGCAGCCTTTTGCCTATCAAAGCCCACAGTGAAAAGCTAGACAAAGCAACGCTGGGTATAAGTTGGATGTGTGTCCTCAGCATAGTTGCCGGTTTAATTCTACCTTACCCCTTTATGATAAAAGCGTTTCTCTTAATGCTAAGTTTAATTGTAGTGTACATTTTAGGGATGGGCATTTGGTTAGCGCTTAAAGGAGTGGTTGTCGCTCGATATTTCACAATTGCGTGGGGCTTCTTATTAGTTAGCGCATTAAGTGCAAGTTTAGACAACGTGAACATTATTCAGCTACCTATTTCATCGAACAATTTGCTCATTATTGGGGGGGCTGTAGAAACCCTTATCTTGGCACTTATACTTGCGATTCATTACAGCCACAGCCGTGACGATCTGATAGAGGCGCAGCAATTTGCGCTAGAGCAAGAAAAGCAGGCAAATACCGCGAAAGAGAACTTACTCGATGTTCAAAAACGCTATCAAGACGATTTGGAATATAAAGTTGAGGAGAGAACGCTTGAGCTTGAAATTACCCTGCGCGAGCTTTCAGAAGTTAACCAAGAGCTAGAACGGCTGAATGCCATTGACCCTCTCACGGGTGCGCACAACCGCAGACATTTCACGAAGCGTTTACGTTCAGAAGGGCGACGCAGTCGCCGAGAGCAAACGCCACTGTCGCTTATCATCGTTGATGTGGATCATTTCAAGCAAATCAACGACAAATACGGCCATGATGGCGGTGACGCCTGCCTAATTCACGTAACTAATGTCTTTCAAAAACACCTTCATCGACCCACTGATGACTTGTGTCGCATAGGTGGTGAAGAATTTGCCATTATATTGCCTAATACCGACTTAAACGGCGCATACCACGTGGCCGAAAACATGCGAAATAGCCTGGCGTCATCGCCACTTGATTATGAGGGTGAAACCATTAATCTTAGCGCGAGTGCGGGCGTCTCTACGACCATTATCGAGGACGAAGAGCACGCGCAAGCATTATTTAAGTTTGCCGATGAATGCCTTTATGAAGCGAAGGCAGCGGGCCGCAACACAGTAATACACAAACACTTACAGGAAAAACTATGACATCTTCACCTTTCCCTCATCGACGAATGCGACGTTTACGCGCTAAAGATGCTCTAAGAGGGCTTGTGGCAGAGCACCGTTTAACTACCGATGATCTCATTTACCCTGTATTCGTGTTGCCAGGTAATAACGCGCGAGAGGCTGTGCCTTCAATGCCTGGTGTAGAAAGGCTCTCTATTGATTTGTTAGTTCAAGAGGCGGCAAAGTGGGTCGAACTAGGTATTCGAACTATTGCACTTTTCCCCGTAACGCCAATGGACCTTAAAACCGAGTGTGCTAGCGAAGCATTTAACCCCGACGGGCTGGCTCAGCAAGCCATGAAAGCGCTTAAAAAAGCATTTCCTGAAGTAATGTTGATGTCTGACATAGCATTAGACCCATTCACATCTCATGGTCAAGATGGCCTACTTGATGACAGTGGCTATGTGATGAACGATGAAACGGTCGAGGTACTAATCAAACAAGCACTGTCACACGCTGAAGCCGGTGCTGACATTGTTGCACCGTCAGACATGATGGACGGCCGCATAGGCAGCATTCGAAAAGCACTTGAAGAGGCCGGTCACATTAATACATGTATTATGGCTTACTCTGCGAAATATGCATCGTCTTACTATGGTCCATTTCGCGATGCGGTCGGTTCAGCAGCGAACATTAAAGGTGGCAACAAGAAAACCTATCAAATGGACCCTGCAAATACCGACGAGGCATTACATGAGATTGCCCTTGATATTGAAGAAGGTGCAGACATGGTAATGGTTAAGCCGGGCATGCCCTATTTAGATGTAGTCCGCCGCTGCAAAGATGAATTCAAAGTGCCAACATTCGCTTACCAAGTAAGCGGTGAATATGCTATGCATCAAGCCGCCTTCGCCAACGGTTGGCTGAATGAAGAGGCGGTAATTTTAGAGTCATTACTTGCCTTTAAACGCGCTGGTGCAGACGGAATTTTAACGTACTTTGCACCTAAAGCGGCTGAGCTGATAGCAAAACAAAGTAGTAATTAAGCCGCTTTTACTTGCCACCTCTTGCATAATAAGCTCTAAAGCGCGGATGAAAATTAGGGTGGGGCGAAAGAATTAAAAAGCCGTGCAATGCACGGCTTTTTTAACTCTAGCTCGAATGAGTGAGTAACTACTTACAAACTAGCTCGCAACCCGCTTTATGCTGAAGCCAACATTCATTCGCCAGCTCTGCATTAATTAAAGGGTGAGCTTTAAGCCAGCCTTCAGGGAAAGTAAGTGTCCACTTACTATCTTCACATTTCAAGGTGACTTCTGGAATGTGCTTGTTTTGGCGGCGAAGACAAAGCACCACTGCAATACGTAATATACGCAGTAGCCCCTTAAGCATTGGCCGATAGTCTTCATGGTATTTTTCAAAAGCGCCGGCTTTAATAGTTAGCCTATGTTGAGCGACTAAGTCGCGAATCGCTGCGCGCTGGAGGCGGGTAAAACCAGGTAAGTCTATGTGGCTTAGAATATATTCACCATGCTCATGATGGCGCTTATATTCAATGTGAAGGCCAATTTCATGAAGCTGTGCTGCTGCACCTAAAATAGTCTCTGTATCTAGGTGACAAATGTTTTGCTGTGCGCATAATTGATGGCACATTGTCAACGCAACGTGTCTAACCGAATTAGCATGGCTAGAGTCTATGTGATAGCGATGTTTTGCTTGATTTAACGTCTGCTGGCGTCTGTCATTATCGGTGACATTGTCTAACATGCCGTAAATAAGGCCTTCGCGAAGCGCACCACCTGAAATATTCATATGCTGTATGTCTAGCGCTTCAAATAAACTGATTAGTATGGCTAAACCAGAGGGGAAGATAGCTTTCCTATTTTCTTCCAGCCCATCAATGTCCAGGGTCTTAATGTCACCACAGTCAATACACTGTTTTTCTAAGTGATACAAATAGTCTAATCGAATGGCATCGCTGATGCCTTGTGCTACGAGAATTTCGGTAATTGCTTGTGGCGTGCCAGATGCGCCTAAGCAGTTTTCCCAGTCGAAGCACAAGAACGCACTCGACACATCAGCAATAAGTGCATGTGCTGCTTGTTTGGCGCTCTCGAAACTCTCTTCGCTAATCACGCCACCAGTGAAATAGCGCTCCATAAACGTAACACAGCCCATATCTAAACTTTTTAAATGAATAGGCTGCATGTCGTTGCCAATAATAATTTCTGTACTGGCACCGCCAATATCAATCACCAAGCTATTGCCTTGATTTGCAGATGTGTAAGCTACACCAAGATAAATCTGACGTGCTTCTTCCTCACCACTGATCACTTCAAGCTTGTGATTGAGAATCTCTTCCGCTTTGCGAATAAATACATGCGCATTGGTTGCTAGCCTTAAGGTAGCGGTAGCAACTATTTTGATATTCGAAGGAGGGATATCTTGCAGGCGTTCCGAGAATACTTGCAGACACTGCCAGCCGCGTTCCATGCTTACGTCATCAAGCGATAGATTGTCGTCTAATCCTGCCGCCAGCCGCACTTTTTGTTTAATTTTCCCTATTATTTGCACACTGCCATTAACAACGTGAACAATCACCATGTGAAAGCTGTTTGAGCCTAAGTCTACGGCGGCGTAATACTCGCCGTAGGTTTGTGCGTTGTGCTGGAGTTCTGCCTGCATAAAATCTCGATTCTTATTAACTACCTTTACGCCGTGTTATTGCGCTCTGTTGTTGCGTTGCTGGGGCTTTCCGCGGCCTCTACCGTTTCCACGACGTGATGTGTTACGGTTGTTCGGCGCGCGCCTTCTGCGTGGCTTAGGCGGTGTTACATCGTCAAGCAGTGCGGTTCTGTCGTAATCGGTAACCGGAATTGCCTTTTGAATGTACTGCTCTATTGCAGGTAAGTTTAGTGCGTATTTTTCACATGCGAAACTAATTGCCACACCACTTTGACCGGCACGGCCTGTTCGACCTATGCGGTGAACATAGTCTTCGGCATCGTCAGGCAGATCGTAATTAAATACGTGGGTTACCGCATCAATATGAAGGCCGCGTGCTGCAACATCAGTTGCGACCAAAATATCTAGATTACCCTTGGTGAAATCTTCCAATATTCCCAAGCGCTTCTTCTGCGGCACATCACCGCTCAGCAAGCCAACACGATGACCATCGGCAGTTAGCCAATCGGTAACCCGCTCGCAGCTGTTCTTGGTGTTGGCAAAAACAATCGCTTTGTCTGGCCACTCTTCTTCAAGCAGTGTAAGAAGAAGCAGCATCTTGTCATCGTCAGATGGGTAGAGTAGCTCCTGAGTTACGCGCGTTGCAGTAGTTTGCTCTGGCGCTACCTGCACGTGAGTAGGGTTGTTCATGTGTTCGTATGCTAACTCTTGCACGCGATAACTAAGCGTAGCAGAGAACAACATGCTCAAACGTTCGCTTGCAGGAGGCATGCGACGGAATAAGAAGCGGATATCTTTGATAAAGCCTAAATCGAACATGCGGTCGGCTTCATCGAGTACGGCTACCTGAATATTTTTCAGGGTAAACACGTTCTGTTTGTAGTAATCCAGAATGCGTCCTGTCGTACCAATTATTATATCTACCCCTTCTTCCAAAGTTTCACGTTGACTTTGGTAACCTTCGCCCCCATAAATCAAACCAAGCGACAATCCAGTATGCTCACTGAGCAGTTTGGCGTCGTTATAAATTTGAACGGCTAGCTCTCTGGTTGGCGCCATAATAATTGCGCGCGGGCCATTTGATTTGCTGTTATCTGCATTTTCTGCTTTGCTTAGCAAATAGTGAAATGTAGCCACCAAAAAAGCAATGGTTTTACCGGTTCCGGTTTGGGCCTGACCTGCAATGTCGTGACCTTCCAATAATGGAGGCAGTGCAAGTGCTTGAATTGGTGTACAATGTGAAAAATTAGCTGCCGTCAAGGCGTCAACAACCTTGCCGTTAATCGGCAGGTCGGAAAAGTGAGTATCAGTTAAGTGAGTAGGCATAGCTTATAGCTTATCAGTGCTTGCATTAAAAAACAGTTTCTATATAACACTTATGGTCGGGCTGAGACAAATCAGCGACAGACCAATAATGGAGAAAAGAATGAGCGACAAAATTATCCAGTTATCTGACGATAAATTCGAAGCAGATGTTATCAATGCTGAAGGTCCTGTACTGGTTGACTTCTGGGCCGAATGGTGTGGCCCGTGTAAAATGATCGCACCAATCTTGGAAGAAGTTGCGACCGAGTTTGATGGCAAGTTAACAGTTGGCAAGTTGAATGTCGATGAAAATAACGAAACTCCACCTAAATATGGTATTCGTGGTATTCCTACATTGCTTCTTTTCAAAAACGGTAACGTTGCTGCAACTAAAGTTGGCGCGCTATCAAAAGCTCAATTAACAGAGTTTCTAAACGAAAATCTTTAATTAGTAGCAATCTTAAAACCGGTGCTAATAAGGCGCCGGTTTTTGTTTTTAACACAGGCACTCACGCATCTAATCAGAAAAGCAAATAGCAAATAATTTAATATTTCAACGGTAAAACGCTGGACGTTGATTAAATATAGTGCTAACTTTTCTTCAGCGCTCATCCGAGCAGCATTCTGCTTACGCCCATATCCGGGTGATACCAAATCTAAACGAGAACAGAGTGACATTAAGTCCTGTAAGCGAAGTTCAAGCACAAAGACCCACCAGTATGAATTTAACTGAATTAAAGAACAAACCAATTAGCGAGTTGGTTGCCCTGGCCGAGGAAATGGGCCTGGAAAACATGGCACGCGCCAGAAAACAAGACATCATTTTCTCTATCCTTAAAACTCACGCAAAAAGCGGTGAAGACATTTTTGGGGACGGGGTATTAGAAATTTTACAGGACGGTTTCGGCTTCTTACGCTCAGCTGATTCTTCGTATCTTGCAGGACCAGACGATATTTACGTATCGCCAAGCCAAATACGACGCTTTAACCTGCGTACAGGCGATACGATTGCCGGGAAGATTCGCCCACCAAAAGACAGCGAACGTTATTTTGCCCTGCTAAAAATCCGCGAAGTTAACTTCGACAAGCCTGAAAATTCACGTAACAAAATCCTTTTCGAAAACCTTACACCACTTCACGCAGCAGATCGTTTGCGTATGGAGCGTGGTAATGGTTCGACAGAAGATATTACAGCACGTGTTTTAGACCTAGCGTCTCCAATCGGTAAAGGCCAGCGTGGTCTAATCGTTGCACCGCCTAAAGCGGGTAAAACACTGCTTCTTCAAAATATTGCTCAGTCAATTGCTGCTAACCACCCAGAGTGTGAGTTAATGGTATTGCTAATCGACGAGCGCCCAGAGGAAGTAACCGAGATGCACCGTCTTGTACAAGGCGAAGTGGTTGCATCAACGTTCGATGAGCCAGCTAGCCGCCACGTTCAGGTTGCTGAAATGGTGATCGAGAAAGCTAAGCGTCTTGTAGAGCACAAAAAAGATGTGGTTATCTTACTTGATTCAATTACCCGTTTAGCTCGTGCGTACAACACGGTTATCCCATCATCAGGTAAAGTCCTTACTGGTGGTGTAGATGCTAACGCACTGCATAAGCCTAAGCGTTTCTTCGGTGCTGCGCGTAATGTTGAAGAAGGTGGTAGCTTAACCATTATTGCAACTGCGCTTATTGATACCGGCTCTAAAATGGATGAAGTTATCTACGAAGAGTTCAAAGGTACAGGTAACATGGAACTGCACCTTAATCGCAAAATTGCAGAAAAACGTGTATTCCCAGCTATCGACTTCAACCGTTCAGGTACCCGTCGTGAAGAGCTACTTACTGCGCAAGACGAACTACAAAAAATGTGGATCCTTCGTAAAATCGTTCACGAGATGTCAGAAATTGACGCGATGGAATTCCTTATCAGCAAGCTATCGATGACGAAGACGAACGACGAGTTCTTCGACGCCATGCGTAGACAAAAAAGCTAAGAAAAGCTCGCTAATAAATAAGTAAATGATGAGAAGGCGCCCATGGGCGCCTTTTTTGTTGACGACTTTTATTCGGGCTTACTCGAACCACAATCATGTGACTTGCCCAATAGCCCATTCACCGCAGTGAAATCATACAGCAACACTCAACAGTCTTTAACCACACTATTTGATGCATTAATTTCAGCAATCGTCAGTTCAGTGGTGTGTTCTTTACAAAGATGATTTACAGTGGTTAAAAACACAAAAGGAAATAATAGCGATGAACCGGAAATTGCTGTCACTTGCATTTGCTGGGCTGGCCTGTGTGTCTGCTGCTAATGCTGCTCAAATTAACGTTGATGAAATGGCGAATAAAGTGGAACCTGATGTGATTAAGTGGCGTCACCACTTTCATGAGTTTCCTGAACTGTCTAATCGCGAGTTCAAAACTGCTGAATATATTGCTGAATACCTCAATGGTTTGGGTTTAGAGGTGCAAACGGGTGTGGCTAAAACCGGTGTGGTCGCTATCTTAGATTCTGGCAAACCAGGCCCTGTTGTTGCGTTGCGGGCCGATATGGACGGTCTTCCAGTTAAAGAGCAAAACGATTTGCCGTATCGCTCAACACAAATGGGCGAGTACAATGGCAACGAAGTGCCTGTAATGCACGCATGTGGGCACGATACGCATATGGCTATGTTAATGGGCGCGGCGAAAATTCTCACAGAAATAAAAAGCGAGCTGAAAGGTAAGGTCAAGTTTATCTTCCAACCCGCAGAAGAGGGGGCGCCCGCTGGTGAAAAAGGCGGCGCTGAAGTTATGGTTGCCGAGGGCGTGCTGAAGAACCCTGATGTTGATGCTATTTTTGGTTTACACATTAATGCCAACACAGATATTGGCAAGGTGCGCTACAACGCCGGTGGCACCATGGCTGCCGTCGACCCGTTCAAAATAGTAATTCACGGCAAACAAGCCCACGGCGCGTATCCGTGGAAAAGCGTGGATCCGGTGGTAACCGCTGCGCAAATGATCATGTCTATTCAAACTATCGTCAGTCGTGAATTAAAGCTGATTGACGACGCAGCAGTGGTGTCTATTGGCTCAATCCATGGCGGTAATCGCTCTAACATCATTCCGAGTGAAGTCGAAATGGTGGGAACAATTCGTACGCTTAACAAAGCGGCACGCGAACATATTTACGAGTCACTCCCTCGAAAAGTGAAAGCCATTGCAGAGAGTATGGGGGCGCAAGCCGAGCTTACTTTACCTCTAGATTACTACTACCCCATTACATACAACGACCCAGCGCTAACCAAGGCTATGTTGCCCACTATGCAGCGAACCGCTGGCGTTGAGAACACATTGCTTTCTAAACCGGTTACAGGAGCCGAAGACTTTTCGTTCTTCCAAGAGCAGATTCCGGGCTTATATGTTTGGGTGGGCGGCAAGCCACTTGATGTGTCTGAAGAAGATAGTCCTGCTCACCACACACCAGAGTTCTATGTCGATGACAAAGGCATGAAATTGGGCGTGAAGCTACTTACAAACTTTACGCTTGACTACATGGCTCAACACTAAACCAAGCTAGCCTGTCAGAGCACGAGTAGGGCTATTTTTCGCTAATTTTAGCGGGCATTAGTGTTTCGTAAGCAACAGTACTATTGAAGTAGCAAAACTTAAAAATGCCTGCTTAGTCGCAGGCATTTTTCGTTCAGAAAGCGTATTGGTACATCAAGTCTATTTGACAGTATTACCAGTGAACTTACTGGCGTTAGTTGCAACCTTGTTATCATCGCTAGGCGCTTCGCTTATAAGTCGAAGTACGACATAACCTAAACACGCGGAGGCCAGCGAGCCAGCTAAGATACCTACACGTTCATCGAAAATTTGATTTATTCCCGTTTGTTCAAATGCTAGCCCGCCAATAAATAAGCTCATGGTGAAGCCCACGCCACAAAGTAGCGCACAGCCATAAATGTGCTTGAAATTAAGATCGCTAGGTAGCTTCGCCAACTTTAACTTCACCATTAAATAGCAAAATCCGAATACCCCAATTTGTTTACCTACCACAAGGCCGAGAAAGATGCCGAAAGTAACCGGGTGAAAAATACCTTCTGGACTAATATTTCCAAAGCTAATTCCTGCATTGGCAAAAGCAAATATGGGCAAAATTGCAAAGCTAACAGAGCCATTTAAGCCGTGCTCTAATCGGGTGACAGGAGAGTAAGATTCATCTTTTTCATCGCGCATGGGAATGAAGCCAGCTAGCACTACGCCTGCAAGTGTTGCGTGCACACCAGACTTAAGCATGGCTACCCATAAAACAATGCCAACTAAAACATAAGGCGGTATATCAACCACATTGCGTTTATTCATTTGCCACAGCAGTATTAAGCAGCCCGCAGCAATGTAAAGCGCGCCAGCGGTGATGTTGTCGGTGTAAAACAGCGCGATGATGACTATAGCGCCTATGTCATCAATAATGGCTAGCGTCACTAAGAATACTTTCAAACTAGTGGGAACGCGACTTCCCAGTAACGCCAGAATACCTAAGGCAAAGGCTATGTCGGTAGCCGCAGGAATGGCCCAGCCAGCAATAGCGACCGGGTTGTCCCAGTTTATACCCACGTAAATTATGGCCGGTAATGCCATGCCGCCAACAGCACCTGCTGCAGGTAAGATAATGTCTTTAGGGTTTGCCAGCTCTCCTTCACAGACTTCTCGTTTAAGCTCAAGACCAACATGGAAAAAGAACACGGCCATTAAACCGTCGTTAATCCAAAGCAAAAGCGGTTTGTCTATCGCCCACGTGCCTGCAGAAATCTGTACGGGCATACTGATTAAGCGATCGTACAGCGAATCTAGGGGAGAATTGGCGATAATAAGTGCCAAAATGGTAGCCGCCATTAAAAGAATACCTGGGGCAGCTTCGCGATGTAAGAAGTCAGATACCACGTCGTGTACTTCTTCTATCACCTCGTCAAGTACGTCTGGTTCATGCTTATCTGTCATCAATAACCTCATATGCCTTAAACACAAGTAGCAGCGAAAACGATGGGTATCCGCTTACGTTAACCTGTTTTAAATAGGCAAGTTTCCATCATAAATTAATTATAGTTAATACGGCATGCTGTGAAGAGATAGATCACCGATACAAGGAAACGATAATTCCAAAAACGGGAGGTTAGGCCCCATATTTGGCGGCATTTACGGTGGGATTTTGAACGGTTTTACGCTACAATCGCGGCCTTTCCAAAGTTGACCACTTTACCTACTCCGAGGATCTCTAGATGGCAAAAGTCGCGATTGTAATGGGTTCAACTTCAGACTGGCCTACTATGCAGCAGGCCGCAAAAATGCTGAAGTCGTTTGGTGTTGAATTTGAAGCGAAGGTGGTGTCGGCGCACCGTACACCCAACTTGCTAGTAGAGTTTGCAGAAGGCGCAGCCGAAGAAGGTTTTAGCGCCATTATTGCTGGCGCTGGCGGCGCAGCACATTTACCAGGAATGATTGCCGCACATACACATTTACCCGTGTTTGGTTGCCCAGTTAAGTCAAAAGCACTTAACGGATTAGATTCACTGCTTTCAATCGTTCAAATGCCTAAAGGCGTAGCGGTTGGTACACTGGCTATCGGTGAAGCAGGTGCTGCTAACGCAGGGCTATTAGCGGCACAAGTAGTTGCATTACAAGATAAAAGCGTTCGTGACGCAGTTATCGCTTTTAGAAAGTCTCAAACCGATACGGTTCTGGCTTCAAGCAACACATTGGAGTTAGATGAATGAGAGTAGTCGTTTACGGCGCAGGCCAACTTGCTCAAATGATGTACCTGGCTGGAAGCCCGCTTGGTATTGACGTACAAGCTGTGGACGTAAACAACGATACCGTTGTACATCCAGTTAGCAAAACCCCACTAGAAACTTCACTTGCTCAAGCACTAGAAGACGCCGATGCGCTGACAGTAGAGTTTGAGCATGTGCCAGAAAGGTTGTTAGAAGATGCGGCGAAAACTAACAAGTTAATGCCAAACATCGACAGCATTTTAGTTGGTGCAGACCGCGTTCGCGAAAAAAAGCTGCTTGAAAGCATGAAGGTTGCAAATTGCGACCATAAGATTGTGACAGAGCTGTCTCAACTAGATAATTGCGTAAAACAGCTTGGTAGCAAACTCATTTTAAAAGCTAGTCGCGATGGCTACGACGGCTATGGACAATGGCGTTTAAGCGACGAAGCTGAGTTACCAGAGCTTAAAGACGCTTTGCAAGGGCTAGACCTTGAAAATGTTCCGCTTGTGGTGGAAAAAATGGTGGCCTTTGATAGAGAACTTTCTCTTATTGGTGTGCGCAATGCGAAAGGTGACGTGCGAACTTACCCGCTAGCCGAAAACTTACACCACCAAGGCCAGCTTCATGTATCAGTGGCGCCTGCCACTAATGTAGATGATGCACTTCAAGCTCAAGCTCACGATATATTTGTAAAGCTTGCCGAAGGCTTGGATTATGTGGGCGTGTTAGCGGTTGAGCTATTCCAAGTGGGCGATAAGTTGTTAGTGAATGAACTCGCTCCGCGTGTACACAATTCAGGTCACTGGAGTCAATCTGGTGCGGTAACTAGTCAGTTTGAAAACCATTTACGTGCAGTATGTGGGTTGCCCCTTGGTGATACATCGGCAATTGGTCCTAGCGCAATGGTAAATGTTATCGGTTGTAGCAGCTTCTCACGTGACTTGCTAAGCATTGATGGTAGCCACCTTCACTGGTACGGAAAGTCGGTACGAGAAAAGCGTAAAATGGGGCATATCAACGTGACCACTAATAGCTATGAAAGCTTGGGTGAAAAGCTTATGGCGCTGAGCAAATATTTACCACTTGAGTACTTTCCGAAATTAGTTGGTGAAGCAACGCGATTAAAAGGTTGACACCCACGCTTTTATCGCTAGAATACGCATCCGCTGTCTAGGCAGCGGTTTTATTTAGTGTGCCGACTTAGCTCAGTTGGTAGAGCAACTGACTTGTAATCAGTAGGTCGCCAGTTCGATTCCGGCAGTCGGCACCATTTTTCTTTTTTCCTATGCCATTCTTACGTACACTAGTTTCGATTTTCAATTCGGAGCCAGTTGTATGTCACCTTTGTCTAAAACGCTAAAATCTCTTGTCATAGCTACAGGCCTATTTGCCTTAGGTTTATCTGCTTTTCCTCAAGCGTATGCCCACCAGCATAAACACCACGAAGCGAACGAGCAAGCCGATGTAATGGTTATGAACGCGTACGCCCGTGCCACATTTGCAATGGCTAAAACGGGCGCTGTGTACTTTACTTTGCATAATCAAAGTGACAGCGACAAAACGCTTACCTCGGTCTCTGTATCACAAGACATTGCAAGCGAAGCGCAAATACATACGACTGAAATGGAAGGCGACGTAATGAAAATGCGTGAGCTTACCGACGGTGTAGCCATTACAGCGGGTGAGATGGTGTCGTTTGAATCAGGCGGCTATCACGTTATGTTACTTGGCCTAGCAAAAGGACTAGAAGAGGGGAGCGAGTTCACGCTTACGCTATCGTTTGATGATAATAGCCAACTAAAAGTACGTTTGCCTGTGAAGAAAGACCAAGCTAAAAGCCACCACCACCATCATCACGAGTAAACCGTTCGAGTTGCTGTCACTTAGCCATCGATTTATCTGATGAGAGCAATCAACTAAACCGTTAATCTAAATCAAAATTTCTATAGTACTATTTAGTCAATACTGTTGAGGCTAACTCGTTGGCCTAACTGAAATCTTAAAGGTTTAACGTTAAGGAGTGTGACATGAGCAAGATTGATATTGGTATTTCTGAGAGCGATCGCAACGCAGTGGCAGAAGGACTTAAAAAGCTACTGGCTGACTCTTATACATTGTACTTACAAACGCACAATTTTCATTGGAATGTGGAAGGTCCACAGTTTCGCGAACTACACTTAATGTTTGAAGAGCACTACACCGAGCTTGCACAAGCGGTGGATGAAATTGCTGAACGCATTCGCACCTTGGGTATTGCTGCGCCGGGCACTTATAAGTCGTTTGCACAGCTTAGCTCAATTGAAGAAGTAGAGGGTGTTCCTGAGGCAATTGAAATGGTTCGTTTACTCACTCACGGACACGAGCAAGTTGTTAAAACATGCCGAGAGTCATTGAAGCTAGCGCAAGATGCAGACGATGAATCATCAGCAGCGTTAATTGGCGATCGCATGCGCGTTCACGAGAAAACTGCGTGGATGCTTCGCGCTACCTTACCAAAGTAAGGTGAATGCTAAATAAAAGGCTAAACAATAGCTTTTGAATTGTTAGGCTCAATGCGTCGTTTAATCGCATAAAGGCGTGAAACTATCACAAAGGGTACAGCAGCGCTGTGCCCTTTTTTGTATACTTGCGATAACTGAAATAAGTATTAAAAACAACAGTAAGAAGCGTGTGTAGCAATACACATATATTCTTTAAAACTGAGGCTTCTAGCGATGAGAACACCCACTATTTTGGCGCAATTATTCAAGCCAGCCAACGCGTTTTCCCAATCTATAGTTTGTGCACTGGCGCTAACTGTCAGTCATGGCGCGCTTGCTCACGGCGATCATGAACACGATGATGATGGTCAACATATTAAGGTAACAACCTTAGCAGAAGGGCTGGAGCACCCGTGGGGAATGGCGTTCTTACCTAATGGTGACATGCTGCTAACGGAAAGAGTCGGTGGTATTCAGCGCTTATCAAAAGACGGCAAATTGTCGGGACGCCTAAGCAACGTGCCTGAAGTAGTCGCGCAAAACCAAGGCGGAATGCTTGATATTGCAATTGATCCAGATTTTGCCAGCAACAACACCATTTACTTTTGCTACAGCAAAGCCAGTGATGCAGAGGGTAAGTCAGGCAGCAGCAGTAGCGTAGCGAAAGCAACGCTAACAAATACAGGCCTTGAAGACGTTAACGAAATTTTTAGCGCCGATTCAATTGTAGATAACGGTTTTCACTTTGGTTGTCGCCTAGTGTTCGACGCCGAAAAGCAACTGTATGTCGCAATGGGTGACCGTTACAAATACATGAAAGAAGCGCAAAACACTGACAATCACTTCGGTAAAATAGTGCGCATTAATCGTGAAGGCAGCGCGGTAAAAAACAACCCGTTTATCGACGGTAAAGCACCTGAAGTATTCAGCTATGGGCATAGAAATGTTCAGGGCTTGACGGTGCACCCTGAAACAGGTGCAGTGTGGGCAATGGAGCATGGCCCAAAAGGCGGTGACGAGATTAATATTCTTGAGCGAGGAGCTAACTACGGCTGGCCTGTCATTACCTATGGCGTTGATTACAGCGGCGCTATCATTAGTGATAAAACACACATGGAAGGCATGAAGCAGCCGTGGGTCTACTGGGATCCCTCAATTGCTCCAAGCGGACTAACCTTCTATCAAGGTGACATGTTTAAAGAGTGGAATGGCGATGTGCTTGTTGGCTCTTTAAAGTTCACACATTTACGCCGCATTAAAGTGGAAGACGGTAAACCAGGCGAGCAATTTGAATATGTACGCGACAATCATGCTCGCATCCGCGATGTTGAAGTTGGCCCAGACGGCGCCATTTACTTATTAACCGATGCGCCAAACGGAAAAGTCTTGAAGTTGACGAAATAGTGTCAGCAATGAAAAGGGCGCCGATAGCGCCCTTTCTACATTAAGTGCTTATTGAATAGGTGTCGATTCAGCGATAAAGCTATGTGCTGAACGGCACTAACGTAATCCTACCTACTCATCATTCTCATCTTTTTTGTATCGTTCAAACCACGCGATAATATTCCCCACCTTTTGAATGAGGCGAGAAGGGCGGCTGGCAATCCCGTGTGATGCACCTGGAATTCGCACCATTGCAGCATCAACACCTTGTAACTTTAACGCTTGATAGTACTGCTCAGATTCACTAATAGGCGTGCGATAGTCTGCTTCGCCCGTGAGTAGCATTGTTGGAGTAGTTACATTTCCAACCAAGCTTAGTGGGCTGCGCTTCCATAGCTTATCGGCAACATTCCACGGCATATCAGCCATCCAGTATTGGCTAAAGAATGGATAAGCATCGGCTGTCAGAGCAAAGCTCATCCAGTTAATAACGGGTTTCGCTACAACCGCGGCTTTAAAGCGGTCAGTTTTCCCAATGGACCAAGCGGTAAGTACACCACCACCAGAGCCACCTGTAATAAATAGGTTGTCTGTATCCACATAGCCTTTTTCTATAACTGCATCCACCACATCCATAAGATCGTTATAGTCTTCCGACGGGTAGTTATGATGAATTAAATTACCAAAGTCTTCACCGTACGAGCTACTGCCTCTGGGGTTTGACCATACGACCACATAGCCTTGCGCCGCCATTAATTGAATTTCCATGGCAAAGTGCGGGCCATAGGCTGCATGTGGGCCGCCATGGATCTCTAAAATAAGCGGGTATTTTTTGCTGCTATCAAACCCTGGTGGTAACGCTACCCATGCGTCGATAGCGCGTTCATCAATGCTTGAAGTAACCGCTAGGTCTTGCACTTCAGCAAGGGCTTTATGGGCCAAGGCGTCGCTATTTAAATTGGTTAGCTGCGTGTCATCTTTGCCCTTTCTAAAAAGGGCTAGGTCGCCAGGCGTGGTGCGAGGTGCGGTGGTATAAACAATGTCACCTTTGTCGCTAACCGCAAAATCGCCAGATGTATAAGGACGACCAAACGCTTGACCACCCACGCTTACATCAAGGGTTTTTATATCACCCTTTAAGTTCACCGTTGCAAGCTTGGTTTCACCGTGGTCTAGATATGAAAATATTAATCCGCGGCTGTCTTTACGCCATTCAAACTTACCTAAGCTTCTATCTAAAGACGTTGTTAAGCGCGTAATGTCGCCGCTTTTAAGCTCAAGTACTGCTAGGTCACCGTTTTGATAAGACAGCTTTCTGTCGTTAAGTTGGGTAAACGCAAGGTATTTGCCATCAGGGCTTAACGTTGGTCTGCCTTCAGGCCCGTCAATATCGGTAACTTGTTCCACCGCTGCCGTATTCACGTTAACTTTATAAATGTCGCTAAACAGCGGGTGTAACGCGTAGTCTTCGCGCTGTGGCGTAGCGAAGTAAATCCAGTCGTTGTCTTTAGAAAAAGAAAGCGTACCGCCGCTTGGGAATTTACCTGTGGTTAGCTGGCGAGGTGTTCCACCTTCAACAGGTAGAACAAAGATTTGATCGAAGCCGTCTCGCAAATAACCCCTTCCGTCCCCCCTATATTGCACTGCGTCTATGTAGGTCGCTTGTTCTGCCCACTTAGCCCCTTTCGGTTTGCTAGGCATTTCGCTAAACAACGGTTTTTGTTTTTCTTCAGTAAACTGAGTAAATGCCAGTGTTTTGCTGTCGTGCGACCACGTTAACTGCCGGGGGGCTTCACTGGTATTGGTTAAGCGCACCGACTGCAGGGTATCTAAATAATAAAGATGCAATTGCGCGCGACCTTTTACCGACTTGGTATACGCCAGCATTTTACCGTTTGGCGATAAGGTTGCCTGCGACAAATTTTCATCTAAGCCAATAAATGGGCGATGCTCCCCCGACTTGATGTTTACTTGCCACAATCTACTTTGTCGACTGTCGGTCATGACATCCATGCTCTGGCGTGCATAAATAACGGTTTCTTTGTCAATAAATTGCGGGTTAGCAACAAACTCAAGATTAAAAGTATCGTTATAAGACAGTATGTTGCTAGGTATCGAGTCAGAACTAGGTTGCTGCAGCGCATTAGCCTGGCTAACACCTAAGAACAGAAGGGAAAGCGCGGTAGAAGTTAAATTTAAGCCTTTGCGTAAAGGGCATGAGGCGAAACGTGACGCAAACATAACGATTCCTTTATTATATTTATGGCGCAGCGCGTTTCACTGTTATGAAGCTACGCACAATAGGTTAAGTGTTTTTGCCTTTCGCTACTTAAACAAACATAGCAATGATCACCAAGGCTAAACACTAACCATATCGCTTTCGTTTCTTGTATGTAAAGCGTGTGCGTTAAAGCGGCGGATTAACATGTTAAAGGAATATTTACGTCCTTAATCTATTCGCCTTTTAAACTTATTTTGCCAGTCAGAATGTCTTTAAACATAACCCAGTCGCCAATAAGGCTATATATTGGATGTTTGAAGGTGGCAGGGCGGTTTTTTTCAAAAAAGAAATGTCCAACCCAAGCAAAGCCATACCCGACCACTGGAATAAACCATAGGTAGGACCATGTTGCAGTGAATATTGCCAGTGCAATTACACCCAGCACTAGCCAAGAGCCAATAAAATGTAGTGTGCGACAGGTGCTGTCTTTGTGCTCGTTAAGATAAAACGGATAAAATTCTTTGAAAGACGCAAATTGAGTGTTGGCGCTGGTTTGTGTGGTCATAAACCCTCTCAGTCAAGCTGTAGTAGCACAATTTTACACTACATTAACATCTCGCGTTAAATTAAATTGTCGTGAAAGCGACAATGAATAAGCCGCTATTCGCTTGTCACTAACCTTGTAATTTCCTACCTCCTGCCCCATATTCCATTCAATTAAAGAAATTAAAGGCCTGCGTTATGGAAAATCTCGTTGCAAATAGCCAAGCAACTATTGTTGATATTACGGTAGAAAACTTTCAGCAAATCATTGTCGAAGCGTCTCAAGAAAAGCTGGTGCTTATCGACTTTTGGGCAGATTGGTGCGAACCGTGTAAAGACTTAATGCCCATTCTAGAAAAGCTGGCGGCCGAGTTTAGTCAGCATCTGATTTTGGCAAAGGTAGACTGTGAAGCGCAGCAAGAAGTAGCAGCTCAGTTTGGCATTAGAAGTTTACCTACTGTAATGGTGGTGCAAAATGGCCAGCCTGTTGATGGCTTTGCAGGCGTACAGCCTGAGCAGCAAATTCGCGAAATGCTGGCGAAATACCTTCCTAACCCTGAAGACGATTTGCTTGCCACAGCAGGAAAGGCCATTCAGCAGGGGAATTATGCAGAAGCATTGCCTGCGGCAAAAGAAGCATTAACTTTGAACCCTGACAATGTAAACGCAAAGTACATGCTTATTGATTGTTACATTGAGACAGGCTCAATTGACGCAGCAAAGTTATTGCTTGAAGAAATAAAGCTGGTGGATCAGGATTCTCGATATAATAGCTTAGCTGGAAAAATTGAACTTGCTGAGCAGGCTGCAGATACGCCTGAAATTAGACAATTACTTGCCGCAGTTGAAGCTAACCCGGATGACTTGCAGCTGAAAGTAGACTTAGCTGTTCAGCTGCAGCAAGCAAACAAAGCCCAAGATGCTCTAGAGCTGCTATACAGCGTTTTAAAGAAAGAACTGGGTTTTGGCGACGCAAGAAAACTAATGATGGATATGATGAATGCCCTTGCAGATGGCGACCCACTGAAGTCTGAATATCGTCGTAAAGTTTACAGCCTGTTGTATTAATTCGGGTTAGGCTGCGTAACGAAGTTACCGCGCTACTATGGGGGAGAAACCTTCTGCATGCAGCCAATTTAATGCTTTGAAGTATTCTTGAAAATATTCGCGTTTGTAGTTTGCTCCCTTAAAATCGCGTTGTTTTAAAGGGTGAGTTCGTTCTAGCTGAGCTCGCCTTACCATCCCGGTGTCCAGCACATAAGCCGAACGCGTTAATCCTCGAGAAATATTTAGCTTGATGGCTTCAGCTAAACGAGTTTGGCACTCGGGGGTTGTGAGTACCCAGCGGCGCCCATCAATAAGAGCAGCCCATGGTTCGTTATTAAACCCTCTGATAAGCTCGTGCATTTCTTCTACAAAAAATTCTGTTGTTTTTAGGTTCCACGCACCAGTAGCAAAGATCTCAAGTACGTTGCCAGATATATCTAATGAATAATTTCCGTATTTAGGAAAACGCATAAAATACCTTTAATGTTCATCCGCAATAAACAGACTGAGCTTGTTTACACGGCCAACAAAAATAAACTCGCATTCATAGGGTATAGCAGAGTTCGAAAGAATTACAGATAGCTTGTAGTTAATAGAAATATCACTTAGCAGACAAGGGTGGGCAAAAGTATTTACAGTTAATTTGTAAATAAATGTTAAGACGTACAGGCAGAATCATGCGAGAAAAGCCGGAATTTGTTAGTGTTTCCAAGGTTTTTATATTTGGTAATCGAGCATGGCATTTCAGCAATTTTATTCTGGGTTTCTAAGCGCAAATAAGCATAAACAGCACTATGCATGTCACAGTCACTATTTTTGGCCTGATTGTACCCGCGAAGCTACCCTTGAATATTGGGACGACAGCGCCAAGTACGTTGACGAAAAATGGGGCTTCTTTTTTCAAACGCTGGTGCCGGAATTACAGCAGCGTATAAGTGATATTCTCAATACTGGCGCGCCACAGCAAATTGTTTTTGCGCCTAATACCCATGAACTGCTGTATCGAATAATGAGCTGTTTTAACACATCAGCACCCTATAAAGTGGTATCGACAGACAGTGAGTTTCACAGTTTTCAGCGCCAAGCTAGCCGGTTACAAGAGCAAGGAACTATAGAGCTCATAACCGTACCAACAAAGCCCTACAACTCGTTTTCATCTCGCTTTAAAGCGGCCATAGCTGAACATAATCCAGAGCTCGTATTCTTTAGTCAAGTCTTTTTTAATTCTGGCTATGTGGTTAATGATGTGGCTGATATTGTCAACAGTGTAACCAACGAAAGCACGCTGGTTGTCGTCGACGGATATCACGGGTTTATGGCAAAACCAACCGACCTCAGCGAAATTGCGCATCGGGCTTTTTATTTGTCGGGGAGTTATAAGTACGCACAGGCAGGCGAGGGGGCGTGTTTTGCCCACGTTCCTGTTGGATGTGAATTGAGGCCAACTTATACAGGGTGGTTCGCCGAGTTTGGTGAGCTTGACAAACCTCGCGCTGTTGGCGGTCAAGAACGCATTCAGTACAGTTTAGATGGAATGCGCTTTGCGGGGGCAACCATGGATTTTACGGCATTGTATCGACTACGGGCAGTACTTCGTATGTTCGAGAAAAACAGTATGAGCGTAGAAACAATCAACGACTATGTTATGAACATGCAGCAAGTGTTCCTAGATGAACTGGCTAAGTACGATCATCCCTTACTTAACGAGGGTAATTTAGCGGTGAGCGACGAAGCATGTAGGGGGCACTTCCTCACCTTTGAACTAGATGATGCCGACGTGACGAAAGACCTTGCTTTAAAACTGAAAGCCCACCATATTCTTACAGACTATAGAGGTAACCGCTTACGGTTTGGCTTTGGCCTTTACCATACCCCTGATTATGTTGATTTATCACCGCTTTTGAAATTGGTGTAGTTCACTACTTGTGCGTTAATTAAGGATAATTTCATGGAGTGGTTTTTGCCCGCTTTAGCAATAGTATTAATAATAGAGGGTATAGGACCGCTGCTATTTCCTAATAAATGGCGTAACTATTTACTGGAAATTAGTCAGCAGCCTAGCAATCAGCTACGTCAAATTGGCGGGACGCTTGTTATTCTGGGTGCATTGTTGCTGTATTATTTTAGCTAGACGCTGCTTTGGCCGTACTGCTCTTAATTTGCTATGTGTTCGCCATGTAGATAGTGAGTATAAAATAACTTTACCGCTGTATAAAAAATGCGCTTAACAACGCCCTCTACTTGGCTTTAACGAAGGCCACAGGCAAACAAGCGTCACTCAATTACAAAGTATACAAACAAAAATGAATAAGCGCCTTAAGCTTGGCAAGAGGGCTTTATTATAGATAGCAGTAGACCGCTTGCTCAGCTTTTATGCCTCGCTCCATTTAGAATGCTTTGAAAATTAGCGTCTTAGAAACTGAATCTCAACTGGGAGCATTTCGCCCCTCTCTTGCAACAAGCGAAAGCGGCTGTTCACCGTGGTTGTGTTTTCAGAAATAAAAATAAAATAGTCGTATTTTTGTTCGAAAAAGGGGTGATCCTTGCCCTAGAATTTTGTAGAATCCCCGCCTAATTTTCTTACACATATGATTCATGGCAAAGAACGTTGTGGTACTCGGCACTCAATGGGGTGACGAGGGTAAAGGCAAGGTCGTAGACCTACTCACTGATCGCGCAAAATATGTGGTTCGCTACCAAGGCGGGCACAATGCAGGTCACACTCTAGTTATCGACGGTGAAAAAACCGTTCTTCACTTAATCCCATCAGGCATTCTACGCGACAATGTTACCTGTATTATTGGTAATGGTGTGGTACTAAGCCCTGACGCACTTATGAAAGAAATTACCATGCTTGAAGAGCGTGGAGTTCCCGTACGCGAGCGATTAAAGATTAGTGAAGCTTGTCCGCTTATTCTTCCTTATCACATTGCACTTGACGTAGCGCGCGAAAAAGCGCGTGGCGCGAAAGCTATTGGTACAACAGGCCGTGGTATAGGTCCAGCGTACGAAGACAAAGTTGCCCGTCGCGGACTGCGTGTTGGTGACTTGTTTAATGCAGAAGATTTCGCGGCTAAGCTTAAAGAAGTACTAGATGTGCATAACTTTACGCTTACGCAATACTATGGCGAAGAGGCAGTAGACTTCGATGAAACCTTAAAAGGTGCAATGGAAGTGGCTGACATCTTGAAAGCCATGGTTGTTGATGTAACTGACGAGCTAGACAAAGCGCACAACGCAGGTCTACCTATTATGTTTGAAGGTGCACAAGGCACGCTTCTAGACATCGACCACGGTACTTATCCTTATGTTACGTCTTCAAACACGACCGTTGGTGGTGTTGCGACAGGTGCAGGTTTTGGCCCACTGAAGCTAGATTACGTGCTAGGTATCGTGAAAGCGTACACCACGCGCGTGGGATCAGGTCCGTTCCCAACAGAGCTTGAGTGCGAAGTTGGCCAACACCTAGGTGTAAAAGGTCACGAGTTTGGTGCAACCACAGGTCGTAAGCGTCGTACTGGTTGGTTCGATGCGGTTGCGATGAAACGCGCTGTACAAATTAACTCTATCACTGGCTTCTGCCTAACTAAGCTTGACGTTCTAGACGGTCTTGAGAGTCTTCAAATTTGCGTTGGTTATAAAGATGCAGACGGCAACGTAAAAGACGTACCACCAATGGCTGCTGACGGTTACGAAAAAGTAACGCCAGTTTACGAAGAAATGCCGGGTTGGTCAGACAACACCTTTGGTGTGACTGAGTTTGAAGCGCTTCCACAAGCGGCTAAAAACTACATCAAGCGTTTAGAAGAGCTAACGGGTGTGCCAGTTGATATCGTTTCAACCGGACCAGACAGAAACGAAACTATCGTTCTACGTCACCCTTACGACGCCTAAGTCGTTTTCAATAAATTGCATTAAAAGGCCCAGCATTAGTTGGGCTTTTTTATAGTTATTGCTTAAGAAAAAATGCACGTTTCGCTTGGGTATCACCCGCATGTATTGCGTAGCAACGCGCGATGCATTAAACATTAATTAACATTTTAGTTGCGTTGTCTTGGAACATCCCTATTAATATAAGATAGTATCAGTTAATTATTGCGCTGCTTTACTCGTCAACATCTCGGCTTTGGTTATGCGTATTGTTGCAACGGGTTTCATGCAATCGGAGCTTTCTTATGCCAAATAGACCTTCTCTTCATGCTGTTGAATCGGGTGTGTGTTTTGTTGATGTTGTTCATAAACTCAATAACAGTTTCGATACGGGTAAAACACAATCGCTTCAATGGCGTAAAAACCAGCTAAAGGCATTAGAAACCCTACTTAAAGATAATCAGCACGATATTTTACAAGCGTTAAAAAACGACCTTGGCAAGTGTAAAACTGAGGCCATCGTGGCCGAACAAGGCTTTTTACTTTCTGATATTAAGCATACGCTTAAGCACCTAGATAAATGGGTAAAACCACGAAAAGTGTCTACGCCTATGGTGGCGTGGCCTGGTAAAAGTTTTCGCCAGCCTGAACCACTCGGTACCGTGCTTATAATAGGCGCTTGGAATTATCCACTTCAGCTTTTACTAGCGCCTTATATTGCAGCCATAGCCGCGGGAAACTGTGCGGTACTAAAACCCTCAGAGCTGGCCGAAGAAACGTCATCGCTGGTGGCAAAGCTTATTCCTCAATATATGGATACATCTTGTGTTGCTGTAATTGAAGGCGGCAAAGATGAAGCATCGGCATTACTTGCCTGCAAATGGGATCATATTTTCTACACAGGCGGTGAAGCCGTTGGAAAAATTGTAATGAGCGCAGCGGCAAGGCACCTAACGCCCGTCACGCTTGAGTTAGGTGGAAAAAGCCCGTGTTTTGTAGATAAGCATACAAACCTTGCCGTAACCGCACGTCGTTTAGTGTGGGGTAAATGGATGAATGCAGGGCAAACCTGTATAGCTCCAGACTATTTGATTGTGGAAAAAGGCTTTGAAAAAAAGCTTATAGATGCGGTTAAAAAAGAGCTTAAAAAGCAGTACGGTAAATCGCCGTTGTCATCTAAAGATTACGGAAACATTGTCAATCATCGCCATTTAAAGCGCTTAGAGAGTTATCTTGAAAACGTAAACGTAGTTTACGGAGGACAACTTGATCACACGCGCCCGGCAATGGCTCCAACCATTGTATTAGAGCCATCGTTTGATAGCCCAGTAATGAAAGAAGAGATCTTCGGTCCTATTCTTCCTGTTATTACCGTAGAAGACATGGACGCAGGCATCAAATTTGTAAACAGCAGGCCTAAACCGCTAGCGCTTTACGCGTTTAGCGATAAAGACGCGGTACTAGATAACATTATTAAGCGAACCAGCTCAGGCAGTGTGTGTACAAACGATACCATGTTGTTTATGACTAACCCTGAACTGCCGTTCGGCGGCGTGGGTAATAGCGGTATGGGCAGCTACCATGGGCAAGCTGGCTTTGATACATTCAGCCACATTAAAACGGTAATGAAGCGTTCTTTCGCGTTAGACGTGTTCTTTCGCTATGCACCGTTTTCTAAGTTTAAGTTATCGCTACTTAAGAAGTTTTTATAACAGGAGTTTTCATGGTTCAGCCCTTTCATCTTGCCATTCCGGTTACCAATTTAACCGACGCCGAGGCGTTCTATGGTGAATTGCTGGGCTGTGGTAAAGGTCGTAGTGATAGTCAGTGGATAGACTGGAATTTCTTCGGCCACCAATTAGTGACCCATTGTGTAGAAGCAATGCCATCTCCGCCTTCGTTTAACAGTGTTGATGACCACGCAGTACCAGTGCCACACTTTGGTGTGGTGCTAACCATGAGCGAGTGGCAATCACTGGCAGATAGACTGGAAGCAGCCAACATTGAATTTGTTATTGCGCCTTACGTTCGCTTTAAGGGTAAACCTGGGGAGCAAGCCACTATGTTCTTTAAAGACCCTTTCGGCAATGCACTAGAATTCAAAGCGTTTGCTGATATCTCACAGCTATTCGCAACAAACTAACCTTAGCTGCTAAGCCTTATTTATTTGCGCTATTAACTAGCGCTTTTTTCGTTTTGGTTTAAAACGCCTGTACAAAAGCGCTACGCCAGTAAGTGTGAACAAAAAAGCGCTGCCCGAAAATGCAATCAGCCATGGCGAATTGAAGTTGCTTCGATCTTTATAATCCATAATGTGAAGCATCCACATAAAATCAAATAACCGCCATGTGTCTGTGCGAACCCTAGCCACAGCACCTGTGTTTGGGTCGATATAAAAGCGTGTGTTCAACTCGTCATTGAAACTTATCTGCCAAAGCGGCGCGGGTAAACTCTGTACTTCTTGGGGAAGTGCGTTTAGTAGCTGTGCATGAACAATGCTTCCTTCGCCTGCATACTGATGTGTTGCAACCTCGCGAATAATAGGCTCTTCCAATGGAAAAAGCTTTTCACCTGTCAGCGCGTTGTATCGGTAACTCAGGTTGTTGTCTATTACCTTATACACGGGAATAGCCGTGAGTGGCGTTGAGGGTGAAGTAACTGAAATACGATGAGTCAGTGAAAACGTTGCCAGATTACTGTGGTTACTAAGCACATCTGACGGGGTGATGCTGGCGCCTTGCCAAGAAGTAGTAACCTTGTATTTAAGGTGGTTTCCTCTTACTTCTTCTATGGGGAGCCATGCCATTACCAAGCCACTTAAAAACCATAAGCCAATTTGTAGAAATAAGACTAAGCCTAGGTAGTCGTGCGCCTTGCGCATCAATGAAATCATTATGGTTTTCGTTACGCTTTATTCTCAAAACGTTATAACATCAGAAAATACAATTTGAGTAAACCAAAGAAGAGAGTTGTTGTGAAAAAAGCGCTATTACTAGTAGATGTGCAAAACGTGTATTACACCTGTCGTCAGGCCTACAAGCGCAACTTCAATTACAATCAGTTTTGGCAAACGTTAACTTACAGCGTAGATATAACCCACGCTTTTGCATACGCCATCGACCGTGGCGACAGTAAGCAGCGCGAGTTTCAAAACATCTTGCGTGCTATAGGGTTTGACGTAAAACTCAAGCCGTTTATTCAGCGTGCAGATGGCTCTGCGAAAGGCGATTGGGACGTGGGTATTACGGTAGATGCGCTTGAGTATGCCGATAACGTCGACGAGGTTGTTCTGGTATCGGGTGACGGCGACTTCGATATTCTGGTAAACGCACTAAAAGCAAAAGGGAAAACCGTGACGGTTTATGGTGTACCTACGCTAACAGCAGAGAGTATTCAAAAAGCCGCCTCTCGGTATGTGCCTATTGATACTGCGCTGCTACTTTAACACGAGATTGGCATCGATTGGTTTCTAGCGTTTTTCGCTAAGACGTAACTAGGTGTGATAGGTAGTTGAGCAATGTAACGCGCTAAAATCGTATTGTTAAGCTTGGCTGCGGTACCATCACCGCAGCCTAATCAATTAATAGGGCTGTACCATGCTTTTCCCACGCCCGCTTTTCTCTGATGCCGCTTCAACCCCATCTTTTGTACGCTTTATCAGGTGCACATCGCCAAACCGACGATTATCAATGGTGTAACCCAAAGCTTTAAGCTCGTTTATTGTGGCTTCAGTAATACCGTTATGCATGCGAATAGTGTCTTGCGGTAAAAGCTGATGATGGAAACGAGGTGCGTTTACGGCCTCTTCTGCGCTCATATCGTAAAGTAGTGCATTAAGCAGTGATTGGGTTACTGAAGAAATAATGGTGGTGCCACCAGGAGAGCCTGTTACTAGCACAACGTGCCCGTCTTTAGTAACAAGAGTTGGTGTCATTGACGAAAGCATGCGCTTGTAAGGCGCAATGGCATTCGCCTCGCCGCCTACAGCACCAAAGAAGTTTGGTACACCAGGCTTGGCGCTAAAGTCGTCCATTTCGTCGTTTAGCAAAAAGCCTGCACCAGGCACAACAACACCGCTACCAAAGGTAAGGTTAATTGTTGTGGTGTTGGCCACTGCATTGCCCCATCTATCCATAATTGAAAAATGTGTAGTATCTTCGCTTTCTTTCAGTCCAGGTTTAACACTAGGCGTATCAGAAATACGGGTTGGCTGAATATCCGCGGCACGGTTGGTGATGTAGGTAGGATCTGTTAATGCCTTAACAGGAACCTCTACGAAGTCTGGGTCGCCCATGTACTTGGCACGATCGGCGAAAACCCGTTTACCAATTTCAGACATCACATGAATGTATTCGGTGCTATTTTGCGCTGGCAATTCGTGGTTTACGTCATAAGCTTCAAGCATGCCAATCCATTGCGCTACGGCTACGCCGCCTGAGCTGGGCGGTGGAGCAGTGACTAACTGGTAACCCTGCCAGTTCAAATGCAATGGTTTTCGCCAAACGGCTTTATAAGCGAGTAAGTCTTCATACGTTATAAGGCCGTTGTTTTGCTGCATAAATTCAACAATATGCGTAGCCACATCACCTTTATAAAAGCCGTCTTTCCCTTGCTTTTTAATAGCTTTAAGGGTGCGCGCAAGCTCTGGCTGTTTAAATGTGACACCTGCTTCTGCCTGACCAAAGTACTCATTGAAGTTGCTGTTAATGCCTTTTTCTTGAGTATAGGACATGTAACGAGCAATGTTGTTGGCAAGCTTTTCGTGTACCACAAAGCCCTGTTCGGCTAAGTCTACAGCAGGGGCAACTAACCGCTCCCATTCTAGCGTTCCGTACTTTTTATGTGCGGCCCACATGCCTGCTACTGTGCCCGGAATACCTGATGCTTTAGCACCAAACAGCAGTTCTTGTGATTTAACATTACCTTGTTCATCAAGGTACATGTCGCGGTGGGCGTTTTCAGGCGCCATTTCGCGGTAATCTAGAAAGTCAGTACTGTCTTCAAACTTTATCGTCATAAAGCCGCCGCCACCAACGTTTCCAGCTTCTGGCAGGGTTACAGCCAAAACGAACTGTGCCGCAATTGCTGCATCTATAGCGTTTCCGCCTTCTTGAAGCACTTGCATGGCAGCATTGGCGCTGTAACTATCTGGCACGGCAACCGCTTGTTGACTTAAGCCAACTTCAGGGTTGCTAGTATTATTAGCCGCCGTGTTGGGCGCATGAGAGCACGCAACTAAAGCCGAAACAGCGACTGAAAACAACGCCGCTATCACCGACTTATACGTCAGGTTTCCTATCCGTTTTGTCATTTGAAAACTCCTTGTTACAGACTTTCTATCAATATGCCAAGGCCAGCAAAAGTAGCCAAACCCAAACCCTGGTCAGTCCTGCTCACTTTAGCCCAAGCACTTAAGCTCAAGCAGTCAGGCCAGAGTAGCTAACAGAATTAGCCAAGCATAACCAAGCTTGCTACAAAATAGGCTACAAGCGTAAGGGCGCCAGCAAAAAGTGCATATGGGAACTGGGTTTTAACATGGGTTAATACGTCAGTGCCTGCAGCTAACGATGATACGGCGGTAGTATCAGAAATTGGCGAGCAATGATCGCCGAATATCCCACCACCTAAAATAGCCCCAACAACAAGTGATGGGGGTAACCCTAAACTTTGAATAAGCGGTACGCCAATAGGAATCAGTATGGCGAATGTGCCCCATGACGTCCCCGTGGTGAATGACATAATTGCCCCAGCTATAAACAGCATAGGAACAATTAGCATAAGCGGAAGGTATTCGCCCACGATTCCTGCAACAAACACGCCCGTGCCAAGTACTTTTAAACTATTACCCAGCGTTAACGATAGCAAAACTATGGTTACGAGGGGCAGTAATTCACCCATCCCTTTAAAGCCAATATCTACCGCTTCTTTGTGCGTAAAACGTTTGTGTATTAAAAGCAGGCCATAGGCAATAGCGGTAGCAAGTGCGGTAGCGTAAAGTACAGACTTACTGCCGCTGCCTTCTGATAGTACACCGTCGCCAGTCCAGAACATAAAACCTACCATGCTTAATACCATTACCACTAACGGCACTAGCATAAACCTGGCTTTGGTTGCAGGTTCGGTTGTTTGATTTACTTCAAGTTGAGTCAGCGCCTTTTCTTCTTCTGCCATTGGACCGTGAACTTTGTCAGCAGAAATTGTATAAGCCACAATTAGCAACGTGAAAATGGCGTAAAAGTTAAAGAACACGCTGCCCCATAAAATAGACGCTGAAGAGGCGGGAAGTTCGTACGTTTCCAGTAGACTTAGTATGAAGGCGCCCCAGCCATTTAATAAAATGAGTATGCATACGGGGGCGCTGGTGGAATCGATAATATAGGCTAGACGCGCGCGGCTCATGCCAAAGCGGTCAAACAGCCCTCGGGCAAAAATACCTGCGGTGAGCACACTTAGGTTCGACTCAATGAACACCGCAATGCCAGTGAACATGGTTAAACCGCCTACTTGCCTGCGGCTTTTAGCCACACCTCGGTTAACGAGAAAGTTTACCGTTGCAGTCACACCACCAGAATCCCGGATAAACGCCAGAAGAGCGCCAACTAACACTGAGAAGATAAGCACGCGTGTATTGCCGGGGCTTGCGGCAGTGTCGACCACTCGCTCTATCGCGTTAATAGGGGCCATGTAGCTGGTAGCTATATCTGCATTGACCAAAATTAAGGCCTCGGCGCAAAGGACCGCTAACGCTAGCGCTAAAATGACTTCTTTTTTCCAAAAAACGACGGCGATAGCCACGAGAGGGGGGATGACTGACATCCAATCCATACTTCTTTCCAAACTTAAATTTATGTGTGCCTAGGGCATTTTGCACTTTGCTGTATATAAAAGGGCAACACGTCCTACGGGTATGTCTGTTTTGCTTAAAAGCGCCTTTAAGATAGCGCGTAAGAGAACGTGTGATTACAGTTCATAGTTGGCGAACATGATTCTCTCATTTATGCTAGCGTACCGTATTGTGCTTCGTGTTACCAAGGATTAGATAAACATTGTTATTCCAGCAAGTTATTTGTAAAAAACGCACCCGTATAGTTGGGCTTTCCCACGTCATTTTCGGCATTTTAGCTTTTTTAAGTAGCGGCCTTTTTACGGTTAGGGCAGCAGAACCACTTTCTGAACCAAATTCGCCAGCAAACACCGCAGCGGAGCTAGACACACAAAGCATAAGTACAATCAAAGCCATGCTAGGACAAAAAATTGTTCTAGATTTTCGTTATTTCTGCGAAGACAACACACCATCGTCTCGTTGTCGAACTCCCATGACAGACATTCCGCAACCGCTATTGAATGTGCTTAGCACTCACAATATCGGTGGTGTCATTCTATTTTCTGAAAATATTGTCAACGCTGAGCAGTTAATAAGGCTTAATTACACCATGCAACAACACATGGTAAAAGCAGGCAGACAACCGTTATTCATCGCCGTTGATCAAGAGGGTGGCAGGGTAGCAAGGTTGCCCTCAGACATGCTTTCGCCATTTGCTGGTAATATGGCCATTGGCGCTACTTTTCACCAGCGAGGCAGTGCATTTGCACAAAGCGTGGCGTCGCATATTGGGCAAACCTTGCTGCCACTTGGTATCAACACCAATTTTGCCCCCTCGGTTGATGTAAATAGCGAACCCCAAAACCCCGTAATTAATGTGCGTAGCTTTTCAGAAAACCCCGAGCAAGTGGCTGCCCTTGGCCAAGCATTTGTTGGTGCTTTGCAAGGAGCAGGAGTAATAGGCGCAATTAAACACTTTCCAGGCCATGGCGATACGCATGTAGACAGTCACAGTGGTTTGCCGCAGGTACAACACACGAAAGCGCAAGCAATGAAAGGCGATGTGTTACCGTTTGCCAATATTATCAATAGCGCAACACCGCCTGCCATGGTAATGAGCGCGCACATTCAGTACCCATCGCTAGATAGCTCCACAATTATCGATAAGCACGGCAAGCCGCAGATAGTGCCAGCTACTTTGTCGAAAAACATTTTAACGAATCTGCTAAGAAACCAACTGGGGTATCAAGGGCTCATTGTTTCTGATGCATTAGATATGGCGGGTATTACTCAGTTTTTCTCGCACGAGGAAGCACTCCTTCGTGCATATAATGCGGGTGTTGATATAGCACTTATGCCGTTCACAATAAGAAACCAAGACGATATTAACGCGTTTGAAAAATTACTTAATAGTGTTGCCATGAAAACGGCAAAAGGCATGAGCAATAGCAATTTTGGATTGGCGATAGAAAGCGCTTTCTTGCAGACGTCTCATAGGCGCATTATCTATACAAAACAAAGGTTTGCGTTACAAAAGTTCGTCTCTAAACCAGTAGCGTGGTGGCTGAATGAGGCGAAAGAGAATGGGGAAGCTGAAAACGCTAACAGCTTGAAAAGCAGAGGGATTCAAATAGAGAAAGCGCTTTCTAAAGCATCGGTTTCTGTGCTTTATGGAAAGAATAAGTTACCTGTAAAGGCATCACGCTGGTTAGCGTTAATGCCAGACGCTGCAAGATGTTTAGCGTTTGAAACTGCACTTACACGCACAATGGCAAACGCAAACGGCAAGCCTTTCGAGTTTGCGTGTTTGCCCCTTACCGCTTTACCTAAAACGCAGCTAGCGCTGGGGCTTTTGAAGCAGGCAGATGTGTTGGTAGTAGGAAGCATCAGCCCTTTACATGCGAATTATGAATTGGGTGGTTTCGATCAAAAAGAGCACGTTAAAGCTCGAGCAACAGAAGCAGAAATTATGGCATTTAGTAAAAAAATAATGACGACTGCTAGGTCGCAGCGCAAAACGGTGGTTTTTGCACCGCTTCGAATGCCTTACAACGCTACTGAAGTTAGCGGGTTTGCAGATATTGCCATTGCGACATTTAGTTATGCAATTAATATTAATGGAACAGGCAATCAAGATGCTGAACAAGAGACTAAGAAAGTTGTGAGCCATAGCCTTAACGCACTTGCAGAAGTACTGGTTGGCAACCTAACGCCCGAGGGGCGCTCTCCTGTTTCGATAAAGTAATGCCCGTTACAATGAAATACAGAAGACGTGGAGCGGAAGCATTAACGACTGGCTTAATGAAAAAAGTAGAATTTATGTCGATGAAAAGCGCGTGACTTTTATCAACGAAGTCCAAAAAACCTTTAAAAAGTAAAAATAGAATAGGGAAGGGAAGTAGTGACAAATAGTTCAACTAACAGTGCACAACAATCAATACTAGATAATGTACTGGGAGCACTGCTTCCATTTGCGCCATTACTCATTGCTATTGTGTTTGTCATCGGCGTTCTTGTCGCCCTTCACTACATTTTACTTGCGAAACAAAGTCATCTAACAAGCGAACAGAAACTTCCTCGCCAAGTTGGTATGTTGGTACTTACTATTGTTGGTGCTGTTGTTATTGCGATGACGCTGCCAGTAAGCGAAAGCACGCGCAATCAAGTGATTGCACTTATAGGTGTACTTATTTCAGGTGTTATCGCATTTTCGTCTACCACTATGGTGGGTAATTTAATGGCGGGAATAGTGCTTCGCGTTAACCGCCCTTTTAAGGTGGGCGACTTTATTAAAGTAGAAGGCTACAGCGGTCGCGTTACTGAAATGGGCCTTCTTGATATTGAGATTCAAACAGAAAGCAGAGAGCTCATTGCGTTTGCGAATACTTTGATGGTGAACTCACCAGTTTCAGTCACACGCGCTTCGGGTGCAATTGTAAGCGTTGATATTAGTTTAGGTTACGATATTCATCACAGCATTATAGAAAAGCACTTGCTTGTGGCGGCAGAAAACGCCGAGCTGACTGAGCCATTTGTACAGGTAGTCGGCCTTGGCGACTTTTCAGTAAGCTACCAAATCTCAGGGCTACTAACGGAAGTTAAAAGCTTGCTTAGTGCACGTTCACGTCTTCACAAAGCGGTGCTCGATTCCTTGCATAATGCCGATATTGAAATAGTATCACCTGGCTTTATTAATCAGCGCCCTCAACCTGACGGCTTGAAAATGATTGCCAAAATGCCTCATCAAGCTACGCAAGAAGAAACATCGCCCGAGGATGTAATTTTCGATAAAGCGGAAGAAGCTGAGAAAAAAGAAAAAAGTAAAGAAAGTTTGATGCAAACCATTGCCGACATTGATGCCAAAATTGCAGAAAGCGAAGGCGAAGAAAAGGCAGCTCTAAAAAACAAAAAAGCGACGGCAGAAGCTCAACTTTCAGCACTAGTTCAAACCAAAACAAAAGAAGGTTAGTGTTTGCTAACCAAATAAGTTTGCCTTTCTGTGTGGGTCTTGTTGATTGTAAGTGTTTGCTAACTATCAAGGCCTTTTGTTGGGAGCGTTGCTGAGAACGCACAATAAAACATGTGCGTCGATAACTCTTAATTTGCGTCATCGTACAGCAAGTAAGTCTCTCTTTTCTCTTTAAACTTGCTTAGCTTTTGCTGCCAGCTTTGTTGAATTTCTTTAGTGGTTTTACCTGCCTCTATTTGAAGTCGAAGTTCATCAGTACCTGCTAACTTATCGAAGAATTCGGGGCGAGTGAAAAACGTTACTTTGCCTTTATCTAAAGCAGCTCCCGTATTATTAAATGCAGAAAACCGAGAATAGGCATTTACTAATGTAGCCAGATGCAAACCACTAAATGGTAAGCCGTTGGAAGATGCATCATGCAACGTTTGATAAGAAAACACATGGGCCAGTAATACAGCGCCATTATATTTGGGGTGCGGCGCCGCGCTATTGGGTTGAACCTGTATTTTACTCTCGCCGAATTCAACGTCGGGGTGGCCTATAAGCTGAAAAGGAAAGTCGGTGCCACGCCCAATACTCACATCAGTTCCCTCAAAGAAGCATAATGTCGGATAAAGTCCTATTGCTAAATCATTGGGCAAGTTAGGGCTAGGTGGCACGGGCAACGAATAATGCATAGCGCGCTTGTATTGCCCTACGGGCACCACAGTAAGCTTTGCATTAAAATATGCGTTCGCGTCTATTTTAAGCCACTGCTCACCTATCATCATTTTAGCTAATTCACCTAATGTCATACCGTGTAATACGGGAATGGGGTGCATGCCAATAAACGAGGTGAAACCAGGCTGTAATACTGGGCCGTCTACATGTTTTCCGTTTGGGTTCGGTCTATCAAGCACAATAACGTGAATGTTTTGTTCAAACGCTGCCTCCATTACATAGTGTAGAGTGCTTAGGTAGGTATAAAAGCGCACGCCTACATCCTGAATGTCGAACACAATAACATCAGTATTAGCTAGCATGTTTGGCGTTGGCTTTTTGGTTGTGCCATACAACGAATGAATAGGTAGGCCGGTTTTAACGTCTATATCACTATTAATCTTTTCGCCTGCGCCTTTGTCGCCTCGAAACCCATGCTCGGGTGACATAATACTTACCACATTTACATTGCGCTGCAGTAAGGCGTCTAGCAAATGTTGAGCACCGCCATTAAATGCACTTTTCTGAGGCGATAAAACTGACGTTGCTGACAAAGTGTTATCAGTACTGACCAATGCGCTTTGATTCACTACCAAACTCACGCGCTTGCCTTCTAATAGCGGCAAGTACTTTTCGAATTGTTGTGCACCGACGGTAATTATATTAGAGCGGTGTATCGATTCAGAGCGATGTGTAGGGTTCGACGTAAACGTTAAATCTGATGTTTGCTCGTCTGCGTGCATATCAACAACTGGCCCACTGTTTTTTTCAGCCAACACTTCCGCGTCTTTAGCTGTGGTTTTTTCATCGTTATTTTTACTTGTGTATACATGTGTAGATAAATGGTCAGATGCACAGCCGTTAAGCATAAGGCAGGGTAAAAACAGAACAAGTGCCAGCCTTAAAACGCCGCTTAACGTTTTAGTGAGTTGTTGTGAGTTCGTCATAACTGCGCAGGCCTTAAGTTTAAGATATAAAGGGAACGAGAAATTTAATACCGCAAACTAACCGTTAAACTTGTCGACAGCTGTGCGCAAGTAGCCTTGGTTATCGTCAAGTTGCCTGGCTGCCTGCTTTGCATCTTGCCCAGTAAGTACCATCAAAATTGCCACTTTCGCTTTATTGTCACACGACTTAAGTGCAGTTAAGGCAGTGTCTTCACTGCAATCGGTAGCCTGCATAACAATGCGAAGCGCCCGCGCTTTCAGCTTTTCATTGGTGGCGTTAACGTCAACCATCAAGTTTTGATAAGTTTTTCCAAGCTTAATCATGGTGCTGGTGCTTATCATGTTTAAGATAAGTTTTTGGGCAGTACCCGACTTCATCCGTGTACTTCCGGTTAACGCTTCAGGGCCAACTACTGGGCAAATCGCTACGTTAGCATCTTTAAATATGGCGGCGTTCGGGCTACACGCTATTGCGCCAGTAAAGCATCCTAAAGAGCGAGCATAGGCTAACGCGCCGCTTACATAGGGAGTACGGCCACTTGCAGAAATACCAATTACGGTGTCGTTTTTATGAAGGGAAAGCGCGACTAAATCTGTTTTTCCTGCATCAAAATTATCTTCTGCGCCTTCAACAGCATGTTGAACTGCTTTTTCACCGCCGGCTATTACGCCAATGACTAACTCATCAGGCACGCTAAATGTGGGCCTGCATTCTACCGCATCCAGTATTCCTAGCCTTCCGCTGGTGCCTGCCCCCACGTATATAAGTCTGCCTCCGCTTTTAATGCTTGCTGTTGCTGCATCTACGGCTTCGCCTATTTGAGGAATTTGCAGAGCGACCGCGTTTGCTACTTTGGCATCTTCATTATTTATGCTTTTAAGAATACCTTCAGTACTTAGTGTATCTATATCAAGGGTGTCAGGGTTACGGCCTTCTGAGATAATTTTATTAAGTGAATGCGCTAGCTCATTTACGGTTTCCTGTGCGCGTACAGTTTTGTGGCCAGCCGCTTGTGATAAAGAACTCGTAGAAGATAAAGAATCAGAAGTGGACGACTTATTCGTAGACATGAGTAACCTTGAACGTAAAAGAGAGTTAAATGCGCAAGCGCAAAGCATAACGGTATTTTTAACCACAAGAAACCATGCGATGAATTATGCCTCATTCGATATTAGTTTATTGGGGGAATAACATAGTGCGCTCTTTTATCTAGCACATTATTCAGCGTTCTCATGGTACACTTTGTGATTCCATGTTCATGACAATTACCTAATAAAGGACCATGTTTTTCTGTGAGCCGACAAACGCAAGCGATTATTCATGCTGACGCCCTTTTACATAACTTCAAAGCGCTTGCCGCTTTAGCACCTTCAAGCCAGTCTATGGCTGTGGTGAAAGCCGATGCTTACGGGCATGGCGCGGTAAACGTTGCTCGTATACTCCAGCATGTCTCGTCTCGTTTCGCTGTTGCAATCATTGAAGAAGCTATTGCACTTCGCGATGCCGGTATTACTGCGCCTATTGTGGTGTTGGAAGGGGCTCATCAGGCAAAAGAATGTCAAATGGCGTACCAGCACAACTGCATTCTGGTTATGCACTGCGAAGAGCAACTAACATGGGTGGCACAGTGTCCAGAACAAAAGCGCCCACATATTTGGCTTAAAGTAGACAGCGGAATGCATCGGCTAGGCTTTCCTATTGCTGATATAGAAAACATGGCTAAAAAGTATCGCCATTTATTGAGCGAGCAAACCGTTATTGCAACGCACTTTGCGTGTGCTGACGACGTAAATAACAGCTTTACCGAATCTCAGCTTGCCGCGTTCAAGCAAGTGGCTGATAAGCTTGGTTTGCCGACCAGTGTGGCTAATTCACCTGCTACGGTAAATTGGCCGTCAAGTCGCAATGCGTGGAATAGACTAGGTGTTGGTGTGTATGGCGGGGCGGTTTCTACTGAACAGCAGGTTGAGGTGGATATTTACCCTGCGATGACACTTCGCTCGAGTGTGCTAGCTGTACGCACTGTGCCTGCAGGCGAGGGCATAGGTTACGGACAAACCTGGGTTGCCAGTAAGCCTAGCAAAATAGCGACCGTGGGCATTGGTTATGCCGACGGCTACCCAAGGCACTGTAAAAATGGCACGCCAGTCATGATTCGGGGAAAACGCGCCTTTTTAGCCGGCCGCGTTTCTATGGATATGATCACCATAGACGTTACCCATATCGACAATGTTGCTGTTGGCGATGAAGTTGAACTGTGGGGACAGAATGTCTCGATTCAGGAAGTGGCCGCGTGCGCTGATACCATTGACTACGAACTTATGACGCGTGTATCACAGCGCGTGCCACGTATAGTAAAATACTTATAAGTATCAATATGGTGCCACATTTTCCCTTCGTTATATAAGTTTTAATAAAACACTATTCATCAAAAGAATGGGGCCTTTTTCCCAAACTTATGACTATACTGTATCGGCTTGGTTATGGGATTGCGGTGAATGTTTCGCCTCCAACTGTGCTAAGCAACAACTCATAAGTGAGGTTTGTATGCGTACTTCGTTTTCTCGTCCAAGAGTGAACCGTGGAGTAGTAAGTCGACCGTCAAGACCTGTACAAAAGAAGCAGTAGGTTTGTTGTAGGCGGCTAGTGATACAAATAAGAGATACAAAAAAGCCCGGTTAGTGTTTAGCTAACCGGGCTTTATATTTTTAATCGCTAAATAAACGACGCTTTCTTAGCTGTTTTGCGCATGAAGCTCGTTGTTCAGATTACCTTCTAAGGCGTTGTCAGACTCATCACTTACGTGCTTAGCTTCGGCCTTTTTGAGCGGCTCTTCTCCCTGTACAGGAAAATAGCGCTCTGGTCGGTGGTTAAGTGATATAACCATATTTAAGCAAAACGCCGCTAAAATAGAAATAAGCACCAGATGCCATTCAATGTAAAGAAGTGCGCATAGTAAGATAGTACTATCAACGGTAAGCTGAAACGTACCGGCTCTGATGTTGAAACGCTGCTGTAGATAAAACGCCATTATGCCCACACCACCAAGGCTTGAGCTATGACGAAACATCATAAGCATACCTACACCAATAAGTATCCCACCAAATATCGCCGCAAAAATTGGATTCACATGGCTAATATCGACAAATGACGGAATTTGTTCAGTGAGTACCGAAACTGTGGTCACTGAAATAAACGTATTAATAGTGAATCGTTTGCTAATTTGCGTCCAGGCAAGGGTATAAAACGGCAAGTTGATCAAAAAGAACAACAATCCGAAATCCATATCTACAGCGTAAGTGCCTAACAGAGCTAAACCTGCAGCACCACCAACCATCAAATCTTGAGATTGAAACAGATATACACCAAACGCAACAAACAAGCCGGCGCTTATCAGGGCGAAAACATCCTCGATGACACTGTGTTTTGTTTTTTGCATAAGAAGAAAATTGCGTTAAGAAGACACAGCGTAATTATACGTTTACAACACAATAGGTTACAGCAAGACGAAAAGTTAACTGAGTGAGTAAAACGGTTTAAGGTAAGTTTGCCTTTACGACTTTTAGCGCGCCGGTGAATAGGGTGTTGCGGCGATGTAAACGTTGCACCAAGCTGGTTCAAAAAATGAGAGAAATAATTAAAGTAAGCACCTTCTAGCCATTACTCAACAATAGAAAACACCACGGTATCTTGCTTGTTAAACTCTACGCTACACTTCATTATGCCGAAGTGAAGCGGGCTATATGCTTCAATCTTGCTACCATTTGCCACAAACTGCGTGTCCCACATCAATAAGTCGGCAGTATTTAACTGGCGTTCTACACTTTTCTTTGACACGCCAGGTGTAAAGTTATCGCAAAGAATAATGACTTCGCGTCGTGCCTCTATCCAGTAGAAGGTTATTGTGATCAGCAGTGCAATAGCCGCTATTGCAACTACATCAGCAATAATGGAACGTTTCATGGCTTGCACTATTTAAACCTCCTTTGCTTCTCAATTTGGTAACATCCCACATGAAACTATTAAAATGCTATTGCAGAGTGCAATTACATAAAGCGCTTCTACTTGGTTTGGATCAAGTCCCACTTGTTACCAAACTTATCTTTAAAAATAACGACCGTACCGTAAACTTCATCACGGGGCGCCTCTAAAAACTCCACGCCGTTACTTTTCATATCGTCAAAATCGCGCGAAAAATTGTCAGTGTTTAATATTAAAAACACCTTTTCAGCTGCCTGATTACCAATGAGTGCTTTTTCTGCATCGCTTTTGGCTTGAGCCAATAACAAGCTTGAGGCACTGTTAGGTGGAGTAACCAAAACGAACCGAGAATCCTCGCCTGTTGCTTTATCTTCAGCGAGGGTGAAGTTCAAAACAGTTGTGAAATAGTGAATTGCGCTGTCGTAATCATCGACAAAAAAGGTTATGGCAGATAGTTGCTGAGTCATAAAATCCAAGATAGTGAATAAAAAGTTAGGTTTTGTTGAGCGCGAATAGTACCTAAAAGCTCACTGAGCTGAAATGAGGATTGTCAGTTATTGCGTGAAGCTCAGCAATTTCATTTAGCGCAATTTTCTGTTCTAAGCCATTAATTTGCATTTGAATACACTCTGTTGCAACAGGCTTTTCTTTATCAATCACCGTCGTCAATGCTTTGCCGCTTTTCATCTCGCCGCCTTTCAATACTAGGCTTACATCCAGCTTATACATGCAGGCAATTTCAATATAGTCGTAGAGCTGACAGGAAATATTCACCTTTATTCCTCGTGTAAATTCATTCGTCAACATAGACCGAAATGACAGGATGAAAAATCCGCGTTCGCGCTTGGCTTTCGTATATTCATAAAACTATTAAGTAAACACGCGGAAGTTTGACCTTTGCAAATGATCTTTTTGTAAGGTTTGCTCAGTATTGCTAATACTGAAGGATTAATTTTGATGTACCAAATTACAAGGCGTTTTACGCCCCTCTTTTTGGTTAGAGGCTAATTTATACAAAGGGTTCCCATCAAAAATTGAATACAGGAACAGTAATGAACAAACTACTATCCGCATTTTCTTTAGTTTCAATCGCTATGTGCACTACAGGCCTGGCAAATGCTGACGAACTCCCTTTTAAACTGAGCGGCCATGCTCGGGTGAACTATGGTCATCTAGATTGGCAAGAGCCTGAATTCAGAGATGGATTCGAGTTCGAGTCTTTTAAAATAGGCGTGTCTGGTGAGTCAGATCAATTCAGCTATAGGGCTGAATATCGATGGTATGAAAATGTAGATTTTAACACTATTCGATTTGCTGAACTGACCTACCGTTTTAGCGAGCAAACACAAATTACTGCGGGCATCACACAAACGCCTTTTGGCTTGCAGCCATTTGCCAGTAACAACTTTTGGTTCTCGGTAAATTATTACCTTGGTTTTGAAGACGACTATGACGCCGGGGTAAAAATTAATCACGATTGGGGTAACTGGGATTTCCAAGCCGCCTATTACATGAATGATGAATACAACGATGCAGCAGAGTTTGATCGTTATTCATTCGATGTCGCTGACGACGGTGAGTTTCGAAACAAAGAAGACGGTCAGTACAACTTACGTGCAAATTACTCGGCAAACTTCATTCGAGGTGCAACGACCGATATCGGCGTGTCGTATCAATACGGGAACATTTTGAACCTAGATACTCTAGGTGATGGCGACATGAATGCTTATGCTGTTCATCTACGTCACACGCAAGGCGATTTTAAAGTTGAAATGCAATATGTTGACTACGAATACGATTTGGCGGCCCCTGAAGGGCAGCTAGATGATCGTTTAGCGTTATCGTCGTTTACGTTTCCATTCTTGGCCGCCGCAGACGGTAAAACCTACTCTGCAAATTTAGTGTATACAGTACCTTATAAATTTACGCATATAGAATCGCTCACCTGTTACTCAGAATATAGCCAAGCAAAAGGGGAAGGGAGCGAAGGGAAGAATTCGTCGCAGTGGATAAACGGTTGTAGCTTTGGTTGGGACAAATTGTTTGTTTATGTAGACAGCATTCGAGGTAAAAACATGTGGTTTTCTGGAGGCCCGGGAGTAGGGCTAGATTTAGGTGGGCGACAGGGCACGACGCACCGCTTGAACATAAACCTTGGTATTTACTTCTAACACTAACAGGACTTTGACATGCGACTATTACTGATTGCCACATTGTTACTTGCGCTAATTCCAATGCAAAGTTTTGCACATGCTTGGATGAAACTAAGAATTGCTACCACAGAATATGCACCGTACACATCAACGGATATGCAGCACGACGGCTATATTAACCATATAATTGCTGATGCATTTTTAGAAACGGGCGTGGTGGTAGAGTTTGTATCTCTGCCGTGGGAAGAGGCGTTAGAGGCCACCTTAAAGGGTGAATACGACGCGATTTCTTACGGTAATTTCGTGCGTGCCAGAGAACGTGAGTTTTTCCACAGCAATCCAATTAGTGCTGAAAGCTTAGTGTTCTATGTTAACGCTGATAAGGGCCCGAATACATGGGCCGAGCTAAGTGATTTAAAAGACCTTAAAATGGGCGTGACAGAAGGCTATTTATACAATGACGAACTAGCCGCATACATTAATAGCAACCAAAACATTGTGAAAGCGCCTACCGACAAAGAAAACCTTGAAGCGTTAATAGAAGGGAAAATAGATGTTTTTCCAATAGATGAACTTACTGGCTGGTATTTGCTACAACGCGACTTTGACCGTGGTGATCGCCGCGATGTAATGCCTATCAAGCCGTTTATTTCCACAGTAACCACACATTTACTGGTGCCGAAAGGCAAAGGCGATAGCCAGCTCATATTATCTTTATTCAATAAGGGGCTAGAAGAGCTAACGCTTGATGGAAAGTTAACGCGTTTCAAACGCTTACTTAAAGAGGGTTATTACCAACACCCACAGAAAAAAGTGAATTTTGACAGGCGCTAACTTTTGCTAAGAAGCAAAAAATTAAACTAAAAGGGAAGTGCGCTCAGAAAAATTATCTATATACTCCGGATCTCTTTTTACTGAAGTAGCAGTTATTTTTAATGCGCAGCCCTTTTTTCGTGCGTCGTGGTCTGGGTTTTATTGTAGGCACATTCGTTTTATTCACCGCAGGTGGAGTGAGTACGTTCGCTAAGGCCGATGACAATTCTGTTGAATTCAATGTTTCGGGTTCCTTTAGAGTGCGATACGAATCGCTGAATAACCCTATTTTTCCTGCTTCATCCGATACACGAGCGCAAAGCAATCAGCGCCTTTCAACCCGTCTAATTTTAAGCTCTACAGTTAGCTATAAAAACGTTGCTGGCACGATAGAAATGCATGACGCTCGGGTGTTTCTAGATGAGAATGACCCTACACTGACGGCAAATCAGGTAAACACGCTAGAGCCAACCAAGTTCTACATGACGTACAAAAGTGATGTGTCGCTAGGTTCAACAAGCATTTCAGCTATTAAAGTAGGACGTATGGAGCTTGATTACGGCAGTAGAAGGCTGCTGGCTAAAACGCTCTATCGCAACGCAGCAAACAGCTACGATGGCGTGGTGGTTCAAGGGAGCATCGCTGACTGGCAAGTAGACGGTATTTACATTCTTCCGGTTTCTCGTTTCCCATCTGATAGTGCAAGCGTAGATGCAAACGATCGCGCTTTCGATAAAAGTTTCAGCGAGCGAAAGTTTTTTGGTGTGTATGCCGCCTCTAGCGATAACAACATTAAGCTGCAAAGCTACTGGCTAAAAGAAAACGATAGTGAAGAACTAGCCACCAAAAATCGCGACTTATATACCTTAAGCGTTGATTACACGAAGCCTTTTTATAACGGCTGGAAAACAAACGTAGAGCTTATTGGACAGACAGGAACCGCGAATCAAACGGCTGCGGCTGACGATAATGATTTAAAAGATGTGCGCGCTTACATGGTGTTCGGCTATGTAGGTAAACAGATGACAGACAGTACATTTCTTCGCGCAGAGTTTGACTATATTAGCGGAGATAACAACAACAGCGATGATACCATTTCAGACTTCGATAGTTTGTACGGTGTAAGACGCTTTGATTTTGGGCCAACTGATGTCTATCAGGGTATGCCAAGAAGAAACCTAAAAACGGTTGGGCTAAGAAGCGTGTCTAAGCCGGGTAAAAAGCACAACATAATGCTTGGCTATAAAGCGATGTGGTATCAAAAGGCACCGCAAGATGTTGATAGCTTTATTGGTCACCAAGCAGAGGTTCGCTGGCGCTATCAAGTGCGCCCCGAACTGCGTTTAGTGCTTGGAGGGGCCTATCTCAAAAAAGGCGAGGGATTTAAGCGCGGCGATTTCAGCGACGACAGCGCTTTCCTTTTCTCTGGCGCGCTGTATACCTTTTAAATCTCTGTGCGCTGCATTTCTTTGCGGCGCATGCGCCAGTGCCACCTGTAATTCAGAGCAGTTTGCATCATTAGGCTAGCAACTCAGCGTGCCTTTTCTTTTAAGCTTTTCATTTAACTGATAAAGTTAACAGCTATTTAACAATGCCCGTTTAGAGGTTGCCTTGTCGTATTTTGCTGAAATGTCGTTCTTTGCCCGTTGTGCCGCGCTACTGAAGTTACTTGGGCCTGGTGTACTAATGGCAACAGCGGCAGTAGGTGGAAGTCACCTAGTGGCATCGACTCAGGCAGGAGCAAAGTTTGGGTGGCAGTTAGCGCTGCTAATTGTGGTAGTTAACCTGCTTAAGTACCCCTTTTTCAGAGCTGGCGTGAGCTACACCATTAGCACTAAGCGCACGCTACAACAAGGCTACTTGACCATGGGTAAGCGGTATCTTGCCCTTGCCTTGTGCTTAAACACGGTTGCATCTGTAGTGAACTCGGCGGCCTTGCTATTGTTTGCTGCAAGTTTGTTGTCGTATTTCATTCCCTTTGACATCGCGATTACGCTTTCAGCTTCGCTAGTGCTTGCGTCAATTTTACTTATCTTGTTGGCTGGGCACTTCGACGGCTTAGACCACATCGCTAAAGGTATTATGGGTGTGCTGGTCATCGCCACCGTAGCAGTATTTGTTGTAGCGCTAAGTAACTACTCTGCTACCGCCGCGCCAGTAACAGACGCCCCATCACCATGGACGTTGGCCACGTTGGGCTTTTTGGTGGTGACCATGGGTTGGATGCCTGCTCCTATCGAAATATCCTCTATTACATCGTTATGGTTAAAGCGTCAGTGCTCTGGGCAAGCCGTCACGCCCAAATCGGCACTATTCGACTTTAATTTAGGCTATGGAGTAACGGTGTTATTAGCGCTTTTATTCTTGGGTTTAGGGGCGCTTATTTTGTACGGCAGTGGCACTGAACTTAGTACAAGTGGTATTGGCTTCTCTCATCAGCTGATTAGTATGTACTCGTCAACCATAGGGCAGTGGGCACATTGGCTTATCGCGCTGGTGGCATTTTTGTGTATATTTGGCTCAGCACTTACCGTATACGATGGCTATGCCAGAGTAGTTGCAGAAGCGATTGCGCTGTTGTTAAACAAAGACAAAACAGCGCGAAATACCCTTGTTACGCCAGTGCTATTATTTATGGCGGTCGCCAGTTTTACTATTGTGCTTTTCTTCAAGTCTGCGTTACTGGCAATGCTGGGTTTTGCAATGACATTAGCGTTTGTTACAACGCCCATATTTGCATGGCTAAATCATAAATTGGTTGCGCAAACGCAGCTTCATAACGACGCTTCACCCAATGTAGTTGTAAGGCTGCTTAGCTATGTGGGCTTGGCCTATTTGTTTGGGTTTTTAATGGTGTTTATTTGGTGGAAGTGGTTTAGCTAACTGCAAGTAGAAAGCGGTTTTGCCCAGCGGCAGTAGTAAAGCATGAAATCCGCCAAGTAAATCGTGTTGCCGAAAGCGTTTATCGGCAACACGTAAGCTTCCTACTTAATGTGAAATTACAGCAAGAAAGCTTTTAACCTTCTATTTCACGTAAACGGGGCGCGCCGCAGTAAGCGTGGCCACGTTGTCTTTTACCTGCTGTACTACTGCACTGTCTTCAGGTGATGATAAAACATCGCAAATCCAATTAGCCAAGTTGGCGCAGTCTTCTTCACTGAAGTTACGCGACGTAACAGCAGGTGTGCCAATTCGAATGCCACTGGTAACAAACGGCGATTGTGGGTCGTTTGGTACGGTATTTTTATTAACAGTGATGTTTACGCTATTTAAGATGGCGTCGGCTTCTTTACCCGTTAAGCCTTTGCTTATAAGGCTTAGCAAAAACATATGGTTGTCTGTACCGTTTGATACCACGTCGAAGCCGCGTTTCATAAATACGTCAGCCATAGCACGTGCATTGGTTATTACTTGTTTTTGATAGGCTCTGAATTCAGCCGTCATTGCTTCTTTAAATGCCACCGCTTTGGCTGCAATTACATGCATAAGCGGTCCGCCTTGAATACCTGGGAAAATAAGAGAGTTAAACTTCTTTTCAAGCTCAGGGTTAGACTTACACATAATCAACCCGCCACGAGGACCGCGTAAGGTCTTGTGGGTGGTCGTCGTTACCACATGTGCAGCATTAATAGGAGAAGGGTATACGCCTGCGGCTACAAGGCCTGCAACATGCGCCATGTCTACCAACAAGTAAGCATCTATGCTATCGGCAATGTCTCTGAATTTCTGCCAATCGACGACGCGAGAGTAGGCAGAAAAACCCGCAATAATCATTTTGGGCTTATGCTCTTTAGCAAGCGCCTCTACCTGGGCGTAATCAATTTCACCAGTATCGGTGTTTAAGCCATACTGAATAGCGTTGTACAGCTTTCCTGAGAAGTTAGGCTTTGCACCGTGGGTAAGGTGGCCGCCGTGATCAAGGCTCAATCCAAGTATCGTATCGCCCGGATTTAAAAGCGCCATATAAACCGCAGTGTTCGCCTGTGAACCAGAATGAGGTTGAACATTCACATAATCTGCTTCAAACAGTGCCTTGGCTCTGTCGATGGCAAGTTGTTCAACTTTGTCGACCGCTTCGCAGCCACCGTAATAACGCTTTCCTGGATAGCCTTCTGCATATTTGTTGGTTAATTGACTGCCTTGCGCTTGCATTACTGCCTTACTGGTGTAGTTCTCTGACGCAATAAGTTCTATATGGTGCTCTTGTCGCTCATCTTCCTGAGCAATAAATTCGGCAATGTCTGGGTCTTGCTGCTGTAGGTGCTGATTAAGGGTATTCATGCTGGCTCCTAAAAATAATTGTTATGTGTACTTGATACTAGGAGCGGAAAATGAATAAATAAAATTAATAAAAAATATGGCATTATAACTTTCTTAAATGACATGTTGGTCTTATTCAAAAATAATAGGTGCATAGGCTATTTTGATACTCACCAAACACTGTGCAGATTGAGCGCTTAATTGGCGAGAGACAGCGTGCAGCAGGGCGAGAGCAGCATAGCTAAAGCCACAAGCAGAAAGGCGAGAGTGAGGAGTAACGCACGCTAATGAAAAACTTATCGATAGATTTTTTGCGCTCGTTTGTGCTTATTGCGCAGACCGGCAGTTACACGCAATGTGCCGAACAACTCCAGCGTACACAGCCTGCAATTAGCTTACAGATAAAAAAATTAGAAGAAATGATTGGTGAGAAGCTATTCTCACGGGATAAAAACAAATTAGCGCTAACCGGGGCTGGAAGTCGATTACTGGCTTACGGAGAAAAGATGGTTGCGCTAAACGATCAGGCCATGGCTGAGTTTGGAAAGCCGCAGGTAACAGGCAACATCAAGTTAGGCATTCCCAGCGAATTCAGTACAACACTAATGCCTAAAATTATTCGCAGGTTTACCCAAACCTATCCTGAAATCACCCTTGAAGTTCACTGCGCTTTAAGCAAAGACTTGCTTAGCGAACCGCTTAAAAGCCAGTTCGACTTAATTCTTTCGCTGCAAGAAACCCCAGATCCACAGCAAGATGGCTACATCATCACTGACCAGCTGGTATGGGTAGGAAGCCAACGGTTTGTAAATAGCGTGCCTGCTAAACTACCCATTATTGCAGCGCCATCACCGTGTATTTATCGCAAGCGTGCTACAAATCTGTTATCTGCTATTAAAAAACCGTGGCAGGTGGTGTATACCATTGCAGATTTAAATGGTATTCAAACGGCTATAAACGAAGGGCTTGGCATCACCGTGCTAGCGAAAAGCTCAGTACCAGTAGGGTTGCATGTTTTGTCTAACTCAGAGAGTTTGCCTGAGTTAGGCCATGTAGGCGTTTGTTTAGTAAACCCACAAAAAGTCTCATCGAAAGCCATAAGCCTTCTTACAGAAACTATCACTAACGAAGTGGCAAATTTTTAAGGTAAGTAGTAGCGCGCCACGGCACGTAACAAGCGTTACCCCCAAGAGTCGCGCTACAACAAGAGCTGGCTTATGCTTTTTTCACAAATTGTGCCGTTAGCATCATTTCGCCAGCGCCATCTACTTTACAATCAAGTTGATGGTCTTTGGCGTCTTTAACATGGCGTATTAGCGCTTTAGTACCAATCTTTAAAATTAGTGAGCTGCCTTTTACTTTTAAGTCTTTCGCCAGTGTTACTTTGTCGCCAGCAACCAAGGGTGTGCCGTTGGCGTCGTTGGCTGAGATTTCATCTTCAACATCATTCGGGTTCCACTCGTGACCGCATTCAGGGCAAATAAGTAAAGACTGATCTTGATACACATAGTCTGATTGGCAGTGCGGGCATGGAGGTAGCGACATCTGAAATTCTCTTAAAATACAAAATTAAAGCGTTCGGGTCATAAAGTGACTATTGGGGTCGAGTGAGTAACTGCCAAACGGGCCGCAATCAACAAAACCATACTTTTTATAAAGCCTTCTAGCGGGCAAAAAGTAGTCTTGCGTGCCTGTTTCTAAGCTAACCGAACTAAACCCCTTTATTTTCGCATGTTCTAGGGCAAAAAGTAATAACTGTGAAGCAACACCACATCCTCTAAATGGCTTTGCAGTGCGCATAGATTTCAGTTCGGCTTCATTTTTATTAAGCGTTTTAATAGCCACACAGCCAGCGAGTTGTTCGTCATTCCAAGCACTAAAAAACGTAATGTTCGAAGCTTTTAATGCTTCAACGTCTAGCGCGTGCACGCTTTCTGGTGGCGATGTGGCATACATATCTGACAAGTGCTCATCTAAAAGCGCAAGCACTTCTCCTCCGTTAAGATCATCAATAATAATCTTCATGTGCTTATAGGGCCTCTAAATAAGATTAAAAGCGTGCTAACAGTGAGTTGATAACCTTATTACGCTATAAGTGTTTTCACCATGTTAAAAAAGCGGTCGTCTTCGCTTTGAACAATAAAGCCATCGCTAAGATAGAGGTTCACCGCCGGACTAATTTTAAAAACTCGTAGCGACAGGGCGTTTAATTCAGCGTTAAGCGCTAGCCTTTTAGCTTCTTGAAGCGCAGCTCTTCCAATTCCTTTATTTTGAGCATTTGACATTACTTGAAGGTCGCGCACTATACAGCTTTCGGCTTCGTACTGAAGTCGCATTACTCCAACCACTTCTTGCTGTACTACAATATCGAAGTTTTCAAGGCTTGAGGTAGCTTCCAGTACTTTGTTTGCATCCCAATCTGGCGCATACTGAGCGTAATAAACCTTCATGTTGTCAAAGGTAAGCTGCGCGGCTCGCGGTAAGTCGGTTGTTGGTATAAGAGTAATTTGCATCGTAAATTTTAATTCAATAACAGCGCTTTCATGGCTAATTTTATTCAGGTTTTGAATCAAACCATCTATTCAGGCCTTGCACAAGCACGTTTAAAACGCCGGACGCGGCGTCGCCGTCTGTAAACTTGTCATCTGTTTTAGGGGCGAGTTGTTGGGCGGCTCTATCTTGTCGTTTTTGATGGCTATCTACGGCACCCTTCACAAAATCTAATACGGGTTCATGAGGCTCTGTTGAAGCGCAACCAGTCACTAACAGCAAAGCAAACGCAAGAAGTGTTGGTTTAATGCGTAAAGTCATTGTTTTCCTTTTTGTAGAGGTCTACATCTAAAATCAACGGGAATGGTTAACCGTCTTTATCCTCAAGCCCGACGACTTTGTCTTTTCCAGCGATAACGGGGAGCCCCATTTCAATCCACTTAAGAATACCTTCATCTATTACGGCGGTATTTTTATAGCCTAAGCTTCGCAGGTGGTTAATCACAGAGTCAGACGCAGCATGAGGGCACGCACAATAGGCTACTATCCAAGTACCGTCATTTGGTAAGTTGTCGGCAATCTTAGATTTATCTCGGTAATATGGCATGGGGACTGCCCCGGGAATATGTATACGCTGCCAAGCTGAGCCCGGGCGAGTGTCTAACACAATGAATTTTTTCTTATCTTCTAAAGCGCGCACAACTTCATGAGCCGGAACGTATCGTCCTTCCCGTAAGTTAAACGTTGGGTCTTGTCCCTTAGGGTTCAATACATATTCATCAGCACTAGGCCACTGAGCAAGTTCAATCGGCTTCTTTTTCCACCCTGAAGCTTGGCTTCTTAAGTAGGCAACCAAGTCGTTTATTTCGTCATCTTCTAGCTGGTTTTTAAAACTTTGCATAGGGGTATCGTCACGGCCGTTCACGATAGCGTGTTTGATATAGCTATCGGTGGCACTTGAAAGAAACAGCTGATCGGCAATAGCGGGGGCTGTTACTCCTTGGCCTTTATCGCCGTGGCAGCTGGCACAATTCGAAGCGTATAGGGCTTTTCCTTTTAAGGCGTCACCAGAAATAGACGTTTGAGTAAGTTCAACTGGAGTAATCGACTCTTTTTGGGCAAGCCATCTAATTAATAAAATGATATCTGAGTCTGAAAAGGGGCCACCCATGTCTCTTGAATAGCCGTCCATTGCAGAATTAACTCTTCCCCAAGCAATAGAATCGAAGAGTAATTGTGGGTAGGCAGTACTCAGCATTGAGTGAGATTTCAATGATGGTGCGTTATCTGCTTTGTAACCAGCGCGATCTTTACCATGGCAAAGCGAGCAATACTGTTGATACATTGCGTTAGCTTTTGCCATTTCCTCTTCGTTTAAGGTTAACGACAAATCAGCGTAAGTTGGGCTGCAATAAATAGCGAATAAAAAAGTAAGCGCTGAAAAGAAAGGTTGGCGCATAAGAAAATCCTTTTAAGCCTTTATCATCCATCGCGGTATAAAGATATACATCCGAGTATACCGCTAATTTGTAAATCAGTACACAAGGTGTTCATCTATAAGTGTTACCAAACGTAATTTGCACAGCGTAGACTTCGAGCGATGCGCAAAAAACTACAAATTGGCGTTGTCACGTTCAGTCGCTAAGGTTGTTCTCAAAGAGGCTAACTCATTGTTCAGTTTCGTGTTATCGATTTGGCCGTTTTGGTAAGCAACCTCTAGCTCCAAAAGCGCTTTAGTATGGCTTAACACAGTTAAATACAAAGATGCCTCTATGTTTTGGCTTCTTTTAAGGTTTATCGAGTATTCAGTAAGGCCGTTTAATGAACTTCCAGATATGTTCTTACTAACAATATTTTGCGTTAAAAAAGTGTCTAGATAATCTGGGTAGGGTGGTGGATTCTTTAAGTAGAAATCAGGTTTAAGTTCGTCACCTTCAGGCAAGTTATCGTAATATTTAATTAGTTCTTCACTATATTCGTAACATGATTCAACAGATGTAATAGCTGACTTTAAAAGCTTAATCACGTCCTGCTTTTCTTGTTGCTGCGATTCGTAGTTGGTAATGCTTATCGCTAACAAAACGCCAACTAAGGTAGCCACCAAAGTAAGAAAAAAATTCACGCCTATGGCATAACGCTCAAAAAACTCCCTGAACTTTGGAACGAAGGTAAAAGCGCCAAGAAAGCTTAAAACAACGGTTGAAATTATATAAATCATTTACGTCCTTTTTAATAATGATTATATGCTCAGCATTTGGTTTCTGTAGAGGCGACGCTAGCATTTCAGGTAATAATACTAGGGCTAATGTAAGGCGATGCAAATTAACCCGCACGGTATTCTTACATCAAGCTTACGCAAAATACGAGTCGCTGTTATACCTTGTCGTAGAGCAAAATCAACCCTGAAAAAGCAACTAGAATGATAGGTAACCTTATCGGTATAGGCTTAATCAACACTATCAGCGCTAGCCGGCCTTACCGTTACTTTTCGGTGATATCCCCGTTAAAGCGCTAATGCCTTCGTTGATTAGGGGGGATTGTGCGTTGGTGTTTGTCTGGGCTACTTCAACATTTTGTCAATTTCATCAATAGCGCTTTGGTCTTCCGATATGCGCTTGGTTAGCATGGCCTTTTTACTCAGCAACTGTTTGCGAAATTGAGGGCATAACTCACCTCGCTTTTTATACGCTTCATAACCACTTCTTATTTCAGATAAGGTGAAGCCAATGGCCTTTCCTCGTTCAATGAATAACAGCTCGTTAATTTGAGTTTGGCCATAATTTCTGTAGCCGTTACTCGCACGTTCAGGTCGAGTCAATAGTCCAATTTTTTCGTAATACCTTAAAGTATCTCGAGAAAGCCCTACCTTTTTTTCAAACTCTAAAATTTTCATTCAACGCCCATTGACTGTGGAGTAACTCAATACTCTACCATAGTTGTTGTTAATAAGGAGACACTATGAACGTTACGCAAATCAGAAATGCAACCCTAGTTATCGAAGTGAATAACACAAGAATTTTAGTTGACCCGATGCTTGCTAATAAATCTTCGCTACCCAAACTGCGTTATTTCAAAAGCAATCAACGAAACCCATTAGTAGAGCTTCCAGATACGTTTCATCATATAAAACATAAAATTGACTATGCACTTATTACCCATTGTCAAAAAGGGCACTTCGATCACCTAGATAGAGCTGGCGTGCGCTGGTTGCGAGAGAATAAAGTTACCACGTTTTGTACTCATCACGATTTAAACTACTTAAGTAAGAAAGGTATTGTTACCGATGTGCTTAAAGATAAAGTTAGCCCTTTTCTTAGTGGAAAGATTCGACAAATTCCAGCAAGGCACACAACAGGCTGGTTAACTCCCTTTATGGAGCATGGCGTGGGTTATTTCATAGCGCTAGAAAATGAACCCAGCCTCTACCTTATGGGTGACACCATTCTTACAAATGAAATACGAGAATTTGTTTGTGAAAACCAGCCTGATTATATAGTAGCCCCAACTGGCAAAGCGCAGTTCGATATTGGCGCCCCTCTTTTATTAAGTGAAAAGGAAATCATTGAGTTAGCTTCATTGAGCACAGGAACTATTATTGCCAACCACATGGACGCATTAGATCATTGTCGAATAACGCGGAAAGATTTAGCTGCGATGTTAAATGAGCATGATTTAACTGAACGCTTTTTAATTCCCAAAGACGGAGAAACGCTAAAACTTGAGCGTTTGAAAGAGCCAAATTTGGTGTGAATTTGGCGTCTCCATAAACTGTTTTAGTGAGCGAAAAAAGCACTGCTATACTGTTTAACCTACTATCGCCGCGGCAAAAAAAGCTAAGAAACCAAAGAAGATGATTGCTACAAACCAGTTTGGAAGCTTCGTGACAGGGGAGGGCTTTTTGCTACGGCCATGAATAAGGTCTATAAACTCAGTTCCTTTTTCTGGTTCGTACTTTGTAACCGAGAGCGCGATTGTAAGAACAGGCCCGAAAAGCAAAGACCCTATCAGGTAAGCCAAAGGGCTCGATTATCTATGTTGGCAAGCGCGCTATTGATTAACGCTAATGTTCCCCAGCCTAATGTGTATTCTTCCGTAAAATTCATAGGTGTACCTCTTAACCGTGTTTTTTATAGAGCATTAACGAGCAGCACGAGAGCTCTACTTTATACAATGCTATAGACTTTACGCATTGGGTTGCTGTTTCAATGGGGCTAAAAGTAAGTAAAAAATCCACGCAAACCAAGACATAAAGAAAACGGCTAGTATCCACGCTACCTTTTCTCGGCCTCTCGTCTTTTTTGACATAGCAATCAACATGAATGGGGCCGCCCAAAGGCCAATTAGTATCAAAAAACCAAATATAGATATTCCCACGATACCTCCTTGTTATTCCAAGAACGTAATTCACTTAATCGAGAGGGATAAGCTCGAAATCAACATACGTTTCCCATTTTTTGAACCACTCGTAAAATAATGATTCTTCGTTAGATTCCATAAGCTGAAAGCAAATGTTTTTTTCTTTGTTTACCCACGAATTTAAGTAATAGAGACCTTCTGGAAACTGCCTACCTTTTTCGTTGTAAACGCGATAGTTTTCATCCATTAAGCCTTCTTTGAATTTTTCTACAACCATATACTTTTTCAAAATATTTCCTATTTAAAGGCGCATGACGTCTGTAGCCAGCGCTGCATGCGTTTATTGCACCATGTTGTACTTTTACTTGCTTGCTGTTGCCAAGCCCGCTCCGAAACACATGAATGTAAAGCCGCCTAGCTTATTTACCAACAAGCCACCTTTATCAGAGGTCAAGTACGTGCGAACTGTGCTGGCCACCAGAGAGTAGCAAATATGAACGACAATGATTATTGAGCTAAAGGTAGCAACAAGAAGGGAAAACTGAGCTAAATAGTCGGCTTGCACATTTATGAACTGAGGAAAAACAGATATGAAGAAGAAAATGGGCTTTGGATTAGTAAGCTGAAGGATAAAACCTTCCAAAAACTGTTTTTTGATATTTTTAACGGACTTGTTGTTTAGCTGAATGTTTATGGCTGGTGAACGCCATAATTTGATGCCAAGATAAATTAAATAAGTTGCACCAACGTACTTCAATGCGGTAAATAGAACAGCCGAAGTCGAGAGCAAAACACCTAAACTTGTTGCCGAAACGCCAGCAACGATAAACGTTCCTGACGCGACACCAATTATTCCACCGATAGCACCTTTAAAACCATAACGAATGGTGTTGGTTAACGTTAAAATAACCCCAGGGCCTGGGCTTAACACGGTAATTGAGGCGAGCAATAAAAATATTAAATAATCTTCCATAATTTTCCCTTAGGGCATAACTTTAAGCGAAGCGGCACTAGAAATTTGGCTAAAAGCCAGAGCAAACGCAACGAGTGAAATGATTTTTTATGTGGCTCTTACCGCAATAATTGAAATAAAACCATCAATATACTCTAACTCTCTAATTGTAAAGCCAATGTTTAAAAGTTGAGTTTCAACCCACTGTGCAGAAAGTCGTATTTTTCGATAACAGCTTGTATTTAATTTCCACCCGTCGGTTCCTTTTATATAGACAATATCGTGAATTTTTACTGTTTCTGGCTCGTATTCCAAGAAACAAGTGAAAACCTTATTGTCGTCACTCTTTACTGGAATAAACCTGTCTGTATCTAGCAGCTCTTTTGATAAGTCGCGGAAGGTTAGAATAAATTTCCCATTACTTTCTAGTGAATCAAACGCTTTACGAAATATTGTCGATGCATCTTCTTTAGATTTTAAGTGCGTAATTGTATCTGTCATACATACAACCAGCTCACAGCTGCTATTTAGATATTGTGGAAAGTTTCAAATATCGTCATTAACCGTGGTAATGGGTAGTTGCTTGGTGTTTGTATTTAATTCAGACAGTAGCTTTTGACTGAGATCCACAGATAAAACGGAAAAGCCTAGTTCTGCCAGCGGAATCGATTGAAACCCAGAGCCTGCACCCAAATCAACTGCGATTTTTGAAGATGACGGTTTAATACTTTTGGTGTGGAAAAATTCCAAATTCTTTTCTCTAGCTGCAGCGAATCCGCCCATTAACCATGTATACACGTCAGATAATAAATGTTCATAGTGTTCCTCAACACTAACCATCGATAGTTCCCTCTAATGTTGAAGCCATATAGACACAATGACTTCCTTAATAAGTGTTAGCCAAATGCAAACTTGTCGTTATGGCTCAGCGGCCGAAAGCCCGCTAGCGTTTTTTGTCAGGTATAAATAAGCCTCAGTTCACACAAAGGCTAATTTTACGTTTTGGCTTTTCGAATAAGAAGCTTTCTTTTTCCTAGAAAAACCAACTCCTATTAACCCAATGCTTAGCAAAGCAATAGTAGTTGGTACAGCCGCCGCTGCCGCTGTTTCAATACTAAGTTCAGAAAAGTTAATAGCTTACCTTTCGTCCGGTCTGTCTTGATACTGCCTAGCGTCGCGTTCTCCGAGTTAAGCGGTGCGACGCTTTGTTTCCTTCAAATTACAACTATTGCTGTTTAATAACATCCAGTATCTGTTCCATGGCAGAATCCTCACCAGAAAAGTAGCTCTCGGATGAGAGCGTTACAGGTAAATGCGGAGCAATCCAGATACGGTGGTCTTCAGCTTTCGAAGCCTGGTGATACTGAGAAGATATTATTCCCCAAACCCCACTATATGGAAGCTTGAACCAACCAGCCTCACCAAGATGATTAGGTCTGCTTCCACTAGGCTCGCCAACTATGATCGCATCTGTCAGGCGATTGAGATCGGCAAGCAACAAGTGCGCTGCTGAGAACGTATTACGGCCAACTATAACAAATAATTTATTACCTGCATCTTGCTCTACAAAGTGAATTAAAGCTCTTGTGAGTGGAGGTACAATTGACCCGTTTCCACCACTGTTATGTCGCAGGTCAAGTACTACATTGCCTATGTTGTTTTGCTTAAGCTTTTGGCGCACTTCATTACTAAACTGAGCAAGAGATTGTGATTTACTCTGTGCAACCGCATTGAACTGTATGTAAAAATAGTTACTTTGTTTGTTTTCCAAATACCAGTAATTGTCATTTTTTCTTGTCAAATACTCTGGACTATCGGCACTTTCAAGCCCTGGCAGTGTAGGGAAACCGCTGAAATTAAAGGGCGCTCCAGTTAACGTTACTTCATCACTCTTTCCATTTTTATCAGTCAAAGTGAAAGCAACATTTTTAGCGTCATTAACTATCCCCAAACCCTCAAGCACTTCGGGTAGAGCCAGATAATAGGGCCCCAGCCAATGCTGCTGCATTTCATTATCTCTGGCGTTAATACCTTCGATTTTTTCCATTACATGCTCAACAGGTTTATTTCCCACTGAAACAACTTTACGACCAATTAAATTCTTGTATTCAGAGTCAGCCTTAACAATGTATATCCCATCATTAAACCAATAGAACTGAACAGGAAGGCGAGTAAAAGCGCCTTTTAAGGAGTGCGTAGGCACAATAAAGTTGTGTCCATTACCTACAGTAGCCAGCAACTCCATAAACTGAAATACAATTTGCTGATCATCTAAGTTCGGAATATTTTCGGCGATTGCTTTTGTTTTTAGCTCGAGTTCTTCCTCAGAGATTTTATGGAAAGGGTCGACATGAAGACGTTTAATTTCGCTAAGTAAGAAATACAAGTCGTAAGTCCAAGCATCATTTCTTGATAATTCTGGCTCGAGAAACTCTCCTGAAAGCTTCTGATACTGATCGGTATCAGATACATTTTCAAACTTGGCGCTGTTAATAAGTGATTTTCTGTCGTCCCATCTGAATTCAATTGCTTTTTGAATCCAGGCTAGCGCTTCAGTCTCACTACCAATAGCAGAATAGCATTGAGCAATTTTAATCATTATATCGTTTGATGGAGATGAAGCTGACTTTACCCCTGACATGATTGTGCCAATCTGAAGTGTTCTTTTAAGTGCAGGAATCGCCTTTTGATATTGCTCAGTTTGAAGGTACCCATGTCCTAATAAAAACCACGTATCTCCATCGTCTTGGTACTGCTCAGTCAGATTTTCAAACAGAGGAATCGCTTTGTCCCACTCGCCTTGTTTTGCAAAGTTGACGGCCTTAGTTCGCATTACCCAGTACTCAGCGCCATTTTTAGGGAAATGGGTTGATGCCTGATGACCAATCGCTTCATTGGTCATCAGATTTGATTTGGATGTGGCCCATGCAGGTGCTGTTGTAATTGCAATGCCTAGAACAGCAGTAAAAAATAATTTCTTCATAAAAACTTATATTCTTAGTTTACAGAGATAGTTAACGCCTTGCCAAGCAGCGCTAACACTAGCGACGAAGGAGCCTACCTGTTTTTGTTTCTAGCTAGAGCAGCAAGTGTTAATGCGTTTGTCATGTATTCCAACCATGCGGTGAGAATCTGTATGCGTATGCTTAGTGGCGAAATTAGTTGAAGTGATCAAATGCAAGACTTATGTAACGTCCATGCCTTTAAAAAACGACAAATTTATGTTTAATCAGCGACTTATTGCAAAAAGCTCGAAATTTAAAAGTTAACCTGTCTTTGACCTTAGAGCAAGCACTTAGAGACGAGCTAAAAAGTGGTGAAGCGCAGAAATTGAAAAAAGAAAACAAAGCTACCATAGCTGCGTACAACGAATAAAGCTTACCCCGTTGTGTTGTTTACCTATTTACCAATTTCTTCCCAGCTTGCTTTAGAGCCCACGTTTTATTGCCCCAGAGAGCCGGCGAGCGGCTACAGTTGTTTGTGAGTTCTCACGCTACCACGAAAAAAGAATAAACAAACAACCACAAAATTTGAAAACCATAGCTTAGACGTTGATGAATGCCCGGAACGGTTTTGGCTTTAAATGCTACATTAAGACGATAGGCAAAATAGGAACAACCAATAATGCAAATTAGCGAGACAAGCCTGATTGGTAATGAATAGTAACTAGAAAAAATAACGATGGTCGGTGCAATGATGAATGAAAGAAGCATAAGCATTCCTGACCATGAATGTATTAAACAGCTGCGCGTCGGTTCTTTTGTATATGGATCGGCGTCCATAGGAAAGTAGCCGCAGACCCATGTACATAGCCCATGAATTATTACCATTATGCCGATAATGACCGTTGGCAAATGATCTGAAAAGTTAGAAATCAAGTGGTAGCCAAAGAAGACAAACAGAGCACCGAGAGGATAGTTATTGACGAGAGGTGAAAGTTTTTGCGTTGGGCTACCGAAAGCGCCTAGCTCACTGCAAAATTGCTTAGAATGACTGAAATTTGGATAGAAGAGCGAGGCAACATAGATGCCTACGACTATCCAGATTGAAGCAATTATTCCTGAGTACTGAAACAAACTATCCATGCTTTATTCCTAATTGAGAACTAACTTTGAGCTTTGGGGCGCAGGCACGAGGCTATAATCGCGAAGCGGCTCAGTGTATGCGTCCCAGCGAACGAAGTGAGAGGGGGGATTGGGTTTTTAGGTGCGTAGTTTCAACTGCCAATACCCGGCGTCCAACCACTTACCAAACTTAAAACCGACGTTGCTAAAGTGAGCAACTTTTTTCATGCCCAGCTTCTCGTGCAATGCGACACTTGCAAGATTTGTTGCGCAGAAATACCCAGCTCTGCGGCTACGGATTGATTTGAGTTTCCTTCTTGATCTGCTCGACGAACAGCCTCTTTACGAAACTCTTCAGTGTAAGCATGAACCTTCTTTTTATTAGCCATAAGTCACCTCTTATCTAACTAAAGGAGATGTCCACTAAGTTTGGGTAAGTCCTAAACCTAACGCCCATTTAAGGGGCTGATAATAGTCTGCTAAAATGTGTAGCGAAGCGAAACCGAGCAAACTGTTAGCAGTCCCACTTTAAATGCTTGTTATATGCCGTTTTAAACTTACTATAATTTAACTTCCATTTTAAAATAAGAAACATTTGCCTTATAGAAGCGCTCTCCGTATGGCTGCATTCCGAAACGCTGATAGAAACTCAAAGCTGACTCTCTAGCATCGCACCAAAAAAGTTTTACAACTGTATTCTTGAGCGAGTGAATAATAAACTTTAGCATTTGAGAGCCAATACCTTGGCCTTGATAATCAGTTTTAGTTGCAAATTTACGAAGACGCGCCTTATCTGATTTTATATATACAGAAGCAACACAAACCAACTGACCATTGGTAAAAGCACCAAAATGTATTGCGTCAGTGTCACCATCTACATGACAAAATTCAGGTGGCTTGTTTGGCCAAAGAACACTTTGTCGAAGCGGGATTGTTTGCTCCCAGGAAATATTGCGGATTTCCATATGATTTTGTAGAGCCTCCATAGGCATATAACGCCCAACTTAGGGGCAATAACACGTAGGCTAAAATGGTAGCGAAGCGACTGAGCCTACGTGTTATTGTCCCAGTGAGCGCTAGCGAACGACTACAGTTGTTTGTTATGTGCCTTTTACTACATAACGTGAATGTCATTTATGGTGGCACTAAACTCATTGCTATTGACTCGAGAAAACTCGAACTTAACGGTTAAGTCAGTGATTTCACCATTAACGGGAAAATTAAAATCAAAAAGGTAACTACCGTCATCACATTCCATGAATTCTGGGTTGCAAAAAGCTATGTCGGTATTCTCGATTTTAAATTTTGCTTCGCTATCATAATAGTCAAAAACGACATTTCTTATTTCCTTTTTACCCCAGCGAGCACCGTAATTGTTAGGGACGGTTACCTAATTATGAGCTTGCTCAAAATCATTCATAGACAGGTAATAAAGCCATTTTTGACAGTATGCTTTTAACTCAGATTCAATATTTGGGTTTAACAGTTTGAGCATGTCCATCCTTAGGTACATAACACCCCACTAAGGGGCGATAACACATGGGCTAAAATTAGGAACGAAGTGACGCAGCCCATGTGTTAGCTCTCCAGCGAGCCCGCGAGCGACTTAATTTGATTGTTAGCTGCCACCTACTAGTAATGGTAACGGCACGAGATAACCGTAATTGCGGTATCATCCACGGCATATACCAAACGGTTGGTGTCATCTATTCTGCGGGACCAGAAACCTGAAAGATTTTCTTTAAGAGGTTCCGGTTTTCCAATTCCATCAAATGGAGAACGCTTAACATCTGAAATTAACTTATTGATACGTTTCAAAGTTTTCTTGTCTTGAGTCTGCCAATAAACGTAACTATTCCAAGCTTCATCAGTCCATGATAACAACCTGTTACTCATCAATAAGTTCTCGCTGGGTCGTTTTTGCCGCTTTAAACTGTGCTATTGAACGATTTAAGTGTTCAGCGTTCGCTGGAGAACGAAGTAGATGAACGGTTTCCATAAGACTGTTGTAATAATTTAATGACATTACAACAGCATCTTCAGAGTCACGACGAGTGATTACTGTTGTATCTGCATCGTTGATTACATTGTCCAAAACGGCTTTTAGACCATTTCGTGCTTCGGTAAAAGAGACAATTCTCATTTTGCACCCCACTTGTACATTATATGAGACAAGTTTAGATCGGAAATGAGCACATGTACAGGATGTTGTGCATTACTACGCCGTGGCTACTAACGCCCAACTTAGGGGCAATAACACGTAGGCTAAAATTGGAGCGAAGTGACGCAGCCCATGTGTTAGCGTCCCAGCGAGCAGCGCGAGCGCCTTGAGTGGTTTGATAATCATTGAGCCTCCTCCCTATCAGCATAAACTGAGTTTATCCTAATAGGCGACCAAACCAAGGGAGAAAACTCAATGAACTTTTATACTAATACACATCCGTACTATTGTGGAATCGATCTTCACACAAGGCTGCTTTATATCTGCATTATTGATAATGAAAACAACATTCTCGTTCACGAAAAAATCGATGATTCACCCGATAAACTGTTAGCGCTTCTAAAGCCATATTTGGGCAATATTGTTGTTGGAGTAGAATGCATGCATTGCTGGTATTGGGTGTCTGACTTTTGTGAAGAGCACAATGTTGATTTCATCCTAGGCCACGCGCTTTACATGAAAGCGATTCATGCGG
>NZ_JBHZRZ010000008.1:0-198354 GCF_043642145.1 Alteromonas gracilis
ACTCAAATGGTACAGCTCCATTACCGACAAGGCCTGGGCTGGAATCGTATGAAATTAAATTCGTGGGGATCCCTCAGACTCTGACCCCATTATTTGTAAAATTTAAAAAATGGGTGTTTCCATCTGTTATTTATTCGTAAAATCCTATATAAATAGCGTTAGTTGTAGTTGTAGCGGTCGAGTTGTGAAACGAATTCTAGTTAATAGTTGTTGTTTAATTTTCGCGTTGTTGACATTTTGTGTTCAACCTCAAGAGCAACCTCTGAAAAAGAAGTCTATTACTTTGGGAGTAGTAGAATTTCCTCCTCTTGTTATTAAAGGCTCTGATAATGTGAAATGCTATGGGGAGGCCGTTGATGCATCTATAGCTATTTTGAGCCAGCTACAATTCAACGTTAACGTGGAGTGTATGCCTCCTGCTCGTTTATTTGAGCGAGTGAAGACGGGAAAAGTTGATTTAACAATTAATGTACAAGGTACTTCTGCACTCGATCAAAATGCCACATTTTTAAAAACTCCTTTTGTGAATTTGTCTATCGTACTGTTACGTAACAAGATGGTAGGCGACGATAAATCAATATCTGCAATTCGCGGATATGATTACCTAGGCATTCGACAAACGCTTCAAACTCAGGGTTTTACTTTTTTTGACATGGCAACAAGCACTGATGCAATTCATTTGTTTGATATAGGAAGAACGTCACATTTAATCAGTTATAAGCAGCCATATCTTCACTACATCAACAAACAACGTGGTGCCTTACCAAATATCGAGATGTCAGAGCAGCTCTCAGTCCAATCCTACTTTGCAATATCAAATACTGGCAAATATAAAGATGATTTAGTAAGACAATTAGAAAAAGCCACAGACAATGTAGATAATTCGACAATACTAGAATTCTTTAGAAGTACTAACCAACACAACCTCTCTGGCGCTTTTCGGGCGGATTAAGCGAAAAAATACTAATACATTTGTTCGAAGACAATAAGTAAAGTTATACAACGCCCAGCGTCTACTGTTTATCGAAACTTTGCGTGTTTGCTTATCTGTTTGCTATCTAGTATTTCTCTCAACGTCTATAATCCTAGTTAATGTGATTAGTGTTAGTGTCACATTAATAGACGCATTACTGCCACAATAAAGTCCTGAATTATCAATGTGATAAAATTTTTTTGTAAAAAAATTAATTTTTATGAAATATCCCTTTAACTATCAGGGTCTTCTTTAATACGCGTGCTTACTGTGCGTCATACACGACTAATATTATTGAGGGTATATCAATGAAACAAATCAAAAAATCATCAGTAGCGACAGCATTAGGTGCAGTTGTAATTGGCTCTTTGGCGTCAACAGTTGCAGTGGCAGAAGTAAACCCATTCGGTATGCAAGCATTAGAGTCTGGTTATAGCCAATTTGCAGCAGAAGGTAAGTGCGGCGAAGGCAAATGCGGCGGCGATAAAGCCGAGAAAGAAGGCAAGTGCGGCGAAGGTAAATGTGGCGGCGACAAAAAAGCTGAAAAAGAAGGCAAGTGCGGCGAAGGTAAATGCGGCGGCGACAAGAAAGCTGACAAAGAAGGCAAGTGCGGCGAGGGCAAATGTGGCGGCGACAAAAAAGCTAAAGAAGGCAAGTGTGGCGAAGGCAAATGCGGTAGCATGTAAAAGCCAAGAAGATGATGTTGTGTAGTTTTTATTTCATAGAGTAAACGCTACACATAACACTTCAAGCGCAAATGGCCGTCTTTTGATGGCCATTTTTGTATAGAGACTTACATTACATTTAGCCGTCCCATGTGATGAGAGGGGAAGATATGAAAAATATAAAGGGTGCAGGTTTAGGGTTTAGACGGGAAATGCTTAATGAGCTTTTACCCACATTGCCAGCAGCAGTCGACTTTTGGGAAGTTGCACCTGAAAACTGGATCCCTCTGGGTGGAAAGTATCAACAACAATTTCAGCAAGCGTCTTCGCAGTCTCCCTTTACTACCCATGGTCTTTCCCTTTCTATTGGGAGCAGCGATAAACTAGATATTGAGTTCGTTAAAACGGTTAAGCGGTTCTTAGACACGAACAGTATTGACCTATATAGCGAACACTTAAGCTTTTGTTCAGGCAACGGTCATATGTACGACCTTATGCCCATTCCATTTACTGAAGAAGCAATTAGCCATGTCGTGTCACGAATTACTCAAGTACAAGACATCATAGAAAGACCGCTTGTTTTGGAAAATGTATCTTATTACATTGCACCCGGTCAGGAGATGGATGAACTTGAGTTTACTAACAGTGTGTTAAAAGAGTCTGGCTGTAAAATGCTGCTAGACGTTAACAATGTTTATGTGAACAGTATTAACCATAAATATAATGCAAAAGAGTTCATAAGCGGCCTTCCTTCGGAAAAAATTGTTTATGGGCACATTGCTGGCCATTACGATGAAGCAGAAGACCTGAAAGTTGATACTCACGGTGCTGATGTTATTGAACCTGTGTGGCAGCTTTTAGAGCACGCATATCTTACCCATGGCGTTTTTCCCACCCTACTAGAGCGTGATTTCAACATTCCACCGTTAAGTGAGTTGTTAGCCGAAGTAGAAAAGATTAAGCATATTCAATCGACATGCGAAGCAGCGCGTTTAGAGGACGTTAAAGGAAGTGTAGCGTGACTCAATCATTTCGAACCACACAAGATGCATTCGTAAGCGCGATAAAAAATCCTTCCACTTTCAGCGACACGAATGCGGATAATACTCGCAGGATGGAAATCTATCAGTCTCTGTTTTTCAATAATATAGATAACTTTATTAGCACTGGATTTCCAGTGCTGAAGTCTATCGTACTTAAACAGTTCGGTGAGAAAGGGTGGGAGAGTCTTGTGCGTCAGTTTTTTATTGAGCACGAATGCCGTTCACCCTACTTTGCGGAGATCAGTAAAGAGTTTGTTGAGTACCTTTCAACTGAACCTTCTTTTGACATTGCTTTACCTGATTTTGCTGCACAACTCGCTCATTATGAATGGCTAGAGCTTGATGTCAGCATAAGAAAGAATGAAGAGTACGTAAAATTTTATAATAGTGACGAAATGGTACAAGCGGTAAGGGTATCGCCTTATGCTTCACTGGCTGCATATCAATACGAAGTTCACCTGATTGGTGATGATCATATTCCAGAACAACCCGCGCAAGAGCAGCAGTTTTATATTGTTTACAGAGACCAGAATTTTAACGTGCAGTTTGCACACGTAAATCCCGTCACGGCAACCATGGTTAATACGTTAGAACAAACCGATAAAGGAATGGAAATTGGTCAATTGGCTGAGTCATTAACTCAGCAACTGCCGCAAATACCTTCAAATGTGCTGATAAATGGCATGAACCAAACTCTTACAGATATGCTGAAAAAGGGAATACTCCTTCCCGTCACGTAGTGATTTACCAACATTTACCGGCTTTATATTAAACTTTCGCCAGGATCTGTATTGAAAGTGAGCGATCAATCATATTAGCGCTGTCAATCGCGCTTGCTTTCGATTAACATTTAGCACCATTTTTTTGTTCACAAAATTGTTTAGGTAGTGCAAATGGCTGACAATTCAGATTTCAAAGAAGTCTACAACAAGTGGTACTTTCTAGCTTCGCTAGTTACTCTAATCGCGTTCCCGTTGATGCATATCATCGCCGGCTGGTTTACCTTCTGGTTATAACGCAGACATTCAAGGCATAATTGTGACTGCAGAATATATTAAATCAGTAGTAAAAACCGTACCTGACTATCCAAAGCCAGGTATTTTATTTAGAGATGTAACCAGCGTTCTAGAAGACCACAAAGCATTCAGTAGCTGTATCTCATTACTTGTAGAAAAATACCAAGGTATGGGATTTACAAAGATTGCAGGTACTGAAGCTCGCGGTTTCCTTTTTGGTGCGCCTTTGGCCATCGAAATGGGCATTGGTTTTGTACCAGTGAGAAAACCTAATAAACTTCCTCGTGAAGTGGTAAGCGAAAGCTACGAACTGGAATATGGCATGGATACATTGGAAATCCATAAAGACGCCATTGAACCAGGCGATAAAGTGCTTCTTATTGATGATTTGCTTGCAACAGGCGGAACAATTGCTGCTTCGGCAAAGCTCATCCGTTCATTAGGCGGTGAAGTTAATCACGCAGGGTTCGTTATCAACCTACCTGATCTAGGTGGCGAGCAAAAATTGAGTAAGCTTGATATCGAAAGCTATTCAATTTGTGAGTTTGAAGGCGAATAATCGTCTGTAAAGCATAACTAGCAATAAGGCGAAATACGTAATAATGAGTTATCAGGTACTAGCAAGGAAGTGGCGACCGGGCAAGTTTAGTGAGCTTGTAGGTCAAGAACACGTCGTGTCTGCCATTTCAAATGCTTTAGATAACGATCGTTTGCACCATGCTTATCTTTTTACAGGTACGCGTGGTGTGGGCAAAACTACCATTGCTCGTATATTCTCAAAAAGCCTTAACTGCGAAGAAGGGCAAGGGGCCAACCCTTGCGGTCAATGTAATACCTGTAAAGAAATAGAGCAGGGCAATTACGTTGATTTGCTGGAAATTGACGCAGCATCAAGAACCAAAGTCGAGGATACTCGTGAACTTCTTGATAATGTGCAATACAAGCCTACTCGCGGACGTTACAAAGTGTACCTTATCGATGAGGTGCACATGCTTTCTAAACACAGCTTTAACGCACTGTTGAAGACGTTAGAAGAGCCACCTCCTCATGTTAAGTTCTTGCTAGCGACCACCGATCCGCAAAAACTTCCTATTACTATTTTATCTCGCTGCTTGCAGTTTAATCTTAAAGCCATGTCGCGAGAGCAAATTGTTGGTCAGCTACAACATATTTTAGAGCATGAACAGCTACCTTTTGAACCACAAGCGCTTGCGCTTTTGGCCAGAGCTGCCCAAGGCAGTATGCGTGATGCGCTTAGTTTAACTGACCAAGCGATTGCACAGGGTGGAAATCAAGTGCTGGCGTCGGTAGTAACCGATATGTTGGGGTTGATGGACAAAAATCAGCTTCTGAAGGTGGTGCATGCGGTAGTAAGTAAAAGCCCTGCTGATGTACTGCAGCTGGTTAACGATATCGCAGAGCAAGCGCCTGACTATGACAACGTGCATGGTGAACTGGCCAGTTTGCTTCACCAAATCGCGTTGACACAGTGGGTGCCAGAAGCTTGTAAGCTAGAAACTACCTCAGCGAAAGCGATATATCAGCTAGCCAAAACCATTCCAGCGGAACAAGTGCAGTTGCTTTATCAAATTGCTCTGCAAGGTAGAAAAGATCTGCCTTTCGCCGCCGATGGAAAAAGCGCCTTTGAAATGACATTAATGCGTATGATGTCGTTCGCGCCAAGTACACCAATTCAAAACACTTCAAGTGAAATTGAGAACGGGAGGAGTGAGCATAGTTTACCTATAGAACATGCTTCTTCCAGTGGTGGCCCGGGAAACGTTAGTAAGCAGGAGGAAGCGCCGTTAAGCGAAACTTCTGCAACATCAAAGCAGGAGCAAGCACCTTCTGAAATACCTGCTGAGCCTATTGAAGAGCAAGTTCCTTCAAGTACGGCACCGAGCGTAGATACCAATAGCTCTGTTGATAGCAGAAACGTGCAACATGTTGGTGACACTGCTTCTGATACCACTACGCAAAATTCGACTTCGTCCATGGCTCCTGAACAAGGGTCTGAACAAGGGCCTGAACCTGCGCCCGCTGTTGAGCTAGATACTCAAGATGTATCTTTACAAAGCGAAACAGCGCGCAAGACTGAATTGGCTGAGCCACCTGAGCCACCCGGAACGCCGACAACGTTCAAACAAGAACAACCACAGCACCACAATGCTCTACAAAGTGACGAACCACCGTTAGATGCTTATATGGACGATATGCCACCGCCATCTGACGAAGACGGGTATTTCGACGTAGGCCACCATCAGAATGGCATCGAAGCTATTGGTCACGACAGCGAAAATAGCCAAGTAGGCAGCGAGCACATAGCTAGCGTGCACAGCGAAAACAATGTGCACAATGAAGGCGAAGCCGCACCATCACTAACAGCCGAAGAGCAGCTGATCTCAACGGCCGACATGTTGGCACTTCGACAAAAGCTTAAGCAAAGAAAAGCGCAAGATGCTGACGCAAAAAGTGGTAGCGCAGCCAATGCGAAATCAGAAAGTGCTAGCGATATTCAAGCTCGCTTTACCAAAAGTAAAGCCGAAGCTGCCAATGTTGCACAGGCTGACAGCGCTCAGTTAGAAGCTACAAGTGCTAACAATAACGAGCTCGAAAACAGCCATTCGCAAGAACACGGTCAACAGCCACACCAGAATTCTGACCTTGAAAGCGTCACAGAGAAAACACAACTAGACACCAGTCAAACGGCTCCAAGCAATGATAAGCAAAGCCTCAACACACGCTCGTCATCAGATGATAAGCTAGCCGTTGGAGTTAATAGTGACTCGCAGGTTAATGCATTCAATGACAATGCTTCCTCATCGCCCAGCTCAGAGACGCAATCCGCACCAATAGGTGTAGGCAGCGCCAGTGCCTTTGAACTGGATGAGTTTGAAGAAGATATGCCTTTTTCAAATGACGATGTTGGCTCGCAGGCAAATTCAGCGCCACCAATAGAAGATGCACCGCCGTGGGCGATTGACCATGAAGGTGAGCCTGTACAGCACATTGAAAACACTAGCTCTTCAAGTGATTCTTTCAACAGTGGCGTTAACACCCAAGATTATGTGGCAGAGCATTTTGAAGTAGCTGATGAGCGCTCATTCACACGAGATCCTCTTGATTTTGATGCACCCTTAAGCAGTACCTACGACGGAAACTTAACAGCTTATCTTAATGACGGAAGTAAACTAACTCATGCAAGTCAAATTGATGAGTGGAGCAACTTGGTTGAACAGATGCCAGTGGCAGGGCTTCTTAAGCAATTAGTGTTACATGCCGCATTTTCGCGAAATGGTAACCAAGTATCCCTTGAAATTGACCACAGTCAGACGCATTTATTAAACGATAGTGCAAAAAAGCAATTAGTAGACGCAATTCACCATGGGTTAGGTGAGAATGTAGAAGTAAATATTACGTTAGGTGAACCTTCAACCACGCCGTTTGCGTTGCAACAAGAGATTCATGCTATGCGCCATGCGCATGCACACTCGGTAATTAAAACCGACGATACAATTCAAGCATTGCTATCGACTTTTGATGCGTCAGTGCTAGCCGATACGGTTAAAGCGCGATAGCAAAATTATTAACACCAAAACGAAGCGAGACAAAAATTATGTTTAAAGGTGGAATGGGCAATATCATGAAGCAGGCGCAGCAAATGCAAGAGCGCATGCAAAAAGTACAAGACGACCTAGCTAAACTAGAAGTAACGGGTGAAGCCGGTGCAGGTATGGTTAAAGTAACCATGACGTGTAACCACAACGTTCGCCGCGTAGACATTGATGAGTCGTTGATGGACGACGACAAAGACATGGTTGAAGACTTAGTTGCAGCGGCATTTAATGATGCGGTTCGTCGTGTTCAAGAAACAAGTAAAGAGAAGATGGGTGATGTAACTGGCGGTATGCCGCTACCTCCTGGCTTCAAAATGCCGTTTTAGGCTAGAAGTACTTGTTATATAAGTCTCTTATGGCGGCGATAATTCTTCGGGTCATAAAGCAGATAATAAAAAAGCTCAGATTTTAAAGTCTGAGCTTTTTAGTTTTATGAGAAGGTGGGTAACATCATTGCAATGAATCTAACTTTTGCTAACTAAATGGTTGTGAGTGATTTTCGAGTCGAATCAGTCTAATTGTGTCGCTTGCTAGCTTCTCAACATCAGTAGCAGGGTTTGATCTGATATATTCCTTCTTTATGGCGAAATTTAGCACTTGTTTTACTGGCTTAGCGTATTAATGAACTGTAGAGGCTGCGCAACCCGTAAATTCGATTGGTTTTTCTTTTTCAAATTTTTCCGTAGTCTGTTTAATTCGTTGTCATCGATATGTTTCATAAACGACTCATAAGGAACTGCAGAGGAAAAATTTAGGTGTGAAAAAATCAGATAATTAATAACCTGCATCTATGATTACTGTTCTACGAATCCAACCATGACGATCTACAACGCATTCGTGCTTATCGCTATCACAGTTTTCCTAGCCCAGTGCCCTGTACACAGTTCAAAGTCACAGAAATGTGATTCATTAAACTACCGGATTTCCGAAATGTGGGGGTTTCCAATCAATGATCCCGCTATCTAGGCAAGCGAGTGACGGCATTTAATCAAGTAATTGCGAGCATTCTATTTAAAAGAATTAGTTCTGATTTTACATAAGAATCCGCAGGGAAAACTATGAGGGTTACTTTTTAGCCAGTTAAATTATTATTGCTAATAATCACTTGAAACTGGATCTATAAACAGTATTATCTATGTTATGTTACATTACATAGATTAATATCATGAGCATTGGTACGAGTGGACGTGTTGTTATTGAAATAGAGCCTGAGTTAAAGCAGGAAATTTACACAAAATTAAAGTCAAATGGTATGACGTTGAAAGAGTGGTTTTTACTACAGTCAAAAGAGTTACTTAACGATAATAAGGAAGTTAAAGACAATGAAGTTAATAGCTAATAAAACAGCCTTCGGTAGGCACGAAACCTTCTTTTGTCGCTTAGGTTGGCTTACTAAAGGTTTCTGGAAAGCAAATGAATTCTCGCAGAAAAGTGAACTAGATTTCTTTCGTCAAGACGAAGCAGTTGTTGCCTTAGGTGCTGGTAAGAACATGGTGTCTTCTATTAAATATTGGCTACAAGCAACTAAGTTATTTGAAGCTACTAAGGAAGGTCTAAAACCAACAACCCTTGGTATTTGTCTTATGGGCACAGAACAAGATGAAGGTTGGGATGCTTATTTAGAAGACAAGAATACACTTTGGCTGATACATTGGTTGATAGCCTCTAACGCAGAATTTGCAACGACTCCTTTTTGGTTTTTCAATTTTTATCATAAATCCAGCTTTACCCAAGAAGAGTTAAAGATAGCAATCTCAGACTTTGCAAAAGAAAATATCGACTCTAAAACGTCACCAGCGACGTTAAAAAACGACGTTAGTGTTCTAACTCGCATGTACGCTAAAGTTCAGTTAGATAAGAAAAATGCGATTGAAGACACTCTTGACTCCCCACTTGTTGAATTGAACCTAATTCAAAGTAAATTAAACAAAGAATTCTCTTCTCAAATAAAACACAATTACATTTCTCCATACATTATTGGCTTTGCATTATGTGAGCTATTTAACTTTAAAGCAGCAACTAGTTTATCCGTTGAAGAGTTAATTTATAGTCGAGAGTTAAGTGCAGCTATTGGTGCTATTTTCAGGTTGCCTGAAAATAGTGCATTAGCACATATCGAGAAAGCCATTGAGTCAATTCCTGGAAATTTTGAAATTCGAGAAACAGCTGGTGTGCACCAAGTATATAAAGTAAATGAACTCAACAGTCTCGATTATCTCAGGGCATACTATGAAGGAGACAAATAGATGAGCCTTCATAATAAAGTTAGCGTTAACAGCTTATACACTCGTTCTATCAACTTAGAGCGAGATTCTGATAATGAGAAACTAATTTCATCATACATCCCAACAGCAAGAGCTAAAAATTTATACGAGAGAATAACAAAAGTACTAAATAATGAACTTGCCCCAAGAGCTTATTCCCTGATTGGGCCATACGGTTCAGGAAAGTCGTCTTTTAGTGTTTTTCTTTCTCATTTACTTAGCAACTCAGATTCTGATGAGTTCAAACTATCACACGAAGTTTTAGAATCGAATAACATCGAACATGGGAAAACACTGAAACAGCATATTGAAGGATCTGATGGATATATTCAGGTTCTAATTTCAGGTTCTCCAGAACCTCTATCAAAGCGAATTTTATCGGGTCTTCATAAGGCGGTAAGTAACTACTGGGCATCAAGGAAAGGGCCTAAACCTAAGTTTATTAAAGAGCTCGAAGAAGCAATATCTAATAATCTTACTGGCAAAGACGTATCCGATTTTTTCGCGCAAACTCAAGCTGAGATTAACAAGCTCACAACTCGCAAACCCAAAGGTATTTTACTTGTAATTGACGAGCTAGGTAAGTTTCTAGAGTACGAAGCAAGACATTATGGCGCAAACGACATATTTACGCTTCAGACTCTAGCTGAGCAAGCATGTGAAGCGAATGAATGTACATTTTTGATATTTGTTATGCTGCATCAGTCTTTTGAACAATACTCGAAAGGTCTTGGAGAAAGTTTAAAAAATGAATGGGCTAAGGTTCAAGGCAGGTATGAGGAAGTTCCATTTTTAGAATCTGCTGAACAAACATTAAAAGTCGTAGCTAATGCCATCGCTCACAATTTTGATAATGATGAATCAAAACTTGTTAACTCTAATGTTGAAAAAGTTACATCAGCATTAAACACAGAAAACGCACTTCCTAGTGTTCTTCAGTTAGAAGATGCATCAGCGCTATTTAATAGTTGTTATCCTCTTCACCCTATAACGTCGCTGTTGTTGCCATATTTATGTCAAAAACTAGCTCAAAATGAAAGAACTTTATTTAGTTTCCTTGGAAGTAAAGAAGAATTTGGATTTGAAGATTCTGTTAAGCAACTTGATGAAGTAGGAAACTTTATAGATCCTGATGTTGTATTTGACTATTTTATAACAAACCAAGCATCTGTTATTTCCGACAATACGACCCATCGTCGTTGGGCTGAAGTAATTTCTGCATTAGAGCGTCTAGGTAACAATGCACCAGTTTCTGCAATTAAGTTGCTTAAGCTAATTGGCTTGTTCAACATCATTGGCAGTAAAGGGCATTTTAAGCCATCTGAAAACTTACTTAAAACGATTTATTCTGATGAATCGCAGTATAAAAAAGATGTTTCTTTGCTGGTTTCAAAATCAATACTAACTTATAGAGCTTTCAACGATGAATATCGTGTATGGCAAGGAAGTGACTTCGATTTAGAGGACGAAGTTCAGAATCAATTAAGTATGTTAGGTAACTTCTCATTAGCTGAACAGCTAAATGAAGCTGAAATACTTGAGCCTATTGTAGCCAAGAAATACACCATCACTAATGGAGCTATAAGATACTATCTTCCAGAGTTTACTGACGCTTCGCAGTTTAACAGCACTATCATACGAGAAACGAGTGCACCTAAAATCATCTTCTTTTTGTCTTTTGGTCAAGATGATGAAACTTTATTTCTCAAGAAACTGGTAAAGCAAGTTGGCAAGAAAGACATAGCTGTTTTAGCTCGTAACTCTTCACAACTAAAAGGTGCTTTTGCTGAGATATTTGCATTGAAACGAATTGAAGAATCTTCGCAGGCATTAAAAGAAGATCCGGTAGCAAAGAAAGAGTTCACTGAACGTTATTCTGCGGCGACACAGTTAGGTCATAACTTAGCAAAGTCATGTATTACGCAGCCTGAATTAGCTGGGTGGTACTTTGATGGACTTAAACTGGAAGTTCAATCTAGCCGGAAATTACAGTCTGTACTATCTGACGTTATGGATAGCCTTTATAAAAAGGCACCTAGTTTTCACAACGAATTGATAAACAAAGACAAACCATCTAGCCAAGCGGCGGCTGGTAGAAAACAATTGATTAATAGACTGATACATAACGCATCAGAAGAAATGCTTGGCTTTTCAAGTGATAAGTTTCCACCTGAAAAATCAATGTACTTATCACTCATTTTAGAACACGGACTTCACAAACAGATAAAAGGAAAGTGGGTACTATCTGAACCGAATAAGACATCATCTTTAATGCCTGTTTGGAAACGTTTAGATAAGTTCGCGACTTCTGCCGAAGACTCAGCACGCTCATTTGTTGATATATCAGAAGAGTTAAAATCGGCACCTTATGGCGTTAAAGAAGGGGTGTTACCAATAGTCTACCTAGTTTACTATTTGGTTAAACAAAACGAACTAGCATGGTTTGAGGAAGGAAAATTCCAACCATCTTTAACTTTAGAAGCCGCAGAGCGTTTCTTCAAAGTACCTCATTTATTCTCTGTTCAGAGTTTTAAAATTGAAGGTTTAAAAGCTAGTTTGTTTAACAGCTACAAATCAGCTTTATTTGGCGATAAAGCTGATTTAAAAGAGCGAACCATCATAGACATTGCGAGACCTTTAGCAAAGTTTATCGCTGATTTAGAGGAATATACGCGCCGTACTACTTCACCTACATTGAGCGCAAAAGCCAAAAAGTTATCCAAAGTTTTTGAAACAAGTAAGTCTCCGCATAAGCTTCTATTCAATCAATTGCCCAAAGCACTAGGTTTTAGTGAAGACATAATTGAAAATGGGGATGAAAAAGCTTTATCTAGTTTTTCTGAAGTGTTAACCGAAACATTACGAGAGCTAAAGTATCACTACACGGAAATGCTCAACGAGCAACTTAGACTAATCGCCACAGCATTTTCTTTCGACAGTTTGACTGAAATCTCTGATATTCGAGAAAGCATTAGAGGTAGTTTTTTAGGTCTCGAAAATTATTCAGTAGATACAGATGGAACCAAAGCCTTTATTAATCGCTTGACGACTAAAGATGGTGAAGATTATCAGTGGTTAGAAAATGTATTAACGTTTTTAGCCTCAAAGCACCCAAGTAAATGGTACGATAAAGATCGGAGCCATGCAGACTATAAGCTTGCAAACTTTAAACAAAAGTTGCTTGATATTAAACACTTTGCTGAGGAAGAAAGAGATCAAGCTTTAGGAGATTTTGAAGTCGTCATGTTAAAGAGTATTCGAAAAGGCAAACCGCAAAAACATAAAATGATTGCAATTTCTGAGTCTCAAAAATATGCAGCATTAGATCTGAAAAAACAAATTGAGCAAATATTTGAGGATACAGATCCAAATTTAATTTTAACTACTTTAGCCGACTTGGTAGATGATAGGCTAGATACGTAGGCTAAACACAGGATGTATTCATGAAAAAAGATTTTACTATAAAAGAGGCATTAGCCGATACACACTCTAGACACATTTTAGGACTTTCTGGTGGTAAAGACAGTGCGGCTCTCGCTATCCATATCAAACATAATTACCCTGAAATACATGAAAAGATAGAGTATTTCTTCTCTGATACTGGTGCTGAACTAGACGAAGTTCATGAATTCCTGGAAATTTTAGAGTCCTATTTAGGCAAAGAAATCGTACGAATAGGCAGTGAAAAGCCATTTGAGCACTGGTTAAAAGTAAATAACGATTACTTGCCATCACCGCGACAACGTTGGTGTACAGTTAAACTTAAGTTACAACCTTTCGAGCAGTTTGTTGGCGAGGATCCGGTAATTAGTTATATCGGCATCAGAGCCGATGAGCACCGAGATGGGTACATTAGCTCTAAACCAACGATTAAAGCCGTTTTTCCATTCAAAGAAGATGAGTTAGTAAGAGCCGATATTTACCAGTTATTAGAAGAAACTGTTGGAGTGCCAAAATATTATGAATGGCGCTCACGTTCAGGGTGCTTCTTCTGCTTCTTCCAAAGGAGAGATGAATGGTTAGGATTAAAGCGGAGGCATCCTGATTTATTTGAAAAAGCCAAAGAGATTGAAAAAAAATCAGGAAATGGTTATACCTGGGTTAAAGGTATGAGCCTAGACCAAGTAGTTGAATTAGCTGAACAAAAAGAAAAAGAAAAAGGAATTATTTTCACAAACAAAACGACTGACCGAGAAAAATGGCAAACCGTTTTGAAAAACATGGATGAAGATGACCCTGAAGATCAAGCGTGTCTAATATGTAGTCTATAAAAATTAAAATAAGGACATAAATTAATGTGGAAATCAAATAAATGGATTAAATATCTGGAAGGGTACTGTCAAGGAAAAAATCAAATTCAGGATGAATATGTCAGGAAGGTTGCAAAAAATTTAGGACTAGAAGAGCCTTTAAATATTAAGTTTGAATGGCAACAACAGATAGCTCATGAATTTGATTCCAAAGAAACTCACGGAGTGATTATCCTTACAGGCACTGCGGGTGATGGCAAGACAAAACTGTGTCGGGATATAGTCAAACAGATTGATGGCCCTGAATTTGATGAGGAAAACTGGAACGCAAGCAGTTTTTTTTGCTCAGCAGACCGAACAATCGTTAAAGACTTTTCTGAACTTTCAACGAAAGAAACCAATATAGTAATTAAAGAGTTAACAACTGTCCTTACACAAGGTCGTGCAGAAAAACCAATCTTAATCGCTGTGAATGATGGAATATTGGTTGAGGAGTTAAGCGACTTCATATCATTATCCAGTGATGCTGAATTAGTTGTTAAGGCCATTCAATTAAAGGAGATTATTGAAGATAAAATTAATTTAGGTTTTAGTTTATGTGAGCAACAAGAATTAATTAAATTAGTAAATTTATCTAAGTTAAACGCAAAAGAAAATTTTTCACTCATTTTAAACGAAATCTTAAATCATGTAGGTTGGGATGGCTGTGAAGGCTGTGAAGGTAAAATTAACGGACAGTGCCCCATTTACCAAAAATATGAGCTTTTGAAGAATAATGGGAATATAAGAGAAAATTTAAGTAACATCATACTATTACTTCAACTCAGTAATGAACATTTTACGATTAGAGAATTATTGAATTTAGCAACCAATACTATTTTAGCTTCTACACCTAAAGCCAAGCCTTTAAAGATAAGTAATAGAGATACTTCATACCAAACTTTCTCATGTAGTAGAGTAAAAAAAATTGACGACTTGTCATTAATTAACACCGAGTCGTCAATAGAAGTCGGATTTTGGGGCATGAATTTAGGCCCTCACCGAATGAATAATGCAAGACCTTACTCAGAGATTAATAAATTAAATTTCGGCGAACTGTCCACTAATTATTGGGATAACTTATTAAAAAATAAGACATTGCGTTCAGTAGAAATTCCACTAGATAGTTTCAATAGTCTCATCACGTCAAAGAAGTCTAGTGAAGTTGACATTAATCCAGATCTATGGGGCGCAGTAGTAAAACGCTCAAGAATTCAACTTTACTGCTACCAAGAAGGAGATCAACGCTCATATGATCTCCAAAAATATTCTAGCTTTTCTTTTTATAAAAATAAGGTATATGAATCGCTACAAAACAATGATTCATGCAACGATTTTGAGCTTGTTTCTATCATCATATTGGCTCTCAATCGAGTATTTCACGGTAGGTTTATTTCAGAAAATTCCGGTAGTGACAGGTTATATATTCCTGAAAAAGATCAAGGCTCGATTGCGCCTATTTCTATTTTTCATGGCGAAGAACTTAGAGATAGAGAAGTGTGCGTAACAAAAATAAAAGGAGATTTTGACGTTACAGGGTCGAGAATTGAACCTGTCGTGGAATTATACATTAGTAGAGAAAAATCATTGAAGTTAGCTTTGACTGTAGAGCTATTCGATTTTCTATATCGGGTTTCTAAAGGTTCACCACCTAACACAACAAATCCTAGATTATATAAAAAATTACTAATTTTTCGTTCCAAGCTTGCATCTCAGGTAAATTTTTGCAACGGACTATCAAATCAGCGAATAGACACTTATACAATCAAAGGCGGAGAATTCAAAACTTCTGCCCTACAGGTGAATCATGGATAGCTTACACACGTACTCTTCAGAACTTGATAAACAATATGGACTTAAAAACATCCCAATAATTGAAAATATATGGGGGCACAGATTTAGAACTGACCAAACTCCCAGTATATTGCTATTTGAATTAATGTGTGTAATTGAAAGCCAACTACAAGCTAAGAGCGTCGGTCTAATAAATTCAATATTCAATCCTGAAAACGATAAGCTGTATTTTAAACATCGACAGTTTTTTAAATTACGAATTCTCATATATCAAAATGAAATTTTGGAAACACTTATTAATTCCAAACTAACAGATGAGGAGAAGTGGGAGCGTCAATTTGAGCACTTAAAGACACTTGAAGGTGATTTATTTCAATTTAAAGATGACGACCTTGAACATATTAGGAATAACTTCTCTACATTTGAGAGTTTTTACAATGCTGTAAATATCCTTAGCTCCTTAACGTTTGATCCCTTATCCAAAAAACGATGGACTTCGAAGTTTATATATCCTATCTCATCTGAGTATATTTGGTGTGATTTTGATAATAAACGACACTCTGAAGATAGAAGGTTTTTCTGTAGAGGTGGTGAAATAGTTTATTTGATGCTTTGCAGGGCAGACAAGTGTGCTAGAGAAGAGTTAGAAGAAAAATTTGAAAGTTGGCTTTCTCCACAAAATAACTCTTTTGCAAAATTGGCGAACTTATTGGTTAGGCCAGAAGTGAGAAAGGATTTAAAGCTAAGAGAAGAAGTTAGAAAAGATCTCGGCTATCTTCCATATAACCAACTCCCTATTTTTAATGAACTTGCTCATGATCTATCTAATATTTTGTCTTTGGAACTAGAAAGGCTTGATAAAGTTAAAGTGATGATAGACATAATTGGCTATCACATAGGAAATTACATTTTATCAATAGGTGAGTCTTACCATAACACTGCAACTCCAGCTGAGTTGAAGAGACCTACCTACCTGGTTGAAATACTTTCTAAAGTAACAAACAGTATTAGAAAAACATCGATTCAAAGTATCTCAACCCAACGGAATAAACTTAAAAGAAGTTTAACTACAAGAGTTGGTGACATCATAAGTCTATATGAAGATGTTATTGAAGCTGACACTGAAGTTGAAGACAACAGCGACAAAGAAAGAAAAATCTCCAAGCAAATTGAAAATGCAGAATCTTATCTAGCTACCCATATTTCAAATTACCCCAATGTTTGCTTCAGGGAAATTGGTTTTCTTTCGAAAAAAAACACAAGAAGTTACAGATACGTATTGACCGAAGACTTTTTACATTCACTAGTTTTGACCATACTTGGAAATGAAAAAAGGATGGAATATTCGAACTTTAAAAATGAGTTAAAGGAAAAGTATTCAATATATGTGGATGTAACACCTGATAACTATCAAGAGGTTATACAACGAGATTTAAATAGAAACTCAAAAAACCTCGCAAGCTTGTTATACCAAATGGGAATGCTCAGGCATCTATCTGACGCTTGTAGCTATGTAATTAACCCATACAAGGAGGATTCGGTATGAGATCATTAGCAGAGTATTTCTATTCGATTATTAAACAAGAATATGAAGATTGGTTTGAATTAAATCATGGAAAAAGTATTCCTGGAAGGTTTGCGTTAAAAGAGTTTGACCCAGAGTTATTAAGCGAAATATTAGAAAAACTAAAGAAGAATAATGAGTTTCCTTTTTCACAAGTTGGCTCAGAGTCCGGCTTTATCATTGCTGTAGAAAAACATGAAAAATATAAATCCTTAGCAATTGATAAAAATACCTTCGCCGACTTAGCTCATGAAAGAAATAGAGACGGTAATTTCTTTTGTTTATTCATTATTGCTGAAGTAAAACCTACATTCGATCAAGTTAGAAGCATAGACCAAAGCACGGTTTTTGAAGCGAATGAAATCGTTAAATGGATTGAAATAGCTAAAATTCAGCAAAAAAATCACCACCATTTTTTAAATGAACACGTTGAACAACTCGCAAAATTCATTTCCGAATTAACAAACTCAACTTGGAGCAATAGACCATTTATAGAAGTTAACAAGATAAATGATTTTATTGATGAAGTTATAGCAGAAACTATAAGAAGCGGATTATTCTTTGTTGCTCTTGGTAAAAGTAGTGTAAAGCTTGGCGGCATAAACCGATTAGATGAATTCGATCTATTACAAAATTCGGGCAGTTCATACAGACGAGTTTTCAGGTCTACAGTGACAAAAACACTTTTCAAGGACATTGATTTCTGGAGAGCATATAACAAAGACAAGGAAGTTGAGTTAAATGACATTAAGCATAATCTTGATTTAATCAAGGAGTCTGGCGGTGATTACGACGAGTTTTGCTCAATCGTGGAAAGTTATTTTGAAGCTCACTATATGGAAAATACTAGTGTTGCGGAAATGCATAGAGAAAATCTTCAACTTAATTTCGACTCATCATATCCTTATGGTTCAGTATTGCAGGCCAAAAATACAAAGCCAAAATTCCTTTTGGGTCAGGACACGATTATTTACTTTAACGACTCTGATATCAAGCTTAAAGATGATGAAATAGAGTTGCTCGAAGCTACTGATAGAACTAATGAGAAGCCCGATATTAATGAACTAAGGAAGTTTTATTTCCAATATTCAAAGGTAATTTCAGATAACACCAAATTAGATAAGGCTTGGGTAAAAGAAGTTACGGACTCTAAAGCAACAGAATGTAGTAATTTAATTACTGGGATATTAGAAGTTCTTTCAAAATCTCTATTACTTAATAATATTGGCGATGATATCGTTTATTTAGAATTAGCCAAAGAAAGAGGTAGGAGATCATTAGAAAGAAAAAATTGGTACGCCCTAGAATACTTCAACAACGAATATAAAGATTTAGAGGAGTTCTGGTCAAAATTCGGAGCAAATTTTAGACTTGATTTTGGTACGAGTTTTAACAGTGGCTTTGCTGATACGGTTAAAAAGAAGAAGTCCAGTGATAGCAAGTCGGCAAATGAGTTGTCTTTTAGGGTTGTTAGAAAGGCACTAGATAGAGAAACGAATGTTGAAACTCCCGTTAGTAGTTGGGAGTTAAAATGGATATTTAATCCTCATGGCTTCGAGTCTTCTAAATATTCTGATTTTACCAAGGTATTGAGCCGGAAAGGTTTTTTTCATAGTCATTCACTATCCTTAGACCCTCTATTTATTAAAAGAGCTGAAAATACGCCATCAATAAAAAATATTCATATGTTCTTAGCTACAAGCTCCAATATGAAGAAAGGAGCAGTAGTTAAAAAAGGAAACAATGAGTCAAAAGATTTTTTTAAGCTGCTAGAGCAGTTACATGGTCATAATCATCTTAAGGATTTTGAATTAGACGTTATTAATACATTTTATCAGAAGTTTGAAAACACATGGCGTGAGTCTCTAGAACAGCTCAAAGAAAAACCATTGTGTGGAGAGATTGATAGCTTATTAAAACATATTGAGCAATTAATCAATGCTATTTATTCTTTGAAGATAAATAGAGAGTGGTCAAACAAACTTGTTTATCAGCTTTTATCAGCGCACACGTTGAGTGTTAAAGAAAATTCAGATTATTGCATTTACCTTCCTTGGTCTCCTTACAGCCTTCTAATACAATCGAATAGAAATAAAATGCTACTAAATTTAGCAACTCAATATAGGGAAGATCGATTAGGTATAGCTAATAAAAGTGAAGGTGTCCTTGCCAAGTTATTTAGAGAGTTTCTGGATAATCATGGAAAAAGTGTGTTTCTGAAGAAGTTAAAAGACAACGAATTTGTTGATTTAGTTTCTACTAAATCGAATTCAGGCTATTTTGAATTCGGAAAGCTTAATACATCGAAAAACGCAATTACTGAAGCCGAAATTCGATCTGTTATTAATGCAACATCAACAAAATTTCTTGAAACTTATCCAAATGAAAGACATCACCTGCAAATACTATGTTTAGGACTCTCTTCATACGAACAAATCTTAGCTGTCTATGACGAATTGCAAAAACTTGTTGAGAATCATGAAGAACAGCTTTCTATTTCATTAGCATTTAGTTGTGATAGTAGAGTTTCTCTAGATTCAGTTTATCAGTCGATATGTGAGAGCTTTCAATCAAGTAAAGTAGATTCAAATATAAACATAAGAATCATAAGCAATATTAGAGAGGTGGAAGACGGAGAAATTGATTTAATTTATAACTTCGATCCGTTGTTTGCACACAATCAAATTGCATCGGTGTCTCCAAATTTTGTTGAGCGAGAATTCGAACGTATAAATTGGGAATACACTTCATCAAGGAAGGTGCCATCAGATCCAATTGCAAGAAAGACTCAATTTTCAATGAACAATCATATTCATGATAAAGTTGGCAGAGTATTTCATTCTACTTTCATGAAAGTTAATAATTTGCCTGAAAACACCTCCTTTTGTAGAGAGGTTAGTCAGCATGGCTTAAAAGATGAAATAACAAACGGATTAAGCAAATGTAATTGGCTAGTTATTTACGACTTTTTATTGAATAAAGAGACTCTAGTTGCGTGCAGTGAAAACAAAGATAATTTCGATAATAAGCGAGTTCTACGCTACATCCAAGGTGAAGGAAGCAAGCGATCTTTAGCAATTATAACGGATAAAGAAACACACTATATTACCAAGAATTTAACTTCTGATATTCGTTCTTGGCATTTAATTCATACCGATAAAGTTAATAACTTAGTAGAAGAAATCTTTACACGATCAAACTCATTTAGCAGCGACACGTTGCTTCGGTCAGTTGGAAATGGAAATTTTTCTCATGATTTAGTCGGAACCGCTGGAGCTGCAACACTTTTAGAGAATTTATTTAAGAATGAAAGTAAAGTTTCTCCAATATTCTGGGTTCACCTTGACGATTATTTAAGTTGGTTTAAATCTTCAATAGAAGACGACACATTTAAATCAATAGGTAGAACTGTAAATTATATTTCAGATTTATTAGGCATTTATATATCCAAAGGCGATAACAGCGAAGTATCGATAAACCTTATAGTTAGTGAGTCAAAATTGACTAACGGCTCGAAAAATCAGATAACGAAATCTTGTAAACAAGTTAAATCAACTGTTGATTTGATATCTTCGATGCTTAACTCCTACAAAGATCTAGATTTTGAATATTGGCTTAATAAGTTTTACGAATTCATAGTAGGCCACTTTAAATTCTCTCCAGGTGAATTTGATTTTGAAAGTTTAATTTCCCTTGATAAAAAAATGGTCAATATTAATGTTCGTGGCCTATCTGTTGTCTTTCACTACAACAATGAACAAGCTCAAACAAATGCTAACTCAGTTTATGAATGTGATTACTTATACCAATTACAGTTAAGTTCAAATGATACTTGTAAAGTTTTTGAGTCTCTATTAGCACCTAAAGAAGATTTGAATTTATTTAGAGAACATAACTTTAGTTATAAGAAATTGAATCAAAATCATGGTAATGAGAGTCATCAGGGAGCTGACATAACCAATACTTCAACGCAATCAAAGCATGAATCTAGTAAGGAAGAGTCTTCACTATTACCTAAGTCAAGTGTAGAAACTATCAGCACATTTGATGAGACCACATCAGAACCTTTAAACACGGATGAAATATTTGTAGACGATGAACCAATTCATGTTGACCTTGGTGAATTGGCTGAATCTAATCTTAAACTAGATAAAAACGAAGGTTCCTCGGTTAAAAGTGCAATGAACTTGATAAGAACTGGGATTGATCTTTTACAAAGTAATTCGGTGAATTCTGATAGTTTGCCAATTGATATGAAGATCGTTGAAGCTAATATTCGAAAGATATTCGGTCATGCGAACTTACCATCAAATTTTTCAGACAGTCTAGTAACACCTAACTCTATCGTTATAAAGCTTCATGGTGACGTAAACCTTAACCCAACAAAAATTCTTAAATTGAAAGCTAATTTCTTATCTGTTGTCGGTCTTAAATTGAGGCAAGTTTATCCTGACCCTGGTGTAATGGTACTGGTTTTTGATAGAGATAAACGTGAAACCGTCTACTTTGGAGAGCTACTGAACAGAACGCTGGAAAGTAGAAGCAACACGATCTTAAACAATTTTAATAATAAAATTTTATTAGGGCAAAATGAATTTAGTGACGATAGCGTTTTCTTCAAGCTCGATGGTGCTAGCCCTCATGCATTGATCGGAGGACAAACTAAGTCTGGTAAATCTATTTTAATGAATAATATGATCATTGATTTACTAATGACCAATGCCCCTGAAAATTTAAAATTACGACTCTTTGACCCCAAACAAGTAGAATTTTCAGCGTATACCAGTGCGCCCCATTTGGCTCATCCAGTAGTGTTAGATAAGGAAGAAGCTGTAGTTCGTTTACAAGAACTAGAAAATCTAATGAACGAAAGATACAGGCACCTAATGACATTGGGAGTTAAAGATTTTGAGGCACATAATAGAAAGTACCCAAATGAAAAAATGTCGAGAGAAGTAGTTTTCTTTGATGAGCTTGCAGATTGGATTTTAGACAATGACTTCAAAGCGGAAGCCAAAGATATAATTGTCCGGCTGTCTTCCAAAGGACGCGCTGCGGGTATTCACTTAGTATTGGCAACTCAACGCCCTAGTGCAGATGTCGTATTCCCATTACTTAGAGCAAATTTAGATACGAAAATCGCGCTGAAAGTGGATAGAGATCAAAACTCGGAAATTATTCTTGGGGAATCAGGAGCCGAGAACCTATTAGGTTATGGACATGGAATTGTTAAGTCTGAGGGAGAAACTCACTCAATTCAAGTAGGATTTACCGAGCCTCATGTTTTTGATGAACTAGTTGATTTGGTAATTGATTACTGGATTGATAAGTAGCCACCAAGTGGAAATTAGTAAATCAGGCTCCAATATAAGCCTTTTTGTTAAGTAGTGTAGGGGGAGCATAATGCTCCCCATATTCGAAAGTATCAAAATCTAGATCTCGCAAGCGGACTTTAACTCGCTTTAAAAGTAATGGTTCATCTTTTGAGAAGTCGTCGTATTTCATAAATGAAACTTTCCCTGAACCGAAATGAGCCTTTATTAAATCAAATTCATCGATATCGCCAAACAGCTGTGCTGCACAGCCTACATAAGCTCGTAATTCTGGTGTAACTTGACCTAAATAGTCGCTACGAAAGACAAATGAGTGGCTTTCTAGTATTTCTCCACATGCAATTCTTTCCTTACTAACTATGGATGTTTCTTCTATTAGCTCTGTTGACGCTAATGAAAATAACATCTCAGTTGCAAGCTCAATTGCTTGATTATATGACTTAAAAAATGCTTTCAAATCACGTTTAAGTCTATCTGGCATATGGCTATATGCTTTGCGTTTCTCAAATAATCCCAATGAAAAGTAAACTAGCAAATCCTCTTTTCTTAGCCGTCTAGATAGTTTGAACTCTTCTTCACCAAACAGTGTGGTTAATCCATCTAATGCTTTCTTATGCGAGCCTACAACTTTCCGAATTTGCTCAGTTTGTTCAAATTCGTCGTTAGCAGGGCATCGACCAAGATCTAATGTTAACTCCCAAAAGGCATCAAAAAGCTCTTTGTGCTTTTGATATTTTGCTTCATTGAATTCATTTGAAACTGATTTGGGGGACTTTATTAATTTATGTTGCCATTCCCTCTTGTAGGATTGTCTCTTCAATAAAAATTCTTGAGCATCATCTTCGTTTTTGAATATGACAAAAATGCCTTGCCCAAGAGCGAAAGCTTGTTCAGCCAGACTGTTTTCTATGAAGTGTTTTAACTCTGACTGAGAGTAATACTTTTGAAACGTATTTTTGGATGTGATTATTCCGTCTTTATATGGTGTGAATTGCTTAATTAAGGATTCACCGCCAAGCATAGCGGAAACAACTAGTGCTTTTTGAGACAAAGAAAATGCTTTTATTAAAGTATCAACCCTCTCTTGTTTATCTTCTATTACATTTATAACAAAACCCAAGTTTACGATATCAGACTCTACAATATTGCCTTCAGGATGGTAAACCGGATCATATGAGTTAATATCTAACCCGTGTGCTTCAAGTTCTCGAACATCATCACCTTTGCCACACCCATAATCAAATATGGAAAACTCACCATCTAAATATCCGTGTTTAGCCAACAGCTGCATAGGAGCTGAGAGTTTCTTACGCTCAATAGCTGTCAGGTGTCGTTGAACATCGATTTCTTCCGAGGTTTCATTGTTAGGTTTAGCCTCACCTACAAGTCTACCAAAGTCATCTAGGCTTAGGCCTTTTGTTCTTATTAGTTTCAACCAATTCTGTTTAAAGCCAATGCTTCTCGTATTTTCAAATAGCCCTGCTGCTTCACCTTCTTCAGTGATTTCTTTAAAAAGTTCAAAGAATGGATAGTCAGCTTTAACGAAGGTTTCCTTCCTGTGAAGAATTGGTGGATTTTTAGAATCTTGATAACTCGTCGTTCGTACAGATAGTTTCTCTAAATCGATATTTGTACTCTGCACTAACGCTGGGTATGCGTAGGAATCAAAATCAGGATAATTGAGCAGTGCTACTCGAAAGTCACGTTTCATTAACTTAATAATGTTCCAACTACCATCCTTAATCTTAAGCCCTGTAAGTATTCGGCCAATCAAAATTGATAGCTCTTTAGGCAAGGTGTCAATCGCGGAAATATGAACGTACATAGAGTCAGGTAACGATTTTCCTACGACTATATTTGCTACCAATGATTTATAGGCTTTGAAATCCATTAACTAGAACTATCCTCTTTTGAAGAGATTAAATAGAAGTATGCATTGCCGACTTTCTTGAACTTTAGTTTCCCAGCTAAACGTTGGTGCATTAACTAGCAATCACTGATTTTCAGTGCTGTTTTAGTGTCTTGGCTATTAAGCCATTTGGAGTTAGTTGCGGTAGTGCCCATTAATATTTATACAGTACAAGCAGCTAATCTGTTGTCAGTATACAACTATAAATTAATGAAGCTAGGTTGAAATTTTAAGTGTAGCTGCGGGGAGCGCGTCCCTAATTTTCTAGAACAGCAAGCCAAACGGGATTTTCGCTTGACTCACTCATCAAAAACTCAGACACATTTAAGACAACTCAGTTTTTAAATTTTTTTAATTTAAGGAATAGTCCCATGAGCACATTTCTTCAAATTTCTCATTTGCTTTGTTTTCTATATTTGGTGGCTGTAACTTTTTTTAGTGCAGAGCCAGAGGGCTTTCTTACTTTGTTAGTTAACGGTATTGATCATATTTTTTATGTTCGTAATCATGTGACATCATAAGAGTTTGTTGTGGTAAGTAATAGCGTTATCAATAGGTTACCTACAGAGCTGAGTTCGACGGGCAACGTATTTGTAACTTCTAGTTTTCATGCTTTACGACGGTTCAAAGACGACATTCGCCATCATGTGTTGGAGTCAGGGTAGTTGAGCCATTTTTATTATCTATTTGATAACGGCATCGCAGACTTCTTTGATTCTTTGTGACTACCAAGCCAGCATTAATTTGCAGGCTTTTCTTCATGTCGAAAATTTTCCCTGCTGTGAATCTATCTAATAGTAGTTACCGCTGGGACGACGAATATTTATATCCGAACCAATGCAGAAGCTGGATAGATGTCCACCTCATTAGGTGGTTTTTTTTTGTTTTTTAAGAGCTCACTTTCGTTCGCGTTTCTGCTGTAGTAGAGGAATAGCATCTAGGTGTTACTTGGTATTGAACAGGTCAGGATAAAGATTATCGGGACACGGCAGTACAATTTCTTCGGATCATATACGGGTCATTTTGGCAGCTATTAAGAGTGATGCTGCGCTATGAAGTTAACGTAAAATCCAATAAAAAAGGCGGGTTGTGTGGTTATGAGTCGTGCTAATAAAAGCTGATTCATTTGGCTTTAAAATGCCGTTTTTATTAAACTTATATCTAACGCTAGCTCGAGCTTCGTTAAATAGCCGCTAGCAAACTCATCACTTCTCAATAAAAGCCTGCTCGATAACATAGTGTCCCATACGGCGCGAGTTAGCTTTCGAAAAACCCTTATTGTTTAACATCGCCATTAAATCTTGCAGCATGTTGTCATTTCCACATAGCATGAATCTGTCGTTTTCAATGCTTAAGTCTGGCATGTTGATATCGCTTAACAACTTCCCACTTTCAATAAGACTTGTGATCCTCCCTTCGTGAACAACGCCGTTTCTTTTGTAGCTTTCTCGCGTAACGGTAGGGTAATAAATCAGTTTTTCACGCACGTCTTCACCGAAATAAGGGTTTTCAGGAAGCAAGGTTTCAATTTCGTGCTGATAGGCAAGTTCAGAGCGCCAACGTGTTCCGTGAACCAATATTATTTTCTCAAAGCTTTCGTAAATGAAGGGATCTTTGATGATGCTCATAAATGGGGCTAAACCTGTACCTGTGCTTAGCAAGTAAAGGTGTTTTCCAGGAAGTAAGTAACCTGGAACTAATGTGCCTGTGGGCCTTACATTAAGCATAATTTCATCGCCAGGCTTTATATTCTGCAAGCGTGAAGTCAATGCTCCGTTGGGAACCTTAATACTGAAAAACTCAAGCTCTTCGTCGTAGTTAGGGCTTGCGATACTGTAAGCACGCATCAAAGGCCTTCCATCAACCTCCAAACCAATCATAACGAATTGACCGTTTTCGAACCGCAAAGAAGATTCTCTTGTCGTCTTGAAGCTAAATAGCGTGTCGTTCCAATGATGAACATGGGTTACTGTTGCGTTTATCAGGTTTCGCATTCGTATTCCTAGTTACTTAATCAACAGGCTCAAATTTCATTCTCGCACAAATTATATTTTGATAATAGTTATCATTACCGTTTATGGTGGCGATTTATACTTTACAGTTTTGGTTTATTGTCGATTTGTAATAGGCGCTTTCAGCTTTGGTTCATCAAAGCCCACCCTTTATGACATTAAAATGTTGTCACATTCATCCGTTACGCTTGCGCATGGCGGCTGAAAGCAAATAATGAAATACGGCGAGTCAAAATATGGAGGCTGCTGTGTTAGCAAAAATTTTAAAACGCTTGCAGGTTCAAACTAAACGCTCTGTCGAACCATCGTCTTCTAACAATTCCGCCATATCACTTTGGAAAGATACAGGGCAAGTTTACTATTTAGAAAACACGCTGAAGCTTACTTATCAGTCTAATGCAGGAAAGGTTACCATTGAAAAGCTTTCTTTGTCGTCATTGCCTGAAGTCCTCGCTGAGCTTCAAGCATTAGATAATGTCTCTACGCTCTCGCGAAAAGAAGTGGCTAATCAGGTTGATGCTTTTAGCGTTAGCGTATGTGGTGTGACCTGGCAAACCTCACACGATGGCCAAAGCGTTCGTATTAAAGCACTTCCAGAAGCCGCAACTTTGCGCAGTCCCACAGCGTGTTTCACAAAATCTCAAGCGGTGTTTAAACACGCTTTCATGCTAGAACACGACGACTTACTTACTCCAACATTATCTGGTAAGCCCGGGATATTTACTTACAATCGCATATCAATTAATGATTTTATTAATCAGTTAACCTTATCGAATGAGAAAATTACGCAGTCGCAAAAAGCAAAAATTGCTGTCGGCCACGAAAATTTTGAGGCAGCTTTCACCGAACATGAGCAATCTATTATTGAACAGTTCATCAAACCCGATGAGAAGTCTACTGGTGAGAATGAAGGCAACGGCCGCCTTATTGACAAGGGTGAAGCTGTCTAACAACCTTTACCATATGTAACACCATCTAACATTTTTCTGCGCTGAATGCCCACACGCTAACACCGACTTTATGCCTGGTTGGTCAACCTTAACACGCAAATCGTATTAAAATGTCGTTCTGCAGAAAAATGGTCCCAAATAACCGACCGTTCGTTGTATTATTGTGTGCGCTCTTTTAGTTGAAGCTGAACGTGCTAGGTTGATAGTCAAAAGCAAAGGTTAACCCGTTAAAATAGAGGTTTAAGTAGTGCTAAGGAAAGGCTTAGTTATCACCACGGTTATTCTACTTCCCATAGCTGCCGTGCTGTTTTTTATGAGTGTACATGAACTGTTTAAGATGAAAACAGTGTCTGTCGATCCGAAACTCCAAGAGATTTCTGGTATAGAGTTCGACAAATATAAGCGGCTTTGGGCGATAAATGACAGTGGCGACGGACCTATTCTTTATATGCTGAACAAAGATGGAAGTATAGAAAGAGAAGTCACCGTTACCAATGCTAAGAACGTTGACTGGGAAGACATGACACAAAATAGTTTCGGGCACTTCTTTTTAGGAGATTTCGGTAACAACGATAACAAGCGCCGCTGGCTAACAATTTACAAGATTGAAAACCCGATAGATATCAAAACTGATACTACTGAAGCAGAAATAATTAAATTCACTTACCCAGAAATGGGCAAAGGCAAAGTGAAACCCAAAGATAAAAACTACGATTTAGAAGCGTTTGTTGAATATAAGCGAAGCCTTTACCTATTTACAAAAAACAGAACCCAACCCTTCGACGGTATCACTAAACTATATAAAGTGGGCGATCACGCGGCTAACTTTGATGCTAAGCTGATTGGTGAATTTAAGACCTGTACCACGCTTGAAAAACTCTGCTGGATAACCTCTGCGGCAATAAGCCCTGATAGAACTAAGCTTGTGCTGCTAGACTCCACTAGCTTGTGGCTGTTTGAAAATTTTGAAGGTGACAATTTCTTTAGCGGTGACGTATCGCGCATTGATCTTGGTGTGGTTACTCAAAAAGAAGCCGTGACGTTTTACGACAACAACACGTTGGTATTTACCGATGAGGTATACAAAGGTTTATTTGGCGGCAATATTTATGAAGTTAAACTCGACCAAGTAAAGCGTAACGTGATTAAATACCGCGAAAACCCCGCCAAAGATCGGGAAAATTCGAAACAAGATAATCCATCAAAGCAGTAAATACTATGAAGTTCAGCCCGCTACTCTCAGAATTAATTCAGGCTCTTACTTGTCTTCCTGGCGTTGGAAATAAAAGCGCCCAGCGAATGGCGTTTCATCTTTTAGAGCGAAATCGAACTGGGGCAATAGATTTAAGCAACGTGCTACACAATGCCATGGAGCACATTCACCATTGTAAGCGTTGCAGAACCTTTACCGAAGACGAGCTCTGCGATATTTGCCGCCATCCGGAAAGAGAGGCGAGTGGGCTACTGTGTATCGTTGAAAGCCCGCAAGACGTGTTAGCCATAGAGCAAACCTTAAGTTACAAGGGGCAGTATTTCGTGCTTATGGGGCATTTGTCGCCCATTGATGGCGTAGGGCCCGAAGAAATAGGCTTAACTGAACTTGAAGCGCGTCTTGCTGCGGGTGGAATTAACGAGGTTATTCTTGCCACAAACCCTACCGTAGAAGGTGAGGCAACCGCGCATTTCATCGCGCAGCTGTGCGCAAGTCATAATGTTGATGCATCGCGCATCGCTCACGGTGTACCTGTTGGAGGTGAGCTAGAGTATATCGACGGCAACACACTTACTCATGCGTTCTCGGGTCGTCGCAAGCTGTAATTTCCATTTACTGCGTTTTACCTTTCTCGCAAAGGTAAGACGTTGTGGGTGCGATTAAAAATAAAAAGACTCTTTTTAATATCCTCCCTTCTTCAGCGCATAAATTGAACAGTGTTTCGTGCCTCTGCAAAAAAATTGCCGAATAAAAAATAAAATTTCGTTCTAAACGTTGAAAAATACGTCGAGTGACCTTACCTGTTTAACATCAAACGTGGTCCATTCAACGAGGAGATATTGGATTATGGCTGAAGCAGCCCACAAAGAAACCCACGGTTTTCAAACAGAAGTAAAACAGCTTCTTCATCTGATGATTCACTCTTTGTATTCAAACAAAGAAATTTTTCTACGCGAGCTTGTATCAAACGCAGCAGACGCTGCCGACAAACTGCGATTCCGCGCGTTAGAAAATGATAGCCTTTACGAAAACGATGGCGATTTAAACGTAAAGCTAAGCGTTGATAAAGAAGCTAATACCGTGACAATTACCGACAACGGTATTGGTATGACTCGCGATGAAGTGATTGCGAACCTAGGTACTATTGCTAAATCAGGTACCAAAGACTTCTTTAGCAAGCTTTCTGGCGATAGCGCAAAAGACTCACAGCTAATCGGTCAGTTCGGTGTTGGTTTTTACTCTGCCTTCATCGTTGCCGACAAAGTTACCGTTCGCACGCGTGCTGCAGGTGCAGACGCATCAGAAGGTGTAGAGTGGGTATCAGACGGTGAAGGTGAATTCACTATCGCCGAAATCAACAAGCCTACTCGCGGCACTGAAATTACGCTTCATCTTCGCGAAGACGAAAAAGAGTATGCCGACGCATGGCGTTTGCGTTCTATCGTAAGCAAATACTCAGATCACATCAGCATTCCAGTTCAAATGTGGAAAGATGAAGTGCCTGAGAGCGAAGGCCCAGAGGGCGAGAAAATTGAAGCTCAGCCTGGCGAATGGGAAGTTGTTAACAAAGCAACAGCACTTTGGACTCGTGAAAAGTCAGACATTTCTGACGAAGAGTACAACGAATTCTACAAACATATTTCTCATGACTTTGCTGATCCACTAGCATGGGCGCACAACAAGGTAGAAGGTAAAACTGAGTACACCAGCTTATTGTACATTCCTTCAAAAGCGCCGTTTGATATGTGGAACCGCGACCAGAACCACGGTCTTAAACTTTATGTTCAGCGCGTTTTCATTATGGACGATGCAGAACAGTTTATGCCTACGTACCTGCGTTTCGTAAAAGGCTTACTAGACAGCAACGATCTTCCGTTAAACGTTTCGCGTGAAATCCTTCAGGATAACAAAATTACGCAAGCCCTTCGTCAAGGCTGTACTAAACGCGTTCTACAAATGCTTGAGAAAATGGCGAAGAACGACAATGAGAAGTACCAGTCGTTCTGGAACGAATTTGGTAACGTACTAAAAGAAGGCCCGGCTGAAGACTTCAGCAACCGTGAGAAAATTGCTGGCCTATTGCGTTTCTCATCAACGCACGGCGAATCAGATGCACAAACCGTTTCATTAGCAGATTACATTGAGCGAATGAAAGAAGGTCAGGACAAGATTTACTTTGTGACAGCAGATAGCCTGCAAGCAGCAAAATCAAGTCCTCACCTAGAAATCTTCCGCAAGAAAGGCATTGAAGTGTTGCTGATGGGCGAGCGTATTGACGAGTGGTTAATGTCTCACCTTACTGAATTCAACGAAAAGCAATTCGTTTCTATTGCGAAAGGAAACCTAGATTTAGGTGACCTAGAAGACGAAGAGTCTAAGAAGGCGCAAGAAGAAGCAGAAAAGCAAGTTGAAGGTGTTCTTGAGCGTGCGAAAACGGCCCTTGGCGACAAAGTGGTAGACGTGAAGTTTACTCATCGTTTAACCGACTCGCCTGCAGTTATCGTGGCCGATGACAACGGCATGACAACGCAGATGATGAAGTTAATGCAAGCGGCGGGTCAAACGGTTCCAGATGTTAAGTATCACTTTGAACTAAACCCTGAACACAGCTTAGTAAAACTGCTTGCAGATACTCAAGATGAAGAGCTATTTAATCAGTGGGTTGGTGTTTTATTTGACCAAGCTGCACTGTCAGAGCAAGGAAGTCTAAAAGACCCATCTAGCTTTGTTCAGAACTTAAATACGCTGCTTATGAAGTTGGCGAAATAGTTCGAAACCACATAGGTTTAAGGTGAAAAACGGGCGTAATGCCCGTTTTTTTTATGCAAGCACCAACAATAGTAAGTTTACCGTTTTTATTGTGCTATATTTTGGCGGTTTAAATTTCTAGGTTAATCAGGTTTGAGCAGCAAAATTTAAACCAGAGTAAAGGCGAGTTATTAGGCAAAAATAGTGATGGCTGTAGGCATTCATTTACAAAAGCGCCTATAAGCTGAACATATATTCGCCATTAGTCTTAAGATTAACTTTACGGTACTCCTTACACTTGTCACCCCAGTGCTGAATGTGTAAAGTGCCCGAAGTAAAAAGTTCAAAAATCATAAGCGGAGAACGCACTCATGCGAATCATTCTTCTCGGCGCTCCTGGCGCGGGTAAGGGCACACAAGCTCAGTTTTTAATGGGCAAATATGGCATTCCACAAATTTCTACAGGCGATATGCTTCGTGCTGCGATTAAAGCGGGTACAGAGCTAGGTCTTGAAGCTAAGCGTGTAATGGACGAAGGTAAACTAGTGTCTGATGAAATTATCATTGGTCTAGTGAAAGAGCGTATTGCACAAGACGATTGTAAAGATGGTTTCTTGTTAGACGGTTTCCCTCGCACCATTCCTCAAGCAGACGCAATGAAAGAAGCAGGTGTTTCTGTTGATCACTGCATCGAGTTTGACGTGCCTGATGACGTTATTGTAGAGCGCATGGGCGGCCGTCGCGTTCACCCTGCATCGGGTCGAGTTTACCACGTTGTATACAACCCACCGAAGGTAGAGGGCAAAGACAACGAAACGGGCGACGACCTAATTGTTCGTGATGACGACAAAGAAGAAACCGTGCGCAAGCGTTTGGCTATTTACCACGAGCAAACCAAGCCGCTGGTAAATTACTACAGCGCCGAAGCAGAAGCTGGCAACTGTGAATACCACAAACTAGACGGTACGCGTCCAGTTGAAGAAGTTAGTGCAGAACTAGCAGAGCGTTTAGGTTAATCGCCAATAACGTTGAGAAAAGGTCGCTTATGCGGCCTTTTTTGTTGCTTGTAACTTGTCTACCGATAACGTTTAATGTCACTGAAGTGAGATTTGGCTTAAACGCTAACGTAAATAACGCGATATAACTATAACAAGTGGAGTAGACCATGGTTTTGCCAATCACGGCGTTTTACGCCAGTTTATTAGGTATTTGTTACCTGTATTTATCTTTTTTAGTTATTGGTGCCAGACGACGCCATCAAGTTGGAATTGGCGATGGTGGTCATGAAGATCTTAGCCGGTTATCAAGAGCGCATGGAAACTTCAGTGAGTATGTGCCGATAACTCTGATTATGATAGCGTGCTTTGAGGCTAATACTGGTCAAGTATGGGCTGTACACGCTTTAGGAAGTGCGTTGCTGTTCGGACGCGTGTTACACGCATATGGGCTTGGTCGTCACTCAGGTGTGAGCTGGCAGCGTTTTGCTGGCATGATCCTGACTTTCTTAGCCATGTTATGTGCTGCGGTGGGTAACCTAGTGCTTATTCACTTCGGTTTGTAAGTAGAACAGCTTTATTAGCAGTTAAAGATATAGAATGTGCGTAAAGCACGCATAAAAAAGCGCTCGAGACACAAATTGTCGCCGAGCGCTTTTTCGTTTTAATAACGCTTAAAAGCGATAAGTTACTTTAGAGTAAACAAAGCGGCCACGAGGATTGTGAACGCCGCCAGCGTAACCATAAAGGTCGCCATCGCCGTCACCAATGGCAAACGGTGGCTCTTCGTCTAGAAGGTTGTTTGAACCAATAACTAAACGAAGGTTATCGCTGTAGTTGTAGCCAAACTGCAGGTCTACCAGCATTTGAGAATCAACGGTTCTAGAAGTGTTTTCTTCAAAATCTAAAACACCATCGAAGTTGATGTCAGGTGTATCCTCAAACTCGCCGATGAAGCTGATGTTCAAGTTGGCGTCGAACGACCCTTTAGACCAAGTTGTACCAAACAACCAACGATGCTCTGGGTAGCCGTATTCACCGGTAAAGTCCATATCGTTTCGCTCGAACTTGTTCATGTAAGCCCAGTCTAGGTTGAAACGAACGTTACCGTACTCTTGTAATTCCATGCGGTAGTTAGCACTGAAATCAACACCCGAAGCTTCTTGCGAAGATACGTTTTGGTAGGTGTTAAAGATTTTTTGAATTACGCCAAGCGACTCGCCTTGTTGTGGTGGTAAACGAACACAAATAGTACTGTTTTGGTCATTACATTCTGCGTCGTATACTAGTCCAAATTGCTGCTCGTCAATTTTGTTATCTTGAGTAATGCTCCATACATCAACACTTAAACCAAGCTCTTGGGTTGGCGCATAAATTACACCCACGTTCCATGACTCAGACTCTTCAGCATCTAGATTTGGGTTACCCGCAAATTCAATATTGTAATCTAATGAATCACAGTCTTGACCCGTTGCGTCACAGCGATATTGGTCGACGAAAAATACACTTTTCTGTGATGGACCTAAGCCAACCTGAGCAAGTGATGGCGCTCTGAAGCCCTGAGCCCAAGAACCACGCACGGTTACTTCGTCACTTGGTGCCCATCGCAACGCAATCTTAGGGTTGGTAGTACTGCCGAAGTCACTGAAGTGGTCGTAACGACCGGCAAGTTGAAGCTCTAACTGCTCAGTAAGCGGAATAGATAGCTCTAAGTAAGCGGCATACTGATCGCGTTCAGCGGCAGCAGAAACCGATTCAGTACCGAAAATAAGTCCGCGCTGAAATTGAATGTCAGGAACGTCGCTCACTTGCTCTTCACGATACTCTACACCAGCAGCCATCATTACTACGTCGTCACCAAAGTCGAATGCTTCACCTGAAATGTGCGCATCAACACTGGTCATGCGAGATTCACCACGACGCACCAAGCTTGTGGTAATTTCATCAATTACGCTTTGTGGGTTAGTTACACCACCAAATGGGTTATAGTTACCTAAATCGATTTGTTCTTGCAGCCAATCTACGCGAACCCAACCTTGCGACTGATCGCCACTTTGCTCTGAACTGCTGCGACCTTTTTGAACAGACGCTTCCCAATCGTAATCGTTAAACTGTCCGCGAAGACCAGCAACAAGTCTTAACGTATCTGATTCAATATCCCAACGACGAGGGCCGGCATCAACGGGGCGGTAGCGACCTATTTCAATGTCTTGTCCAAACGGGTTGTTAGGGTGCGTGCCTGGTGCGGTTAGGCCTGCATCTTCATCAAGAGGCGTTGCGGCACCGCCAGCTTCAGACGTATTGTGCTGCATCGCTATTTCCATAAATGCAGTGGTGTCTGAACCAACTTTATAGTCAAACTGACCGATAAAACCAACGCGCTCTGATGCTGGAATAGTTAAGCCAAATGGGCCGTAGTCAAATAAGCAGCTTCCTGACGCCGTGGCATTTTCGGCTGGGCAGTCTGGGTCGATGGTTTTAACGCCATCTACATAAAAGTAGCCTGGGTAGCCACGCGAAGAACGAAAATCCATACCACCGTAAGGCGATTGGTTTGCAGTACCGAAGCGGCCCAGTTCATCAGCCCCTAGCGTACTGTTGTTAAAGTAATCGAGGATAACAGTCGCGCTGCTTTTCTCGCTCTGAGAGCCCCACAATAGACTTGCAGTTGTCTCATCGTAACTCGGGCCTGTAGTGCCACCGTAACCTGCATTAAGCTCTAGTCCTTCAAAGTCTTTCTTAAGTACTACGTTTACTACACCTGCAACAGCGTCAGAACCGTAGATTGCTGATGCACCATCTTTTAGAATATCAATGCGCTCAATGGCTGAAACAGGAATAGAGTTAATATCTACAAATGAATTAGTAATACTTTCAGCAAAGGCACTAATTGCAACACGACGACCGTTAATAAGAACTAGCGTAGCATCTGGCCCCATACCTCTAAGTGACACGGCTGCTGCACCGTTTGCGGTAGAGTCTTGGCTGTTATTACGAGTTGAAAATGTACCTGCGCCAGTTGCAGGCATACGCTCTAAGAGTTGTTGAAGATTTTCGTAACCCATACCCTCAATCATGGTTGCGTCAATTGACTGAATGGGTGAGGGGCCTTCCATATCTGTGCGTTTAATACGAGAGCCGGTAACGGCGATTCTTTCAAGGTTAGCTGCTTCTTCGTCAGCCTGCTGTGCATACACTGGATTCAGTGAGGTAATTCCTGCAAGTGCTAATCCCACTGTTAATGCACTTACTTTACGACCTTGTTTCATTATTATTTCCTTATTTCCATTTTACTTGTTGTGTGTTTTTGCAGCACCTAAATGCAACAAAATTATCAATAGCATTCCTGACACTTTTGTTGCAATAGCGAAAAGTACGAAAGATGTGACACTTAGTTACAAAGTGTGTAAGGCGTATAGCGCTGAATTAAATGAGAAGCATGCCTTAACTAGAAAAAGGAAATGTCTGGGAGGCCCAGAAAACATGGAGCTTGAGTGCCATGGTAAGCAAAATAATTAACTCAATAAACGATGGTTTGCCTCAAAACTGGCGGCTAATCATCGCACAATTTGTCATATTTTAATTGAGGCAAAAGACAATTTATTTTGTGAATAGATCGATTTCTCGGATATTTTTCAGATCTGACCAGTTTTTAAGTGTTTAATATTTGAGCGAGAGTAAAGGTCTGCTAGGTGCTTATAATTAAGCATCGCGCTTTATCATGTGCGTGTGTGTCGCTTCTATTGAAGCGACGTAAAGAAACGTTCTGTCCTTGGTAAATACATATCTTCGGTATCCAGTGAGAATGCCACGGCATTTGCTTTGCCTTGTATTTCCTCAACAGGAAAGAAACCGTAGTAGCGTGAATCAACACTGTTGTTTCTGTTATCACCCATGGCAAGTACGTGGTCTTTAGGAACAGTAACCACATTGAAGCTCTTTGCTGGGCTGCCTTGAGGGCTAAGTGCAATGGTACGTGCGTGCCCTAAAATGTTTTCGGTATAAACATGGGGGCTTTGCGCATCTAGCGCAGCCACTTCATTATTTACTGTAAGTGTGTTGTTTTCCATCTTCACCGTGTCACCCGCTACGGCAACAACCCGTTTTATTAACCTAGTATCGGCAACGCTGCTCTCAATAATGACAATGTCACCGCGATTAATGTTACCTGTTTTAGCAATTACTACGTCGGTGAAGGGGAGTTCAAGCGTGTAGGCTGATTTATCTACAACGACTCTGTCGCCAACCTGAATAGTTGGTTCCATTGAGCCTGTAGGCACGTAATACCAGTCTGCAACGCTACTTCGAAATGAAAACAACAACACGATCAACAAAATGAAAGGAAGGTTGTTCTTGATGCTTTGCTTTACATTTATCACAGTCACAATTCTCACTATTGATTATTATTTTATCCAACTGATTTTCCTAGCTTTTTGGGCTTTCAAAGTTTTTTAAAGCCACCTCACACTAGCGTGTCTTACTCACAACAGTAGATTGAAAATTGTCTACTTTGTTCATTTTTGAATTTGAGAAAATGTAACTAACTGTGTCTATGACTAGCAACTTCACCAGAACTCTAACGCCATAAAAGAGCTACAAAACGCAATTTAGATAACCTATGTAGCTGAATTAAAAGGCTTAATCTTATTATGCTTAGCGTGTTCAAATCTACCGCGGTCGCTGCTTGCGAAACGAGCGAAAAACAATGCCATAGCATCAAGGTTATCCTTGTGGTACTTGTTACGTTTTTTAAACCTAAAGAAATCAAATTATGCTTAGAACATTCAAACGAAACAGAGTGTATGTTGCAGCCGCGATAGTCGCTTTAAGTACTTTGACGGCTAGCTGTTCGAACAACAATGGTTTGCCTAACGAAAGTGCTTCGGTGCAGCAGACTTCCTCGTTTAATGTAGACTACGAACGGTTTGAACTAGATAACGGGCTTACCGTTGTGTTGCATGTTGATAGGTCAGACCCCGTTGCAGCAGTAGCGCTTACGGCACACGTTGGCTCGGCCAGAGAAAAAGAAGGGCGCACCGGTTTCGCTCACTTGTTTGAGCATTTACTTTTTCTAGAATCAGAGAATTTAGGGAAAGGCGGCTTGGATAAAATGAGTGCTCGAATTGGTGGCTCTGGGGCGAATGGGTCGACAAGTCGAGATAGCACAAATTATTACCAAACCGTGCCTATTGATGCGCTGGAAAAAATGATTTGGGCTGAAGCCGATAAACTGGGCTTTTTTATTAATACGGTCACTGAACCCGTGCTGGCGAAAGAAAAGCAGGTGGTAAAAAACGAGAAGCGCCAAGGTGTGGATAACCGTCCATACGGCCATAATCAGTACGTTATTGATAAAAACCTATATCCAGAAGGTCACCCGTACAGCTGGCAGGTTATTGGCTCACTGGAAGACCTCCAAAACGCTACGCTTGCAGACGTTAAAGAGTTTTTCAATACGTGGTATGTGCCCAATAATGTGGTGCTAACTATTGCAGGAGACATTGATGTAGCACAGACAAAAGCGTGGGTTAAAAAGTATTTTGATGAAATTCCAGCAGGTGAGCAAATTACTAAGTTAGCACCTAGGCCTGCCAAGCTAGATACAACGATTAAACGCTTTCATGTGGATAATTTTGCACAAGCACCACTTTTAACAATGGTATGGCCAACGGTGCCTGAATATCACGACGACTACTATGCCTTGCAAGTGCTTTCGCAATTCTTAAGCCAAGGTAAAAACGCCCCATTAAATAAAGTGCTAATCGATGAAAAGAAACTCACGAGCAATCTTTATTTTTACGGTTACGACTCAGAAATAGCGGGGCAGTTACAGCTGCAAGTTATGGCGTTTAACGGTGTTGATTTAAATACGGTGGCTGAAGGGATAGACGAGGCATTCGCTCTTTTTGAAAAAGAGGGGATTTCTAAAGACGATTTAGCGCGGATAAAAGCAGGGCAGGAAACCGAGTTTTATCAAGGGCTATCAAGTGTGTTGGGAAAAGGCTTTCAATTGGCTCAATACGAGATTTTTGCCGGTGGTGCAGAGTTTATAAGCAAAGACGTACAGAAGATTCTTGGCGTAACACAAAAAGATGTGATGCGCGTTTACAACACATACATTAAAGACCAACCATTTGTTGCAACCAGCTTTGTGCCAAAAGGAGAACAAGAATTGGTGCTGAGTGGTTCAACAAAAGCCAAGGTAGTTGAAGAGGAAATAGTAGAAGGCGCAGAGGAAAGTTTCGACGCTTCAATTGCTGCCCAATACGAGCGAACCCCGTCGTCGTTTGACCGCACGATTGAGCCAGAGTATGGAGAAAGTATACAAATTACGCCGCCAGAAGTGTGGCAGAGTGCGTTGTCTTCTGGAATTAAAATAGCGGGTATTTCTAACGACGAAGTCCCCTTAGTTGCTTTTGAATTAAAGCTAGATGGCGGCATGTTGCTAGACCCTGCAAACAAGACTGGTGCTGCAAATTTACTCGCTGCCATCTTACTTAAAGGTACGGCCAACAAAACGCCAGAGCAATTTGAACAACATGTTGAATTGTTAGGCGCTTCGTTAGACGCCAATGCGTCAGAAACGGCAATTGTCATTAGCGGCACAGTATTGTCGAAGCACTATAACGAGCTAATGACACTCGTTTCAGAAGCCATTCTTTTTCCTCGCTTCGATGAAGAGGAATTCTCGCTAGCAAAAAACGACATTATTAATCAAATAGAGCAAATTAAGGCAAACCCGAATGCCATTGCATCGGTAGAATTTAAAGCGCTGCTTTATGGTCAAGATCATCCATTTGCGCAAACAGTGCTAGGCGATAAAAACAGTGTTTCGGCGATGTCACTTACCGACATTAAGACCTATTTTAAAGAGAATGCTTCACCAACCGTGGCTAAATTGCACGTTGTTGGGGATATTCAGCAGAGCGGCGTGAAGCAGTCACTTGCTAGGTTAAATGAGAGCTGGAAACCTAAAAATGTTCAGCTTCCTGTTGTGACAGAACCAGCTTTACCTAAAGCAGCAACGCTGTTTTTCTACGATGTACCGGATGCTAAACAATCTGTTCTGTATTTTGGTCATGTTGCCCCCAACGTTAACCATGAAGATGCTTACAAAGCGAGTGTTATGAATTATCGCCTTGGTGGAGGTGGTTTTGCGTCGCAGCTTATGCAGGAACTTCGTGAAAACAAAGGTTACACCTACGGTATTCGCTCCTCGGTGTCTAGCGACCAGTACACAGGTGAATTTACAATTAGAAGTTCGGTTCGTTCAAACGTTACGTTAGAAGCCATACAAGATATCAGAGAGATATTGGCTTCATTTGGTACAGGCTACACTAATGAAGACTTAGCTGTGACAAAAGGGTTCACACTTAAATCTGGTGCGCGCGCATTTGAAACACTGAGTGCTAAATTAAACATGGTAAGCGAGATTAGCGATTATGGGTTCCCCCACGACTATGTGTTACAGCAAGAAGCCCAGGTTAAGGCGCTAACGGTCGATGATATGAAGCGACTGTTTGATGCATATGTCCACCCAGATAAAATGATATACCTTGTCGTTGGAGACAAAGCGACGCAGTTTAAACGCTTAGAAGCGCTAGGGCTTGGTACGCCTGTACTTCTCACCCCATCAGGCAGCTAAATGTAACTAGATTTAATTACCTCAATAATCGAAAAGGCCCGATTGACTTGATATCAAGCGGGCCTTTTTTATTGCTAATTACGTCGCTATTAATGCGTTTTCAGTTTTGCCAGCAGTTTTTCTAGCGTGCTAACAGCTTTGAAAATGGCTTTTGAGCTCTCGGCAGAGGCGTGAGAGTTCGTGGCAACTTCAGAGGTGGCATTGCCAATAACCACCATGTTTCTGTTTAGCTCCTCACTGACTTGGCTTTGCTCTTCCGCTGCCGCCGCCATTTGCGTCATTCGCTCGCTGATTTCACCAATTTGAAGTACGGTCGTTTGCATTTTCTCTAGTGCTGACTGAGAACGCTGTGCCGCGTCGTCGGCTTTCTGACTGCCAGAGTAAATGGTGTTCACCGTGTGGTCGACTTCACTTTGTAGGGCAGTAATTACTTTGCCGATTTCGCCCACAGACTCTGCGGTTTTTGACGCAAGAGAGCGAACTTCGTCGGCTACCACGCTAAATCCTCTTCCGTTGTCACCCGCGCGAGCTGCTTCAATGGCTGCGTTTAAGGCCAACAGATTAGTTTGATCTGCTATTGCACCAATTACATCAAGTATCTTCTTAATATCGGCGCTTCGCTGCGATACTGCTTGCACAGCGCTAGATGCATTTTGCATCTCTTTAGATAAATCAGTAACAGAACGTGTAGACTCTGAAATTTCAGTTTCTGTTTGTTTAACGGAGTTAGTCGCGTTATCAGCATTATCTGCGGCATTGGCTGCTGTTCTGGCAACCTCTTGTGCAGTTTGCGACATTTCTGTTATCGCAGTAACCACGCTGTCTATCTCAGTCTGCTGCACTTGAATAAGCGAATTAGTGCTTTGCGTATGATTTTGCGTTTCCTGACTTTGCTCAATAACTTGTTTGCATGATAGTTTCGCTTGGTCGAGCAATTCACGCACTCGTTCCTTAAAGAGATTAAATGCTTCACTTAGCTGAATGAGCTCTGCGTGAGAGTGAACGTGAATATCTTGTGTTAAGTCTCCGCCTTGACCCGCAAGCTCTTCCATTCGCTCAGCAACTTGTCTAACAGGCTGAATAATACTCTTTGTAAAGACAAAAACTAAAGCCAGTGCTATAGCAGTACATATCACTGCTACTATGAATTGAGTAGTTAGCAAAGAGGTGATTGCAGAAGAAATCATGGTTTCCAATGACGTGACAGGTGCTAACGCGTGCTCCTTGCTTACGCCAACAATCATTTTCCATTTAACGCCAGCTAAATTTAACGATATGTCTTGTGAAACATATAGCATGCCTTCACTCTCTAATAAGCCCGACTGCTGATTTGCATTCAACAGCATACGAGATTTACTTTTATCACGGAAAACTTCTTCAAACGGCCGTGCAAGCTTACTTTTCGCATTGGTCGCGGCTACAACCATTCCATTTTGGCTTACTACATACACCTCGGCATTACCGTCGTAAAGTGATGCCTTAAGGCCTTCTGCGCGCTTTTGAATAATGGGAAGGTTTACATCGGTTCCTACAACTCCACGGAATTGGTTGTTCGCAATTACGGGAACTGTAAGGCTTGTCATTAATTCGGTATAGCCTTCACGAATTTCGTACTGGTACGGATTAGACACGCAAGGTTTACGCGTTTCTTTGTTGCACAAGTACCACTCGGCAGCTCTAAAGCCAAACTCATCTAACGTGGTGTCGTGTTTTAAAGTAGGGTCGGTAATAACAACCTGTTCAGCTGTTCCATTGGCCCCGCGAATAAAATACACCTCGAAGCTTCCTGTTCCCGGTGTAGAGTGTGACTTGCCGCTTACATTATTCGCCGCGTTGCCGTCGAATAAATTCGTTTCAAATTGCGCGTACATGCTAGAGGTGATATCTGTTGCCAATAGGCTTTCAACTAATCGCTGGGTTTGTTCACGGCTTTGCGATAACTCATCATTGGCTTCAATACTCGCTGACAGCTGAGCAGCTAAGGCATTAGGTAAACCGTGAGCGCTATTAATTAGCGCTTCTGTTTGCGCGGCATACTGAGATGCCTTAGCAGTAACCGTCTTTTGTATCTGGTCGATAATTTCAGAATTAACGTGTTGGCTTATTTCTTCTTCTGTTCGGTCGAGCAAGACATAGCTGACGCCAATAAATACGAGAGCGATTAGAATGAAAAGCATGCCTACAACAGACATGAGTTTTGAAGACAGAGAGTGACTTTTTTTCATAGAAAAAAACAACTTTGATTTGAGGTGGATTAGTAATTTGTGAAAGTACGTTTTCAGCGAATACTTAATGAGATTCTGCAGCTCGCATACCTGCAGTACCTTCAATTAAATATAGAACGTAAAATTAACGGCGGTCAAATATTATACATTGTTGTATACGAAGCGTTTTTACTTTTGGATTTGATGAGTTAGATGCTAGAGCTAAGGCCACCGCATATATGATTTTAACTTTTTTTAATCGCAATCCTGCTTAAAACACGTAGCAACACATAAATGTTGTTTCATGGAACACTAGCCTCATTGGCAGTGCGGGAGGCACAGATGACCGAAAAAAAGAGCGAATCTGACAAAAAGCAGCAAGAGGTAGCTTTAAGCCACACGGAAGAACAGGACGTTAGAAAGAATCAAAGCCTAAACTCTGTTTCATTATATGCCATTGTGCATAGCGAAGGACTTGAAGAGCTGCAGCGTCCAATGATGTCTTTGTGGTGGTCAGGCGTTGCGGCGGGAATTGGTATCTCGCTTTCTATCTTAGCTGAGGGAATTTTACACCATCTTTTTTCAAACTCACCATATCAGTTTGCATTTGAAAACTTAGGTTACACAGTGGGATTTGTTTTGGTTATTGTTGGACGTTTGCAGCTATTTACTGAAAATACGCTTACGGTCATTCTACCGCTATTAAGTAAACCTTCAATTAACATGACCTTGTGCATTGCAAGGCTATGGCTAATCGTATTTCTAGCAAATATGTTAGGCACCTTCTTGGCGGCATTCTTTAGCTTCAACCTTCAAGCGGTTCCTCCTGACGTAGTAAGAGGCATGACGGCTATTTCGCAGCATTACGGCAAGCTTTCTGCTGCTGAAGCTTTCACCTACGGCATAACCTCAGGTTTCATTATTGCCGCCATAGTGTGGATGAAGCCTTCTGTAAAACATTCACAAGTTCTAATGATCGTGATTTTCACTTATCTAATTGCCATTGGGCATTTTACCCACGTAATAGCAGGCTCAACCGAATTATTTTTACTTTTACTTCAAGGGCAGATTAGCGTGGGAGAGACGCTTTCGTTAATTGGGGCAACCCTAATGGGAAATATTGTGGGTGGTACTGGGTTATTTGCCTTACTGGCGTACGGTCAGGTTGCGCGAGAAATAGAACCGTAGCTTGCTACCGATAAACAGTGGCTCCTTTCAATTGAAAAACGAACCTAAAAAAAATGCCCTTAGCGCGAGAAGCGGTAAGGGCATTTTAAATTGTATTTTCAATGAAGTAGCTATCTACTTATGACGCTCGCGCAGTACATTGAGTGCATCGTTTAGCGACATATCGCTGGCTTGAAGCAGCACCGTTAGATGATACAACAAATCAGCGGCTTCGTTTTTAAGCTCTTCTTTGTCATGCACTGTCGCAGCCAACGCGGTTTCAACGCCTTCTTCACCTACTTTTTGCGCTATACGTTTAATGCCTTTGTTGTATAGGCTTGCGGTGTAGCTGCTTTTTGGGTCAGCGTCTTTACGGGCAGCTAATACACGCTCTAAATCTGCTAAAAACGTAAAGGCAGGTGTATTTCCGTCAAACCAACAGCTTTCAACTCCAGTGTGGCAGGTTGGGCCGTTAGGGTTGGCCAGTACCAACAGTGAATCTTGGTCACAATCGCACGCAACGCTCACCAAATCCAGCGTGTTACCTGACGTTTCACCCTTAGTCCAAAGGCGCTGCTTTGAACGGCTGAAAAAGGTTACTTTACCTGTTTCAAGGGTTTTCGCTAAGGCCTCTTGGTCCATATAACCCTGCATCAATACCTTGCCTGATAGTGCATCTTGCACAATCGCAGGTAGCAAGTTATCCATTTTAGCCCACGCTAGCTTATTGCTATTTTCGTTAGTAATGATCACGGGTTTACTCCTTCTGCTTGCGTCGTTAATCCGTGACGCTTACGCATGACAATGCCATTGCTAGTTAATTCTGCCTTTAGCGCATCAATATTGATGATGCCTTTGTGAAATACCGATGCCGCTAAAGCGCCATCCACATCAGCCTGTTGAAACACGTCAGTGAAGTGGGTAATTTCACCCGCGCCACCTGATGCAATTAGGGGCACTTCACAAACATCGCGCACGGCTTTTAGCTGTTTAACATCATAGCCTTTGCGCACGCCGTCTTGGTTCATGCAGTTAAGTACAATTTCACCTGCACCGCGTGACTGAACTTCTTTAATCCAGTCGATGGTTTGCCACTGGCTTTTCTGCGTGCGGGCTTCATCGCCTGTGAATTTGTATACTTCGTATTGGTCGGTTGCCTCATTATAGAAACTGTCGATACCAATCACTACGCACTGCTGACCGTATACGTCGTGCAGCTGATTGATAAGACCTGGGTTGTTAAGGGCAGGGGAGTTAATTGAAATTTTATCTGCGCCCATTTCCAAAATACGCCCCGCGTCTTCAATGCTCTTAATACCGCCAGCTACGCAAAATGGAATATCGATAACCTGTGCAATACGGCTTACCCAGCTTTTATCTACCACGCGGGCATCAGAGCTTGCAGTGATATCGTAAAATACCAGTTCGTCAGCGCCAGCTTTTGCGTATTGCTCGGCAAGAGGCACAATGTCGCCAATAATCTCGTGGTTTCTAAACTGAACGCCCTTAACAACTTTGCCGTCGCGTACGTCTAAACAAGGGATTATGCGTTTTGCCAACATGCGATAGCCTCCTTCACCGTAAACTTACCTTCAAGCAACGCGCGGCCTAAAATTACGCCCCCAACGTTAGTGGGTTTTAACGCTTCAATATCGGCAATGCTTCCAATGCCGCCTGACGCTTGCCAACTAACGTGTGGGAAACGGGCTGCCATTTCTTGATACAGTTCAGTGTTCGCACCTTGTAGCGTGCCGTCACGGCTAATGTCAGTGCATAGCACATGCTTTGCGCCTACTGTAGCGAAGTCTTCCAGCAATCCTTCAAGGGCTACGCCAGAGTTCTCTTGCCAGCCGTGCGTGGCAATTAGCTTTTCACCACTTTCGCTAATATTAATATCTAGGGCCAATACAATGTGCTCTGGGCCGTATTTTTCTACCCAAGACTTCACAAGCTTGGGTTGTTTTACCGCCAAAGAGCCAATAACCACGCGGCTTACGCCCGTTTCTAATAGTTGAGCCACTTCTTCTTCGCTACGGATACCGCCGCCTGCTTGAAACTGCATGCGCTTGGTGTCGACCATAGACTTGATAAGGGAAAGCTGGCGTTTAGTTGTGTCTTTGGCGCCAGTTAGGTCAACAATGTGCAGCCAAGTTGCACCTTGGTCGGCATAGTCGTGAACCACATCTACTGGGTCCAGTTCGTATTGGGTTTTTTGCTCGTAGTCGCCTTGGTAAAGGCGCACCACGCGTCCGTCAATAAGATCAATCGCTGGAATAATCATTATAGGTTCACAAAGTTAGTCAGTAGTTGTGCTCCGGCCTCGCCAGAACGCTCTGGGTGAAATTGCACCCCGTAAAAATTGTCTTTATTTATAGCTGCTGAAAACGCATTGCCATAAGTACAACTTGCAAGCGTGTGTTCGTACTCAGGTACAGCAAAGCTATGTACAAAGTAAAAGTAGGTATCTTGCGGAATGCCTTTGAACAAACTCTCATTATTATGAATGACCGTGTTCCACCCCATGTGAGGCAAGCGCACGCCTTTCGATTCCATGCGCGCCACGTGTCCGGGCATAAGGTTCAAACAATCGATGTTGCCTGTACCTTGAAAACCGCCTTCGGCACTGGTTTCAACCATAAGCTGCATGCCTAAACATACTCCAAGTACAGGTTGGGTAAGCGACTGAAGGGTTTCCACTAACGCTTTTTGCTTAATGCTGGCCATCGCTGCCGCGGCGGTACCTACGCCGGGTAAAAACACTTTGTCGGCACTTTTTATCACGTTTACATCGTCAGACACATCTACTTCAACGCCCAAGCGTTCAAGGGCAAAGCGCACCGACGAAATATTCGCGCAGCCGGTATTCACTATGACTATTTTTTGTCGCTGGCTGGGGTTTACCACTGACATTACAGTGCTCCTTTACTGCTTGGTAGTGCATCACCTTGGCGCGTAATGGCTTGACGAAGCGCACGGCCAAATACTTTAAACAGGCTTTCTACTTGATGGTGGGCATTACCTTCGCTGGTGGAAAGGTGCAGCGATAGCCCCATGCTTTGCGCAAGCGAGTAGAAGAAATGCGGTACCATTTCAGTGGCCATTTCACCTACTTGGTCGCGGCTAAATTCAGCCTCAAATTTAAGGTGTGGACGGTTTGAAATGTCCATAATACATTCGGCACGACATTCATCCATTGGCAATGCAAAGCCGAAACGGCCAATACCGCGTTTGTCGCCAAGTGCCTTTTTAAGGGCTTCACCAAGGGCAAGGGCTGTGTCTTCTACACTGTGGTGATCGTCAATGTGCAAATCGCCATCGGTAGTCAGGTTTAGCTCGAAGCCACCGTGGGTCGCAATTTGGTCAAGCATGTGGTCAAAAAAGCCCATGCCGGTTTGAATTGTCGATTTGGCCTGCGAGTCTAAATCTACGCGCACGCGAATGTCGGTTTCAGAGGTGGTGCGTACTACTTCTGCAATACGTGAAGATGCGAGCAAGCTTTTCTGAATATCATTCCAGTTTAAGCTTTCACGGTTGTACTGAAAGCTGCGAATACCCATGTTCTCGGCAAGCTGAACGTCAGTAATTCTGTCGCCAATGACAAATGAACGGGTAAAGTCTACTTTCCCTTGCTGCAAGTATTCTTGCACCAAACCAAGCTTTGGCTTGCGGCATGTGCAGTTATCTTCGTCAAAGTGCGGGCAAATAAGCACGTCGTCAAATACCACGCCTTGGCTTTCAAATACGGCCATCATGGCGTTGTGAGGCTTGTCGAAATCTTCCTGTGGGAAGCTGTCTGTGCCTAAGCCGTCTTGGTTACTTACCATCACCAACTTAAAGCCAGCCGCTTTCAGCTTAAGCAAAACAGGAATAACGTTTGGCTCGAATACAAGCTTCTCTAAACTATCTAATTGCTTATCTACTGGCGGCTCTTCAACAAGTGTACCGTCGCGGTCGATAAATAAAATGGCTTGCTGACTCATGCCGCGTCCTCATTATTTGTAAATTCTTTAATTAACTGCATTAAACGCTGGTTTTGCTCTTCGGTGCCGATGCTAACGCGTAAACAGTTTTGTAAATTAAGCTGCTTTGATTGGTCGCGAATTAGCATGCCTTGGCTTACCAGATATTGCATAAGAGCCTGTGCTTTTGCGTAGCGGAATAAGATAAAGTTTGCTCTTCTATCACCTACCAGTTCAATACCGTCTACGGCTTTGAGTGCTTCTGCTAGGGCTTCTTTTTCGCGGTTGATGGTAGCAACTTGAAGTTCTAGTAGCGTTAGCGACTCTGCTGATAAGGCCTGCGCTGCAATCTGCGCCACTGGCTCTGGAATGGGATAGGGCGCTATCACTTTAAGTAGTGCTTGGATGACGGGTGCCTGAGCAAGTGTAAAACCACAGCGAAGACCTGCTAACGCAAATGCTTTAGACAAAGTACGAAGAACCACTAAGTTTGGGTAATTGTCTATCTCGTTTGCCCACGTATTATCAGCATCAAACTCAATGTAGGCCTCATCGACCACTACCAATGCCTTATCGGCAAAGTGATTAAGTACAGTTTTAATGTCTTCTCGAGCAACGGGGGTTCCCGTTGGGTTGTTGGGCGCACAAATAAATATCACGTTAACGTCATCTTCAGCGCATACGGCGTTCACGTTAAGGCTGAAGTCATCGTTAAGTGGTACTTTCTTAATGCCTACATCACAGGTTTCAGCGCTAATGGCATACATGCCATACGTAGGTGGGCATATCAGAATGCTGTCTTTACCCGGCGTGCAGAAGGTGCGAATAAGTAACTCAATGCCTTCATCGGCCCCGCGGGTAACAATAAGCTGCGATTTGTCGAGCCCTGCATAATCGGCGTAACCACTGACTACCGCATCAGGCTGACAAGACGGGTACCGATTAAAGTTACTGCTATCTACACTGTATTCGTTGGCATAAGGTGACTCGTTAGCATTAAGCCAGTCTTGACCACCAGAGAACAAGCGACGTGCCGACTCATAAGGCTTGAGCGGAACCAAGTTATCATTAATTAAGTTATCAATTAGTGCCGACATCAGGCGTCTCCTTGCTTAAGCGCTTGCATACGAAGTGCAACAGCTTGCTCGTGCGCGTCTAATCCTTCTGCGGCTGCCAGAGCCATAATAGCAGGGCCTAAATTTCGCATGCCGTCTGCGCTTAGCTCTTGAATCGTGTAGCGGCGCATAAAGTCTAATAATCCAAGACTAGAATAATTCTTAGCATAGCCATAGGTAGGCAGCACGTGGTTAGTGCCTGACGCGTAATCACCGGCAGATTCGGGTGACCAAGGGCCTAAAAATATAGAGCCTGCGTATTTAATTTTTGGCAAATAATCACGGGCATTTTCTATTTGCACAATTAAGTGCTCAGCCGCGTAGGAATTACTTGCTTCAATGGCTTGTTCAATTGAATCAGCCAAAATATAGCGCGCATTTTCCATAGCAGGGCGTGCAATTTCAGCGCGAGATAGGGTCGCCAATTGACGCTCAACTGCTGCTTTTGCTTCTTCAATAAGCGTAGCGCTGTTAGACACCAAAATAGCCTGCGAATCTGGGCCGTGCTCTGCTTGAGATAAAAGGTCTGCTGCTACAAACTCAGGGTTTGCGAATTCATCGGCGAGTACCAATACCTCTGATGGACCCGCAGGCATATCAATGGCTGCGCCATCAGCACGCTGGCTTACCTGCTGTTTAGCTTCAGTCACAAAGCTATTACCTGGGCCAAAAATCTTATCTACTTGCGGAATACTATCTGTACCTAAAGCCATCGCGGCAACAGCTTGCGCGCCACCGCACAAGAAGATCTTGTCGATGTCACACTTGCGCGCAGCATAAGCAATTTCAGGGGCAATAAGCTGCTCTTTGTTCGGTGGTGTACACAGCAGTTTATTTTCACAACCCGCTACCAATGCAGGTACGCCCAGCATTAACACCGTAGATGGAAGCGGTGCGCTACCACCTGGAATGTAAAGGCCAACTGCATCTAATGGTGTAAAGCGAAGCTCACATTTAACGCCCGGCGTTGTGGTAAGCGCAATATCACTTGGCATTTGCGCTTCGTGAAACATTTTTATGTTGTTAAACGCAGTATCGATAGCACTTGCTACCTCTGGCGTTACCTTCGCAGCAAGAGCATCAATGTTTTCTTGTGAAAGTACAAGGCTAGTTAAGTCTGGGCAGTCAAATTTACGTGTGTAATCAAGTACTGCCGCATCGCCTTCTTTTTCAACGCGGGCGATAATGTCGCCCACGGTCTGCTTTAACTGTTGGCTATTGGCCATAGCCGGGCGGGCTAACGCCTGTTTTTTCTCATTTGCTGAAAGAGATGACCAAGTAATCATAATTGCCTGCCTTTTAGCCCATCATTTTTTCGATTGGCATTACAAGAATAGAGCTACAACCAAGAGCTTTAAGCTTTTCCATGGTTTCCCAGAACAAAGTTTCTGTAGAAACTACGTGGATAGCGACTTGCTCTTCATTGCCAGCAAGTGGCAGCACCGTTGGGTTTTCAGCACCAGGCAGAAGGCTTTTCACCTGCTCTAAATACGCTTTTGGCGCGTGTAGCATGATGTACTTGCTCTCTTTTGCTAGCAACACGCCATCAACACGCGGCATTAGGCGGTTAACCAGCGTTTCTTTTTCGTCGCTAAGTTCGCCGTCAGCGCGCTTAATTAGAACCGCTTTACTGCGGAAGATTACATCTTTTTCTACAAGACCATTTGCTTCAAGGGTTGCGCCTGTAGATACCAAGTCGCAAATAGCGTCGGCTACACCCGCGCGAGGCGCAACTTCCACTGAACCCTGAAGCATTACAGCTTTTGCATTTATACCCTGTTCTTTGAAGTAGCGCTCAAGCAGGTACGGGTAAGTGGTTGCGACTTTTTTGCCTTCTAACGACTGAATACCTTGGTAATCCATTTCGTTTGGCACCGCTATTGATAAGCGACAGCCGCCGTAGTCTAGGCGACGCAATACTTCGTATTCGAATGGCTTGCCAGCTGCTTTACGCTCTAGCATTTTCTCTTCTAGCTCATTTTCGCCAATAAAGCCTAGGTCAACAACACCATCCATAACAAGACCTGGAATGTCGTCATCACGTACACGAAGTAAGTCGATTGGCTGGTTCGTTGAGTGCGCAATCAGCAGACGATCACGAATATTTAATTTAATGCCAATCGCTTTAAGTAGTGCGATGCTGTCATCGCTCAAGCGACCTGATTTCTGTACGGCAATTCGAAGTCTTTTGCTGTTACTCATTGAAACTTTCCTTACACATTGTGTTTTAACTTTTGATTGCGCCTAAAACGAAAAACCCCCGGAAGTTTCCTTCCGAGGGTCGAGAATTTTTCTATCTGCGCCATTGGAAGGAAATATAGACCTTCCAGCACGAACCTGAAAGGTTATGCTTTATGATGGTGGTGATGTTTCGCAGCGCAGTTGATCATTTTTAAATTTAATTCCTAATTTCGAACGGCTGAAACATTAGCGGTTTGACTTACGATTTGCAAGGTTAAAATGAACTCTTTTCATATATTAACTCTAACTTAATATGTATATGGTAAAACTTATAGTTATGAAAATATTATGAACTGTTTGCTACGCGAATGTGTAACTGTCAATATTGTTAGGAGGAAAATTATTAACGAGTAATTGTTATAAGTGTGCAATAGGCTTTGTTAGGTGTGCCTCGAACTTTGTAATAAGGGTGATTCAAATGAGCAACGATTTATTGTTTCCAATATTGCCGCGCAATACCAGAGTGCCCGTAGAAGTAGACGAGCGTGTGAAAAAAGTTGAAAAGGCTAAAAAAAATAAAGGCTACAGTGAAGAAGAGCACAAAGAAAATACGGAGATTCAGCGTACTAAAATAGCGCATGCAGAAGCGCGAAGTCAGTCGCAAAATAGTGACGACGGCGAAGAGAAAAGCGGGCTAAAGCATATAGATGTTGATGTCTAACGCTCGTCCTTAAAATGAAGCTCTTCAAATAAAGCAGCTAGCTGCCCGGCCACTTTGTGCTTTGGTAAATAGAATGGCAGTGGTATGCGCTTAGAATGAGATTCTTTCACCTTTACCGTACTACTCAAATAACTGTCTAATACTGGTAAATTTTGAGACTGAAGGGAGTTCACTAATTCACGAGGCAGATTTGCCTGACTATTAAATTGGTTTACCACGATACCAAGTAAGCGTAGTTCTGGGTTGTGATCTTCTTTCAGTTCCAATGCATTATCTAGTAAGCGCACAATGGCTTGGGCAGAAAAGTCATCACAATCGAACGGCACGCAAAATCCCTCAGCTGCAATAAGCGCAGCTTTTGAATAGAAGTCAAAATTAGGGGGAGTATCGATATAGATATTGTCGAAGTCGTTTCTCAATTCTTTTAACGCATCACGCAGCTTAAAAATTTTATACCTCGATTCAAGTTCTCGCTCAACGTCTGATAACGCGGGTGACGCGGGCATTACAAATAAGTTTTCAAAGGGCGTTGGATGTACGAACTCGACAGGCTTCTTGGCCGTCCTAAAGATACCAACAACTTGTTTAAACATATCAGCGACGGTGAGCATGTCGTGTGTGATATCTACTCCGGCATAGTGGGTACTATTTCCTTGTGCGTCTAAGTCTATCAACAAGGTTTTATAACCTAGCTTCGCGCTTTGTGCAGCTAAATTGGTGCTGATCGTAGACTTGCCGACACCACCTTTTTGATTAAACACCACAGTAATCATAAGAAATTCCTTTTTAAGCTCTGGCCAAAATATGCCTAATTAAAAGGACTTATGCAAAACATTGTTGAATACTTATTCCCCAAGACAGTTCTAGCTTTTGTCTTCTTTGAGAATCAAGCGTGGACCTAGTTCTGAATTAATGTACCGCGTGAACAGAGAGAGGGGTCTACGATGGGGCTAGAGGGGAGAGGGCATAGTAAGCTACATAGAAATTGCGGGCTACCTTGTTGAGGAAGCCCGCTAAATATTGGCTATCGATATTGCTATTTAATTAGTTTAGTTCTTTATCAACCCAGAACTTTGTGCCTTTGACGGTAGCTTGAAGGGTTAATCCACTTTCTGTCATGGTATAAACGGTTACGTTTCCTAGGTAACCTTCACCTTCTGCTGACGCACCTTTATTACCAGCTTTGGCTGCCACATCTGCATTACCGCCCACAGTCCATCCGTTTTCAATAAAATGGTTCATCGCTTTTTGCGTGTGGAACACCATGACTATTCGGTAGTCTTTTGCACCTAACCCAAGACCGACCCCGCCCTCAGCCATGTTCATGTAGGTTTTCTCACCCGTCATATTATTATTTACTACTCCGTATCCTGTACCTGCTGCGACAAAAAACACGTTGATATTGGCATTAGTAAATACCGCATAGCCTGCTGCATCCCTTATTTGAGATCGGGTATCGGGCTTTTCTGAATAAAGGCGTGTTAATACGTTTGTTTGCATGTCTAAAATGGCTTGTTGCTTTTCAGCAACACTGCCATCACCCATCGAAGCACACGCGGTTAACCCCAGCACGGCGGCTAAGAATATTGATTTAATCGCTAACTTGTTAATACTCATGCAATTCTCCTTGGCATTTGGATATTTTATGCTTTACGACAAAAGACCACTTTTCTCGTTTGTAATTCGATAAAATACCTAATTTTTTTGCGTTACACGGGTAATACGCAAAAAGTGTGCTAGTTGGTGCATTAATATAGTAAGCGATCGGCTTTTTTACCATTCAATCTCAAGTTCAAGGGCACCGGGGTGATCAGTTTGGCCCACCATCTCTTCATAGGGCGTGCTTTGTCTAAGCCAAACATGTTCAAATGCTTGCGAGTCAAAGTGTTCTCTTATTTCGTTTAAGCAATGGAAGGTTTTAGGTTGAGACTTATTGTCCCGAACCAATGTACGGGATGCCCCCATTCCAGTGGATGCGAGATAGTTGCCACCTTCAATAGATTCGATATATAAATTCATTGTGCTTTCCTCATTGTGTCGCTGCTTTGTTTTATTCACAGTTAACTATTTAATTAGTCGAAATTGCTCACATTGATCATTAATTTTGTGTCATTCAAATGGTATGAGGGCAAGAACAAGCGCGAAAATTTCAACTTAATGCTTCGGCTTACCACCACTTATTCGAACAAACTGCTATACCTGCCTGGCTCAAACTATCGTGAACACGCTGTTTGTCATCTGAGTTCAAAAATGCTCCAACTTCAAACTGCTGTAGTTGAGTCTGAAGCACTAAGCGTGGTAGTCGTTGTTTATTGATATCTGTTAAAAAATACAAAGAGGTATCCTGGCGAGGAAAGCGTAAGCTCGCGCCATTCGAACGATAAATAGTAATACTCTGTTGCGATATCAAAACGGTTTCCCACTGATAAGTAGCCTTTGAAACTGCGTACATAATTCCGGCAAGTAGACTCACCTCTAATCCGGCAAATGGCAAAATAACCCATGCTCCAACTAAGGCCCAGGCTATGGCGATTGTGCTAATGAAAAGTGCAAACCCCAAAATTAAGAATTTAGTTTGCTGCCATGTTGCTGAGCGGTTAGGTGAAAGATGCAGTTGCACCTGCCGCTCAAATGTAGATACTTCAACCATGTTTTTGCGAAACGCTTCATAGAATTATCGTGTAAGTAAAAGCTTATACGTAGTGGAATAACAATAGTTTGAAATTTGTACAGCTGCTAGTTGCTAAATGGCTTTGTTGATAAAGATGTTGTTCTTTATCGTATTTTTATCTTAAGGACGTATGTGGTTTCTTTTATTAATCGAAATTTCGGTAAGTTGGTTTTAATAGTGCTGTTTTGCCTATGGTTAGTTGTCTTATTCGCACAGGCATCACCTGTTCAACTTATTCAGGAATTTGGGTTGTTTAGCGTACTTGGTGTGGTTGGGGCAATCTTTGCTAACGCTACCGGAGCCGGCGGTGGCGTTGTATTTGTCCCTTTTTTTAACTACCTATCATTCTCGCCTCAAAGTGTAGTAGCAACCAGCTTCGCTATTCAATGCTGTGGTATGACGGCAGGAGCGTTAACATGGGCGCGGTATTACAAGCGCCAGCACGGGCACGATCATTATTGGAAGGCGTTGCCCAGTGCACTAATGCTAACTATTCCAGCATCTATTTGCGGCATTGGTTTTGCGCAATATTCTTCGCAAAGCGCAAAGTTGTTAGAGCAATTGTGGGGAGGCGCAAATCATCTCCATGTGGCGTTTGGCGGTTTCTCTGTATTGTTGGCCTTGGCCATTTTTGCATCTATTCCGTTAATGAAACGCACCCATTTCGAAAAAGATCTTAAGACCAAAGATTTGGTTTTGCTTCCATTTATCAGTTTTGTAGGGGGGATTGTAACTGCGTGGCTGTCGGTTGGAGTGGGTGAGCTAATTGCCGTTTACCTAATTATTCGTGGTTTTAACGTGACCATGTCTATTGCTATCGCCGTTATTATATCTGCCGTGACAGTGTGGTCTGCGCTTCCGTATCACGCATTTATAACTGACGCAGTAGTTTGGCAAGTTGTTGTTTTCGCTGGAGCTGGAGCGATAATTGGTGGCTTGCTTGCCAAATATGTTGTTTTGGCGTTTTCGGTGCAGCGCTTAAAACTTTTTTTCGGCGTGTGGGTATTAATTCTAGGTGTTACAAGTTTACCTATTCTTTAAGTTCACAATTTTTGAGTGACAACATTTGTGTTTTCCTCCAAACCTACACGAATGCACAAAGACATCAAAAGCATTTCAAGCTTCACCGCTTCATTATAAAAGGAAAGATAAAATGGATATCAATCCTGAGCCTAAACATCGTTACAAAGTCGAACAGCCTAAATGGTCATCTCACGCTGTTATTTACCAGGTTAACACCCGTCAGTTTTCGAAGGAAGGCAACTTTGAAGGAGTGAGAAAAGGGTTGTCTCACATTAAGTCGCTTGGCGCAGACATTGTTTGGCTTATGCCTATTAACCCAATCGGTGATAAGCACCGAAAAGGTGAGCTTGGTAGCCCTTATGCGGTTAAAGACTACCTTGCCGTTAATGCAGAATTTGGCACAGAACAAGACTTCAAAGCGCTGGTGGAAGAAGCGCATCGCTTGTCGCTTAAGGTGATTATTGACTGGGTGCCAAATCACAGTGCGTGGGACAACCATCTAGTTACTGAGCATCCAGAATGGTATGCCAAAGACTACAAAGGCGATTTTCGCCCCTCTCCATGGTGGGACTGGAGTGATATCATTGAGTTTGATTATGAACAAGTTGGGCTTAGAAAGTACATGATCAACGCCCTGTGTTATTGGGTTGAAAAGTTTGATATCGATGGTTTTCGATGTGACGTGGCTGGGTATGTGCCAAACGACTTTTGGCAGCAAGCGGTGTCAGCGCTTAATAAAATAAAACCGGTTTTCATGTTAGCGGAATGGGAAGACCGTGATTTACACGAAACAGCGTTTAATATGACATATGCATGGAGCTGGAATGAAACGCTGCACGAGCTGGCTTACGGAAAGTGCTCACTTGATAGATTGCGAAAATATTATTCGTGGAATGAGCGAAGCTGGCCTCAATCAGCTTACAGAATGACATTTGTTAGTAACCACGATAAAAACGCATGGGACGGTACGCAGCGAGAGCAATTTGGTGATGCGTTAGAGGCGTGCATTGCTTTATCGGTAATAGGTGAGGGCATGCCTCTCATTCATAATGGGCAAGAAGCTGGGGAAACAAAACGGTTGGCCTTTTTTGAGCGTGACCCAATTGACTGGCAAAACCATGAAATAGGTGACTTATACCGCAAACTAATTGCCCTTAAAAAGTCCAAAGTCGTGCTAGGGAACGGAGAATACGGCGCAAGAATGATTCAAGTGCCAAACTCAAAGATGGATGAGGTTTTTAGCTTTGTGCGACATAACGAGCAAGAAAAGATGTTCGTTATTATAAACTTTTCAAGTGAGCAGGTGGATGTAACCTTTGAGGAACCGCTGTTTGAAGGGGATTATACGCATTGGGACAGTAACGAGAAGAGCGCTTTTAAATCAGACACAGTTCGCAATTTAGCGCCATGGCAATTTGAAATATGGTTAACTTAAAGCGTTGATCGATAAGTCTGGTCTTAGACTACAAATTGTGAACGGGTTTTTAAATTTTCTTTTGCCAAGCGAAAATTAAGGACGAACTATGACTGCAAATGATTCAACGGATAAGACAGAGGATCGCTCTTTAAATAATCATGCTGCTATTAAAACATCTATCGCTAATGGCGATGTTGAAGAGGTAAGGGCGCGACTAAAAGGTCATACTTTAGATAAGCTGGAGAAAAGCTATCTTATTGAACTGGCTCGTTTAAACGGGAGCAGTGAAATTGAAGAAATAATTGAATCAACGCCTGAAAATTAAGAGTCCGTCTGGCGTGAGTGTGTACCCCTCTTGAAGAGGTAGGGTACACTTTTTACTCATGCTTTTCTTACAATTAAACTTGTTTATGCAAAGGCGTGTGTCGTTTGAGGTTTTCGACTTCAGCTTCAACGGGCTTTTCTAGTTTCGAAATGGCGTAGGCAACCCCAAAACCCAAGCAGCTTCCTACTAAAACATCTGATAAATGGTGAGCATCTCTCTTTGTCCTCGACTTTCCAATTATAGCTGTGGCAGCTAAACCCGCCGCTGACGCTAGAAGAAGCGGCCCAGAGGAACGGGGAATACAACCTGCAACCGCTGCAACAGTTGATGCATGCCCTGACGGCATAGAATTGAACTTATCCTTTAAAGCTGGACCTTTGATTTTAGGGCCTGACTCAGCGCGTGGCCGCTTTCTTCCAATTATACGTTTAAGTCCGGCATTCAGCAGACCAGCAATTGAAGCCGAAAGCGTGGATTTTAGAAGAAAACGCTGCAATTTCGGTGCGTCTGCCGTTTTAGAAAGTGCATAGGCGGCGCCGGTTATTGCGACAACAGATGGTGGTGTCGTTGCTTTGCTCAAAGTATCAGAAGTAATGAAAGCATTTTTGCTTGACCCTGTTTGCTCAAAACGTTGCCTTGCTTTTTTGAACGCTTTGAACGTTAACAGGCTTTTAATGGCAGTGGAAGCTAACATAAATAACTCCTTGATGAGTTAAGATATGAATTAAGAAGAGCTGTCATTCCCGTACTTTGCCGTTACTTGCTTCGCAACTCAAACTACTGGGCTGAAATATGAAAGAGCCGCTCGCGCGACTCTTATCTCGTATCGACAGTTACTCTTCGTAGTTACCTACAGATAACTGCTGGTAACGAGCATATTCATTGCGCGTAATTAACTCATCATCGTTTACGTCAATTTTATCAAAGTCTCTCGTAACGCCACTTCTTGACGCTTCGGCTTTAGTAAGCTCACCGTCATTATTAGCATCCATCATCTCGAACTCACTTTTCGCAATAACCGTTTTTTCAGTGGTTACTGCTACTTGTTTCTTAAGAACTTTTTCGCCTGTTTCAGACTTAGTTTCAGCACGCAATTCGTGCGTCATTTTCTTGTCTTTCACTGATGCAACGTGCTCATCAAGGTCAGAATCAATGACAACCTCAGTTTCTATCGTGCCGTCATTCATGCTCTTTTTCATAGCCTTAGCAGAAGCCACTACCTCACCGTCAAAATGATGTGGATATTTCATTACGTGGGCGTTAAATTCTTTGATAGAGAGCTTCATATCTGAGTTGGCATCAATTTTAGAAAAATGTGCGAAAATCTCGTCATCATCGGCTTCTTCGCGTGAAATGTATCCATTATCATCGTTATCTAAATCTGCAAATGTCGTGTCGATTTTTTCCAACCCGTTGCCTGCAAATGCACCTGCAGAAAGGGCTGCACTAATCAAAGTGGCAATTGTTAACTTTTTCATTTCTAACTCCTTTGTTTTTCGGCCTCCATACTGCTTTAAAACGGAGGAGAGAATTCTTCAAAGGTTATTCATAGCACATGCCACTTGAGTAAATTGCATTTAAAACATAGGCTTGTGAGAATTTGACGGTGATGCGACTGATTTTTAATTGTGAGATCTATAGAGTTTTCTGCAAATGTTACTCGGCATGCCTTAACAAATATTATAAAAATTAAGGCTCGTTATCTCGTTCTGAAAACCAAAAAGAAGGTGGCCACTCCTTTTACTTTCTACGTTAGTGTCCTGTTTTGAAAAGCCAGTGATTGCATTTTTCTTAAAATATTTGTAATCGTTTATTCATTCATTCCGTAGCAAGTTATCAACGAGGTAAAGTTGAAAGGCGTAAAATAATAAGTGTTTACGTCTAGCCCCAACAGGAGTGGGTTAATGAAAAAAAAGAATCGATGGATTGTTAAAGGCGTTATGCTTGCTCTTTTTGTGGTTGCGGTTATTTTGCTATGGAAGTACGTGATATCGCGTGAGCAGGTAGTAGAAACCGTAGCATATATTCGCTCTTTCGGTGTATGGGCAGTTATTGTCTATTTTATACTTTACACGACTTTAGTTGCCCTCTCTTTCCCATCTACTATTTTGAATATAGCATCAGGCATATTGTTCGGTCTTTTTGCTGCTTTAAGTGTTTCAATACTTGCCGCTTTTAGCGGTGCTTGTATTACCTTTTTAATTGCTAGGTACTTTTTGAAGGAACATGTAGAGCATAAGCTCGAGCGTTATGAGGGCAGTAAGAGAATTCTAGCCTTGGCAAAAGATAGCGAGTGGCGCCTAGTTATATTACTCAGGCTCAATCCTTTCATTCCCGCGGTGATAAAAAGCTATGGTTTTGGTATCACAGATATACCATTTAAACACTATGCATGGTCAACGCTGGTAGGGCAGCTTCCTCTAGTAAGCCTTTATACTTATCTTGGTTGGGTCGGCGGGAATTCAATGCTTAATACTGAATCCCACCCTCAAACTTATCAATGGGCTATTTTGGGTGGGGGATTGCTTGTCAGCTTAATAGTGACGATTGTTGCGTATAGGCATACCAAGAAGAAACAGAATGCCGATTCGCAGTCTGCATAAGGAGAAAAAAGTGAATGTGAAAAATATCACACGCTCAGATTTTATTTTGGTGCTTGGTGGATTAGCCTTGGCTGGATGCCTTTGGGGTTTTCTCGAAATAGCTGGCATGGTCACAAGCGGTGGCACAGCAGCGGTAGACGAAAAGTTGTTATTGCTATTTCGAACAACACAAGACCTTTCTGATCCTATAGGTGCGCATTGGGTCGAGGAGTTAATGCGGGATATTACTGGGTTGGGGGGCGTAGGCATTTTAACGTTCTTTACGCTCGCATCGGCTGTTTATATGTTATTGATCAAAAAGCCTAAAATGGCGCTGTTTATTGTTGTTGCGATAGTGTCGGGGACGTTATTAAGCTTTGCACTTAAATATGGCTTTGATCGACCACGGCCAGACCTCGTTCCTCACGGCAGCTATGTTTATACACATAGCTTCCCTAGCGGACACTCGCTAATGTCAGCCTTGGTGTACTTCACATTAGCGACCTTGCTTTCACGAGTCGAAAAACGCAAGCGTGTTAAAATCTTTCTATTGTCGATGGCCGCGCTACTCACGGTGAGTATTGGTATTAGTAGAGTCTACCTGGGGGTGCATTGGCCCTCTGATGTGCTAGCTGGTTGGACAGTTGGCGTGTTCTGGTCAATTTTGTCACTCATGGTGGCTTCCTCTTTACAATCGTCCGGCGATATAGAGCAAGAGGGGGACGAGGAGTCGGACGAGGTTGAAGAGACCTTACATCGTCCGCCAGACTGACTCAGTTAAATCTTAGATGTTGGCAAGTCACTAAAATGTTTTAGGCCATTACGTCTCAGTTAAAGTGCACAAACGTGTGGCCCAAGTAATAAGATGCGCATAGTAAGTGTAGTAAGACAACAAGAACTGGCTGAGCCCTTGGTTTAACTTTTTATCCACTCGCCAGTTCTAGTTTCGCATAATGAGTTTTAAAGCTAAAAGCTTCCTGAGATTCCCCATATTTTCGCAAATACTCAAGTTTGTTAATTGCCTCTTGAACTGTGGGTATATGGCCTTCAGGAATCCACCACAAGGCATAAGATGCCTCTTTGAGTGGAACAAACCATTCTTTTTTACGTTTAAGAAAATCGATGTGATGTGTTTTGAACATGAAATCTTTGAGCGACTCCACGTTTTCCCATACTGACATGTTTACAATAATATCTGGGTTATCCTCAACTTTGACATTTGTGGCATCACCAGTTTCATCTTTTAAACGCCAGATAAAGCCTGGGCTCTTCTCAGCAATAGCGTTGATAGGGTCTAAGTTGTTTACGAAATCTGCCATTTCAGGAGATTCTAAATCGAATCTAACTTTTCCGATATTGATTTGAGCAAGGTGCATTGCGTCTCCTTTGCGCCCGATAACGGTATGATTCATTGATTGGTTCCAAACCTAGGCGTGTTAAGTGCCTTGTATGGGCGCAAAACTTCCAATTACTGACGTCCAATCACTTTCTAATTGATTGAACGTTTTTCCAGTAACAGACTCGGTGCTTTCTCCAGCATAAATTTTTAGGTAGGCATCAAGTCCATAATTTTCAATCAAGAACTGCGTGAAAGCTCCCTCTTGAAGGTATGCAAGCTTTCTACCTAAGCCAGTCTTCGCTGAGTGTCTAACGTTTTCTGCGTCTTTTAATGAAATTAAGCCTCCATAATTAAGCGAGGCGTCTGCAACAGCTCTGTATAAGTCTTGTCCAAAATCAGGATATTCAGGAACTTGGCCAAATCTGTGCTGTAAAAATACTGCAAGCCCATCATCGTAAAAGCGGTCTTCATAGCCGTGCTTTTTCTTTTTGCGAAAATCACTGACCGCGTAAACATGGGTGAGTTCGTGAATTACAGCCATACCACTATTGTTCTTTGATTTATCTTCAGAGAAAGCGGCAATAACTCGTTTTTCTGGGATGTGGATTGTGTTCCAATCCTGATAGGGCGTCCGACGCTTCTTCGAGATGAAAACGACTAAGTCTTCTTTAATTGGGGTGCCTTTGTACTGCGCAGATTGCGCAAGGTACGTTTTTACAACTTTTGTATTAGCACTAACAACGGTAGCGAGTTTTTCGACGATAGAAAGGGGAACATTGTCATCGTACTCAACGGTGAAATTGTCAGCCTGATAAGTTTCGGACATTGCCGATGTAGAAACAAATGTGAATAATATAAATAGGTATTTCTTAAACATAAAACCTTCCTTGTGTTAAACCTACATTACTTATGAAGAGCGCAAATGAGAGGGAAAGGACTATGCTTTGTACTCATAAGCGCCCCGATGAGCTAATTTGCTGCTCTTATTTTTACGTTAATTAGTGCTAAATAACAATCAGCCTTCTTCTTTTCGGGTAGCTATTCCCATTAATACCTGCATTGTGCTTTTCTGACTTGTCAGCGAAAACGCTTCGGTAACGCGCACAGTTGAAAGACCAACATTTAAATAGGCATTTTTAATCATGTCTTCAGTAAACCCAAAATCACCACCCTCATTCGTTCTTTTCCAATCCCATTGAACAAACGCTCCTTCCTCTTTTAATAAAAGCCTAAGGTCAGACAATGTTTTCTCAAAATCAGGGACAAAAGCACAAACAGAAGATGCAACTATTAAGTCGAAACCCCCTTTTAAAATGGGGTGTTCATTTTCCGAGTCTTTCGATATTTCGCATGATAACGTACTTACATTAGCAATCTTTTTTTTATCTAGTACGTCAATCATTTTGGGCGATGAGTCTACCGCAACAACTGATTCTGCTACTTTTGCTATTTTTTCGCTTAACAGCCCAGTACCACAACCAAAATCTAAAACACGTAAACCTTTTAAGCTTGTGTAGTCGCAAAGAGCCTCAAAAGCGTTTTTTGCATATTCGATTACGTCTGCGTTTGAATCCCAACCTTCAGCATAATCGTCCCAACTATCACTCATTAATAATCCTACTATTCAAAAATTTTTTATTGTATTACGGCGAAACGTTTTTGCCGCATTAGCAAACAAGCTAACCGATCTTATGTGTTCAATCTAACGCAGTAAGTCACGTGTTCGCATAGTTTTTGTTTATTGTCTCAGACCTTACCCAATTGCCCAAACGCAAAGTTAACGAACAGCCGTTAACGTTAAGTGAGCTAGCGCACAAATTTCAAGTCTTAGCGACACTAGCCAGTTCACAAATTATTGGTTCTCTACGTTGACCTTAGCGTACCTTAATATGGCAGAGCCTGTACCTTTGTTTGCTACTCCATAACTAAAACGACTTTCACTATGGCTTAGGAAGATTTCCACGTTCGGCCAAACCGTGGTTTTAGCATAGGCTCTATCTATATATGCAGAATAAACCGATATACTGGCTGTAAGAATGGCGATAAATAGCGCAGTTAAGGCAATCAACATTTCTGGGTTGCGATACCATTTTTCTTTTTCCATTTAATCAGCCCTTTAAAACAAATATTTCCGATATATTTAATTTTCAACTTAAAGGAGGCAGCACTTACAGTAGGTTGGTGCAGCGTAATCTAAGTGAACGCATTAATTGTGCTGTTAGGCATCGTGTTTAAGCGAAGCACAAGCTGCGTCTTTTATGTATCGTTCTACTAACTTCGATATTTTTTTCTTTAACCAATGTGGACCGAAGTCTGACATGTCGTTATGTTTAGATTGTGGTATTTTAACAACACAAATATCGTACTCTGAAACTTCTCGTTCTGATGGCAAGACACCTCTATCTGCCGGAAAATCACTACCTCGAATAGAAAATACTTTAATGTTTTCATTGCGCGGTAATGGAACCCTTCTGTTGTCCAAAGTGATAACAGAAGCTATAAAAGACGGATTTTCGTTCGCAAGCCAAGAAGAAATGTCGCCACCATTTGAATGGCCAACTAGCACAATTGAGTCGAAGTCGTACTCAGTAAATTTACCTTTGAGGTTGTGCAGTAGGAAATCTAGAGTGGCTGCCCCCCGAATCCAATTCTCGCTTCTCGTTTCGTATAAATTACCTTCCCTAGATAGCTCCGGGTCTTGAGGTAATTCGTGTGCGATAGCGACTGATAAAAAGCCTAATTTGTTAAAAGTATCAACCAAAAATTCATATTTATCGTGAGGAACGCCGTAACCAGCGCTTATAAAGGCGACTGAGCATCGAGCCTTCAAAGTGCATCTTTCACTATGAGTGGGATGAGAAATATCTATTGGTATGCTGCGAGATCTCGCTTCATCTAGAACATACTCAGTGCCGAAGGCATTCAAGGTTGTAAAAAGCGATACAGCAATAGTAATTAAGAACTTCAATTTTCTTCCTGAGCATTAACGTGGTGTTGAGGGGCATAGCAGTATAATTGCGCTTTAACCCTCAAAGTGGGCTAAATTAATTTCTTATTATACCCGTTCGCTCGTTGCTAACTTTTATATAACGCCAGCAAAACGGGCGAACTTAATCTATCTGATAACCGACTTGTTGAAAATACCTTGGACAAGATGTAACCCAAATCCTATAAAAAAACAAAAAAACAAAAAAACAAAAAAAAACATAGCTTTGAAGCTGCCCAACCATTTATCTTATTATAAATATCTTATACGTTACTTTTTTTGTCAGATAACCAGTTGTAAAAATGGGCTACCCCGGCCTCTAAAAATGGTTCAATGGGGCCATGTTCTTCTTCACCTTGTAAAAACAGTGCTCTTCGACCTTTTTCTAGTAAAAGGCATGCGTCTTCGTCTTCTAATGCGGTTTCCATATACGCCTTTTTTTCTAGAACGAAATAGTCGGGTATTTCTTGATAGAGCGCAGTAGGGTAATAAAACTCAACATGGTTTACGCACGCTCCGGCGCCTTTTGGATAAATCGTGCTCACTACAATAATATCTGGGTACCATTCAATCATGATATTGGGATACAAGAAGCACCAAATAGCTCCGTATCTAGGCAGTGACTGCCCATAGCGTGCAAGTAATGCATCTTGAAACTCGCGGTAACGATCTGTAGTGCGCTTGGTAAGTTGTTCGCCCAGTCCCACTTTTTGCACTGAAAAATCTTCTCCAAATGACCACTCTAAATCATCAGGTTTTACAAATTGTCGAAGCCCGGGATGCATCGAGTACACATGATAGTTTTCAAGGTAGATTTCGATAAATGTTTTCCAGTTAAACTGATATTCCGCCGTTTCTGAGCCAGCATAGAAATAATTGGTAAAATCCAAGTATCCAGTGAGCCCCAGCGCAGCAAGATCCATTTGTGGCGTTCGTCCGCGAAACAGTAAACCATTCCACGATGAAAGTGTTTCCTTTTTCAGCTGGCCATTAACGGCTTCTTTGAAGTGCGGTGTACCTTTTAACAGCCCTGAATTGTCATATCCCCAGCAATGCAGCTTACACACAATGCTGCGAGCTCGTCCTTGCCCTTCAAGAAGTTTAGCTTGTCGATGCAAACACACATTCGAGATTAACTCGTAGCTATCCCCTTGATTGAACAGTGCAAAACGGTCGTTGAAGTTCGGCAATACTTGATAACTATATTTTTCAGGCACCATTAGAGAGTGGCCTGCATATGACAGTCCGTTTGAAAACGCTTGGTCAATTTCTCGTTTACTAACGTCGGGGTCAAAGTAGCTTTTAATTGAAGGGTAAGTGGTCTGATTCATTGCTAAAAATGAGCCTAAAACGCATAAAGCGTGATCAAAAATTATAATGCGCTGTGTATCATTGAATTGAACAAAAAAATAGCAATTTTTTTTGTGAAACCACTATTTTTTTTTAACTATAGGAGTAGAATCCGCGCACCTCAAATTTGTAGTGATTTACATGGACATTGGCTTCCATCACCTTGAAGAAAAGCGCCTATTAACGCTTTCTTTTTACATTGCTGGCGCATTCGTTGTTGTTGCGCTTGGTTTTGCTATTGCAACAAGCTCTGGCGCGATTTTATTCGACGCCGCGTACTCGCTAATCGCGTTTGTTATGTCTATGCTTACGCTGAAAGTTGCAAGTCTTGTTCAACGTCCTGACGACGACCGTTTTCATTTCGGTTACACAGCGATTGAACCCACGTTGAACATGTTTAAATCGCTGATAATTATTGCTACTTGTGTGTATGCAGTGGCGAGTTCTGTTCAAAGCTTATTAGAAGGTGGGCATGCTGCAGAATATGGCATAGGTATGTTTTACGGCGTAGTGGCAACGGTGGGGTGTTTTAGCATCTCTTTTTATATGCGATTAAAGGGTAAGCACTTATTGTCAGATTTGGTAAAAGTTGACTCCCACACTTGGATGATTGACGGTGTACTAAGCGCATCTATTCTCTTTGCTTTTATATTAGCGTACGCGTTAGAGCTTACAGAGTATAAAACGTTGGCGCCATACGTAGACCCTGTGCTACTTATTATACTCGGCTCTGCGATGCTGCCCGTGCCGTTTAAAATATTGCGCGAAAGCTTAAATGAGGTGATTAATAAAGCGCCACCAGAGGCTATCTCTGCTGTTATTGAAAAGAAATTTAAAAAGACATTGGCCGACGTACCTTACGAGCACGTTGAAGTGCGTATAAGCAAGCGGGGTAGAGATGTTTATTTACTCGTTCATATCATAGTGGACGATGCATTCTCGATTGCCACCATTAGTGAGTTAGATGAAATAAGGCTCAAGTGCGAGGCAGAAATGCGAGAGTGGGATCCAGCAATCATCATGGATATTTTATTCATCAAAGATCCCGAGCTTGCAGAATAACAGGGCGGCTGCACTAAAGTTAGTGCGACCGCCGTGAAACCAAACTGGCAAATTCATTAAAATTTTCCGATAATCAATTCTTTGAATTATTTGAAGATGTAATGGAATCTCGACTCCCTCTTTATAAAAAATTGCTAGTGATGTATCGCATTGAGCCAGGTTGTTTGGGGCCGCAAGGCACTGAATACGTAGAGGAGTTTTGTGTTTTTGCTAAAAAGCAGCTTAAAGACAAACACGGTAATTGTTTGCGCTGGACAATTAAACCGCGCTACGACAAATCATTGCCCGAGCTGGAATTTCAGATAAAAAATGCGGTGATTTCTCGTGATAATGCAGCGAAATACTTGGCAAGTTTTGACATCGACATTGATGTGTTTGAAGAGCAGTTAGAAGAGACGCTTGCTGATTTGGTCGATGCATTTTTCGAGCGATAGGCTAGCGTTCAGCGAGAGCTAACTAGGGCATTTAAGTAAATCTCGATACGCAAAGCTATACGACAACCTTAATAAAATTTTTCCTCTGGAACTTTGGGAAAGGCTTCAAATTGCGGAGTAGAATAAAGAAACCCTTGCTGTTTCATAATATCCAGCTCAGCTAATGTATCGCGCTCCGCTTTCGTCTCAACGCCTTCAGCAAGGATGTCGATGTGTAGTTCTGAACATAGCTGAGCAAGTGCTTTTACAATAACTATCTGCCGAGCATTTTTGTTAATATTTCTTATTAGGCTCATATCAATTTTGATGCTGTCAGGAGCAAGTTTAGCAAGCCAGTCTAAATTGGCGTAGCCAGTGCCAAAGTCATCAATAGCTACCTTAAATCCAATTTCTTTATAGTAGTTGATAATATTTTGAAGGTGTAACGTGTCAATAATGTTTTCTGCTTCCACCACTTCAAAAGTAATTTGTTCTCTTGGGAAGCCATACTTATCAGCGGCAGCTAGCGTTGTACGTATACAAATGTCGGGTTTGTAAATTGCGCCAGGCATGAAATTGATACTAAGCCGCTCTGATATTTGCGCTTCAGCTGCCAAAGCAATGGCTTTGATGCGGCAAGTTTGATCAAATTTATAGATATTCTGAGCTGTAACCTTTTTGATAACTGAAGAAGCAGACTCATTGTTCATACCCCGAACTAAGCCTTCATAACCGAAAACCCGTTTGCTAGAAAGGTCAATAAGTGGTTGAAACGCCATTGTGAAATTGAAATCAAGTATTTCCCCGTTTCGACAACCTTCACAGGGTAACTCCCTAGCTTCCTCTTCAACGATGTATACAGGGATGTCCGAGATAGAAACACTAGTAAAATTCATAACTTTTTTTAAATGTTAAATATTTTTTAACGATGCTTTACAATAATTGCACTTAAATAGTGAGCTGTAAAGATTACCCAAGTATAGCAGTTGGAGTGCTGAAGCAAGGTGCTGAGTTTAGTCAGGCAATAAATGTTTAGAATGAATTCGCTTTAAGAAAAACAGTAACGCTAATCACCAGATCAAAATTCTTGTATAAATGTGAAGACAAAGAGAAAAAAAAGATAAAAAAGAAAAGGCCTCGACATCAACGCCAAGGCCTCATGCAAATCAAGCCTTCTGATTAGTTCAAAGACTTCAGTGGTTGGTAGCCTTCTGCTTCAAGTTCTTCATTAACACATTCTAGAAGGAATGCGTCTTCTGGTTTACCTTTTGTTCCTTCTTCTTCGGCCACTTCTTTACAGAATTGAACTAACTCAGCAACCAGTTCCGCAGGGGCTTTTTCAGATGCTCTTGCTGTTACCGAGAATGCTAATGCGCTTAAACCAATCAAGCCTAAACCTAAAAAGCTTAAACTCTTCATAATTACCTCGTTTAATAGTTAAGTGTAAATATTTACGGGCTGATATTGCGCTTGAGTCTTCATATTAAAAAGCTAATTTTTTTGACCTAGAAGACAAATTCTTTTCATCAAAATTTGAAAAACTATTTTGACGTTTAAGAAGGGGGAGAGAAGCCGCGAATTGCGCGACATTACTCGTTATTACTTTGATGAGAAAACCGCTGCCGCTGCCCGAGTGTTAAACAAAAACCTTTGATGGGCATTCTGAAGGCTTTTTGGCATAATGCGCGGCTTAAAGTAGAAAAGTAATGACAGCGCTTAAACCATGCCCACTATAAACAATGTATTTTCTTCAGATGGTCTTCTTGCTAGTACCATCAAAGGGTTTGTTCCCCGCGAGGCGCAAACTGAAATGGCAAAGGCGGTTAAGCGTGCAATCGACACCACAGGTAGCTTAATTGTTGAAGCGGGGACGGGAACAGGGAAAACCTTTGCTTATCTGGCTCCTGCATTATTAAGCGACGGCAAAGCCATTGTTTCAACGGGAACAAAAAACCTGCAAGAGCAGTTGTTTCACCGCGACCTGCCGTTAGTAAAAAAGGCTTTAGGTAGTAAGCGAAAAACTGCGCTGTTAAAAGGGCGTGCAAACTATCTTTGTCTCCACCGTCTTGCTCAGCATGGCGGCAATTCCACCTTGGTTGAAAAAGACGTGCTAGGCCAGCTTTCGGAAGTAAAACGCTGGTCAACAACAACCAAAACGGGAGATATGGGAGAACTTAAAACCCTCCCAGAAGACGCACGCGTTCTGCCGCTTGTCACCTCGACCGTCGACAATTGTTTAGGGCGCGACTGCCCAGACTACGAAGATTGTTACTTGGTTAAAGCGCGCAGAAAGGCGCTAGATGCAGACATTATCGTGGTTAATCACCACCTGTTCTTTGCAGATATGGCACTAAAAGACACAGGGTTCGGCGAGCTTATTCCAGAGGCCGACGCCATTATTTTTGATGAAGCCCACCAAATTCCTGATATTGCCAGCGATTATTTCGGTGAGTCGCTTTCTACACGCCAAATTTACGATATTGCCAAAGATATTACTTTGTTGTTTAGAACCGTTTTAAAAGACGCGGGGCAGTTAGATAAAGCGGCTGATAAGTGCAGAATGATTGCGTCTGATTTGCGCCTATTGTTTCCTGATACCGCAGAACGCGGAAGCTGGGCTGAAGCATTAGATAGAGACGACGTTCGCATGCAAGTCGGTAAACTAGCCGAAGCGCTTGGTGTATTACATGAAGTATGTAAGTTACATATTGGCCGTGATAAAGACTTAGACAATATGTATGAACGTGTAGTTGCCGCAAGAGAGCAGCTAGATGCATTAAGCGATAATCAGCAAGAGAATGTGAGCTTGTGGTATGAAACCACACAGCGTCATCTAATTATGCATTTAACGCCATTATCTATTGCAGCTAAGTTCAGACGATTTGTATCATCACCGCCACGCGGGTGGATCTTCACATCTGCCACATTGATGGTGAACGGCGGGTTTGAACATTTTCAGCGCCGGATGGGATTAGAAGACGCAGAGACGTTAGGTCTAGATAGCCCGTTTAACTATCCAGAGCAGGCCATGCTTTGTGTACCACGTTATTTACCCGAACCAAATAGTTACGCCATGCGCGAGACTCTGCTCGAAACCGCTAAAAGGCTGATAAAAGCAAGCCGCGGTCGCTGTTTTTTACTCTTTACCAGCCATGCAATGTTAAGAGAAATAGCGCAGAAGCTAGAAGACGAGGTAGACAACCCATTACTGGTGCAAGGCACCACAACTAAGCAAGCGCTGCTAGATGCTTACCTTGCAGACGAAAAAGCCGTACTTATGGGAACGGGCGCGTTCTGGGAGGGGGTGGACGTGAGAGGCAACGACCTTGTTTGCGTTATGATTGATAAGTTACCTTTCGCGTCTCCTGATGACCCACTGCTGCAGGCTCGTATGGAAGACGTGAAAAAACGGGGGGCGAATCCGTTTGGAGTTATTCAAATTCCTCAAGCGGTCATTACATTAAAGCAGGGAGCGGGGCGCTTAATTCGCGACCCATCGGATAAAGGCGTACTGGTGATTTGCGATAATCGATTGGTGACGAAACCCTACGCAAAAACTTTTGTTGGAAGCTTACCGGACATGAAACGCACAAGAAGCTTAGACGAAGTAGAGAAATTTTTAGCCGGCATTGATGAAGCCTAAGTTAAAGTCCTGACTTGTGGCTAACGGTGTTAACTATCACCAAAGCCACATTCGGGTGATACATTAAAAGAGACAAACATGAATATTCTAGCGATAGACACTGCAACCGAAGCATGTTCGGTTGCCTTGCAGTACAACAACACCCTTGTTACACGTTTTGAAATCTGTCCTCAGCAACACAGTCAGCGTTTACTTCCAATGGTCGACGATGTGCTAAAGGAAGCGAACGTTACCTTAAGTGATTTAGATTTGCTTGCCTTTGGTCGAGGCCCAGGCAGTTTTACAGGCGTTCGTATAGCTACAGGTATGATTCAAGGTTTAGCGTTGGGAACAGGGCTAAAAGTTGCTGGTGTGAGTACGCTAGAAGCTATGGCTATTGAGGCGTCTTTAAAAATTGAAAACAAGAGTGCTTTAATTGCCGTTGCGTCAGATGCACGCATGGATGAAGTTTACTTTGCAGTTTATGCGCAATTAGAAAACGGCGTTACCCTTCAAATAGAAGAACAGGTATGTCCGCCTGAGGTAGCGATAGAACAGTTAAATAACATTAGCAAGGAAACAAACGCTGCGATTGTTGCAGTTGGCACTGGTTGGGCGGCATATCAGAAGCTAGACGAGTGGCGCTTAAATGCTGGCGAAGAAGCGCCATGTGAAGTCACACTTCCCAATGCCCAGTACATGCTTTCGCAGGCCATGAATGCCTTTGAAAATGGCAACGTTTCTGAAGCCGTGAATGTAGAGCCTGTTTACCTTCGTGATAAGGTTACGTGGAAAAAGTTGCCGGGCAGAGAATAACGAGGCAGTGAAACTGAATTAGGAAATGCATACGCGCGGGTTTCGTTACCGAAGTCCGCCTCTACTGGTACGATTTTTGCCTTCGTCATGATGTATGATTATTAATAATAATTTCGCTGTACCGTCTTCCGAACCCTCTCAAGGTCGTGTCGCTAAGGTAAACAAAGACCCCGAACAGCAAAGTAAGGGGCAAAGCGAATCGTCTGCTAAGGCGATCGTTGTCGCGCCCGATGAACAAGGGGCGAACAATGCGAAAGCGTACCAGCAGTTCGTTCGCGAAGACAGCAACTCATATTCTCAAAACGCCATTGCTTCGTACACAAGCTTTGAAAAGCAACAGCAGCGTGAATCAATTCAGTCGATGTTTGGAGTAGACATTTACGCCTAACGTTTAAGCGTGAAAAGAGTCGTTCGTCGCCCTATGAAGTTCTAACAAATTGTTAAAAATCCCACAGCTGAATGAACAAAAAGGCTCAGTGCACCTCTAAGAATTATTAGACTAGTCCAATGCATTATATTTACACTAAATTGTGATTGAACGGCAGTGGTTGTCCCGTCGTATAAATGCTAATGTTTACTAAGCTTACTTTTGGATTTTCTTTTTGGCATAAAGATATACCAGTAAATATCTGTGAGTTTGTGACTCATCGCCCTTGGGGCGCAATCTTTACTTTCACGGTTTATGTTTACCAATATTCCATTTAGTTGCAGCTTTTTTAAGGGTTCAGAGGAGCACTTTGATGTCTCGTTATTTAGTTTTATTTACCGTATTTTTATTTGCGGGATGTAGCATCGTCCCAGACAGCATTGAGGTACCAGACGGAACACAACTGGTCAGCTATTCTAATGCAGTGACGTCATCTGCTAGTGCAGAGGGCCAAAAAGCCCGCTGGGGTGGTTTGATTGTAGGCGTTGAAAATAAGCCTAATAAAACCTTGATAGAATTGGCCCACTTTCCTCTTAACCATTACGGCAAGCCCTCAACCAGTGGCGAAACTATAGGTCGATTCAAAGTGCAAATTGACGGTTTCGTTGATCCCATCGTTTTTGAGGAAGGCCGCTCGGCAACATTCTTGGGCTCGGTCACCGCTCCAACTGCAGGGATGGTAGGAGAACAACCTTATATTTATCCAACAATTATCGCTGATGACTATCATATGTGGCGTGATAGAGACGTATACCACATGGATACATTCGCTTTTAACAACTTCTCTGGCTGGTACTCTCCTTTTTGGGGAGGCGTCGGGCCATTTTACCACCCTTGGGGGTGGAGAAATTGGGGATGGGGACATCCTGGGTTTAATCACACACGCATAATTCGTTATAGTAATGCACCAAGCCGTTCTGCAATGCCACGCTCAAAACCTAGTTCACGAAAGATCAGTCCTCCGGCTGGTAGCCTTGGTGTTCGCAGAGATAATCACACAAAGCAAAACGCAAATTAATGATAATGAAGGCGGCATTTAATTGCCGCCTTTTTGTTTTGAACGGTAGTAAAGGTTAACTTAAGGGGCTAATTTTTGCCGCAAGGGACAAAGGATGATTGAAACAGAGTTAAATGCAGGAACATTGCAACTAGCGGCGTTAGATAATCAAGGAGCAGGGCCAATAGTCATTGGCATTCACGGCTATTTAGATAATGCCGAGAGTTTGCGCCCGTTGTCACCGTATCTTCAGTCTTGCCGCTTTGTTGCCATTGATTTGGCAGGGCATGGTAAGTCGCAGCATCGGCCCATAGGCGCGCAGTATAATCAAGCAGACTTTCTTCAAGATTTGTACGCGCTAATAGAAGAGCAGTCTTGGGACTCTGTCATCCTACTTGGGCATTCGTTAGGCGGGATACTTGCCACGCAGTTTGCCGCCTTATTCCCTGAAAAAGTGAAAGCTGTCATTAGCATCGACGCATGCGGCCCTCTAACTCAAGAAGAAAGCACTACCGCCCAGCAAATGCGAGATGCGGTTTTAAGCCGCCATTCGAAACGCCGAAATCGGCTACGTACCGTCGATTTAGACGAAGCGGTAAAGGCGCGGTGCAAAGTTTCAGACTTAAGCGCTGAATATGCACGTACAATCTTGAGTCGAAACTTAACACAAGATGCAGGTGGTCATTGCTTTTGGTCGTCCGACCCAAGATTGAGAACAAAATCAGTGTTGCGCCTTACCGATAAACAAGCCGAAAACCTAATGCGTAACATTGAATGCCCCATATTATTTATTGGTGCAACAAACAGTTTTAAAAAATTGGATACGGTTTACCCTTCACGAGACTCGTGGTTTAAAAATGCACAATATGAACGTTTAGTAGGCGGCCACCACATTCACATGGAAAATACTCACGATGTAGGGCTACTAATTCGTGATTTTGTTGAGCAATTGTAAATTGTGCCGTTTATTTTTTTTTACACTTCCTATACTATTCGCAAGTTATCAGACCAGTTATATGCGCGTAGCTTCCGTGCTCGCATGAAAATAGTATAAGAATAAAGTAGAGGAGGTTTTGGTGGAAAAAACCTGGCTTAAGCATTACGACCCTCGCGTTTCCGCAGAAATCGATGCCGATCGTTACACATCTGTAGTAGACATTTTCGAGCAGTCGGTTAAGAAGTTTAAAAATAAAGAAGCCTTCATAAACATGGGGCATTCAATTACGTTTGAAGAGCTAGATACTTTATCAGCTCAGTTTGCTGCTTATTTGCAGGCAAGCGGGCTCAAACGCGGTGATGCAGTGGCAATCATGATGCCCAACCTTCTTCAATATCCTGTCGCTATGTTTGGCATTTTGCGAGCAGGAATGGTTGTGGTGAATGTAAACCCTCTCTATACAGCTCGTGAATTAAAGCATCAGTTAAACGACGCCAACGCGAAAGCAATTGTTATTGTAGAGAACTTTGCATGTACGCTTGAAGAAGTTATCGCTGATACAAATCTTCAAGAAGTTTTCTTAACTGCATTAGGTGACATGCTTCCTGCGCCTAAGCGTTGGATTGTGAATGCGGTAGTTAAATACGTGAAGAAGATGGTGCCTTCATTCAACTTGCCTGAAACCACCTCATTTATGTCGGCGGTTAAGAAAGGTCAGTCTCTTGAATACAAGCGCCCAGAACTTGACAGTAGCGACTTAGCATTCCTGCAATATACAGGTGGAACAACGGGCGTGTCTAAAGGCGCGATGCTGACTCACCGCAACATGGTGGCAAACCTTGAGCAGGTATCAGGTATACTAGAAACCGTAATTGAAGAGGGCGAAGACTTTGTAGTTACCGCACTTCCGCTGTATCACATATTCGCACTACTGGCGAACTGCCTAATGTTCGTTAAGTACGGCTGCCGTAATTTGCTAATTACAAACCCTCGAGACATGCCTGCTTTTGTTAACGAACTTAGTAAATACCCGTTTACCATTTTACCTGGTGTAAATACGCTGTTTAATGGTTTGCTAAACACACCTGGGTTTAATGAACTTGATTTTAGCAAGTTTAAATTCGGTCTAGGTGGTGGAATGGCTGTTCAGCGCCCTGTTGCAGAAAAATGGGAAAAGGTGACAGGTACCGTATTGCTCGAAGGTTACGGCTTAACCGAGTGTTCACCTGTTGTGGCAGTAAATCCACCTCAAATTGAAGCCTACAAAGGCGCAATTGGTATGCCGGTTCCTTCAACAGACATCAAGTTACTTGATGATGACGGTAACCCAGTTGAAAAAGGCGAGCCTGGCGAAATGTGGGTCAAAGGTCCACAGGTGATGAAAGGTTATTTGAATCGCCCAGAAGCGACAGAAGAAATTCTGAAGGATGGCTGGTTGGCCACGGGTGACATTGCAACGGTAGATGATGAAGGTTACTTCTATATTGTTGACCGTAAAAAGGATATGATCCTAGTTTCAGGCTTTAACGTGTTTCCTAACGAAATTGAAGAAGTGGCTGCAATGCATGAAAACATTGTTGAAGCTGCAGCAGTTGGGGTTCCTCACGAAGTGAGTGGCGAAGTAGTGAAGTTGTTCGTAGTACGCAACAACGACTCACTTACCGAAAAAGACGTTATTGCGCATTGCCGTAGCCACTTAACGGGCTACAAAGTGCCTAAGCAAGTTGTTTTCAAAGACGACTTACCAAAAACCAATGTAGGTAAAATACTGCGTCGGGAGCTTCGAGACTAATTTCTTTGAAATAGTTTTTTGAAAGCCGGCGTAAGCCGGCTTTTTTATTACTGTGCAAAAATATGCAATATCAATTAATTACAACATTTGAACAATTAGAAAAGGTGTGCACTGCAGCGCAACGTCAAGAAGCAGTGGCTTTAGACACCGAATTTGTAAGAACGAAGACCCTTACCCCTCATCTTGGCCTTATTCAGCTTTACGATGGCCATCAATTGGTACTTATCGATCCTTTAGTCATAGACAATATGCAGCCTTTTATTGCGCTTATGGAAAATACGGAAGTGGTAAAAGTACTGCACTCTTGCTCTGAAGATATCGAAGCATTCTTAACTGCGTTCGGTACAGTACCAACACCTGTATTTGACACCCAGATAGCTGGCAGCATTTTAGACATGGGCCCCTCGCTAGGGTATGCAAAGTTGGTTGAGATAATGTGCGATATTAGCCTAGATAAAGGCGAGTCACGCACCGATTGGCTAGCGCGCCCCCTTAGAGAATCACAGCTCAGTTATGCGGCGAATGATGTGTTGTATCTGTTGCCGTGTTATCAACAGCTAGTAAGCAGAGTGCAGGAGGCGGGCAAGGTACATTGGATTTACCAAGAAATTGCCTTACTTGTTGATAAAAAACGCGCACAAATGCCTGAAGACTTTGCTTATTTGAGCATTAAAAATAACTGGCGCTTGAACAGTGAACAGCTAACTGTTCTGCAGGCACTTGCCGCATGGCGCTTAAATACGGCGCGTGAGAAAGACTTGGCATTGAACTTTGTGTTTAAAGAAGGGCATTTGTTTGAAGCTGCACAGCGACTTATAGATAGTAAGTCAGGTTTGTCTCGCATTAATGGTGTGAATCATCAGTCCATTAGACGCTACGGTGACACTATTATCACCTTAATTGAAGAGGCACGAGCGAAGTATGCACAAACGCCTGAAAAGCTAAGACTGCCAATGGTGTTAAGGCTCATTGATGTTGCTAAATACAAGAAGACGCTTGCAGAACTGAAAGCTATCAGTGAACAAATAGCAAAGGACAATGGCGTTAATAGCGATGTTATTGCCTCTAAAAAACAGCTCAATCAATTGTTAAAATGGTACTGGTTTTCGGTAGATGAAACCCGCGTGCAGGGTTTAAAACCTGATGTCTTGTCAACGTGGAGGGAGCCTTTGTTTTACCCTCACGTGGTACGCCTGTTGGGCGATGTGCCCGCGCAATAAAACCTATATACAAGGTTATTCCAACACAATATTTAAGACGCGAAACGTGTTCATGCACGTTAAGTACACAACGAATAGAGTAAAGAACTATGTTATGCGCAGTTTATAAAACGCGAAAAAAAGAAGGTATGTATTTATATGTACCCAAAAAAGACCACTTCGATGATGTGCCAGAGCCACTAATGGCTAAATTTGGCCGTCCAGAGTTGGTTACCATTATCGCACTTGAAAAGCGCGAACGTCTTGGGTTAGTCGATAAGCAAAAGCTAATTGATGAATTAAACGAAAAAGGTTTCTACCTTCAGATGCCTCCAAAGGAAGACAATTTGCTTGAACAGCATCGAGAGTCTCTTGGACTTTCCAAAACACCTGATAAAAAGTTCTAAATTTTTATGTTTTTACATGCAGTTAATTGCGTTTTAAACCGAGTTTCAGTGGTCAGCAAACGCCGAATTATAGTGATACTTGCAAATGTTGCATTGGCGTTTTCACTATCTCAGTACGCTAGTGCACAAGGCGATACAGATACCGCGTTATCCGAAGAAGGGTTTAACGCCTACGTGGTAAGGCTTAAAAAAGAGGCGATTGAAAAGGGTTTAGACAAAGGCAAACTTGATAAAGCTTTTGCAGATATTACGTTTAGACCTACCGTGGTGAAGTCGGATAAAAATCAGCCTGAGAAAAAAATAACGCTTGATGACTACCTTGCCACTCGCGTACCCGATTGGAAGGTTAAACAAGCGGTTGCACAATACAACGAGCACAAAACACTGCTGGAAGAAATCGCAAAGGAATATGGTGTTCAGGCTAGATTTATTGTGGCGCTTTGGGGCAACGAGTCTAACTTTGGAAAAATTCAGGGCAATTTTAGCGTGTTATCTGCGCTTGCATCGTTGGCCTACGAAGGACGAAGGGAAAAGCTATTCAAAGACAACTTCTTTGCCGCACTTCAAATATTAGACGAAGGCCACACCAGCGTTGATGCATTAAAAGGCTCATGGGCTGGTGCCATGGGGCAAACCCAGTTCATGCCCATTTCTTTTCTTAACTATGCCGTAGATCATGATGGCGATGGGCGAAAAGACATTTGGGGCACAAAAGCCGACGTCTTTGCTTCCATTGCGAACTACTTGTCATCTGAAGGCTGGGATAGTGAAGGCACGTGGGGGCGGCAAGTCATTCTTACGCAAACCGTGCCAGTTTCAGGCCTTTCAAAGGCCAATATGAATCCACTGTCGTTCTGGCATTCCAACGGCGTAAAACGTTACAACGGCAGCGATTTACCCAATGTTGATGTGAAAGCATCGCTGATTATGCCTGATGGCGAGAAAGGCCGTATTTACTTAGTTTATAACAATTTTCACACGCTGATGAAGTGGAACCGATCCTCGTATTTTGGTGTTTCGGTAGGCTATTTGTCAGAGCGTATAAAGAGAGGTCACTAATGACATATCGTCATGTTGATATGCAAGGAAATGTCATACCACTGCCTGTAAGCAAAGTGGTATGCATTGGTCGTAATTACCTTGACCATATTCAAGAAATGAACGCCACAGTGTCTGAAGCGCCTTTACTGTTTATGAAGCCAGCGGCAGCAATATGTCACATGCACGAACCAATTGCTGTGCCTACTGACAAAGGTGAGTGTCATAACGAACTCGAAGTATCTGTATTGCTTAAATCCTCATTGAAAAATGCCAGTGTGGACGAGGTGAAATCGGCAATATGGGGCATTGGTTTGGGGCTTGATCTGACGCTTCGTGACGTGCAAGCTGCGCTTAAAAAACAAGGCCAACCGTGGGAAAGAGCTAAGTCTTTCGATAACAGTGCACCGCTTTCAGGTTTTGTACCTATTGAAACGGTGGAAGACCTTGAAGACTTGCACTTTACTCTTAGCATTAACGGCAAGGTAAGGCAGCAAGGGCATACAGAGCTCATGCTGCACAAAATCATTCCACTTATTGCTCATATGTCATCTATATTTACGTTAGATAGCGGTGATGTAGTCTTAACGGGTACGCCGAAAGGGGTAGGTGAGTTATGTCCTGGTGACACGGTTGTAGCGTCGCTAGACACTCATTTAGACGTGAATACAGAGGTTGTTGCACAATGACAGTTGCATTTTGGGAAACTAAATCCTTGGAGGAAATGACCCAAAAGGAATGGGAGTCACTTTGTGATGGCTGCGGCAAATGCTGTTTGCAGAAATTTATCGATGATGATGCAGTTGAAGAGTACGAAGTTACTGACCACATTAACGACAACGAGAAAATTCACTACACCAATATTGTGTGTTCGTATTTAAACACGAAAAAGTGTGAGTGTACGCAATATGAAAGACGCACAGAGCTAGTTCCTGACTGCGTAAAGCTGACCAAAGAGAACCTTAAAGATATTTTCTTTATGCCAAACAGCTGCACATATCGACGCCTATACGAGGGAAGGGGGATACCGTCGTGGCACCCTTTGCTCAACAAAGGGAAAAAGCATGTTATGCATGCAAAAGGGATGTCGGTGCGAAACAAAACCGTATTTGAGACCGATGTCGATCTCAACAATTTTGAAGATTATATTGCCCTTTGGCCTTTAGAAGATTTAGATTAACGCACTAATTGTGCGTTAAACTTCACTTACAATGGCGTAGAGCAAAGCGTCGCGCCCAAATACGCGTTTGCGGCATAGGCCTTCTTTAAGCCCACCTATTCTTTCTGCTACTCGTATGCTCGCCTTATTATTAGGCTCAACAAAACACTCTAGTCTATGCAAATTCATCTGTGAAAAAGCGAGCTTTTTTAATGCTTCACATATTGCGGTTGCTAAACCTTTGCCGCATGCATCTGGCCTTAGCCAATAGCCAAGATTCGCCGTTAAATGCGTGTGGTGGATGTAATTGATAATTCCCATGCCAAGGCATTTATCGTTGTGAATGAGCAAGTAGGTTAAGCCATAGCCCGTTTCCCGCGCCTTTTCCATGCTGGTTATACATTGCTTTGCTAAAGCAGGAGTAACAGGGCACACCGATGAACCAAACCAAGGTTTTACATGATGAATAGATTGCTGACCCGCTTCACACAGCGCATTACAGTGTTTATCTGCAATGCGCTGAATAGAAATAGGGCCTTGCTCGGTATGAATAGGAGGAAGGCGAGAGGGTAAAATGGATAAGTCGATCAAAAGGGTTTCTTATCTAACAATCGACAGGCAAATACAATTGCGAATACAGCGAAGTAAGCAGCAAAAATAATTTGCATCCACTCAGCCATTCCCATTGACATAAACTGCCAAGAGTCTTCCAAACAGTCGCCCTCAGCGGCGAAAATAGCAGGTAGCCACTCATGAAGCTGTAGCCACGAGGGGAAGTTAGGCACTATTTCACAGCTTGCAAAAAACGGGTTTGCAGCGTTTAGAATGCCCACATGTTCTTTGGCTATGAGGAACCCCCAACCCGCAGATACAGCCCAGCCTGCAAAGCCAATCATTCGAGTGAAGCCGTTGTTTTTAATCATAACAATCAGGGCAGATAAAACAATGCCATACATGGCGGTTCGCTGATATATGCACATTATGCATGGCTTTAAACCCATGCCGTACTGAAAGTATAAAGCAGCAATTTCAAGGGCCAAAGACGTAGCAAAAAGCACAAGCCACGAAGACTTGTGCTCTGCCCACTGGCTAATGCCGTGAATAATGTTGCGCATATACTAGTGGCCTAAAGCTTGTGTACCCACTTCAACAGCGGTGTGGTGCTCAATTAGGTGCATGTCGTACAAAATCTGAGTTGCATCGGCAAGGCCTAAATAAGTTGCTAGCAGACCAACAATGGTAAGCACTACCGTGTAAGGCAGAGCCATCATGACCATGCGCCCGTAAGACAAGCGTAGTAGCGGAGCAATAGCTGAGGTAAGTAAGAACAAGAACGCTGCTTGACCATTTGGCGTTGCAACACTAGGTAAGTTCGTACCTGTATTAATTGCTACCGCAAGCATGTCGTATTGCTCACGGGTAATTTGACCAGCCTGAAGCGCCGCAGTCACTTCTGTGATGTATACCGAGCCAACGAATACGTTGTCACTCACCATGGAAAGCACGCCGTTCGCTAGATAGAACATAACCATTTGTGTTTCGCCTTCAAAAGACAATACCCAATGGATAACGGGTTGGAATAGGCCTTGGTCAATGATGACGGCTACTACACCAAAGAATACGCAAAGTAGTGCGGTAAATGGCAGTGCTTCTTCAAATGCTTTCCCAAGCGCGTGCTCTTCAATTACACCACTCATTGACGTTGCAAGTACAATAACAGACAAGCCAATTAGGCCAACTGACGCCATATGTGTAGCAAGGCCTACAATCAACCAAATTCCAATAAGGGCTTGAACCACAAGTTTAGCGGTTTCACGCTTGCTGCGGCCCTTGTCCATATGTTCGTTGTAATCGACTAGAATTTGTCTTACCGCAGAGGGTAATTTCGCGCCGTACGAGAACATTCCGGTTTTTTCTAAAATCACAGTGGTTAGTAAACCAAATATGAAAACCGGTATTGATACGGGAGCCATACGAATAAAGAATTCGACAAAATCCCATCCAGCTTTATCGGCAATGATAAGGTTCTGTGGTTCACCTACCATGGTCATAACGCCACCTAATGCAGTACCTACAGCTGAATGCATCATAAGGTTTCTTAAGAAGGCTCTGAAATCTTCTAAATCGTGGCTACCTAGTTCATCGTCGCTTGTGTGGTCATGGTCAGAGTGAAATTCTTTACCTGATGCTACTTTGTGATAAATAGAGTAGAAACCCAAACCCACGCTAATGATAACTGCTACCACTGTTAAAGCATCGAGGAATGCAGACAAGAACGCGGAAGCGAAGATAAACGAAAGTGAAAGAATTAACTTGTTTCGCACCTTTATCACGAGCTTCGTGAATAAGTACATGAGCAGGTCTTTCATAAAATAGATACCCGCAACCATGAACACAAGCAGTAGAAGTACCTCTAGATTAACTTCAATTTCATGCATCATATGACCGGGAGATGTCATCCCAATAAACATCGCTTCTATAAGAAGAAGACCGCCCGGTTGAAGTGGATAACACTTCAGTGCCATGGCTAAGGTAAAGATGAATTGGATAACAAGTGTCCAACCAGCAATGTATGGATCCACCATAAAGATGATGGGATTAACAATGAGAAAGGCAATAATGGTTTTTTTATACCAGTCGGGCGCGTGTCCCAGGAAGTTCTTATAGATCGCCGCGATCATTGAGGTTTGCATGAGTTCCTGTTCCTTTTACAACAAAGCACGCATTCTTGCGCATCTTTATACTGTGTAGTTCCGGTAATTGCATACTTAAACAGCTGGTGTTATGCGATTAAATTCGCCTAACCGTTGTTATACTGATGTCATTATAGTCGGAAATTAAGCGTACATGATATTAACGTCTTGAGAAAGCAATTCACAGACCCCACCATATGAAAGTCACTGAATATTTATCACTTTTTTTGTGATAGTTATCATTAAATTAGGAAAAGCCCTCCATATCGAGCATAAAATGCACAACTAGGTCTAAAAGAGTGTTTGAAATAATACTTAATTTTTAACAAGTTGTTAAAAGCTTGGGTGGACGAGGCATATTTCATTGTGATAATAAAACAGCATCTGGTACAATCAGTTGCAGAATAACAATAACGTGCAGGCGATAAGTTATGATTTATAAGGCACAGAGTCCAGCTGGATTCGCCGAAGAATATATTGTTGAATCTATTTGGAGTGGACGATTTCCACCTGGCACCATTTTGCCTGCAGAAAGAGAGCTTTCTGAGTTAATTGGTGTTACGCGAACCACATTACGTGAAGTGCTTCAGCGCTTAGCCCGTGATGGCTGGTTAACCATTCAACACGGCAAGCCGACCAAAGTAAATAATTTCTGGGAAACGTGCGGGTTGAATATCTTAGAAACTCTTGCTCGCCTCGACCAAGAGGGTATTCCAGAACTTGTCGATAACTTGCTAGCAGCGCGCACAAACCTAAGTGCGGTTTTCATTCGAGGCGCGATTCGAAACAATCCTCAAGAATCTGCTGCAATTATTGCTCGATATAAAGATGTGGAACAGGAAGGCATGGCGTTTGCGCAGTTCGACTACCAAATGTCGCACGATTTAGCATTAGCCTCTAACAACAATGTTTTTGTTTTAATGATGAACGGTTTCCGCGGCCTTTACTCTCGTATTGGTGGGTATTTCTTCTCGCATCAACAAGCTAGAGATGTTGCAAATAAGTATTATGCCGACTTACTCGACGTAGCAGAAAAAGGGGAATACGACCGCGTTCCTGTTGTTGTCAGAAAATACGGTATAGAGAGTGGAAAGGTGTGGCAGGCTATTCGCGATGAAATGCCTAAAGATTTAGTAGACTAGCTTTTTCATTGGTTACCTAACAGCGACATCAAACGAATCAAATAAAACGCCGCGCTCATATAAATGAGTGCGGCGTTTTTTATGTCCGCTCGCTGGGCGTAGTTACCTTTACGCAAAGACTCAATCATCACATAACTTGTAACACTTTTTAGGCTATAGCGTTCACGTTACTTAGCGGCAAGCGCTAGACCCCAACTTTCAATTAGATATACTCAATATTCTAGTAAGCACCGCGTTATTCATCTCAGACGTTTGTGAGAATCCTTTTTGGCGAACGAACTGATGCTTTTTTAACGCATTAATAAAAGTGCAAAAATTGGGAAAAATAATGAAATATTTATGGATAGCACTTGCAGCAGGTGGCCTTGTGTCTGGCTGTAGCGTCGAAAACAAAACCGAAACTCCTCAAGAAGTAGCCAAAAGTGCTGCATCATCTATTATGCTAAATACTCAAACAAACGCTCCAGAGGCGAAAAAAGTGCCGTATAAAATGACGGCCCATGGTGTTACCCGTAACGACAACTATTACTGGATGCGCGACGACTCTCGTACCGACAAAGAGATTTTGGCCCACTTGGAGCAAGAAAACAGCTACGTGGAAACTGTGCTTGCCCCTCTTAAGAGCACCCGAGAATCACTTTTTGAAGAACTGGTGTCTCGAATTGAGAAAGATGATTCTACAGTACCTGTGCTAGACAATGGCTACTGGTATTACACAAGTTACTCAGGCGAAAATGAATATCCAATTTATTTAAGAAAGCCTGCGCTTGACGCAGAACCACAAGTGTTACTTGATGCAAACCTCATGTCTGAAGGACACGATTATTTCAGTATCGGTAGCTATGCGGTAAGTAGCGACAACACGTTGCTTGCGTATTCAGAAGATACCTTAAGTCGACGCATTTATACTATTTACGTTAAAAATCTTGAGAATGAAGAGAAACTTGGCGATGTATTAGAAGGCACGTCGGGAAGAGTGGTGTGGGCGAATGACAATACGCATTTATTTTATGTAAAGAAAGACCCGCAAACATTGTTAGGCTATCAAGTTTATCGCCACAAGCTTGGCACTTCGCAAAGCGATGACGTGCTTGTTTACGAAGAAAGCGACCCTACTTTTTATACTTACATTAGTAAAAGTAAAGATGACAGCGTAATTTACATTCACCACAACAACACAGAAAAAACGGGCGTTACGTTAATTGATGCTAACAACCCTACATCGCCAACCAATGTTTTTCTGCCGATTGAAGACGGCCAAGAATATAGTGTGGCGAAAGCACAAGATGGTTATTTTGTCTTAACCAACATTGATGCTAAAAACTTTAGAGTGATGAAAGCGCCGCTAGATGCCACTAACGATGTATCTAAATGGCAAGAAGTCGTTCCGCATCGTCCTGACGTTTTTCTTCAAAGCATAGAGGTGATGAAAAATCATCTAGTGGTAAAAGAAAAAGAAAACGGCATGCTGCGTATGGTGGTTCACAACCTAACCTCGAATGAAGAGAAAGTTATACCAACTCAAGATCCTATTTACGGTGCCTATTTTACCGCCAATCCAGAAATGGATACAAATAAGCTTAGAATTTACTACAGCTCGTTGACTACGCCAGGCTCTATCGTAGATATCAATTTAGATACCCTTGAAAGTGAAGTGATGAAACAAACTCGCGTGTCTGACACGTTCGATTCTTCAGCTTACGAATCTGAGCGCGTTATGATTGAAGCGCGAGACGGTACCATGGTGCCGGTATCCTTGGTATACCGCAAAGATAAGTTCAAGAAAGACGGAACAAACCCGCTTTACCAATACGCCTATGGTTCATACGGAGCAACAATAGAACCCACGTTTAGAAGTAGTTGGCTTTCATTAATAGATAGAGGGTTCGTCGTTGCAATTGCACATATCCGCGGTGGTCAAATGTTAGGCCGTGAATGGTACGAAAACGGCAAAATGCACCAGAAAGTAAACACCTTTACCGACTTTATCGATGTATCGAAAGGCCTAGTTGCCAAACAGTACGCTGATGAAGATCGAGTTTTCGCTATGGGCGGCAGTGCAGGGGGCTTACTGATGGGGGCAGTGGTTAACATGGCGCCTGAACTTTATCAGGGCGTAAGTGCTCATGTCCCTTTTGTTGATGTTGTTACTACAATGAGCGATGCGTCTATTCCATTAACCACCGGAGAGTACACTGAGTGGGGCAACCCGGCAAACAAAGCTGAGTTTGAATACATGCTTTCCTATTCGCCTTACGACCAAATAGAAGCAAAAGACTACCCGCATATGTTAGTTACAACAGGCCTTCACGATTCTCAAGTTCAGTATTTTGAGCCGATGAAGTGGGTAGCAAAGCTAAGAGAATACAAGACTAATGACAACCTGCTTTTATTTAAGACAGATATGGAAGCGGGTCATGGTGGGGCTTCAGGCCGCTTCAAGCGTTTCGAGTCTACTGCGCTTGAATACGCGTTTGTGTTTCACTTAGCGGGAGTTCCGCTGTAACTGAAGCTACTTAAACGCGAAAAAAGTGCACGCTATTTAAGCTCGAGTAATAAGCAATTACCCGGGCTTTTTATTTTTTTGTGTTTTTAGTATGCGGTTTCTAATTGTTAGGCGTAAAGTGTAGTCATGGTGTTGAAATACACTTTAAATTAGCAATTCATAGGAGCTGAACATGACGACTAAAGACACTATTAAAGGCAAAATAAACGAAGCTGAAGAAATGGCACGTAAAATTTGGTTAGCAGGCCTAGGCGCTTATGGTAAAAGCGTTGAAGAGGCACAGGGTCGTTACGAAAAGCTAAGCGAAGAAGCGAACAAGATGTTCGACGAGCTAGTGACTAAAGGCGAAACCCTTGAAGATGATGCAAAGAGCAAGTTTAAATCTACGACAAACGATGTTGAAAATCGTGTGGCTGACGTGCGTAAAAAGCTTGGTCTTGATTCAGAGCCAGCAGATCAGCGCATTGAAGAGCTTTCAGCTAAAATCGATGCATTGACAGAAGCCGTGGCTAAGCTAGCTGCTAGCAAATAAAACACTGCTCCCGCCGGGCACCGATTTGGTGCCCAATGCGCATTTTTTGCTTTACCTCGACAGAGATAGGTAAAAACGACAGTGCATTTGAGTGACAGTAGAGCTGTTTCTAGCAAGGACCTACAGGCGATACGTTGTGGTCTGTAATACTGTCATACTTTGTAAATCTCCTTACTGGAGGCGTTATGAGCAACAAAAATATTCCTAATACCGAGCCTGTTTCTACACTTAACAGCGACGCTTCAGTGCTAAATGGTACTAAATCCTCCACACTTAAATCATCACCATTGTTTGGTTGGTTGTATGCTGGCTCTGATTTACTGTCTGCAAAGTTAGATCATGCCGCTGGTGTAGTAAGCCAGAAGATTGATGAAACTCATGAAACCATTAACGCAATGCAGGTCAAAGGCTTAGAAGTTGAGGGCGAGTTAAGACGCACGCTTAATCCTTTTGCTATTGTTGATACGGCGCAGAAATTAGTGACTTCAACACCGCTTTTTTCCCTTCTTTCAGGTGGCCAAAAGCGCCAGCAAAAAGAACATCAGCTTGAAGTGTTGAATGCGAAAGTAGACTTACTAGTTGAACAAGTTGCATTGTTAGCTGCAAAAGAAGCGGCCCAAAAAGCGGCTGAAGCAAGTAAAACAGCGGAAAAAAATGCGGCGAATAAAGCTAAAGCCGGCGATCCCGAGGCAAAAGGCGCAGCAACCAAAGAAGATGTGAAGCCTGCTGTGAAGCGCACTACCGCTACTCGCACTCGCAAAGCCAGCACAGCGAAAACTAACGCTCAGTCTGCCGCTTCAAAAACGAGTAGTGCTACCAAGCAAAGCACCGCGAGCAAGGCTGGACAAAGTGCCAGTACAAAAACTTCGACAAGAAAAACATCGACAGCTAAGGCGTCAGCAGTGAAAGATGACAGTGGCTCAAGCGCGAAGACGTCAACCTCAAACAAAAAAGACGATTAAACGCACGTTAGAATAAAGAATACGCTGGAACAGAAGTAAAAAGGCAAGCCTATGGCTTGCCTTTTCTTTATTTGTTCTTAGTCCATAAGTTCTGGTGCTTTTTAAAGCCAAAGAAGTCGAACGGTTCCCAGAAACTCGGTACCAATTCGTCAAGGGCATCGGGTGTAAAGTTGCTCGAGAGCTGGCTCATGATTTCAGTAAGCCTTTCTCTACCAATACGCATTAATTTCTTTCTGTTCGCTGGAAAATAGAGGTTTCGACTTTTTGGAATAACTTCCTGAACGCCACTGCTAATATACTTTTGATTTCTAGTTACTATTTTGCACAGTGGCTCTGCTGGATTCGTTGGATTAAGCCCTGATACGATTGCGCACTCAAACTGATCTTTTTCCTGACCTTTTTCATTGACTGGAATAAATGTGATGCCAAACCCTTGCGGAAAATACCCCACTAAATCAATAAAGTCTTGTGCCAGCTGTTTGTTTAAACTGCCTTTTTTCGCAAGTTGTTCAATCAACATATACCCTTTGGGTAAGCTAATTCGCGAGTAGTCTGATTTTGTGGAAAGCACAATAGACACGTAGATCTGAGGAATTTTTAAAATTTCTCCTAACCCAGTTTTTGAAATAAACGCATCCTTCACCAACTGTTGTAAAAACGCACTGGCTTCTTTGTGCGCTTGCACAAATCTGTCTCTTTCTTCTTTATTGTTACCAATGTAGTTCGGTATACCGAGACCATCTGACATATACTTCAGCGTAAAATGATAGTTAAGCTTAAGTAGGTCTTTTCGTTGAGACACCTCAAGTAATCGAAACTCATCTAAATCGCCGTTCTCACCACGCAAGATAGTAATTGCTGCAGGGCTCTGTAAGCCAATATCTTGGAGAAGTGCGGCAGTAATCAGGGGACGCCCTAGCTCCATTTTCCATTTCTCTCGCCAATAACGGTTACCGCGAAAACGCGATGCCGCCTCGCGATACTTTGACAAGTATTTGTGGGCGATGGTGTCATGCTGTAGCAATCGATCAACCAAGCGTAAGGTAAGAACGGCTTTATACAACGGTTTAAATCGTGTGTGTACACGGGCGAAATTACCTTCGGGTCCTCGTGTAAGCAGCATTATCGTACCTAACAGTTTTGCACTTAGATGCTGCGTTTCCTGCCAGTTTTCGCCTTCGCAAAGTTCGATTATTTTTGTACTTACTGCATCAAGACGCTCAAGCCTTGCAAGCCGCTCTTCTTCAAGCTTTTCTTTATTATTTTTTATTTGCTTGGCAAGTTGTTCAGCAAGGGTTTCCTTATTCTTTTTCCCTTCAATTTTTTTAAGCTGAACCTTTAAGTCTTCAGTGTGTTTCTCAAGAGAAGGTGTAAGAGAAAAATAGTGACTTGCATCCTCAAAAACCGAACCATAGCCAGATTCTTGAGGATATATCATGTTAATGAGATTTTTTACTTGCTGCGTGTAAATGCTATCGGGGTTTTGGCTTTGTGAGCTCACCGTTATCCTTTCAAATGATGCTGCGAATTGCTTTTAGATTGATTTTAGCAATTCGAGACAAACTAAGCTGCACACGCTATCCGACAACGTGGCCTAGCTCAATTGCCTCACGTTTTTTCAATTGGCCTAAATGATACCGCAATTTTTCACTAATTTTGGTATTTCTTTTTATAACGTCTAATTGGGGCCATGATGCCCGCTCGCCACTATTAATTAACTTTTCAATGCTGTTTTGGGTTGGGTTTGACAACACCTGCGACAAATTTCTGATTTGGCGCTCAGGTAAGATATTAATGTTACCCACGTATTGCTGATCAATGATAGAACGTACCTTGTGAATAGCTAGCTTGGCGCTTTTGTTTCCCGTTAAACGTTCAATGATATCGAAGGCGAATATACTGTTAGATTTAGCCAACTGACCCAAGTGTCGTGCCGACATGTCCCATATCGAATTAGGGTCAGTTCGATTCGATGAAATAAAGGGCACGGCTAAGGGGTTAGTTTGGCTTACGATGCTGTGGTTAACGCCATAAAGCCTAGCCAATCGATCGAAAGGTAAGTCGGCCATTAACGAACCATCAGCAAATCGACGGTTAGGAATATAGGGGACCACTTCGCCAGCAGGCGTTTTCGCTCGTAATTGTACTGGACTAAAAATAACAGGTACTGCACATGAAGCGCGAACAGCCTGTGTAATAATGGCATTAGGAGACGTCTTGGCATTTAGCAAACGAGAATGCTGATGCAAATCGGCCGGTGAAACGGTTACGGTTATATGGCGACCCGTTTTCTTGAAAGCTTCTTCAAAGGTGGTCAGGTCGAACAGCTCAATAAGGGCATTTTCGAGTACAGAGCTATCGAACAGCCCTTTTTTTCCTAGCCCTGCAAAACTACGCCAGTGTTTAAAGGTTTCGTAAATAAATTCAGCGCTTAGGGCCTCAAGCAATTGGTCGTGATTGCGTGTGCCTAGCATGGCAGCAATAATTGACCCTGCGCTTGAGCCAGAGACAACAGTAGGTAGCAGTTTCTTTTCATTCAGCGACTTTACAACCCCTGCATGGAAAAAACCTAAGCCTGCGCCGCCGGATAGCATGAGGCAACTGCGACCGAACGCATGGGCAGTTTCTTCAAAAAACGACAACTTTTCGTAAAAGTCTACGTTTTGCTCGTCCGCGTGGTAAATTTGCTCTAACGCTAGAATAACTTCATCAATAAACTGTTCTATTAAATACTTGGTCCCAATTTTACATTGAAGTTGCAAAACGGGGTTTGCAATATTACCTAAATTACCGTGCAGGCCTTCGTGCAATATCGACATGAGAGCATGCAGGTCGCCTTTTCCCCTAGCAATTTGCATGCGTTGAACACGTTTGCGAATCAATTTGTAGTCGTAGTCGTCGCTAACATCGTTTGCTTTCCACTCTTCAGCTCCTGAGATTACGTCGTGTGCTAAACATGCCGCTTCATATTCATCATAATTACTTGCATGCTGAATATCATGTTCAAGCTTTTTTAACCGCAAATCGAATACTGCCATGACGATTACCCACTTTGATTGCCTGAGAGCTGCTTGTTCTTTACATGCAGAACAAGCCCTGAATTTATTCGCTACACTGTAACGCTCGTACTGCCGACGTTTTGCTTAGATATGATCAAGTCGAAAAAACATCCCATACTAAAAATGAGTGTATGAGTTAAATTTAGAATTCACTACCTAATACTTTCAAACCACTACACTTGGATTCATATAACACAGTAATATTCTCTCACGTCTAAATTTTCATTTGATTGTTTTCAATCAATAATTAGCAGTAATGTCATTTTTACATTGACCATTTCATAAGCACTCAGTAGCCTGAGTAAGAAAATAATAATTAGGACCCCTTGCTTGTAGTATGGAATGGAACTTTGAAACGCTAAGTCTGCTATCAATTCCTTTGATCAGCGCTATTGTTGGATGGCTAACCAACTATCTGGCGGTGAAAATGATGTTTTACCCTATTGAATTTGTTGGTATTAAACCTTTCCTTGGATGGCAGGGGCTTATTCCTGCGAAGCGCCGCCAAATGGCTGAAATTGAGGTGGAGCTGGTTTTGGGCAAGTTGCTTAGTGTAGAGGAATTAGCTCAACGTCTGGATGCTGACGAGTTAACTAAAGCAATAGAGCGGCGTTTAGGCCAAGTTGTTCGCAAAGTAGTTAACGATGTTATGGCAGAGTCTGCACCGCAGCTGTGGGCAGCACTTCCCGTTCAGGGGAAGAACTTGGTTTATCAGCGCATAGAAAACGACATTCCCAACGTTGTTCACAAAATGGTGGATGACTTCCAACATAACGTCTCTGAAATCTTAGATATCAAAGAACTAGTGGTAGAGCAGCTGGTCAATTCGCCAGAGCTCATAAACGAAATATTTCTGACGGCTGGTAGCAAAGAATTCCCATTTATTGTTCGTTCAGGCTTTTATTTCGGGTTCTTATTTGGCCTACCCACTATGCTGTTTTGGTACTTCTACCAAGTGTGGTGGATACTGCCACTGGGCGGATTACTTGTTGGGTATGCAACCAACTGGATTGCAATCAAAATCATTTTTGAGCCTAAACGCCCTAGAAAACTGGGCCCCATTACGGTTCAGGGAATGTTTTTAAAGCGGCAAAAGGAAGTGTCCGAGGTATATTCGAATATCATCGAAGAGAAGTTGATCACGCCCAAAAACATTACCCACGTTATCTTGCACGGCTCAGGCTCAGCACAGCTATTAGAATTAATAGAACTCCATGTTAACGACGCCATAGAGCGTTATGTGGCTATTGCCCAGCCGTACTTTGCATTGGGCGTGGGGTCAGAAAATTACCATAAGATGAAAGCCCTTGCAGTTCGTCAAATTTTCGATAATTCAGACAAATACCTGCTGTATGCATTTGATTATGCCAATAATGCGCTGCAGATTGGGCATGACTTAAGCGAGAGAATGCAGGCGCTGAGTGTTGAAGAGTTTGAAGGCGTGTTGCGCCCAGCTTATCAGCAGGATGAGTGGAAGCTCATCGTTACGGGCGCTATTTTAGGTATGGTAGCAGGTATAACCCAGCTCTATTTGGTGTTTATGTAGAAGTGTTAAAAAAGCAAAGCTAGCATTGCACACCATAGACAAAGGATTGGACTACATTATGAAAACCGCGCAAAAAATATTACTAACAGCGCTCACATTGTTCAACGAACACGGAGAAAACACGGTAACCAGTGTTGATATTGCGGTTGAGCTAGATATTAGCCCTGGTAATCTATACTACCACTTCAAAGGCAAAGATAGCCTTGTTAGCGCGTTAATGAAAATGCACGAGCAGCAAATGCAAAAGTTGCTGAATAGAGAAAAGCTCGATACGCTTCATCCAGAAGAAATCATGTATTACTTGTACTTGCTAATCGATAGTATTCACATTTTTCGATTTTTCTACCGCAGCCCCGCAGATTTGGCAGAAAAGTATCCGAATATAGTGCGTCCAAGGCAGAATATTCTCTCTAGCCTTAATAAACAATTAGCCTTCCTTTTCGACTCATTGTCGCAACGAGAGATTCTTGTTGCTGAAAAAGCGGATAGGGCGCTTTTGGTCGATTTAATATCGTTAATAATTACGCAATCTTGTCAGTTCGATGAATTAAACAGTCATATGGATAGCGCTATGCAGCGCTATCATGCGCTGTCGCTTATGATGGTAAGTGTGCTTCCTAGATTGGCGCTGTCCGATGAACAGAAACAACAATTAGAACAAATGCTGCACTCTCACGATTTTGTGAGAGAAGTCTCATCCCAATCACCCCTCGACTTCGCTTAAAGGAATAAAAATGGCAAAAACGCTCAGTTTCTTAGATAAGTCATTTTGGATAACAGAATCAGATGAAAACCCGAAACACGTTGCCTGTTTACAGCTGCTTGCTATACCCAAAGGGGCTAAAAGCACTAACTATGTGCCCGACTTGTTTAAGGAAATAAGAAGTTTTGCACGTGCGACATCGCCTTTTAATTGTGCGGTTAAAACAGTGTTGGGTTACCCGGTGGGGTTTGTACCTGTTAAAAAGCTTAATATGGACTATCACGTACAAATTCACCGCGTTGCTGATGTCACCAACCGAGAGGCATTGGACGCTTTTGTGGCGCGGCTTCATGCGTCGCGTCTAGATCCCGACAAGCCTTTGTGGCAATACCACTTTATATTCGATGACATGAGCGATACGTTTGCGATATACGCGCGGGTGCATCATATGTACGGAGACGGCGCGACCTTAGTGCGGTGGTTTCAAGCGGGCTATGTGCCGCATTCACACGAAACGAAATTTACGCCTGTTTGGGCGGTGAAGCGCCTGAGAAATAAGCGGTCAGAACCTGTCAGCTTCTATAAACGCTTGGTAGGCGTGGGTTACGCGCTAAAGACGGCATTTGATTTGCTGGTCATCTTTGTTCGTATTTTTATGAAGATTTTGCGCGTTAACCCGCATTATATGCCCATACCTTTCACTGGCACAAAAACCGTACTGACCGGGCAAGTGAAAGCGGGCAGGGCGGTTGCTACCATGGATTTAGACTTCACACGTGTAAAAGCGTTAGCGCGACGTACACGTTCTACCGCCAATGAAGTTTTGCTTTGTGCGTTTGATATAGGTGTACACAAGCTACTTCAAAATCACGGCCAAGTTTTTAAGAAGGCATTGTTTACAAACATGCCAATAAACTTGCGCAAGCCAGGCGAGAAAACGACCGGCAATAAAATTGCCATAGTGCCTGTGCAACTGGCTCACGGCGAAACTGACCCTTATCTTCGCTTGCGTCAAATTGTGGTGAACCACCGTATTGTAAAGCACGCAGCACAGCATGCTCGACCCGCAGCGTTTAGTGGCTACACCATTGTTATTCAATCTCTCGCTTTAGTCTTCGAATGGTTGAGACTATCTAGTGTAGTAAAGCCAATTGCCAACATACTTATTTCTAACGTACCTGGACCAAAAGATACCCGTTATTTAAAAGATGCTGAATTACTAGCCTGTTATCCCATCTCTACAATGACACCGGGCGGGGGCGTAAATATTACGCTAATGACTTATGCCGGTACGGCTAATGTGGGGTTAGTGTGCTGTAACAAAAATATTGAGTCGCTGCAGCCGTTAGCAAGATACGTTAAAGAGGCGTTTGATATGCTAGAGGCCAGTGTCGATGACCCAAGGTTAAATATCGAAGATATTGGTGAGCAGGTGGATACCGTTCCTGTGTCTATTGTTTCAGACCATTAAAAGTCCCCGTTGGCTTTTAATGCTATTAAAGGCCAACGTATTACTCGCGAAGATAAAAGCGCAGAACGTCTTCTTCTACGCGCACGTTCTGGCCAATTTGTGAGAAAAGCGCCTCGCGCCACTGGTCTTGGCGCATGGTGTGGCTTAAATCCTCTTGAGTGATTTGTTTTTTTATCGCGTTATGAATTTGCGGTGTGTGATAGTCCAAAACAGCTTGCTTTGAACCCGAAAGATATAGTTTCAAGTAGTCTGCGGCGATATCAGATGTACCCGCGCTAAATAGTGATAGCGCAGATTTAAGCGGGCCGCCAAATAAAGAGTTTACGCTTTTAGGGAAAAATCGAGTGAGTAAAAACTGGGTATCTTTAATTAACGCATAATCATCGTTAACTAGCGTCACGCTTTCTGTCGATAACTTCGTTAAATAAAGCGTGCTCGTATTTTTATCGTAGTAAGGCGATGCGGTTAAGTTAAAGACAACATGGGCACGATAAATGGTGGTGGCTGCTACTTCAATGTTAAGCGAAGCAAGGCACTGTAGTCCAATACAGTTGTTTTCACTGTCTAGGGTAATGTTACCTTCCAGAACGGTTACTGTTCCCGTTCCCACGGGAATCTCAAAGGTAAATGTGTAAGGAAAGCTATCTTTTATCAGGCTCTGCAATTCTTGCCGTGTAAAATCGTCATGCGTTAGCTTGCCCCACTTCACAAGCCATTGTGCTAGGTAGATTTTGCATTTGTCTTTAAATGATAGGTTATTGCGCACAATTTATTCTTAGCCTAAACGGTTTTAGGCGGTGGCTCGCTGTTATCTATTTAAGGTAAAAGTTATACTAACATGTGACTTAAGTTATCAGGATTATTAGATTTTTTAAATCTTACAATTTAAGTCTTTTCTCATTGAAGATTTGTTTGGTAATCTGGTCATACCACAACGTTTTATTAACATTTAGATTGTTTTTCCTTAAGGAGTTGGCGAAATGAGCGAAGTACTCAGCAAATATGATTACATCATTGTAGGTGGTGGTTCGGCCGGTGCTGTGCTTGCTACACGCCTATCCGAAAACCCAGCGTTAGATATTTTGCTTTTAGAAGCTGGCTCTAAGGATACAAACCCGCTTATCCACATTCCATTTGGGTTGTCATTGCTCAGTCGATTTGAAGGCATAGGTTGGGGGTATCACACCGCCCCCCAAAAGGAAATGTACGACAGGGAGCTGTTTTGGCCTCGTGGCAAAACCCTTGGCGGAAGCAGTTCGGTAAACGCGATGTGCTACATTCGCGGGCAAAAAGAAGACTATGATCGATGGGCAAATGAAGAAGGCGCTGAAGGTTGGTCGTTTGACGACGTGCTGCCCTACTTTAAACGGGCAGAGAATTTCGAAGAAGGGGCCGATGAATACCACGGCACTGGCGGCCCGCTAAATGTTAGTAAGTTAAGGCATACTAGCGTGCTCTCTGAAGCATTTGTTAACTCCGCATCCTTCGCTGGCTATCAACAGCTTGACGACTTTAATCGAGACGAAAGAGAAGGGCTTGGTTACTACCATGTTACTCAGGCTAACGGGCAGCGCTGCTCAACCGCAAAAGGGTATTTAACGCAGGCCAAACATCGGAATAATTTAACCGTACTTACAAAAGTCGCTGCGGAAAAAGTGTTGCTGAAAGAGGGGCGCGCCATAGGCGTTCAGGTGCGAGAAAAAGGCACGGTAAATCGGTATTTCGCAAAAAGCGAAGTCATTCTGTGTGGTGGTGCAATAAACTCTCCTCAACTGCTTATGCTTTCGGGAATTGGCCCTAGGGCTGAACTAGAAGAGAAGGGTATTTTTGTTCAGCAGGACTTACCGGGTGTAGGTCAAAATTTGCAAGACCACCTTGATGCAATAGTGCAGTTTACGTGTAAAGCAAGAGAAGGTTATGCGGTGGCATTTGGCGCTCTGCCTTCGTATATCAAAGCAACGGCAGATTATGCGTTTAAGCGTAAAGGCATTTTTTCATCCAATATTGCCGAAGCAGGCGGTTTTGTTAGTTCTAGTCTAGCGAAGCACGGCCCAGATATTCAGTTCCACTTTCTTCCCGCAATTCTTAACGACCATGGAAGACAGCTTGCTTTTGGTTACGGTTATGGCCTACACGTTTGCTGTTTGTATCCGAAAAGCCGAGGCACAATAACGCTTCAAAGTAACCATCCTGCTGATCAGGCGTTGATTGACCCTAATTATCTGTCAGCAGAAGAAGACCAACAAGTTATGATTGAAGGGGTGCGTATTGCCCGCAAATTACTCTCAGCCCCTGACTTTAATAAGTTTGAAGGCAGTGAGTTATACCCTGGAGAAGACGCACAAACTGACGAGGAAATACTCGAGTTTCTGCGCGAACGCGCTGAAACCATCTATCACCCCATTGGTACATGCAAAATGGGCAGTGATGATGACGAAATGGCGGTGGTTGATAATCAACTACGCGTAAGAGGTATCGCAGGGCTTCGAGTGGTAGATGCCTCAGTAATGCCAAGCTTAATCGGTGGCAACACCAACGCACCTACCGTTATGATTGCAGAGCGTGCTGCGGAATTTATTAAAGCCTCTCACGAAGGGCAGCCTGTTTCAGTAGCGAATGCTGCATCAGCGTAGCTTAAGTTAGAGAAGCTTAGTTAGACATACCTAGATAGTTAGCGAGACGTAGTCTCGCTTTTTTATGCACGTCTTTGCTCTCACGTTTGAGTAATTTTTCTTTAAGCCTGCTTTTGCATGAATAAGTCTGCCGCACAGTCGCACATTTCTTCAATGTGGCTGCTGTCGGCGTAAATACCATCTATAAGTAATCTGGCAATGCCGTGTAGCGTGCCCCACGTAACTTGCGCTAGTCGAAGGGCGTCTTGATTGTTGGGCAGCAGTCCTTTTGTTTGCCAATAGCGCGTCATAGTGACTTGAAACTGGAAGCAGGGGAATGCAACGTCTTTTAGGTCGTTAGTAGCCGCTTGGTTTTGCCAAATGGTGCGACCGAACATCAATTCGTACATTTCTGGGTTGTCGGCGGCGTAACCAATGTATTCGTGCACGAACTCACGAAAACGCGCCTGCGGTGTTTTTTCTTCTTGCTCAAAGATACGCCTTGCTGTGGTATGCCAATCGCTAAACCCCTTCGCTGCTATTGCGCTTAACAGTGCACTCTTATCCTTAAAGTGATGGTACGGCGCGGTACGTGATACACCAGCGTCTTCCGCCAGCTTTCGAAGGGATAAACTATCAACGCCATGCTCAGATAAGCGTGCGGTCGCCGCTTCTATAAGCGCACTGCGCAAGTCGCCGTGATGATAGCTTTGTACTGCATTAGCCATATACCGAAGGTTTCCGTTTTCACAATTGAGATGAATAGATTACGTTTTATCTTGACAGTGTCAACATAGCCTTTTATCTTGACGCTGTCTAGTTTGCAAATTTGTTAACAGGAACAGCCCAAGGAGACAGCGCAAACCATGAAGTACTCTACATTAGAAGTAAAACAAGAGGGGCACATAGCTCACGTAGTACTTAATCGCCCTGATGCAATGAACAGCATGATCCCAGAATTTTGGACGGAGCTGCCAGCGGCCATCCGTGAAATAGATGATGAAGCCAAAGCACGGGTTATCGTTATCTCGTCAACGGGTAAGCATTTCTCAGCCGGTATGGATTTATCGGTGTTTTTGAACATGAAAGAAGATTTCAAAGGCGACCCATCGCGCAGAGCTGAACGCATGCGCCGCATGGTAATGCTGCTGCAAGACAGCTTTACGGCAATTGAGCAGGCGCGTATGCCTGTTATTGGTGCCGTACAAGGTGGTGCGATAGGCGGTGCGGTTGACCTACTTAGTGCGTGCGACATGCGTTACTGCACACAAGATGCCTTTTTCACGATTAAAGAAACCCAACTGGGTATGACAGCCGACGTGGGTACACTACAGCGACTGCCAAAGCTTATACCTATTGGCATTGTGAAAGAGCTTGCGTATACGGGTCGTAATTTTGGTGCACAAGAAGCGCAGCAGCTTGGTTTCGTGAACCAGGTATTCGATGACCAAGCTTCAATGCTGGACGCCGTTATGAAAATAGCCCAGCAGATTTCGATGAATTCGCCGCTAGCGGTTTCAGGCACCAAGACTATGATTAATTACGCGGTAGAACATACGGTGGGGGAAAGCTTGAATTTCATGGCGACATGGCAAGCGGGCATGTTCCAAATGGAAGACGTGTTTAAAGCTATGGAAGCGCAGAAAACAAAATCGCTGCCAGACTATCCACCTTTGCACCCAGCTATTAAGAAAATGAATTCATATGCTTACGTTTAAGCGTGTGCACGTTTAAAAGCAATTGCTGTATTGGGGCAAAGCAAATTGAGAGCGCGCACGCAGGTGAAACGTAAGAATTAAAATTTAAAAGAAAACAGTGTTTCGTAAAGTATTACTCAAAAACACATGAACAGGCATTTTAACGGCTTTACCCAGCCACTACGTATTCCAGGAATGTATCATGAATCAGACCGTTACCGATCATCCCGTATATCCTCATCTATTTAGGCCTCTAGATTTAGGCTTTACCACCCTTAAAAACCGCGTGCTGATGGGCTCAATGCATACGGGTTTGGAAGAATTACCAGACGGCCATAAACGCATGGCGGCTTTTTATGGCGAGCGCGCCAGAGGCGGTGTAGGCCTTATCGTAACAGGCGGTATTGGGCCGAACGAGGAAGGTGCTACCCATCCGTCTACCTTTCGTTTAGACACAGACGAAGCGGTTAATAATCACAAAGAAGTGACAGACGCGGTGCATATTGCAGGTGGTAAAATTTGTATGCAAATACTGCATACAGGTCGCTATGCTTACAGCCCTAAACTGGTAGCACCATCAGCGGTTCAAGCACCAATTAACCCCTTTAAGCCTAAAGCGCTAGAAGCCCAAGAAATTGAAAAGCAGGTTCAAGATTTCATTACCGCGTCTACCCAAGCGCAACGCGCAGGGTACGATGGCGTTGAAATAATGGGATCTGAAGGGTATTTCTTAAATCAATTTATTGCCAAGCGTACCAACCACCGCGACGACGAATGGGGCGGTGAGTATGAAAACCGAATTCGCTTGCCAATTGAAGTAGTGCGCCGAGTGCGCGAAGCCGTAGGCAAAAATTTCATCATCATTTATCGTTTGTCTATGCTCGACCTTGTAGAAGGTGGCTCGACGTATGATGAAGTAGTGCAACTTGGTAAAGAAATTGAAAAAGCCGGTGCCACTATCATCAATACAGGGATTGGTTGGCACGAAGCACGTATTCCTACTATTGCTACCAAGGTTCCGCGCGCCGCATTTACTTGGGTAACCGCGAAATTCCGCGAGGCGCTTTCAATTCCGGTTATTACGTCAAACCGCATTAATACGCCTGAAGTGGCCGAGGAAGTGCTTTCTCGTGGTGATGCAGACATGGTGTCGATGGCGCGTCCATTTTTGGCTGACCCAGATTTTGTGCGCAAAGCGCAGCAAAACAAAGCTGATGAAATTAACACCTGCATTGGCTGTAACCAAGCGTGTCTTGACCATGTATTTAACGGGAAGATGACCAGCTGCCTAGTTAACCCTCGTGCCTGTCACGAACTGGAAATTAACGTAAAACCTGCTGAAACCAAAAAGCGCGTTGCAGTTGTGGGGGCTGGCCCAGCCGGATTAGCGGCGGCAGTAACGTCTGCCCAGCGCGGTCACGATGTGGTGATTTACGATGCGTCTAGCGAAATTGGTGGTCAATTTAATATTGCAAAACAAATTCCTGGAAAAGAGGAGTTTTACGAAACACTGCGCTATTTCAAACGCCAAATTGAGCTTCACAAAAATATTACGCTTAAACTGAACACCTACGTTGATGCTGCTGCACTGAACGACGAAGGTTTCGATGAGGTTATGATTGCAACAGGCATTAAGCCGCGTACACCAGCCATTGAAGGTATTGAGCATGAAAAAGTACTGACTTACATTGAAGTACTGAAAGAGAAAAAGCCAGTGGGTAACAAAGTCGCTATCATCGGGGCGGGTGGCATTGGCTTTGATACGGCTGAGTATTTATCTCATGGTAAGGAAACGCCAAGCCAAGATATTCCAGCGTTTATGAAAGAGTGGGGCATCGATATGACCTTCTCGGCGCGCGCGGGAATTGAAGGGGTTAAACCACAGCCAGAGCCATCGCCTCGTGAGATTTTCTTGCTGCAGCGTAAAACCACTAAAGTGGGTGCTGGCTTAGGCAAGACCACGGGTTGGGCGCACAGAGTAGGCCTATTAGCAAAAGGCGTAACAATGATCCCTGGGGTTAGCTACGACAAAATTGATGACGAAGGCCTACATATTACCGTAGAGGGCAACAGCCAAGTACTGCCTGTAGATAACATCATCATTTGTGCAGGCCAAGAGCCTATGCGCGATATTGTTGAAGGTTTGAAAATGCCGTATCACCTAATTGGAGGTGCTGATGAAGCACTTGAACTTGATGCAAAACGTGCTATCGACCAAGGAACACGGGTGTGCGCTGCGGTTTAAGCGCCGGTTAAGCGAACGCTAAACAACCACTTAGAAATAAACAAAAGCGCTTCACTGTGATTAAGTGAAGCGCTTTTTTGTTCTTGTTCCACATTTAATTGCGCTCACTCAAAAGTAACTCACTAGACTGAGGCAGTATCGAAAAGTCGAATTCACCCAATATATTCATACCAAGCAAGCCGTCGGCATCGGGAAGCGCTTCTTCAGGAAGAACAATGGCTGAAACGTTGCTAAATTCGTAACCAGCAAAGTAAAAACGAGGGATTTGTACCAGCGGAGCTTCAATTGTCCCCGACGCGGTTCTTACATTGAAGTTCCCAATAAATGTTAGACTCCGCATGCGCCCTAGACGGGTGAAAAGTTCAGAGGATATTGCGGTTGTACTCGCGCCCGTATCTAAAATCATGATTGCATTTTGGTTAAGTGCTTTAGCTGTAATTCGATATTGATCGCCAATGCGCTCAAGCGCAACACGGGTCTGATTACGCTCATTATTAGCGTTCTCTTGCTGCAATTGACTTTCGTTTGACGTGTTGTCTTCGTTGGTAATAGCGCGCATTTCGTAAGCCTTATCGCGAATAGCGTTAGCATCTGTATCGCTTGCAGGAAGCGCGGCTAGTACATCTTCCATGAGCGTTAGTTTTTGCTGATAGGCATAAGCTTCGGCGAGGTTAAGCGCGTAGTGCCTTGCATCAGGGCGTCCTGAATCAGGTATGCGCTGAAACAGTGGCTCATTCAATCTTGCAACTAATTCCCACTGCTCATCTCCTCGCAACTGTGTTTGCGCCTTCGTATACAAAGTGGCTATTTTTGTGTCGATGAGCGAGCGCGTTTCTCGTGAAAGGGGAAGTTCAGCTAATTTGTAAGTTCAATTAACTCACCTTCCAGTAACAATAAAGATTCATTAAATGGGTCGTTTTTTAAATAGTTGGTTAACGTAGTGGCAAGTAACGAATATTGGCCACTTTCAAGCAGTGCTTCCAGCGCATCTATATCATTTTGGCTAGCTTGAAACTTGGCAGTTTCCAAGGACGGTTCACTTAGCGCGGTGGCATTATTTCGCGGGTTTGACGGTAGGCTCACTGCTTTTCCCTCTGAGGATGAGCTTGGCGAGCTTGCTGAATGTCGATGGGAGAATGATTGAGTGACGCCTTGTGAAAGCTGCTCGCTAGTAGATATTTGCTCGTTTGCTGGGTTGTTGTACTGCTTTAAGCTCAACCACAAATAAACATTTATGCCCAATGAGACACATAAACAAAGTGAAAGCACCACAGCTAAACCAATTTTCATTGCGATAAACAGGCCTTGCCATACACGTCTACAAAGCGTAGTGGCATTCGTTTGGGTGCACCTGTATCAAGGCTTACACACACAAACGTTGTTATTGCATCGAAAACAGTTTTATTTCGTTTTGGGCAAATGAACTGAAACTGACGCTTTAAGGTAAGCTTGCTATCACAAAATACAATCCAAGTAGCGCACTCCAAGGTGTCTCCTAAATGTGTAGGAAGGTGATAATTTAGCTCATGTCGTTTAATCACCATGCCTCGATTTAGCGCTTGATAATCGGCAAATTGTAAGCCTAGTGCGTTTGAATGTGCCCAAGCAAGGCTTTCTAATTGAGACAAGTACGCCACATTGTTTACATGTTGATAGTGGTCAATATGGGTCTCGTCAATACGCCATTGCTGCACATAGGGCGAATCTAACATCCAATTAAGCGGCTGGTTACTCAAATCGTTTCCTTATTCCTTCACAAACCAAGGGTTCTTGGCAGTACTTGTTACACAACGGGGAGCGGGTTTTCTTCAGGAAGCGTTAAATCTTCGCTTAATAATACCTGCATTAGCGCTTTTTCTCTCACTAACACAGGCTGAATAAAGCTTTGAACATCGCCAATAGCTTTGAACGCATCAAATCCACGCTCTAAAAATTCGTGCAGTGCAAGTAGGCCAGCAAGTTTTGCCGGGCGCCGAGACAATGAAATTAACATACTAATACCGCGAATTTTTATCACGTCGGCAAGCTGATCGCCCAGATGAGAAATGATGTCAATTTGATGCTCACGATCATCTTTTCGGCCAACATGACGATAGGCCTCGGCGTAGCTATCCCTATTAATGGGTTCATCAGGGTAATGGGTGTTCAGGTACTGCGCCATTGCCATATCTAAATCAAAAGACAGTGCGTTGAGTGATAATGCATCGTCCATGGCATTCATAGCTTTTTCGGGCAGTACTTTTGCAAGTTTTGGGATAACTCTTACCAAGTCGGCGTCACGCTGGCTAAAATCTTTGGGGCCGTATAGTTCATCTACAAAAAACGCCATGGCTTTTTTATAACGCTTTTGCTGAGCTAAGTCGTCATGCGTTATAAGTAACCGTTCGCACTGCCAATGTTGTAATTGGTGGATAATGGGCATCACGCCCAGTTGATTGGCTAAATCACGAAGGGCATTCACCCGATGAATATGTTTTATTATCTGTTGCACCAAATGACAAACTCCTCGTTGAGTCGGCATGACTCATTCGCTGTTGTAAACCTAGATTGACCTATGCAAGCGTGCCTTTCAAGTGAGAAGACAAAGTTTTGCTGGTATACTGCCGCGCAATCAATTCAGCTCGCTTTTTTAAAATATTATTAGACGTAATGAATACCCAAAGTAGTCAAACTCCTCTTGAAAGTATCGCGAAAGACGACATGGCAGGCCACTACGAGGTTTCTTTGAATGACACAGAAACAAACAAAGAAGCCCAGAAAGATCCGGAGGTAACCACGCTAATTACACTTTTTAATAGCACCTTTGAAAATTTCAATACCCGCTTGGTTTTGGGCGATGATGAGCCCATTTACCTTCCAGCGGGTGCAGATAAAAGCTACCACCAAATTGTTTTTGCCCACGGTTTCTTCTCCAGTGCCCTTCACGAGATTGCACATTGGTGCATTGCGGGTGAAAAGCGCAGATTGTTGGAAGATTACGGCTATTGGTATTGTCCTGATGGTCGTGACGAGTTGCAACAAGCCGATTTTGAGAAAGTGGAAATCAAGCCTCAAGCCATTGAATGGGCGTTCACTGAAGCGGCGGGAAGAAAGTTTCAGGTTAGTACCGATAATTTGAACGGTGCAGAGCCAGACAGAGAAGGCTTTACTCGTAACGTAGCCGCTCAGCTTGAACGCTTTAGAGAACACGGTTTTCCGCCCCGCGCTGAACGTTTTATAACCGCGTTGTTGTCCACATTTGGTGAAGAAAAGGCGCCTCAAGAAACAGGAGTAGATGCCGCATGACTCAAATAGATACCCAACATCCATCGGACGCCAATCACAACCCCCTTTTCAAGCTGGGTATTGTGGTGAACCCTTTTGCGGGTATCGGCGGGGCTTTAGCGCTAAAAGGCAGCGATGGCGCAGAAATTCGTGAGAAAGCACTCGCTATGGGGGCAGAGAAGAAAGCGAACGAAAAAATGGCCAAAGCGTTAAGTATTCTTGAAGCACTGTCTGGTCAATTTACCGTGGTAACTGCGGCGGGTGATATGGGCGCGTCAGTATGTGATTCGCTCGGTATTCCATTTGAAGTTATTTACTTCCCGAAGGCTACGCAAACCGAAGGCGAAGACTCAGAAGCTGCTGCGAAAGCCATGGTCGAAGCTAATGTCGATTTACTTCTATTCGCCGGCGGCGATGGCACCGCACGAAACATTTGCAGTGTTGTTGGCACTCAGGTTCCTGTGCTAGGTGTGCCAGCCGGCTGTAAAATTCACTCTGGTGTTTATTGCGTTTCACCGTCGGCAGCGGGGCAAGTAGTAAGTCAGATGATTGCGGGTGAATTGGTAAGCGAAATGGACGCTGAAGTGCGTGATATCGATGAAAATGCCTTTCGCGAAGGCAAAGTTATTGCCAAGCATTACGGTGAAATGCGCGTACCTGCTGAATTAACCTACGTACAAGCCGTAAAAATGGGCGGTAAAGAAGACGAAGCCTTGGTGCTTGACGATATAGCCGCGTACGTCAGTGAGTTAATGGATGATGAACCAGATACCTATTTTGTAATGGGTTCGGGCTCCACCGTAGGTGCGGTGATGGAGTTTCTTGGTTTAGAAAATACCTTGTTAGGGGTTGATGTTGTAAGGCAAGGCGAGCTGGTGGCAAGTGATGTGACAGCCCCGGATTTACTTACATTGACCAAAGACAAACCCACCAAAGTGATAGTGACCGTAATTGGTGGGCAAGGTCATATTTTGGGCCGCGGAAATCAGCAGCTTAGCCCTGAATTTATTCGTCAAATTGGCAAACAAAACATGTTAGTCGTTGCCACCAAACAAAAGCTTCAAGCACTACAAGGCAAGCCGCTGCGTTTAGATACCAGTGACGCCGCACTTGATGCCGAGCTTGCTGGCGCATTCACCGTTATTACCGGTTATAAAGACAAAGTGTTATGTAATGCGCGCTAAACGCTACGCAAAGACGCCGAACAATTGAAAAAGTTAAGCAAGTTAAATGCATAGCTTGAAGCCAAACTCGGTTTAATTTACTAAAGATAATAGAACCTTAATTAGAAAGGAGTATGAAGTGTTACCACCTGCTGCAGCATCAGAAGAAGTCGTGACAGCTATCGCAAAAATTGAAACGTCGTTAGACGATGTCGTAAATCATGGTAGTGACGATGAATTGTTCATTGCTAGCTATCTGCAAGGCCACTTTGCGGTTGAAGCTCGTCAAATGGAGATGCAAGAAGATGCTACCGTTGATAAATTGAACCAGAAAATGCTGGAAAGCCTGGATAGCGCTTTCGCTAATAACGAATTAGAAAGTGAAGATGCTCAACAAGTAAAAGCGCTTTGGGCACGTTTAGTCACAATGTAATTGCGACTTCGTTCCACTTTTTTAGACCACTTACTAAAGGCATGCTGCCCTTCTATGGAGGCATTAATTATGCCTCTTCCCCCTTTTCGGCCTGCGCTTTAAGCTGTTACCTCTAGGTCCAAAGCAAATCGAAACGTCATGATTTAAGAGAAGATGCTTGTTTTTACGACAATTGCGCCTTTGGTAGAATAGATAAGCAATAAGAGATACTCTATGGTTATTAAAGAGTAATTCTGCATTTCATATACTTGAAGAACGCTATTTTGCCGAACATAAATTGTTGTCTTTTGTTGTATCTTCGTTTGCTTGCGATTGCGTTTGTAAGTTCTTTCTTTTTGCCGAGTGCTCTAGCAGCGGGTTCTGACAAGCTCATGAATGAATATTCCATTGAGCTTTTAACTTCAGATGATGGCTTTGTGTCGTCAGAAATTTATTCCATTATTCAGGATCGTCAAGGGTTCTTGTGGTTTGGAACTGCAGAAAATGGCGTAATGCGCTACGACGGAAGTAAAGTCACGCTTTTAGAGTCTGGCGGTGAATATGGCCAAGGCCTTTCTCATAACGATGCTGGCAACCTAATGCTAGACAATAATGGCAATATTTGGGTTGGTACATGGGGTGGCGGTGTAAACAAGTACAACCCCAAAACAGGCCAGCTTACTCGTTACTTAAATGACCCATTAGACAAAAACTCTCTCTCATCAAATCGTATTCAGTCACTTTTCCATGACCAGACTGGAGAGTATTGGTTTGGTTCTTACGACCAAGGTTTGAATCGTTTTCTAGGAGAGGGGCAATTCCAGAGAATTCAAAAATCAGCACGCAACGAGCAAGGTTTATCTCACAATAGAATTTGGGACATTATTGATAACGATGAACACAGTCTTTGGGTAGCAACCAGTTTTGGCTTGAACTTATTCAACAAGCGCACACTAACCTCGCAACATTTCTTTCCAAACCCCAACAACAATACCGCTACAGGTGCTAATGAGATAAGAAGCTTGCTTCGCACATCCGCTAACCAGTTTTATGTTGCTACTCAGAATGGCCCGTTTTTGTTCTTCCCAAGTACAGGGGTGTTTCTGCCTCAAACCACGCGAGCCGGTGAAGCGTTAGGGCAAGTCAATTCAATGATTGAAGATCATGAAGGCGGTATTTGGTTTGTTACCAATAAAGGGCTTTACAGGCACACCGGTGAGCAAAATTATGTAGAAAAAATGGACTTTGGTTATGACAATGGACTTCGTATTATTTATGAAGATCATACAAGAACGAAGTGGATAACCAGCGAAGTTCACGGCATATTCAAACTTTCACCTCGTCGTAAAATAAAGCAAATAAATAGTGATTTGCTTTCAGCCCCAAACGCAATAGAGCTCGATGAAAACGGAGACGTTCTCATTGTCACGGCGAATGCTGAAATTTACACATGGAAAGTTGAAGAGCAGCTACTTACCCGTCTACATGGGTCTATTTTCTCTGATTTAAAAGCATATTCCGACCGCGGGGTGATTGAGCGACCGGTCGTCGCACCAGATGAAAATGGTACCCTTTGGGTAGCGCAAGACGATTTTCTTGCTCGGGTAGACACCAATAATGGAACAATTGAGCGCATAGCGTACCCAAAATTAGACGGTAATTTCCGCCAATTTGGAGAGTTTAGGGCTCTTGAATTGGACAACAAAGGTAACGTGTGGATAGGGACATACAAACACGGCATTTATATCTACAACAAAAATACACGCAGTTTTCGACATTTATTAGTGAGTGATGGGTTGTCGCACCCAGAAATACACGTCATTGTTAAAGATTCTAATGAAAACATGTGGGTTGGCACTGGCGGCGGGGTAAATTTGTGGTCGCCTGAAAGCGAATCTTTCCATCAATTTGATTTTGAAGCCAACCCACAAAAAACTTTGCTTGGCGATATTGTCGAGGACATTCACGAAGCACAGAATGGCCAAATTTGGATTGCCACACAAAGAGGACTTAACCGATATTCACCAGAGACACGGACATTCGAGAGGTTCGACGAGCGAAAAGGCTTACCTGCCACATTGGTTAGGGCAATTGCTGATGGTGATGACGGGCAGCTTTGGCTTACTACAAACAAAGGAATATTTCTTTTCGACCCTGCATCTCAAAGCGCCGTTAATTTCAACAATGATAGTGAATTGGCGGGTAAAAATTTTTATTCGAATAGCCTGCTAAAAGCCTCGCAAAATACGTTCTTTACTAGCAGTCAAAGAGGGATTGAGTACTTTCAGTATGGCGAAGGATTAACTGACGCCGTCGACTCGAAATTAGTGCTTACTGGTTTTAAGAAAATGGGAAAGGCGGTTCGCCTGACTAAGCCATTATCTTATGTAAATGATATCTATCTGTCTTATGAAGACTACTTCTTTTCTCTTGAATTTGCGCTTTTGGATTTTTCAGCGCCTAAACAAACTCATTTCGCTTACAAATTAGAAGGTTACGATGAACAGTGGATTGACATTGGCAACCTCAACAACGTTTCATTCACCAATTTAAATGGCGGTACTTACACCTTGTTGATACGTGCGAAGAATCCCAGCGGAACCTGGGGTACTGAAACGTTGTCGCTAAACTTGCACGTAGCGTCTGCGCCTTGGAATACGTGGTGGGCTTACAGCATATATGGAATTGTTATTCTAAGCCTTGTTTTCATGGCTATTTATTTGAGAACGCGTTTTCAGCAAGCGGAAATTATACGGCAAAAAAGATTTGTGCAGGCCCTTGAGCATCAGGTTTCAGAGAAAACAGCGTCACTTAAAGCGCAAGCAAACGATTTAAAAAATGCGTTAGAAAAAGCAGAAGAAGCAACAAAGTTAAAATCAGACTTTCTCGCTAATATGAGTCATGAAATCCGCACGCCGATGAACGGCGTGATTGGTATGCTGAATCTATTAAAGAAAAGTCAGCTGACGGTAGAGCAAGCTCAGCGAGTCAATATTGCAAGCTCAAGTGCAAGTTCATTATTAGTACTGATAAATGACATATTAGATTTTTCAAAGATTGAAGCAGGTAAACTTGAGATTGAGTATGTGGATTTTGATGTAAGAGGTTTAATTGAGGGGATAGCGCAATCCATTGCCCACACGGCACAGGAAAAAGGCTTAGAGGTTGTTCTTGATTTATCTGATATAGACGTGTCACGAATAAACTCAGACCCAAGTCGACTTCAGCAAATCGTGTCTAACCTGTTAAGCAACGCAGTAAAATTTACCGAGAATGGAGAGATACGAGTTTTTGCAGAGCTAATGCCTGGCGATAACGAAGAAACGGCGCAATTGCACATAGCAGTTTCTGATACAGGAATAGGTATCACAGAATCTAAACTCTCTCACTTGTTTCAAGCATTTACTCAGGTAGATGCCTCAACCACGCGGCGCTACGGTGGAACGGGTCTTGGGTTAAGTATTACGAAAAAGCTTTGCCAACTGCTGGGCGGCGATATTAGTGTCTCAACGCAGCTTGGAAAGGGGAGTTGTTTTGACGTAAACGTACTGGTAGGCCTTTCACAAGAACATGAAAAGAATCAGCCACACGTGGACGAGAGTAATTCGTACTGTTTGATCATTGACGACAACGCCTCTACGAGAAGCGCAATGGAAAAGCAGTTTTCGCGATGGGGAGTAATAACACTAACAGCGTCTTCCATCGACGATGCACTCTCAATTCTAGAGTTAGACGATTATTCAAATAACACCAGCGCGCGATCGGTCAATATTGTGTTTCTTGATAAAAAAACAGAAAGCGACCGCATCGCGTACTTTTGCAAAAAGCTTCTCAGCAATGAAAAGACTCGCCACACCCACGTTGTGATGATGACCCAGCTAAGCGACATGGCAAGCCCTGAACAGGTTGCCGACCTAGGTGTTGCAGCAAGCTTTCCCAAACCGCTTACCACGTTAGATATGATGAATGCGTTAGAGCAGGCCGGCTCAAGCTCTCGTGGCTTTGCTTTCAACATTCAATCTCAAAAGCGTGACGTACAAGCGAAGCCTGTGCCCACTGAAAGCAGGGGGGAAGGCCCAACTAAATCATTTACTTCGAATGCTGCGCGCATTTTGTTAGTAGAAGACAACGCCATCAATCAGATAGTCGCAACTAATGTGCTTGAAAGTGAAGGTTATGTGGTAGATGTTGCAAGCAACGGCGTTGAAGCTATTTCGCTTTTGAAAAATACAGAGCAGCAAAATTGCTATGATGCGATAGTGATGGATTGTCAAATGCCTGAAATGGATGGGTTTGAGGCGACAGCGCTTATTCGCAAGGGGGCAGCGGGAGACCACTATCAGAAAGCGCCTATTATTGCCATGACGGCAAATGCCATGCAAGGTGATAAAGAAAAGTGCATGAAAGCGGGAATGAGTGACTTTCTTACTAAACCAATTGAGCCTGAGAAAGTGAATGCAACGCTGCAAAAGTGGGTGAATAAAACAAACTAGAGTCTCGCTTACTTATAAAAATACGTTAATATGCAACAAGTTTTTAACATGTTGTGAGGGCGTTAATGCTAAGCCGTGCTTCTAAACCTTTCGTAAAACTTGTCGAGCGATACCTTCCCGATCCCTATATTTTCGTTTTGTTACTTACACTCGTAACTTTTCTATTTGCGGGCATTGTGCAAAACCAATCGCCCTTAACAACAGTGCAGCAGTGGGGGGACGGTTTTTGGGGGTTGTTGACCTTTTCAATGCAAATGCTGCTTGTTCTTGTAACAGGGTTTATGTTGGCATGCACGCCATTAGTTAAAGCGTTACTTGAGCGACTTGCGAGCTTAGCAAAAAGCCCTGGCAGTGCCATCGTACTCGTTACCGTGGTATCGCTGATAGCAAGCTGGATAAACTGGGGGTTCGGGCTTGTTGTCGGGGCGCTATTTGCCAAAGCCTTGGCACGGAAGGTGAAGGTAGATTATCGGCTTTTGGTCGCCAGTGCTTATTCGGGCTTTATCGTGTGGCACGGTGGGTTAGCAGGCTCGGTGCCATTGACTATCGCTACTCCAGGGCATTTTTCCGAGGCGCAAATTGGCGTAATTACCACTGAAAATACCATATTTAGCAGTTTCAACTTGTTACTGCTGGCTATAATGTTTGTCGTCATTCCTCTTGTTAACAGACTAATGTTGCCGCCTAAGTCTGAAAGCGTCATCGTTAATAGTGCCAAGTTAAAAGACGATGAACTGCCTTCAATTATCAACGAGCGGCCTGCCGATAAACTTGAAAACAGCAAAACGCTTGGTTTACTTGTCGGCTTTGCGGGCTTGGCTTACCTCACGCACTACTTTTTAACCGGCGGTGGGTTAAACCTAAATATCGTGAACACGCTATTCCTATTTCTTGCCATTGTGCTCCATGGAACGCCGCGAAATGTATTACATAGCCTGCAGCAGGCTGTGCAAGGGGGAAGCGGTATTGTTATTCAGTTTCCATTTTACGCAGGAATAATGGCGGTAATGGTGCAATCTGGTTTAGCGCAAACAATGTCCGAATGGCTTATTAGTTTCGCAACAGCCGACTCTTTACCCGTGTGGAGTTTCATAAGTGCAGGCATTGTGAATATTTTCGTACCGTCTGGGGGAGGTCAGTGGGCGGTCCAAGCGCCAGTAATATTACCAGCAGCTGCCGAGCTAGGTGCTGAAGTTAACCGTGTTGCAATGGCTGTGGCATGGGGAGATGCATGGACTAACTTAATTCAGCCGTTTTGGGCACTGCCTGTGCTTGCCATTGCAGGGCTTAAAGCAAAAGACATTATGGGGTTCTGCTTAGTTCAGTTAATCGTGACGGGCGTTATTATTTCCCTAGTGTTGCGATTTGCGTAGAGGCCATTTTACGACATTCAGAAAAATGTTGGCGCTCATCAAGAAAGGCAAAATTTCATGAGCGCCATAAAATGGTGTTAAGAAAATGCCGTTTCTATTGACACAATTTCAATACCGCGTACTTGCATAGAATCCAGTGCCAATAGGTGGCCTATGGCGTCGCGAGTGCAGGTGCAAGGTTCAATAACTTTGGGAGTATACTTGGCTGCCGAAGGCGATAACGCTGTGTGAGTTACGCAGTTGTGTGTCATCATACCGGCAATAAGAATTTCTTCCACGCCCAATGATTGTAGCGTTTCTTCCAAATTGGTTTTCTCAAAACAATCGGCATGTTGTTTTGTAATAATTGGAGCATCGAGGGCAGCGGCCATCACATCTTTATGAATTTCAGCGCCACGAGAGCCTTCGTAGAAAAATAGCCCTTCTCCAGCGGCGACAGGCACATGGTGCTGTATGTGAATTATCGGAATGTGTTTCTCCTGTGCAATAGCCATGGCTTTAAGTGTTTCTTGCATCGCAAGCTCAGGTTTATGCAAAGGGTACTTCCCCTCTGGAAAGTAGTCGTTTTGAATATCTATAACGATAAGTGCTTGTTTAGCCATTGTCTTGCCCTCTGTGTTCTATGAAATTATCCCGTAGCAACACTTCAGGAGTGTTCACTAGATGTTGACTATTTTGCCGATTTCCACGTGTAATAAAGAGTGACGATAATGACAAAATGCACGTCAATTACGACAGCTTTTTAAGGTGCAGAGTGAAACAATGAAAGACGTAAAAATAGTCGTAATAAACTATGCTACCGCAAGCCAATCTTCGCTTTACGGCATTGTTGAAATGTTAGATTTGGCAAATACTATGTGTGAGCAACTCAACGCTGGCGTGTCTTTCAACGCTGAAATTTATAAAGTGGAACAGCTAAATTCAAACGCATTGGTTGATGTTGTCATCTTGCCACCGAGTATAAGCGAAACATTTTTTAAACATGACTTCACACCTCTCATCGGCTACATGAAAACCATGCAGTCACATGGCGCAATGCTCGCGTCTGCTTGCGTGGGTGCATTTATACTTGCAAAGAGGGGCTTTCTAGATAACAAAGTGTGTACTACACATTGGCGAATTGCGGATCACTTTATGGCAACCTTCCCCAAAGCTAAGTTAGATGCCAAGGCAATTGTTGTGAATGACGGTTGTAATTCAACGCGATCAATAGAGCTTAACGAGTCAAAATGTCTATCTAAACTCAACTACCTGTTACTGTGCTCTCTGAATCGACCAGACTTAACGTATAGAAGCTCAAATTATTGGATGCTAAGAGCGTTTGAAATGATGAGAGGGTGTGTCTGATAAATGTTCCGGTTGAAGCTATTCCTTCTCTATGAATGGCACTAATGAACTAAAAGCGAGAATAGAAGCTAATAATTACACTGTTAGCGTTTTAATAATCCCGCAACTTTCAACGGTATTGTCTGACGAGCAAGCTTTCTTCATTATTTGAAGCTCAGACTTTAATGCTTTCAATTCTTTAATGCGCTTGTTGACTAAATCGAGCTGTCTTGCAATCAAATCATTTATTGAGGAACAACTTTCTTCAGGCCTTTTTTTAAGCTCAAGTAAAGTTTTGATATCTGACAAAGAAATATCTAGGCTTCGACAAAGCTTTACGAACTCTAACTCTTTAAGCGCTTTTTCATCATATAGTCGAAAATTTCCTCCGCTGCGGCTTGGCGGACTCAATAAACCTTCCCTCTCGTAATACCTTATCGTTTGTATTGAACAATCTGATACCTTGGCTAGTTGGCCTATTTTCATATTAATTTCAATTCTCGCTTGACCCTATAGTAACTATAGACTTTATAGTTGTGTTATACAAAGTCAAACTGCGTGAGGCGACGATATTATGAAAGAGAGCTATCTATCTGAAACAACAATACTAGACTTCAATCATGAGGCTATCCAACGATTGATTAATGAGCGTAATTGGCAAGCTTTAGATGATTTCAACAAGATAGGTGCTGCATACTCATTTGTGAAAGATGAAATTCAGTTCGGATATAATCGCAGTGATGATATAGCAGCAAGTAAAGTTTTGGCTGATGGCTATGGTCAGTGCAATACTAAGGGTAACTTGTTAATGGCTCTACTGCGGGCGCTCGGTATTCAATGTCGATTTCATGGGTTCACTATTGACCAACAGCTCCAAAGAGGTGCTATTCCCGTTTACGTGTTTTGGCTTGCACCTAAATATATTATTCATAGCTGGGTTGAAGTCTTGTTTGATGGTGAATGGATCAACTTAGAAGGTTTTATCCTCGACCACAATTACCTGAACTCAGTTCAAGCTAAATTTAGTAAGGATAAAGGTAGTTTCTGTGGATATGGTATCGCAACAACCTGTTTGGATAACCCTCAGACAGAATGGACTGGAAAAGATACCTATATTCAGAAGGAAGGCATACATGATGACTTTGGTTTATACGACTCTCCAGATGAATTTTACAGCGAGAAAGGCACTAACTTGTCAGGAGTAAAACGCTGGCTATATGAATCGGTGATTCGACATCTCATTAATATAAATGTGAATCGCCTGAGAAATGCTAGCAAGCAAAGTAGAGGTGAAAATGCACAGCCACAATCATAGTCACCACCATTCACACGATAAAAATGAACGCATTGGTTGGACATTTTTTCTAAATATTACTTTTACCATCATTGAATTCATCGGTGGCTGGCTAACGAATAGTACAGCAATTATGGCTGACGCAGTCCATGATTTAGGTGACAGCATATCTATCGGTTTTGCTTGGTTGTTGAGTCACTTTTCAGATAAACAAGCATCTTCGACTTACAGCTACGGTTATAAGCGATTGTCACTGTTTGGTGCTTTAATAAATAGCGTTGTTTTAATTGCTGGCTCAATCTTTATTTTGGTTGAGGCCATTCCTCGGTTACTTAACCCAGAAATGCCAATGGTAGAGGGAATGTTAGGATTGGCGTTACTTGGGGTTTCGGTAAACGGTTATGCCGTATATAAACTTAAAGCGGGAACCACATTAAACGAAAAAGTACTTACGTGGCATCTATTAGAAGATGTTCTTGGCTGGGTTGCTGTCCTAATCGTATCAATTATCTTAATGTTTGTGGACTGGCCTATTTTAGATCCGTTGTTATCTATCGCTTTTACGCTGTTTATTCTGTTCAACGTCCTAAAAAATTTAAGGTCTACGTTGGCATTATTTTTACAAGCGTCACCTGATAAAGAAACACAAGCTAAGATAACTGAAGCCTTACTTTCTAAACCTGAATTGAGAGAAGTGCACCACTTGCACTATTGGTCTTTAGATGGCGAGAGTCATGTGCTAACGGTGCACCTTGTTTTAAGTGCTCTGTACGATGTACCTAAGTTACAATCACTCAAACAAGTAATTTCTGAAGACTTACGCAGTTTTGATTTGTCGCATACCACCATTGAGTTTGAATTTCCCAATGAAATTTGCCGATATGCGTAACATTATAACCTGTTAACTTGCTTAGATTTGTACTCAGAGATTTGTTATATTCGCTACGTCTAACGAAGAGAATAGAATATTGAACACCAACATAGCTTTAAAAATACTGCTGATTATATTGATTGTTTTGCAATCTTTCGTCGCTGTATCCGAAAGCATGGAAACTCATCAGTTAGACGTTGAGCATCTACAAACCATTCACGACCACGAAGCAGATCTTTTTCTTCATTTAGATAGTGACAACGAACATGATACGGAAGATTGCCACCATTGCGGTCACTGTAGTGGCAATCATACCAGTTGGATTTTGGTTGAAGCGAGTACTCCAAACCTGTCTTTAAATCATTCACATAAATTCAACAAATTAACTTTGTTGCCTTTGGGTATTTCAACTAGGCTCTATCGACCACCTATCGCTTAACTTTTCCTCCATTAAGTGCGTTTTTGCGCAAACACAATTTGGTTTAATAAAAGTTAAGAGTCATTATGAACAATATTCTTCGAACTACTGGCGTAGGGTTAGTAGTCATTCTTGCTGTGTTTTCAATAAACACAGCACTGGCTAACAAAAGTCAAAATAATACACAGCGCGATGAACTTTCGCATGAACATAACCATTCAGAAGGTGAAGAACAAGAAAGCAAGAGCTCTTTTAAAGAAGAGGATCATGAAGAAGGGGTTACTTTAAGCACTCAAAAAATTAAAGTAGCAGGCATTGGAGCAGATGCTGTTTTTCCAAAGAAATACTTAAACACGGTTTATGCTCCCGGAGAAGTGAAAGCAAACGGCTATAAGAGTTATATTGTTTCGCCTCGTACAGATTCTGTGGTGATTAATCGCCATGCGAGCTTAGGAGATCACGTAAAATCTGGACAAAAGCTGGTTACTTTATTCAGCGAAACAATGGCGCAAACTCAAGCTGACTTTTTAATTGCCTCTTCTAATTGGAAGCGAGCGAAAAAACTAGGAAGTAATAACGTAAGTGAACGCACTCTTGTTGAAGCAGAAAATACTTACAAAGGCGTTTATGGCAAGTTGGTAGCTTTTGGTTTAACAAGACAGGGCATTGAAAAAATAGCCCAGCAAGATAGCGGTACGTTTGGGCAATATGTGCTTATTGCTGAACGGGATGGCGTTGTGTTACAAGATGACTTCATGCAAGGTCAGCGCATCGGAGCGGGTGAAACCATCATGTTACTCGCCGATGAGAGTGACCTTTGGGTAGAAGCAAATGTTTCCCCTAACAAAGAGTTAAATTTAGCCTTGGGCAGTCCTGCCTTAATTGATTTAAATGGTATTGAATACCGAGCTAACGTAATTCAAGAAGCTCATACTATCGATCCAATTATACGAACCCGAACAGTAAGACTTTCTGTGACGAATGCTGGGCATAAGCTTCATTCAGGTATGTTTGTGAAGGTTTATTTTCAGTTCGAAACAAACGATGAAGTAATTGCCATACCAGAAGAAGCGTTGATTAGAAGCAGTGACGGAGATTGGACGGTATTTGTTGAAAACCATCCAAATGAGTTTAAAGCAGTAAAAGTAACAAGAGGTCGGTCTTTCGGAGAATATCGAGAAATTATTGGCATTGAATCTGGAACAAAAGTCGTTACTCATGGTGCTTTCTTTGTCGCCTCTGAAATCGCTAAGGGCGGCTTCGACCCGCACAATCATTAAGGAGGCCAACTATGTTTAATCGAATTATAGATTGGTCTATTAACAACAGACTGCTTGTGTTAATGCTGCTAGTTGCATTAATCGTAAATGCTGTGATCACCATCCCTAAATTGAATTTAGATGCGTTCCCAGACGTTACAAACGTACAAGTTGCTGTTAATACCGAAGCGCCAGGTTTAGCCGCGGAAGAAGTAGAGCAACTTATCACATATCCAATAGAAGCTGTGATGTACGCATTACCAGATGTAGAACAAGTGCGCTCTATTTCAAAAACAGGTCTGTCGGGTGTTACTGTAGTCTTCAAAGAAGGTACGGATATATATTTTGCAAGGCAATTGGTATTTGAACGCTTACAAGCTGCGAAAGAGCTTATACCTGCTGGGGTTGGGACACCAGAGATGGGTCCAAACACTTCTGGTTTAGGGCAAGTATTTCAATATTTGCTGATATCAGACGACTCAATCAGCTATGACTCAATGGCGCTTAGAAGTCTGAATGACTGGGTCATCAAGCTTCTAATAATGCCTGTAGACGGCGTAACAGATGTACTGTCATTCGGTGGAAACGTCCGTCAATATCAAGTTAATGTCGACCCTTCTAAATTGTTATCCTACGAGTTAACCCAAGAGGATGTGGTATCCGCGCTTAAAAATAACAACGCCAACGTCGGTGGCTGGTACATGAATCGTGGTCAAGAACAGCTTGTTATTCGTGGTACTGGTTGGTTCGAAAGTGGTGAAAAAGGTATTGAAAGCATTAAGCATGTGCCTGTGAAAACGCTTAATGGTGTAGTTGTTACTGTTTCTGATGTCGCCAATGTAGGTCTTGGTGCCGAGATCAGACAAGGCGCTGTCACTATGACCCGCAAAACAGATAATGGCACTGTTGAGAACTTAGGTGAAGTGGTCTCTGGCATTGTATTAAAACGCATGGGGTCAAATACCAAAGCGACAATAGATGGTATTAATACCAGAGCAAAGCTTATCAATCAGGCATTACCAGATGGTGTGCGATTTGAGCCTTTTTATGATCAAGCTGATTTAATTGAAAAAGCCGTGGCAACCGTGGTTGAAGCTCTTACTTTGGCTTTTGTTTTTATCACTATTGTACTTGCTCTATTTTTAGTGAATTTAAGAGCTACATTTCTAGTCCTTGTCTCAATTCCAATTTCCATTGGCATTGCATTAATGGTGATGGCATGGTTAGGTATTTCAGCTAACCTGATGTCGCTTGGCGGATTAGCGGTAGCTATTGGTATGTTAGTCGATGGTTCAGTTGTTATGGTTGAAAACATGTTTAAACACCTAAACAGACAACTAGAGAGCGATGGTGCAAGTCTTGAAGCTAAACAAAAGTTAAAATTGGCAGGCAAAAAAGTTGCTCGCCCTATCTTTTTTGCAGCTTCAATTATTCTCGTTGTTTTTGCGCCACTGTTTAGTTTCGAAGGTGTTGAAGCAAAGCTATTTCAGCCAATGGCCATCAGCATTATGTTAGCTGTGGTATCAGCTATTGTCGTTGCTTTGTTTGTTGTTCCAGCACTTGCCACTTTTATGTTTAAGAGAGGCGTGAAAGAAAGGGAAAGCTTAATTTTAAAACCTATCGATATTGTGTATCGAAAATTGTTGAGAATCGCATTAGAGCGAACCAAATTGGTTGTTTTTGTATCATTAGCATTCGTCGTTTCGGCAGCGGCAATCTTTCCACAAATTGGGACAGAGTTCGTGCCAGAGCTAGAAGAAGGAACCATTAACCTCAGAGTGACTCTCGCCCCTTCTTCAAGTTTAGAAGCAGCGCTATCTGTTGCCCCTATATTAGAAGAAAAGCTAATGGCTTTCCCTGAAGTAACTTACGCATTGAGTCGAATTGGCCGAGCAGAGATTGGCGGCGACCCAGAGCCAGTGAACAACATTGAAATTTATATTGGTCTTAAGCCTGTTTCAGAATGGACAAGCGCCTCTAATCGTTACGAGCTGCAAGATAAAATGGAACGCTCATTGGAGGAATTTCCTGGGCTGTTACTAAATTTCTCTCAGCCTATTGCTACTCGTGTAAATGAGCTGTTATCAGGAGTTAAAGCGCAACTTGCGATTAAATTATTTGGCTCTGACTTACAGGTGCTAGCAAATAAAGGCCAAGAAATTGAAAGTGCGATTAAGTCGATTGATGGTGCAAAGGACGTTGCACTTGAGCAGATTGCCGGTGAAGCTCAACTTATTATTGCTCCTAATAGGATTGAGCTTTCCCGATATGGGTTGTCTGTTGGTGATGTTATGGAGGTGGTGCAAGACGGTATTGGTGGTGTTAGGGCTGGACAAATTATCAATGGTAACGAACGTTATGATATTTACGTGCGCCTAGATAAGGAGTTCAGAGCCAATAGTGAAGCAATAGCCGATATTAGACTGCAATCTCCTACAGGAGCTTGGGTGCGCATTGGTGATGTAGCTTCTGTGTCTTTTGAGTCTGGCCCTCCACAGGTTAGACGTGATGATGTTCAGCGTAGGGTGGTTATTCAAGCCAATGTTCAAGGCCGAGACATGGGAAGTGTGGTTGATGATATCCAGACAAAGATAGCCTCTGATGTACAATTGCCCGCAGGTTATTCGGTGTCGATAGGTGGGCAATTCGAAAGTCAGCAACGAGCGCAACAGCGTCTTTCTATTGTCGTACCGTTGTCATTAGCTTTGATAGCCTTGCTCCTTTATTTCGCATTTGGTTCAGTAGGACAAGCATTGCTGATCTTACTTAATATTCCATTAGCTGTTATTGGCGGTATATTTTCACTGTATATTTCTGGGCAGTACCTATCAGTTCCAAGCTCTGTTGGCTTTATTACCTTGTTTGGCGTGGCGGTACTCAATGGTGTTGTTATGGTGGAAAGTATTAATCAACGAATCAAAGATGGGCTTGCGACAGCAGAGGCGATATTTGACGGTGCTACATCAAGACTACGTCCTGTTCTGATGACTGCTATTACTTCAGCGTTAGGTCTAATACCTATGTTAATGTCAAATGGTGTTGGATCTGAAATTCAGAGACCTCTCGCAAGTGTAATAGTTGGAGGCTTAGTTACAGCAACATTACTCACGTTATTTGTTGTACCAAGCTTATATCAATTCTTTTCTAAAGAAATATCAAAAGAATCTGGGCTATAGCTCTCTATTCGGCCCCATATATTTATTGTGTGGGGCTTTCGAGTATCCCTGTCTGCTAATTGAATAAAGGCCTCTTAATTCTTGATGCTAGAATTAGCAATACATGAGGTTGAACAATCGCTTTTTGTTCATTGATATCCAACGCCGCTCTTTTTGGCACCTCAGTAAGTGAAGTTGGCATTACATATTTTTTCCATTGAAAACACTGTTTATGGTTTTCCGGGGGAAACGGATGTTAATATAAATTATTGGTAGCAGGCTGTAAGGCGTTAGAGTATGGTCTTACCCACTAAAAGTGGACATCCATTTTGTCGCTTCGTATTCATATGGGCTTACGTAGCCCAATGTCGAATGCTGACGCACGCGGTTATAAAAAATTTCGATGTATTCGAAGATACAAGATTTGATTTCCTGAAGCGAGTTGAATTTCTCCCCGTATATGAGTTCGACTTTCATACGACTGAAGAATGACTCCAATACGGCATTGTTCCAGCAGTTGCTTCTTCTACTCATGCTAGACACAGCACCGATGCTCTGAATTGCCCCGCATACACTTTAATGAGTGCGTACTTTACTCTTGGTCGCTCGCAAAGTACGCGGCAGCCTTTTTTGAAAACGCATTCTCTTCTTTGAGAACGGCCAGCTGGCGCTTGAGAACTTGCACCTCGTCAGAGTCTTCTTGATGAAACTTCACACCTTGAATTGTTGAGAATTGATTGCCCCCACAGCGCTTGAACTGTCGACGCCAATTGTAGATTAGTTGCTCGGAAATACCCAGCTCTGCGGCTACCGATTGGTTGGAGTTTCCTTTTTTTACTATCGGTCATGCAAACTTGAGCCAGGTGAAAAGCGCATATTGCTTACCCTAGACCCAATGTAGATTTAAATTTAATAAAACGATTCTTCGCCTTTCACTTTTGCGCTATCACTGCAATTTTGTTTCCCTTGTGATAGCGCTTTTTTCTATCAGTGTTTTAACGAGGCTAAGTAATCAGCCTATAGCTGTGCAGCGTTATCAAGAGGCTTCAGTGAAGATTCTACTTTGCGCTCTTCTTCTTCAGTAATCTTTGTTTCTACAGGGGCAGGTTTTCCAAAAAAGTACCCTTGTAAAAAGTCGGCCTGGGCGTCGGTAAGCCAATCTGCTTCCTCTTCTACTTCGATACCCTCTGCAATTACCTCAATATTGTTTGCTTTAGCGATGCGAATAAGGTTGGTGACAATGTTTTGCTTAAACTGGTCTTTGTGTACGTCTCTCACAAGATCCATATCTAGCTTTACGTAATCTGGACGCAACGACTGAAGCAAATTTAAACCAGACCAGCCAGAGCCAATATCGTCTAATGCAACCTTAAATCCTGCATTTCTGTAAAACGCTAAAATGCCTTTTAGTTGATTTATATCTGTCGCACGATGAGTCTCTGTTACTTCAAAAACTACATCTTCCGGCAACAAACCTATTTCGTTGATACTTGCCGCCGTAGCTCGCAAGCAATAGGAAGGGTCATAAATGCTTGAAGGATTGAAATTAATAAACAATTTACCCGGAAGTTTGGCCTTTGCAGCGCACTCTACCGCAGAACGACGGGCAACAAGGTCTAAAGAAAAGAGAAGGTCAGACTGTTCCGCAAGTTGAAACGCAAGGGCAGGAGGGACAATGCTACCTTGGTTGTCTCTAATCCGAAATAAACCTTCGTTAGCAAAATGTGTTTTGTCTTTGGCGTTAACAATAGGTTGATACCACGTCTCGAACCGTTCTTTTTCTACACTTTCTATTAACCACTTCGCTTGATAACGATTTATCAGTATAGACATTGTTGTCATACGCCCCATATCGTCAATACCAGGTATAGAGGACGTCTTGGTCGTTGTTACTTTGGTGTTTTCTAACTCTTTGGGTTCTAACGCACCACTTAAAGCCACCATAAACTTGGGTAGTTGCTCATTGCCAATTGTACTTGTAATGCAGTGAGTTGATTCTTGATTAGCTTGAAGCTGCATTGACCCAAACAGACTAGCGAGCTTACCAAATGTTTCTACAGTAGGAACAAAGATCCAAAAATAAGTGGTTTCGAAGAAATAATCATCGATAGATTCGCAGTCTGCACAGTACATTCAAGCCTCTTAAATTTTGGTTTTCGGTAGGTACGCGTATTGGTGACAGATAGTTCTAAAATATATGCATCGTTATATATATTTTTTATTTAAGAAGAGCTAAATTGCGTTGGCAAAGTCCAAATAAGAAGATTATAACGCATTGTAGGCGAGAGGCTTTTCTTACAAGTTTATTAGTAAACATGCTGAAATCACGAACGTTGAACATAATGGTAATACTCGAGAAAGACCCTTTTTGACTGTGATTCACATACTAGGAGCTTATTTAAGAAGCGAATTGGAGTGGTATACTTTCAAAGCTGGCAGTGTACTGTCCTAAAGCGGCAAGTCTCCTCCGCTTTTTAGAAAAGGTTCAAAGATTTAAATTACAACTTTTCAACCCTCAAAAACGAAATACCGCCAGTTAGCTGGTACCTAGCGTTACTCGCTATTTAATGCGGCACGCTCTCTCTGTTTGGTGCGAATATTGCAAAAAACTAGTCATAATGTCGGTTTGTGAGCCACTTTGTCACACTTTGTGATGGAATTCGCTTGCTTACCGATAAAAATTTGACGTTTTTTACCGGACACGTGTAATGAAAAGTATGACAAATGATGTCAATAACGTTTTACTGACAAAAAATAGTTGTCGGTTGGCAAAAGCCTTAGCGTACACCGCACTCTGCCTAGCGGTACTCTCAGGTTGCTCCTCATCTGACAAACCTAAAAGTCAATTCGAGCAAACCAATGCTACTGATGTTTCGGCGCTAGGAAATGTTGAATATCATACTTATATGCTGGCAAATGAACTTTTCGCTAACGTAGGCCCCGCACGCCAGTCTCGCTATGCAGTGGTAGGCTTTGTGCCAGCAGATACCATGAAGTACAGCGCAGACCACCAACACCCGTTAATGCTGCTTGGCCACCAATTAGAACAAGGTATGATAACCGAAGCCACTAAAAGAGGCTTTTCCACTCAAGAATTCAAGCTTTCGAACGATATAATTGTTAGTGACGAAAGCGACAGAGTGTTAACTCGCAATATCGAGCAGCTATCCAGTATTGAGCGCGTTGACTTCTACATTACTGGCACTATGGTTTATCAAGAGTCTGGCGCAGTGGTGAATGCCCGAATAATTAATGCTAGAAATAAAAACATTGTCGCCGCCGCAACGCGCTTTTTCCCAGCTGAATTGTTTTGGCAAGAAGAACAAGTAACAACCAGAAACGGCAAGCTATACAGAACCGAAGGTACGAGGTAACCCCATGAAAAGACATAATCAATACGCGGCGCTTACGCTATGTGCTTCACTGCTTAGCGTGAGTGGATGCTCTATGATGATGGGGGAAGAAGAGGTTGCCGAACAAGCGCCTCAGCGCCCAGCGATGAATGTTATTGATATTACTGCGGCCGACCGCGCTCCGGTTAAGCCAGTTGAATCTACTAGTGATACCCAGTCTCAGGGTATGGATGCCTTTGGTGCCATTGGCCAACCACCGCTTTATTCAAGTGTTCAAGGTGCTTATAAAGGGCGACCGTTAACAAAGCATATTGGCGATTACGTGAAAAACATGGCGCAAGATCTTATTGCGAATATGGAGTACGTAAATAATAAAACGCCCATTGGCGTAACACATTTTGCGCTACTAGATACCGACCTTCAAAAAACTGATTTGCTTGGGCGTCAAATGGCTGAGTCGTTTGTTCACGAGTTACATAAGTTCCGCGTGCCAGTAATCGATTTTAAAGCCACCGAATATATTCGAATAACCGAAGATGGCGATTTTGTACTTAGTCGAGACTACTTAGAATTAAGCAGTAGCCTTCCCATAGAATACGTACTTACCGGAACAATGACTAAACACCAAGGTGGCGTTTTAGTAAATGCGCGTATTTTGGGTATGGAATCGCGTGCCGTGGTGGCAACAGCACAGATGTTAGTGCCGTTTTACGTGGTTGACGCACTCATTCCAAGTGACGGCAGTCAGCAAAATGGCATGCGCGATGGCGTTAAACTAAGTCGCGGTTAGGAGTTTTAGCATGGTGTTCAACTCTAACCTTAAAAAGTTTATCGCAAGCACCTGGATGGCAATTGGGGCAGTGCTGAGCTTGTGTATGGCAGGCTGCACGAGTACGGAGTCGATAGGATCGTACTGGCTGGGTGAAGATGGCGAAATTACGCACCACGCTGAACCTGTGCCCGTACCTAAACGTTCAGGTTTACAGTACACGCCAGACTCGCGAGATAGACAATATCAACAGCACGTTGCAGTCGACCCAGGCTACAAAGACCCGCTCCATCATGGGTACTCACCCATACAAACACACAAACGCTTAAATGATTATGCTTCGCAGCTTGCGATGGAGCTTATGGATAACGCGACACGCTTAACGCATGAAGATATGGTGGGGGTGACAAGTTTTGTAAGGCTGAACCACTCGTTAAGCGATAGTACTGTTCTTGGCAATCAACTTTCTGAGTACCTTATTTCTGAACTGCAGGATTTTGGTCTGGCCGTGGTCGATTTTAAGCTGGCAGGGGGAATTACTGTGACGCCTGTAGGCGATTTCGTTTTAACGCGAGATGGAGCCTTGTTAGCAAAACAGATTGAAATGGATCATGTGGTGACAGGCACAATCATCGAAGATGATCGTGGGGTGCGGATAAATGCGCGTATCGTGTCGCTCGAAAATAAACAAGTTGTAGCAAGTGCTAACGTTTATATTCCGGCGTTTATCGTGATGGATTTAAATAAAATGGCGAGCGTAAACTCGCCATCCCAAACCAACGAGTAGCGCCTCAAGTCGCGCCTACTCAGTGGCTTTGCATAGACCTTAAAAAGCTAGCTTTGCATTCTAATCGCTTCGCGCGTCATAAAGCGGCTGGTGTTTACCGCGTTAAGCAAGTCGTTGCTAAGTGGTAGCGGCTCTTTACACAACGAACTCACTAACACTTCTGCCATTAATGGCGCTGTGGTTAGCCCTCTTGAGCCTAAACAAGTCAGCGTAGATACCACAGAGCCCGGCATCACAGGCGCACTTGTTAATGGCTTGCCCACGCTTAACATTGAATAACTCTCTTTTAGTAAATCAAAGTTGTGCAAAGCGCCAACAACAGGTTGATGGTCTGGCGAGCCTAAGCGAATTGCAGCTCTTGCTTCGCCATCGTGCTTAAGCGCCTGCACAATAGTTGTGTTCGCGAGCGCTTGTTCGTGGGTGGCAAGGTTAGTTAAGGTCTCATCATCTCGAACGTCGGTGTTTAAGTCATTTTTCACATAAGTCGAGCCCAGCGCATGCCTGCCTTCTAGTGAAGGCGTCATATAGCCTTTGTGGCACAATACCGTACTTAACGGTTCAATAGGCATTTGTGTAGGAATTGCTTCAACCTGACCGCGAACAGGGCGAAGCGAAAGACTGTCAAAATCTTTTGAACTTACTGCTCCTGCTCCAAGCGCTAAAATCAAATGGTCGGCAATAACGGTTTGCTCGCTTTCATTTGCGCTACCTTCGACAGAATCTGTACTGTTTGAATTTAGACTTCCAACGTTGAAGCGAATAACCACTTGCTGCCTCTGTGTGGCTTCATTCAGTTGTTGGTTGCTCGAGTTAGCATCTTTTCTACTTTCACGAAGTGGCTCAACAACATCATGGGAGACATACGTATGGTAGGGCTTCAGCGTAAGCTTACCGCTCGAGAGGGCCTCTTCAATCATAGCATTTACCAACTGTGGTGGAGATAGCCACCCGCCTAACCCAATGTATAAGCCTGAATAGGGAAGGGGTAAGTTAGCAATATCGCTTACCGTTTTGCTATCTATTGCTTTAACCAATGCCTCAGGCCAAACATCTGCTGCGGCGAGCTTTTCTTGACGTTCTTTTACCTTATCGTTAAAACTAAGCTGGATAACACCACAGAAGTCGTGGGCTATGTCGCTGCGCCGGCTAGCTTTAGCAAGGTCTATCGTTCGGTCATAAGCTTGGCGAGCGTACAAAAAACTGTGCGCTTGAATTCTACTAGCAATGCTTGCCTCGCTGTGAAGTTGAGGATAAAAACCGCCTTGTGGGTTACCAGAAGCGCCGCTTGCAAGGGTGTCGCCATCAAAATATAAAGTAGTGTTGATGCCTCGTTTCACTAAGGCAAGGCATGTCGTGGCGGCGGCAAGGCCCGAACCTACCACTGCCACGTTACTTTTTTCATCTAGAGCATTTTCAGAGTATCGATAGTAAGGGCCACTTGGTAGGCGAAGTTTATGCTGAACATTTTCATTTTCAACGTCAAAAACGCCAGTTAACATATCTCGTTTACGGCCAAAACCATTGCGTTTTTGTATAGTAAAACCAACGCTAGCAAGGCCTCGTTTTACTATGCCTGCGGCGGTGAAGGTACCAAATGTAGTGCCTGTTTTCGACAGTCGTGCCATTTGACTAAAAAGGACATCAGTCCACATGTCTGGGTTTTTGCTTGGTGCAAAACCATCTAAAAACCACGCATCTACGAGTCCACTTGTTGGCGCATGCCATTGAGGTAAAAGTTCGTGAACATCGCCAATCCACAAGTCTAAGGTTGTTGAAAAACTATCAAAATTTAAGCGATGGCAACCTTCAAGGCCCATAGGATAAAGCGAAGAGAGTGCATTCGCTTCGGCGTTAAGGGCAGGAAATGCTTCAAGCGCACGTTGCATATCATGCTGAGGCAGTGGAAACTTTTCCGTGGTGATGAAGTATAGGCGTTCTAACGGGTGGTCAGGGTTCGCTGCTTTAAATTCGTTAAAGGTACGCATGGCAACCAAAAAGTTAAGGCCTGTACCAAAGCCGGTTTCAGCAATTACAAAGGTAGGGTTTGTCCAGTGCTGCCAGCGTTCTAGCAGGTCATTTCCCGCTATGAAAACGTGTTGGGTTTCATCAATTCCACTATCATTGGAAAAATAAACGTCGTCAAAATGGTCGGCGACAGGTGTACCGCTCTCATTAAAATGAACCTGTGCATGCTTAGATTTCACTGTTTATTTTTCTCCCTTTCGGTTGTTCTTGCTTTGGCACTTTATATTCAGCGCAGTTTTTGCTGGTGCATCAGCTAATTGATTCGGTGATTGGCCTTGTGAATCAGCGCTACGTGGTCTATTCGGTGAACATAAAGCATCTGCTAGCGTTGAAAAATGCGAGGTTACTTTATTTGATACGCGCTGTGCACCAAGCATACCACCCACAGTGATCCAAGTACCGTTAATGCCAATTAATCCGCGGTGATCCATGGTGGGCGCTTCAGCTTCTGATTTAAAAACGTCCCACGTTTCTGCGGCAACGTCGTATACCCAAATAGCGCTATCGGCACTTGAAGGCTCGCCGTTGTAGCCAATGCCATTGTAGTTATAGGGGTTAGCAGAGCCGCCTACAAAATAGATATTATTCGTAGCTTTATCGCCTGCCGCAGCCATGCGATAGCGAGCAATACCCGTAGGGTGCTCTAGCGTGCGCCAATCAATTTTAAATGGGTTTTGTTCATCAATGGTGCCTTTATAACAAGCCGTTTCGGGTGCAAAGCTACGGCGTTTGTCACTATGTGGAGTAACTGATACGCCATCACAAATAACTATGACATTCTTTATAATACCGCCAGCTTGACCAAACACAGGGTTGCCTAAAAACGGGCTAGCCTGCTGCCATGTGTTGGTGTGCGTATCGTACACTTGTACTAGGTTTACATTCCCATCGTTGTGCCAGCCTGAAACCAAGTAAACATACCTACTTCGATAAACGAGTGCTGAAGCGTCGTCAACGGGCACTGGCATAGGTGCAAGCAGTGTGTACTTCGCCTCAATAGGTGAGTATTTATAAACATCAGGCGTGCTTATCTCGTTGTGATTTTTATCATCCGTGTAGCCGCCAAAAATGTATATGCTGTCATCAACACCTACCGCCACTGACGCTAAACGGCCTTTAAGCGCTAGGCTTGAAGGAACGGAAGGGATCTTCTGCCATTGCGTTTTAATGTTGTGTTCATTAAAGCTATTTGTATCGATGGCCAACTGCCAAGCTCGGTTATGCACATCTTTATAGGTTTTGTTTTTGCCAAGCCCCATAAAACTGAAAACATACTGTGTGTTATCGATAGTGACAGATGCAACGGCGTTGTTTGCTACGGGTTCTGGAAGCGAAGGAAAACTCATAGTTGCAGCGGTTACCGAAGAAACACTTAAAGTTGCATAAACAAAGAGTAGGGCTATCACGGCCATGTGTTTCAGTTTCTCAAATAACACAGTATTTTCCAATTTTCACTTTATGCTCATAAAGACTTTGGCGCGTATTCTACCTGCCGCGACTACGTTTTTCTGCAAAAGAATGTTAAGCAAGACCATATTGCTAGTTCAAAAGGACGACACCGACATTATAAAACGGAAAAATTGCTTTTCTAATTCCTTAGATTCCAGTGGTCAACAGTACTCTTATTCGTGCTACATTGATGTTTATGATTGGAATGACAGCTAAGTCGCTATAAATTCAGGTGGCGTATTTTTTTAATGATTTCTGATGTAAGTCATAAATTGTCATATGAATGACAATCTCTTGTGTAAAAGTCATTTATTAGTGGGAGGCTGGCAAAGCAGACCACTTTGCCGTTCAAAATCGTTACCATAAGCCGCATCAACGCAAAGGGTAAACTATGAAAAGAGCAGTGATCACCGGTCTTGGTATCGTATCAAGTATCGGCGTAAATAAAGAAGACGTACTTGCATCACTAAAAGCAGGTAAGTCTGGTATTACATTTTCAGAACAGTTCGCCGAAATGGGCCTTCGCAGCCAAGTTTGGGGCAACATCGATATCGATTTAAAAGAGCACATCGACCGAAAAGCAATGCGTTTTATGGGCGATGCGGCAGGCTATGCATACGTAGCAATGCAGCAAGCTATCGCAGACTCTGGACTAGAAGAGAGAGACATTTCAAACGAGCGCACAGGGATTATTGCGGGCTCAGGTGGCGCATCTTCTGAAAACCAAGTACTTTCTGCAGATATTCTTCGCGAAAAAGGCGTTAAGCGCGTTGGCCCTTACATGGTGCCTCGTTGTATGGCGTCTACAGTATCTGCTTGTTTGGCCACACCGTTTAAAATTCGCGGCGTTAACTATTCGATTGCCTCTGCATGTGCAACCAGCGCTCACTGTATTGGTAATGCACTAGAGCTTATTCAACTTGGTAAACAAGACGTAGTGTTTGCAGGTGGTGGTGAAGAGCTACATTGGTCTCTATCAAGCCAGTTCGATGCTATGGGTGCATTAAGCTCGAAATATAATGACAACCCAGCAGTGGCTTCTCGTACTTACGATGCAGCGCGCGACGGCTTCGTTAGCTCTGGTGGCGGCGGTATGGTGGTTGTAGAAGAGCTTGAACACGCACTTGCACGCGGGGCAAAAATTTACGGTGAAGTAGTGGGTTACGGCGCTACATCTGACGGTTTTGACATGGTTGCACCATCAGGCGAAGGCGCAATTCGCTGCATGAAGATGGCAATGCAAAATATCGATGCGCCAATCGACTATTTGAACACCCACGGCACGTCTACGCCTGTCGGTGATGTGAAAGAACTTGCCGCTATTCAAGAAGTGTTTGGCCAAGCGGGTGTGCCAATTAGCGCAACCAAATCGCTTACAGGCCACGCACTAGGTGCTGCGGGTGTTAACGAAGCTATCTATAGCTTACTGATGATGGAAAACAACTTTATTGCGCCATCAATTAATATCGACACGCTAGATGACGCAGCGCAAGGGCTAGATATAGTTACCGAAGCGCGTGAAGCTACGCTAAACACCATTATGTCTAATAGCTTTGGCTTTGGCGGCACCAACGCAACGCTAGTGATGCAGCGTTACAACGGTTAGATACAGTGGCTAAAAGACTTTAGTCTTTGCAAGCTGCTTTTCAGTAGCTGACAAAAAACGGGCGCATACTTAAATATGAAAAGTGTTGGGGTGCGCCTTTTTTTATAAAAAGTGGATGAGTTGCTAATTACATGCTTTCTGCGGTTATCAGAAATAATCGTTAACTTCGATAGAGACTTCTAAACTTGTAAGCTTGATTGCCTTTGCTTAATGAGGCTACACTACATTTAGGCTTTTTGGGTGAGCCACCATTTCGCGGAAAGAAACTCAGTTTCAACCTTCGTCATCACTTTAATTGCGATCATCTATTTGATCCTCTTTTTCCCTGCCTGCGGAAGTTGGGATTCAGCTTAGAAAACTAAGCTTATAAGGAGATCAAACATGCGTAAATCACTTCCAGCGAATTCGAGCCTTAACTATCTCAAAAAAGAAGCCAAAGCGCTCAAGAGAAACGTTGATAATAAAAACTTGTCTGTTAGTTATCGTATTTCTGAACATCTCTCTACTTATCAAATGGGTGACCCCTTAACCCTGAGTGATGCGCAATTTGTCATTGCCCAAGAATATGGTTTTTCTAGCTGGTCCAAATTGAAAGGGTCATTAAACAACCCTGACAACCAGAGACAATGTTCTTTGGATGTTACTGATACAAAGCTAGAATTTGAGCGAGTGAATATAACTTGCGGTGATATTGCTAGCGCAACATTAAAAAATTGCGGTGTGAAAGGGCAGCGGCTGCCTTGGAAAGACTTACTTTGTATTGGTCCTTTGCCAAATACTAATGATTACTATAATTTCCTCATCAAGCGTTCTGCATTTATTAAAGACTGGACGAAACTAGAAGGGCTACCTACACCAGAAAAAATGGCGCGAAATGAACATCAGTTATTACGAAATACTTTATCTGCGAACGCTATTGTGTTTTGGGTTTGGCCTCACCTGTCGAATCAGTTGTTATTACTTTTTCTTCTCGACTGGTATAAGAAAAATAACTACGAGGGAGAATTAACTTGGGTTGATGCTAGTGGTAACCCTGAACGAAATGACGAAGAATATGTTGGCTCACTTATTAACAGCGAAAAGCATTTTTCTGCAGAGCAGCTTATTTATGCGAACCGTATATGGGATGCACTTAGACAGAATACCCCAGAAACACTGCTCTCGATTTTAAAGGAAGACATTGGACATTTTCCTTATCTTAACGATGCGCTATGGAGATATGTTCATGAGTTACCCGACAGAAAAACAGGATTGTCACTTCAACAGTATAGAGTGCTTGAATCTATTCAGTCTAAAAACCAAAGCCCACGTTCAATTTATAAACATGTTCATAAGGGAGAGAGGTATTTCATCGCTGGCGATTGGTCACTTTGGCACGTTATTGCTGAAATGGTTAATGCGAAACACCCACTAATAGAAACTAGAGATAAAAAACCATTTTTATATCCTCCTGTAGATATATCAGAAGGGTTTGATAACCAGAGGTTATCATTAACAGAAAATGGTAGAAAAGTTCTCAAGGCAGAAATTTCTAATTTAGACTTAAATGGGTGTGACAGACACTGGGGGGCTTTAGACATTAGCGGGAATAGGTATTGGCAGTATGATAGCAAACGTCAAATTGCAGTATTGTCGCCTTACCAACCAGCGCGTATTTGTCCATAATAACCAAACGTTGGTTAACGCTCCGTTTTAATGCGCTTGATAGATACGGTCAACATTGTATGTGTTGTAATCGTTCTGCTGAGGGTGGGGTACGCATAGAGGTTGACCATATATCCTTGGGGAACTTATTGCAAACATTGGCTCATTCAGAGCTTAATGACACCGATAAGTGTTTAGCGGACCCGTGAAGTTTCTAGCCTACATAAATACATGAATAAAATGACACTGTAGAGTTAATAGTGGGTTTTTATTGGCTGTTTTTAACGCTGTAATGTTTTAACTGCTTTACAGTAACAGTCTGGTGTTATATGCTACCTATAGGGGTGTGCAAAATAACACTAGGGTGTGAAATGAGTGAGCAAACCAGAGCAAGTCGTGTATCAGAACGTTTAGTTCAAATATCAGATGAATTGCGTCAGCTAAGCAAAGCTTCCGAACCAGAAAGTCAGAAATATCTTTCTATTGAAGAGACATTTACTCGCGTAAATGCTCTTTATACAAATACCATAGATGTAGAACTCATAGCTATGCAGAGCGGCCTACATACCAACACAGTACGCAAACTTTTCAAAGATAGAGATGCATTTTTTAATGCTAAATTATCCACCATTGAGAGCTTTCTAGATACGTTGGGGATGTCGCTGTGGGCAAGCTAAAAGCAGATGTCTTTTTGTACGACAAGCGCGTAGGTGTGTTAGAAAAGCACGTACAAGGGTATACGTTTTGCTATCGGAGAGACTATTTTGGACCTGCCTTATCAATGTCACTTCCTTTGAGTGAATTTCCGTACAATTCTGAAACACTCTTTCCATTCTTTAAGTCTCTGTTACCCGAGGGATGGCTACTAAAGCAGTACGCACGCGCACAAAAAATAGATGAGCGAGATGAATTTGGCCTACTTGTTAACAATGGTGAAGATTTGCTCGGAGCGGTTGCTATTAAACCAATTATAAAAAATGAATAACTGTAGAATTACGCTTAAAACATTACCTAAGAGAACAAAGTACGAGGGTTTTTCTGATGTCGGAGTGCGCCATTTGTTTGGTACATTGAAAGTATCTCCAATGGTAAGTTTCGATAGGCAGGATTTGGAATCCTATCCAACGTCACACAATGGTAAAATGAGCATTTCTGGGTATCAGCCTAAAATGTCTGCGGCGGTCATTGACGAAGAACTGGTCTTGGTCAAAGAAAATGGTACGTTCATCATTAAGCCATCACCAGCGCAATTTCCAAACTTGGCAGAAAATGAACACGCTATCATGACGATAGCGAGCACCTGTAAGTTTCAAGTGCCCCCCTTTGGTCTTATTCAACTACAAAATGGAGAGTTGGCATTTATTATACAGCGCTATGATCGCGAAGGTGGTACTAAGCTGCACCAAGAGCAACTTGATAGCGCCATGGGAGTCAACGATAAGTTCGGCAAAGTAAACGGTTTTCAAACGATAAGTTACGCTAAAGCAGGTGGTTTCATAGCGCAAAACCTAAAGGCAGTGCAACATTATGCAGAATTCTATCGACGTGTAATATTCAGTTATGTCGTTGGCAATAATGACCACCATTTAAGAAATTTTTCGCTTTTGTATTCGAATAAAGGTGCAATACCGACGTTATCACCCGTTTACGATGTCGTTTCTGTACAACCTTATGGTGAGTACTTCCGTGGTTCTTATATGGCACTTCCACTTTTGACGACAGAAGTGCATGAGAGTGTATTGGATATTGAGACAGGATTTGACCGTAAATATGGTCAATACGATAGACTAGATTTCATTAAACTTGGTGAAGAGATTGGCCTTAAAAAGCAAGCAGCAGTCAAGTTACTTGATGACCTATTAAAGTCTATTGAAAAAGCAGTATCAACGGTATCAAACTCATTTGTGAATGAGAGTCACAAACAAGGTATAGAACAGTTAATTAGGCACCGTGTTATGATCCTAAGAGATGAAAATACCGCACTATAACAAGGTATTAACCTAATAGGGGAATTATAAAAACTTTGATTTTGCGAAGTTTTTTATACCTGTCGTATTTAGATTAATGGAGCAAGAATACTTCTGATTAAATGGTTTAAGTAGTTTTTTAAGGGCTATACGGGAGTCGCTGAGTTCATTCGAATACACAGTTGAAGCTCTATATTTCCACAAAGCGAAAATTGAAGTAAGCGCATTCTGCGCCAAAGCAATTAGTTGAATGACCTAAAGGAGCGTGAAGTGGACATAAGATATAACCCTTGCGCTTGTCCGCTTTAGACCAAATCTGCTGTTATGATACCTACTCGTGAGCGGCATCTTTTGGCACACAAGCGATAATCAGGTTTGATACTTCTATCACTAGTGGCAAGTTTCGTTATACTCAAGGCAGACTTAACTCAGACGAAAAAGTGGTCAAGGAGTGAGACTGATCAAAATCACTTTCAATTTACGAAACTTTATTTACTGTAATAATTTTGCTTTTAAAAACTCTTCCAGAAAATAGCAATACCAGTGCAATAAAAAACATAAGAAATGTGCTTAACTTTATACCTCTTTCTAACGTTCCATAACTCGGAAAAACAACTGGGTAAAAAACGCGAACTTCTTTCCCAGTCCAATATTGTTTGAGGTTATCCAAACCAAACGTTCTATTTTTAAACCTAATACTCGGACCGAGTGAAACTATATCTGAAACGTACTCAAGGTGATTAACACTGTAAGTGAACTCTATTATTGCTTCTTCAATGTAACTATTTCCAAGCCTTACTTTAACTCTATTAGCCGAAACAACTATCCCATTAGTTTCGTTCCAAAAGTAGGAAGTTATACTTACCAACATCCCATATGAAGATAATGGTAAAAGAAACAAATTAAGGAACAAGCACGCTGTATAGAGTTTTTTATACTTAACCATTACCTACTCAAAATGTGTTAAAAAGCTTTGGGCGAACAAAGCAAAATCGACCAAATCAAAATTTGCGCCACTTAGCGTGAGCTTCTAATACTGGTTTCTTTACCTAAGAATGTTATGTCAATATGCGCTTATTCCTCACAGTAGCCTATTGACATTCACTACCTAAATAACAGGCTTCAAAATAGGTGCACCATCTAGGCACGCGCTCAGCTCCCAGTGTTTTAGGCCTATTGATTTGCATGTTATATTTTTACTGGGATTTCCCAAGTTCTTTTAATACTTTGCATTGATTCAACGAACTCGAAACTAGCCTCCCAAAAATATTTGTTTTCTGAAAAGAACGCTTTGTTTGTCGGCTGCTTACCATGCGGGATAACAAAACTGAATGCTAAGATTGTTTTACCGCCTACATAATTTATTTTTGTTGTTGTACTTGATTCCCAAACTATATCTTCTCGGCTGTCGTCCCCCCTCATTTTGCGGTGCCATAGAGTAATTGATATTTTTTTAACTCTATTAAAGTCAGGCTTTTCAATTTCAATAGAGCCTTTAAATTCCTCGCCGATCGTGCAAACTGACGGAGTGAGCGTTAATGGAGTTCTGCCCAGTTTAGAAAATTTCCGCTTCTGATAAGCGCCAATCCCCTATAAAAGTATTGAGAACGAAAAAAAGCCGGCAAAAAATAAGTACAGATCAGGCGAGTTTGATGTAGTTGCTGTGTATAGAAGCGTCATTGCAGCAAAGAAACAAATTACGCCAAAAACTTGAATGGCAACCCCAGTTTTACTTTCTTTGCTGTATATAACTTTATTAAGTTTTTCCACCTGCATAACTCCGTTGTAGACGCCCGTTTACGTACAAATGTGCTGTTATACCTTTCAGGTTATTGGCCCTATCTAAAAGCTGCCTCTAGGAAACTTTTGCTTCTGATGTAAAACTCTTAGAATATGAATCACATCATCTGTTAAAAACTACGAAACAATCATTGATATTTCTGGAATAATTAAAAACCGTCCAGGTATTCCTTCTCTTTCAACGCCCATCATCGGCTGCTTTTCCAAGTTTTCAACTTTAGTTACGATAATTGTGTCAGTTTTTTCTGCTGCTAATGGATTAAATTCGTATAAGAACTCGAAGATAACTTCTCGGACGTCCAATAACTGTTTTTCCCAAACGATCATTTTTGGGTTCTATTCCGAATTTTTAGCTTTCTCGCTTCCATGTCTAAAGAAGCTTTATCATGGGCGACAAATTCACTCTTCCCATTATCTAATTTGCTGAACGCGGCGTTGACCTGTTTGGTAAGCCATTGGTCATGAGTCATTGCTTTGCGTTGCTGCTCAGCTAATTCTTCAGTCAGCTCTCGACAAGCGTCACTTAAAGTGCGGCCTTGGCTTTCAGCCATTGCCTGGGCCAAATGCTTTGTTTCTTCATCGACTCTAAATTGTATGCGAGTATCCACGGTAGACTCCTTATGCGGCGTACTCACAAATGTTAGCGCGTGTGTTGAGTGTTCGGCAATTAACACACGACTAGAGCGTCAACCTTATTTTTACGCTCTTTTTCTTTAGCCCCCGACTTCTTTATAGGTAGCTTAAAGCTCAGCGCTCCATTCACCAATAAAAAGCAGGGTACAATTACCGCCAGTCAGGGGTAGATTCATACCTTACGCTAGGATCGAAAGCGCCGGTCTAAGCTCATGCATGTTATACGCGTAGTTAAGACGTTTTCAAAAGATACTACATGGAAATTCGCAGGGTAACTTTCGAAAAGCTAAAGGCTTCCAACTAACGTTTGGATTGCTTCAATAACAATGTCAGGCTGCGTTTTGTGAATAGAATACTGACGTTCTCCTGAAAAAATTATTGTGCTATTGGTAGAGCGAGCGGCAATGTTTTCTTGCAACGTCGCCCATACTAAATCTCTAGTTTTCGTATTTTTGATTTCTGAAGACGCTTTATTTCGCGCAATAACCACCAAAGGCAAATCGCCATAGTTAGGCGTTAACTCGCTTAATTCACTAAGACTTTTTGGAAAGTACTCTGCTTCGTCTAAGCTGGTATATTGATGTTTGGTTGTACTTTTTTTGGCTTTTTCTTCTGGATTGGTGCTGGAAAGATATAACCTCGGTATTCCGAAAGGGGCAGCCCACATTCCAAGTTTGAATAGGTATTTTTGAAGAAAATTCGCTTTAGGCATTTTATTTATCTGATCTTCATGTGCAGAGTCTATCAATACCAAAGCCGCTACATCTTCGGGATAAGTGAGGGCAAAGCGTTGCATGTTTACCCCTCCAAATGAATGGCCTACAAGGATAATTGGTCCTGTTATGTCTTTTTCTTCTAGAACCGAGTGAAGCTCAGCAACAATAATTTTACTGTCTCTTTCCTTTGGGCTTTCGTCACTCCATCCAAGGCCAGCTCTATCATAGGTTATGACCCTAGAAAACTTTGAAACTTCCCCTGCAACTTTATTCCAGACTGACAAGTCATCACCCATACCAGAGTCAAAGACTACGGTTACTCTTTCGGTTCCACGGTCCTCGATATAAAGGCTATAACCACCGACGTCTATCATTTCTCCTGTCTTCTCAAAAGAGTCGGAATCGACATAACTTGAATATGACTGATAGACAAAACCAAATAATAGAAAAACGAGTAGGCTGGCAGATAAAATTTTCATTTCGAACTTTCCTTTTCTTAGCGTTTCCACGGCTATATTAATATTCCACAAACTCTTTAGTAATTCAGCTAACTATCTCAGTCAAATAAACTGATAACGACTAAACAAGGTATCGGGTTCGGGTATGGTGATTTTCCCATAGTGCAGTTTGACCAAGCCTTCCTTTTGCAGCTCGCCTAATAACTGATTAACGGTTTGTCTGCTGCTGTTTATCATTTGTGCCAAAGACTCTTGAGAGAGCGTTAGGGTTATCGCATTGTGTTTGGGTAAATGCTGACCGTAGCTGGTGGTAAGCATTAACAGCCGTTTTACCAGCTGATGTTTAAGGCTAAGCCCAGCGCTTGAGTCAATAAACTGAAAAGCGCTTCTTACGCGAGTGCATAAAAGCCGCGTAAAATGAGGATATAGCTCGGGGAATTGTTCAAGTAACGTTTTAAATAGGTTTTTTGGAATAATGGCAACGGTGCAGTTGGTTTCACAGAAATTATCGTGGGTTCGGGGGAGATCGTCAAACATAGATATTTCACCAAACCAAGTGCCGGGTCCGAGAAGGGCGAATAGCATTTCTCTGCCATCAACCCCCACGCTTACTACTCTCAAGCGCCCTTCGCAAACACCGTAAAAGCCAACGCCGTCTTCGCCTTTGGCATGTAACTGCTGCCCCGCTTTTAAATGCTTTAAGCGCATTTTATCAAACATGACCTCTTGTAAATAAGAGGGGAGTGCACCAAACCACGTTGAGCTCGCCAGCACAGGTTTAAATTTTTCCATTTAACATATTTCTTACACTGTCGTATATCCGACAGTGTATAGCAAATACTGCGCGTAATGTAGATGGTACTAAAAAGTAAGTATATAAAATATTGGTGCTGATAGGCCCTAGAGCGAAATCACCCTAATTGAACGAAGAGAAGAGCTATGACAGATTCAGTAAAATCGAAAGTAAGTAGTGAAGAGTGGGAAGCGCGTGTCGATCTTGCTGCGTGTTATCGTGCAGTGGCCATGTACGGTTGGGACGATTTAATTTTTACTCATATTTCAGCCCGTGTACCTGGGCCAGAGCATCACTTTCTGATAAACCCCTATGGGTTATTTTTTGATGAAGTTACTGCTTCGAACTTGGTTAAAGTTGACCTGCAAGGTAATAAAGTAATGGAGAGCGATTACGACATTAATCCTGCTGGCTTCACCATTCACAGTGCTGTGCATGAAGCACGTGACGATGCAAAATGTGTTTTGCATTTACACACAGCTGAAGGCGTAGCAGTTTCTATTTTAGAAGATGGGTTGCAACCTTATTCACAGCAGTCGTTGTTTCCTCTAGCCTCGCTTTCATATCACGCTTATGAAGGCGTGGCCTTAAATCCGGACGAGAAAGCACGTTTGGTGCGCGACTTAGGTGACACGCAGTTTATGATTTTGCGCAATCACGGGCTGTTAACTTGCGCGGATAACATTCCAGATGCGTTTTTATTCATGTTTATCATGCAACGCGCTTGTGAAATTCAGCTAAAAGCACAAGCAACAGGAAAGCCGCTTATCCCAATTCACTCGGCCATTTTAGAGGGTATTCGTGAGCAAGCAGACCAAGTTACGAGGCAAGCAGGCGGTTCACTAGCATGGCCAGGTATTAAGCGACGCGTTGAGCGCCGTTTTCCCGGCTTCGAGCAATAGCCTTCTTAATCAGCCACCTTGTTCGCTCAGTGTTTCGAAGGTGGCGACGTATAGAGGTTAACGTGCTTGTACGGCATTGAAACGTCCACCTTTCAACATTTTAGAAAATACGTTCTAAAGCTTTTCACTAGCAAGATAAATCATGGGCGCTGGGTTACTAAAAGCGTAACTTAAGGTACACTTAGCGCCATGAAAATACTTCTAGAAGATACCATTCCATTTGGCACAGATTACTTGAGCAGTGTGGGTGAAGTTAAAACTTACTCTTGGCAGTCTCTTGTGCCCGAAATGCTGCGCAATATTGACATTCTTGCATTGCGCTCAACAACAAAGGTCACGCCTGAATTGCTAGCGAAAGCCAATAGGCTTAAGTTCGTCACTACAGCAACCGCAGGTACTAACCACCTTGATAAAGTACATTTGGATAAAAAAGGGATTGCCCACAGCAGCGCCGCAGGTTGCAATGCCGTGGCCGTTGCTGAGTATGTGCTTAGTGTGTTGTTACATGCACATAAATCGCAAAAGCTCGATTTGTATAATGCTACCGTAGGTATAGTGGGGGCGGGAAACGTGGGAAGTGCGTTATCCCGTATTTTGACCGCGATTGGCGTCGAGTATCATTTGTATGACCCACCTCTAGAACAAATGCTAACTAAGGCCGGTAAACAGCGTCACAACGAACAGTCATTTGTAGATTTAGCGCAAATTGCAAAGTGCGACGTTATTTCGCTTCATGTTCCCTTTGTTAAAGGGGGCGATTATCCGACCTATCAAATGATAGATAGCACTTTCCTTGATGCACTTTCGTCAAGCCAACTGTTAGTTAACGCTTGCAGAGGAGAGGTGATTGATGAAAAGGCGCTTTTCAACTTACTTGAGCGTAAGCATGCACCTACGGTAGTGCTAGATGTATTTGATAATGAGCCATTCATAGACACTACAATGTTTGACTATGCTTGGTTTGTAACTCCACATATTGCAGGCCATTCTATAGAAGGTAAAGTGCGCGGTACGCAGATGATTTACGAGCAAATCTGTGACGTTGTAAACGTTAAGGCTGACAAAGTCCTCAGTGACTTTTTAGATAAAACCAAGCCAATAAAGGTTGACTTGAGCGCACCTGAAGCACCGCGATTGTCTGTCGATGATCTCATTGAAGTTTTTCACACCGTTTATGATGTGTCTATTGACGATGATATAACGCGTAATGCATTTGTAAAGGCGGCAACAGGTGACGAGCAGCCAGCTAAAAAAGTAGCAGATACTTTCTCTTCATTGCGCAAGCAATATCGCGTCCGTCGCGAGTGCAGTGCCTATGCGCTACAATTGCCAAAAAACACAAGTAAACAAATTCAAGACACATTCAACAAGCTGGGCTTTCACGTTAGTCTGGTTTAGTAATTAACAAATTAGGAGCATAAAGCATTATGTCGCAAGTGTTTGACGTAGCGGTTCTTGGCGCCACAGGTTTAGTGGGCCAAACCATGATTGAACTATTAGAAGAGCGAGATTTTCCGGTAAACCGTTTGTACCCTCTTGCCAGTAAACGTTCAGCAGGTAGTACCGTATCGTTTAAAGGCGAAGACATTGAAGTATTGGATGCTGATGATTTCGACTGGTCATTAGTGCAGTTTGGCTTTTTCTCAGCAGGTGGCAGTATTTCAGCAAAATTCGCTCCATTAGCTGCAGAAGAGGGCTGTATTGTTATCGACAATACTTCAGAGTTTCGTTACGAGCCAGATATCCCACTTGTTGTGCCAGAAGTAAACCCTCACGCATTAGCTGAGTTTCGCAATAGAAACATTATCGCAAACCCTAACTGCTCAACTATTCAAATGCTGGTTGCGCTCAAGCCAATACAAGATGCCGTAGGCATTGATCGTATCAACGTATGTACTTATCAATCGGTCTCTGGCGCAGGTAAAGAAGCCATGGAAGAATTGGCCAAGCAAACCGCAGGCTTATTAAATGCGCGCGAAGTAAAGTCTGAGTCGTTTAGTCGTCAAATAGCGTTTAACGTTATTCCTCAAATCGACGTTTTCCAAGACAACGACTACACCAAAGAAGAAATGAAGATGCTGTGGGAAACGCAGAAAATCATGGGTGATCAGAGTATTTTGGTTAATGCTACCGCCGTGCGTGTGCCAGTATTTTACGGGCACGCAGAAGCCATCCATCTAGAAACTCGCTCACCGATTGATGCTCAGCATGTGAAAGAGCTTTTGGCTGATGCACCCGGTATAACGGTATACGACGGTAATGAGCAGTTTCCAACGCAAGTTAGCAGCGCCAGCGGTAATGACATTGTTCATGTAGGCCGCATTAGAAACGACATCACACACCCTTGCGGTTTAAACCTTTGGGTAGTGTCGGATAATATTCGCAAGGGCGCGGCAACCAACAGTATTCAAATTGCTGAAACGCTTATTCGCGATTATCTGTAACCAATAAATAGCGAGCATCGCCTCTATGTAAATGGGTGAGCGCAGGAAAAGATAAATTTTTTTCTGCGCTTGCCGATACGTAATTTAAGGGAAGTGATTTGCTAAAATATAAGTGATAGAACAAGACAATACTTCTGTCTAACTAGATCACCCTTGATAACTGGTTTATAGTTTGTAACGTTAAGAAAAAAACAACGTTAAAAACAATAGTCAGTCAGACACTTAGGTGAAGAGTAAGAATTCTCAAAAGCGCGAATATATCTTACTGCCAAGTTAATAAAGACTGTAAAACGCCAACTTGACGGAATGGTTTCAAGGTGGCTTAAGAATAAAAATAAAAGCCAATGTTTTCTTCAGTACAGATTGGCTCGAAAATCCGCCCAAACGTCACGGGTGGTAAAGACGCTTAAGGGCATATAGGACTGCTATGAAATTGCATTTGACGGGCTTACTTTTACTCACACTCTGTTTGTCTGGCCCTATTATCACTGTAGATGCACAAGAACGCGCTACCTTCTTAAAAGGTCCAAAAGACGCTACCAACCAGTTTTCAGGGTTGGAGTATGGCCCAATTGACGCCAGCGACACCCTCTGGCGTATAGCTGAACGCTACCGCCAAAACAACAACCTGAGCGTTTATCAGGTTATGACTGCTATCTACGAGCTTAATCCTAATGCCTTTGAGAATGGCAACCTAAACTTGCTAGTTGATGGTGCAATATTAAAGCTGCCGTCGGAACGCTACATTGCACGAATTGATAAGCAGAAAGCGCAAATGCGCGCCGAGCAAGATGACAGAGCATTTGCACAAATGCTTAACGAGCCAGGCAGTAGCGTAAGAAATATAAAGCCCGCGTCCCCCTTAGTTAATCAACAAGATTTAACGCAAACTCAAACTGACATTGAACAAAAGATAACGCGTCTAGATCAAGAGCAAACCCGCCAGTTTGATGAGCTGCGGATGCAGTTTGCGGCCTCGTTAGAAAACGTGGAAGCAATTCTTAACGAAAATAGACGCTTATATGAACGTGTTGAAGCGGTCAACGGTGAGATTGAAACCTTGCGCGGTCAAGTTGAAGGTGACGTTAAAAGTCAACTAGACATGCAAGTTGCGCTTCAGCAAGAATTGCTCGAAATGATTAAGGCCGAACAAGCGCAGCGCGAAGCAGAAAAACAGTCGTCAATCCTCTCTACGCTTACAAGCCCGTTAGCGTTAATCATCAGCACAGCGTTTGTATCGCTTCTGCTTGTTGGTGGTCTAATCATGTGGCTGTTAAAACGCAACAGCAAACCAGAAGAAGTGCCTGCGCCTAGCCCTACTATCACCGCTGACAATGACGAAGTGCCGGTGCCTGATGCTGATATCGGCGACCTTTCAAGTGCATTAGCGCCAGACCTCGATGATAAAGCCGAGCTGTCTGATGATGATTTATTTAATGATGATGACTTGCTTGATGATGTGCTTACCTCTGACTTGGAAGAAAGTTTAGACGATGAGCTTGAAACCTTTGCCGACCTTGAAGACGACATGCTGGTGCCAGACGAGGGCAGTGACGACTTGTTTGAAGCTGGGGATGAAGAGCTTGATCAAAATGAGTTAGACAGCCTGTTTGATGACGATGATTTGTCAGACAAAGTGCTTAGTGAAAATGACGCTGACGACCTAGAGGGGTTCGACCTTTCAGGTGATGAAGACATCTTTGAACAAGAGAGCGATCAAAGCGACGAAGCGGAACCTGCCTCAGCTGATGACGAATCAGCTAGCGCAGATGATGATGACTTTGATATTGATGATCTACTCGACAATGTGCAAAGCCAAGACGCAACTGAAGACGATGACACAAGCGACGTTGACCCAGATGACATTCTAAATGAGGTTAACGGTACATCTGAGTCTGAAGATGTGGCCGAAGATGACATTGATGCGTTGCTTGAAAGCTCTGTTGATGAACTCTCTGACACAGATGGCAATGAGGAAGCTGAAGACGTTGCTACACTTCCTAGTGTTGAAGATGAAGATGACAAGCCCGAAATCAGTATTGATGACCTATTAGAAGAGCACGGTGTTGATGCAGGCCTGACAGACGAGCTAGATAGCAATGATGACCTCATTAACGAGGATATGCTGAGCAAGCTAGATGATGAGATAAATCAGCAAAACAAAGAAATAGATAAAATTGCCGACGATTTGCTTAACGAAATAGAGCAGATTGAAATGATGGGCGGTTTGGGTGATGAAGACGACACCGAAGAAGAAGGAACGCTTGACGAAGAGATCATCACGTCTTCTCCATCTCCACAATCTATTCAAAGCCTTGATGCTATTACCGATGATTTAGACGAGGTTGTCACAGACGAAATCGAGACCAGCGCAGACTTTAGTGACCCGCTTTCGGATGATCTGATTGCAGAGCTACAGGCGGAAGATGAACTTGATGAAGAGCCTTCAGCGGATAGAGAGCCTTCAGCGGGTGAAGAGCCTTCAGCGGATAAAGACCCTTCAGCGAGTGAAGATACATTAGCTGATGAAAACTCACCGACAGATTTACCATCGCAAGATAATGAAGGCGACTTTGAAGACCCATTTACCGACGAATTACTTGCTGAGCTGGAGGCCGAGCTAGAGGATGAGCCGGAAGTTAGCCCAGACCCTATCGATGAGGATGCAGAGTTTAGTGAGTCAGAAAGTGAAGAAGGTGACTTTAGTGATCCACTAACTGACGAGTTGCTTGCTGAGTTAGAAGCAGAAGAGTCGAATAATAGTGATGATGTTGACCAACTAACAGATGAATTATTGTCAGAGCTTGAGTCGGATATAGACTCCGAGCTAGAAACTGAAGAAGACGCTGAGCTTGAAATCGATGAAGCACCAGAGCAAGAAGCTAGCGAAGAGCCCGCACAAAACACTGGCGACGAGCCAGAATTTGGCACTGAAATTGAAACAGCAGAGCCTGAGTCTAATGATGAGCTAAAAATTGACGAGCCTGAACTTGAAGCAGAACTGGCATCTGAACCAGAACCGGAATCTGAATTAGAATTCGAGACCGATGAAGAGCAAGCGGTCACCGCTGAACCAGAGGTAGACACTGAGGCCGAGACAGATACTGATGTAGACGCTGAACTTGAAACTGATGAAATGCCAGAGCAGGCAGACACCGCTGAATCGGCGCTTGATGGCGAAGAAGAGGCTGATGTTGATTCTGAAGACGAAGCAGAGCCTAAAGCAGAACAGTCTTCAGAACTCGAGACAGAAACTGATGAAGACGCAGAGCTTGAAACCGATGAAGCACCAGAGCAAGAAGCTAGCGAAGAGCCCGCGCTAAACACTGGCGACGAACCAGAATTTGGCACTGAAATTGAGTCAGAGCTGGAGTCTAATGATGAGCCAGAAATTGACGAGCCTGAACTTGCAGCAGAACTGGCATCTGAACCAGAACCAGAATCTGAATTAGAGTTCGAGGCCGATGAAGAGCAAGCGGCTACCGCTGAACCAGAGGTAGACACTGAGGCCGAGACTGAAACTGATGTAGACGCTGAACTTGAAACTGATGAAACGCCAGAGCAGGCAGACACCGCTGAATCAGCGCTTGATGGCGAAGAAGAGGCTGATGTCGATTCTAAAGACGAATTAGAACCTGTAGCAGAACAGTCTTCAGAACCCGAGACAGAAACTGATGTAGACGCTGAACTTGAAATTGATGAAACGCCAGAGCAGGCAGACACCGCTGAATCAGCGCTTGAAAGCGAAGAAGCGGAGGTTGATTCTGAAGACGAACCAGAGCCTAAAGCAGAACAGTCTTCAGAACCCGAGACAGAATCTAATGGAGATACTGAGCTTGAAACCGATGAAGCACCAGAGGAAGACGCTAGCGAAGAGCCAGCATTAAACACTGGCGACGAACCAGAATTTGGCACTGAAATTGAGTCAGAGCCTGAGTCTAATGATGAGCTAGAAATTGACGAGCCTGAACTTGAAGCAGAGCTGGCATCTGAACCAGAACCAGAGTCTGAATTAGAATTCGAGGCCGATGAAGCGCAGCCAAGCAGCGATGAACCAGCGCTTAATAGCGAAGAAGAGTTAGAAGTCGATTCTGAAAACGAACCCGAATTTGAAGCAGAGCCTGCGTTTGATAGCGCAGATGAACTAAACGCTGACTCAGTTTCAGATGACCCGTTAGATGACGCAATTGAAGCGTTTGAAAAACAAATGATGGACGACATTCCATCATTTAGTCAGATGGATGCTGATGAAGAGCCTACAACAGAGCATACCGAAGAAGCGCAAGACAATGTTGAAAGTGCAGATGCATTGTCTACCGACGAGGCACCTGATGATGAACAAGAAACGTCAGCAGATGATGAATACGACGATAGTCTTTTAAACGCTGCCTTCGACGAAATTGAAAGCTTTGAACTGGAACAAGAAGTTGATGGTGTTGTTGACGAAAACCAAACACCACAACAAAGCGATGAAAAAGAGGACGACAGTCAGTTAGAAGAAAATAATAAGACTGACAGTAAAGACAAAGACTTTGACGAACTGGATGACGTGCCTGGTCTTGATGATTGGCTGTCTGCTTCAGAAGATAGTGCTGTTGATGATAATGAAATTTTAGATGATTTAGACAGTGCTGAGTTTGATGAGTTGCTGCAAAGCCTTGAGTCTGACGAGGTTGTTGATACCAGTGAGTTTGAAAAAGACAACGAGGATGCGTCTTCTGAGTTACAGCAAGAGGGTGATACAGAAGCTGACGACACTTTCGAGCTAGAACTTGATGACGATGAAGAGGCGACATTTGAGCTTGAAGACAGTGAAGAAGATGATGAAACCTTTGAGCTAGAGCAAGACGACGAAATTGAAGACACCTTTGAGCTTGAAGAAGATGAGAAGTCACAAGAGTTAGACGAGCTCGATATTCCAGATGACTTAGAACTTGATATTGCTAACCCCAATGATATCGGCGCTGACGAACAAGCATCAGAGGATGTTAAAGCCAATGAATCAAATAAAGATCAAGAAGAGTTTAAACTCGACAATCCAGATTTAGATCTAGCTGCGTTATTAAGCGACGTTGATGGAGACAGTGACTCTCAGACTCCTCCCGAGGACTTTCTTGATGTGGAAGCTCTGATGGATGATGGTGACGATACAGATACCGTTGACCCTGACAGCCAAGCGCTCGACCTCGACGTGAGTTTATCTGATTTCACTGGCGTTTCCGATGAAGACACTGTCATTGATATTGATAAAGATGCGGGGCAAAACGCTAATTTAGATTTAGCTCGCGCCTACATTGAAATGGATGACGTGGATGCAGCAAAGGAGCTACTTGATGAGGTCATGAAAGAAGGTAGCGAAGAGCAGAAGCAAGAAGCTGAATCGATACTTGCGAACATCGTATAGCTATTAATTCGCGCATGCGAGAATGGAATTACGGCTTGAATACTGTTATGTGTTCAGGCCGTTTTTATTTATAACATCAATTGTTCGCCGCTAGAGGAGCTTTGCTCACTAGCACCGTTGCATGTTGCCTGCGAGATGACTACACTTAGCGCCTTTTTAAGTTACAGGGTAAAACAGATATGGGGCGAATTGCCTTAGGAATTGAGTACGACGGTGCTGCTGTTTTCGGTTGGCAACGCCAGCGCGAAGTACCAAGTGTTCAAGAGCATCTTGAAAAGGCGCTATCGACAGTAGCCAATGAACCCATAGAAGTGCAGTGCGCCGGGCGCACCGACGCAGGCGTGCACGCTACCGGACAAGTTGTTCACTTCAATTGTGATGCGCCGCGCTCAGTGCGTGCATGGACACTGGGCGTAAATGCGAATCTGCCAAACTCTGTTGCTGTTACTTGGGCAAAAAACGTAAGTGACGATTTTCACGCTCGCTTTTCTGCCACCCACCGCCGCTACCGCTATGTTATTCACAACGCAAAAATGCGTCCGGCTATTTTGCATTCTGGTGTCACTCATATACATCGCGAGCTAGACGAAAACAAAATGCATCAAGCTGCTCAAGCCCTTTTGGGAGAGCAAGACTTTACATCTTTTCGTGCTGCACTTTGCCAAAGCAATACTCCATTTCGAAACGTGACAGACGTAAGCGTTTCTCGCCAAGGGCGCTATGTGATAATTGATATTCGCGCAAACGCATTTTTACATCACATGGTTCGTAATATAACGGGGGCGCTTGTCGAAATCGGGGCAGGGGAGCAAGACGTTAATTGGATTGCGCACCTATTAAGCTTGAAAGACAGAAGTAAATCTGCGGCAACGGCCAAACCGAATGGCTTATATTTGGTTGATGTTACTTATCCAAACGAGCACGACTTGCCTAAAGGGCCGCTAGGACCAGTTTTCCTTCCAGACTAGTTAGGCTAGGCGCTTGTAGTAACTCAAAAGGAACTTTGCAATGCTCAGATATCGAAAATCTGACTATCTGTAGCATTCAACGTTTTTTAAAGAGTAAAATATTGTATGTGGCGTGGAACGAAATTAAATTAGCATATTAATCACGAATTATTTCTTGCTGTGAATAGAAATACAAAGGAATTGGGCATGTCCCTTTTAAAGTGCTTATTAAAAATGCTTGGCCCCGCAGCGTGCTTTACCTCACTTTTTTGTTTTGCTTACGCCCAAGGGAAAGTTTCCAGCATAAGGTTCGCGGTCAATACACCAGGCTCGCCACCTTATTTATATTTCGATACCGATTCACAGGCCTATCAAGGTGTTGTAGTCGACTTTTTTGCCTCACAAAAGTTATCAAGCCAGTTTTCTGTTAAATACTTAGACTCTAATCGTGCTAGAAGCGAGAGCCTTCTTGAATCGAGAGCCGTTGATGTATTTTTATCGTCTGAACGCTGGATAGATACGCCCAATGACTTTCTCATTAGCGATGTTCTTATGCAGCACAATAGCTACATGTACGCGACATCAAACTTTAATAGTCCGTTTATCCCCGCAGAAAATTTCGCCACTAGTATTTGTACTCGTTACGGATTTACTTATCCTGTTTTGCAACGCTTTTTTGATGACGACAAGCGTTATATTACGAGAGTGAATTCAAGCAGCCAATTTACAATGGCGATGATGTTGTCAAAAGGGCGCTGCGACTTCGCGATAATGAATGAATATAACGCGCGTTCAGTGATGTTTGACGAAAAATTTTGTTCTACAACGTTTTATCAATCACCGAATGTTATAAGTGGCGTAAATTTAGTGTTTATAATTCGCTCGGGCTTAGATTCTTTAAAGCATGAGATTGATACCGCACTTAAACATTTTGTTGAAAGCGGCGAAAGGCAACGGTCTATTGAGCGCCACTCGGGCGTAAACCAATTCCCCAAAGTGGAGTGCTAAACCTCGCTATTAGCTTCGAACCTGCGAAGGTTTTTCAACATTCTTGTGAGTTGCTTAGGGAGCGGCAACGGCGAGGCTATTGATAGCAGTCAACTTCTAAGACCAGTTTTGTTTTTTCCATTTCGTTGTATTGTGGTCTAATAGCGCGCTATATTAGGTAGCTGTTCTATTGTGTTACGCATTTTTTCTTTGTAATACAGTATGAAACTTAAAAATTTAATGAGTTGTCGGCCACAAGAATGAACAATCATCAATCGTCATGGCCGGCAATCAAAAAACATAGGATTCAATTTCCATGAGCTGGATTCAAAAAATTCTTCCGCGCACACAAACATCAACCAAAGGCAATGTACCAGAAGGTATTTGGACAAAATGTGGTTCATGCCAAGCTGTGTTATATAAAAGCGAACTGGAAAAACTTCAGGAAGTATGTCCTAAATGTGACCACCACATGCGTATTACGGCCCGTCGACGCGTAGACGCGTTCCTAGACGAAGGCGATCGCGTTGAATTAGGCGCAGAGCACGAGCCACAAGACGTACTTAAATTTAAAGACTCTAAGCGTTACAAAGACCGCATTGTTGCTGCACAAAAAGCAACAAACGAGAAAGACGCATTAGTGGTTATGCAGGGCAAGCTAAAAGGCATGCCTGTTGTTGTAGCTTGTTTTGAGTTTGCATTCATGGGCGGTTCAATGGCTTCAGTGGTGGGCGCACGTTTCGTTGCAGCTGTTAACGCGTGTTTAGAAAACGACATGCCACTTATTTGCTTTAGTGCAAGTGGTGGTGCGCGTATGCAAGAAGCACTGATGTCATTAATGCAAATGGCTAAAACCTCAGCAGCGCTTGCCAAAATGAGCAAAAAAGGCCTACCTTATATTAGCGTACTTACTGACCCTACAATGGGTGGTGTTTCTGCTAGCTTGGCTATGCTTGGCGACGTTAACGTGGCAGAGCCAAAAGCACTAATCGGTTTCGCGGGTCCTCGTGTTATTGAACAAACAGTTAGAGAAAAGCTACCGGAAGGTTTCCAGCGCAGTGAGTTCCTTGTTGAGAAAGGTGCAATTGATATGATTGTTGACCGCAGAGATATGCGTGATAGATTACACAGCCTGTTGGTTAAGTTGCATTATAAGAATTAGTGAATAACGAAAACAATCTAAATACTGGCTCAGCGCCACACGCAGAAAACGCCTCAGCGTCTTCAGCTTCGCAAAAAAGCCTGAGCCAGTGGTTATCCTACCTAGAATCTATTCATCCTAGCGCCATTGACATGGGGCTAGACAGAGTGAAAGCGGTGGCTACTGCCATGGCGTTATCGCTCAGCCAGTCTTTGGTTATTACTGTTGCAGGCACAAACGGTAAAGGCACAACGTGTCGCTTACTCGAACAAGCCATGCTGTCGCAAGGTAAAAGTGTTGCGGTATACAGCTCTCCGCACTTAACAGACTACCGTGAACGCGTGCGTTACAACGGCGAATTGCCGCCAGCAAGTGAATTCGTTGACGCTTTTGAGTTTGTTGAAAAAGCGCGAAAAGACACAGACGGCGATCCAATCACGTTAACCTACTTTGAATTTGGCACCTTGGCCGCAATGAAAATGATGCAGTCGTGGGCTGTTGATGTAGTTATTCTTGAAGTCGGGCTGGGTGGTCGACTAGATGCTACCAATATTATCGACCCAGACCTTGCCGTTATTACCACTATCGATCTTGATCACCAAGATTGGCTGGGCAATACCCGCGAAAAAATTGCTCGAGAGAAAGCGGGCATAATGCGCCAAAATGGCAATGCAGTGGTGGGTGAATTGTTCCCACCATCATCGCTTTACGATGTGGCTAATGAGTTACAGGCAAACGTTCGCTGGGCTACACAAGATTTTGTAACGGTAGTGGCAAGTGATTACAGCGAATGGAGCTGGAAAGGGAAAGACAACAGCTTTAAATCGCTGCCTTATCCTAATATTCCTCTGCAAAATGCCAGCACAGCATTGGCTGCTCTTGAGGTGCTTGATTTACTGCCGCAAGAACAGGTACTTAAAGATATTATTGAAAACACCACCATGCCAGGCCGTCAACAAACCATTAGCGAATCACCACTTGTGGTTGTTGATGTAGCTCATAATCCGCAAGCTACTTCAGCCATGAAAAGCTGGCTAAACCGCTTTGACGTGAGCAAAATGCGTATTGTGGTTGGTATGCTGAAAGACAAATCTATCGCCGAAACTTTGGCTCCACTGGCTGAGCTTGATGCAAAATGGTACGCAGCCTCAACGAACGGCCCGCGAGGTTGTAAAGCAGAAGTACTTGAAAATGCACTTGTTAATGCTGGCACAACCATAGAGAATATAGACTCGTTTCATAGCGTAACCTCAGCATATCAGCGCGCGCTTGCAGATTATCAAACTGGTGAACTTATTCTCGTTTTTGGTTCTTTTGTTACCGTAGCAGACGTGCTTGCTGGGCAAAACTAACACGCGCATTGTAAAAGTAAAACGTGTATTCAAGCAGGAGAGCACAGTGACATCGGCATTAAAGAATAGACTGGTGGGAACGATTATTATTGTCGCCTTGGCAGTCATCTTCTTACCAGACTTCCTTGATGGCAAAAAGCAAACTAACAGAGAGCCTTTTGTCTCTGTACCTGCTAATCCTCCTAAAAAGCCCATTGTAGAGCCTGAATCTTTCCCCTCAGAGCGAGTAGCCAAAGCAGCAGTACCTACTGTTGAAATTGAAGATGAGGTGGCTTTAGATGACAAGCCCACCTCTGATCAAGGCAGTGTTAACGGCAGTACTATTGTTGCGAAAGCGGCTAAGTCAAAAGCATTTGAAGAAGAAGACAGGCTTGCTAGCCAAACGGTTATTGAAACAAAAAGTGCAGGGGCTGATGATGACGCGGGCTGGGTGATTCAACTTGGAAGCTTTCGTCACGAGAAAAATGTAAAAGCGCTGTTAGGGAAGCTGGAAAAAGCAGGGTACCGGGCATTTAGCCGTAAAATTCAGACAAGTTCTGGCCCGCTAAATAAAGTGTTTGTGGGCCCTGATTTAGATAAAAAGAAACTTGAGTCGGCCTTACCACACTTAAAAGAGCTAACAAGCCTTAAAGGCAAAGTTACTACGTTCAAAGTTGAGTAGTGCGCATTCTCTCTTCTTATACTCAGATATACGACAAGTGGAATAACAGTAACCGGTATTACAGACTAGTAATATTTCTATCTTCTGTTAGAATGCGCGCCATCTCGCCAAAGGCTCGTTGCTTAACGATAAAAGGCAACATCAACGCAATAAAGAGACGATGAACTGGGTAGACTTTTCCATACTGGGTATCATTGCGGTATCTACCTTAATAAGCCTTATTAGAGGGTTTGTTAAAGAAGCCATCTCGTTAGTGGTATGGTTTGCTGCACTCTTTATTTCAAGCAACTTCTACGCTGACCTCGCCGTTTACTTTACAGCCATTGACGATTTCTATTTAAAAAATGGTGCTGCGATTGCTGCGCTATTTGTCACAACGCTCATTCTAGGCGGCATGATCAATTACGCGATTAGCCAGCTGGTTCAGGCAACGGGGTTGTCAGGTACAGACAGAGCCCTCGGTATAGTTTTTGGTGCATTGCGTGGCGTGCTTATAGTTAGCGCATTGCTCTTTTTCATGGACACTTTTACAAGCGCAGCCTCATCAACATGGTGGCAAGCGTCTGTACTCTTACCCGAGTTTGGTGTCATCATTGAGTGGTTTTTCAGCTATGTGAAAGACTCCTCCAGTTTCTTAAATCCCGCTTGATATAGGTAACGCACATGTGTGGTATAGTCGGAATAGTTGGTAAAACGCCCGTAGCTCAGTCTCTGTACGACGGTCTAACGGTTATTCAACACCGTGGACAGGATGCCGCAGGCATAATGACTATCGACCAAAATATGTTTAATTTGCGTAAGGCAAATGGTCTGGTTCGAGATGTTTTCCACACACGTCATATGAAAAGGTTGTCTGGCAACATGGGGATCGGTCATGTTCGCTACCCGACCGCAGGTACGTCTAGTTCCGCTGAAGCGCAGCCTTTTTATGTTAACTCACCATTTGGCATTGCCTTTGCGCATAACGGTAACTTAACCAACGCGCATGAGTTACAAGAAGAAGTGTTCCGCATTGCACGCCGTCACATTAACACCACCTCAGACTCAGAGTTACTGCTTAATATTCTTGCTCATGAACTTCAGCAAGTAGCGGGTTTAAGTGTTAGTGCAGAACACATTTTTGAAGTGGTAACGAAGGTTCACAAAAAAATCCGCGGTGCTTACGCCGTTGTAGCGGCCATCATTGGTCAAGGTATTGTAGCGTTTCGCGACCCACACGGCATCCGCCCTCTAGCGCTAGGTAAGCGTATGAGTGAGCTAGGCGAAGAGTGGATGGTAGCGTCTGAAAGTGTTGCAATTGACGCTGTAGGCTTCCAGTTTGTGCGCGATGTTATGCCGGGCGAAGCGGTATTTATAACCGAAGAAGGTCAGCTGCACACTAGACAGTGTGCTGAAAACCCAGTGACTTCGCCGTGTATTTTCGAGTTTGTTTACTTTGCTCGTCCAGACAGTTTTATTGACGGCATTTCAGTTTACGCGTCACGCGTGAATATGGGCCGTAAGCTAGGTGAGAAAATTAAGCGCGAGTGGGCAGATCTTGATATCGACGTGGTTATACCTATTCCAGAAACGTCGATGGATGTGGCGCTTCAAATCGCCAACACCCTTGACTTACCTTATCGACAAGGCTTCGTTAAAAATCGCTACATTGGCCGCACGTTTATTATGCCAGGCCAAACTATGCGTAAGAAATCAGTGCGCCGTAAGCTAAACGCAATTTCATCTGAGTTCAAAGGCAAGAGCGTACTACTTGTCGATGACTCCATTGTTCGCGGTACTACCTCTGGTCAAATTATTGAGATGGCCCGCGAGTCGGGTGCGAAGAAAGTTTACTTTGCGTCAGCTGCGCCAGAGATTCGCTTCCCTAATGTGTACGGTATCGATATGCCGTCAGCCAACGAACTGATTGCTTATGGCCGTGAAATAGACCAAATTGCAGAGCTTATTCAAGCCGATGGACTTATTTTCCAAGATATTTCTGATTTGGTTGATGCCGTTCGCGAAGAGAATGAATCGATCCAACGTTTTGAAACGTCAGTTTTTGATGGTAACTACATTACTGCAGATATCGATCAGGAATACCTTGAGCGCATTGATTTGTCGCGTGGTGAGAAATCAAGAAAAGCCCCAGTAGTTCAAGCTGAACTTAGCAATCTTGATGTTCATAACATCGACTCAGCCGATTAATGGCAAATGAAATGCTAGACAGAAAAGCCGCTTTTAAAGCGGCTTTTTAATACGTTCTTTGAATATTTTCTGATAAACGCTTTTTGGTAAGTTTTGAGTTGTTAGTTTAATAGGCGCTAGTGAACGAATACAGGTCCACCGGATAACCCCCAAACCAACACCGTGCCTGCCATTAGAATAACTAGTAACACCAACCCGCACGTTACTACCGAGCTTGAGTAGATAAAGCCCTTATCTTCAGGCATATGCATTAAAATAGGTACGCCAGAATAAAGTAGGTAAACCGAGTAGCTGATGCCCACTAGCAGCGCTGTCATCAGTACCCACAGTTCCGGGTACAAGCCAGCGAAGCCCACCATAAATAAAGGTGTGGCTGTGTAAGCGGCGAGTTCTAACGATTGCGTGTATGTTGGCGCAGCTTCAAAGGCTTTCGCTAATTCATGGGTCAACACCGCGAGTGCTACCACACCTGCAATCAACCCAAAGTACATGCCAATACTCATCATAATGGCTGTATTCTCACTTAATCGGATTACGTCACCAGCTCCAATACTCCAACCGGTATGGGCGCTGGAGAAATAAGCCACAAGTGAAGGGATAAGTGCAATGAAAGCAATATGCGTAAGCGCGTAAAAATAGGTTTCGTGTTTTGTGTCAATGGTTTGCCACTCTTCCTTAGGGTGAGTGTATATACCAATAAGATGATTTAAAATCATAAAGTCCTGCCTTGTTCACAAACGTTTTTATTTTAAGAAAATATTGTTGTGAGGCAGGGAGAACACACGGAAAGACCGTAAAACCAACTAAACACGAACGCGGCGCTAAGCGCCAAACACTGCCGTTAACAATATATTTACAATTTGAGTGTGCAGCAGAAATTAAAGGCCGTCAATATAAATTGTTTGATAAATAAACGGCCTAGTCAGATTAATAAAAGTTTGGCGTTCCAGAGTGAAAGCGAAGCTCATTATCATTACTCTCAATAAGCGACTTTTCAACACTTCCAAAATGGGCAACGCGCTCTGAAATATCGTTTTTGGCAATTTGTTTTGCAAGGGTAAGATAGTCTTCAAAATGTCTCGCTTCTGAGCGAAGCAATGATACATAAAATTTACCCAAATCTTCTGAAACGTAGGGGGCCAGTTTTGCAAAGCGCTCGCACGAACGGGCTTCAATATAGGCACCACAAATGAGTTTGTCGACAAGCTTTTCTGGTTCATAAGTGCGAACATGGCGTAGTAAGCCATTGGCATAACGACTTGATGTGACTGATTTATATTCAAAACCCAGCTCGTGCATTATTTCGAGCACCTGATAGAAGTGATGAAGTTCTTCTTTTATCAACATCACCATTTTGTCTAGCATGTCTTTTTTAAACGGGTCTAAACCTTCAACATTAAACACATTCTTTGAAAGGTGTTTGGTATTGAGTGATTGCCAATCGCCTTCATGACGGTAAGTGAAGTCCTCGTAGGGCTTCAACCAGCCTAACAACACTTGACTAGTTTCTGCATCGGCCACATAACGGCGAAGGAGGTACATAGCAGACTGAGCTGCTTTAAGTTCACAAATTAAGTGATCGGTAAGAATCACCCGAAGGTTTTCTTCTTTTTGTGCTTCGTCAATCCACGACTGCGGGGTCTCGCAATGTAAAAACGCATTAATGGGTGAAAGTAAAGACGTGACTTCAGAGGTGGAAATTACAGACATGTTGAAACTCAGTTTTAGGTGCTACAGTTTTTCAGTGACGGTTGAATTTGGCATACTGACTAATATTGATTTAGCCACATTTTCTGTCGACTGGAAATTCAGCGGCAATTTTACCTGACACGAACAACCCGTTACAACTTAAAATCGAGGCCACTGAGTTACATATATGAATTATCTTGCCCACCTTTTCCTAGCCCGTCCAACCGCCGATTCTCATTTCGGTAATTTGTTGGGGGATTTTAGGCGAGGGGTGGATGTTAACTCGTATAGTAGCGCAGTACTGCTGGGCTTAAAAAATCATTACGAAGTCGATAAATTTACCGATAGCCATGAGAGTGTGCGTGAAGCGAAAACGTTATTTGATAAAAGCCGCAGACGCTTCGCACCTGTCGCGCTTGATATCTATTTCGACCACTTGTTGATTAAGCACTGGGACAAGTTTACAACACAAGACTTTGGTGACTTTAGGGAGCAAAGCTTTTCGCTACTTGAACAACGATTGCCAACCATGCCAAGAACCATGCAGCACAGCGTAGGTCACATGATAACCCACGATTGGTTTGAAGATTATGCCAAAGAGGAGGGCATTGCCAAGGCTATTTCTGTGGTAGCTAAGCGCATTCGGTTCACCAATACTTTTCATAGGGCGGTAGACGATATACGTGATCATAAACAAGAAATAGAAAAGAGTTTTCTAGCGTTTTTTCCAGACCTCATTACGCACGTTAAAAAGTATAGCCCTGAAAAGTAAACGCCATGCGTTCCGGTTCGCAAAACCTTTCTTGGCTTTATAACTTGGAAAGTATCGAAGAAATTGGCCGTTTTATCGCTGATTGTTAAGCTGAGTTGTTAACCACTATATAGTGTATCTCTGTAGTGCTATCGGTCAAAAATGTAGTTGGTTATTGAGTAGTAACTATTGGCTTGAGCAACTAGGGAACAACAAATAATTCTTCACAAACCAAAGACAAAAATAATGATGAATAAACACTCTTCAACACCGTATATGACGCCCTTATGCCGAGGCCACAAAAAACGTACCGCCGTGACATGGCTAACTGCTGCTATGTTAGCCTTTGTAAGTATAACCGCTTTTGCTGCTGAAAAAGAGCAAAGCGCGGTAGCCCACTCTCGCTCAATCGAGATTGACAGTAGTGTGGTAACAGAACACGAAACAAAAATTCTAGGTAAACGCGTAAAATACAGCGCTACAACAGGTACCCAGCCTGTATGGAACAGTAAAGACGAAGCGGTTGCAACGCTGTTTTATACCTACTATCAGCGAACTGACGTCAAAGAAAATACTAAGCGCCCGCTCATCATTTCATTTAACGGTGGGCCAGGCTCCGCGTCTGTTTGGATGCATGTGGCGTACACCGGCCCTCGCATTCTTAATATTGATGAAGAGGGGTACCCAGTTCAACCCTACGGTATTCAAACCAATCCTTATTCAATTTTAGACGTAGCCGACATTGTGTTTGTTAACCCCGTAAACACAGGTTATAGCCGAGTTTTACCCAAAGCCGATGGCAGCATGCCATCGCAAGATGAACAGCAAAAAATGTTCTTTGGGGTAAATGCAGACATAAGCTACTTAGCAGACTGGGTAAACACCTTCGTAACACGTAATAATCGCTGGCGCTCTCCAAAATACCTTATTGGTGAAAGCTATGGAACAACGCGGGTTTCAGGCTTAGCACTTGAACTTCAAAATCGTCAGTGGATGTATTTAAACGGTGTTGTGCTAGTATCGCCAACCGACATTGGCATTGAGCGTAATGGCCCGGTAAAAGCGGCTAATCGTTTGCCTTATTTCGCGGCAGCAGCCTGGTTTCACAACAAGCTGGAACCTGAACTACAAAATAAAGATCTCACCGAGCTTTTACCAGAAGTTGAAGACTTTACCATTAACACGCTTATTCCAGCGCTGGCAAAAGGTGGTTTTATTAGTGATTCAGAAAAGCGTGATGTGTTAAAAACGATGGCGCGCTACTCTGGATTAAGTGAAGCGTCAATTTCGCAAAACAACCTAGATGTAAGCACAGCCTTTTTCTGGAAAGATTTGCTTCGCGATGAAGGAAAAACTCTGGGCCGCCTAGACAGTCGTTACCTTGGTGTTGATGCTAAACAAAGTGGCGACCGCCCAGATTACTGGGCAGAGCTAACTTCTTGGCTTCACTCGTTCACGCCTGCTATCAACTACTACTTGCGAGAAGAACTTAACTACAAAACCGACACCAAATATAACATGTTTGGAAATGTTCACCCGTGGGATAGAAGCAACAATAAAACAGGCGAGAATTTGCGACTGGCAATGGCACAAAACCCGTATTTGAATGTCATGATTCAGGCGGGTTACTACGACGGTGCAACGAATTACTTTGATGCTAAATATACCATGTGGCAGCTCGATCAGAGCGGTAACTTAAAAGACCGTCTAAGCTTTAAAGGGTATCGCAGTGGTCACATGATGTATCTGCGTCGTGACGACTTAAAGCAATCGAACCAAGACCTACGTGAATTTATTAAAGCAAGCACACCAAGTGAAGGTGCACCTGCAATGTACAAGCGACAACGATAGACACGACGTTTTTTCACTAAGCTAAATAAAAAGTGCTGTTTAATTCAGCACTTTTTTTACGGCCATGAAAACTCGATTATCAAAAGTTAATTGATAGTGTTTCTTTTATTGCCCTGTTTATCGATGTTGTCTCAGGGGTATGATGACGCTATTACGCAAAGGAGAGATGAATGATGAAAGTAATTGGCTACACCCACTCACTTGATATCAATGAACCAAATGCATTGATGGATTTAGAGGCGAAAAAGCCGAGCGCCTCAGGGCGAGACTTGCTGGTTAAAATTAATGCCATTGCGGTAAACCCTGTTGATTACAAAATTCGTCACCGTGTAAACCCAGAAGGCGGTGAGCCTAAGGTTCTCGGTTGGGACGCCGTGGGTGAAGTGGTTGAAATTGGTGCTGATGTCACTGAGTTTGCGGTAGGCGATAGAGTTTATTACGCCGGCGACTTAACCCGTTCAGGTTCAAATGCTGAGTATCAGCTAGTTGACGAACGTATTGTTGGTAAGGCGCCGCGAACACTGTCTGACAGCGAGGCTGCCGCACTACCGTTAACGACGATCACGGCTTATGAATTACTGTTCGATCACCTAGCGCTAAAACAGCAAAGCGAAAAGAGCGATGAAGTTGTTTTAGTTGTGGGTGCCGCAGGTGGTGTTGGCTCAATTATGGTGCAGTTACTAAAAACATTAACGGGTGCAACAGTCATTGCTACGGCATCGCGAGAAAGCTCAAAAAATTGGGTAAAAGAACTTGGTGCAGATCACATTGTCGATCACAGTAAACCCATGGCCGAGCAAATAAAGGCGCTAAATGTGGGTGAAGTTACCCACGTTGCAAGCTTAAATAACACCCACCAATACGTTGATGCTTTTGTTGGAGTGTTGAAACCAAAGGGTAAGTTGGCACTAATTGACGACCCGGACAGTTTGGATATCTCGAAGCTTAAACAAAAGAGTTTGTCACTTCATTGGGAGTTTATGTTTACGCGTTCAATGTTTGAAACCGACGATATGGCAGAGCAAAGTCGCTTGCTCGATCACGTATCATCTTTAATTGATGAAGGTAAAATCAAAACTACCGTTGGCAAGCACCTAGGCAAAATTAATGCGGCTAATTTAATCGAGGCGCATAAAGTTTTAGAAGAAGGTCGCGCCATTGGTAAATTGGTCTTAGAAGGCTTCTAAAAAAGTATAAAAGCGTAAGCAGGCACGATATAGCAGTGCCTGCTTATCTAGTTGTCTACAGCGTAGTTATTTGTCTTGGCCCAGGAACTAGCCCTTTAAATTCACTAAGGTACGGCCAGAAATCTGACCCTTTAAAATTGCGTCTATTTTTTCACTTACCCCGTTCAGGGTGATTTCTTCTGTGAGGTGATCAAGAGAGTCTAGCTTCCATTCGCTGGCCAGCTTGTCCCACAATCTCAATCTTGGAGGCATAGGGCACTGCACAGAGTCGATACCCAACAATGACACACCACGTAGAATAAACGGAAATACACTCACGTTAAGCTCAGCAGAGGCCGTTAGGCCACAGCACGTGACCGTGCCGTCGTACTGTGTCGCTTTAATTGCCTGCGCCAAGTATTCACCACCAACGGTGTCGACAGCGCCAGCGTACAGCTCTTTCAACATAGGGCGTTCTTTGTTTTCTAATAGTTCGTCGCGCGTAATCACTTTACTTGCGCCCAGTGTCTTTAAGAATGACTCATGGGCTTCTTTTCCTGTGCATGCAACCACGTCGTAACCCGCTTTAGCTAGTAGTGCAACGGCGACAGAGCCCACCCCTCCGGTTGCACCTGTCACTAAAATTTCTCCCTTGTCTGGTGTAACGCCATGCTCAACCAAACCTTGTACCGAAAGCCCAGCGGTAAAGCCAGCGGTTCCAATGACCATCGACTCCCTCAACGTTAGACCATCTGGCTTAGCAACTGCCCATTCGCTTGGAATGCGTATGTACTCCCCGAATCCGCCAGCGGTATTCATGCCTAAGTCATAGCCAGTCACAATCACTTCATCTCCCTCTTTGAAGCGGTTGTCGTCACACGATACTACGGTGCCAGCTGCATCAATTCCTGGAGTGTGGGGGAAGTTTCTGCTTACACCTGGGTTTCCAGTTGCTGACAGCGCATCTTTATAGTTTAGCGAAGAGTAGTACACCTTAATGAGCAAGGTGCCCTCTGGCAGGTCGCTTAGCGAACGCTGGGTTACACTGCGAGTGAATGATTTATCTTCCTGTTTCTCTACAAGCAAAGCGTTAAACGATGTCATACCTGTCTCCATTGGTCGAAAAATGCGCTATCCATTGTGACGATATATAAGCATTACGCAAGTATGCATATTTTCTTTATGCCAATTATGTTTTTAAGACAGGTTATGTAAATAGTATTAATTGAACATAAGCGCTTTAGATAAAAGCGCTTGTGAAGTAAATGTAAGTCTGGCCCAAAGCCTACACTAGCCAAGTAACGAGCGAACAGGCAATGCACTTTCTTCACCGCCCGTTACAGTATTGATGGTTGCTTCCATTGTGCTGAAGTCTATATTTAACGACGCTGTATCATTGTTATTTTCCCATGAAAGCACTAAAACATCATTAGTGTATTTTACGTCGAATTCGCCATTAAAAGCATCGCATTCGTTTCGTAACCTAATTAACCGCATTAGGCCTTCAACCACAGGTTTTTGAACGGCATTTTCAATTAATGCGGTAGTCAAATAAGGGCGATTGATGTCGCGTCCTACGTTAGTTTTCGCCAAAAGCGCCATGTCATTATGGGCGGCAAATAGGCCACCGTAATAAACTTGTGGAATACCCGGGCTGAAAAATTGAATAGCGCGAGCAACTAAGTAAGCAAAGTCATCTTTACCTAATGCATCGTAGTAGGTGCAGTTGACCTGATACAGGTCGACATTATTTGCTGCCGCGCCAGTGGCTTTTTTAGATTCGCCGTTCGAGTTTTCATGTATCTGCTCTACTAAAGCGTCTATTGCGGCGACATCTAAAAGGCCAGGTTTATCGCCACTTGCACCTACATCAACAATGCCGATACCGTCGTGCGTATCCAAAACGGTAAAGCAGTTTCGCGGCGAGATAGAAAGCCAGTGTGCTAAGGCATCTGCGCTTTTAGTAAACAACGTATGCAGTACAAGCGGAGGCAAGGCAAAGTCGTAAACACTGTCGCAGCGCGCCGCAATTTCTATTTGCGTTTGATAGTGGCTGTGAATTTCTACCAAGCACTGCATACCCATATCGCGAGCGCGGTTTGATAGCGCTTCGATAAATGAAAAGGTTTCTTCAAGCATAAAGCAGTTTGTACCAGCGCGCTTAATCGCATAGCCTGCGGCATCTAATCGAATAAGATCCACGTTGCTTTCTGTGAACGACTGTAGAATAGAAGAAAGGTACTCTTTCCCTAGTTTCGACTCCACATCAATATCAATTTGGTTAGCGGTAAACGTCGTCCAAAACGGCACGGTTTCTGGGTTAGCAGTTTGTGTGCCTACAGTATAGTCACTGAAAAACGGCGTTGGCCGAGGGCGAAATACTTGGGCAATGTGTTCGTCAATTTTCGCTTGGTCGTTGCCCTTGAATACGTCTTCTTTGGTTAAAAATAGTGGCCAATATTCAGATTCGCGGCCATTTTTCAGCACGTCTTCGAAAGCTTCGCTTTGCCCTGACATATGGTTAACGATAAGGTCGGCCATGATATCTACCGACTCACCCAGTTTTTTGATGTTGCTCCAATTGCCTAGGCGCTTATCTACCGATGTATGGTCGATAGGATCGAAGCCTGCATCTTCGCCATCAAACGGATAATAAAACGGTAGCACGTGAACACCGGTGAATAGCCCATTTAGTGGCCCTTGCAACAAGTTGGTCAGGCTTTCAATGTTTCCATCGCCTAAACGGTCTGCATAAGTGATTAGTTGGACGCCGTTGCGTATAGACATGATAACTCTCCAAAATTCTATATATGCTTGCTTGTTTTTCTTGCGCACTACGAGCAAGCATTTCTGTGAAGTAAGCGTTACCAGTTCAACGTGTCCATTATAATGTGTGAAAGGGGGAGCTTAATTCATTACCGTTCGTTAGATAGCCCAGACAAGGTACAGTGCACCTTTGAAAGCCGTTTTGAAATCCTTTTGGGAAGGCTTGTCTTAATCGATTAAGCAAAATAGCAGTAGATAGAAGGTTTGTAAATGCTGAGTTTGGCTGTGAGCTTTATGTGAGTGTGGAATATAAAGTAAGAAGTGGTAAACGCTATTAGCTCATGCGCTTACTAATTAGCGCCTTTCCATTTATTTAGCAGGTTCGTTTGTGTTGTTATTGGGTGCTTGGTTCTCGTTTTCAGACTCAAGCTTTTGCTTAGCTTCTTTCCATTTAGCCAGCTTATCGTAGTACACATCCCAAATACATGGGCAACACGCACCACCGCCGCAACAGTCGTCACGCAATGGTTTTTCTGGCTCAGGAGGAAGTGCCTTGTGCAAGTCCTCTTTACGGTTACTCATGGTTACTACGTAATTTCATTAATACACAGAGCCAGTTTAACGATTGATGGAGTGCTATTCAAATAGTTGGTAAAAATGTTCTTTATAGAGCAATTTCACGTGGGTTTCACATAGCCTCAGGCACTCTACCAATATTGTTTAATAAGGTAGTAAATGCTGATGAAAATGCCGTTGAGACGTTCTGTTTGTGCGCTTTGTAGCACAGGATTAATTTTGCTTTCACCTTTGACCGTTTCGGCTAAAAGCGATGTGAGCGCCGACAATACAATGGCTGACTTTAAACGTTTAAAATTAGCCATTGAACAGGCTGTAGCCGATTTTGAGAAAACTCCCATGAATGAGTTTTCGTATCGCGTTACTCGCTATGAAAATGAAGAGGGGACTGAAACCAGCAGTGTAGAAGCGTTTTCGCCTCAAACGAGTGAAGCGAATCAGTGGTCGCTACTACAAAAAAATCAAAGAGCTCCTACGTTTGAAGAACAACAAGCGTTTGCCAGTCAAAAACAAAACCAGCATTCACATACCGTAGTAAAGCTTAGTGAACTTATTGTTTTTGATAGCTTAACGACAAAAGTGGTGACTGACAGTGCGGTTCATGCAGACTTTGATGTACAGTTTGAGCGGTTAGGTGCGAACACTTCATCTTATCTCAAGGGAACTCTTGTTTACGACGTAAATAATAAGTTCATCACAACAATAGATATAACAAACACAGAAAGTTTTTCTCCTGTTTTTGCTGCGACCATCGACAAACTGGAAGTAACTATGTCGTTTACCAAACAGCAGGAGATAATCCTGCCCTTAAACATTAATATGTCAATGCAAGGGCGCTTCGCATTTCTTAGCAAGATTAACGAAACCTCATCTGACAGCTATTCCAATTTTCGCTATGTTGGTCCTGCTGACTCGCATAGCACTACGCGAGAAAGTGCAAAGTAACTTCCGTGCCAGAAGGGCTTGATATGTCTAATGTGAAGCCCTGATGTTCACAAAGTCGGCTAACAATTGATAAGCCAAAACCTAACCCGGTACTTTGCTTGCCCTTAACGCCACGCTGGGTTATCGACTGAGCAATGTCTTCTTGAAGCCCGGGGCCAGTGTCTTTGACGTGTAATGCACCATCGCGCATTGCGAAGGTCACGCTTCCTTGCAGCGTGTATTTAAATGCGTTACTTACAATGTTGTCTAAAATGACTTTCAGCACATTGGGTTCAGCTAACACCTGTATGTCACAGCTATCGCTAATATCAACCTCTACGGATTTCCCCTCTAACAATAGGCGGTTGTCTATAATTGCGGCTTCTAAAATTGGCATCAGTGAAACCGTTTGAGACCGCACTGCACTGTGCTCTTCTCGAGCAAGCATGAGCAAAGTCTCTACAGTCCTATTCATTTGATCAACAGCGTGGGCAATACGTTGTAAAACCGCTTCGTCACTGCTTGCGTTAAGCTCTGCGACTTCAACGGCATTTTTTATGACCGCAAGCGGCGTTCGTAACTCATGGCTAACATCTTGTGTAAAACGTCGCTCGCGCTCTATCGCTGATGCAATTCGTTTTAGTGTTTTGTCTAGCGTATGGGCTAGTATTCCCACTTCATTGTTGGGGTAGTGCTTATTGTAAGTAAATCCTTTAGAAGAAAACTGCTCTGACAATGTTGCAATATCAACCCCGTCTACGGCGTTTGCCAGCTCTTTTAATGGGCGAGTGGTGCGCCGACCAATAAACCATGCTATCAAACACGCGATGATCGTTACCGTTGCCGCGCTCATTACTAAAAACTGAATAACACCGCTTCGGATAGGCCGTACTAATAACTGCTCGCTTACCTCAGCGACTAGGAATGTTTCGGAAATGTCTTCAAACCGATAAAGATGATAGTGGCGCCCGTTTTGACCGAAGAACTCTTTTCTTTGTGGCTCCTCAACGGCAAGCGATTTTATATCGTGTGGCAGCTCATTCACTGAAAAAGCCAGTTGCATTCCAGACGCCCTTGGCGCAGGCCACGTACCTGTTGAAGCAAAAGTACTCTGAAGATACTTGGCTTCTTGCGCTACACTGCGCTCAATGAAACTGTCTTCAATGGTGTACATAAACGACAGAGTAATAAGGCCATAAATTGACGAAATCACCAGTGTAAAAATGCAAAAACGCCAAATAATGCGACTGCTTAAGCTATGAAACGATGGGGAAGAGGTTTTCATAATTTCTTATTACTATCGTCGATGGCCAGGGAAAAACCTGCGCCAAACACGGTTTTGATGAGGGGAGTGTCAAATGGCTTGTCTACAACGGCTCGTAGCTGGTAAATATGTGAGCGCAGTGCATCTGACTCAGTGGGCGCATCGCCCCATAACTGCTGCGTTAACTGCGAGCGACTGACTATTTGTGGGTGCGCTTCAGCTAAAATAGTAAGAATTTTAAACCCCATTGAGCTTAATGCCAGTGGTTCACCTTCTCGGCTTGCAGTTTTGCCTCTGCGGTCAACCACTAAAGGGCCAAGTTCAAGTTTGTCATGGGTTTGTAATAGGTGGCGTTTGGATAAAGCGAAACAACGCACTTCTAGCTCTTGCAGTGAAAAAGGTTTCGTTAAGTAATCGTCTGTACCTTTGTTAAACCCTGAGACTTTATCTTCAATACTGTCGCGCGCTGTTAGCATGAGAATTGGTATATGCCGGTCTGCTTTTTCTCTGAGGGCTTGGCACACCGATAGCCCGTCTAAATGGGGCAAGTTTAGGTCAAGAATGACAACGTCATAATAAGTGTTAAGCGCAAGTTCAAGACCTTGATCGCCTCTCACTGCAAAATCTAATACATGCCCCTTATGTTCCATGTATTGTGCAATGTTTTTCGCAATACTGGTTTCATCTTCAATCAACAGTATGTGCAACCCTTTTGACGTTGTCATCAATCTTCCTTTATTGCGTAATCGTAGCCATCAAAGCCTGTGCCGGTTCAAAATCTGGGTGCTTCGATAGCGTGCGTTTCAATGTTTTTTTACTTGCCATAGTATCACCCAGTTGATGTTGTGTTTTAGCAATTTGAACATCTAAGGCCGGATTGTCGATTTCTGCTTGTGCCAACATCATCAAGGCAAGTGCCTGCTGCTTTTTAAGCTCGCTCGTGGCTAGCTTAAGATAGTAATAACCATACATGCCGGCAAGTGCAAGATGATGCTTCTGAGGTGAGTTAGAAATGGGCTGCAATGCCTTGCTGTCACCTTCAAGAAATGCCGCAATACTAGCAAGGGTGCGATCATCTTTGTAAGTGGGCGTTGGCTTAACCGTTACGTCCAGTGCGTCAAGCATGGCGGTTGCAACACCTACTGTCGACGATGGATTTTGCCCTGTGATTAACCGGCCGTCCACGGCAACATGCGCCAGCATAATGTCTGATGATTGAAACTTGCCGCCAATCTCAGCCAGTTTATCTTCAAGCATAAAATCAAACTGTTTTGCCCATTTCTTACCAAAAAGAAGCTCTTCATCGTTAGTAAATCCGTTTACTGATTTGCCTGCAACTAAGTATTCTCCGTTAGATAGTTTTACATTAACCAGTGCCGCAGGCCCGTGACAAACAGCAGCGATAACGCCTTGTTTTTCGTAAAGGTTTGCAATAAATTGCTGCAGCGCTTTATCGTTTGGCAAATCGAACATTGCTCCTTTACCACCCACCACGAACACAGCGTCATAGTTGTCTGCGCCTAAACCACTCATCGCAAGCGTATTGCTGAGCTTTTCCATAAGAGATTTATCAGCCAATACCTCAGCGTTGTATGCCTTACCTGGATCATATTCGTCTGCTTCTACAGCGCCGCCTTGAGGGCTTGCTATATCCACGTCGATATCATGGGCTTTAAACACCAAGTAAGCTTTGGCGAATTCATCGAACTCGTAGCCGGGTTTTTCGTTACCTTGTGCTTGCCCGTATCCACTGACAACCATTAACACCCTTGGGGAAGGGGTATTAGGTTTCCCATGCGTTGACATGACAACAGCAAAGAGAAAAACAGTCGCAATAATTTGAGTAAATAAACGTTGCATAAAATGTCTCCTTTGAAAGTACACCAACACCTTATGCAACGTGACGTGAAACAATTGTGAAATGCTTACTATTCTGTGAGCAATTCGCGAATAGAGCAGGATAGTGTACGTCTACTTGCGACATACCCTATGGTTACAACCGTAAGAATGATTATGCAAAGTGTCGCTGTCATCCACATTAAATTAGGCTGATAGGTCATAGCAAACTGAGACTGGTAGATAAGCATGCCAGCAATCCATGTGCTAAACATTGCGCCTACCGCGGCAATTGCGCCCGTCAGCACCCATTCAATAAGACTGATGTTCAAACACATTTTTCGTGGCAACCCAAAGCTCATAATAACGCTGTTTTTCTTTCGCTCGTTCTGTTCGTAGGTGAGTACCGACGATACAATCACAACGCATGCTAAGCTTAAGATGACAGCGGCAAAACCACTTATTATTTGGGTAACCAGTGCAAGGGTATCGTCAAATCGCTTCGTCATTTCTTGTAACGAAACCATGCGTAACGATGGATGCTGTTGCCACAGCTCGCTAAGTGCGGGCAGCGCTGTCCTATCAGCTTCAATACTTGCCATTGTAAAGTGAGCAGCCTGAATATGTGCTGTAGCAGTTGCTGGCATTTGTACCCAAAAAGTAATGCTACCTGCACCCGGCGCATAAGCATGGCTTGCCGCAATAGTGAAATCGATTGCGTTACCTGCAATCGCAAAAGTAAGTGTGTCTCCTATATTAAGACCAATGTCGGTCATGACTTCCTGTTCAACTGAAACTTGTTGCCAGTTTGAAGGTGCGTCTGGCCAAAATTGACCTTCAATAACGCGATTGTTTTTGGGCACGCTATTAGTCCAATGAAGCCTGATGGCACGCTGAAGCGTTGCTAAGCTCTCACTGGGGCCATGGGCAAATTCCTCAATAAACTGACCATTTACCTTAAGTAACTTGGCATACATAAAGGGTTTTTGCTGGCGTATTTGTGCGCGGTGCTGATGAACCCAGTGAGCAACAGTCTGCATTTGCGCTTCATCAGCTTGGGAAATGAGTACATTGCCATCGAACTGCCTACTGTAAGACTGAAAAGTATTACCTACATCCCTAAGTAACATCAAAGTGAAAAGCAGCAAAAAAGCACAAAGCCCAACCCCCATAATTTGAGTTGTTTTGCTGACCAAGCGTTGCTTCATCATGAATGTGGCGAAAGGAATGAGGCCAGAATAGTGCTGGGTAAGCTTTTCGCCAAGCCAAAGGCTTACATAGCTGAATAATGCTATTAAACAGATGCAACTTGCCATTGCACCTAGCAGCATTACCGTGAGTAAGCTGTTATCCGAATAGACTAAAACCACAAGCAACAATGCGGTTACAAGACAAAAAATGGTCAATACCTGTTTCTGTTTGCCTGATTGATTAAATATCAGTTGTTTAACGCTGGCCACTCTTATTGAAAACCATATGGGCAACTGGAAAAGCGCCAGTAACAGCACACACCCACAAAATGAAAGAAAGGCAGTAAGAAGACTGGGTTGCCAATGCAGTGATAAGAGCGTTGTTGAAAGCCACTTTACCATTACCCAATGCAGTACTGTGGCGATGACAAGTATCACTGGAAGTAAAGCGAGTACTTGCAAAAACCATTTATATATAGAAACGATGAGGCCCTCAATTCGCGTTGCCCCCAGGCTCATACAAACGGCTGCAAAGTATTGTTCTTTTTTAATTTGAATGCGTGATATTTGATAAATAGCAATGGCCGCCATAAACAGCAGCAAGGTAAACGCTAAGCCAATGAAGTTTTCAGTGCGTTGCCAAAATTGCGCTAATGGGTGCGCGCCGAGGCGGTGCCTTACATTAGCGCTTGGAAACGCCTGTTTCTCAGCAGCAATGATCTCTTGTATCTGCGCCTTATTAGCATTGAGTAGATAGCGATATTCAATATTGTCATCGTTAAAATTAAGCGTGACAAAATCATCTACATGCATAAGTGCCCGCATGTCCACATTGTGGCCTTCCATAAGCCTGTCTGGTTCGTGGTGTACTATGCGAGTGATATTAAATAATTGGTTGGCTATGGTAATGGTGTGGCCTACATCTATAGCCAAGCTGGCGCTTAAACGTGAATCAATCCAAATTTCACCTCTGGAAGGTAAGGTGTTGGTAGCGTATGACACTGTGTTGACGGAGCGTGAGACATGTACTTGGCCTTGCAATGGATAGTTATCGCTTACGGCTTTTAACGTTACCTGCTGCCATTTTCCTTTATACGTTAATGTTGTTTTAACGCTTTTGGTAAGAGCCAAGTCATTGCTATGTCGTTTTAGTATTGCCAAATTTTCTAATGAAAGTGCGCCAAACTGTGCCACAACCACATCTGCACCAAGCAAGTTCGCCATGTTCTGCGCTAAGTGTTTTTGCACAGATTCACCAACAAGGGTGAGCGTGATAAGAAACGTAATCAACAAAGCCTGCGTAAACTGCAGAATCTTAAAATGTGAAGACTTAATATCTTGTATATATAGGCGCCAAACTAGGTGGAAGAGCGAGCTACGCATAGTATTTACCTCTTTCTTCGATACTGCTTAATGAGCACTGCCCATTCGAAAACTGCAGTTGATGGCGAGCTTTACGTGCGAGCGCTTCAGAGTGTGTGACCAGCACTAAGCCGGCACCGTTTTCTTCGCAGCAAGCGAACAGCAAGTTCGCTATTTCATTTGCACTTTGTGCGTCTAAGTTTCCGGTTGGTTCATCAGCAAAAATAAACGCAGGCGAGAACACCAAAGCGCGAGCAATGGCAACGCGTTGCTGCTCACCGCCACTTAATTGAGATGGTTTGTGATGCAGTCTATTGCCAAGTCCTACCTTGTCGAGCCACTGAATTGCCTTAGAAATCGCATCTTTACGACCACGTAGCTTAAGCGGCAGCGCTACATTGTTAAGTGCATCTAATTCTGGCAGCAAATGAAACTGCTGAAAAATGAAGCCAATTTCCTTGCGGACATGGTCAATGGTGTGGGCGCCTGTTGCATTACGGAAAAAGACGCTGCCGTTGGACGGTAATTCAAGCCCTGAAGCTAACATTAACAAGCTAGATTTTCCCGACCCAGAAGGCCCTGTGATTGCGTAAGATTCTCCTTGATGAATGCTAAAACTTAAGTCATCAAACAAAACAATGTCTCGTTCACCGTTTGAAAATGACTGCGCGACGTTTTGCACCTCTATACTTGACTTTACACCATGGTAACTATTGCTCGACGACATACCCTCTACTCCTCTTGCATTTTCTTTGCAGGATAAAAGTAGGGGAGTGAAATGAATGTGAAACCAATGGGGCTGATGTTTCACATTTTCTTCACAGGCTCGCTGCTAACGTGCATTCACAACCAACGAACAAAGAGATATTTTATGTTTAAGAATGTGAAGCTAAAGCTAATGTGCTTGATGGCAGCGTGCGCCAGTTTGAACGGCTGCAATGTATTGAATTCACTGCGCATGATGCAAATAAACGACAATGTTGAGCCTGTCTTTACCGAACACTCACGCTTTGCCCTCGACGCAGAATATGAAGGCGAAAAGCCCTATATTTACGCCACCGTGAATGGTGAAAAACTTTTATTTTTGCTTGATACCGGCGCGCGCTTTCTCATACTGATGGACACGCCTAAAGTACAGCAGCTAAATTTACCCCGCGGCTTCGATTTAGCGCTTCGAGGTTGGGGCGGAGAAGGTAGCAGTCAAGCTTACCAAACGGATATTGCGCGCATTGATTTAGGGGGCGTGTATTTTGATGATATGAAAGCTGCTGTGATCCCCGTTTCTAAAACACACTATTATTTGCGCGAAGATGAAGCTATTTATGACGGTGTTATTGGGCACGACATGATGCGTCACTTCACTTGGGAGTTTGACGCGAATAACAACGCCATTTACCTGTCGCAGCAACCTTACAAGCCATCAGACAATGCAACTCGCCTTGAAATGAGTTCATTTTTAAACAAAATTTCTGTAGACGGTGAGCTTACATTTAATGACTCAGTAACCGTTAATGAGCCATTTGTAATCGACACTGGTAGTCGTCACTACGTAAAGTTAAGTACGGCCTATGTCGAATCAAACGATATAGATATCAGCTCTCATCGCGTGCGTGCGGCTGATTTTGGTTTAAGCGGCAAGGTAGAGCACGACCGAGTTACGCTTCCTCAGCTATCGCTAGGTGACATTGATTTAAAAAATGTAAAAGTTAACCTAATTCCAGGCGATGACGAAGATGACTGGTGGGTATTAGGTAATGCGCTTATGAACCAGTTTAAGACGGTGATTGATTACCAAAACGACGCATTTTATCTAGAGCCACAAGCCCCATTCGTGACCGATTACAACCTACTGGGGTTAGAATTGCGAAAAGTGCGAAGCGGAGAGTTTGTGGTGCGCTATGTGTTTCCCCATTTGCCTACCAGTAATACTGACATAAAGGCTGGCGATATTGTGACCTTAATTGATGGTGCGCCCACAACCTCTATTTCGTTAAGCGAATACAACGATATTGCGTCAATTGAAGGCGAGCACCTTATTTGTATTTCCCGAGATGACGCGTGTTACAAAATTAAAAGCGAAGAGATACCGGGTTATTCAGTAGTCAAGTAGTCCGTTAGCCTGCCATTGCGCATTTAATAAGAAAAAGCCCCTTATGCTTGGGGCTTTTTAGTTATGTCTTCTCAAATTATTCCTAATCACGCAGCTTTCCCCATGATAGCGTTGATCCGCTTCGAGAAAGCAAAGCCAATGCGCCTACACTGAAAGTGCCGTAAAGCGTACAAATGCGATAAGTGATAGTAAACATGCGCCGAAAATGTGAATCTGGATTTACAAAATTTCATTGCTCGCTGTACTATAACTATCACACAGCGGTAAACCACTAGATGGTTTTTAGCTAAATATTTATTACGTTTTTAAATTATTAACACCGTGTTCAAGTCTGGTGTAGGCTAAGATTCTAAAAAGATTTTTGCGGAAACCAAAAATGTCGTTGGTCTTCACTAACCATTAAGGAAACCTTTATGAAAGCTTCAATATTTACTCTTGCTGCAAGCTTAAGTGCATTAGTGGCTCCAACGGCGTTGGCCAATTCGCTAGATGTACATCTTAAAAATGTCGAGCCAAAGGTTATCGAGTGGCGTCGAGATTTTCATCAACATCCAGAGCTGGGTAATCGCGAAACGCGAACTGCTGCAAAGGTTGCTGAGCACTTGCGCTCGCTAGGGATGAGTGTTGAAACCGATATAGCCTACACTGGCGTAGTGGGCTTCTTAAAAGGTGCCAAGCCCGGCCCTACGGTTATGTTACGGGCCGATATGGATGCGCTGCCAGTGACAGAAAAAACCGATGTTCCGTTTAAGTCGACTAAAACCACGAACTATCGCGGCGTAGATGTAGGCGTTATGCATGCCTGCGGCCACGATACCCATGTTGCAATGCTAATGGGAACGGCAGAGGTTCTTGCGAACTTGCAGCAGGAACTAAGCGGTAACGTTATGTTTGTCTTTCAGCCAGCAGAAGAAGGCGCGCCTATTGGTGAAGAGGGTGGGGCAGAGCTGATGTTGAAAGAAGGTATTTTTGAAAAATACCAGCCCGAGGTTGCATTTGGACTGCACATCACCTCAGGCTTGCACACAGGTAAAATTGGGTATAGAAGTGGCCCGTTTATGCAAGTTCAGACCGTTTTGAGATAGCGGTTCATGGTAAGCAATCCCACGGCTCTCGACCTTGGTCAGGAGTAGACCCCATCGCCGCAGCGGCGCAAATTGTCACAGGGGTTAATCACATAGTTTCTCGTCATATCGATATCACTAAAGAGCCTGCAATAGTGTCGTTTGGAAAAATTGCAGGTGGTGTGCGCAATAACATCATTCCAGAGAAAGTAGAAATGGTGGGCACTATCCGCAACTTTGATATGGACAACCGCGCACAAATCTTTGACAAGCTAACCACTACGGCAACACATATTGCCGCAGCATCTGGAGCAAAAGCAGACGTCGAGATTTTTGAAGGCTATCCAGTGACGGTAAACAACCCAGACTTGACCTCTACCATGTTACCAAGCGTTAAAAAGGCAGCAGGGGAACACAATGTAGTTGAGATGCCGAAGATTACTGGCGCAGAGGATTTTTCATTTTACGCCATGGAAGTACCGGGGCTGTTTTTATTCTTAGGCGGAACGCCGCACGATCAAGACTTAAGCACGGTACCTAGTAATCATTCACCTTACTTTTTCGTTGAGGAGTCTTCGTTCACTGTGGGAACCGCTACGTTAACGCAGCTGGCGCTAGACTACATGGCAATGAATAAGTAACACTTCGCAATGGATTCACCATCACTAATAAAACCTAAGCAACAACGCAGCCAACAGACTCAAGATAAACTGATTGCTGCACTACAGTTTTATTTAAGAGATAAGTTCTTTGAACATATCAGTATTAAAGAGCTCACTGCCCACGCTAATGTGTCAGTGGGCACGTTTTATCGCCGGTTTAAGAGTAAAGAGTCGTTATTGCCGCTGTTGTATCAAGACTTTGGCCGTGACTTAGAAGCCTGGCTTTTTGCTATAGAGCAAGAGGATACAAGCGATCTCAAAAACATAGTTAGTAAGCTGTGCTCGAGAACGTATACCTTCTTTAACGAAAGAAAGGGCGTATTTCGAACGTTGCATCTTAATTCTCGCCTGCATAGTGATTTATTAACGTCTGATAAAAATAACGATCGTCGTAGAATTTATCAGCGTATGGCGCACCTTTTGGCTACTCAAATGTCTTCAGCGACAACGTGTCTACCAGCGCAAAATGCGAGTAACGCTAAAACGCAAGCACAAGCTGAAATGGCGGTGTTTATTATGATCAATGCCTTGCTTGATAAGGTGGTTTATAAAAACCTTACGCCCGCTATTGCCACCGAGCTAGAGGGAGAAGCGTTTGTTCAAGAACTCGAGCATGTACTGCTGTGCTATCTAGGCAGTGCGTAGAACACTGATAATGAGCGTTATTTACAAAGGAAACGCAATGAATATTTCAAAAACAGCTATATCAAGGTTTAGCAATGTCATTTTTGCCTTGCTCTCTCTTGGCGTAATTTGCGTTGCTTCAGCAGGTGCAGCGGAGCAAGGTGCAAACGCAGATAAAGAAGATGCGGCCAATAAAAGCTTTTTAAACAGTAAGCCTGCCAACCCGGCGTTGCCGTTTTCAGATATTGTTCGCGCTGGCAATACGCTCTTTATGTCAGGTCAAATCGGGTTTGACTCAAGTACGGGGGCGTTAGCTGTAGGGGGCTTTGAAGCCGAGGCCCATCAAACCATGAAAAACATAAAAGCAACGCTAGAAAGGTATGGCTATGACATGAGTCAAGTTGTGAAATGCACAGTGATGCTCACAGACATTAGTGACTTTGCTCAGTTTAATACAATATACACGCAATATTTTAAGCCGCCTTACCCAGCACGAAGCGCGTTCGCTGTAAAGGCGTTGGCCCTTAACTCGTTGCTTGAGGTGGAGTGTATTGCCCACCTTTAAAGCTGAGAGCAGCAATTAAGTAAATAGTAAGCAAATGGTAAGAAAAACAAAAGCCCTGCAAATTGGCAGGGCTTTTTTACTCGCAATTAAGCATTAAATGCTAAGTAACTCAATACGCGCTATTGCGCTCAAACAAGCGGGGCTAGTCAGCCGAAACTTCTTCAGCGGCATTATTGCCGTTTAGTTTCTCAGGTGCGGTCACAACAGGTTTAGGCGTTACCGTGCGGGCTTTATTCAGCAAATCGCTGTTTCCCGTTACTAGGTCTTCCAATGTTCCCTTGTCGGCATCAACTAAGCCCACTTCACGTAGCATAGAATCTACCAAAGGCGCATTGGCGCGATAACTCAGCGCGGCTTGAGTAACTTGTTCAGCTAAACCGCTTCCCGCCGTTGCGATAGTATGATCGCCTTTGGCACCTGCGCCTTGACCATAACCCTGCAGAATTTTAATACCTTCAATGTTCTCAAGCGGCTTAACGGCATGTGCCACAAGGTCAGGCAATACTTTAAGCATCGCAAGGGCTTTTTGTAGTTCAATTTGTTCCGTCTTAAGCGTATTTTCAGCCTCATAAAGGGCCTGTTTACCTTGCGCTTCAACAGCAAGTACTTTCTCATCAGCTTCAGCTTGCAGCATTTTTGCGTCGGCACTTGCTTTTGCTTCAGTCAAAATAGCTTCCGCTGTATTCTCAGCCGCTTCTTTCTTCGCTTGTGCTTCAACGGTAATACTTACCGCCTCACGCTCCGCTTCTTTGCGCGCATCAATAACTTCAATTTGTTTCTTACGTTCAGCTTCTGCCACCATTTTGGCGGTAGTAACGGCCTCTACCTTTTCTACTTTGGCCTTTTCAGCTTCGGCAGCTTTAGCACGCGCTGCAGATTCTTCTTCAGATTTCGTTGCAACAGCAATTTGTTTTATTTGCTCAGACACTTCTACTTCTTGTTGCTGGCGAATGCGTGCTTGTTCAAGGGCCTGACGCTTAGAAATTTCTTGGGTTTCAATTTCCCGCGATTTCTCAATTTCCGCCGCTTCAATGGCTCGGTTTTTGGCAATCTCTGCCTCGCGCTCTTCACGCTCTTTCATTTCACGCTGTTTAGCAATTTCAGCTTTCTGTTCCTGACGTTTAAATGCCAGAATTTGCTCTTGGGCTAAGCGCGCTTCTTCTTCATCGCGCTTTACTTCAAGCGACTGCTTTTCGGCTGCTAAATTACGCTGCTCGATAAAGATACGGTTTTCTTGCTGAATATCATTGGTCTCTTTGCGCTTTTCTTCAATGATTTTAGTTAAGCGTGCACGACCTTCAGCATCGAATGCGTTGTTTTCATTAAAGAATTGAAGGTCGGTTTGGTCGAAGCCCGTTAAACTTACCGACTCAAGCTCAAGACCGTTCTTTTCAAGGTCGTTAGCAACACTTTGCTGCACTTTTTGAACAAAGTCTGCGCGCTGTTCATGCATTTCGGTCATGCTCATTTCAGCGGCAACGGCGCGAAGTACGTCAACGAACTTCGACTCCATTAGCTTTTTCACTTCTTCGGCGCGGGTAGTACGAGTACCTAACGTTTGTGCGGCCATTGAAATGCCGTTGGCATTTGGCGCTACGCGCAGATAAAAGTCGGCTTTAACATCAACTCGCATGCGGTCTTTTGTAATTAGCGCGTCTTTTTGGATTTTCTCTACTTCAATCCGAAGGGTGTTCATGTTCACCGGAATAATTTCATGAACGACCGGAAGGACAATTGCGCCGCCGTCTTTAATTACTTTTTCACCACCTAACCCCGTTCTAACAAACGCAGTTTCCTTGGTGGCGCGGGTATAGAGTTTGGCAAAAATAAGGCCAATAATAATAAGCCCTACAACAATTACACCGGCAATAAAGAGTATTGACGGCAAGCTAGATGGTTGAATTGTATCCATACTTTTATCTCTTTTAGATTATTGGTAGCGAGTTGCTAACCAGCTGTGTTGATTTTTTTGAACTAAAATGACGCGCTCTCCCTGTGCGAACAGCTCTTCTTCTTCAAAAGGCTCCACCAACACAAAATGAGGCTGTGAATAATGATCGGTAAACTTTGCTTCGGCGGGGTTGCCTCGGCTTGCTCGACCAATGGTAATTTCTGCCACTGAACCAATAAAGTCATCGCTATTTACTGCACTAGACTCAACGCTAGGCAACAATCGGGAAATAATGTTTACCGTTTTAGCGGTTATCAGCAGCGCTGCGATAAAGGCTAGGGGCACAGAAACGATGGCAGAGAAGGCCACACCAAATACACTCGCCGCTACACCATTAATTATTAGCCCCGAAAGGCCAAAAAACGTGAGCAAAACAACTAGAAAAATAAGAAAGGGAACTTTATTAATGTTCAGCCAGTTGGCCAACGATGTGTTAATAAAGCCTTCGCCGTCCACTTCAGCGAAATCGTCTCCTAGCCCGAGTAAGCTTGCACCAAAAACGGTGCTGATTAGCTCTAAAATAAAAACGAAAAAAACGGCAATTAGCGCAATGCTAAACCAGAAGTTTGTAGGAGAAAGAAGAACATCTGTCATTTACACCATCCATGATGACTAACTTGCTTTTATTCTTTATACCACAGAAGAAAAATTAAGCCAGAAAATAGCCTATGTACTTTCGGCTAGTTTGTAACATTTCATGATGTGTGGAAGTGCGCTAATAAGTACAATACATAGGTGTATATATGCTTTTGAATAAGCAAATGCGTTTGCCTATGTGATATGAAATTTAATGAGTAACTATTACTGGTTGCCTTCTACGATACCAATTATCAAAAGTTAAATACGATGCGCTTGGTCGGCAAGACTAAGTGACTTTGTAGGTATTTTCTGTGAGCAACCTTTAGCTAACATTGCTAGCTGAAATTGTGCTTTTGCAGCATTACGTCGCTAGCGGTCACTTTTAAAACGCTGCCTTGATCGTACCAATCACCAAGTACAATGCGCGTAGCAGGCTTACCGTTTGCTTTTAGGCTATGAATATTAGGTCTGTGCGTGTGGCCATGGATCATGCGTTGTACGCCCCACTTTTCCATCACTTTCACCACCTCTTCAGGCGTTACATCCATAATGTCTGGCTTCAAGTTTTGCTGTTTAGCTTTGCTCTCGGCGCGACCGTTATCTGCAACCCGCTGACGGTACCACAAGGGCAACGCAAGCATTAAGCGAGGCCACCACCAACCGCGAGATTTCTTGCGAAACTTTTGGTAGGCAACATCACGCGTGCATAGCTCGTCACCGTGTGTAAGTAGTGTCGGCGTGCCGTATAAATCAATCACTTCTTGTTCGTTTAACAATGTCATGCCTGCTTTAGATAGCCACTTTTCGCGAATCGCAAAATCGCGATTACCGTGAATAAAGTAAATTGGGCAGTGCTGACTAACGTCTTTAAACGCTGAAGCAATAGCGGTATTAAAGGGAGTTACATTATCGTCACCAATCCATACTTCGAATAAATCGCCTAAAACGTAAAGTGCATCAGCATTAATCGCGTCTTCTTTTAAAAAATGCATTAAACATTCGGTAATGTCTGGGCGGTCGGCACTTAGGTGTAAATCGGCAATGAAGTAGGTAAACGACATAACTCTTCTTAACGTGGTTTAAAAAGCCGCGTATGAAACGCGGCTTATAATTGACTCAAAACTTACAGTCTACTTTAAAAGCGGGTTTCTTAAGAAACAATCGCTTTTTCAATGATAACAGGCTCTACAGGCACATCTTGATGATAGCCGTGGTTACCCGTTTTAACGGCTTTAATCTTTTCTACCACATCCATACCTTCGGTTACTTTACCGAATGCGCAGTAACCCCAACCATTTACAGACTTACCAGAGTGGTTAAGGAAGTCATTGTTATTCACGTTAATGAAAAACTGAGCAGTAGCAGAGTGAGGGTCTTGTGTACGCGCCATTGCGATAGTACCCACTTCGTTTGCTACGCCGTTGTCTGCTTCGTTTTCAATTGGGTCTTTAGTGTCTTTCTGATCCATATCAGGCGTAAAACCGCCACCTTGAATCATGAAGTTGTTAATTACACGGTGGAAAATAGTGTTATCGAAAAAGCCGTCTTCTACGTAAGAAAGGAAGTTTGCGACTGTTTTAGGTGCTTTGTCTTCAAAAAGCTCTAAGGTGATATCACCAAAATTTGTTTTCAACGTAACCATTGTGGTTTTTCCTATGTGTTAGCATATGCGTAAAGTGCGCTGAGTTTAGCGCAAAAGAGGGGCTAAGCGCAAAGACATGCGTATTGCAAACAAAGCAATTAGCGCAAAACAAGGCCATAGCATAAAAGCCTTGTACCAATTGCCATGGGACAGTGCTAAACTTTGCGGCCAAAAAATTATGACGAATAGGAAATATAGACATGCTACATCTTTACAATACCCGAACCCGTGAAAAAGCGAAGTTTGTTCCGCTTCAAGAAGGGAAAGTGGGTTTGTACGTGTGTGGTATTACCGTTTATGACCTAAGTCACATGGGCCATGCGCGCACCTACCTTAGTTTCGATGTGTTAGTTCGTTATATGCGCCACCTTGGGCTAGACGTAAAATATGTGCGCAATATCACAGATATCGACGACAAAATTATTGCCCGTGCCAACGAAAATGGCGAGAGCTTTGAGGCACTTACTGCGCGCACTATCGGCATGATGCACGAAGACTTTGCAGCCATTAACTTGCTAGAGCCAGACGTTGAGCCTACGGTAAGTGGCCACATGGATGAAATTATCCAGCTCATCCAGCGTCTTGTTGATAAAGGTTATGCCTATCAAGCGCAAAGTGGTGACGTGCTGTTTGACGTTAGCAAATATGAAGCTTACGGCAAGCTTAGCAAGCAAGACCTTGATCAGCTTAAAGCCGGTGCCCGTGTTGAAGTGGCGGCGGGTAAAGACGACCCACTAGATTTCGTGCTTTGGAAAACCACCAAGCCAGGCGAACCTGCATGGCAGTCTCCATGGGGAGAAGGGCGTCCGGGTTGGCACATTGAATGTTCTGCAATGAACTATAAGCACCTTGGTGCGCACTTCGATATTCACGGCGGTGGTTCAGATTTAACCTTCCCGCACCATGAAAATGAAGTAGCACAGTCGTGCTGCGCGTACGACACGCCGTACGTAAACGTGTGGATGCACGCAGGTATGGTGCAGGTGAACGACGAGAAAATGTCAAAGTCGTTGGGTAACTTCTTTACCTTGCGCGATGTGCTTAAAGAGCACGAGTCAGAAACGTTGCGTTTCTTCTTAATGTCGGCGCATTATCGTAGCCAGTTAAGCTACTCGCAAGATAACATCACCCAAGCAAAAGCAGCGCTGGAGCGTTTGTATACTGCGCTTCGTGGTGTCACAGTAGATGAAAGCACTGACCTTAGCTACGGTGGCTATCTGGCACGTTTCGAAGCGGCAATGAACGACGACCTTAACGTACCTGAAGCCTTTTCTGTGTTGTTCGATGTAGCGCGAGAGCTTAACCGCCAAAAAGATAATGCTGAAGAAGCGGGCAAGCTGGCTGCGGTTCTTAAAGGCCTAGGCGCAATTCTAGGTATGCTTCAAAGCGACCCAGATACCTTCCTGAAAGGTGGTGAGGGCAATGACGACGAAGCGGCTGAAATTGAAGCTTTGATTAAGCAGCGCAACGATGCCCGTGCCTCGAAAGACTGGGCGGCTGCAGATGCTGCGCGCGATGCATTAAACGCAAAAGGCGTGGTGTTAGAAGACGGTCCAAGCGGCACTACGTGGCGTAAAGCGTAGCTAATCGCCTCTACCATTCAACGACAAAAAAGCCCGCAATTTGAAAGTGGGCTTTTTTAATTTACTTCAGTCACCGTGGCGTGAAACGGTTCATCGAGGGTTGTAACAAAAAACAAGCAACTTTTATCTACGACAGAAAAATAGCTCTTACGCTTTGCCAGTTCTAACAACTATCGTCGCCATTTATCCATCGGTTAACATCATCACTTAGCCAGTTGCTTAAATTTCGGGCTTGCCGGTTGGTATAGTCGACTCTTTCTCGGTTAAATGAGACTTCCAGCGCTGCTGAGCTACATGCGCTTTTACCAATTCCAAGCACTCATTAACTACGTTTAGCACTTCTTTGTCTAACGCATCGGCAGTGGGTGTGTAGTCGTGCATACCAACAGAAATGAAGTGATCGATGCGCTCTGCATCTAAATCGCTTAACAGGTTCACTAGCGATGTAGTGACAATATCGGTCACTGACTCTTCTAGCGTGTTTTCAATTGTTTTGCCGATAACAGGCAGGTAGTGAAGTGAAGAAACTTGTGCGTTACTTCTGACCGCCTTTCCTACGCTACGTCTTACGTGTTCACTAATAACTTCACCATGCTCTTCGCTTTGAATTGACTGACCCAGGTGATTAATAACACCTGCCATCCACTGTGTAATTACAGGGCGGCGGGGAGCGAGTACCTGAGCGTTAATATCATCAAGTAAGGGAGAACCGGCAGAGATGTCTTTTTGTGCATCGCTTAACACCTTAACCACAATTCTGTCGCTAAGCTCTTCAACAAATACATCGTAGTAGAAGGCGAAAAAGCGGAATACTGCAGTTTGGTTTAAGTCGATAATGTCGTATTTGTGTAAACGATGCAGTATCGAAAATATACGAAGGAACCTAAACAAGCGAGTGGGGCCTGTAGGGATGAGGCCAATTATGTCGTACCAGTGCAAGAACGGGAAAAAATACCAACGTAAATGCTCTTTACGCGCAACCGCCACAACCCACCTGAAACAAAACTCGGTAAAGAATATGGCAATAAATACCAAATCGACCAACAAAAAATTGTTGTGGATGGGGTCGTAGGCGCCAAGAAAAGCTGGGAAATAGGTGCCAAGTAAGCCGTAAACAAAATCGGTGGCGTACAGTGCATCGAAAATAAGCCATGCTAGATTTACAAAAAGTATACCTAGCATGACTAAATCTAGAATTAACCAAGGCGTTTCATGACTGTGTCGCAAATTTTCTCGGTTAATTCTAAGCATATCCGTATCCTGTAAAGTGCTAGTTAAACAAGCATTAGCCTGACGAACTTAACCTTGTTACATCTACATAAAGTTTAAGCTTTTGCCCCGGCTGTAGGTAGTGTTTTGTATTCAGCGAGTTCCACTTTCCTATGTCGCTTACCTTAACATTGAATTTGCTGGCAATGCGAGACAACGAATCACCGTTTCTTACTGTATAAGTCAGCTTTTTGGTAACGCCGCTTTGCGCGTTGCCTTCTTGCCAAATCACCAAGGTTTTACCGGGGTGTAGCATATCGCCAGGTGCCATGCCGTTCCATTTGGCTAGTTGCCTTGTGCTAATTTTATATTTACGGGCAATATCCCAAAGCGTATCACCCGACTGTACCGTATGACGCACTTTCATTTTTGACTTATTGCCATTTTGAAGGCTAGCCAAGCGCTGTTCTTGCGACAAGGTGTAGCTATCTAGTTCTTGAAGCGCCACAGGTACCATAATAGCTTGGCCCACACGAATCATAGACGTGTCTAGTTCGTTCACTTTCTTAAGCACTTTTACCGTAGTGTGATATTGCTGCGCTATTTTACCTAAACTATCGCCAGGCTTTACTGAATGACGAACCCAGTTTAGCCGTTCTTTTTGGTCAATTTTGGCAAGCGCTTGCGAGAATGCAGCTGCTTTATCAAGAGGGAGAATAAGTCTGTGCGGCCCTTCTGGCGATGTAGCCCAGCGGTTAAACCCCGGGTTTAACCCGTGAAGCTCTTTCAATGACATGCCTGCAAGCTCGGCGGCAAAAGCTAAATCTACTTGTGAGCCAATATCCACAACTTCAATAACGGCTACGTTTTCAACTTCAGGCCATGTGTAAGCATATTCATCTTTGTTTTTTAGAATGTCAGCAAGTGCTAGCAGTTTAGGTACATATGCGCGCGTTTCTTTTGGCAGATTCAAATTCCAAAAGTCGGTTGGCTTGCCGGTACGCTTGTTAGCTTTAATAGCTTTGAGAACTCGGCCTTCACCGCTGTTATAGGCTGCTAGCGCATGCAACCAGTTTCCGTCGAACATTTTGTTTAGGTAAGTAAGGTAGTCTAGTGCGCCTTGCGTAGAAGCTAAGACGTCTCGACGTCCGTCGTACCACCAGTTTTGCTGCATACCAAAACGTTTGCCTGTGCCAGGAATGAATTGCCACATACCGGCAGCGCGACCATGAGAATAGGCAAAGGGGTCGAAGGCGCTTTCAACAATAGGTAAAAGCACAAGCTCCATTGGCATATCGCGTTTTTCTATTTCTTCAGCAATGTAGTAAAGAAATGGTTTTGCGCGCTTCACAACGCGCGCCATGTACTCTGGGTGTTTTAAGTACCACTTGCGCTGTGCGTTTACACGGTTGTCGTCGGGAATAGGTAATGTAAATTTGGCGCTAGCGCGCTCCCACACATCAGTTACCACAGCCTGTGTGTGCATATCGGGCATTTCGGTAAGCTCAGCGCCTTCTTCTAGCGTTTCATCATTGGGGTGAACAACATCAATAACGCCATCTCTTGCAATCTCGCAATCTGAAATGGCTTCTTCGCTGTTATGGATTTCACTACACGCTTCTAATAACGCGTTTTCGCTACTTTCTAGTTGTGCATTGTCGTTATTATTATCGGTTAACTGACAACCGGTTAAACCTATCGCCAGTATTAACGGCGATAGTGGGAAAAACTTCAACTGCATATATGAAGAAACCTCTTGGAGCATTGCAAACCAACAATATTACGATAATTGGCTTACTTTTGCATCAAAACTCATCTTTCCAGCGGCGAACTGCAGCAAAGACTGCTACATCGTCGGCTAGGTTATTTTCGCAATAGGCTTCGGCAGCCGTTTTTACGGAAAGTTCATGGGTACGCAAAAATGGATTTATACTTTTTTGCTCTTTCAGGTTACTTGGCAATGTTGGGCTATTTTGATCGCGCTTAGCATCAACCCATTTTGCGTAGTCTTGCAGCGCTTGGTTGCTAGGTTCGACTTCCAACGCAAACTGAACGTTGGCTTGGGTATATTCATGAGTGCAATATATTTTGGTTGAGTCAGGAAGCCGCTTCAGTTTGTTTAGGGAGTGGTACATTTGTTCAGGGGAACCTTCAAACAAACGGCCACACCCAGCAGAAAACAAAGTGTCGCCACAAAACAGTGCGCCATGACCAAAAAAGGCGATATGGTCTAAAGTGTGACCGGGTACTTCCATAACTTGAAGTGCCATTTTAAATACGGGAAGCGACACAGTATCGCCTTGCGATACCGATTTTGTTATGCCTCTAATATGATTGCCTCGGGGGCCTATAACAGGTAAATCGGGGACCGCTGACACTAATTTGGCTATACCGCCGGTGTGATCTTTATGATAATGCGTAATTAGAACGGCGCTAAGTGTTAGGCCTTTAGCTTTTAGGAAAGCCAGCACTGGCTCTGCATCACCTGGGTCGACCACAATTGCGCTGCTTTCGTTATAAATGCACCAAATGTAGTTATCGGTAAATGCGGGAATAGGGTGAATCGCTATGCCCGAAGGAAGTGTTTCTGCCGTCATTGGTGTACCTGCTTGTGTAGGTAGAATTATGCGTTACTATAGGGGCTTGTGAACAGCAGAGCAACCAAAGAGCGCGCAGTGTTAATGAAATCAGCGTTTAAAGCTAAACCGCCTCGCTACCCGACTAACTGGGGGGACTTTCCTGCTGGCGAGCAAATTCGTGATGCTGTAAATTCTGTTTGTCGTGATTATGCCGAGCGTATATTTGGGTACCACTTCGCTAAACTTGGTTCGCTTAGTGCTGAGATAAACCTAGACACAAGTCCCATTCGTCATCACATCAACCATGTTCCTTATGAAAATACATTCGACAACAGTGCGGTTATCACATGTAAAACAAGCCAGGGCGAAGAGATAGGTACGCAGAAGCCGCCCTTAACAGTTGATAGCGTTGAAACAAAAAAAAGCAGCGGTAACACGGTAGTAGGGCAGTCGCACTGCTTACCTTTTGCTGAAAATAGCATTGATGGCTTTTTGTTGGCTAACGAGCTGGATTTTGCGCAAGACCCTCACGAGATACTGAGGGAAGTAGATCGCGCCATTACCCACAATGGTTACGTGATTATTAGCGGCTTTAACCCGCTTAGTTTAGCTGGAATAGCGAAGTTTTTACCGGTCAAACGCGGCAATATTGTGCATGATGCGCGCTTCTTTACGCCTTATCGTATTAAAGACTGGCTACAGCTTTTGGGGTTTGAAATAGTAGAGCAGCGCCAAGTGTTGTTTTCAACACTGTTTTTTCAGCAAAAGTGGAAAGGGGCGGTGAAACTTCAAGACTATCTAGCCTCTTACCTGCCTTGGTGTAGCGCGGTTTACGTTATTTTGGCGAAAAAACGGGTTGTTCCTATGACTGCAATTAAGCCTAAACGTCAGTTGAAGCCGCGCTTTTCGGCGGTGGGGGCAAGTGTCAGAACATCAGCGGCAAACCGAACACTGCGTTAGCAATATCGCTCACTAGACAAATATTCCTTCATCTGCAATGATTAAAAAATAATCGATATCTACAGAGGGAAGAGGCGTGCGCAAAACGTCTTATCGTTATCATTTTACTTCCCCTTTTTACTTAATGCTCGCTTGTATGATGGCAAGCGTTTCAGATATTGATAGTCAGCACGCGCTTATTCAAGGCGCAAGCCTAGTTTCATTAGCGGGGGCAGGCGCACTCAAAACGGATATTCTGTTAAAAGGTGATTGCATAGGACGCATTAATCCAAACATCCGGTTACCTGAAGGCGCATAACCAATTGAAGCGCAGGGATTTAACGCCGTAAAGCTTTACGAAAAGCTCACGCCTTAGATATATAACGCCGCTATCGACGAAACCAAAGCCTATTGAGGCTATGAAAAATATAAATAGGGAACGTTTTGAAGCTAACCACCCAAAGTATTAACAACCCAACTACCGTCATTATTATTACTCTTATGGTGGTTGTGCTGGGTGTTGTTTCATTATTCCGCATCCCAGCACAGTTGTTGCCAAATATCGAGAAACCGGTGATCACCGTGATCAGTTCGTGGCCGGGCGCTTCACCTGCTGAAATCGAATCTGAGCTTACGGTACCCATTGAAGAAGTGTTAGTGGGTACGCCAAGAATGGCCGATATGGTCGCTTGGAGCATGTCAGACTTTGGTTTTATGCAGCTAGAATTTGCCCTTGAGACCGATATGACGCGGGCATTAATTGATGTGATTAGCCGCTTAAATCGGCTGCGCCCCTTACCGGCGAACGCTCAGCGACCGCAAATTATGATGGGAGAGTGGGGCGACGCAAACGACACCTTAATTGACTATTTTATTCAAAATGACCCGTCGGTCAGCGATAAACAAAAGCAAGCCAACAGCAAGTTTATTCGCGACCAAATTTTGCCCGAGTTACAGGCATTATACGGGGTTTCGCGTATAGAGTTTGACGACGGTAGCTGGGGCGATGGCGAACAGTTGCAAATCATCTTTGATATTTTCCGTGCCGCTGAGCTAGGTATTGATATCGCCCGTGTGCCGAATGCAATTGGCCGTTCGCAGGACATGTCTAGCGGTTTTGTGGACGTGGGCCGAAAACAATACACGGTGCGCTTCGAGGGCCGTTACGATGTGGACGAGCTTGCCTCATTGATTTTAGAAGAGCGCGATGGCATTGAAATTAAGCTCGCTGATATCGCTAAAATTGAAATTGGCCCAGGTAGAGTTGGCGGTTTTATTTATCAAAACGGCAACCCCGCGTTTCGTCTAGCGGTTTCAAAGACCAATGACGCCAATGTATTAAAAGCACTCGATGGTGTTAAACAGAAAATGGAAGAATTGAATGACACCGTGTTTGCAACGCGCGGTTTGAAGGCCCAGTATTCATTTGATCCCGGCCGTTATATCAAGCGCTCAATGGGGTTGTTAGGTAGCAATTTAGTACTAGGAATGCTGTTTGCTGTTACCGTGTTATGGCTGTTTTTACGTAAATGGCGGGCAACACTGCTCATCGCCATCGCGATCCCCGTATCGCTGTTAGCAACGTTTATTATTTTGGGGTTAACTGGGCGTTCGCTCAATGTTATCTCGCTGGCTGGTTTAGCCTTTGCTTCGGGAATGGTGCTCGATGCCGCCATTGTTGTGTTGGAAAATATAGTACGTCTTCGAGAGCGCGGCGAAGATATCAGCGTTGCTAGCGATAAAGGCGCAACACAAGTGTGGGGGGCTTTGTTGGCGTCTACGGCAACCACCGTTGCTATCTTTGTGCCCATCATGTTTTTAGAAGATGCTGAAGGGCAGATGTTTGCTGATTTGGCTTTGACGATTGCCATAGGGATCAGCGTATCTTTGGTGGTTGCGGTAACGCTACTACCTACTGGGGCCAGGTACTTTCTTGAAGGCAAACACGCTTCTGCACTGACTACCGACCCTAAGCGCGGGGAAGCACTTGCCGATGGGTTAATGCGTTTAACTAATTCGCAGGCAAAACGGCTAATGTGGATAGTAAGCCTTATGGTTATTCCCATTACTTTAACGATAACCTTATGGCCCGATAGTAACTATTTACCTCCCGTAAAACGGGATACTGTCGACAGCTTCTTGTTCTTTCCGCCAGGCACAAATGTCGCAACGGCCGATCGCGAAATTGCGCAAGTGATCGGTAAGCGTTTGGAGCCGCATTTAACCGGTGAGAAGCAACCTGCTGTGCGCGATTATTTCTTTTGGTCTTTCCCCGGAGGTTCAGGCGGTTGGCTGGCACTCAATGGCGAAGACGGCACAGATTTAAATAAGCTTCAACAGACAATTCAAATGGAAATAATCAGCGGTATTCCCGATATGTTTGGTTTTTCTATGCGTCGAAGTTTGTTTGGCGGCTTTAACGATTCCAATAGCGTGCGCTTAGAAATGACCAGTACCGATTTAGACGCAGTAAAACAAGCCGCTATGGCTGGTATGGGCATGGTGATGCAGATGATACCAGGTGCCACCGCCAACCCCGAGCCCGATCCGTTTTCAGATTCTACCGAATTGCGCTTTATTCCCAATGATAGTCGTCTAAAAGAAGTGGGATGGCGACGTGAAGATTTAGCAGTCGTGATTTCTGAGCTAGGTCAAGGCATATGGATGGGGGAGTATTTCGACGGCGCTAAACGCTTAGATATTTACCTTAAAACCACACGCTTTAACACACCGGAGAAGTTAGCTGATTTACCGGTAATGACCCCAAAAGGAGGGGTTGTGCCACTGGCGGAGCTGGTGGAAATAGACACGGTGTTGGCACCCAGTGCCATTGCGCGTACTAATCGCAAACGGGGTTATACATTAAATATTAACCCGCCTGAAGGCATGTCGCTGGAAGGGCTCATCAACGAGTTAAAGGTGCAAGTTGAACCGGCGTTGCGCGCTCAACTTCCCGCTGATGCGCAAATAAAATACCGTGGTAGCGCAGAAGATTTAGCCCGCGCTATTTCTACCTTAAGTTTGAATTTTGTTATGGCATTATTGCTCTTGCTTTTAATTATGGCGGGTTTGTTTAAGTCGCTTAAAGCAGCAGTGCAAGTGTGTATCGCGTTGCCGCTGGCCTGCGTTGGTGGCGTGCTTGCGCTGCGCCTGATGGCACTGTTTAACCCTCAGCCATTAGATTTGCTTGGCATGATAGGGTTTATTATTTTACTTGGCTTAGTGGTAAATAATGCTATTTTGCTGGTATCACAAACCCGCGATGGCTTAGCAGCAGGATTGGCCGTAGAAGAGGCTGTCCGTAACGCGCTTTGTATTCGCTTGCGGCCCATATTTATGAGTACCTTAACCAGCCTATTCGGCATGCTACCACTGTTGTTATTCCCTGGGGACGGCAGTGATATTTATCGCGGTATGGCGGCAGTAATTGTTGGTGGCATGTCGGTGTCAACCGTATTTACCTTAATCTTATTACCGTGCTTGTTGCAATTTTCTTTGCAATTCTCTTTCCACCGTACGAGGGCCTAAGTGTTGAGACAACTATTCACAGTCTTGGGGATGAGCATCACGCTCCTAGCATCAATCAACATACAAGCGATGCAAATGCCGCCCGCAGATGTTGAAGTATATGAGCTTGAGATGCGCAAAATGGCACCGACTATCGCGTTAAAAGGCGAAGTGGTGTCTTTGCAAGATGCCGTGTTGTCTGCAGAGGTAGACGGGCAGTTGGAAGATATTTTATTAGTGGGAGAGGTGGTAAAAAAAGGTCAGGTTATTGCGCAATTGAAACGCGACCGCATGGACTGGCAAGTGCAGCGTGCGGCTGCTGAATTGGCAAGTTTACGTGCAGACCTTGTGTTTCGCCGCTCAGAGGTTGAGCGCTTTCGTGTGCTGGCAAGTCAAGACAATGCCTCTAAAACGCAGCTTGAGCGAGAGCGAGCGAATGCAGAGATACTCGAACAACAAATTGTATTGGCGCAAACCAATCTTAGCGAAGCTAAACGCTTACTTGCAGATACGGCCATTAAAGCGCCTTTTGACGGGGTGTTAGCTGCACGTCACGCCCACGTAGGTGAGTTTATTCGCGTTGGCGATCCGCTAGTGAGACTAGTAGATACACAACATAAAGATATTGTTCTGCCAACGCCAATTCAGTACCAACACCATATAACTCAAGGCACATCATTAGAAGTCGCGTATCGCGATGAAACGTTAACCCTACCAGTTCGCTATGTGGTGCCGATAGGCGACCGCAATTCACGTATGATAGAAGTGCGTATAAATGCAAATAGTACCGCCTTGCTGGTTGGCGATGCTGTGACCGTTGCTGTGCCTAAAGCGCCCTCAAGTGACGAGCCAGCCGTGCCGCGTGACGCACTAGTAATCCGGGGCGCTCAGACTTTTGTGTATCGCGTTAATGAAGCGCAACAAGCAGAGCAGGTGTCGGTGAATGTAAAGTTTGCCGATGGTGACTGGGTGGTAGTAGAAGGTGATATTAAGGCCGGCGATCGCATTATTGTGCGCGGCGCTGAACGCCTTCAGCCCAACGCACAGGTAAATGTTAAAGCGCCATAAGCCTAAGCCTGCTAACAGCGCTTTTTTTATAATTGAACAAGGCTTCTTTCATCAAATAAGCCTTGTCATAAAATCTGGTCACACTGAGATGGTAGCACTCAAAATGAGTTAACCTGGCGTAAGGCCAAAGAATTCAAAGGTACTTATAGTCAATTAGTAGCATGCCTTTCATTTAACATCACTTTTTTCTGCAGATTTGGCAAAGCGCTGCTAAGCTTCAAAATGCCTTTCAGCTTTCCTGCTGTGCTGTGGTTCGCTGTGTGTGATTGTGGCAAAAAGCGTGTCATCCACATGACCGCTAGTTCGCGAAAACGCAAACTAAAGCCTCAATTTTCAGCACTAGACGCTAATGCGTTTACCTCTAAGCACAAAAGGTCCTCTGAAAGGGGGTGAGTGTTTACGTTTTTCTGATAAACAAAAATAGCAGAACGACTGGAAATTACTCACCATAGCAACGAGTAGTGCAATGCCTACTCAGATGGCTGATACTTAGTTTGTTCGGAGTCTCTAATGCCCTATTTACGCCAATTTAGAATAAAATATCGCCTATGGAGCGTGTTGGTGCTGTCAATGCTTGCGTTTGTTTTAATCATGCTGTCTTCAATGGAACAGCTTGAGACAAACATGTACGCAGCAAAAAATGAAAAGAATCAAAACCTAACAGCGGTTGCTCACAGTGTGCTTACTTACTTTCATGGCTTAGAAGTGTCTGGTGAACTATCAACAGAGCAAGCGCAAAACATGGCGAAGGCTGCAATTAAAAAGTTGCGGTATGACGATACCAACTATTTTTGGATTACCGACTATAACGTTAACATGGTAATGCACCCTTTAAAACCTGAGCTAGACGGTACAAATGTATCTAGTTTTGAAGACTCTCTTGGGTCGAAAATTTACGTAGAATTTGCACGAATTGGTAAAAATCTTGGTGAAGGGAAATTCGAGTATTATTTCATTAAGCCTGGTGGGACAGAGCCATTACCCAAGTTTTCCTATTTAAGAGGGTTTAAGCCGTGGGGATGGGTAGTTGGCACGGGTGCTTACGTTGACGATGTTAACGAAGAGTATTGGTCAGAACTATCGAAGAACCTTGCCTTATTTATTTTGATTTTAGGGGTAGTTGGGGCATTGGTCTTATTGGTTATTCGCTCTATCACGACACCCATCATGAATATCAATAACGCATTGATAGATATTGCAAGCGGCAGCGGTGATTTAAGAGCTAAGTTAAATGATGATGGCGGAGACGAAATGTCCACCTTCGTCGAAAATTTTAATATTTTCGTAAGTAAGGTTAGAGACGCCATTGTTTCAGTTGATAACTCAGCCAGTGAACTTGCTAGTGCAGCAGCAGAATTAGAATCTACCAGCAGAGCAAGCAAGCAAGCGACCGAGGAACAAAACACCGAAGTCACCATGATAGCCTCTGCAGTTAATGAGCTTTCATATTCTTTAGAAGAGGTGTCTTCGGGGGCTGAAGAGGTCGCTTCCATCGTTTCAAAAGTGGAAAAAGATTCAAACGCTGGCGTGAAGCAGATTACTCAAGCCGTTAACACGCTTTCATTATTAAACAGTGAAATTGAAAATGCAGTTGCCGTGATTAACAACCTAGCGGTTGATTCAGACGCTATAGAAAACGTGGTTAATGTTATTGGAGCAATAGCAGAGCAAACTAACCTTCTTGCACTTAATGCGGCAATTGAAGCTGCCCGCGCTGGCGAGCAAGGACGGGGCTTTGCTGTAGTGGCCGATGAGGTGAGAACATTGGCAGGGCGCACGCAAACATCTACAGCGGAAATAAATGACATGATCACTAAGCTGCAAGAAAGCGCTAAGCGAGCCGTTGCGTCTATTCAGTCTAGCCAAGCTAAAATGAAAGACAGCATGGAAACCGCATCGTCAGTGAAGGATGGGTTCAACACAATAACCCAGTCTGTGAATCAACTCGTTTCGCTTGGACACCAAAATGCTGCAGCTGTGGCTCAGCAAAGTACAACCGTTAACGATATCAACCGCAACATTGACAAAATTCAAAGCGTTTCGCATCGCGCAGATGCTCTAGCTGGTAATGTTGCTGAAAATGGAAAGAAAGTATCGTTGATAAGTACGGATATTGAATCGAAGTTGATGGCGTTTACGCGTTAAAACGTTAACGTTTTGCAAAACGGTAGAGCACAGCAGTAGAAACTAAAAAGCCATATGAACCTTTAGGGTTTCATATGGCTTTTTTGTAATGAGCTACGCCAAAATGCAGGTTGCTGCTATTGGCGAATATTATTACTTAACGCGCATACCAGGTTTCGCGCCTTCGTGCGGCTCAAGGATATATAGCTCGTCGCCACCTGGGCCAGCCGCCAATACCATGCCTTCGCTTAAACCAAAGCGCATTTTACGAGGGGCTAGGTTCGCTACCATTACCGTGTGTTTACCAATTAGCGCTTCAGGTGAATAAGCTGACTTAATGCCTGCAAACACTTGTTTGGTTTCGCCGCCTAAATCTAGCTCTAAACGTAGAAGCTTATCAGCTTTTTCAACGTGTTCGGCTTTTGCAATACGCGCAATACGCAAATCAACCTTCGCGAACTCATCAAATGAAATAGTGTCGCTGATAGGGTCTTTAGCAAGTGGGCTGTCTGGGTCGATAGCCGGTGCTGCTGGCGCTAGGCTTTCTTTTGAATCTTCAACCATGGCGTCGATTTTCTCCATTTCTACACGCTGCATCATCGGCTTAAATTTGTTGATGGCGTGGCCTTTCAATAGGGTTTGCAGTGAATTCCAGTCGAACTTATCGTTTAAGAATTCTTCTGCTTTTTCTGCAAGTACAGGAAGCACAGGCTTTAAGTAAATAACCAACAGACGGAACATGTTGATACCTAGCGAGCATACATCGTGTGTGAACTGCTGCTTAGTTTCGTCTTTAATGGTTACCCAAGGTGCGTTGTTGTCGATAAACTGGTTTGCTTTATCAGCAAGGGCCATAATTTCGCGCACAGCCTGGTGATACTTACGCTTTTCGAAAAGTGCGGCAATGCTTTCTGATGCGTTTTGGAACTCTGCAATAAGTTCTGGCTCTATCACATTGTCAGATAGCTTTCCGTCGAAACGCTTAGTGATAAAGCTTGCACAGCGGCTTGCGATGTTAACCACTTTACCTACTAAGTCTGAGTTCACTTTTTGTGCGAAGTCAGTAAAGTTAAGGTCGATGTCAGTTACACCGTCGCCTAACTTAGACGCAAAGTAGTAACGCAGATATTCTGGGTTCAGATGGTCAAGGTAGGTACGGCCCTTAATGAAAGTACCGCGAGACTTTGACATCTTCGCACCGTTTACGGTAACAAAACCGTGAATGTTCACGCCAGTAGGCTTGCGGTATCCCGCGCCTTCTAACATGGCAGGCCAGAATAGGCAGTGGAAGTACGTAATGTCTTTACCGATAAAGTGATAAAGTTCTGCGTCTGAGTCGGCTTTCCAGAAGTCGTCGAACTCAAGATTGTTTTGGTCGCAGAAGTTTTTGAAACTTGCCATGTAACCGACAGGCGCATCTACCCATACGTAGAAGAACTTGTTTGGCGCACCTGGAATTTCAAAGCCGAAATACGGCGCATCACGGCTAATGTCCCACTGTTGAAGACCTTCAGTGAACCACTCTTGTAGCTTGTTTGCCATTTCTTCTTGAAGGGCACCAGAGCGGATCCACTCTTTTAACATACCTTCAAATTTTGGCAGGTCGAAGAAGAAGTGCTCAGATTCACGCAGTACCGGTGTAGCACCAGAAACAACGCTGCGCGGGTTTTTAACTTCAGTTGGGCTGTAAGTTGCGCCACACACGTCACAGCTGTCGCCGTTTTGGTCTTCTGCGCCACAGCTAGGGCACGAACCCTTGACAAAACGATCCGGTAGGAACATTTCTTTTTCAGGGTCGAACAGCTGGTTGATAGTACGCTTGCTAATGTAACCCGCGTTATCCAAACGCGTGTAAATTTCTTCACACAGCGCCTTGTTTTCTGGCGAATGAGTAACATAGTAGTTGTCGTAATCTACGTGAAAATCAACAAGGTCTTGGTGATGTTCAGCACGCGTTCTTGCCACCATTTCTTCTGGTGTAATGCCTAGCTCTTGGGCTTTAAGCATAACCGGCGTACCGTGTGCATCGTCGGCGCAAACACTGTAACATTCGTTTCCGCGAAGGCGCTGAAAACGAGTCCAGATGTCGGTTTGAATGTGTTCTAGCAAATGACCTAAGTGAATAGAGCCATTTGCGTATGGCAACGCACTGGTTACCAGAATTCGGCGTTTTTCTGACATAATGACGTTATTGATTCTTTGCGTTTCAAAATGGCTGCAAATACTAGCGGAAAACCGCGTTTTTTGCATTACGTAATTCACACAATTCTACAACCGGTAAGGCATTTTATGTTCTTTTCTCGTAAAGCAGAGCCGGCAACCAAAGAAGTTGCTGCAATTTTGGCCAAGTATTTTAGCTTAAGTTTAGAAGATACCTTGCTTTGGTGTGCTTTTAGCCAGCCCAAGAATGAAGATGCTAGTGTTACGGTTACTTTGCCATTTTGTATTGCCACCCAATTAGATGCGCTTAAAAAGGAAGTGCTAAAACAGCTAAAAGGGAAGCTGAATGCTGACCAGCTTACGTTTAAACAAAATGTGGTAAGTGGTGAAACCGAGGTCGCACCTGTAACTAACATCAAAAACATTATCGCGGTTGCCTCGGGAAAAGGCGGCGTAGGTAAGTCGACAACCAGTATTAACCTTGCGTTTGCGCTTATGCAAGAAGGCGCGAAAGTAGGTATTTTAGATGCCGATATTTATGGGCCATCCATTCCAATTATGTTGGGTAACCCCGACGCGCACCCTGAAAGTGAAGACAACAAACACATGCAGCCACTTATGGCGCATGGGCTTGTGGCGAACTCGATAGGGTACTTAGTACCGCAAGAAGATGCGGCTGTATGGCGAGGGCCAATGGCAAGCAGGGCATTAAAGCAGTTATTAGATGAAACCTTATGGCCCGTGCTGGACTACCTAATTGTAGATATGCCGCCAGGGACCGGTGACATTCAGTTAACAATGGCCCAGCAAGTGCCGCTTACAGCTTCGATAGTGGTAACCACGCCACAAGACCTAGCGCTAGCCGACGCCCAAAAAGGCATAAGCATGTTTGAAAAAGTGAACGTGCCGGTGCTTGGGCTTATTGAAAACATGAGTTACTACCAGTGCAGAGCCTGTGGCACCAAAGATTACGTGTTTTCAAAAGACGGGGGCGAGGCGCTTGCCGAGCGGCACGGTTTGCCGCTTTTAGGCCAGCTTCCGCTTGATATTCATATTCGCGAGCATGGTGATGCGGGAACGCCTTTATTAATTTCCTCGCCCGAAAGTGATTTGAGCGAAAGTTATCGCGAGGCAGCACGAGCCCTGTCTATGCAATTAGCCCTTACCGTTGAGCCACGCAAAGGGGCAGTTAAACATATTAAAGGCGACCCAATTGGCATAGTTGGTAAAGATTAAAGCCAAGCATGTTTTGTAAAATGCGAAACGTGAATTTTTAAACAGATAGCGAATAGAAAATACCTTGTTGCAAGGCTGTTTTTATTTAAATTTTGCGAAAGCGCAGGGAAATTGTGCAAAAGCCTATAAAACAAGCCTTTGAGCAGTTGAATGGTAAGGGGGACATCCGCATAATAGCGGCCTACTGAAAAGAGGAATACACCATGCGCTTGTGCGACCGCGATATCTACCAACATCTACAAGATGGAAAAATTAAAATTGAGCCTACACCGAATTACGACCAAATAAGCGGTGTAACAGTAGATATTCGCTTGGGTAATAAATTTCGTGTGTTTGAAGATCATCAAGCGCCATTTATCGATTTAAGTGGGCCAAAAGCGCAAGTGCAAGAAGCACTTGATCATGTAATGAGCGATGAAATTGAGTTAGAAGAAGGTAAGGCTTTCTTCTTACACCCCGGTGAACTAGCACTTGCCATTACCCATGAGTCGGTAACATTGCCAGACAACATTGTGGGTTGGTTAGACGGGCGCTCTTCATTGGCTCGTCTAGGTCTAATGGTGCATGTGACCGCGCATAGAATTGACCCAGGTTGGTCGGGCAACATCGTACTTGAGTTTTACAACAGCGGAAAATTGCCGCTGGCACTTCGCCCTAAAATGAAAATTGGCGCACTTAGCTTTGAAGTACTTTCAGCGCCTGCTGAGAAACCTTACAACGCTAGGGTAGATGCAAAATATAAAGGCCAAGCGGGGGCGGTAGCTAGCCGTATTTCGTCAGATGATGAAAGCAAATAGCAAAAAACTGCTTAAGAAAAAGTAGCTTATTTGAAAAAAGCCTCGTGCGTTTCCCGCTATTTACTGATAGAAAATATAAGAAAGCAAATTAGGGGTAAAAACCTAGCACTTATAATAAAGCTATCAGTAACGGGAAGCGCAATGCACACAAACCCTCAATCTTCATCAGAAATTCAACAACGAAGGCCGACGCGAAAGAACAGTATTATTCTGTTTGCATTTATCGCTTCTGTAGCAAGCGGCTTAGGTTTATGGGCAGTTGATCAGCCCAGCGACATCATATTTACTGCGGCAATAACCTTGTTTGTTGCTGTGCTTTGGGTAACAGAAGCGCTTCCCATACCAGCCACATCTATTCTGCCATTTGCGCTTTTTCCCTTATTTGGCGTGCTTTCTCACAGTGAAGCGGCATCCTCACTGGGTAGCCACGTTATTATTCTATTAATGGCAGCATTTATGCTGTCAAAAGCATTAGAGCGCGCCAATTTACACAAGCGCTTTGCCATTTACATGCTACGAGTAACGGGCAGTGGAAGCCCACTTAAACTGGTGCTGGGTTTCATGTTAACCACGGCCGTGCTTAGCATGTGGATTAGCAACACAGCTACCGTATTAATGATGCTGCCCATGGCTATTGCCATTATTAACGCCGTAGACAACCCACGCTTTGGCGTAGCGCTTATTCTTGGTATTGCTTATTCTGCAAGTTTAGGCGGGGTAGGAACACCAATTGGCACGCCACCGAACATCATTTTTATGAGTGTTTATGAAGAAACGCAGGGCGTTGAATACAGCTTTATAGAATGGATGAAAACGGGCATACCTATAGTAATTATTGGCGTGCCCATAATGGCATTGTGGTTAGCGCGAGGTATTAAACAAGTGGGTAATATTGATTTACCTGAGCCTAGCACATGGACAAAAGCTGAAAAGCGAGTGCTAGCCATATTTGGAACCGTAGCCTTGGCTTGGATTTTTAGGCCTTTTTGGACCGCATGGATAGGCGTAAGTACCATAAGCGACAGCACCATTGCGGTAGCAGGTGTTGCCGCTATGTTCTTAACCAATAGCGGTAATGACAACGGAAAGGTAGATACTAAAGGCAACAACGACAAGCTACTAGATTGGAAAACGGCAAACGATATTCCATGGGGCATGCTTCTTTTATTTGCAGGTGGTATTTGTATTGCCAAAGCATTTATGGAGTCGGGTTTAAGTGTGCTTATGGGAACTTGGCTAACCGGCTTGTCTACGCTGCCTGTTATCTTCTTAGTGCTTAGCATTTGCTTATTCGTCACATTTCTTACCGAAATTACATCGAACACTGCTACATCAACACTGCTTATGCCAATACTGGCTGCCGCGGGCTTGGCAGTGGGCGTAGACCCTAAACTGTTAATGATACCCGCTGCCATTAGCGCTAGCTGTGCCTTTATGCTGCCTGTTGCAACAGCCCCTAATGCCATTGCTTATTCAACTGAAAAGTTTGATATTAAAACCATGGCCAGAGAAGGCATTATGCTTAACGTTTTAGTGGCGTTAGTGGTTACCACCGTTTGCTACGTTACGCTGGCTTAGCCAATACGCGTTTTTGAGAGGGGGATACCCCCAGCTCTCTTTTAAATGCTTTTGAAAAAGAGGCTTCGGTTTCATACCCGTATTTATTGGCAATAGTGATTATTGGCTGGCTACTTTGACTTAAATCATTGCTGGCGCAGCGTAGCCGCCATTGCGTTAAATATTTGATTGGGGTGACGCCGGCACAGGCTTTAAATTTTGCGGCATAGTTAGACTTAGACATATTCGCAATACTAGCCAGCATATCAACGCTCCAGTGTTTCTCTGGGGCGTTATGAAGTACTTGCAGGCTATGTGCTATAGCAGGGTTCAGCAACGCGCCTATGGTTGAAGAATATGTGCCCATTAAATGCTTCACAATAAGCAAAAAGATGATCTCGGCTATTTTGTTTAATACAACTGACGAAGTGAAAACCGAATCTGACACTTCTAGCGACGCGCTGATAAGCAACTGTAAGCTTTCATGCAGCACGCGACTTTCCTCAGACACTTTTTTTATTACCCAATACTCTGGTAGTTCTTTGGCAATTACACCCATCAACGGGTGCTGATATTCAAAGTAGCCGCAAAGTAGCACTGGGCCATCAGCTGCTAGTTCCTTGCCAATGGGAATAGAGCCTGCGCTGGCATTTTTGTTGGTGTGATTTTGTGTTGGGCTTAACAGATGAGGGCTATCAAGGGGTAGCAAAACCATGTCGCCTTTTTCTAATAAAATTACGTTACCGTCGCTACAGTGCAGATAGCACTGCCCATGCGTAATTGCATGAAAATTAATAAAGCCGGTGCCAGACGTGTCGACGTGCCAGTTTCCGCAGTACTGCCCGTTGTGAAATACGTTGGTTGTTATTTGAAGCTTATCAAAAAGGCTTTCTAAATTTTTCATGGTGTTTGAGACAAGTATTTAAGCGTTTTGAACATGTTTGTATAAGACCGAAGCGCGTACCATTTTCTTCGAACTTTTACAGAATTTGTGTGCAAACACGCGAAATACCCATGTGGAGAAGAAATATCATGAGAGCATTTATAAAAAGCAGTTTATTCGCAGTATCACTCATTGCTAGTGGTGCGGCATTCGCTGGTGTTGATACTGAAACAGACGAAAACGGTATTATTTTAGCAGGACACGACGCAGTAGCCTACTTTACCGAAGGAAAGCCTGTATTGGGTAAGGCGACTATAACCGCTGTACACAACGACGCTATTTACCGATTTTCATCGCAGAAAAATAGAGACATGTTTGTAAGCAACCCAGACAAGTATGCGCCAGCATACGGCGGCTTTTGTGCTTACGGCGCAACGTTTGGCAAAAAATTCGAAATAAATGGCAAGGCGTTTGAAATTGTTGATGGCGTACTTTACGTAAACAAAGATGAAAGCGTATATAAAGCATGGGCAAAGAACATTCCGACTCACATTGATGAAGCTAATGAAGAGTGGCCTGAAATCAGAGATGTAGCTGCTGACAAGCTGTAAAAAGAACATTTAAAACAAGTTTTGATTACCAAATAATCGTTTAGGCGGTTATTTGGTTTTTTTACATTGCAAAGTCTTTGAAATTAAGTAGACTTGTCGGCTCTTTCGGTCGGTGTGTAGCGCAGCCTGGTAGCGCACTGTCATGGGGTGTCAGGGGTCGGAGGTTCAAATCCTCTCACACCGACCAACTTATCTCTCACCCTTGAGTGGCTTGACATACAAGCATTTCCTTTCTAAAAAATCCACGAAATATAGAACTAAAGAGTCTTACGGGGTCACCATACGGGTCACTGGCTCTACCCCATAAACGGGGGATCAGCATTCACCTTACACGATTGATAACACCATCCCATCCACAATGGGTCATCA